>NZ_VCCD02000003.1:0-745159 GCF_006323185.2 Variovorax sp. KBS0712 | reverse complement strand
AGCTGCCCGCGGACAAGGAAATGGTCATGCCTGGCGACAACGTCAGCATCACCGTGAAGCTGATCAACCCGATCGCGATGGAAGAAGGCCTGCGCTTCGCCATCCGTGAAGGCGGCCGTACCGTGGGTTCGGGCGTCGTGGCCAAGATCCTCGACATCTAAGTCGAGCGTAAAGAGTACCGGAGGGGTATAGCTCAATTGGCAGAGCGTCGGTCTCCAAAACCGAAGGTTGTAGGTTCGATTCCTACTGCCCCTGCCACCTAGGTGGCACCCCGACAAGCCCATCGCGATCCGGTGGGCTTCGGCGTCTCAAGAGACGCATTGAATTGAAGGCCGCGAGGCCACAGGAAATCAGCCGACATGGCCACTTCTCAAATCGAAACCGTGAGCACGGGTGCCGACAAAGCCAAGCTGGCTGCGGCGGTGGTGCTGGCAGTGGGCGCCATCGTGGCGTTCTACCTGCTGTCGCGCCAAGGCTCGCTGGTGCAATGGGCTGCGCTGCTGGTCGGCCTGGCCGCGGCCGTGGGCGCCTTCGGCAGCTCCGAGAATGGCCGTCAGCTGTGGGCTTTCGGTCGTGACTCGTGGCGCGAGGTCAAGAAGGTCGTGTGGCCGACCCGCAAGGAATCGATGCAGATGACGGCCTATGTGTTCGCCTTCGTGGCGATCATGTCCGTCTTCCTCTGGCTCACCGACAAGACGCTCGAATGGGTGTTCTTTGACCTCATTCTGGGCTGGAGAAAATAATGACCGACGACGCAGTTGAAACCACGCAGAGCACGCCGGAAGAGGAGCAGAACCCTCTCCTGACCCCCGCTGCCAACCCTGATCTGCGTTGGTACGTGGTGCATGCCTACTCGGGCATGGAAAAGGCTGTCGAGCGCAACATCACCGAGCGCATCACCCGCGCCGGCATGCAGGACAAGTTCGGCCGCATCCTGGTTCCGACCGAAGAAGTGGTCGAGATCAAGAACGGCCAGAAGCGCACCACCGAGCGCCGCTTCTTCCCGGGTTACGTGCTGGTCGAAATGATCATGGACGACGAGAGCTGGCACCTGGTGAAGCACACCAACAAGGTGACGGGTTTCGTGGGCGGCGCCAAGAACCGTCCGGCCCCGATCTCGCAGAAAGAGGTCGAGGACATCGTCAACCAGATGCAGCAGGGCACCGAGAAGCCGCGTCACAAGGTCGAGTTCACCGTGGGTGAGTTCGTGCGCGTCAAGGAAGGCCCGTTCACCGACTTCAATGGCACGGTGGAAGACGTCAACTACGAGAAGAGCAAGGTCAGTGTGTCGGTCATGATTTTCGGCCGCGCCACCCCTGTGGAGCTCGAATTCGGCCAGGTCGAGAAGACCTGATCCCATGGCCTGCCTTCGGGCGGGCCTGCCAGTTTCCGGCTGCGCGTTGTCCGACTCGGCGCGCGGTCTTGATCGAAGAGTCGTTTAACCCCGGGGAGCCGCGGCGAGAGCCAAGGCGATATCACCCGCAAGGAGCAAAGCATGGCGAAAAAAATCGTCGGCTTCATCAAGCTGCAAGTGCCAGCTGGTAAGGCCAACCCGTCCCCGCCGATCGGTCCCGCACTGGGTCAGCGCGGTCTGAACATCATGGAGTTCTGCAAGGCGTTCAACGCGCAAACCCAAGGCGTCGAGCCAGGTCTGCCGCTGCCGGTGGTCATCACCGCGTTCGCTGACAAGAGCTTCACCTTCATCATCAAGACGCCCCCGGCGATCACCTTGATCAAGAAGGCCATCAAGCTGGACAAGGGCTCGGCCCGTCCGCACACCGACAAGGTCGGCAAGATCACGCGCGCTCAGCTCGAAGAAATTGCCAAGGCCAAGATGAAGGACCTGACTGCCGCCGACCTCGACGCAGCAGTTCGCACCATCGCCGGCTCGGCCCGCTCGATGGGCGTGAATGTGGAGGGCGTGTAAATGTCCAAGATCACCAAGAAGCAAAAGTCGCTCGAAGGCAAGGTCGACAGCAACAAGCTGTACCCCCTGGCTGACGCCATCGTCATCGTCAAGGACGCCGCCACCGCCAAGTTCGACGAATCGATCGACGTGGCCGTGCAACTGGGCATCGACGCGAAGAAGTCGGACCAGGTGGTTCGCGGTGCTGTCGTGCTGCCGAACGGCACCGGCAAGACCAAGCGCGTCGCCGTGTTCGCCCAAGGCGCCAAGGCTGAAGAAGCCAAGGCCGCCGGCGCCGACATCGTCGGCATGGATGACCTGGCTGCGATGGTCAAGGCGGGCGACATGCCTTTCGACGTCGTGATCGCTGCCCCCGATGCCATGCGCGTCGTCGGTACGCTCGGTCAGATCCTCGGCCCGCGTGGCCTGATGCCCAACCCCAAGGTTGGCACCGTGACCCCTGACGTCGCCACCGCTGTCAAGAACGCCAAGGCTGGCCAGGTCCAGTTCCGCGTCGACAAGGCCGGCATCATCCACGGCACGATCGGCCGTCGCTCGTTCGACAACGACAAGCTGCAAGGCAACCTCGCTGCGCTGATCGACGCTCTGGTCAAGGCCAAGCCGGCGACCAGCAAGGGCGTGTACCTGCGCAAGGTGGCTGTGTCGTCGACGATGGGTCTGGGTGTCCGCGTGGACACGCAAACCATCTCGGCAAGCTAAAGAGATTGGCCCGATCCCGCAAGGAGAGGGCGAATGTGGTGGGTCGCGGCAGCTTCGGTTGCCGCGGGCCATCCAAGACCGCTGGTGTGCAGGGCGCTGCACTTAATGGCCGGATCGATCCTTCCGGTATCCAGCGCAGATGGCGATCCCGCTGCAAGGAATTTGATTTTTGTTCCGAAACAGTTGGTCGCTGCATGAAGCGCGATCCGAGGCCCCGGCCGAAGGTCGCATTAAAAGGAGTAGACCTTGAGTCTGAATCGCAGTGAGAAAGAAGCGGTCATCAGTGATGTGACCAGCCTCGCCGCTAAAGCTCAAACGCTCGTGATGGCGGAATACCGTGGCATCACGGTGGCCGATATGACCAAACTGCGCAGCGAAGCTCGCAGCAAGGGTGTGACCCTGAGTGTTCTGAAGAACACCCTGGCACGCCGTGCTGTCGCTGGTAGCGCATTTGAAGTCGTCGGCGACCAGATGACCGGTCCGCTGATCTACGGCTTTTCCGAAGACGCAGTCGCCGCCGCCAAGGTGGTGGCCGACTTCGCGAAGACCAACGACAAGTTGGTGATTCGCGGTGGCGCGTTTGGCGGCAAGGCCCTGGACGTCAACGGCGTGAAGCAACTGGCCAACATCCCTTCCAAGGAAGTGCTGCTGGCGCAATTGCTGGGCTTGATGCAATCCCCGATCTCTCGTACCGCCCGCGTGCTCGCGGCGCTGGCCGAGAAGCGCGGTGGTGGCGAAGCTGCACCCGTCGCCGATGCACCGGCAGAAGCGCAGGCCGCTTGAGCCTCGCGTTTGAAATATTCAACCCAATTGTTAGGAAACAAAAATGGCATTCGATAAAGACGCATTTCTGACCGCGCTCGACGCAATGACGGTCCTGGAACTCAACGACCTGGTCAAGGCCATCGAAGAGAAGTTCGGCGTGAGCGCCGCAGCCATGTCGGCACCCGCTGCCGGCGGTGGCGCAGTGGCTGCAGCCGCTGAAGAGCAAACCGAGTTCAACGTCATGCTGATGGATGCTGGCGCGAACAAGGTGTCGGCGATCAAGGCCGTGCGCGAAATCACCGGCCTGGGCCTCAAGGAAGCCAAGGACCTGGTGGAAGCCGCTCCCAAGGCTGTCAAGGAAGGCCTGTCGAAGGCTGACGCTGAAGCCGCCAAGAAGAAGCTGGAAGATGCCGGCGCCAAGGTGGAACTGAAGTAATTCAGACCCCCTAGAGGGCTGGAGGTGCCTGAAAAGGCCCTCCAGCCTTTGCCGCTTTCAGAGCGCACCCAAAAGCCGGCTTGGCGCCGGTTCTTTCAGAGGCCGAAAGGTCGATGAAATAGCAAAAGCCAAGACGATTTTTGAGTGTCTTCTGAACCCGACTGCAGAAGACCCCTTGGTTCGGGCGATGTGCAATGCATCGCCGTCCGCCAACGGCTGGTAGTGGCCAGCCGCCAAGCAGTGGTGCCGTTCGCCCGGCACTGCTGACAAGTCGCTGAAGATCTCAAGCACCGGAGCTCTCATGGCCCAATCGTCCGCGTACAGTTACACCGAACGCAAGCGCATCCGAAAAAGTTTCGGTAACCGCGACAGCGTCGTCGAAATCCCCTACCTGCTGCAGATGCAGAAAGACGCGTACACCGCGTTCCTGCAAGCCGGCATCGCCCCCAAGCACCGCACCGTCGAAGGCCTGCAGGCCGCGTTCGACGCTGCCTTCCCGATCGTCTCGCACAACGGTTTCGTCGAGATGAAGTTCCTCGAGTACAACCTGGCGAAGCCGGCGTTCGATGTGCGTGAGTGCCAGACCCGTGGTCTGACCTTCGCCTCGGCCGTGCGCGCCAAGGTGCAGCTCATCATCTATGACCGCGAGTCGTCGACCTCGCAGTCCAAGGTGGTCAAGGAAGTGAAGGAACAAGAGGTCTACATGGGCGAAGTGCCGCTCATGACCGACAAGGGTTCGTTCATCATCAACGGCACCGAGCGCGTGATCGTCTCGCAGCTGCACCGTTCGCCCGGCGTGTTCTTCGAACACGACAAGGGCAAGACGCACAGCTCGGGCAAGCTGCTGTTCTCGGCCCGCGTGATTCCTTACCGCGGCTCGTGGCTCGACTTCGAGTTCGACCCGAAGGACATGCTGTACTTCCGCGTGGACCGTCGCCGCAAGATGCCGGTCACGATCCTGCTGAAGGCCATCGGCCTGAACCCGGAATCGATCCTCGCGAACTTCTTCGTGAACGACAACTTCCGCCTGATGGACAGCGGCGCGCAGATGGAGTTCGTCTCCGAGCGCCTGCGCGGCGAAGTCGCGCGCTTCGACATCACCGACAAGTCGGGCAAGGTCGTGGTCGCCAAGGACAAGCGCGTCACGGCGCGCCACACGCGTGAACTCGAGCAGGGCGGCACCACGCACATCAGCGTGCCGGAAGACTTCCTGGTCGGCCGCGTCATCGCCCGCAACATCGTCGACGCCGACTCCGGCGAAATCCTGGCCAAGGCCAACGACGAGCTGACCGAAGCGCTGCTCAAGAAGCTGCGCACGGCCGGCGTGCAGGACATCCAGGTCATCTACACGAACGAACTGGACCAGGGCGCGTACATCTCGCAGACGCTGCGCATCGACGAAACCGTCGACGAGTTCGCAGCCCGCGTGGCCATCTACCGCATGATGCGCCCCGGCGAGCCGCCGACGGAAGACGCGGTGCAGGCCCTGTTCCAGCGCCTGTTCTACAACCCGGACACGTACGACCTGTCGCGCGTGGGCCGCATGAAGTTCAACGCCAAGGTCGGCCGCGACGAGTCGACCGGCCCGATGGTGCTGACCAACGAAGACATCCTAGCCGTGGTCAAGATCCTCGTGGACCTGCGCAACGGCAACGGCGAAGTCGACGACATCGACCACCTGGGCAATCGCCGCGTGCGTTGCGTCGGCGAACTGGCCGAAAACCAGTACCGCACCGGTCTGGCACGTATCGAGAAGGCCGTGAAGGAACGTCTGGGTCAGGCCGAGCAAGAGCCGCTGATGCCGCACGACCTGATCAACAGCAAGCCGATCTCGGCCGCGCTGAAGGAATTCTTCGGTGCGTCGCAGCTGTCGCAGTTCATGGACCAGACGAACCCGCTGTCCGAAATCACCCACAAGCGCCGCGTGTCGGCCCTTGGCCCGGGTGGTCTGACGCGTGAACGTGCAGGCTTCGAAGTGCGCGACGTGCACGTGACCCACTACGGCCGCGTGTGCCCGATCGAAACGCCTGAAGGCCCGAACATCGGCCTGATCAACTCGCTGGCCCTGTACGCCCGCCTGAACGAATACGGCTTCATCGAGACGCCGTACCGCCGCGTGGTCGACAGCAAGGTCACGATGGACATCGACTACCTGTCGGCCATCGAAGAAGGCAAGTACGTCATCGCCCAGGCCAACGCGGTCCTGGACAAGGACGGCAAGCTGACCGGCGACCTGGTCTCGGCACGTGAAGCCGGCGAATCGATCCTGGTGGGTGCCGAGCGCATCCAGTACATGGACGTGTCGCCCGCGCAGATCGTGTCGGTGGCCGCCTCGCTCGTGCCGTTCCTGGAGCACGACGATGCGAACCGCGCGTTGATGGGCGCCAACATGCAGCGTCAGGCCGTGCCTGTGCTGCGTCCCGAAAAGCCGATGGTCGGGACCGGCATCGAGCGCGTTTCCGCGGTCGACTCGGGCACCGTGGTCACGGCCACCCGCGGCGGTATCGTCGACTACGTCGATGCGACCCGTGTCGTGGTGCGCGTGAACGACGCCGAAGCGGCAGCCGGTGAAGTCGGTGTGGACATCTACAACCTGATCAAGTATCAGCGTTCGAACCAGAACACCAACATCCACCAGCGCCCCATCGTCAAGCGCGGCGACAAAATCGCCAAGGGCGACGTGGTGGCCGACGGCGCATCGACCGACCTCGGCGAACTGGCCCTGGGCCAGAACATGCTGATCGCGTTCATGCCCTGGAACGGCTACAACTTCGAAGACTCGATCCTGATCTCGGAACGCGTCGTCGCCGAAGACCGCTACACCTCGATCCACATCGAGGAACTGGTGGTCATGGCCCGCGACACGAAGCTGGGCGCCGAAGAAATCACGCGCGACATCCCGAACCTGGCCGAGCAGCAGCTCAACCGCCTCGACGAATCCGGCATCATCTATGTCGGCGCCGAAGTGCAGCCGGGCGACACGCTGGTGGGCAAGGTCACGCCGAAGGGCGAGACCACGCTGACGCCGGAAGAGAAGCTGCTTCGCGCCATCTTCGGCGAGAAGGCTTCCGACGTGAAGGACACCTCGCTGCGCGTGGACCAGGGCTCGCAAGGCACCGTGATCGACGTGCAGGTGTTCACCCGCGAAGGCATCCAGCGCGACAAGCGCGCCCAGCAGATCATCGACGATGAACTCAAGCGCTTCCGCCTCGACCTGAACGACCAGCTGCGCATCGTCGAAGCCGACGCGTTCGACCGTATCGAGAAGCTCTTGACCGGCAAGGTCGCCAACGGCGGCCCGAACAAGTTGGCCAAGGGCACCAAGCTCGACAAGGCCTACCTGTCGTCGGTCGAGAAGTTCCACTGGTTCGACATCCGCCCGGCGGAAGACGACGTGGCCTCGCAGCTCGAGTCGATCAAGAACTCGCTCGAGCAGACGCGCCACAGCTTCGACCTCGCGTTCGAAGAAAAGCGCAAGAAGCTCACGCAGGGCGACGAGCTGCCCGCGGGCGTGCTCAAGATGGTCAAGGTCTACCTGGCCGTCAAGCGCCGCCTGCAACCCGGCGACAAGATGGCCGGCCGTCACGGCAACAAGGGTGTGGTGTCCAAGATCGTTCCGGTCGAAGACATGCCCCACATGGCCGACGGCACGCCGTGCGACATCTGCCTGAACCCGCTGGGCGTGCCCTCGCGGATGAACGTGGGCCAGGTGCTCGAAGTGCATCTGGGCTGGGCCGGCAAGGGCATCGGCCAGCGCATCGGTGACCTGCTGCAGCAAGAGGCCAAGGTGGCCGAGCTGCGCAAGTTCATGGAGCAGCTGTACAACGGCTCGGGCCGCAAGGAAGAGCTCGACCAGCTGAGCGACACCGAGCTGCTCGCCATGGCCGCGAACCTGCAAAGCGGCGCGACCTTCGCGACGCCGGTGTTCGACGGCGCCTCGGAAGAAGAAATCCGCGGCATGCTGAAGCTCGCCTACCCGGACGACATCGCCAAGCTCAAGGGCCTGACCGATACGCGCACGCAGGCATACCTGTACGACGGCCGCACCGGCGACCAGTTCGAGCGTCCCGTCACCGTCGGCTACATGCACTTCTTGAAGCTGCACCACCTGGTGGACGACAAGATGCACGCCCGTTCGACCGGCCCGTACTCGCTCGTCACGCAGCAACCGCTGGGCGGCAAGGCGCAGTTCGGCGGCCAGCGTTTCGGTGAAATGGAAGTGTGGGCGCTGGAAGCTTACGGCGCCGCCTACGTCCTGCAGGAAATGCTGACCGTGAAGTCCGACGACGTGCAAGGCCGTACCAAGGTGTACGAAAGCATCGTCAAGGGCGAGCACTCGATCGAAGCCGGCATGCCGGAATCGTTCAACGTGCTGGTCAAGGAAATTCGTTCGCTGGGTCTCGACATCGAGCTCGAGCGTTCCTAAGTTGAAAAGGGAAAGAGTCTTATGAAATCGCTACTCGACCTGTTCAAGCAATTCACGCCCGATGAGCATTTCGATGCCATCAAGATCGGCATGGCTTCGCCCGAGAAGATCCGTTCGTGGTCTTTCGGCGAGGTGAAGAAGCCTGAGACGATCAACTACCGCACGTTCAAGCCCGAGCGCGACGGTCTGTTCTGCGCCAAAATCTTCGGCCCCATCAAGGACTACGAGTGCCTGTGCGGCAAGTACAAGCGCTTGAAGCACCGCGGCGTGATCTGCGAGAAGTGCGGCGTTGAAGTCACGCAGACCAAGGTGCGTCGCGAGCGCATGGGTCACATCGACCTGGCCGCGCCCTGCGCCCACATCTGGTTCCTGAAGTCGCTGCCGTCGCGTCTGGGCCTCGTGCTCGACATGACGCTGCGCGACATCGAACGCGTGCTGTACTTCGAAGCGTACGTGATCACCGACCCCGGCATGACCCCGCTGAAGAAGTTCGGCATCATGTCCGAGGACGACTACGACGCCAAGCGCAAGGAATACGGTGACGAGTTCATCGCCAAGATGGGCGCCGAAGGCATCAAGGACCTGCTCGAAGGGATCGAGCTCGACAGCGAGATCGAACGCCTGCGCGGCGACCTGACCGGCTCCGAAGTCAAGGTCAAGAAGAACTCCAAGCGCCTGAAGGTGCTCGAGGCCTTCCGCAAGTCGGGCATCAAGCCCCAGTGGATGGTGCTCGAAGTGCTGCCCGTGCTGCCGCCGGACCTGCGTCCGCTGGTGCCGCTGGACGGCGGCCGCTTCGCGACCTCCGACCTGAACGACCTGTACCGCCGCGTCATCAACCGCAACTCGCGTCTGCGCCGCCTGCTGGAGCTGAAGGCTCCGGAAATCATCGCGCGCAACGAAAAGCGGATGCTGCAGGAAGCGGTCGACTCGCTGCTGGACAACGGCCGCCGTGGCAAGGCCATGACGGGCGCCAACAAGCGCGCGCTGAAGTCGCTGGCCGACATGATCAAGGGCAAGAGCGGTCGTTTCCGCCAGAACCTGCTGGGCAAGCGCGTGGACTACTCGGGCCGTTCGGTCATCGTGGTGGGCCCGACGCTCAAGCTGCACCAGTGCGGCCTGCCCAAGCTGATGGCGCTCGAGCTGTTCAAGCCCTTCATCTTCTCGCGCCTCGAAGCCATGGGCATCGCGACGACGATCAAGGCTGCCAAGAAGGAAGTCGAATCGGGCACGCCGGTGGTCTGGGACATCCTGGAAGAAGTGATCAAGGAACACCCGGTCATGCTGAACCGTGCGCCTACGCTGCACCGTTTGGGCATCCAGGCGTTCGAACCGATCCTGATCGAAGGCAAGGCCATCCAGCTGCACCCGCTCGTTTGCGCGGCCTTCAACGCCGACTTCGACGGCGACCAGATGGCTGTCCACGTGCCGCTGTCGGTGGAAGCGCAGATGGAAGCCCGCACGCTGATGCTGGCCTCCAACAACGTGCTGTTCCCGGCTTCGGGCGAACCGTCGATCGTTCCTTCGCAGGACGTGGTGCTGGGTCTGTACTACACGACCCGCGACCGCATCAACGGCAAGGGCGAGGGCCTGATCTTCTCCGACATCGGTGAAGTGCAGCGCGCACTCGACGCCAACGAAGTCGAGCTCACCGCCAAGGTCGCGGTGCGTATCACGGAGTACACCAAGGACAAGGAAACCGGCGTGTTCACGCCGTCGACCTCGCTCGTGGACACCACCGTGGGCCGTGCCCTGCTGTCCGAGATCCTGCCCAAGGGCCTGCCGTTCTCGAACATCAACAAGGCGCTGAAGAAGAAGGAAATCTCCAAGCTCATCAACGTCTCGTTCCGCAAGTGCGGCCTGAAAGAGACCGTCGTGTTCGCCGACAAGCTGCTGCAAAACGGCTTCCGTCTGGCGACCAAGGCCGGCATCTCGATCGCGATCGACGACATGCTGGTGCCCGCTGAGAAGCACGGCATCATCGAGCGCTCGGCCAAGGAAGTGAAGGAGATCGAACAGCAGTACGTCTCCGGTCTCGTGACCTCCGGCGAGCGCTACAACAAGGTGGTGGACATCTGGGGCAAGGCCGGCGACGAAGTGTCGAAGGTCATGATGGCCAAGCTGTCCAAGCAGAAGGTCATCGACCGCCACGGCAAGGAAGTCGAGCAGGAGTCGTTCAACTCCATCTACATGATGGCCGACTCCGGCGCCCGCGGTTCCGCAGCGCAGATTCGCCAGGTGGCCGGTATGCGGGGCCTGATGGCCAAGCCGGACGGCTCGATCATCGAGACGCCCATTACCGCGAACTTCCGCGAAGGCCTGAACGTGTTGGAGTACTTCATCTCCACCCACGGTGCCCGTAAGGGTCTGGCCGACACGGCGCTGAAGACGGCGAACTCGGGTTACCTGACCCGTCGTCTGGTCGACGTGACGCAAGACCTGGTCGTGACCGAGCAGGACTGCGGCACGCACGGCGGCTACCTGATGCGCGCCATCGTCGAAGGCGGTGAAGTGATCGAGTCGCTGCGCGACCGAATCCTCGGCCGCTCGGCGGCGGACGACGTGCTGCACCCGGAAAACCGTTCGGTGCTGCTCAAGGCCGGCGAGATGTTCGACGAAGACAACATCGAAGCACTGGAAGCCCAGGGCGTCGACGAAGTCAAGGTCCGCACCGCGCTGACTTGCGAAACGCGTTTCGGCATCTGCGCGACCTGCTACGGCCGCGACCTGGGCCGCGGCGGCCTGATCAACATCGGCGAAGCCGTCGGTGTGATCGCTGCCCAGTCCATCGGCGAACCCGGCACGCAGCTGACGATGCGTACCTTCCACATCGGTGGTGCCGCTTCGCGTGCCGCCATCGCCTCGAGCGTGGAAGCCAAGTCGAACGGCTCGATCGGCTTCAACGCCACGATGCGCTACGTGACCAACAGCAAGGGCGAGCTGGTCGTGATTTCGCGTTCGGGCGAGATCGTCATCCATGACGAGCACGGCCGTGAGCGCGAGCGTCACAAGGTGCCGTACGGCGCCACGCTGACGGTCAAGGCCGACCAGCAGATCAAGGCCGGCCACGTGCTCGCCAACTGGGACCCGCTGACCCGCCCGATCATTACCGAGTTCGCCGGCAAGGCGCAGTTCGAGAACGTCGAGGAAGGCCTCACGGTTGCCAAGCAGGTGGACGAAGTGACCGGTCTGTCGACCCTGGTCGTGATCGACCCGAAGCGCCGCGGCGCTGCCAAGGTCGTGCGTCCGCAGGTCAAGCTGATCGACGCCCAAGGCCTCGAAGTGAAGATCCCCGGCACCGACCACTCGGTGACGATCGGCTTCCCGATCGGCGCCCTGGTGCAGATCCGCGACGGCCAGGACGTGGGCCCCGGCGAAGTGCTGGCACGCATCCCGGTCGAAGGTCAGAAGACCCGAGACATCACCGGCGGTCTGCCGCGCGTGGCCGAGCTGTTCGAAGCCCGTTCGCCGAAGGACAAGGGCATGCTGGCCGAAATGACCGGTACCGTGTCGTTCGGTAAAGAGACCAAGGGCAAGATCCGCCTGCAGATCACCGATCCCGAAGGCGGCGTCTACGAAGACCTCGTGCCGAAGGAAAAGAACATCCTGGTGCACGAAGGCCAGGTGGTGAACAAGGGCGAAAGCGTGGTCGACGGTCCGGCGGACCCGCAGGACATCCTGCGCCTGCTGGGTTCGGAAGAACTCGCGCGCTACATCGTGGACGAAGTGCAGGACGTGTACCGTTTGCAGGGTGTGAAGATCAACGACAAGCACATCGAGGTGATCGTTCGCCAGATGCTGCGCCGCGTCGTGGTCGACAACATCGGCGACACGAGCTACATCTCCGGCGAACAGGTCGAACGCAGCGAAATGCTCAACACCAACGACGCCCTGCGCGCCGAAGGCAAGATCCCCGCGACGTTCACCAACCTGCTGCTGGGTATCACGAAGGCGTCGCTGTCGACCGACTCGTTCATCTCGGCTGCTTCGTTCCAGGAAACGACGCGCGTGCTGACCGAAGCCGCGATCATGGGCAAGCGCGACGAGCTGCGCGGTCTGAAGGAAAACGTCATCGTCGGCCGCCTGATTCCCGCAGGCACCGGCATGGCGTACCACCAGGCCCGCAAGGTCAAGGACGCCATGGACGAGGCCGAGCGCCGCGCCATCGCCGAGTCGGAAGCTGCCGAACTGGCCGGCTCCGGCGACAGCGATGCAGCGACCAGCACGGTCGACGCCAACGAAGGCGCCGCGACCGAATAACTGGTTAGCATCACCGGCATGACCGGTTGCCCACGCCCCCCGACCGCTCTGGTCGGGGGGCGTTTTTCTTTGTGTTTCCTGGGTTCCGACCGATGACCAAGAGGTTCTGTTTCCGATGAGCGTCCTGCCCGATTCGCTGGCCGGATGGCTCGTTGCCGCGCTGCTGCTGTTCTGGTTCGTGGGCGCGTACAACCGGCTGGTGCGTCTGCGCGCCGCCGTGCTCCAGGCCTACGCCGTGCTCGACGTGGCGCTGCGCAAGCAGCTCGATTTCGTCCAGGCCAGCATCACCGCCGCGCCCCGGCCCGAGACGCCGCCCGAAGGCGCGCCCACCGTGGCGCCGTTGCAGGCCGCCACGACGCAGCTCGCGACCCTGCTCGGCGCGACGCGGGTGCGCCCGCTCGACCCGGGCAGCATGGCGGCGCTGGCCACCGCGCTGCAGGTGCTCATCGCCGCATGGCGACGCCAGTACCCGGGCGCGGTCACCGTGTTCGACGCGGACGGCACGCTGTCGCGGCCCGCACCGCTGATGCCCGGCCTGGGTGGCGCGTCCGATCCGGCTGCGCCCATCGCCTGGCCCGAGCCGTCGGCGGCGGCGGAAATCGCGCGCGGCCAGTTCAACCTGGCCGTGGCGCAGTACAACGCAGGCATCGCCCAGTTCCCGGCGCTGCTGGTGGCCTGGATCGTGCGACTGCGGCCGGCGGCGCCCTTGCTCTGACCGGCCTTGACCCGACGACAGGCGGGTAACGCCTTCGTTTCCATTCCCACCGCGCGGCGTGCTGTCTTTCTCGCCCGTTACCATCGGCTCCAACTTGCCAGCAGATCTCTCCTCCGACCCCTCTTCGGGCAGCGCCTCCTCGGCGCCGCAACAACCGCCGCTCTGGCGCCAACTGCAACTGACCGCAGGGGCGCTGGCGTCGATTCGCGCCGGCACCTCGGGCACCGTCGCGTTCGAGGCCGTCGAGCCCGCGCTGCGCCCCGGCGTGCAGGCCCTGGGCTTCCAGGTGCTGCGCTGGCTCGGTCGCGCCGAGGCGCTGCGCCGCCACCTGGCCAAGCGCACGCCGCCGCCGTTGCCCGACGCCTTGCTGTGCACCGCGCTCGCGCTGGCCTGGCACAGCGACCATGCCCCCTACGAACCTTTCACGCTGGTCGACCAGGCCGTGGAAGCCGCCAAGCGCAACCCGGCGACGCGGGCGCAGGCCAGCTTCATCAACGCCTGCCTGCGCCGCTTCCTGCGCGAGCGCGACGAACTCGTGGCCGCCACCGACACCGAACCGGTCGCGCAATGGAACCACCCGCGCTGGTGGATCGAACGCCTCAAGCGCGACCATCCGCGCGACTGGCAGCGCGTGCTGTCGGCCGACAACGCCCAGGCGCCGATGACCTTGCGCGTCAACGCGCTGCAATCGACGCCGGCCGCGTACCTGTTGGAACTGGAAGCGGTGGGCCTCGCGGCCACGCGCGTCGGCGCCGACGGCCTGCAGCTGGCCCGGGCCCGCCCGGTGCAGCAGCTGCCCGGTTTCGCCGACGGCGCCTGCTCGGTGCAGGACGCCGCCGCACAGCTCGCGGCGCCCTTGCTGCTCGACGGCCTGCTGCCCACCACGCCCGGCGCCGCGCCGCTGCGCGTGCTGGACGCCTGCGCCGCGCCCGGCGGCAAGACCGCGCACCTGATCGAACGCGCCGGCCCCGGCGCCGTCGAGGTGACCGCGCTGGAGGTCGACGCCGTGCGCAGCCGCCGCATCGACGAGACGCTGGCGCGCCTCGGCCTGAAGGCCAAGGTGGTGGTGGCCGATGCCGGCCGTCCCGCCGACTGGTGGGACGGCGCCCTGTTCGACGCCATCCTGCTGGACGCGCCGTGCACCGCCTCTGGCATCGTGCGGCGCCATCCCGACGTGCGCTGGCTGCGCCGCGAGAGCGACACGGCCCAGCTGGCGACCCAGCAGGCGATGCTGCTTGCCGCGCTGTGGCCGCTCGTGCGGCCCGGCGGCCGGCTGCTTTATTGCACCTGTTCCGTGTTCCGCGAAGAAGGCTCGCAACAAATTGATGCGTTTCTTGTACGCAACACCGACGCCCGTTTGCTGCCGTCCCCGGGACACTTGCTGCCTCAAAGTGGGGCGAATGCCCGTGGCGTCCCGGACAATCCCTCTGGTGACCACGACGGCTTCTTCTACGCCCTGCTTGAAAAACCCGCGCCGCACTGACGGCCGCCGGTCGATCCTGCTGGCCGGCCTGTGGCTGGCCTGGGCCCTGTGGATGGCCCTGTTCCCGGCCGCCGCCACCGCCCAGGCCCGTGCCGGCGGCGCCACCATCAGCCAGATGCGCCTGGAGCAGGCCGACGATGGCGTCTACCTGAGCGCGGCCGTGCAGTTCGAACTGCCCACGCTGGTGGAAGACGTGCTCGACAAAGGCATCGCCATCTACTTCGTGGCCGAGGCCGAGGTCTTCCAGGAGCGCTGGTACTGGACCGACCGCAAGGTCGCCCAGGTGGCGCGCCACATGCGACTGGCCTACCAGCCCCTCACGCGCCGCTGGCGGCTGAATGTGTCGCCGGTGCCGATCACCGGCGCCGCCGGCTTCGGCATCTCGCTGAACCAGAACTTCGACAGCCTCGGCGACGCGCTCGAGGCCATCAAGCGCATCGGCCGGCTGCGGCTGGGCGACGCCGCCGAAATCGGCGACGAGCCGCTGCACCAGGTCACCTTCCGTTTCCGGCTCGACACCTCGCAATTGCCGCGTCCTTTCCAGATCGGCATGGTCGGGCAGGCCGAGTGGAACATCGCCGCCGAGCGCACCGCCCGGCTGCCGCTGGAGAAGCAGCGGTGAGCAGCAAGCCGCGCAGCGGCGCCGCGGCCACGCCTGCCGCCCGCCGCTCGCGCGCGCTGCGCTGGGCCGTGGGCGTCGGCGCCGCGATGGTCACGGCCATCGGCCTGGTGCTGATGTTCCTGCTGGCCCAGGCCACCAACAACCGCGCGCTGTACGAGCGCTACTACGTGCGCCTGTTCGGCATCAACGTGGTGGTGGCCGTGCTGCTGGTGCTGGTGATCGGCTGGGTCGCGTTCCGGCTGCTGCGGCGGTTGCGCCAGGGCAAGTTCGGCAGCCGGCTGCTGATCAAGCTCGCTGCCATCTTCGCGCTCGTGGGGGTGGTGCCCGGGGCGCTGGTCTACGTGGTGTCCTACCAGTTCGTCGCGCGCTCGATCGAGAGCTGGTTCGACGTCAAGGTCGAGGGCGCGCTCGATGCCGGCCTGAACCTGGGTCGGGCGACGCTCGATTCGCTGTCCGACGACCTCGCCGCCAAGACCCGCACCGCCAGCGCCCAGCTGTCGCAGGTGCCCGACGCGAGCGCGGGGCTGCTGCTGGAGCGCATCCGCGACCAGCTCGAAGCCAGCGACGTGATCCTCTGGACCGGTTCGGGCCAGCTCGTGGCCAGCGCCGGCGCGTCGCGCTTCCAGCTCAACCCCGAGCGGCCGACGGCGCAGCAGTTCCGCCAGGTGCGACCCGACCGCGCCGTCGCGCATGTCGAGGGCCTGGAGGAAACCGCCTTGCCCAGTGCCACGCCGTCGAGTGCCAGCGTGCGCGCGCTGGCCATGGTGCAGCGCCCGGGCTTCGACTTCGACACTGCGCCGCGCTACCTGCAGGTCACGCGGCCGCTACCGCCGGCCGTGGTCGCCAACGCCCTGGCCGTGCAGGAGGCCAACCGCGAGTACCAGGAGCGGGCCCTCGCGCGCGAGGGGCTGCGGCGCATGTACATCGGCACGCTCACGCTGAGCCTGTTCCTCGCCGTGTTCGGCGCGGTGCTGCTGGCCGTGCTGTTCGGCAACCAGCTCGCACGGCCGCTGCTCGTGCTGGCCGACGGCGTGCGCCAGGTGGCCGCCGGCGACCTGCGGCCCACCGCCGTGCTGCAGGGCAAGGACGAGCTGGGCGGCCTCACGCGATCCTTCGCCGTCATGACCCAGCAGCTGGCTGACGCGCGCGGTGCGGTCGAGAAGACCATGGACCAGCTCGACGCCGCCCGCGGCAACCTGCAGACCATCCTGGACAACCTGACCTCGGGCGTGATCGTGCTCGACGCCAAGGGCACCGTGCTGTCCACCAATCCGGGCGCCACCCGGGTGCTGCGCGCGCCGCTCGCCGCCTATGAAGGCAAGGCGCTGGTCGATGTGCCGGGGCTGGCCGATTTCGGCGCCAAGGTGCAGCAGCAGTTCGACGAGTTCCTGGTCGAGCGCATGCAGCACGGCCTCGATCACTGGCAGCACGCCTTCGAGCTGCACGCCACGGGCCACGACCTGCCGCAGCAGGACGACGCCATCAACATCGTCGCGCGCGGTGCCGAGCTGCCGGGCGATGCGCGGCTGCTGGTGTTCGACGACATCTCTGAAATCGTCTCGGCCCAGCGCGCGCAGGCCTGGGGCGAGGTGGCGCGCCGCCTCGCGCACGAGATCAAGAACCCGCTCACGCCGATCCAGCTGTCGGCCGAGCGGCTCGAGATGAAGCTCTCAGGCAAGGTCGAGCCGCCCGAGCAGGCCATCCTGGTGAAGTCGGTCAAGACCATCGTCGACCAGGTCGATGCGATGAAGCGGCTGGTGAACGAATTCCGCGACTACGCGCGACTGCCCGCGGCCGACCTCAAGCCGGTCGACCTCAACGCGCTGCTGGCCGACGTGCTGCAGCTGTATCACGCCGAGAACCTGCCGATCACGCTGCGCTCGGAGCTCGACGAGCGCTGCCCGCCCGTGCGCGGCGACGAACAGCAGATCCGCCAGGTCGTGCACAACCTGTTGCAGAACGCCCAGGACGCCGCCGAGGCCGCCGCCAGCGGCACGGGCCGGGTGGGCGAGGTCGTCATCCGCACCCGGCTGGGCGATTCGGGCCAGCGCGTGCGCCTCACCGTGCAGGACAGCGGGCCCGGCTTTGCCGAAAACATCCTCAAGCGCGCCTTCGAGCCCTACGTCACCACGAAAACAAAAGGTACCGGTTTGGGCCTGGCCGTCGTCAAGAAGATCGCCGACGAACACGGCGCGCGCATCGAGCTTTCCAACCGTGTCGTCGACGGGGCTGTGGCGGGGGCGCAAGTCTCGCTATCATTCGCGCTGGCAGGCGAACCGCGGGCAGCGGTCGCTCACACCGAAGATTCGAAATCTTCGTCCGCCTGAGTACCGGCGAATCCAGCGCATAGGGGCTGGATCGGGAGCGGATCAATACACACCAGCGCATACAACAAGCAGCACTCATGGCAAACATTCTCGTGGTCGATGACGAGCTGGGCATCAGGGACCTGCTCTTCGAAATTCTCAATGACGAAGGCCACAACGTGGAGCTCGCGGAAAACGCCGCCGAAGCCCGCGCGGCCCGACAACGCGCCCGGCCCGATCTCGTGCTGCTCGACATCTGGATGCCGGACACCGACGGCGTCACCTTGCTCAAGGAGTGGTCCACCGCGGGCCTGCTGAGCATGCCGGTCATCATGATGAGCGGGCACGCCACCATCGACACCGCGGTCGATGCCACGCGCATCGGCGCCTTCGCGTTCCTCGAAAAACCCATCACGCTGCAGAAGCTGCTCAAGGCGGTGGAGCAGGGGCTGGCGCGCGAGAGCGCTCGCCGCACCGCCGCCGGCGTGGTGCCGCCGCCCACGGGCGCCCACCAGGCCGCCGCCATCACGACCACGGGCGACAGCCTGCTGATGGCGTCGCTGGCGGCCGTGCCGGTGGCCGACGCGGGTCCGCAGTCGACCCAGAGCTTCGACCTGGACCGCCCGCTGCGCGACGCGCGCGACGGTTTCGAGAAGGCCTACTTCGAGTTCCACCTGGCGATGGAGAACGGTTCGATGACCCGCGTGGCCGAGAAAACCGGCCTCGAGCGCACCCACCTGTACAGAAAACTCAAACAATTGGGTGTGGACCTTTCCCGAGGCCGCAGAAGCGCTGTATAATTTAAGGCTGCACACAATGGCCCGGTAGCTCAGTTGGTAGAGCAGCGGATTGAAAATCCGCGTGTCGGTGGTTCGATTCCGCCCCAGGCCACCAAATTTTCCTTTTAGGATCAAGTAGATAGCCCAACCTTTCCAGGTTGGGCTTTTTGCTTTCTGGTGCCGTGTAGGCACCATGTAGGCAAACTAGATCATCGCAAGGTAACGCGTTTCCATGACGTATGGCGAGCGGGCATTGCGTGTGGTTTGACCTAAGGCATGCCAAGCTCGCGATTGCTAGGCCACAGCGCACGTGGGAATGCATCAAGTTCGATGCCCTCGTCGTCGGGGGGGGCTAGCACGCTGACTCTATCCAGTCGTCGGCGTCCTGAGAGATGGTCGCGATGGACAGTTTCATTGATCCAGGAACAATGACCCGAGCGGCGGCAACCTCCCACTGCACCGGTTTGGCCTTGAAGTCGACGGGACGCAGGTTCATGGACAGAAGCGCCGGACGGATGATTAGGAGGGCGTTGATGTCAAGGGCATCAAAACGTCGACCGTCCTTGACGACGTAACTGCCCCTGAAGGGGGGAACCCGAACGGTATGTGATCCGTCTTGGCCAAGATGGCGCCTAGGTTTGCCGTGCGACCTCTTCGCAATCGCGAAAGTAGCCGTGGTGGATCCTGCGCCGCTCCTCGGGACTTGAGCCTCCGAACAGCTCCCCATGTGTTGCCTTTGGCGACGGCATCACGCGCACTATCTGGCTTCTCGTGAATGGTGCGCAGACGTTCCCGGTGCAATGTCGAGGCTAAGGCAGTGATGTCGCCGCCCTATGTGGGGTGGTCGGAACACCAGCGCTCGACACCTATGACCTCGGGCGAGCTCTAGGCGTCTCGCGGCAGTAGAGTCCCCTGCGGATCTGCATAGACGAGAACAACCGAGTCGAATAGCTCCGGAAATATGAGGCATGGGGCATTCGTGAACAAAGCGGTCGTTCTCATCGATTTTGTAACCGTCACCAATTTGCCATTGAGTCGCCGTATTTCCGTCGCAAAGCTGTCATGGTTCGTCCATTTCCCCGAAGTATCTTGATGTTTCAGAAGAACATTCGAGGGATTTCAAATGGGCGTCGGGGGGATGGTCGTACAGCAGCACGGGGAGGTTGGCGCGTCGCCGCAAGAGGTCCCTGAGACAGGGGCCGTTGCGAACCCGTCTCTCATCGCCCTGTGCACCATCGCACGCTTCCACCAGATCGCAGCCGATGCACCACTGCTTTCGCATCAACTGGGTCTGACACCCTCCGAGCCGATCGATACCGCCACGTTGCTGCGCGCAGCCAAGCACCTCGGCCTCAAGGCCAAGTTCTCTCGCACCACGCCTGATCGCCTGTCCCTGACACCGCTGCCCGCTCTTGCTGTGCTTCGCGGTGAGGATGGCGCCCAGCGCTTCGTCATCCTCGCCCAGTGCGACGCTCAGCGCGTGCTGCTACAGGACCCCTCTGCCACTTCGGCAGAAGCGGCACGTCCCATCATCGAACCGATGGACGTCTTCGCCGCGCACTGGACCGGCGAACTCATCCTCTTCACCAGTCGTGCCAGTCTTGCAGGTGAACTCGCCAAGTTCGACTTCTCCTGGTTTATCCCCAGCCTCGTCAAGCACCGCAAGCTGTTGGGCGAAGTGCTCTTCATCTCCTTCATCCTTCAGCTCTTCGCGCTGGTCAGCCCACTGTTCTTCCAGGTCGTGATGGACAAGGTGCTGGTGCATCGCGGCATGACGACATTGGATGTGCTCGTTATCGGCCTATTGGTGGTCGTTGTCTTCGAGTCCCTCCTGAACGGCCTGCGCAGCTACGTCTTCAGCCACACCACGAACCGCATCGACGTGGAGCTCGGCGCGCGGCTGTTCCGCCACCTCGTGCAACTGCCGCTGGCCTACTTCCAGGCCAGGCGCGTCGGCGATTCCGTTGCCCGCGTGCGCGAGCTCGAGAACATCCGCAGCTTCCTGACCGGCAACGCGCTGACGGTGCTTCTGGACGTCGTTTTCTCCATCGTCTTCGTGGCCATCATGCTGTTCTACAGCGTGCCCCTGACGCTGATCGTGCTCGTGAGCCTGCCGCTGTACTTCGGCCTGAGCCTGGCGGTCGTGCCCATCCTGCGCCGGCGCCTGGACGAGAAGTTCGCGCGCGGCGCCGAGAACCAGGCCATGCTGGTGGAGGCCGTCAGCGCCATCCAGACCGTGAAAGCCACCGCGCTTGAGCCCGCCTTCGGGCGCCGCTGGGACAACCAGCTCGCCGCCTACATCTCGGCCAGCTTTAGAACCCAGAACCTCGCGAGCTGGGCGCACGAAGGTGTCAACCTCATCGGCAAGCTCGTCAACGCCGCCACCCTCTGGTACGGCGCACACCTCGTGATGAACAACGACCTCACGGTCGGGCAGTTCGTCGCCTTCAACATGTTCGCCCAGCGGGTGTCTCAACCCATCATGCGCATGGCGCAGCTGTGGACCGACTTCCAGCAGACCGGCATCTCCATGGCCCGGCTGGGCGACATCCTCAACACCCGCACCGAAGTACCTCCGAGCACGGCAGCACAACTCCCAACCCTCAAGGGCCGCGTGACGTTGGATGGCCTGACCTTCCGCTATCGGCCCGAAGCAGCGCCCGTGCTCAACGGCGTCAGCCTGGACGTGCGCCCCGGCGAAGTCATCGGTATCGTGGGGCGTTCGGGCTCTGGCAAGAGCACGCTGACCAAACTGATCCAGCGTCTCTACACCCCCGAGCAAGGGCGCTTGCTGGTCGATGGCATCGACATCAGCCTGATCGATGCGGCGCAACTCAGAAGGCAAGTTGGTGTGGTGCTGCAGGAGAACACACTCTTCAATCGCAGCGTGCGCGAGAACATCGCAATCGTCGATCCCGCCGCGCCACTCGACGCCGTGATTCATGCGGCCCAGTTGGCAGGTGCCCACGAGTTCATCAGCGAACTGCCCGAAGGCTACGACACCATGGTCGGTGAGCAAGGGGCAAGCCTGTCAGGCGGGCAGCGCCAGCGCGTCGCTATTGCCCGAGCCCTGTTTACGCACCCGCGCATCCTGATCTTCGACGAAGCCACCAGCGCGCTGGACTATGAGAGCGAGGCCATCGTGCAACGCAACATGGCACACATCTGCAAAGGGCGCACCGTCTTCATCATTGCCCACCGCTTGAGTGCCGTGCGGCATGCCAATCGCATCATCGTGATGGACAAGGGGAAGATCGTCGAAGGCGGCACGCACGAGAGCCTGCTGAGCCGGCCCAAGGGCATCTATGCCCACCTGTGGAACATGCAGGGCGGTGGGCATCCGACCGAAGGTGCTGGATCGGGGGCAACCGTATGACGCCGGAAGTTTCCACCACCGCTCCTGCGGCCAATGCGCCCCATGTACGAGCCTCGCGGGACATGCGTCATCCGGTCTTCGAATTGCTGGGGCGCTACAGCGCCATCTTCAAGGCCGCTTGGAAGCATCGCCACGAACTGGCTGGGCCGAAGCGCCTGACCGATGAAGCCGCCTTCTTGCCGGCAGCCCTGAGCCTGCAGGACACGCCGGTTCACCCTGCACCCAGGCGGCTGGCCTACGCACTGATAGCGCTGTTCCTTATCGCCTTGACCTGGTCCATCTTCGGGCAGGTCGACATCGTGGCAGTGGCACCCGGCAAGATCATCGTGAGCGAGCGCACCAAGATCATCCAGCCGCTGGAGGTGAGCGTGGTCAAGCGGGTGTTGGTGCGGGACGGGGACCATGTCGAGGCAGGACAGGCACTGGTCGAGCTCGATCCCACCACAGCCAATGCCGACAAGACCAGCATCGACGAGCAGTTGAAGTCGATGCAGTCCGAAGTGCTGCGCACAAGGGCACTCTTGCTGGCGCTCAATGTGCCGACAACCGTACGTTCACCCGAACTGAGCAAGGACATCCCCTCCGGATGGACGGCTGTCGATGCAGATGCCGCGAAGGCGCAACTGAGCGACGAGTGGAGCGACATCATCGCCAAGCTGGCCAAGGCAACCGCTGAGATCGCTCGTCGGCAAGCCGAGATTGCCACGGTGCGCGAGATGGTTGCCAAGCTGGAGACCACAGTGCCGATTGCCAAGCAGAGAGAGGCCGACTTCCAGCAACTGGCCAAGCAGGGCTTTATGTCCAGCCATGCGAACCAGGACCGGACTCGGGAACGTATCGAGTTGGAGCGTGACCTGGCAACGCAGCGCGCGAGGCTGGCGGAGGCCAATGCGACGCTGCGTGAGAGCGAGAACACACGGGCGGCCTACATCGCGGAGACCAAGCACAGCCTGAGAACGCGGGAAGCCGCGGCCGAACTCAAGCGACAGCAGGGCACGCAGGACCTGGCCAAGGCCGGGCAGCGCGAGCGGCTCACGACGCTCAAGGCACCAGTGGCGGGCACGGTGCAGCAGTTGGCAACGCACACGGAAGGCGGCGTGGTCACGGAAGCGCAACCGCTCATGGTGATCGTGCCCGACGGCGCGCAGGTCACGGCCGAGGTGACGCTGGAGAACAAGGACATCGGCTTCGTGAGTCCGGCACAGGAAGCCACGATCAAGCTGGAGACCTTTTCGTACACGCGCTACGGCACGGTGAATGCGACCGTGAAGACAGTGACTGCGGACGCGGTGAATGACGAGAAGCGTGGGGCAATCTTCCCGGTGACGCTGAGCCTGGGCGCCACGACCATCGATGTGGATGGCAGGCCGATCAAGCTCAGTCCGGGGATGAATCTCACGGCGGAGATCAAGACGGGCAAGCGAAGAGTTATTGAATTTCTTTTGAGCCCTGTTCAGCGCGCGACGTCGGAGGGCCTTAGAGAAAGATGAGTAAATTTCTCGCGAGCGGCGAGAAATTATCGATGGGCCGATTTGTAGAGCAGAAGATCTCCAATTTCCAAGATCAAATCAAATGCGCAAAAAAATCAACGAACCAAGGCCAACAGGCTTCTCATCAAAAATTGGCGCCCAGCTACTGAGCTGCCTTCTTGTTGGCGGATTTTTTTTGATACCTCTCCCCGGCTGCACAGTAAGTACGCTTTCTTCGATGAATTCAAGGCTGCCTGTAAAAAAAGTGAGGACTCCAGAAGAGCTGCTTCATGCGTTAAAGGAAGGGCTGGATGCAGGCCAACTAGGGAGTGCTGAATTCTATAAAAATAGAATTGGCTACGAATTTGCAAAATTCCCTGAAAACACCCAAAACCCGAAAGAGTTCACGTATGGAAATGACGAGGCGGTGAAGATGGACGAGGGGTTGTTCTCCGGGAGGGTGGTCGGGCTGAAGAAATGGACCATGGATAACAACAAGAGAATATTGGATGTTTCATTTCCAATTCCTGGCTGCGTGAAAAAATGGCAGGCCGAAAGAATATTTATGGAAGTATTTGAGGTTGTTCCAACCAGAGTTGTTTTTGGAGTCAGGCCAGACAATTGGCCTTCAATATACAGGGTTTCCCGGAAATATGATTCCAGAGAGCAAGTCGTTTCCTTTTTTGTAGGCGAAAAGGATGGATGCCTGCAGTCAGTTATTGCTTCGGAAATTTACCAATAAGGTGATAAATATGACGCTATCCCTGAATACAAAGATGGCAAATGGACAAGCCCTCTTTCAAGTAAATAGTGACGTAACATCGACATCAGCAAAGTGGACCCAACTTCACATAGACATCATCAACTCCTCTCCGGAGTTGATTGCGACCTATGAGGCTGCGGCGGCAAACAACCATCCATTTTTCATTGGAACGAGGACGGGCGTATTTTTTAATCCTGGGGCAATTCCAGGTCTTCCCGTTGGCCAGCATTTTTCGCAAGATGATTTTAAGATTGGCACCCCCTTTGAAACCCTCTATAGCGCGCTGCGCATTGCAATTATTGGAGCGCACGAAGGAAAGCATGAAGCCGATTGGCGCGACCCTTTGGTGGGATTGCCTGACATAAACAAATACTCAACCCCAGGCGAATACAGCATTGCGCGTGGAATTACAGAAGCTCGCGCAGTAGCAGTCGAAGCAATTGCAGATTCTCAGTTGCAGGGGAGGAGCTTTGTCGTCAATGGACAGACGCTGACGGTTGGTAAAGATTATTACTATGTGGGCGGAGACAACTCCCCGAAAGGCTTGGACACGATTTTGGCTTCCATTCAAGCCAACTCAGCCTTGAGTACGCTGGAAAAATTTAATCAATCAGCATTAATTGCAAAAGATTTTTATCTTGGACGCCCTCCCTCGACGGCAGTCGAAATTTCATATTTTGAATTGAATCTCAGAGAGTATGCAGCCAGATGGTCGGGTTTCGAATTTAAGGAAATCACTCGCGTAAATCAAGAAAATGACGGCCATTGGAGCGTCACGGTCAATACCGCCTCTGGCTCTGTGACGAAGGGCTTTGACCCTCGCCCTGCCAATGCGGAAGTCGGCGTCGGGCCGCGTCAAAATTCGCTTATCACTACGACCGTCCTCGAAGGCGGTGCGACACTCGTAAATAGTGTCAATTACAACTCTGGAAGAGAAGTCGTTCAATTGTTTGACGCAGAGATGAATTTGCTCAAGCGAACCGAAATCATTCCTGGTCTTCCAGAGGGCGGACGAACTACGGTCACTGGTACCTACCTGCCAGGCTCTGCTCAGCCTGAGCAATTCGAAGTTCAGCAAAATAGTGCGAGCGGTCAAGTCTCGAGCACTTATGCACAAGACGCCGAAGGCAACTGGAAGTCGGTGTCCTGGACGCAGGATGGTCAAACCTACACGGGCAATGACCTTGCTACCTTCATCACGAATCTCGAAAACGCCTCCAATGCCAACGATGCCGCAGCCAATCAGAACGCCACGACGGGACGGCTGAATCAGGCGCTAGCAAGCGCCAGCGGGGACAACGTCGCTGGCGTGACCTCGGCCAGGGACAGCGGTGCATCGCTCGACACGCTGGCAAACCGGATGGGCATGCCCTACGTTTCCGACCGGTGGGCACCCGCATTCCTGAGTGGGCAGGTCTCTCCTCAGTTGCTTCTTCTGAATACTGCAGGAGCCTTGACCAATCAAGGACTGGCGCAAATCGCACAGAGCCGCATCAACTCGCTTCAAAGCCAGCCATCAGTTTTCACCGTCACACCAATCGGAATCGGTTCAGGCTTTTCCCTACCTCTGGTGCTCGACCTGAATGACGACGGACTGGACCTCGTGTCGATAGACCGCAGCAACGCATCGTTCGATGCGAATGCGACCGGCATAGTGCAAACGGTCGGCTGGGTGGGGCCAAGGGACGGGATTCTTGTGCTCGATAAGAACAGCAACGGCGTTGTGGACAGTGCTGCCGAGTGGTTCGGCCAGAAGTTCACAGTCTCAGGCGCCCCTCCAGCGAATCAGGACGGATTCAAGGCATTGGCGACCTTGGCCAACGCGGGCGCAACGGCTCTTTCTGCCGCAACGTCTCGCGTCAATGCCGTTACAGGAAAGCGCTACTTCGGCGAATTGCAAGTCTGGGTCGATGCGGATCAGGATGGCGAAACAGATGTTGGCGAACTGCGCTCGCTTGTCAGCCTGGGCGTGACATCCATCAATCTGAACCCGCAGGCCGTCAACAGCACTGTCAACGGCAACACGATCCTCACCAAGGCCAGCTATTCCACTGCCGACGGCAAACTCCACACCATCAGCGACGTCGGTTTAGCTACCGATTTGCCGGTGTTCAAGGACGGCGTTCGGCCGATATCCGCTGCGGCCTTGGCCTTTGCCGAATATGCCGGCAAGGGCTATGCCGCAATGGCAGCCGGTCAAGCCAGGGCCATCGCGGCATCGATACAAGGGCTCCCCGCGCCAGAGCAGGCTGCGATCGACTCGTTGCGATCGAAATTCGTGCTGCCCACAAGTGAAGGGCCCTTCAGTCAGGCCGCCTTGGAGATTCGGGGAAAGATGACCTGGGCTGTCCAGGCAGGTCTGCCTCAGGCAGGCCTCAACGACAAGATCGCCTACTACCTCGGCCCCGCCGGCGGCGACCGGACCACCATTCCCGCCCCTTGGCGCATCATCAATACTGCGCCCACGGACATCATCGATGTCCTGAGCGGCATCGGTGCACTGAGATCGGGGCAGGTGGCGACCGCCAACGCCATTGCAGCGGCGGCCAACAGCCAAAGTGATGCGCAGACCAAGGCACAGGTGGCCAATGCCGCACAAAGCGTGGGCGCACGTACGAGCGCATCGGCCGCAGCGGAAAGTGCGACGGCGGCCTGGAACACCGCCATCGTCGGATACCTTGATATCAAGGATCAGCTGAACGCCATGGCAGCTCGCTTGCCCGCCATCCAGGCCAAGTTGAACGACGTCGTTCCGCAGAACCTCAACCTCGGCAACCACTTGTCCAATGGCGCGACGTTCCTTACGCGTGCCGATGCCTCGATGGCGGCAGAGGCCTTCCGTGCCTATTCGGCGATCTTGCAGCCCCTTGCTGCACTGAAGGTCACCGGTGACCAGATGCTGAGCGCAATCGCTCAATCCAATGGGTATACCCAAGCGTACGTGGGGCAAAGCGGCCAAACGATCACCGTGGGCAGCGGCTACAACCTGCTACTGGGTAATCGAGGCACGCAGACCTTTGTGTTGGGCGCGGGAGTAGATAACGTTGCGGTCACCAGCGTGACTGGAGACATCACGGTCCATGGTTTTCAGGTTGGCGCCGGCGGCGACCGGATTCAATTCATGCAGGACAACTGGGGCGGCGTGACCATCAAGGGCGACGGGAATGGAAACACCGTTCTGGAAAAGAACGGAAAAAGAGTCACTTTGATGGGCGTGAATCCAGTAACACTGGATTTGTTCTCCAACCTGAGCGGCGCGGCCAGCGCTTGGTATGGAGAGTTTGCGAGTGGAGTGCACAGCCTCAAAGGCGTTCCTGTATCGGATGGCCAAATGCACATCACTCGAATCAGCGCGACGGATGCCGGAGACACCCTGATCGGCGGCGAACAGGGAGGCAGCCTGGAGGGCGGACTGGGCAATGACACTTTTATCGTAACCGGGCGAGATTATGGGATCTCAAGCGGAGGCTACATCGACGAGGGAATCTACGGGGCCGGCCATGACACCGTGTCCTACGCGCAGATGACAACGGGAATTCGCCTTCGGTTAGAGGAACGCACAAGATACTACGATGACCAACCATACAGCGAAATACTCGGGGAAGACAACTTTAGCAACAGAACCTGGAACATCCTGAATTTCATCGGTAGTGATTTCAACGATGTCTTTACTACCTATGGCATTGGTCGCAACGTGTTCAATGGCGGTAAAGGCAATGATTTTCTGGACGGCGGTGCGGACGATGACACGTTGATCGGCGGCACGGGCGATGACACTTTTGTTGTGGGCGAAGCCGGCGATGTCGTTACCGAGTTGGTCAACGAGGGAACGGACCTTGTCCAGAGCGCCATCACCTACACATTGGGCGCGAACGTAGAAAACCTGACCCTGACGGGAACGGTGGTCATCAACGGCACGGGCAACGCCCTGGACAATGTGCTCACGGGTAACGCCGCCAATAACACCCTGACCGGTGCAGCTGGAAATGACACCCTCATTGGAGGTGCGGGTACCGACACATTGATTGGCGGTACAGGCAACGATACCTACGTGGTCGATGTCGCAGGCGACGTGATCACCGAACTAGCCAACGAAGGCACGGACCTCGTGCAGAGCGCCATCAGCTACACATTGGGCGCGAACCTCGAGAACCTGTTCCTCACTGGTGGCGCAGCC
Source organism: Variovorax sp. KBS0712 (assembly GCF_006323185.2). Classification (NCBI taxonomy): domain Bacteria; kingdom Pseudomonadati; phylum Pseudomonadota; class Betaproteobacteria; order Burkholderiales; family Comamonadaceae; genus Variovorax; species Variovorax sp. KBS0712. Next base: position 716,959 of record NZ_VCCD02000003.1, on the reverse strand, counting down.
ATCAACGGCACCGGCAATGCGGCAAACAATGTCCTTTTCTCGGGTGCCGGCAACAACGTGCTCAATGGCCTGGGCGGAGTCGACACGGTCTCCTATCAGTACGCGCTTTCCGGCGTCACCGCAAACCTTTCGATGACGACGACGCAAGCTACGGGCGGCTCCGGTAGCGACACGCTGGTGGAGATCGAGAACCTCACTGGCGGCGCTTACGACGACAAGCTCACGGGCAATGCGATGGATAACGTGCTCGATGGTGCAAGCGGGGCGGACACGTTGATCGGAGGTGCAGGCAACGATACCTATGTTGTCGACCACACAGGCGATGTGGTCACCGAACTCGCAAACGAGGGGACAGATCTGGTGCAAAGCACCATCACCTACACGCTCGGTATGAACCTCGAGAATCTGACCCTGACCGGCGCAGAAGCAATCGACGGAACAGGAAACGCCCTGGACAACTTGCTCACGGGGAATGCTGCAAACAACACTCTGCTCGGTGGCGCAGGTAACGACACGCTCAACGGCGGCGCCGGCATCGACATGCTCGCTGGTGGTGCGGGGAACGACATCTACCTTGTTGATCACGTTGCCGATCTGGTGACCGAACTTGTCAATGAGGGGACCGACATCGTTCAAAGCAGCGTCAGCTACGCACTTGGCGCCAATATTGAGAACCTCACGCTCATTGGAGCTGAGACCATCAACGGCGCGGGCAATGCGCTCGACAACGTTCTGACGGGCAATGCTGCCAACAATATCTTGAATGGTGGCGCCGGCAATGACACTCTCAACGGCGCGACCGGAGCGGACACAATGGTCGGCGGAATCGGCAATGACACCTACTACGTCGACAATGCGTCGGATGTGGTAGCGGAACTGACCGGCGAAGGCACTGATACCGTGAGGGCAACGGTCACCCACACGCTGGGCGCCAATGTCGAGAACCTGATCATCGACACGCAGGCTTCAATCAACGCGACGGGCAACGCACTGGACAACGTGGTGAGTGTCGGCGGCATCGGCAACAACGTGATCGATGGCCTTGGTGGCATTGACACCGTCTCCTATGGCTATGCCACTTCGGCCGTGACGGTCAGCCTTGCGGTCGCAACCGCTCAGGTCACCGGTGGTTCCGGCAGCGATACGCTGCTCAACATCGAGAACCTGACGGGGAGCGCCTACAACGACAAGCTGACCGGCAACGCTGGGGCCAATGTGCTCAGTGGTGGTGCTGGCGCAGACACGCTGATCGGAGGTGCAGGCAATGACACTTACGTCGTCGACGCTGCGGGCGACGTTATCACCGAGCTGACCAATGAGGGAACGGACCTCGTACAGAGTACCGTGACCTATACCTTGGGCGCGAACGTCGAGAACCTGACGCTGACTGGTACTTCTGCCATCGACGGCACGGGTAACACCCAGGACAACGCCATCACGGGCAACGCCGCCAACAACACGCTCAACGGCGGTGCTGGAAACGACACGCTCAACGGTGGTGCCGGCATTGACACCCTGGTTGGCGGCATTGGCAATGACACCTACTACGTCGACAACGCCGGCGACGTGGTCACGGAGCTGGCAGGCGAAGGGATCGATACGGTCTATGCCTACGTCAGTCACACCCTGGCTGCGAATGTGGAGAACCTCCGGCTGCACACCACAGGCGCAATCAATGCGACAGGCAATGCGCTGAACAATGCGTTGTATGCGGGGGACGGCGACAACGTTCTGACGGGAGGCGATGGCGTCGACGCCGCCTCCTACATCTATGCCACCTCGGGGGTAACAGTGAGCCTGGCCATCGCGGCGGCACAAGCGACGGGCGGCTCGGGAACGGACACGCTGGTCGGCATCGAGTCTTTGACGGGGAGCAATTTCAACGACACCCTGACGGGCGATGGTGGTGCCAATGTCTTGAACGGAGCCGCAGGCGCGGATGTGATGCGTGGCGGTGTCGGCAATGACAGCTACTACGTGGACAACGCAGGGGATGCAATCACCGAACTGCTCAATGAAGGCACGGACACTGTCTACAGTTCGATCAGCTATACGCTGGGTGCGAACCTCGAGAATCTTTACCTGAACACCATCGGCGCAGTCAACGGCACGGGTAATGCCCTGGCCAATGTCCTCTATGCCGGTGCTGGCAACAACGTGATCGACGGGCTTGATGGCACAGACACCGTGTCATTCGGGTATGCCGCTTCGGCAGTGACGGTGAGCCTGGCCACCACTGCAGCACAGGCCACGGGTGGTTCTGGATCGGATACGCTGCTCAACATCGAGAGTCTGATCGGTAGCAGCTACAACGACATTCTGACGGGCAATGCGGCTGCCAACGGACTGACAGGTGGTGCGGGCAACGATACGCTCGATGGCGGCGCAGGGGCTGATGCGCTGGTCGGAGGTCTCGGTAACGACATCTACGTACTAGGGCGTGGGTATGGCATCGACACCATCACGGAGAACGATGCGACGGCCGGCAACATCGACGTGGCTCAGTTCGCCTCTGACATCGCAATCGACCAGTTGTGGTTCCAGAAAGTGGGCAACAACCTGGAGGTCAGCATCATCGGCTCTGCCGACAAATTTACCGTGAGCAACTGGTATCTGGGCGACCAGTATCAGGTCGAGCAGTTCAAGGCCGGAGGCAAGACCTTGTTGGACAGCCAGGTTCAGAACCTTGTGCAGGCGATGGCTGCGTTCGCACCGCCGGCGGCAGGGCAGACGACTTTGCCTGCCGGCTACCAAAGCAGTCTGGCCCCGGTCCTGGCCGCCAATTGGACTTGAGACCGGGATCTCGACGATCTTGATCTTCCGGCGAGCCGCAAGCAGCGGCGGGCTCTTGCAGCCGCTGCTTCTTTGCGCACGCGCGAGCCCGCCTGGGGGAACAGAGGCCGTCCGCAAACGGAACGAGTGTGGCTATTCAAGCATCGGCGATGACGGAGCTCCGTGCGCGATCGGATGGGCTGATCAGTTCACGAACCATTGTCTCCGGCAAGAGCGTTCGCATCGATGACCAGCCCAGGATCGAACGCCTTGTTCTCGATCCTCCCACTCCAGTTCACGTAGCCGCGCGGATTGCACACGATTCGGCAAGAGCGGACTCCATAGTCGAACGACTGATGCGTGTGGCCGTGAATCCAGAGCGCGGGCACCTCAAAGAATGTATCCGGAAGCTCGGTGACGAAGGCGCCTGAGGACCAGTCATCGGCGTAGCGCTGCGCCAGTGAGCCGCGATGAGGAGCATGGTGCGTCACCACCACCGTCGGTCCGGCGAACGGTTCCGAAAGCCTGTCTCGCAGCCACGCGCGCTGCGCCTGATGAATCCGAAGCGTGTCCGCCGCCTGGAGCTTTCTTCCTTGCTTGTCGCGCCATGTATTGGGTTCTGCCGCCTCGTCGAACGTGCGGATCAGCGCGTAGTCGTTCAGCAGATTGGTCGCCATCTTCATGGCGCGCCCGACATCGCTGACCGGCCCTTCAGGGGTCTCGATGGCGAGCGCGAAATCGGTCCACAGCGTCGCACCGAGAAAGCGCACACCGTCGACCACCAGCTCGTCACCGTCGAGTAGATGGACATTGCTTCCTTCGGCCTCACGGCGCGCTTCGGCCAGTGTCGTGTCAGTTCGACCGTCGTAGTACTCGTGATTTCCAAGCAGATAAATCACCGGCTTGCCACGAAAGCGATCCGCCGCCCATTGGACGGCGCGCTTGGCCGGCGAATGAATGTCCCCGGCGAGGATGACAGCATCGAACTCGAGATCAGCCACTGGCTCGAATGGCGCGAACTCCAGGTGGAGGTCGGAAAGGATCAAAACTTTCATTGAGATGCACTCTTCAAAGTGCGTGCGAAGCTCGGCACTGGCCTTGTCGTCGAAGCCGGTGAACGAGCCGCACACCACCAAATGGTCCTTGCAACGTTCGAACTTCCAATAGGCGTCGTCGAGCGCGACCCAGGGCTCGTTGACCGCATCGTGGATCTGGAGCCAGGCAAGGATTTCGCCTTCCAATGGTAAGAAGGCTAGTGCGGTCATCAGCAGGGCGGTGAAGCTGCTGATACTGCGCTGGATGAGGCCTGATGCCGGAAATCTTGCCGAATTTCTGGAATCCAGAAATTTTCAGACCTATATGACTGAGGTGAGCACGTAGGAGAACTCAGCTCTTCCGTGTTGGCTTGCGTGCGTGGCCGACGGGTTTGTCCATGTCCTTGAAAAACTCTGATGGTTGGACACCGAGGCCTTCGATGATTTTGAGGATATTGATGAGCGCGAGATTGTGCTCGCCACGTTCAATGCCGCCCATATAGCTGCGATCTATCCCGCAAGCATCCCCAAACGCCTCTTGCGAGTAGCCAAGGTCTTTCCTACGGCGGCGAACGGCTTCTCCGAAAGCCACTAACCCCGAGGCTTTCTGTTTGTCCGATGAACCAGTTTTGACCATCCGCCAATGGTCTTGCTCTCCCGCATAAAGCTCCACGGGATAAGATTGCGCGGGATATGGTTACCATTTTAGAAGAAGAGTTTCAAGGAGCGTCGAAGCGCCTTGGTAGCTTGCTGTCGCTTTGAGATCCGCAGAGGCACGTGAGGCTCCACGTCCGGCGTTCACTCGCCCCTTCCTTGACCTTCCAGTTCAGTCAACAACTAAGGAGAACCCAATGACCAACTTCGTCCACTGCCGCGGCTGCGGCCACCAGATCCACGAAACCGCTCCGACTTGCCCCAAGTGCGGAGCTCCACAAGCTGTCGCACCGCATGCGCCCACCACCTATGTACCGCTAGCTGGGTCGCCGAGCCCCTACGGCTCGATCCCTTGGTTCCGCCAGCGCTGGGCGCTCGTCTGCATGCTGTTGGTCTTCGCCCCGGCCGCCGTGGTCATCGCCTGGACCGGCGAGATTTACTACCTCGTCGGCAACACCGTCAAAACCTTCCCCAAGAGCGTCAAGGTAGTCCTGACGATCATGACCACGCTGCTTCTGGTCGCGCTCGGATCCGACGAGGAGGCCTTCCAGGGCTCCGCGGGGCTGGTACTCATCGGCGGAGCGATCGGTCTGTCACTGAGGAAGTGATCTGGGCCACGTCACCCCCCATCCTTTCCTTTCTACACATCCCATGAAACAAATACTCAAGGCGCTTCTTGCGCCAAGCATGGCCGTGGCCGCTGCAGTCCTATTGGCCGCCTGCGGTCCCACGACCATGGAGTTCCGCAACGCGGAGATCGTCCAAGGCAAGTTCTACCGCCAAGGCGCCGACAAGCCTTTCAGCGGCAAGATCGACAACGTGCCAAGTCACACGATCCTCATACGCAAGGAGTTCGAAGTCGTCAGCGCGCTTCCCACAAACGTGCTGGACAAGGCGGCTCCGGGCATTCAGCACAACGTCATGGGCCAAGTCTGCGAAGTCAGAGTCGACAAAGGTGTCCTGGATGGCACAACGACCTGCACCACGGGCGCAGGGAAATTCCAGGCCTACGAAATGACATTCGATCAAGGCGTGCTCACGGGCGAGTTCAAGTTCTACTTCCCAGGGACGAACAAGCCCAAGGCAGTGGTCCGCACCGATCACGGTGTCCTTGATGGTCGCTCTGTCGTCTACGGTCCCGAAAGCGGCCGGGAGGTGCTCAATGTGACCTTCAAACAGGGCAAGCTCGCCCAGACCGAAGAAATCTTCGATGACCAGTCTGGCAAGCTCGTGCGCCGCATCCCGGTCGAAGACGGGGCCATCACGGGCGAGATCGTCGAGTACGTCAAGCATGGCTCCCAGCTGTACTACCGATCGCATGTGCAGATGGGGGTGAAGCACGGACTCGAAGAGCAGTATGTCCATGAGAGCGGAGTCCTCGAATATCGCCAAAACTGGGTGATGGGCCAGTTGGACGGCGATGTGTTGCGTTCAAAGCGCGATCCCAAGACCGAACGGACCGTGAACGAGCAGTACGTCGCTCAGCGCTACGCAAACGGCAAGGTGATCTACGCGGCGGATCCCAGCGATGGGTATCTCCCCGATCTGGAGAGGATCGCTGAAGACGCGCGCCAGGAGAAGGTCCGGGCTTGCGTCAAGGAGCGCCGCGACAAACTGGCTCAGGAGGGGCGAGACTTCCTCAATGACACAGCGATTGATCAACTCTCCGCCGAGTGTTACCACGCGGTGGTAGCCGCCACCTCGAGCACACCAGCCGCGGCACCCTCGTCAGGCATGGCGCTCACGCCAGCCAAACTCCAGGGCTGCGTGGATGCCCGCATCGTCGCCTTTCGGATTCAGCACGGGAACGACGAGGTGATCACCGCCGACCAGCTCTCCGAATGGGAGAGCGAGTGCCGCGAAGGTAAGCGCTCCTGACGCCACAACAGGAGCTGTCTCGCTCCAAGAGAGCTATCTCTCCGCTCACCACAAGCCGCCCTCGGGCGGCTTTTTCGTTTCCGTCTTCCGATGCGCCCGGCGCGGCCACCGCCCGCGTCGGGCTCTATGCCGCCGCATCGCCGCAGCTCCCTTGATTCGCCCTTGCGTCCTTTCCATCCCAACCCCGCAACCTCAACAAAAGGACCCATTCACCTTGTCTTATCTTCAATGTCCCAACTGCGGCTCCGACCGCATCGAAACCCGTGACGTCGCCCAGCGAACCGGCGGCACGCTCGGTGGCTTGGCAGGTGCTGCCGGCGGCGTTGCCGGTGCGCTTCGCGGCGCGCGCGCCGGCTTCGCAATCGGCATGGCGGCTGGCCCGGCCGGCGGAACACTCGGCACCGTCATCGGGGTCGTTCTCGGAGGCCTGGGTGGCGGCGCGCTGGGCACCGAGGTCGGTGCCATCTTCGGTCGCGTCGTCGATGACCGGGTCCTGAACAACTGCAGGTGCGCCACCTGCGGTCACACATTCAGTGGTCGACGGGGCGCGTCCGATGGACCGTGGTCGCCGCCGGATTCATCACCTGTGTCGTCGTCGTTCCGACCGACCGATCCGTCCCCAACGAGCGCCCCGTACTACGACGACCCCGAGGACCCGGACCTGGACTGATGTGGTTTCGCCGGTCTGCGACCTCCCAGACTTCTGCATCCGAACTTTCCACATCCGGTCCCTCTGCCAAAGCCCCGCCTCTCCATTGAGAGGGTGGGGCTTTTTGCTGGATGGGGATCGATTCCAACCCTTTCATGGAGAGAACTCATGAAGAATCCAAACACCGGGACCACGCAACGCACTCTGGCAGCGCGCGTCAGGCGGCGCGGCCCTGCATTGCAACTGGTTCAGCGCGCCCATCCGCAGACGCCGACGCCCGAGCGATGGCCGAACATGCGCGAAGCCGGCCTCGGACACCTCGACGCCGCTGCAGCCGTCGGTCGTGATCCCTTCAAGACGCCAGTCCGGCTCTGGATGGAGAAGACAGAGCGGCATGACCTGCTGCAGCCTGCCCAGAAGCACCGCTCGCAGCTCGATGACAGTGCTTCCTACTGGAATCGACTGCTCGATCCCATCGTTGCAGCGCACTACATCTTGCGCACTGGCCGCAAGGTGCAGCGTACCAGCACCTTGCTGCGGCATCCTCAGCACCCTTGGATGTTCGCCCACCCCGGTCGCGAGGTTGTCGGTGCTGCCGACGTCCAACTCCTGGAGTGCCGATGCGTCGGGATGGATGCTGCGGCAATGTGGGCTGAAGGCCTTCCCGGCTACGTGCGGATTCAGGTCCTGCATCAACTGGCCGTTGCCGGTGTCCAAGCCATGGACGTCGTCGCCCTGATCTGTGGGCAGGATCTGCGCATCTATCGCGTCGAGCGGGACGACGTCGAGATATCGCGGCTCATCGATGCCGAGCGCGAGTTCTGGCACTGCGTGGAGATCGATCAGGCACCGCTCGACCAAGGCGGGATGGTCGCACTGTGATCTCTGAGCCCTGAAAGCTCCCGTCGGTCAACCGACCCGCCAGAACCGCCACCACCGACGCTGCGTTGCTGTCCGCAGTTCCAGAGGGCGCAGGTCCAGGGTGTCGTAGTTCGTGAATGGCGAGCCGGCGCGGCGGCGCATTTCTGTCTCGAACTCGTGAGCGGTGCCGCGCGCGTAGAGGTCTCCCTGCAGCGCCTTCTTGCGCCACTCGCTCGCCAGTACGCCTAGCTCCTCGTCGGACAGCCTCTCCTTCGTCGTCATGCGCGCAATTGTGCCGTGCCAGGCGCCGGTGGATGAGCGCGCACGCGACAACTTGCCCTGGGACTCGCTGCGGCCATACCCGGAATTTCTCTTCCCTCCCTACAGCCCGCCTTGCGCGGGCTTTCTTCATCAGTCACATGCCACACAACATCTTGCTCACAGGGATCGGCGTGCCCGTCGCGCTCATTCCCACATTCCACCCGCCTTGCGCATGCGTTGCCATGCTCGGCTCATCTACCCGGAGCAACTGACATGGGGAGCATCGTCTACCGGGCTACCAAGGACCAAGCCGTTTATGACGAGCTGCAGAACGTGGGAGCTTTCGCCGCGGTGCTCGCTCATCGCGCGATCGGCAACCGACTGTGGTTCCTGGCGCAGACCCGCTCGGGGAAACACGCCGGACGGATCTGGATCGGTCTGACCCTCATCGACTGCAGGGGCGGCCAGGTGGCCGTCAAGAGCATGGACGAGAGCTGCGGCCCGTGCTACTTCGACTGTCCATTGGCCTTTCTGGATCGCGCCGATCCTCCGACTGGCCCCTACGCAGGACCCTGGCGCGAGAAGGTGCGCGAGTTCCATGCCAACCGAATGGCCAAGCGAGCAGCCATTCGGCAGGGGCTGCGCGTCTCGTACGACGGGCGTACCTACGAACTGCGGCGCAGCCTGGGCCGGCGCGGTTGGGAGGTACAGCGCGAGGACGGGGTGCTCTTCCGCATGAAGGCAAGGCAGCTGCAGCAAGCGACGGCGCTACCTGCGCCAGAGGCGAGGGCGCGCGCATGAAGCAATCTCAATCTCAGACCAACGTCGAGTTCGTGGTGGATCTGATGGAGTTCAGCGCCCATGGGGCGTTGATCCAGGCCTTCGTACTGCAGGCATTGACGTACTACGCGCAGAAGGTGGCCGCAGCTGAGCCTGAGGCACTGGATACCGGAATGGTCAGCGGCCATGCCTGGCGCGGCTGCGCCCTGGAGATCCAACGAAAGCTCAAGCAGCGCCTCGATAGCTAGGCCCTTCATTCCTTCTTGGGCTCCGCGAGCCCGAGCCATCCCTTCCATCCCGCAGGCCCGGACTTCTTCTCGAGCCCAGGCAGTGGGTAGGCGAGGGCGGTGCGCTGCGGCATTGATTCTCAAAGGAGAACACCTTGGTCACCACGATCTCACGAGGTGGTCTGGCGCTGCCCGCTGCGTCGACTGCACCCGCCGAACCATTCACCTATCACTTCACCCGCATCAGCCGCAATGCGAAGACCGGGCCCATGGCGGTCACGACGACGAGCGCGAACACATGTCCTGCGAACTGTGGCCTGCGGCGCAACGGCTGCTATGCCGAGAGCGGGCCGTTGGCGATTCACTGGAAAGCCGTCTCGGAAGGCTCACGCGGCTCGACCTTCGACGAGTTGCTGCAGGAGATCGGCACACTGCGTCGTCGCGCGCTGTGGCGCCACAACCAGGCAGGAGACCTGACACCATCCTCGCCGGACGTGATCGATGCTGGGTTGCTCGTCAGGCTGGCGAGGGCGAACAGGGGGCGGCGCGGGTTCACCTACACCCACTACCCGCCCACACCAGCGAACGGCGCAGCCATTCAGCAGGCGAATCAACTTGGCTTCACGGTCAACCTGAGCGCACAGACGCTGGCTCAGGCCGACAGCTACGCCAGCCTGGGGATCGCACCCGTCGTCGTGATTCTGCCGCAGGGCACCACCAAGCCAGTGCGCACGCCAGGAGGCCGTCAGGTCGTTGTGTGCCCTGCAAGCCTGGGCAACATTGACTGCCTGAATTGCGGCATCTGTCAGCAGCGTGATCGCGCCGTCATCGTGGGCTTCCCTGCCCATGGAGTAGGGGCCAAGCGTGTGGCGGCGATCTTCCTCAAGGAGGCGCCCCGGTGAGGGACGTCGATAAGACGAGAGCCTCAAGTGCACAGTCTCAAAAGGCGGACATCTCGCTCGACGAAGAATTTCTCAGCCAGGTGGACCGCGCAATGCTTGCACGCAAGCAAGCTGATCCCTCTCGCTTGGAAGAAGTGCGGCGGGCTGTAGAGGCTGAGAGTCAGCGAGCCAACTTGACGAACGCCTACGGGATTGATCGACGAAGCGATCGTGGCCGTAAGGAAATCGGTTGAAAGACGGTCTGGGCACTCCTTCACGAAACGAATTCGTGAAGGAGTGCCCAGACCGTTAGCTACGACTTCTTTTTTAGAAGTTCTCGTATCGTCTTAGAGCGAAAGAGTCCATGACTCAGAAGGCGTTCGAAGTTGCCTGCTTGGCCAAACTGTCGCTAGCTGTGAAGGCCCAATAGGTTGTTTCGGGTGTTCACCCGGAGAAGTTTTGAGAGACTGGAAATCGCCAAACCCCCAATCCACTCAAGACCCCGAACCGGATGAACACCCATAAGAATGCCCGATTGACGTACCTGCGCCGCCTGGAGATGGTTCAAGACATCACTGAGCGTGGCGCCAGCGCATCAGATGCGGCTGCTTCGCACGGTGTCAGCGCTGTCACTGCCCGCAAGTGGCTGGCCCGCTACCTGGCTGATGGCGCGGCAGGTTTGCTGGACAAGTCCTCTCGCCCCGAGAAGTCGCCCCGCGCCATCGAGCCTCATGTGGCCCTGGCCAAGGAAGTGGAACTGCTTCGCGGGCAAGCAATCTTTGAGACGGATCATCGTGATTAGCGACTGCTATTCCTGCTACTCGTAGCAGGAATAGCAGCTCGTCACACCCCGGCGGCCTATGGAATCACTGTTCGCCGAAAAAGAACCCAGGAGGCACCGGCCAGTGCTTCCAGCCCGTCGGGGTCGGGGCGACGGGGAATGTGTGAGGGTTGAGCAGCACCCAAGCCGTCTTCTTGATCTGGCGCACCTCGGTCTCACCGCGGCTGGCCAAGATCTCCAATGCGATTTGGCAGCGCCCCTTGTTGCGCAGCGCGGTGGGGCCGTACTGGAGGATGTGGTTGCGCGGAAGCGCCATCGGGCCGTTGCGCTGCAGACAGCGGTCCCACAGCCACTTGCCCAACACATTCGCGTCCTGGAACTCCTGTGGCTGCTGCGGCTTGTCGCCGAAAATGCGCTTGAACTCTTCGAGATACCAACGGCACACGGAGACGGCGCTGCGAACTGACTCTACTTCGATCACAGTGGTGTCCGAGACCAGGCAATGGAACAGGGCGGCCACGCGAGCGACTTTTTCCGAGTGCTTGGAAGCAGCGTCCTTCACATCGGAAAAATATCCACCCGGCCCCAGTAAGCTCTCGATCGAGTTGAAGTCGTCAATCCACGCTTGCTTGGCCTCTGCAGAGAGCTTCAGAACCGTGTCCTCCACCGATTCGGGGTTGTCGGGGCAGTTTTTTTTAAGCAACTCCGAGACGCGGCGGTTGAAGAGTTCTGTCTTCGGCCACTCTGGCTCGATTCCGCTGATCATCCGCGTTCCCTGGGTCGACGGCGGGGCCGCGGGCAAGGAACGGGCGAGAAGACCGATGTCACGGATAGTGTTCTCGTTTTTCTGCACGACCCCCATACCGACTCCAAACTGGACCATGAGGGAGATGACAAAGCGCGCATCGCGTACGACAAATGATTCGCTGCTTACGCGTTCAACGTGAACGGCATCGCCGTCCATGAGCTTGTTGAGGATGCCCAAGTTCTGCATGGTCTGCGCATTGAAGACCGTAGCACCTTCGCTCGAGAAGATGCCTCCGACGGGATGGTGCAGGTGCAGCATCTTCAGCAGCGCTTGGGGCGTCGCATCTTCCGAGACCAGCTTGTACCCCTTGGGACGAACAGGCTTCATCAGATTCAGCGCGTCGACAGCGCTTTCGAGTTCTTCCGTAGGCAGGTCTTTCTTGCGCGCGTTTTTCAGGTTGCGATCCGCAGCCTTCTTTTTCGTTTCCCAGTGGTCCATGGCCAGCATGTGCTCATGCAAACGCTTCGCAAAACGTACTTCGTGCTTGGCTTGGAAGTCACGCACAGGCTGCATGTAGGTGCGGTCGGCAGAACTTTTACGCTCGCCTGATGCGGCGAAGGTCAGCAAGTTGACGCCACAGGGAGAGCGCATGCCATTGGGACGCTCGACCAGCGTCTTGCCAACGCAGGCGGTGGAAAGAGGGGCAAGCATCGCCGCGAAAACAAGCTCCTGAGGAGCTTGAATGTTGCGCTCGCCTTCTTCGAACGCATCGAAAAAGAGCTTGGGAAGGACATAGCGCGGAAACAGCAAGGCCGAGGGAGGTAGCGACAGTTCGATGTCACGCAGTTTCATATCTGAATTTCAAAAAAGAGGAGGAAAGGACGCGCGGCAAGGCGTGACCAGTCCCTGCCTGCGCTTCTGACGCAGGCAGAGGCAATCGCCGTGCCCATCCGGGTGACGATTTCTGATCAAGACCCAAGCAGTAGCGTGGCCGTCGTGGTGACTGCTGGAGAAGGGACTGGCCTACTGCCCAGGGTTGGTAAACAACTGCTGAACAGCATCCGCAGGCCAACGCAGCTTTCCGCGAGGGAGCTTGCTGGGGCGAATGCCGAAGTAGGAGTCAGTCTGCGAAAAACGCTTGCGGACGCGTGTGCGCTTGGACATGTCACGGCGAGTGAATTGGCGCGGACGGGGCGCACCATGCGGCTGGCTCACTTTTCGCTCCCTTCTTCGAGCTGAATTTCTGTCGCCTGGGGCGTCAGCTGAACCCCTCCGCAGATGGGGCAGCGGATGCCTTCCTGGCTGTCGTTGCGCTGAGCACGCGCTTCGTCAAGCAGCTTCTTGAACTTCACCGGGTGCAGCTTGATGCCATCGCGCTCAAGCGCTTCCATGATGGCGCGCTGCGTCACGCCGCGAGCGAGGGCTTGTTCGATGTTGGGATGCAACGCCGAGAACTTGGCGGCGATGGTGCGTTCGGCCGTGGGCTGGAGCGCGTCGATCGAGGTCATCAGCGTATCGATGCCTTGGATCCCGATGGTGGTAGTCATGTGGCTCATTGCTGGCTCTCCTCGATCAGCGTGGCGATCGAATCGGCCGGCCACAGCAGGCGGCGGTTCGGCAGGCGCAGCGGCTTGACGCCGAAATACGAGCCGTGATTGCTCAGGCGCTTGCGGACAGTTTGCGCATCGACCAGATGCTGCGCGGCGAACTGGTCGGTGGTGAAGCGGAAGTGATCCGCTGGAGGAGGCTGCTTGCGAATATCGAGTGCCATGATGGCTCCTTCTGAACGGTTGAAGAAAAACTTCGCGCCGGGTAGGAGTCACGTGGTCAGCGTCGTATTGCGTGGTTCATCGCGGCTCCATCCAGATGCGTGGAGCCAGTGTCAATTTAAGAACTGCGGGACACGTCCTTATAAGCGTTCGTGAACGGTCGTGATCGTTCATGAGCGGTCAGTGTCATCTGATGGAACCGCTTTGGGTAGGAGATGCGTCTCGTTGCGGTTGAGCCACTGTTGAAGGGCGGTTAAGGTAAAAGGCTCCCAAGGACGCTTCGATCCTCCGGGGATCTCGATTGTGTTGGTGCCTTTGAGTCTGAGCGCTGGGAACCGCCCGCTTCCGGCCATCTCGAGCAACTCCCCCCAAACAAGTAGGGGCCGCCAAGGCCCAGTCGAGGCTGTTCTGTCGAGCGCCTCGGCGATCTCACTAGCGATGGGCGATCTGATCTTGCGATCCTCAACCAACTCCACCATGCGTTTGGAAAAAAAGCCCGGCCTCAGGAGGGCATCATGTGGCAACTGAGCCTCAACGACCAAAGGGGGTCTATTTCGTTCCACGGCGGCATGCTGTTCCAGTTCGAGGAGGCGAGCCACCACGTTTTGCTGCACCGGAGTCGCATTTTCGAATCCTGCGAGGACGAGGAAGTGATCTAGAAACACCGGTCGACGTAGCGAGCCCCTGTATTCTTCTTCGCACCAAATTAGGAAGGAGATTGGCTCTTCCTCCGTTGGTACTTCGGAACTGCAGCCATCCTCGTCCTCGTGACATTCGGACCAATCCTTCATCACGGAGCGAGCGCTTTGCAGCTGACTGGGCCGGGCGGGAGAGATGGGATCCGACAGTTGACAAGCTTCGTCTGGGACACTGATAGCCGGCGGCACAGGTTGCACTCCGCTGATCAACATTGCACCGGTCGCGACGGTCCACTTTGGAAGCTTCAAGAAACCGGTGAACGTTGCGTTAAGGCTGTCCAGCTTCTTTAGCTCTTGTATCGTGAAGCTTGTTGATTTCATGGTCATTCGGTGTCTGGGGTGCGTGCCTGGCGGTGAATTCGACGCCGGCCTCGGTCAAAATCCAAGCTTCAATCTGGTCATGCCACTTGCGCAGCAGGTCCAGTGGCCGGCGGCGGTAGTGCTTCTCGGCGATCGCGCTGGGCTTGTGCCCCTGGATCTGCGCAATGGCACCGGCCGGCGCCTCGCACCATTCGGACAATGTGCCGAACGATCGGCGCAGGCCGTGCAGCGTGACGTGCGGCAAGTCGGCCTGTTCGAGCGCCTTGGTGTGGGCACTGCGCGGCTCGGCGAGCCTACCATCTGCTGAGGTCGGGCTTGGAAAAACCCAGGGTGACGGGCTCCAGGTGCGGCCTTGTGCTTCGAGGCGTCTGATTTGTCGCCGAGTCGGCGGTACTTCGTTCAGCCGCTTGAGTTTGAGCAGCAGGCTGGACAGATAAGGGGGAGAGGGATGGTCCGCCCTCCCGTTCCTTCCACTTTGTCGTTGAGCGTCAGGCTGCGCCAGCGGAAATCCACGTCTTCTCAGCGCAGCGCCGCCAACTCTTCGCGCCGGGCGCCAGTGAGGAGCAGGCCTTGTAGGTACGCGCTGATGACCGGGTTGGGTAGTTCGCGCACGCTGGTGAACCAGGAGGCCAACTGTTCGCGCTGCAGGCAGTCGCCCTCTTTGGCTTTCACGCGCGGCACGGCGTCCTTCACGCTGCGCGTTTGGTAACTGTCGGCGGGAATGAGCCCCTTGTAGGCCGGCGTGTCCTTGGCCCAGCGAATGAAGCCTCGCAGCAGTCGAAACGACAGGGCGGTCATCGTCGGGCGGGTGGCGGTCTCGGCCGTGAGCCATTGCGCGAGGCGGGCTCCCGTGAGGTCCGGTAGCCGCAGCGGGCGCAGCGCAGCCAGCGGACCAGCCTGGGTGAGGCCCTGTCTCCGCTTCCTGGCCACCCCGCCTTCCGAGGCGTGCTGGACGTGGTCGCTGTAGTGACGTTCGCTCCAAAACGTCTTGCGCTCCTGGATGTAGGCGTCCCACGCCTGACCAAAGAGCACATCCTGGCGTGCGGCCTCTTCTCGGCGGGCCTCCAAGGCCTGGCGCTGCTCGGCCTTCACCTCCCTGGGGTCCTTGCCCTCATTCACGAGCATCTTGCGGCGGCTAGCTTCCGTGCGCGCGCGGCCCAGTTCCCAGGCGCGTGCATCGCCGATCGTGACGCGCAGCGTCTTGCCGAACAGGCGGGACTCGAAGACGTAGGCGTGCGCACCGGCCACGGTGACCCGCAAGCCGAACCCGGGGGTCTTGGCGTCCCAATGGATGGTCTGTTGTTTGCCGGGCTCGCAGGGTAGGTTCTCTACCCGTGCAGCGGTCAGAGTCAGTTTGGTCGTCATAGATGCCTACATGGTGCCGTGTAGGCACCATGTAGGCAGGTTAGAGCAATTTTGGGCAACACCGATCTATGCAAAGAATTTTCGATAGCGATGTAAGTTATTGATTTAAAAAGAAATCACCTCCTGTATCACCATCGATCAACACAAAAGCATGTCGACTTGTTCAGATTGAAAATCCGCGTGTCGGTGGTTCGATTCCGCCCCAGGCCACCAAATTCAGTCAAAAAGCCCGACCTTCCGAGGTTGGGCTTTTTGCATTCTGGCGCCGTGTTTGGGGAATCGCGTTCGCGCTATCCGGCCCGATCCCCGTTGATGTCGTCATGCCCGCGGCGCCTGCGTTCGGCCCGCGCCTTCGCCAGCGTGGCCTGGCTCTGCTTGGCCGCCGCCTCGCAGCGCGCGTGCAGCGCGATCAGTTCCTTGTCCGTGAGCTTCTCGATGCCGATGAAGTCGTCCTCCGCGTCGGAGGTGCGGATCAGTTCGTCGAGCTTGGTCTGCAGGGCGACGCTGTCGCGGTTCTGCGTGTTCTGGATCAGGAACACCATGAGGAAAGTGACGATGGTGGTGCCCGTGTTGATCACCAGCTGCCACGTTTCCGAAAAGCCGAAGAACGGCCCCGCGACCGCCCAGGCCACGACGACGATCACGCAGACCAGGAAGGCCGCCGGGCTGCCCGTCCAGCGTGCGACGGTGTTGGCGAAGGAATCAAAGAGTCGCTCCATGCGCGTGTCCTCCAGTCGGGGCGATGCTGCCGCGGCGGTGCGCGCGAGCGCGTCAGCCGAGGCCCGCCTCGCATGGCATCGCAATTCCCCTGAGGCTGTCGGCGCATGGCGGTACGCGGCTGTGGCCTCGGACACGGCTTACACGCGTCGTCGGGTCGAGACGACAGGGCGCTTGCCGCACCGTGTCGACCATGAAGGCTCATTGCAGTCTTTCTTTCTCAACCCGGCCCTCGCTTCGGCGACCGGCCTTCAAGGAGCAACCACCCATGGCCAACGATATCCAGGCAACCACCGCGGACGCGGTGTCCAACGATCAGGTGATCGACGTTCTGAACGACCTTCTGGAGAACACGCGCGACGGCGAGTACGGCTTTCGCGCCTGCGCGAAGGAAGTCGACTCGGCGCAACTGAAGCCGGTGTTCGAAAGCCGCGCCTCGCAATGCGCCAGCGCGGCATCCGAACTCGTCGCACTCATCCGCCAACTCGGCGGCAAACCCGACGACGGCGGCACGGTCAGCGGTGCGATGCATCGCGGCTGGGTGCATGTGAAGGGCGCGGTCGGCGCGAACAGCGCGCTGTCGATGCTCGAGGAATGCGAGCGCGGCGAAGACGCGGCACTCGCGCGTTACCGCAAGGCCCTCAAGGCCGACCTGCCGGCCGAGGTGCGCATGCTGGTGCAGCGCCAGGCCGACGGTGCGCAAGCCAACCACGATCAGATCAAGGGCCTGCGCGATCAATTCCGCAGCGCCAAGGGCTGACCGGCCGGCACCCTCGGGATGCCATTCACCATGACCGGTGACAGCCGCGCGCCCGCCATGCCCCGTGCGCCGTCTGCGACGGAAGTTGCGGACGGCGTCGGCGAGCGCCTTCTCA
The DNA here is from genome assembly GCF_006323185.2 of Variovorax sp. KBS0712. Classification (NCBI taxonomy): domain Bacteria; kingdom Pseudomonadati; phylum Pseudomonadota; class Betaproteobacteria; order Burkholderiales; family Comamonadaceae; genus Variovorax; species Variovorax sp. KBS0712. The sequence goes on along the minus strand of NZ_VCCD02000003.1, from coordinate 699,688 downwards.
CCTTCAGCTATCTCGGCTGGTGGTTTTCGTGCGCCGCGCAGCGAGTGGACGATCAGACCTTCAGGCCCGTGGTCTTCTGTCGCGCCTATGGGGGCAGCGACGTCGAAGGCGCGGAGCAGCGCTTGCCGCCCGACACGGACAACGTCGCGTACGGCAGCGAGGCCGAGGCGCTGCGCCACGCCGAGCAGCAAGCGATTCGCTGGGCGCATGACCGCACGGGCGACGGCCAGGGCCGGTTCTGATCACGCAGCTCGGATGAGCGCGATCGTCGCGTCGTCCCGCGCGCCATTGAAGTACTGCGCCAACACGTCGCCGAACACGGGGGCTTCAGGCGCCACGATCTCGAACAGCGTCATGCAGGAGCGCAGCTTGAGATCGTCCGGCGAGCCGAAGACCTGGTGCGCATCGCTGCCGGGCAGGGCGCGCACCAACTCCGCGCAGTGGCGCAGTCGCTCACCGAGCACAGCGTGCTGCCAGTACGCCGTCGCCTCGGCGGTACCGTCGAGGCCGAAGAACTGCGCGGTCGCACTGCGGCCCAGTGCCTTCAGTTGAGGAAACACGAACCACATCCAGTGCGTGCGCTTGCGTCCCGCCGCGAGTTCCGCGCAGACCTGGGCGAAGACGGGCTCTTGCGCCGCCACGAAGCGTTCGAGGTGCCAGTCGATGGTCATGTGTTCACGCGCCCGGTGTGGTTGCAGTTGCCCGATCATGCTGCAACCGCGGCGGCAACCGAGGGTCGAGCCAGTCCATGCGCCACGCCAGCAGCAGCACCGCGCCGACCACGCAGGTGACGGCCAGCGCGCCCGCGAGGCCGTGCCGCTGGCGGTACGGATCGGGCGCGATGCGCTGGGCACCCGGTGGCACGCGCGCCGTCTGCGACAGCATGCCGCCCAGGCGCACGTTGACCTTCATGCGGCCATTGATGGCCCATCCGCTCGCATCGAGGATCGGACCCAGGCTGCGCTGGCGCAGCTTCAGCCACGCGATCAGCATGCTCGGTCCCGAGATCGCGATCACGATGCCGACGAGCGCCACCGGTATCCATTGCCCCAGGTCGACGAACTTGCCGAAGATGCCGACCAGCACCGCACTGATGCTGCCCAGCGCCACGCCGATGGCGGCCACGGTGCCGACGTCGATGCGGCTGGCGGTGGGAAGGATCGGTCCCGGCTTGGCCGGCGTCTTCGTTGACGAGGCCGCTGCGTCGGTCGGTTGGTCGGCGGTGGCGACGCGTCCGGCCAGCGTCTGCAACGCGCTCTGCGAGCCGGCCTCGCTGGCCGCCGCGCGTTTCGCCACCTGCTCCTCGATCAGCCGCACGAACTTCTTGTACGGCGCGAAGAAGGCCTGCGCCACGCTCGTGGGGTTCTCGATCAGCTTGGTGACGGTGGCGTCCCAGTCGCGGCCCTGGCGGTCGTAGAACACGCCATTGCGCCCGGCAAAAAGGAAGTCGACGTCGCCGGCCGTGAACGCGGCGACGATGCTCATCTTCTCTCCCTGGCGCGTGCAGTCGCAGTACGCGAGGCAGGTCTTCGCCAGGCCGGCCAGCGCGGCGTGCCGCGCGGTGTCCTGCACCTGCACCGTGAGCTCGCAGCTGCGCCCGTCGAGGTAGAGCGTGCCCGCCTGGAAGATCGCGCCCTCGCGCCGGTAGAACGCCCTGAACGACACGAAGTTGTGCAACAGCACGCGCAGGTCGCGCTGCAGCCGCAGCAGCTTTTCGAGGTCGGTCAGCAACCGGTTGTGGTGCTCGGCGGCCTCGTCTTCGGCAATGAGTGCGAGCAACGCGTCGCGTGTCGCGAGCAGGGCATCGATGCGTTCACGCGGCAGGCCCGCGAGCGCGTTGTCAGGGCGCGCGGCGATCCACGCGTCGCAAGGCGCGAGCCGCTCGCGCAGCACTTGCCACTGGGCTTCTTCGAGCGTGTCGCGTTCGCCGAGCAACGGCACCACCGCGTCGCGCGCGAACGCGGCCATGGCCTCGGCCCAGGCGGGATTGAGGCTCGCACCGCCCAGCGGCAATGCGCGATGGGGCGTCACCGGCGCCAGCGGCAACTCGGCCACCGGCTGCACGCTCGCATCGAAGGTGTGTCCCGCGAGTGCGTCGTAGGCTTCGGGCGAGGGGTTGAGTGCCACCACCGCCTGCACGTCGTAGGCGGCCACGCGGCAGCGCGCGAAGAAGTCGTCGACCTTGGCCGCGACCGCGCGCAGGGCCTCGGCCGCGGCCAGCGTGCGTGCGCCCAGCGGGAGCAGCGCCTCTGCGTCGCCCTGCGCATGCCAGTCGCGGACCGCTTGCGCTTCGGCCATGAAGGCCTCGGCACGTGCGCGATCGAGGCCGGGCGTCTGCTCGTGCCGGTCGGGCGTGCTGCCGTGGGTGCGCATCGCTTTCTCGATGGTGGCGTGCAGCGCGTCGTCGGTGCCGGCCGTGGCCGGCGTGACCACACCGTCGCCGTTGAAGCGCATCGCGGCCAGCCATTCGCCGCGGTCGGCAATGTCGGCGAGGGTCAGCGTGTGCGTGTCCTGCTTGCCGAGCAGGTCGAGGATGCGCCGGCCTTCCTTCGCGAGGTCGGCGCCCGGCGCGCGCGTGTCGTCGAGGTCGTCCAGCGACAGCGTGCCGCCGCCCGCGAGCAGCACGTCGGCGCTGCGCAGCCGCTCGCAGGCCCACCGGCAGGCCGCGATGACTTCGGGCGGTCGCACGCGGCCGTCGCCGTCGGTGTCGATGAGGTCGAGCGTGCGCGCATCGAAGTCGATGCCGCGCGTGGGGCAGGCGAGTGCGACCCACAGTTTCTGGTCGAGCTCGGCGATGCGTGCGATGTCCTCGCCGCTGCGGAACACCACCTGGTCCACGCCGCCCGCACGGATGAACTGCCAGCGGTGCGGCGTCGGGCCTGGCGTGTGGGTGCCGGGAAGGCCGGCGGGAACGGGGGCGGTGGCGGTCGTCAACGGGCTGATGTCCTTGGGGTGGTTGTGTGGGGTCGGGAGGAAACGGCGTGGGCTGCATGCGTCGTGCACGGCGCGGCGCCTTCCATTCGTGGGCGTCAGCCTAGATCGCGCGACGGGGCGGTCGTGAGGACAGACGGCGCGCAGCGATGTCGGTCGACGCCGACATTGCGCCCGGCGACCGCGGCATCCCACCCACGGCGAGGAGGGTCAATGTTGGGGGATTGAGCGGTTGCGCCGCACCGACTTATCCTCCGGTCGCCATGGCCGCCACATGCATCGATCTCGATCTGCCCGACGGGTGGAGTTGCTGGCTCGAACTGCAGCAATCCGCCGAAGGCGCCTGTTCGGGCAAGGCGGAACTTCGCGAGGGCAACGAGCCGCGGTGCGTGCTGGTGATTGCGCAGCAGCCGACGCGCGAGGCCGTGATCGAGCGATTGAAGTTTCGCGCCGACTACTTCGTCGGGGAGTGGCGCATGCGGCAGCGCGAAGGTGGGGCACCGCGGTCCTGAGCCTTTGGGTCTTGCGATCTTCTGCGCGGACCTCGGACTCGCAAGAAGTCGCCCCCCAAAAAGAAAAAGCGACCGTCTGAAGCGGTCGCTTTTCTTTGGATGCGCGAGGGTGCCGTCGCACCCCGGATCTCACATGCGATACGACGGCGCCGGCGAGGACACAGGTACCAGCTGGTAGCCCTGCCCGTAGACCGCGCGCAGCACGTACCCGTTTTCGCGCTGCAGCGACAGCTTTTCTGGAGAGATTTTTTGCCGTCGCTAGTTCACATGCACACTAGTTCAGTGCATTTTCGCCGTTGGCGCGACATGTCAGTGTGATGCGGTGGGCGCCAACGGTTCGACGGGCAGCGCCCGCTTGTGGGCGCTCTTGCGATGCGTCGAAAGAATCACCGCGCGCGCTGCAGCCGACACCGGCTTGCCTTCGAGGAAATCGTCGATCTGCTCGTAGCTCACGCCAAAGGCGTCTTCGTCGGGCTTGCCCGGCACCAGCGACTCCAGGTCGGCCGTGGGCACCTTGTAGACCAGCGCATCGGGCGCGCCCAGCAGCTGCGCCACCGCGCGCACGCGGCGCTTGTTGAGGCCGGTGAGCGGCGTGATGTCGGCCGCGCCGTCGCCGAACTTGGTGAAGAAACCCATGAGCGCTTCGGCCGCGTGGTCGGTGCCGATCACGAGGCCGTCGTGCGCGCCGGCCACCGCGAACTGCGCAATCATGCGCTGGCGCGCCTTGATGTTGCCGAGCACGAAGTCCTCGTGCGCCGCATCGCGAAACGCCTGCCCGCCCGCGCGCAGCGCGGCCAGCATCGCATCGGCGGCGGGGCGGATGTCCACCGTCAGCAGGCGGTCGGGGCGGATCACCGCCAGCCCGGCCTGCGCCTCGGCCTCGTCGCGCTGCACGCCGTAGGGCAGGCGCATCGCGATGAAGGTGGCGTCGCGGCCTTCGGCGCGCAGCTTCTCGACCGCGCGCTGCGCGAGGCAGCCGGCGGTCAGCGAATCGACGCCGCCGCTGATGCCCAGCACCAGCGTCTTCAGGCCGGTGCTGCGCAGGTAGTCGGCGAGGAAGTCGGTGCGCCGCGCGAGTTCGGCGGCGGCATCGAAGACGGGCGCCACGTGCAGGGCCGCGATGATCTCGCGCTGCGTGGCATCGACGGGGGAGAGGTCTGCACTCATCTGTGGGGCCTGGAAGTGAGGAAGATCAGAAATCGACAAGACTGAGGCCGATGCTCAGCACGGTGCGCTTGCGGTTGTAGTCCACCAGCGTGTCGCCATAGCCATGGAACAGCTGCGTGTGGAAGCGCAGGTTGCTCTTGGTCGGGTCGCCGATGGCCTTCAGCCATTCGAGGCGCACCGAACCGCGGCCGCTGTCGCGCAGGTTGTTGCGCACCGTGATGCCCAGCTGGTTGTCGCGGTTGAGGTTCCAGCGGCCCGTGACTTCGGCGCGGCCGATGTAGTCGGCGATGTCGGGGTTGTCGTCCTTCGCGGCGCTTTCGGACATGCGCTGCCAGACGCGGCCCGTGACGGTGAAGCGGTCGTCGAGCTCGGCGCCGCCCATCAGGTACACGCGGTTCCAGCTGCGCGACAGCGGCAGGCTCTGGCCGTTCGACTGGTGCACGATGCCCACGCCCGCATAGCGCCAGCGCCAGCCGCCGGGCAGCTTGAAGTCGGTCGGGTAGACATACATCAGCTCGGGTTCGTGGTCGGTGGTGCGGAAGGGCCGCGAGATCGCGCCGTTGAACAGCTGCCAGGTCGACTGCTGCGAGTACGCGAACCACAGCGAGTCCTTCTTGATCGGGTCGTTCTGCGTGAGCATGCCCTGCGCGAGCTTGGTGCGCACCGACAGGCCGATGCGCATTTCATTCGCCTGGTAGGCCACGGGCTCGGCCGTGTGGCCGGCCGACGGCGAGGTCGGCGGCTGGGGCTTGTCGGTGGCGGCCGAGGCCGACACCGTGAGCGGGCGGTAGCCGCGGAAGCCGAAGGTGCCGCAGTCGGTGGCGTTCTCGAGTTCCCAGAAGCGCGACAGCGTCGAGTACTGGCGGTCGCGGCAGCCTTCGGTGGTCGCGACCGAGACCACGCGCGTGGCCGGGATCGTGCCGTCCACCGGCGGCTGCGTGCTCGCGAGCACCGGCGGTGCCACGGGCACCGACACCGAGGGCAGTGTCTGTTGTTGCGACCAGCGGTCGTAGCAGGCCAGGCGCGCTTCGTTGTTCGCGCCGAGCGCGGCGCATTGCTGCCAGGTGAGTTGCGCGTCGGCCAGCGGGCTGGCGGGCTTGTCGACGGCTTGTGCTTGTGCGACAGATGCGGCGCCGAGGCATGCGGCCACGGCGGCCACGGTGCGCAGCGTGAACAGAGAAGCAGGGTGTCGTCGTGTCGTCTTCATGGCTTTCCTTCCTGTGCGACGGTTTTGCGCAGCACGAACGGGTGCGTGCGCTCGGTCGCGGCGTCGCGCCACGTGCCGCGGAACTCGCGGCCGCAGGCGCCGGGCTGCAGCGTGCCCGACCAGACGCCGCTGATGGCGCGGCCGTCCAGCGATTCGTCGATGGACAGCGCACCCTCGTCGTCGACATCGCCCGCGAGCTGCGCGACGGTGGTTTTCGTGGCGGCACTGTCGGCGCGGCGCGTGATGGTGCCGCGCACGCCGGCGTATTCGGGGTGCTTGCCCAGCTGCACGACGGCCGTGCCGGGCAGGTCGTCGAAGCGGGCGTCCCACTGGCCGTACAGCGCCTGCAGCGGCAGCTCGCGCGCGTCGGCGGGGCAGTTGGGGTCGCGGGGCGTTGCGCAACCGGCCGCGAGGGCGGCGGCAAGCAGCGCGACTGCGACCGTCGCCGTCGTCCTCATGGCGTGGCAGCGGCCTTGGCCGCGCTGTCCAGCGCCTTGCGTGCGAACTCGGCGCGCAGCGCCTTCAGTTTCTCGCGCGGGTCTTCCTTGGTCGTGGCCTTGTCCAGGCCCATCTCGGCGATGAAGCGGCTGGGCATGCAGGGCACCATGTCGCGGCCCTGCTTGCGCTTCTTGGTCCAGCTCACGGCCAGGCTGCGCTGCGCGCGTGTGATGCCCACGTACATGAGGCGGCGCTCTTCCTGCAGGCGCTGCGTGGTCTCGTCGCTCACCACCTTCTGGCGGCCGTTGTCGTCATCGAGCTTGAAGGGCAGCAGGCCCTCGGTCACGCCGATGAGCATCACGTGCGGCCACTCCAGGCCCTTGGACGCATGCAGCGTCGAGAGCGTGACCACGTTCTGGTCCTGCTCGCGCTCGCTGATGGTCGACAGCAGCGAGATGGTCTGCGCCACTTCGAGCAGGCTCTTGTGCTCGTTCGGGTTCGTGTCGTCGGCACCTGATGCGTCGTCGAGCGAACCGCCGGCGCGTTGCGACATCCAGTCGACGAACTCCAGCACGTTGGTCCAGCGCGTGGCGGCCGCGGCCTCGCTGTCTTCGCCTTCGTACAGATGGCGCTCGTAGTCGATCTCCTTGAGCCACTCGAGCATGAAGGCGCGCGAGGCTTCGGCGCCCATGGTGCGGCGTGCGCGGTATTCCAGGTCGTTGATGTAGCGGCCGAACTCGTGCACGCCGTCGAGCGTGCGCTTGGGGATCACGCTCGGCAGCGACGGGCTGAACAGCGCCGCGAACAGGCTCAGCTTGTACTGGCTCGCGAAGCTGCCCAGGCTGGCCAGCGTGGTGTGGCCGATGCCGCGCTTGGGCGTGGTGATGGCGCGCAGGAACGCCGGGTCGTCGTCGTTGTTGACCCACAGGCGGAACCAGCCGCACAGGTCCTTGATCTCGGCGCGGTCGAAGAAGCTCTGGCCGCCCGACACCTTGTAGGGAATCTGTGCCTTGCGCAGCGCCTGTTCGAAGATGCGCGCCTGGTGGTTGGCGCGGTACAGGATCGCGAAGTCGCGGAACTCCTTGTACTGCTTGCCCTGCGACACCGTGTCGCCCGCGCGCAGGCTGATGATGCGCGCCACCGTGCGCTCGGCCTCGTGCAGCTCGGTGTCGGCATCGACGATGCGCACCGGCTCGCCTTCGCCGAGTTCGGAGAACAGCGTCTTCGGAAACAGCTTGGGGTTGGGGCCGATCACGTTGTTGGCCGCGCGAAGAATGGCGCTGGTGGAGCGGTAGTTCTGCTCCAGCTTGATGACCTTGAGCGTCGGGTAGTCGACCGGCAGCTTCTTCAGGTTGTCCAGCGTGGCGCCGCGCCAGCCGTAGATCGACTGGTCGTCGTCGCCCACCGCCGTGAACTGGCCACGCTCGCCGGCCAGCGCCTTGAGCACTTCGTACTGCGTGGCGTTGGTGTCCTGGTATTCGTCGACCAGGATGTGGCCCAGCATGGCCTGCCACTTGGCGCGCACTTCGGGGAACTCGTACAGCAGCTTCAGCGGCATGCCGATGAGGTCGTCGAAGTCCACGCTCTGGTAGGCCTGCAGCCGCTCTTCGTACTGGACCATGATCTCGGCCGTGATGCGCTCGTTGTCGTCCACCGCGGCGGCCGCGGCCTGCGCAGCGTTCAGGCCCATGTTCTTCCACTTGCTGATCGTCCACTGCCAGATGCGGGCGGTGGCGATGTCGACGGTGCCGCCGCAGTCTTTCAGGATCTTGGTGACGTCGTCGGCGTCCAGGATGCTGAAGGCCTTCTTCAGGCCCAGCACGTGGCCGTCTTCTCGCATCATGCGCACGCCCAGTGCGTGGAAGGTGCACACCACCACCTTGCGCGCGTCGCGCCCGATCAGGTCCTTGGCGCGCTCGCGCATTTCGGCGGCCGCCTTGTTCGTGAAGGTGATGGCCGCGATGCGCTCGGGCTTCAGGCCCGACTGGATCAGCCGGCCGATCTTGTGCGTGATCACGCGCGTCTTGCCCGAGCCCGCACCTGCGAGCACCAGACAGGGACCGTGCATGTAGTTGACCGCTTCTTGCTGGGCGAGATTGAGACCGTGGGACATGGGGGAGGGGGAACCGGGAAAGCGGGAACGCGAAAAAGGCAGGAGGGGCCGCAGGGCGCGGCCGTCGCAAAGCGGGCAATGATACGGGCCCGGCTGCGGCCGTCCGTGTCAGCGGGCATCGCGCGACGAAGGAGGACGACAATGCCGGCGTGCTGCCTGTTTTCCTTGTTACTTTTCCTTTCTTCGCCCTGATCGCGGCCGGTTACGCCGCCGCCCGCACCCGCATCCTGCCGCTGGATGCGATCCCGGGGCTCAACACCTTCGTGCTGTATTTCGCGCTGCCCTGCATGCTGTTGCGCTTCGGCGCCGGTACGCCCATCGCGCAGCTGCTGGACGGCAGCGTTGCACTGATTTGGGGCATCTGCGCGCTGGCCGTGGTGGCGGGCGTGGTGCTGTTCACGCGCAATGCGCGCATCGGCTGGAACGACGCGGCCTTCGGCGCGCTGGTGGCGGCCTTTCCGAACACCGGCTTCATGGGCGTGCCGCTGCTGGTGGCGCTGCTGGGCGCGCAGGCGGCCGGGCCGATCATCATCACCATCGCGTTCGACCTGGTCGTGACCTCGTCGCTGTGCATCGCGCTGTCGCGGCTCGACGGTGCCGGCAGCGCGGGCCGGCACGGCGCCACGCTGGCCGCGCGCAAGGCGCTGCGCGGCATTCTCGTGAACCCGATGCCGTGGTCGATCCTGCTGGGCGTGCTGCTGTCGGCCGTGCGCTGGCAGCTGCCCGGGCCGGTCGAGCGCACGATCGCCATGCTGGCCGACGCGGCCTCGCCGGTGGCGCTCTTCACCATCGGCGCGGTGCTGGCGCGCTCGGCGCTGCTGGCGCGCGAGCACGGCGCCAGCGCCATGGTGGCGGCGGCGATGGGCACCGGCGCCGGGCCCACGCCGAAAGCGCCGCTGGCCGACGTGCTGCCCGTGGTGCTGGTGAAGCTGGTGCTGCATCCGCTGGCGGTCTGGGCGCTGGGGCGTGGTGCCATCGCGCTGGGGCTGCCGCTGGCACCGTCGGCGCTGGCCGTGATCGTGCTGGTTGCGGCGCTGCCGAGCGCGAGCAACGTGTCGATGCTGGCCGAGCGCTTCGGCGCCGACAACGGCCGCATCGCACGCATCATCCTGTGGACGACGGTGGCGGCGTTCTTCACCTTCCCGGTGGCGGTCGGCGCCTTGCGCTGACCGGGGGCGTCACTCGGTCAGCACGCCGAGCTTGTACGGATCGGCGTCGGAGAGCCGCTCGCACTTCGAGAAATCGCGGCCCTGCGTGCCGTCGCAGTAGTAGGTGTTGTAGATGCGGCCGAACAGCGTCGGGCTGGCCGTGAAGAGCACGCCGTGGTCCGGCTGCCAGTTGTCCTTGGGGGCGGGCGCGGTGGCTTCCATCGGGCGGGCCGCGTCGGTGGTGCCGGGGGCGGGCGTGAAATCGGCCAGCGTCTTGCGGGCTTCCTCGCCGCGCCAGCGCACCGCCAGCTCGGCCGCCGTGGGGCGGGTCGCCACCGGCACCAGGATGCCGTTGACCTGCAGGCCGTGACCGAAGCGGTGCGTCTTGCCGGCCAGGAAGGCATAGGCGCAGGCCGCCATGCAATGGCCGCGCACCTCGGTCTGCACGCCGCTCTCGCGGATCGCGTCGGCATACGCGCCGGCCGCTTCGGCGGTGCCGCCGAACGAGTCTTCGAAGACCACGGTGCGCACCGTGCCGCTGCTCAGGAGTTCGGTGAAGGCCTTGACCTTGCTGCCATCGAGCGTGCCCGACACCACCAGCCGCCGACCCTGCAGTTCGAGCTCCGCCGCACCCGCGGACCCCGCAGCGGCAAGGTACGAGAGCGACACGGCGACAGCCACAGCAACCCCAGCCAGAAGAGACGACGATTTCACGGCGACCTTTGCATCAAGCGAGCGGGCACGAAACACCGCGGACCCAGCGATGGAACCGCACAGGCACAGCTTGTGCAAGGGCGGGGGTACCGTCAACTCTTTTTGCAGATTATTTCGGGGTAATCCCAGGGCATGTCTAAAGGCATACCGTGCGTTATCTCTTCAGATGAATGCTTGCGTATGCAGTTGCACTGCTACAGTGGTTCCGAGTCCAAGGTGTGAAGGGTCCAAGTGGGGCGCGCGATGGCAATACTGGTTCGCATCCTGATGTGGTTGGCCTGGCTCGCTGCGGTGGGCTGGTTCTGGCATGCCGGCACGATCGGCACGGGCGCCGCGCTCGCGCTGGCCGCGCTGAGCCTCGTCGTGTTCGCCTGGCCGAACAGCATTGCGCGGCGACGGCACAACGAGCTGCGCTACGTCGACATGGGCAAGGAGCCCACCGGCTACCACTGACGACCGGCGCGGCGCGTTCGTGCAGCGCCTAGGACTTTGGTCCAATGCGCAACGACGCAGAGCTTCCTAGGATGGCGGCGCCTTACCGCCCTCCAGGAATCTCGCCGTGCCTCTTTTCTCCCCACGTTTTCGTTTCGCCCGTCTTCTGCTGCTGGCCGTTCCGATGGCCGTGCTCGTCGCCTGCGGCGGCGGGGGGGACGGCGGCTCTGGCGTCGGCTTCCTGCCGAACAGCGGCACGGGCACCACGCCCCCCGTCACCACCACCCCACCCACGACGCCGCCCGACGTGCCCGACGACGGCGATGCCCTGCGCAACGCGCCCTGGGTCGAGGGCGTGTTCCGGACCGCGAGCCTCTACAAGGACCGCTGCGCGGCGCCGCGCACCGGCACCGACTACGACGGCAAGCCCTTCGCCGACAAGACCGGCCGCACGCTCGACGAGAACAACTGGCTGCGCGCGTGGGTCAACGACACCTATCTCTGGTACGACGAGGTCCCGGACCTGGACCCCGCGCGCTACGCCACGGCCGACTATTTCGACCTGCTCAAGACCCACGCCGTGACGCCTTCGGGCAGGGACAAGGACCAGTTCCATTTCACCTACACCACCGAGGAGTGGAATGCGCTCTCGGGCGCCGGCTCGTCCGTCGGATACGGCGCGCAGTGGGCTTTCTTTGCCCTCTCCCCGCCGCGCGATCTGCGCGTGGCGTACGTGGAGCCCGGCTCTCCCGCGGCCACGACGGGCGCCGGCCTGCCGCGCGGCGCCCAGGTGCTCCAGGTCAACGGCATCGATCTGGTGAACAACGACACACAGGCAGGCATCGATGCCCTCAATGCAGCGATCTTTTCGCCCGTGTCGGGGACACCCACGCGCTTCACCGTTCTCGATGCGGGTAGCCGGACCCCGCGCGACATCACGCTGACGGCGGCGCCGGTGGTCTCGACCCCCGTCCAGAACGTCAAGACGCTCCCGAACGAGGGCCGCACGGTCGGCTACCTGCAATTCAACGACCACATCGGCACGGCGGAACTGCAACTGAAGGCCGCCATGGAGTGGCTGCGCGCGCAGCGGGCCACCGAGCTGGTCGTCGACCTGCGCTACAACGGCGGCGGCTATCTGGACCTGGCCAGCCAACTGGGCTTCATGGTCGCCGGCGAGACGCAGACGCGTGGCAAGACCTTCGAGACCGTGCGGTTCAACAACAAGCACACCGAGCGCGATCCGGTGACTGGCGACACGCTCGCGCCCACGCCGTTCTGGGCCACCACCCTGGGCTTTCTTTCTCCCATCGACCCGCCCCTTCCGCTGCCCAGCCTCGACCTGCGACGCGTCTACGTGCTCACGGGCCCCGACACCTGCTCGGCCAGCGAGGCGTTCATCAACGGCCTGCGCGGCATCGACATCGACGTGATCCAGATCGGCGACACCACCTGCGGCAAGCCCTACGGCTTCTATCCCGAGGACAACTGCGGCACCACCTATTTCAGCGTGCAGTTCCAGGGCGTGAATGCCAAGGGCTTCGGCGACTACCCGGACGGCATCGCGCCCACCTGCTTCGTGCCCGACGATTTCGGCCATGCACTTGGCGATCAGGACGAGGCGCGTCTGGCCGCCGCGCTCGCGCATCAGCGCACTGGCCACTGCCCCGCCGTACCCGCCGGGCGCTTCGCCAAGCGTGCCGTCGCCGGCCCTGCCGCGCCCTTGCTGCACAAGCCCGAAGGCCTGCGCAACCGCATCCTGCGTCCGCGCTGAAGCAGGCGCAGGCGCACGCGCCGCTCAGATGCTGTGCGGGTCCACGTCCACCAGCCAGCGGATCACGCCCTTGCCTTCGGGCGTGCGCCGCAGTTCGTGCAGCAGCGGCTGCCAGGCGGCCAGCAGGCGCTGCAGCGCGGCGCGTGAGGGGCTTTCGATGAGCATCTGCGCGCGCTCCACGTTCGCCACGCGCTGGATCGCCAGCGGCACGGCCGGGTAGCGCGTGACCAGGTCGGCGCCGGGCAGCGCCTCGGCCTGGTCGGCCGCGAGGTTCAGGAAGCCCTGCGCCACCGCCTGCTCGCGCGCGTCGGCGCGCACCAGCGCCTGGAACGCGAACGGCGGCATGGCGGCGGCCTGGCGTTCCTCCAACTGCTGCTTGGCGAAGGCTTCGTAGTCGTGCCGGCGCAGCGCCGCGAACAGCGGGTGCGGCGCGTGGTGCGTCTGGATCCACATCTCGGCCTTAGCGCCTTGCGCCGCGAGGTAGGCGGCGTCGCGGCCCGCGCGGCCGGCCGACTGCATCAAGAGGCTGAACAAGCGCTCGGGCGCGCGGAAGTCGCTGGAGAACAGCGCACCGTCGGGGTTCACGGCGGCCACCAGCGTGATGCGGCGGAAGTCGTGGCCCTTGGCGATCATCTGCGTGCCCACGAGCACGTCGACCTCGCCCGCATGCACGGCGGCGAGTTGCGATTCGAGCGCGCCCTGCTTCTTGGTGCTGTCGGCGTCGATGCGCGCGATGCGCACCGCGCTGCCGTCCGCATGCTTCACGCCCGCGAACAGCTCGGCCAGGTGCTCCTCGAGCCGCTCGGTGCCGCGGCCCACGGGCGCGATGTCGGGGTTGCCGCAGGCCGGGCAGGCGCGCGGCACGCGCTCGGTGAAGCCGCAGTGGTGGCAGCGCAGCGTGCGGTCGATCTTGTGGAACACGCGGTAGGCGCTGCAGTGCGGGCATTCGCTCTTCCAGCCGCAGTCGCCGCAGGCCAGCACCGGCGCATAGCCGCGCCGGTTCAGGAAGATCATGCTCTGCTCGCCGCGCGCGATGCGCTGGCCGATGGCGTCGAGCAGCGCGCCCGAGATCACCGTCTTCGGCGGCTGCAGGTTCATGTCCACCAGCCGCACGGCCGGCAGCGCGCCCGCGCCGATGCGCGAAGGCATGGCCAGCCGCACATAGCGCCCGCCCGGGTCGTCGCCCTCGGGCGGCCGGCTCTGGTGCCAGCTCTCGAGCGAGGGCGTGGCCGAGCCCAGGATCACCTTGGCCTTTTCGCGCTGGCCGCGCCACACGGCGAGGTCGCGCGCCGAGTAGCGCGCACCTTCCTGCTGCTTGTAGCTCGGGTCGTGCTCCTCGTCGACCACGATGAGCTTCAGCCCCGGGATCGACGCGAACACCGCCATGCGCGTGCCCAGCACGATGCGCGCGGCGCCGCTGTGCGCCGCCAGCCAGCTCGCCAGCCGCTGGGGGTTCGTCATGCCGCTGTGCAGCGACACCACGGCCTCGTCGCCGAAGCGCGCCTTGAAGCGGGCCTCGAGCTGCGGCGTGAGGTTGATCTCGGGCACCATCACCAGCGCCTGCGCCTCGGGGTCGCGCGCCAGCAGGTCGGCCACGCAGCGCAGGTAGACCTCGGTCTTGCCGCTGCCGGTGCTGCCTACCAGCAAAAAGGTGCCGGTGCCGGCCTCGATGCGGGCCAGCGCGGCCGACTGTTCGTCGGAGAGCGCGATCAGGTTCGCGGATTCGGCCGTCTCGGCCACCGGGCCGGCCGTGGTCTTGCGCTTGAGCCGGCGCGCCAGTTGGGTCGTGCTCAGGTCGCGCAGCTGCGGCGGCAGGGCGGTCAGCGCGATCTCGCCGATCGAGCGCTGGTAGTAGCGCCCGGCAAACGCCACCAGGTCGCGCCAGGCCTCGCCCAGCGGCGCGAGCGCGTCGAGCGCGGCGCCCACGGGCTTGAGCGCCATGTCGGGCTCGGCGCCCTCCAGCGAGGTCGGCTCGTTCCAGACCACGCCCAGCACCTCGCGCTTGCCCAGCGGCACCCGCACCAGCGTGCCCGGCACCAGCGGTTCGGCGCCAGCGTAGCTCAGCAGGTCACCCAGCGCGGCATGCGCGGGCGTCTGCACCGCGATGTCGAGTCGCCAGGGGCAGGAGACGTTTGTGGCGGATGTGACCGTCGGCGCGCCGGCTTCGGGCGGCGATTCGGTGGAGGGGCTGGGCGTCCTTTTTGGCAAGGTTTGTTAATGCGTTTTGGAGCAAGACCGCTTAAGTTGTTGATTTCACAGCGCTTTGGCGGTCATCCAGAGTTTCTGTGGATAACTTTGTTGACAAGACGGCTGGATAGTCGCCGAAGCCTTGATTTTCAAGGCTTCCGCTGGAATGCCTGTAAAAAAAGCAAAAATCAAAACCTATATAAATCAACCACTTAGCGTCGCTATTGGTTTAGGAGCAGAACCAACGGCCCCTCAGATAATCTTGCGCAGTGCAACACGCGTTTTGTGCATAAGTCGGGCGTCCGGGGCCGTTTTAGGGCTTGACAAACGCCGGACGACTGGCTTTCGGGGGGGCGCTGAGTCTGCCAACCGGGCGGTCGGCAGTTCACATTTGTCAGCTCAAGCGCGCAGCGCGCGCGACTGGTCGTGCACCGCCTGGACCAGCGCCGCGACGTGGTCGGGCGGCGTGAACTGGCTGATGCCGTGGCCCAGGTTGAAGATGTGCGTCGGGCCTGCCGTGGTGCGGTCGGTGTGGGGCTTGCCGAAGGCCTGCAGCACCTTGCCGACCTCGGCCTCGATGGCCGCGGGCGGGGCGAACAGCACGTTCGGGTCGATGTTGCCCTGGATCGCCTTGGCCTTGTCCTCGGTGCCTTCGGCCACGAGGCGGCGCGCGGCGGCCAGGTTCACGGTCCAGTCGACGCCGAGCACTTCGCAGTCGAGCGCGCGCATGGCGCCCAGCCACAGGCCGCCGCCCTTGGTGAAGACGATGCGCGGCACCGGCTGGCCGTCGGGGCCGTGGCGCTTCAGGCCGGCGAGCACGCGCGCGGTGTAGGCCAGGCTGAATTCGTGGAACGCGCCGTCGGCGAGCACGCCGCCCCAGCTGTCGAAGATCATCACGGCCTGCGCGCCGGCGTCGATCTGCGCATTGAGGTACGCGGCCACCGAGTCGGCATTGACCGCGAGGATGCGGTGCATCAGGTCGGGGCGGCCGTACAGCATGCTTTTCACGAGGCGGTAGTCGCTCGAGCCCGCACCTTCGACCATGTAGCAGGCCAGCGTCCACGGGCTGCCCGAGAAGCCGATCAGCGGCACGCGGCCGTTCAGCGCCTTGCGGATCGAGCCCACGGCGTCGAACACGTAGCGCAGCTTGTCCAGGTCGGGCACTTCGAGCGCGGCCACGGCCGCTTCGTCGCGCACCGGGCGCGCAAAGCGCGGGCCTTCGCCGGCCTCGAACGACAGGCCCAGGCCCATCGCGTCGGGCACCGTGAGGATGTCTGAGAACAGGATGGCGGCGTCGAGCGGGTAGCGCGCCAGCGGCTGCAGCGTGACCTCGGTGGCGTAGTCGGTGTTGGTGGCCAGCCCCATGAAGCTGCCGGCCTTGGCGCGCGTGGCAACGTATTCAGGGAGGTAGCGGCCGGCCTGGCGCATGAGCCAGACGGGCGTGTGATCGGTGGCCTGGCGCCAGCAGGCCCGCAGGAAGGTGTCGTTTTGCAAAGGGGCGAAAGGCATGGCCCGATTGTCGCAGGGCCCCCCGCGTTCGCCGTCAGTTGACCCACAGCGCACTTTGCGTTGCATCAACCCGCCCCGATGCGCCAGGGCGCGCGCCAGCCGCGAGCATCCGTTCCCGACAACAACTTCAGTCTGGAACGGACATGGCGCAGCAGGTTTTCGATGTGGTGGTGGTGGGCGCCGGCTCGGCCGGCTGCGTGCTGGCGCACCGGCTGGTGCGCGCCGGGCGCCGCGTGCTGCTGCTGGAGGCGGGCCCGCCCGACGACGACCGCTTCATCCACATGCCCGCCACCTTCGTGCGCGTGATCGGCACCGAGCGCACCTGGGCCTACGAGAGCGAGCCGCAGCCCGCCGCCGCCGGCCGCCGGATGTTCGTGCCGCAGGGCCGCACGCTGGGCGGCGGCAGCTCGGTCAACGCCATGGTCTACGTGCGCGGCACGCCCGCCGACTACGACGGCTGGGAGGCGCAGGGCTGCGAAGGCTGGGGCTGGCGCGACGTGCTGCCGTGGTTCCGCAAGGCCGAGGGCAACGCGCGCTTCGCCTGCGAGCTGCACGGCACGAACGGGCCGCTGAAGGTGAGCGACACGCGCTTTCGCCATCCGCTGAGCCTGGCCTTCCTGCGCGCCGCGCAGCAAAGCGGCCTGGCCTACAACGACGACTTCAACGGCGCCGCTCAGGCCGGCGTCGGCTTCTACCAGACCACCACCTTCGAAGGCCGGCGCGCGAGCACCGCCGCCACCTACCTCGCGGCCGTGCGCGACGACCCGAAGCTCACCGTGGTGACGGGCGCGCACGTGCTGCGCGTGCTCACGCAGGACGGCGCGGCCACCGGCGTGGTCTACCGCACGGGCCGCAACGGCAGCGGCGAAGAGGTGGTCGCCACCGCGCGCGACGAAGTGATCCTCTCGGCCGGCGCGCTCGCCTCGCCCAAGCTGCTGCTGCTCTCGGGCATCGGCCCCGGCGCGCAGCTGCAGGCGCTGGGCCTGCCGGTGGTGAAAGACCTGCCCGGCGTGGGCGAGAACTTCCAGGACCACCTGGAGGTGTCGGTCTACGGCCGCACGCGCGAGCCCGTGAGCCTGCTGGGCAACGACCGCGGCCTGGCGGCGCTGAAGCACGGCCTGCAATGGATGATGTTCGGCTCCGGCCTGCTCACCTCGAACGTGGTCGAGAGCGGCGGCTTCGTCGACACCACCGGCGAAGGCCGGCCCGACCTGCAGTTCCATGTGCTGCCCGTGCTCGTGGGCGACGTCGACCGCGAACCGCTGGCCGGCCACGGCCTGTCGATCAACCCCTGCTTCCTGCGCCCGCAGTCGCGCGGGCGCGTGGCGCTGCGCAGCACCGATCCGATGGCGCCGATCCTGTTCGACGGCGGCTACCTGCAGGCGCAGGCCGACGTCGACACGCTGGTGCGCGGCGTGAAGCTGGCGCGCCGCATCCTGCGCGCGCCGGCGCTGCGCGAGGTGGTGTCCGAAGAGCTGGCGCCGTCAGCCGCCGACGACATGTCCGACGAGGCCCTCGAGGCCTACGTGCGTCAGCGCGCCAAGACCGTCTACCACCCGAGCGGCACCTGCCGAATGGGCCGCGACGCCATGGCCGTGGTCGATGCGCGCATGCGCGTGCACGGCGTGGCCAGGCTGCGCGTGTGCGACGCCTCGGTGATGCCTTCGCTCGTCAGCGGCAACACCAACGCGCCGACCGTGATGCTGGCCGAGCGCTGCGCGGACTTCGCGCTGTCAGGCAACTGAGATTGCACGGTCGGTCAATCGCCGAAGCGCACTGAAACCTAGAGTCCTTCCCAACCAGGAGACACAGCGAATGAGTTCCCCGAATTCCATGACCGGCAAGGTCGCCTTCATCACCGGCGGCGGCACCGGCATCGGTGCGGCGGTGGCCGCGCAGTTCGTCGCGGCGGGCGGCCGCGTGGTGCTGATGGGGCGGCGCCTCGCGCAACTCGAAGCGGTGGCGACGAGGCTCGGCGGGCTCGCGGTGGCGGGCGACGCGGCCAGCACCGCCGACGTGCAGCGCGCCCTGGCCGCCGCGCGCGAACGCTTCGGCGGTGTCGACGTGCTGGTCGCCAACGCGGGCGGCCACGGCGTGGGCGACGCGCTGTCGACAGACGACGCCTCGTGGGCGCTGTCCACGCGCCTGAACCTCGACACCGCCTTCGTCTGCGCGCGCGAGCTGCTGCCCGAGCTCATCGCGCGGCGCGGCAACATCGTCGTGCTCTCGTCGCTCGCGGGCCACTTCGCGGGGCCGGGCGTGGTCGGCTACGTGACCATGAAGCACGCGCTCATCGGCCTCGTGCGTTCGCTGGCGCGCGACTATGGCCAACAGGGCGTGCGCGTGAACGCCGTGTGCCCCGGCTGGGTGCGCACCGAGATGGCCGACGAGCAGATGCAGGTGCTCGTCGACAAATACCGCCTGCCCGATGCCGACGCGGCCTACGCCCTCGTCACGCGCGACGTGCCGATGGGCCGCGCCGCCAGCCCCGACGACGTGGCGAATGCCGTGCTGTTTCTCGCCTCGCCGCTGGCCGCGATGGTCAGCGGCAGTTCGCTGATGGTCGATGGCGGTGCGTCCGCGGTCGACCTGCCCACCATCGCCTTCGCGCACGACGCCTGAGAAGAAGGAAGCAATCCATGAGCACCGACACCACCAAGCCCGCCGACTGGAAGACCTACGACCAGTTCGCCCTCGGCATCGCAACCAACCGCCTGCCTGTCACCGACGCACTCGCCGGCCAGACGCTGCGGCTCGCGCTGCCCGGCTTCCAGCTCACGCTGCAGCCGCGCGCGCAGCACACGCTCGACTGGCACGAAGACGGCGCACGCGGCGGCGAAGGCAAGGGCGACTGGTACGAGGCCATCGAGGTCGCGCCCGACACCTTCTTCCTCGACATCACGCAGGCCAGCCGCCCGAGCGAGGCGCTGACCGTGGTCCTCAACACGCGCACGGCCCGCGTGCTCGCGATCCGCTGCCGCATCATCGGCGCCGACGAGGCCGCGGGCCAGCCGCGCGTACCGCAGGACTTCTGGCCCGGCACGCTCGAAGGCGGCACTGCAACGGGGAGTGCACCGCACGCCACGCGCGACCTCATCGGCCTGCGTACCTGGCAGACCTACAGCCCCAACCACACCTACGAGCACACCTACCTGAGCGCCGAGCGCTATGCGTGGCAGTGCCTCGTGGGCGTGCAGCGCGGCCACGGCGACGTCGATCTCGCGAGCTACTGGAAGTTCGACGACGACCAGTACGTCTTCACCTTCCGCGAGTTCCTGATTCCGGTCGCATCGGTGTTCTTCTTCGACTTCGCGAGCGGCCGCTCGACCGGCAAGTTCCTCGGGCTCACCGGCACCGGCGCGATCGCCAACAACCCCGCCGGCGCCTTCATGCGCAAGGCCTCGCAGACCTTCTACCCGCCCGAGTTCGGGCCCGTCTGACCTCACCGTTGTCCAGGAGCTTTTGTCATGCGCACCCCTTACCAGATCGTGGCCGACCACTACGCCGCCTCCGACCGCCACGACCTCGCCGCGATGTTCGCCGACGTGGCCAACGACGTGCAGTGGACCGAGATGGCCGGCTTTCCCTGCGCCGGCACGCACGTCGGCCCCGCGCAGGTGGTCGAGAAGGTCTTCCAGGTGCTCGGCGCCGAGTGGGAGGGCTACCGCTTCGTGCTCGAGCGGCTGGTCGACGGCGGCGACACCGTGGTCGGCATCGGCGACTACCACGCGCGTCACCGCAAAACCGGCAAGCCGATGCAGGCCCGCGTCACGCATGTGTGGCAGGTGCAGGGCGGAAAGGTGCGGCGCTTCGAGCAGTTCACCGACACGCTGCTCGTCGCGCGCGCCATGCAGCCGTGACGCCTCTTTCTTTCGCACCCCTTCACGGAGCCCGCCCATGAATCTGCGCGACCTGTCGATCGAACACCTCGGCCAGGTGGGCCTGCTGGCGCAGCGCCGCCGCGGCAACCACATCGACGGCCACGAGGTCGTGCCCCGCAACGGGCAGTACCTGCCGGTGGTCGACCCGGCCACCGAGATGACCGTGGCCGAGGCGCCCGACAGCGACGCGGACGACGTGCACGCCGCCGTCGCCGGCGCGCGCCGCACCTTCGAGAGTGCCGCGTGGAAGTCGCTGCGCCCGGCCGACCGCGAGCGCATGCTGTACACGCTCTCGACGCTCATCGAGTCGCACGCCGACGAGCTCAGCGCGCTCGAAACCCTGCAAAGCGGCAAGCTGCGCGGCATCGCGCGCATGGTCGACGTGGGCGCGGGCGCGGAGTTCGTGCGCTACATGGCGGGCTGGGCCACCAAGCTCGAAGGCCAGACGCTCGACAACTCCATCGGCATCCCCGGTGCGCAGTGGGTCACGTACACGCGGCGCGAGCCGGTGGGCGTGGTCGCGGCCATCGTGCCGTGGAACTTTCCGCTCGCCATCGCGCTGTGGAAGGTGGCGCCCGCGCTCGCGGCCGGCTGCACCGTGGTGCTCAAGCCCTCGGAAGAAACACCGCTCACCGCGCTGCGGCTGGCCGAGCTGGCGCTGGAGGCGGGCTTTCCGCCGGGCGCGCTCAACGTGGTGTGCGGGCGCGGCGCCACGGCCGGCGCGGCGCTCGCGGCGCACCCGGACGTCCGCAAGATCAGCTTCACCGGTTCGACGGCGGTGGGCCGGCACATCGGCCACGCGGCCGTCGACAGCATGGCGCGCTTCACGCTGGAGCTGGGCGGCAAGTCGCCGCTCATCGTGCTCGGCGACGCCGACCCCGTGGCGGCGGCGCAGGGCGCGGCCAACGGCATCTTCTTTCACCAGGGCCAGGTGTGCACGGCAGGCTCGCGCGTGTACGTGCAGCGCAACCTGTTCGACGAGGTGGTGCGCCGGCTCGCGCAGGCGGCCGAGGGCCTGCACATCGGCTCGGGCTTCGACCCGAAGGCGCAGTTCGGGCCGCTGGTGTCCAAGCGCCACCTGGCGCGCGTGATGGCGCACATCGACGGTGCCGTGGCCGAGGGCGCCACGCTGGTCACCGGCGGGCGTCAGGCCTTCGACGGCGGCTGCTTCGTGCAGCCCACCGTGTTCGTCGATGCGCAGCCGTCGATGCGCATCGCGCGCGAAGAAGTGTTCGGCCCCGTCGCGACGGTCGTGCCCTTCGACGACGTGGACGACGCGGTGCGCCTGGCCAACGACAGCGCCTACGGCCTGGCGGCCAGCGTCTGGTCGAACGACCTCTCGGCCGTGCACCGCATCGTGCCGCGCCTGCAGGCGGGCGTGGTCTGGGTCAACGCGCACAACGTGCTCGACAACGCGCTGCCGCTGGGTGGCGTGAAGCAGTCGGGCAGCGGGCGCGACCTCGGGCGCGCGGCGGTGGAGAGCTTCACCGAACTCAAGAGCGTGTGCATGGCGGTGTAGCCCCGCCCCGGTTTCGATCACCAAGAAAGAAGGAGACACCTCATGCAAAGCAAAAGACGAATCGCGCTGTCGGCCGTTGCCGGCGCGCTGGGCCTCGCCGGCTTCAGCGGCGCCTGGGCGCAGGCCAGCCCCGACTGCGGCCTCAACACCGGCAAGCCCGCCACGGGCGAGCCCATTCCCATCGGCGCGGTGGTCGGCAAGACCGGCCCCGACGACTTCAGCGCCTCGGGCCAGGCGGCGGCCGCGTACTTCAAGTGCGTCAACGCCAACGGCGGCATCCACGGCCGGCCGGTCGACTACCTCGTGCTCGACGACCAGTGGAACCCCGAGACGGCCGCGCAGGTGGCCTCCAAGCTCGTGAAGGACCGCAAGGTGGTCGCGCTCGTGGGCAGCACCAGCTTCGTGGAGTGCGGCGCCAACGCCAAGATGTACGCCGACGAGGGCGTGATGGTCATCGCCGGCACCGGCGTGCCGCGCGAGTGCTTCAACGCGCGCAACTACGTGCCGGTGAACGCCGGGCCGCGCGTGTCGGCCACCATCGCCGCGATGTACGCCGCGCAGAAGTACAAGGCGAAGAAGATGGTTTGCATCATTCCGAACATCCCGAGCCTGGGCAACTGGGCCTGCGAAGGGCCGAAGGAATGGGGCAGGAAGAACGGCGTGACGGTCGAGACCCTCACCATCGACCCCGGCTCGGCCGACGCCACCTCGACCATGCTGCAGGCCGCCGCGAAGAAGCCCGACACCATCATCATGAACGTGCCCAAGGGCATCCTCGTGCCGATGCTGGCCGCGGCCGAGCAGCAGAACCTGGGCAAGAAGATCCACTTCGTGTCGGCCGCGCCGGCCTACAACGTCGACGTGCCCAAGGCCATCGGGCCGTACTGGAAGGGCAACTTCGACGTCAACCTCGAGTTCAACCCGCTCGAATCGGCCGGGCCCGACAACAAGAACTGGCTCGCGGTGATGGACAAGCACGGTGCCAAGAGCGACCCGCGCGACACCTTCTCGCAGGCCGGCTACCTGGCCGCGCGCCTGGCCACGCAGGCGATGCTGAAGATGGACCCGAAGAAGATCGACCGCGCCGGCGTGACCGATGCGCTGCGCAAGGTGAGCGACTTCCGCAGCGACATCCTGTGCAAGCCCTT
Source organism: Variovorax sp. KBS0712 (assembly GCF_006323185.2). Lineage (NCBI taxonomy): Bacteria > Pseudomonadati > Pseudomonadota > Betaproteobacteria > Burkholderiales > Comamonadaceae > Variovorax > Variovorax sp. KBS0712. Next base: position 677,008 of record NZ_VCCD02000003.1, on the reverse strand, counting down.
CTACGTGGGCAACGGCAACCGCCACAACGCGAACAACAGCGGGCCCATGGCCAGCCCGGACGGCAATGGCTGGCGCTTTGCACCCGGCGGCTGCCTCACGGCGGACGACCCGGAGCTGGTCGACATCCGTGCCGACGAGCAGAAGATGGGCCTGAAGTAAGCGCGCCGGGCCATGGAGGACTACCTGCCTTTCGTCATCTCGGGCCTGGGCCTGGGCGCGGTGTACGCGCTCTCGGGCGTGGGGCTGGTGGTGCTCTATCGCTCGTCGGGCGTGCTGAACTTCGCCTTCGGGGCCATCGGCGCGCTCGGTGCCTACGTGGCCTGGACGCTGCTCGAAGCCGACTGGCCGCAGGGCCTGGCGTGGTGCGCGGCGGTGCTCGCGGCCATGGCGCTGTCGCTGGCCTACGGGCGCCTGCTGGCGCCGCGCCTGTCGCACCGCGACCCGACCATCCGCAGCATCGCCACGCTGGGCTTCGCGCTCGTGGTGGTGGGCTTCACCGAATGGACCTGGGGCGAGCAGCCGCGCCGCCTCGTGCTGCCGACCGACGGCGGCGCGCTCGAATTCGTGCTGGGCGAGGTCGAGGTGCGGCTCACCCACACGCGCGCGCTCGGCCTGGCGCTCGCGGTGCTGATGATGGGCGGCGTCGGCCTGCTGCTGTCGAAGACGCGCGTGGGTCTGAAGATGCGCGCGCTGGCCAACGACCGCGACCTGAGCGCGCTGCTCGGCATCCGCGTGCTCGGCGTCGACACGGTGGCGTGGATCTTGAGCGGCGCCTTCGCGGGCGTGTGCGGGCTGCTGCTGGCCAACATCGTGCGGCTGCAGGCCACGCTGCTGACCTTCCTGGTGATTCCGGCCTTCGCCGCCGCCATCATCGGCCGGCTGCATTCGCTGCCGGCGACCGTGGCGGGCGGCATCGCCATCGGCGTGCTGGAGGCGCTGGCGATCACGGTGCCGGGCTTCGCGGCCTTTCGCACGGCCACGCCGTTCCTCATCGCGCTGGCGATGATCGCGTTCTACCGCGCGGGGACGCGGTCGGCATGAACGCGTCGATCCTCGAAGGCGCCATGCCCGTGTCCGACGCCGCACCCGCCGCGCTCGCGCAGGCCACGCGCCGCGCCCGCCGCTCGCTCATCTTGATGGTGGCTTGCGTGCTGCTGATCGGCTGGGCCGTGCCGTGGTTCGCGAACGCGTACTGGATCAAGACGCTGACCTCGTCGCTCGCGCTGTCGGTCGCAGCGGCCGGCGTGGCGCTGCTCTACGGGCAGCTCGGGCTGGTTTCGCTGTGCCAGTACGCGCTGCTCGGCGCGGGCGGCTGGGTCGCGCTGCGCGCGGGGCACGGGCTGGGCTGGCCCTTCGAGCTGTCGGTGCTCGCGGGCGGGCTGCTGTCGTGCGTCGTGGGCATGCTCGCGGGGTTGCCGGCGTTGCGGCTCAAGGGGCTGTACCTGGCGCTCGTCACGATGATGATGGCGGGCGGCTTCCAGGTGGTCGTCAACGTGACGGGCTTTCCCGACGGCGGTGCCGGCTGGCTGGGCCGCGTGTTCGGCAGCGAGCGGCTGATGATGCCCAGGCCCGCGCTGGCGTTGTCGGACGCCGCGTACTTCCGCTACGTCGCCGTGTGGCTGGCGGCGGTGCTGGCGCTGATCGAGCTGCACCGGCGCACGCGCGCGGGCCGCTCGTGGGCGCTGATCCGGCGCGGCGAGGCGGCGGCCGTGGCGGCCGGCGTGAACATCCTGCGCTACCAGACCTGGGCCTTCGGGCTCGCGGGCTTCTGCGCGGGCGTGGCCGGCGCGCTGCTCGCGGGCGGCGTGGGGCAGCTCGACGGGCGTGCCTTCACGGCGGGCGAATCGGTGATGCTGTTCGCGCTCACGGTGGTGGGCGGCGTGTACCACTGGGCCGGCGCGCTCATCGCGGGGCTGCTGCTGCGCGCGGTGCCGGCGCTGCTGACCGACTTCGGCGTCAACGGCTACCTCGCGATGATCTTCTTCGGCGTGGCGCTGCTGCATGCGCTCATCACCGCGCCGAGCGGCATCGCGGGGCAACTGATGGGTGTGTTCGAGGCGGTGCGCCAACGCTTCGCTTCGCCGAAGGACAAGGACGCCGCGCCATGATCCGCATCGACGATCTCACCGTCGCCTTCGGCGGCGTCAAGGCCATCGACGCGCTCACGGCGCAGCTCGATGCGCCCGTGTGCGGCCTCATCGGGCCGAACGGCGCGGGCAAGACCACGCTGGTCAATGTGCTCAGCGGCCTCGTGTCGCCCAGCGCCGGCCGCGTGGCGGTGGACGGCGCCGACCTGCTGGGCCTGAAGCCCATCGCGCGCGTGCGCTTCGGCCTGCGCCGCTCGTTCCAGACCGAGCAGGTGGTGGAAGACCTCAGCGTGTGGGACAACGTGCGCGCGCTGCTCGACCACGTGCCGCACGCGCGCGGCGAGGCCGCTTCGCAGGTGGCGCGCGCGCTGTCGCACACCGGCCTGCTCGACGTGGCGACCGTCATGGGGCACCGCCTCAACCTGTTCCAGCGCCGCATGCTGGAGCTTGCGAAATCGCTGGTCGGCGCGCCCAAGCTGCTGCTGCTCGACGAGCCCGGCGCCGGCCTCACCGAGCAGGAGGCCGGCGTGCTGCGCCGCACGATCGGTGCGGTGCACGCCTTCTGCGGCGCGCAGGTGCTGCTGATCGACCACGACGTCGATCTGATCGCCGCGACCTGCACGCAGACCCTGGTGCTCGACTTCGGTCGCCGCCTCGCGCTCGGCCCCACGCGCGAAGTGCTCGACGATCCGGCCGTGCGCAAAGCCTACCTGGGAACGGAGTGACCACCCCATGCTGAACGTGACCGATCTGCGCCTGCAGCGCGGCGGCAAGGCCGTGCTGCACGGCATCGACCTGCAGGTGCCGCCGGGCGAGGTGACGGCGCTGCTGGGCGCCAACGGCGCGGGCAAGTCGAGCACCGTGATGGCCATCGGCGGCGTGCTGCCGCTCGCGGGCGGGCGCATCGAGGTCGAGGGCCACGCGCTGCACGGCCAGCGGCCCGAGCGCGTGCGCGCGCTGGGCGTGGCGGTGGTGCCGGAAGGGCATCGCGTGCTCGGCGAGTTGTCGGTGCTCGACAACCTGCGTGCAGCCGCCACCGCATTGCCCGCGGCCGGCGTGGCCGATGCGGTCGAGCGCGTGCTCGGCGTGTTCCCCGAGCTGCGCGTGAAGCTCGCGTTGCCCGCGCGTTCGCTGTCGGGTGGACAGAAGCAGATGGTCTGCATCGCGCAGGCGCTCATCGGAAAACCGCGCTACCTCGCGATCGACGAACTCTCGCTGGGGCTCGCGCCCGCGGTGGTCAAGCGGCTGGTCGAGGTGGTGCAGCAGGTCGCGCGCGAGGGCGTAGGCGTGCTGCTGATCGAGCAGTTCACGACGGTGGCGCTGGCCGTGTCCAGCCGTGCCTATGTGCTGGAGCGCGGGCGCATGGCCTTTGCGGGTTCGTCGGAAGAACTGCGCAGTCGGCCGGAGATCCTGCACAGCAGCTATCTCGCGGCGGCCTAGGCGCGCTCCTTCTGCGCCTTCCGTGCGGTGGGCATGACGAAGGCCTGGAAGTAGTCGCGCAGCCGCGCGGTGAACTCCTCGGCGATGGCCGAAGGCGCCGACTGCGGCGAGAAGGCCATCGACACCTCCACCGGGCAGCGCGGCGACAGCGGAAGGATCTTCAGGTCGCGCGCGAACACGGACGCCACGTAGGGGTTGACGATGCCGACGCTCGAGCCCTGTGCCGCCATCATGCAGATGGTGACCGAGTAGGTGGTCTCGACCGTGGCGGCGCATTCGATGCGGTGCTGCTGCAGCGTGCGCTGGAACTGTTGGTGGATCTCGTCGTCGGCATTCAGCGTGAGCAGCACCTGCTGCTTCAGGTCGCGCACATGGACGGCGTCGCGGTGCGCCAGCGCGTGCCCGGGATGCACGACGCACACCGCACTGGCCTTGTGCAGGCTGACCGCGTCGAGCTGCGGGTCGTGGAAGGCGGCGGTGCTGAGCGCGACGTCGTACAGGCCGTAGAGCAGGCCTTCGCGCAAGGCGTGCGTGCCGACGGTCTGCAGGTTGACGTGCACCTCGGGGTGCAATCGCGAGAAGGCATGGATCACCTGCGGCATCACACCGAGCCCGAGCGCCGGCGTGCAGCCCACGCGCAGCGAGCCCGCGCCCGACTTGCGCAGCACCGCCACGCTCTGCTCGATGCGGTCCAGGCCCAGGAAGTGGCGCTGCACCGTGTCGAACAGCTGGCGCGCCTCGTGCGTGGGGCGCAGCCGCCCCTTGTGGATGTCGAACAGCTTGAGCCCGGTGGCATGCTGGATCTGCGAGAGCAGGCGGCTCACGGAGGGCTGCGTGGTGTGCAGCAGCGCCGCCGCGGCGGTGGTGGTGCCGGTCTGCATCACGGCGCGGAAGGCCTCGATCTGGCGGAAGTTCAACGGTCGCGACATGCGGGGACTCCTGGGGCTGCACGGTGCAAGGCAGAAAGCATGGCATATCTTTTCTGCATAGCCTGTGAATGAAAATGAATTTTTCAGAATGATGCTGCGTTCCTAGACTGCGCCCTATCCACCCCCTCCATCGCGCCGTCGCGGCGCACAGCAAGGAAGACGCATGACACAGCACTGGCCCCGCAGGGCCGCCGGCCTCGGCCTTCTCGCACTGGCCCTGGGCGTCGCTTCGATGTCGCAGGCATCGCAGCCGCAGGCCTACCCCGGCCGGATGATCCGGCTCGTGGTGCCCTTCACCGCCGGCGGCAGCTCCGACGTGCAGGCCCGCATGCTGGCCGACCGGCTGGGCAAGCTGTACAAGCAGTCGGTGGTGGTCGACAACAAGCCCGGCGCCGGCGGGCACATCGGCGGCAAGTTCGTGGCCGACGCACCAGCCGACGGCTACACGCTGCTGCTCGGCTCGATCGGGCTGCACGCGACCTACGGCGTGTTCAAGAAGCTGAGCTACGACCCCGCGACCGACCTGAAGGTGGTCACGGTGCTGGCCGAAATGCCGCACGTCGTGGTCGCCAATCCCGCGCTGCCCGCCAACGACCTGAAGCAGCTGGTGGCGCTGGCGCGCAAGCAGCCGGACACCATCAACTTCGGCTCGGCCGGCGTGGGATCGTCCGTGCACATGATCGGCGAGCTGTTCAAGCTCACGGCCAACGCGCCGATCGTGCACGTGCCCTACAAGGGCAGCACGGCCGCGCTGAACGACCTGCTGGCCGGGCAGATCCAGCTGATGTTCGAGAACCCGCCGACCACGCTGGCCCACATCCGCGGCGGCAAGCTCAAGGCGCTGGCCGTGACCGGCAAGACCCGCCTGCCGGCGCTGCCCGAAGTGCCGACCGCGATCGAGTCGGGCTTTGCGGCCTTCGAGGCCACCTCGTGGACCACGGTGGCGGTGAGCGCCAAGGTGCCCGACGCCATTGCCGACAAGCTCAATGCCGACATCCGCAAGATCGTCGCCGCGCCGGAGTTCCGCCAGGGTCTGTCGGAGCAGGGCATGACGCCGGTGGCCAACACGCGCGACGCCGCGACGCGCTTCATCGCCGCCGAGAAGCTGCGCTGGGACAAGGTGATCCAGCAAGGCCGCATTGCCGCGGAGTGAGCCCATGTCGTCGAACCCACTTCTTGAGCAACCCCGCCTCGCGCCGGCACCCTGCCGCCGCGTGGGCGATGGCGCGCAGCACCATTTCTTCGGCTACTACAACAAGAGCGCCTGGGACCGCAGCGGGCGCTACCTGCTGGCGCAGCAGGTGCCCTGGATGGACGCCGAACTCACGCCGACGGCGGCAGCACGCATCGGCTACTTCGACCTCCAGGACAACGACCGCTTCCATGCAGTCGGCGACACCACCGCATGGAATTGGCAGATGGGCAGCCAGCTGCAGTGGCTCGACGGTGCACCGGGCCGCCAGCTGGTCTACAACAGCCGCACCGGCGATGCCGATGCGTTCTACCCCGGCTTCGGCGCCACGGTGCTCGACGTCGACACCGGCGCCCGGCGCCTGCTGCCGTTGCCGATCTACGTCGTGGCGCCCGACAGCCGCTGGGCCCTGAGCGTGGATTACCGGCGCCTGTACATCGCGCACCGCACCATCGGCTACAGCGAGGCCGGCGGGCCGTTCGAGCTGCCGCTCGCACCGGCCGACGACGGCATCCACGCGACCGACCTGGCCACCGGCACGGCGCGGCTGCTGCTGAGCTACCAGGACCTGCGCCGGTTTCATCCGCGCGCGTCGATGGACAAGGCGATCCACTGGGTGAGCCACATCGAGGTCAACCCGTCGTCGTCGCGCGTGCTGTTCCTGCACCGCTGGACCGAGCGCGTCGAGGACGAGACCTGCTTCTTGCACCGCCTGCTCACGATGAACCCGGACGGCTCCGACCTGCGCCTGCTGGAGTGCTCCGACCATCCGCTGCCGCAGCTGGCGGACGATTTCGATCCGACGGCCGTGGGCACCTTCGACTACGAGAAGTCCGAGTACCAGATCTCGCACCCGCTGTGGCAGGACGACGCGCACATCATCGTGTGGGGCCCGCACGCCGGGAAGATCCACTACCACCTGTACCACGACCGCGTGGGCGGCGAGGTCCGCGTGATCGGCGACGGCGTGCTGGTGGAGAACGGCCACATGACCTTCTCGCCGGTCAACACGCGCTGGCTGCTGAGCGACACCTACCCCGACGCCCGCACGCACGAGCGCGTGCTGTTCCTGTTCGACATGGCCACCGGCCGTCGCCACGACCTGGGCAGCTTCTACGCCTCGCCGGCGTTGAGCAAGGAGAACCGGTGCGACCTGCACCCGCGCTGGCGCCGTGACGGACTGCAGGTGTGCATCGACTCCGTGCACGAATCGCAGCGGCAGATGTACATCGTGGACGTGTCGGGGATCGTGGGCAGCCCCTGAAGGGGGTCGCCTAGTGCGTCAGCGCCGGCGACGCCGCCCGCTGCGCCTCGCGCCGCTGGAACTCGCGCGGCGACACGCCGTACTGCGCCTTGAACACGCGGCAGAAATGCGCGCTGCTGTTGAAGCCCCAGGCGAAGGCGATCTCGGACACCGAGGCGCGGCCGCCCGCAGCCTGGCGCAGCGCCTCGCTGCAGCGCTCCAGGCGCATCTGCCAGATGAAGCGGTCGAGCGTCTGGTCTTCGTCCTCGAACACGCGGTGCAGGTAGCGCTTGGAGCAGCGCAGCTGCTGCGCGATGAGGTCGAGCGACAAAGCCGGGTCGGCCAGGTGCGCGTGCACGAACTGCTTCACGCGCGCCTTCAGCACGCCGGGCAGCGGCTGCGCGCCGAACTGCTCGTCGGCGTGCGTGGCGAGCGTGGAGGCCAGCAGGCCCAGCACGGTGTCGCTGACCGAGCGGCCAACGGCGTTGGGCAGCGACGGCAGCTGGTCGGCCAGCGAGGTGAGGAACGACCCGAGCACCGCGTACAGCCCTTGCATGGCGGGCGTGTGGGCTTCGCAGGTGTGCAGATCGGGCATCTTCATGCCCTTGAACTGGTGGCGCGGGATCGTGATGGCCAGCAGGCGCGAGCGCTCGGGGTTGGTGATGGCGTAGGGCACGCGCGGGTCGTACAGGCTCCAGTCGCCCGGGTGCAGGTGGAACTCGCGGTCGCGCTGCGAGATGTGGCCGTGGCCTTCCAGCTGCAGCACCAGCTTGTAGTGCTCGTCGAGCGCGATCTCGCGGTGCGTGTCGGGCCGCGCCACGCGGTGCGAAGGCGCCTCGATCATGAACATGCCCAGCGGCCCGAGCTCGTAGGCGTCCATGCGCGCGTCGAACGGGCCGGGGTCGAGGCACTGCACGCGCAGCGCGCCGAAGTACGACTCGTTGATGCGGCCCCAGCAGGCCTGCCGGTCGGCCGGGTGTTCGAGCCGGGTGCTGAAGTGGTGTGCGTTCATGCCGTGGTTCCCTGGGGGCGCCGGAAGCGCTGGTGCAGGATAGGCAGGTCGGCGCGCGCCATCATCGGTACTTCCACCCGGGGCGGCAGGGGCGGTGCGCTCCCGGTCAACGGCCGGTGCGCGCTGGGTCAATGCCCGGGGATCAGACGACGGGCACGCGGCCCGCGTCGGCCGGGTCGACGTTGCGGCGGTACAGCATGAGCGTCGCGATCAGCCCGCAGGCCGCGGCGGCCGTCATCCACAGGCCGGGCGCGCCCTTGTCGCCGGTCATCTCGATCAGCCCTGTGGCAATGGCCGGCGTGAAGCCGCCGAACAGCGCCGTCGCAAGGCTGTAGGCCAGCGAGAAGCCCGCGGTGCGCACGCTGACCGGCATCACCTCGGTGAGCGCCACCACCATCGCGCCGTTGTAGCTGGCGTACAGGAACGACAGCCACAGCTCCACCTCGAGCATGCGCGCGAAGCTCGGCGCACCGACCAGCCACTTGAGCGACGGGTAGGCCGTGAGGATGGTCAGCACGGTGAACAGCACGAGCAGCGGCTTGCGCCCTACGCAGTCCGACAGCGAGCCCATGACCGGCAGCCAGAAGAAGTTGGAAATGGCCACACACAGCGTGACGATCAGCGCGTCGGTCGTGCTCAGATGCAGCACGGCCTTGTCGAAGGTGGGCGTGTAGACGGTGATCAGGTAGAACGACACGGTGGTCATCGACACCAGCATCATCCCGGCGACCACGAGGCCCCAGTTGGCCACCATCGAGCGGAAGATCTCGCGCGCGTCGGGGCGGTGCTTGCGCGCCATGAACTCCTCGGTCTCCTGCAGCGAGCGGCGGATGATGAACAGCACCGGCACGATCAGGCAGCCGACGAAGAAGGGAATGCGCCAGTAGAAGTCGCCGATCTCCTGGGGCGTGAAGGTCACGTTGAGCCAGTAGCCGAGCGCAGCGGCGACGACGATGGCCACCTGCTGGCTGGCCGACTGCCAGCTCACGTAGAAGCCCTTGCGCCCCGGCGTGGCCATTTCCGACAGGTACACCGACACGCCGCCCAGTTCCACGCCGGCCGAGAAGCCTTGCAGCAGCCGTCCGACCAGCACCAGCAGCGGCGCGATGACGCCGATGGTCGCGTAGCTCGGCACGCAGGCGATGAGCAGCGTGCCGACGGCCATCAGTGCGAGCGTGACGATCAGCCCCTGGCGGCGGCCCACGCGGTCGACGTATGCGCCGAGAAAGATCGCGCCCAGCGGCCGCATCAGGAAGCCCGCGCCGAAGGTCATGAAGGTCAGCATCAGCGACGCGAACTCGTTGCCCGCGGGGAAGAAGGCCTTCGAGATCTGCGTGGCGTAGAAGCCGAACAGGAAGAAGTCGAACATCTCCATGAAGTTGCCGCCGGTCACGCGCAGGACGGTGGCGAATTTCGAGGAGGAATGCGCGTTGGCAGGCGCGGAAGTCATGGTGTGTCCCCTGGGGCGGTGTTGTGGGCCCAAGGGTAGGTCGGGGTTCCCGACCGGGACCTGACGAAGGGAGTCAGGTAGCTGTCAATGCAGCGCCGCGCGTGCTTGGGCGCTTGTGCAGGTGCCTTGTGCGGCGCAATCCAAAGGAAGGGTCTTCAGTCCTCATGTCGATTGAAATCGGCCAGGAGTTGCCATGGATCACCGTCGGGGATGGAAGTCGAACTACTGGTCAGCGCAGCTTGACGGGCTCTGAGACCAGATATTGGCGACGGATTTGAATATCACTGAGTCTCGTGGCGGTCCAGGGATCTTTGTCGGGGCCGTTCAGATAGGTGAACCTGACCTCAACATCAAAATCCCCCTGTGGCTGCTTCAGCGGTGAGTACAAGAATGAGCCGCCATTGAAATAGGGCAAGCCATGAAGCGGGGCCATTTCAAATTGAAGGTTACCCCCGTCCGGGCTCCACCCATGCACGACCTTGAGCTGCAGCAGCTCCTCTAGGCGCTCGCGTGGGATGTTCATTGGGGGACGGAAATCGATCTGGAACCACGCTGGCTCGAAGCCCGCGCCGCCATCCCGTTTCGGGATCGTGCTCACGTCGATGCCGGTCCACTTGTTCAAAAAATCCGAATCGAAATCGAATCTGGAGCTGGTGTTCGGCCTCAACCCCATACCCGTGCCGGTGACAGGAAGCAACTGCTTCAGACTGTCGAACTCAGCCTCGCCGCGAATCACCTGCATGGCCGCACCGATGAACTCGATGGTCTGCTCGCGCTGCGCGTCGGTGTAGCGGAAGTTGTCATAGGCAGCCTGAGCCCTCTGCGCCTCTACCTTGTACGCCGCACGTTGAGCTTTCTTCTCGGCTTCAGTTTGCATGGCTGATTCCTCCCGGGGTACTGCTCTCCCGGGCCTGGACGGCGTAGCGGAGAGCAGTTGTGCAAAAGCCGGGTTCAGGCAGCAGATTGTCAGGATCACCGCTCTAAAGGCGCTCGACCAACTCGTCGCATGCGAAGCTGTCTTCTTCCCAAGGGGGCATGTGGTCGCCAGAGCCGCCTCCCTTGGCTTTAGCCATCGCATCCAGGTCGATGGACAGGCCGCCAAGGCCGACGTCTTAAAGGTCATTTGCGGCCTCTCGTGCACTGCGGCTCTGTTCAAAGCCTCTGTTGTCCGCTCGATGGAAAAAGCCTATTCAGTTCGGTCGCCAGTCGATCGGACCCCAGCAACTGCCACCACGCGTACACAGGTTGCCGCTGCCTGGTCGTGGGGTTTGGGGCATCCATCACTCCTAGCCACTGGCCTTCGCTATAGGTGCATGTGCGCTGCTCAAGGGGGCGAAGCGGTCAAAGCGTCGTCTGCAAACACCGCCGCGTAGTGCCCGTCCTTCGGGGCGCGCTCACCGGTCTGAGGCAGATGGCGGAGCTTCTGGTCGTTGCGCTTCTTGATCTGCTCGGGCGTCAAGTAGTCGCGGATGATTTGAAGACGCACAAGCCTCTGCGCTGTCCAGGGATCCTTGTCCGGGCCGTTCAGGTAGGTGAATCTGACTTCAACATCAAAATCCTCCTGTGGCTGCTTCAGGGGTGAATACAGGAATGAGCCGCCATTGAAATATGGCAAGCCATGGAGCGGAGCCATCTCCCACCGAAGATTTCCCCCGTCCATGGTCCACCCATGTACGACCTTGAGCTGCAGCAGCGTCTCCAGGCGCTCGCGCGGGATGTTCATTTCGGGGCCGAAGTCGATCTGGAACCACACAGGTTCGAAGCCCGCGCTGCCATCCCGCTTCGGAATCGTGCTCATGTCGATGCCGGTCCACTTATTCAAGAAACTCGAGTCGAAATCAAATCTGGCGCTGGTGTTTGGCTTCAGCCCGATGCCCGTGCGCAGGACAGGCAGCAAGCGTTTCAAGCTGTCGAACTCGACCTCGCCACGAATCACCCTCATCGCCGCCGCGATGAACTCGATCGTCTGCTCGCGCTGCGCGTCGGTGTAGCGGAAGTTGTCATAGGCATCCTGGGCTCTTTGAGCCTCCTCCTTGTAGGCCTCGCGCTGGGATTTCTTCTCGGCTTCAGTTCGCATGGCTGGCTGCTTCTGAGGTGCCGCTACCCCGACCTCTAAGGGCGTAGCGGAGCGCAGTTGTGCAAAAGCCGGGTTCAGGTAGATGATTGTCAGAATCACCGACCCAAAGGCGCTTGACCAGTTCGTCGCACGCGAAGCCGTCTTCTTCCCAAGGCTGCATGCGGTAGCCGGTGCCACCTCCCTCGGCTTTGGCCATCGCATCCACGTCGATGGACAGGCCGCCGAGGCCCACGTTTTCAAGGAGGTCATAGGCAGCCTTTCGTGCCAGGGGAAGTTCGATTGGAAGAATGTCGGAGAACGCGATGGGCTTGTTCACGGTGGGAGGGTCGCGTTTGACATGCGCCGCGATGCGGGTCAGTTGCCAGTAGTACATGCCGATGACCATGCGGTGTAGTCCCGCGCGAGCGCTGGGCTCATTGGGCACGGGGGTTGTGCCGGCCAATTCGAATATTCTGGAAGGCATCACGCTCTTCCAGAATCCCCGCATGCTGGGCAGATTCTTGTAGTCATCGGGGAACTGCTGCGCCATGGCTGCCACCCAGAAGAACTGCTGCGCATGGCGTGCCTCGTGGTACATGGTGCTAGCGAATTCTCGAACGCACTCCGTCAACTCTGTGGAGTCACCGCTCTTTGCAGCATCGATCATGAACGTGACTCCGCGTTTGCAGGCCACGAGCAACCAGTCGTTGGTGCGCATCTGCCCCTTGAGATCCTTGTCGTCGGGCTTCATGCCAAGCGCAATGGCCTCGGAGTCTCTCGGTATCAAAAATGTCGGCATCGCCCCCTCTGGCAGGCCGAACGACGTTGTGGCGAGTGCGCCCCCGATATTCGCCCTGAGTGTTCCAAGCAGGCTCTTGAAATCCTCTTCACCCAACGGCCAAGTCGCTTCCTTCCAATTGAGCGCCATCAACGCCGGTTTGATGGCCTTCACATAGGCGCCAATCACTGGGTACTCCCAGCGCGTCGCATCCTTGGCCTTCGGCTCGCTCTTTCGCAACCCCCAGTTGTTCGGATCGCAACTGGTGTGAACCGGTGCTTTGCCTTCGCTGGTGGCCTTGTCTTCATTGGCCTCGTGGTCCTTGCCCCCAATTTTCTTCTTTGGCGTGCGCTGCTCGGCCACCACACCACCATCGTGCTCGTAGGTCTGTGTCGCGGGCGTTTGCACAAAGGGCGTGTAGCTGGCCAGCACTCCATCTTCTGAATTTCGCAGCACCTCCACGGTTGTGATTTGACGCACCATGCTCTGTACGACCTCGGTCTCGCCCTGGTCGTTGGACTTGCCCTCGATGGTTCTGCCGCCTTGGAAGGTGATGCGGTATTTTTGCTCTGGCAAGCGCAGTCCACCCGCGTGCTCGATCAACACGAAGTGCTCTTCGATCAGATTCTGTTTCTCGGCAAAGCCTGCCTGGGGAAATACCGGATACAGCGCGTCGAGGCTCATAGGCCCGACCTGCGCATGCAGCGCCGCATGCTCCTGCCAGGTGCCGGCAGTGCCATGCTTGATGCCGCTCTCGCTCCACTCCGAGTAGCTGCCCCCACCGATGAGCACGACCTTCTTCTTGGCGGCGATGTGCAGCTCGCCCTCCACGCTCTTGATGACGACGTCCTTGTGCGCAACAAGAACCACCTCGTCGCTGTGCGCCTGGATCTCGATCGGGTCTTCGCTCGCGATGAGCTTGACGCCCTTCTTGTACGTGAACGCGCGGATGCCCTCGGCTGCGCTGGCCAGCCAGCGCTTGGCGGTGCCGATGGAGGTGTGCCCCTGGCTCGTGAAGGCTGTGTGCTCTCCGGTGTGCAAGTGAATGCTGCCGGGCGTGCTGGCCTCGATGCCCGCGGGGCTGGCGAGCACGAGGTGTGGTTCGTTCAGCTCAGGAAAGCGGCCATCCTCGTCCTGGCCTTCCTTGCCTTGAATCGCGGCGTTCTGCGCCTTCAAGGCCTTCTGCACGATGTCTTGATCGGTGCCTTGCTCTTGTGCCTTGTGCACTTGCGCTGCTTCGGCCAGCGCGTCGTGCTGATCTTGCGCTGCTTTTAGTCGCTGAACCGTCTCCCCCATGTCCTTGGCATGGTTCGCCGCGTTGCCCCTTGCTTCGGTGGTGATGAGCATGCCGTCCTGCGCCCTGAGCACGCCATGGGCGTCAGTCCTCAGCTCGAAGCCCTCACCCCTGGGGTCTTTTCTGCCCGCGTTGTCCTCGATGCGCGTGATCGCCCCCAGGCTCAGGCTGCTGGATTGGTGATCGCTCTTGAGCTGCGCCTGGATTTTTTCGGCCGTGTCATCCAGGATCAGGTGGTTCGACCTGCCCGCCGCACCGTTGCCTCCGCCCTCGGTCAGCTCCCGGCTCCTGAACCCGCTCAATGCGCTCTGGCCAGGGGAGTTGCCACGGCGGCAGGTTCACTTGGTTGTGCACTCTTCCCATGCAGATGGGCAGGTCCGCATCTCCCGCGATGAAGCCCACGATGACTTCCTGCCCGATGCGCGGGATCTGGATGCCCCCGAGCTGGTTGCCCGCCCAGGGCGAGCTCACCCGCACCCAGCAGCTGCTGTGCTGGTTCTTCTGTCCCTGCCGGTCCCAAGGGAACTGCACCTTGATGCGCCCCAGCTCGTCCGTCCACAGGTTCTGGCCCTCGGGGCCCACCACCAGCGCCACCTGCGGGCCGACCATGGCGGGCTTGGGCTGGGTCGGCTCTGGGCGTAATGGTTCGTTCACCGGGTGGGCCGTGAAGTCCACCTGCACGCGCCATTGCTGCTTGCGGTCGACAGTGGCTTCTCGGTTCTGGCTGTCTTCGGCCACGTCCTCGATGAGCAAGCGGGTGTCCAGGATCAGGTATTCGGCGTTGGCCGACTCCCTGGGGTGCTTCTTCAGCTGGAAGGTGCACCCGGGCACCATGCCCCGCAGGTTGCCGCTGGCCTGGGCTCTGGCGCCATGGGTGCGCAGTGCCTGCATGCGCAGCAGGGAGAGCAAGTGGCCTTCGCTGTGAGGATCGGCGCTTGCATCTGCACCCGCGTTGGGCTGGGCGTAGTGACTGCCCCCAGCTCCCGATGAATGCCACTGGTAAACCTCGCCCTCTGCCTGTCCAGTGGGGCGCGGATCGCTTCTCGAGACACTCAGATCAGCCCTGGGCCGGGTGTAGTCGTAGTCCCGGGTGGCGTACTTCCCGCTGGTGAGCTGGTGCTGGGGAACGAAGCTGTGGATGTACTCGGCATCGATCTTCCAGCCCGGGGCGTGGTATTCCACATGCTCGTACAGCGGATCGCCAGCCGCATAGGCGCCCATGGCGTCCGAGAGCACCAGGCGGTGCTTACCGTCCGAATGTTCGAAGTGGTAGCTGATGCCCCATTCCTGGCACAGGCGGGAGAAGAAGGCGAAGTCGCTCTCGTTGAACTGGGTCTGGTAGTCGCGCACGGGGTAGTGCTCGATCAGGCGCTTGTCCACGGAGAAGGCGTAGCCGCCCAGAAGTTCGTCCAGGATCTGAACGACGCTGAGGTTCTGGAAGATCCTGCAGTCGGTGCGCAGGGTGGCCAGGTGCAGCCAGGGACGCAGGGTGAGCTTGTACTGGGCGTGGCGCCCTTCCTCGCCCCACAGGGCTGCGTCGGTGATCAGGGCGTTGAGCTGGCGAGGGGAAGAGCCATCGAGTTCGATCTCGCAGCTGATCTCCTGGCCGATGAAGGCATCCAGGTCGAAGTCGGCGCAGGAAGAGACGCCGGACAGAGCCAGCGCATCCGGGGTCTTGAGAAAGAGCTCGTAGGCAAAGAGGCTGTTGACCCCTTCATGCCCCGACAGCCGCACGGGCTCCAGTGCAGCCTGACCAAGAACAACAGGGATCGCAGCAGAAGAAACAGACAGCGTGCGCGGCATCGACGACTTCCTTGGGAGGAAAACAGGTCGCGCAGTTTGCGAGTCGCCTCGCGATCACACTGATAACAATCGTCAAACTCCACGCACCGCATTCACCAGCCGTGGGATTTGTCATTCGTAGTGAAGAAGAATGGGCCTGTTTCAGTCCGGGAAACAGCGCCTCATCGAAGACGCAAGAAAGGAATGCTGCGCTCTGCCTTGAGCGTGATTCACAGCGGGCACGGCGCCCGCACGCTCAACTCTTGTACTTGATCGAACACCCGTACGGCCGCGTGCTCGCCATCGACACCGGTTTTCCGCCGGTCACTTCGCCCAGCGCCTGGTTCACGTAGTTGGTGGCGGTCTTGATGTCGTCCACGCGGGCCGAGGCGATGCTGTCGATGCCGCCGGCATACACCAGCGTGCCCTTGGGATCGATGATGAAGATGTGGGGCGTGGTGCGCGCGCCGTAGACCTGGCCGATCACGCCGTCTTCGTCCATCAGCACGGCGGTGGGCGAGGCCTTTTGCGACTTCATCCAGGCGTCGAGTGCGTCGGCCTTCAGGTAGTCGCTGGCGGCGCGTTCGGTGGAGTTGATGGCGAGCCAGACCACGCCCTTGTCGGTGGCCGCCTTCTGCGTGGCCGGCATGTTGCCGCTGCCGTAGTGCTTGCGCACGAAGGGGCAGCCGGGGTTGGTCCATTCGAGCACCACGAACTTGCCCGCGAAGTCGGAGAGCTTGTGCTTGGCGCCGGTGGTGTCGACGGCCACGAAGTCGGGCGCCTGCTGGCCCACGGCGGGCGCGGCGAAGGCGTTGGTGCCCATGAGGAAGGTGGCGCCCAGCGCGACGGCGGCAGCCACGACGGCGCGGCGGGAAGCGCGGCTGAGGGCGGCGCGTGCCTGGCGCGCGGCGCGAAGGGAGCGTGAGTCGACAGTGGGCGAGAGCGTCATGGCCAGCTTGAACTCCAAAAACAAAATTCCAAACAACAACTGCAGCTTAGAACGGTTTCTTCAAGTGCGTGTGACAACCCATGACAGCGGCGTTGTCATCTCGTTTCAATTCACTGCATCGGCGCTCAAAGCGCTGCCAACGCGGCGCGCACCTCGTCTTTGCTGAGGATTTCGGTCAGCACGACGGGCGCCTTGCCCGGCGCCTGCAGCACGTACACGGGTACGCCGCTGCGGCCCAGCGCGGTGAGCGCGGCGGTGATGGCGGGGTCGCGGCGGGTCCAGTCGGCGCGCAGCATGGCGACCTGCTTCGTGTCGAAGTCGGCGAGCACCTCGGCGTCGGCCAGCGTGCTCTTCTTGTTGTACTGGCAGGTCACGCACCAGGCGGCGGTGAAGTCGATGAACACGGGCCGGCCCGCGGCCGCCATGTCGCTCACGCGCTGGGCCGACCACGGCTGCCAGCGCTCGCCGTCGTTCGGTGCTGCCGAGGCCAGCTTCGCAGTCGGCTCGGGCACCTGCACGATGTTGCGGCCGATGGTGCCGGCCAGCACGGCGGTGAAGGCGATCATCACGGTGGCGATGACGACGCGCGTGCGTCCGGTCAGCGTGAGCGCCCAGACCACGGCGGCCAGGCACACCAGCAGCGCGAGCAGCGTGCCCGCGCCGTCGATGCCGCTTTGCTGGCCCAGCACCCAGACCAGCCAGGCCACGGTCGCGAACATCGGGAAGGCCAGCAGGCGGCGCAGCGTGTGCATCCACGGGCCCGGCTTGGGCAGCAGGCGCGCCACGGCCGGCACGAAGCCCGCCACCAGGTAGGGCAGCGCCAGGCCCAGGCCCAGCGCGGCGAACAGCAGCAGCGCCTGGGCCGCCGGCAGGCCGATGGCAAAACCGAGCGAGGCGCCCATGAACGGCGCGGTGCAGGGCGAGGCGATCACCACGGCGAGCACGCCGGAAAGGAAGTCGTTGGCCAGCGGATGCTTGGCCTGCGCGCTGCACACCGACTGCGGCGCCGCGCGGCCGAACTCGAACACGCCGGCCAGGTTCAGGCCGAGCAGGGTGAAGAGCGCCGCCAGCGCCGCCACCACGCCGGGCGACTGCAGCTGGAAACCCCAGCCGAGCTGCGCGCCGGCCGCGCGCAGCGCCAGCATGGCGCCGCCCAGCGCGAGGAACGACAGCATCACGCCGCCCGTGTAAGCCAGGCCCGCCTTGCGGTGCGCGCTGGCGTTGCCGGCCTGCCGCGCGAAGCCCAGCACCTTGATCGCGAGGATCGGGAACACGCAGGGCATGAGGTTGAGCAGCAGGCCGCCGAGCAGCGCGCCGAGCAGGGCGACGATGAAGGTGCCGGCGGGCTGGGCCTGCGCAGCGGCAGCAGGGGCCGCCTGGGCCGCGTTGGCGGCCAGCGCCGCCTGCAGCGCGGGCGACACCTCGGCGGCGCGCGGCGCAGCGGTGGCGGCGGGCCAGGTGCCCGACACCGGCGCCTCGGCGCGCCAGGCCACGGGCTGGCCGGCCTGGCGGTCGGCCTCGGCCAGCGCCACCACCACCGGCATGGCGGTGGGGCTTTCGCTGCGCTGGTCGGCCAGCGGCATGGTGGCGGTCCAGGTCGCGCCGTCCCAGGCCTGCGTCCAGTCCTTGCCGGAGACGGCCGCGGTGCGGATCACCTCGGGCGTTTCGGGGAAGAACTCGAGCGTCTTGCCGCGCACGGCGGCGGGCAGGCCTTCGAGGCGCACCTTCAGTTGCTGGCCCTCGACGGCGATAGTGCCGGGCGCACCCAGCGGCTGCGGCTGCGCGGCCTGCGCGGTGTCGAAGGCCGCCTTGTTCAGCGCGGTCGAGCCGCGCGTGGGCAGCGAGAGCGTGAACTCGCCCTCTTCAGGAATGCATTCCTTGCGGCAGACCAGCCAGGAGGCCTGCAGCTTGATGTCCATGGCCGGCGAGCCGCCGGTGAGCGCCACGTCGGGCTTGTAGAGCGTGGAGACCTCGAGCGGCACCGGCAGCAGCACGGTGTTCTCGTAGCCGTAGTTGGCAAGGGTGCCGACGGGGATCTTCTTGGGCACCGGCCAGGCGATCTCGCCGGTCGAGACGCCGGCGGGCAGCGTCCACTTCAGCTCGGTGGGCAGGCCGGAATCGCCGGCGTTCTTCCAGTAGGTGTGCCACTCGGGCTGGTGGGTGATCTGCAGCCCGACCCAGACCGGCGCGCCGGGCGCCACGCCCTGGGGCGCATGGGCGACCAGTTCGGCGCGCACGTGGGGGGTGGTGACCACGGCCCCGGTCTTCGGGGCCAGCTGGGCCGCAGCCGGCATGCAGGCTGCGGCGGTAGCTATCAGAAAAGTAGCGAAAGAGATGCGCGAAAAGGTCATGCCGGTCAGTCGGAGCCAGAGGGCGGGGCGAAGTTCCTGGGGGCCGGGTCTTCCCCGAGGCTCAGGCTGCGGTGGCCGAAGGCCAGCCCAGCACCACGCGCCGGGTGGTCGCGCTCTTCTTCTCGATCTTGGTGACGACCATGGCGCCGATCTCCGCCGTGTTGGCCACGTGCGTGCCGCCGCAGGGCTGGAAATCGATCGACGGCGCGCTGCCGTCTTCGCCCGTGCCGCCGATGCGGATGGTGCGCACCGTGCCCGTGCCGCGCGGCGGCTGCACGCTCATGCTCTTGACCAGCGCGGGGTTGGCGTCGAGCTCGGCGTCGCTGATGGCGCCCACGGTCAGCGGGTGGGCGGCCTCGACCAGCTTGGCAAGGCCCGCGGTGAGCGTTTCCTTGTCGAGCGGGTCGGTGATGTGGAAGTCGATGCGCGCGTACTCGGGCGTGATCGAGCAGCCGTTCACCGGCACCGGCACGAGGTGGCACAGCAGGTGGCTGGCGGTGTGAAAGCGCATCAGCCGGTGGCGGCGCTCCCAGTCGAGGCGGGCGGTGACGGTGTCGCCGGGCGCCAGCGCGGCCAGCAGATCGGCCTGGTCGGGCGCGGGCACGTGGACGAATTCGGCGGTCGGCTGGCCTTCGGCGTCCTTGGCCTTGCGGGTGTCGGCGATGGCGACTTCGCGGCCGTCGGCGAGCACCAGCACGCCGGCGTCGCCGGCCTGCCCGCCGCCCAGCGGATAGAACACGGTGCGGTCCAGCACGATGCCGGTGTCGTCGATGCGCAGGATGCGGGCTTCACAGGTGCGCAGGTAGGCGTCGGCGCGGAACAGGTCGTCGGTCATGCGGCGATGGTAGCGACGATGCGCGAAGGAGGTGCGCGCACGCCGGAAAGCGCCCACGACCGACACGCCCGCGCCGCGCGATTGCGCATGATCCGGCGGTCTGCGGCCGCCCGCCGCGCAAGGAATCCGCATGAACGCATCGCCGCACCTTCCCGTCCGCTTCGCTGTGTCCGCCGCGGCCGTGGCCGCCGTGCTGCTCGTCGCCGGTTGCGGCGAGACCGCCAAGCTCGCGCCCGAGCTCACGACCGGCCCCCGGCCGCAGCTGGCCGACCCGAACAAGACGCTGATCCCCACCGTCAACGTGGCGCCCGCCGTCGGCTGGACCGACACCGCCGCGCCCACCCCCGCCGAAGGCCTGCGCGTCACGGCGCTGGCGCGCGGGCTGGACCACCCGCGCTGGGTCTACACCCTGCCCAACGGCGACGTGCTGGTGGCCGAGAGCAACAAGCCGCCCAAGCCCGAAGGCAGCGGCGCCGGCGGCCCGGTCGCCAAGGTGCGCAACTGGGTCATGGGCAAGGTCATGGGCCGCGCGGGCGCCGGCGTGCCCAGCGCCAACCGCATCACCCTGCTGCGCGACGCCGACGGCGACGGCCTGGCCGAGGTGAAGCAGGTGTTCCTGGCGAACCTCAGCTCGCCCTACGGCATGGCGCTGGTCGGCAACGAGCTCTTCATCGCCAACGCCGACGCGCTCGTGAAGGTGCCCTACACCGAGGGCCAGACCTCGGTCAGCGCCACGCCCACCATGGTGACGGCGCTGCCCGCCGGTATCAACCACCACTGGACCAAGAACGTCATCGCCAGCGCCGACGGCAGCAAGCTGTACGTCACGGTCGGCTCCAACAGCAACATCGGCGAGAACGGCATGGCGGCCGAAGAGGGCCGCGCCGCGATCTGGGAGGTCGATGCAAAGAGCGGCGAGAAGCGCCTGTTCGCCAGCGGCCTGCGCAACCCCAACGGCCTGGGCTGGGAGCCCGAGACGAACGTGCTGTGGACCGTGGTGAACGAGCGCGACGAGATCGGCAGCGACCTCGTGCCCGACTACCTCACCTCGGTGAAAGAGGGCGCCTTCTACGGCTGGCCCTGGAGCTACTGGGGCGGCGTGGTCGATGCACGCGTCACGCCGCAACAGCCCGAGCGGGTGGCCAAGGCGCTGGCGCCCGACTACGCGCTGGGCGCGCACGTCGCGCCGCTGGGGCTGGTGTTCTCGCACGCGCGCGGCATGCCGCCCGAGTTCGCGAACGGCGCCTTCATCGGCGAGCACGGCTCGTGGAACCGCAAGCCCAAGTCGGGCTACAAGGTGGTGTTCGTGCCCTTCATCGGCGGCAAGCCGAGCGGGCCGCCGGTCGACGTCCTCACGGGCTTTCTGAGCGCCGACGAAAAGGCCCACGGCCGGCCCGTGGGCGTGGCGCTCGACAAGAGCGGCGCGCTGCTGGTGGCGGACGACGTGGGCAACGCGGTGTGGCGCGTGTCGAAGGCGAAGTAGCCAGGCGCGGTCGTTTCAGCGCTGCGGCCTGGCGATCCGGAACAGCCGGTGGCCGCGCAGCGCATGGCCTTCGGGCACCGCCGGGTGCTCGAAGGCGCCGGCCACGTCCTCGTGCATGCCGATGCGTGCCATCACGGCGGCCGAGCGCAGGTTGCCATTGGCGGTGAACGCCACGATTTCTTCGAGCCCGAGCCGTTCGAAGCCGACCTGCAGCGCGCCGCGCGCGGCCTCGGTCGCGAAGCCCTGGCCCCAGCTGGCGCGCGACAGGCGCCAGCCGATCTCCACGCAGGGCGAGAAAGGCAGCGTGGCCATCGGTACGTTCAGGCCGGTGAAGCCGATGAATTCGCCCGTGTCCTTGCGCTCGACAGCCCAGAAGCCCCAGCCCTTCTGCGCGATGAGCGCCCGGGCACGGTGGGCCGCTGCGTCGCTCTCGGCGCGCGTGGGCAAGGGCAGCAGGAACTCCATCACCTGCGGGTCGCAGGCCAGCGCGAAAAATGGCGCGAGATCGCTCTCGCGCCATTGGCGCACCCGCAGGCGCGGGGTGTCGAATTCGATGAGGGGCGGGTGTGTGCTTTCTTCGGTCATGCGACCGATTGTGCTCAGAACCCGGCCAGCACCACTTTGCCCTGCGCCTTGCCGCTCTCGATGAGCGCATGTGCCTTGCGCAGGTTCGCGGCGTTGATGGTGCCGAAGCTCGCATTCGCCGTGGTGCGGATGCGGCCCGCGTCGACCAGCGCGGCCACCTCGGCCAGCAGCTTGCCCTGCTCGGCGATGTCGGGCGTGGTGAAGCGCGAGCGCGTGAACATCATTTCCCAGTGCAGCGAGATGCACTTGGTCTTCAGCGGCATCGCGTCGAGCACCTTCATGTCGTCGATCACGGCGAGCTGGCCCTGGGGCTTGAGGCTTTCGATGAGCTGCGTGTAGTGCTGGTCGGTCTGCGTGAGGCTGGCGACCATGTCGACCTCGCCGATGCCGGCGGCCTTCAGTTCGGCGGCGAGCGGCTTCGAATGGTCGATGACGACGTGCGCGCCGAGCGCCAGGCACCATGCGCGCGTTTCGGCGCGCGAGGCGGTGGCGACCACGCGCAGCTTCGTGAGCTGGCGTGCGAGCTGGATGAGGATGGAGCCCACGCCGCCCGCGCCGCCGGTGATCAGCAGCGTCTGGCCTTCGCCGCCGCCCTTGGGCACCTGGAGGCGGTCGAACAGCAGCTCGTAGGCGGTGATGGTGGTCAGTGGCAATGCGGCGGCCTGGGCGTCGTCGAGGCTCTTCGGTGCGAGGGCGGCGATGCGCTCGTCGACCGCGTGCAACTCCGAATTGGCGCCGGGGCGAATGATGGAGCCTGCGTAGTAGACGCGGTCGCCGACCTTGAAGCCGGTCACGTCGCTGCCGATGGCTTCGACGGTGCCGACTGCGTCCCAGCCCAGCACCTTGGCCTGGCCGGCCTCGGGAGCGGCGTTCTTGCGGACCTTGGTGTCGACCGGGTTGACCGACACGGCCTTCACGCGCACCAGCAGGTCGCGCGCGCCGGGCACGGGGGCGGGGAGCTCGATGTCCTGCAGCGATTCGGGGTTGTCGATGGGGAGGGACTGGTGGTAGCCGACGGCTTTCATGGGAAGAAACCTTCTTTATTGAACGATGGCTGGACTGTAGGATGACAACGTCTGTTTGATAAGGTGGCCTGAATCACCAACACTTTCAAATGAAGATTGAAAATATATCGGACCTGCAGGTGCTCGTGCAGACGGCGCGTGGCGGCACGTTGACGGCGGCGGGGCATGCGCTGGGGATCACGCCCGCCGCGGCCAGTGCGACGTTGAAGCGGCTGGAGGCGCAGTTGGGGGCGCGACTGTTCGAGCGCTCGACGCGGGCGATGCGCTTGACGCCGCAGGGGCAGACGCTGCTCGACTATGCGGTGCGTGCTTTTGAGCTGCTGGATGAAGGGGAGTCGCTGGTCACTGCGGATCGCGGCGAACTCGTCGGCACCTTGCGGGTGGCCTCGCCGTCGGACCTCACGCGCAGCACCTTGCTGCCGTGGTTCGACGAGTTCCTGGCGCTGCATCCGGGGGTGCAGTTGTCGCTCTCTGTCGGGGATCGGCCACTGGACGTGATGCGCGACGAGGTGGATGTGGCGTTGCGCTACGGGGCGCTGGCCGATTCGCGGCTGGTGGCGCGGGCGTTTGCGCTGACGAATCCGGTGCTGACGGCCTCACCGGACTATCTGCGTCGGCATCCCTTGCCTCGGGTTCCGCAGGACCTGCTGCAGCACAACTGCCTGACGTTCAACCGGAGTGGGCGAAGGCATCGGGTGTGGCGGTTTGCGCAGTTGGGGCAGTGGACGGAAGTGCGGGTGAATGGGGATCGGAGTGTGGATGATGCTTCGCTGGCGCGGGAGTGGACTGTGGCGGGGTATGGGATTTCGCTGAAGTCCGCTTTGGATGTCCGTAATGACATTCGGGAAGGTCGTCTTGTGCGGCTGCTGCCTGACTGGGAGACGGAGCCTTATCCGTTGCATGCGCTGTTGCCTAGTGGGCGGTTTGTGCCGGCTCGGGTTCGTGGCTTTGTGGATTTTCTTGCGTTGAAGTTCGAGGGATTGTTGGCCGGATAGGCCTGCTTCTGGCCCCTGATCGACCAGGCCCTACCGCACGGGCCTGTCACCGAGATGTACTTTTCTGTACGTCTCCATGTACTTCCCCACCTTCACGGTTCGGGGTAATCAATAGGTTGTATTGCCCTTCGATCGACGAATAATTGTTCAACAATTTTTCGATCAGATCCGGTTCGGATTCGAGGATTGCACATCGACAGGGCGCATCGCCGTGTCGCGTCACTTGGCAGCTTCACTCCGTTGGAAGGGGATTCCTCCCATGCTCAGAACGTCTTTCATTGCCGCCGCGCTCTCATGCGCTGCAACGCTTGCGGTGGCCCAGACCAAGTGGGACCTGCCCACCGCCTACCCCGCGACCAACTACCACACCGAGAACATCACGCAGTTCGCGAAGGACGTGGACGCGGCCACCGGCGGCAAGCTGAAGATCACGGTGCATGCCAACGCGTCGCTGTTCAAGGCGCCCGAGATCAAGCGCGCCGTGCAAAGCGGCCAGGCCCAGGCCGGCGAGATCCTGCTGGCCAACTACGCCAACGAGAACCCGATCTATGCGCTGGACGGCGTGCCCTTCCTGGCCACCACGTACCCCGAAGCCCGCAAGCTCTACGACGCCTCCAAACCCGCGATGGACAAGCTGCTGGCCGCGCAAGGCATCAAGGTGCTGTTCGTGGTGCCGTGGGCGCCCCAAGGCATCTACACCAAGAAGGAGATCGGCTCGGTGGCCGATCTGCGCGGCATCAAATGGCGTGCCTACAGCCCGGCCACGGCCAAGATCGCCGAGCTCATCGGCGCGCAGCCCGTGCAGATACAGCAGGCCGAACTGAGCGCAGCGATGGCCACCGGCGTGATCGAGAGCTACATGAGCTCGGGCTCCACCGGCTACGACACCAAGACCTTTGAGCACATCAAGAACTTCTACGACACGCAGGCCTGGATTCCGAAGAACGCGATCCTCGTGAACGCCAAGGCCTTCGATGCGCTCGACGCCGCCGGCAAGGCCGCCGTGACCAAGGCCGCGGCCGACGCCGAGGTGCGCGGCTGGAAGGTCGCGCAGGAGAAGAACGATGAGTACAAGCGCCTGCTCGCCGAGCGCGGCATGAAGGTGCACAAGCCTTCGCCCAAGCTGGACACCGACATGCGCCAGGTCGGCGGCATCATGCAGGCCGACTGGCTCAAGGCCGCCGGTGCCGATGGCGCCGCCATCGTCGACGCCTACAAGAAGAAGTAAGCCGCCATGCGCCGCTTTCTTGACCGCCTGTACGACGGTGCAGGCGCCCTGGGTGCGTCCTGCGTCTTCCTGATCTTCGTGCTGATGATCGTGGCCGGCGTGGGCCGCCAGATGAACTGGCACGTGAGCGGGCTCAACGACATCGTGGCCTGGCTGTGCGCAGCCGCTGCCTTCCTGGCGATGGCGCATGCCTTCCGGCATGGTGACTGCGTGCGCGTGACGCTGCTGCTGGACGCGGTGCCGCTGAAAGTGCGGCGCGTGCTGGACGTGATGTGCCTGCTGATCGCGGCGGTGTCGGTGGCTTACCTGACCTACTGGGCCACCAGCTTCACGTACGAAAGCTACGAGTTCGCGGAGATGGCCACGGGGTTGGTGGTCATTCCCATCTGGATTCCGCAGTCGAGCTTCGTGATCGGCTGCTGGATCCTCTTGATCGCCATGCTCGACGAACTGGTGGGCGTGGTGTGCGGCGAGAAGCCCAGCTACCAGCGCGCCATCGAAGAGCGGCACGCCGCCGGCGATTTTTCTTCCGACGTCTGAACGCTCTCCATGCTCGAAACACTGCTCATGGGCGCGTTCTTGCTCGCCATCATGCTTCTCCTGCTCGCCGGCGGCGTCTGGATCGCCATGACCCTGGCCATCGTCGGCTGGGTTGGCCAGGCCTTCTTCACCAACACCCTGCCCGGCAAGAACCTGTTCTCGGCCTTCTGGGAAAGCAACGCGAGCTGGGAGCTGGCGGCGCTGCCGCTGTTCATCTGGATGGGCGAGATCCTGTTCCGCACCAAGCTCAGCGAAGAGATGTTCGAGGGCCTGCGCCCGTGGCTCAACCGCGTGCCCGGCCGGCTCATGCACACCACCATCCTGGGCTGCGGCGTGTTCGGCTCGGTCTCGGGCTCCTCGGCGGCCACCTGCGCCACCATCGCCAAGGTGGCGCTGCCCGAGCTCAAGCGCCGCGGCTACAACGAGAAGCTGGCCATCGGCTCGCTGGCCACCGCCGGCACGCTGGGCATCCTGATCCCGCCCTCGATCACCATGGTGGTGTACGCGGTGGCGGCCGACGCGTCCATCATCCGCATCTTCCTGGCCGGCTTCCTGCCGGGCTTCCTGCTGATGCTGCTGTTCTCGGGCTACATCGGCTGGTGGAGCCTGCGCCATCCGGACCAGGTGCCGCCAGCCGACCCGCCCACCACCTTCATGCAGAAGATCCGGCTGTCGGGCAACCTCATTCCCTGCGCGCTGCTGATCGTGTTCATCGTCTGGGTGCTGGTGGCCGGCTGGGCCACAGCCACCGAGTGCGCGGCCTTCGGGGTGCTGGGCTCGCTGGCCATCGCAGCCTACGGGCGCAGCCTCACCTGGCAGAACTTCAAGGACGGGATCATGGGCGCCACGCGCACCAGCTGCATGATCATGTTCATCCTGGCCGGGGCCGCGTTCCTGACCAAGACCATGGCCTTCACCGGCATCCCGCGCGAGCTGGCCGAGTGGGTCGACAGCATGCACCTGTCGCCCTATGCGCTCATCGGTGCGCTGGTGGTGGTGTACCTGGTGCTGGGCACGGCGCTGGACGGCATCTCGATGATCGTGCTGACCAGCGCCGTGGTGCTGCCGATGATCCAGAAGGCGGGCTTCGACCTGGTCTGGTTCGGCATCTTCATCGTGCTGCTGGTCGAGATCGCCGAGGTCACGCCGCCCGTGGGCTTCAACCTGTTCGTGCTGCAGAACATGACGGGCAAGGACAGCAACGTGATCGCCAAGGCCGCGATTCCGTTCTTCTTCTGCCTCGTGCTGTGCATCGCGCTGATCACGCTCTTCCCGGGCATCGTGACGATGCTTCCGGACCTCGTCATGGGCAAGGAGCGGTGACCGTGTGTCCGACGAGTTCATTTCTCTCGGTTCTGCAAGAGCGATGTCGATCCTTTCAGGGAGAAAACGACGTCTTCACTTGCCGCATTTGCGCGCCCATGAATCAACACACGCTGTACACATCATGAAAAGAAAAACTCGCACGCCACTCCAACTGCTCGCGATCTCCGGTCTCGTTGGGGTCGTTGTCGCCGGCTGTGGCGGCGGCGACGGAGGTGGGGGCCAGTCCCCGATCTTTCCGCTGCCCACCGTCGCGCCGGCGACCGCCGATCCTGCGCCGCCTCCTGTCGTGGACCCGGAGGCTCCGCAGCCGTCGCGCACCGCGCGCTGCGCCGTCGACACCACCGTGCCGGCTTCGTACGAAGAGAGGCGCTTGCCCAACAAGCTCCTGCCCAGCGATGCGTTGAGCTTCTCCGAACAATTGCTGAAGGCCAGCGGCTTCGACAAGTTCGGTCCGGCATTTGCCGAAACGCTTTGCAAGGACGGCTTGTCAGGCGCTGCCAGCTACGACGAGGCTGTCGTCTTGCTCCGGCGTGAGGGGCAGAAACTGTGGCAGGCCGCACTGGACCGTGTGCAAGGACGCGTGGTAGAGGGCCCGCTGTCCAAGAGCGACGATCGCATGCGCTACTGGGCCCGGCTCACCATGACGAAGGCCTTGCGCCAATGGAGACCCGACTTCACGCTGGACGAGGGGCAGCGCGCCGCGCTGGAGCGCGAGTTCGAGCGCGCTTCCCGCGGGCAATACGCGATCGACTTTCCGGAGGGGCCGGGCGTCAAGCGCATTCTCGTCAGCGGATTCGATCCGTTCACTTTGGGAAACCCGGACGCCGTCAGCAACTCCAACGTCCGCATCGGCAATCCGTCCGGGGCCACCATCCTCTCGTTGGACGGCGCCACCCGTACATTGCCCGATGGCTCCAAGGCGGTCATCCGCACCTTCATCCTGCCGGTCAACTATGGGCCGTTCATGGAGGGCATGCAGGAGGACACTCTGGGGCCCTGGTTCAAGCCAGGGCCCAAGCGCGTCGACGCATCGATCACCATGAGCCAGGGACGCGACGCGTTCGATCTCGAGCATTTCAACGGCCGCTATCACCTGGCAACGATCCCCGGAAACGACGACACGTACCCGCCTTGCAAGGAGGCAGGAGGGTATCCCGCCGCGGCGGACTGCGACATCCATCCAACCGCCCGCTGGATGGGGCATGAGTCCAAGCCCTGGCTGCGCGACAGTCCGCCGCAATTCACACAAGCATCGTTGCCGTTCCAGAAAATGATCGATGCCCAGACGGGACAGGGGATCGTCAATCCCGCCACCAAGAAAACAGGAGGATGGGGCGTTCGACGCAATGACCAATACAGCATCAGGCTTTGCACCAAGGCCGCAGCCGATTCGCAAGCGCTGCAAGAAGAGAACGACCTGCGCACGAAACCGCTTAAGGACGCGTTCGAAGCGGCTTGGGCGGTGGCGACGACGGTGAGCGAGCGGATGAGGATCCTGGAAGACTATAAGAAGGCTGTTGCTGCGCTCAATCTTCCTGTTGTCCCGGAGATCAGCCCGATTGAAACCAATTGCGCGTTCTCCGGGAGCGGCGGGACCTACCTGTCGAACGAGAGCGCCTATCGAAACACGTTGCTGCGGGACTTTTACAGGCTCCAGATTCCCGCTGGCCACATTCATACGCCGGTCATGACCATGTTCGGAGCAGGCAGCGGTGGTGCGATCACCGATGCCACATTCGAGAGCTACCGGGACGCCATCGTCGCGCAATCTCGCAACCTGGTGTTTGCCGTCGCCGAAACGCTGACGAGCAGTACAGCGCCATGATCTTCCTCACATTCAGGAGTGCAACCATGAAATTCCCATCTCCGTTTCGCCTCGGGCTTCTTTCGTTCGGGTTCCTTTTCGCCGCTGCGGCGGTCGTGGCTCAACCGTCGGGAGGCTTCTACCTTTTCAAGAACCAGCAAACCGGCCAGAGCATGTGCCTGCAATGGCAGATGAGCCCGGACTGGATCAAACAGGCAGGCCCTTTTGCGGACCATGAATGCAAGGTGCCCGAACAGCCTGCGTCCGCCGAGCAACAAAAGAAGCGAGCGTCCCTGCCGGCAAACCCCCTGGAACTGACCCCGCCAAAGCGGTGATGGGCGGGAGGCGCGATTTCCGTGCATGCCTCGTGTCGGGCGCTGAACGACCGAGGTCTTGCAAAGGTCAGATCATGGGCGTCACCGCCCCATCCATCGCCACGATCGCGCCGGTCACATAGCTTGCCTTCGGCGACGCCAGGAAGAGCACGGTGTTGGCGACTTCCTCGGGCGTCGCGATGCGGCCCAGCGGCAGGCGTGCGGTGGCGCGCTCCAGCGCTTCGTCGGTGTCGATGCCCTGCAGCTTGGCGTCGGCCTTCATGCCTTCCTGCAGCCGCGCGGTCAGCGTGAGGCCGGGGTTCACGGCGTTCACGCGCACGCCTTTGGCGGCGTAGGCGGCGGCCATGCCGGCGCTCACGAGCATGAGCGCGGCGTTGGCGGCACCGCCGGCCATGTGGACGGGGCTCGCAACTTTGCCGCCCTGGCCGATCACGTTGACGATGGCGCCGCGGCCGCGCGTGCCCATGCGCTTCACGACCGGGTCGATCATGTGGATGTAGGTGAAGTACTTGGCGTCCATCGCGTCGTGCCACGCGGCGGGCGTGAGCTCGTCGGGCGGGGTGCGGCGCGCGGCGCCTGCCGAGTTGACGAGCACGTCGACGGGGCCGAAGGCCTGTTCGGCGGCGTCGAGGGCGGCGACGGCGCTGGCGGGGTTCTTGAGGTCGGCGGCGTGCAGGCTGACGCGGCCTTCGGCTTGCGGGAACGCGGCGATCAGCGACTGCTGGCCCTGCTGCAGGTTCTGCAGGTCGCGCGAGACCAGGCTCACGCGCGCGCCTTCGCGCAGGAAGCCCAGCGCGCAGGCCAAGCCGATGCCCTTGCTGCCGCCGGTGATGAGAACGTGCTGGTCCTGGAGCTGGAGGTCCATGTCGGGGTCCTTGGAAGAAGGTGAATCTGTCTGCGGCGCTGCCGCCGCGCGATTGAATCACCGCCCCGAAACCCCTGCAGCGACGCGGCCGAAAGGCCGCGTCGGTTGCCCTGTGCGCGTCAGGCCTTGCGGCGCTTCGCTGGTGCTTCTTCTTCCAGCGCGGCCGGCGCGGTGTCGGTGGCGTCGCGCAGCTGGCCGTGGTGGTCGTGGTGCGCCAGCAGCTGGCGCGTGCGCTGCCAGGTCGACAGGCGCGCGGGCGCGACTTCGATGTACGACGCCAGCGCGAACAGCGACGACTGTTCCTTCTCCGGCGGCGTCTCGCTGCGGTGCTGGCGGCGGCGCAGCGGGCCCATGATCAGCATCGAGGCGAGGATCACGCCGATGACGATGGCGTACAGGCCCAGCAGCTGAAGCACCTCGGGCTGGGAGCGCGCGCCCATCACGTAGGGCCAGGCGTACCAGATGGCGCAGAACCAGATCGCGACCGTGATCGCCGGGCGCAGCACGCGCAGCCACAGGTACATGGCCAGGGTGCGCGCCGGCGAACGGCCATTGCCGAAGGCGTGCAATGGAATGCGCGCGGCGTCGATGATGGGTTCGTCCACCGCGGGTTGGCCCCACGAACGGGTGCGGGGCGGCGGGGCTTCGTGCAGCGCCGGCGAAGAGAGCGGGTTCTCAGGATGCATCAGAAGAAACTCCTCGGTCAGGGCTCGTCCACACCGCGCGCTTGCCGCGACGACGCATCAGAGCGTTGGGAAGGGCGACCACCGTGGTGGCCATCGTGATCGTCCAGAACGCGATCGGGTACCAGATCGTTCCGGCGAAATAGCGCATGAGGTCGCGGTCGTAGCGACGGTCGATCCACAGGCTCAGCAGCATCTGCAGGATGCAGGTCATGGCCAGCAGCGTGCCCTGCCAGTGCGGCAGCAGCGCCGAATGCCAGGCCGACTCGTGCGGCAGGAAGGGGCGGATGAAGCTGATCAGCAGCACCAGCGCCATCGCATAGGCCCACACCACGCTCACCATGTACTCGCTGTAGATGAGCCACAGGCGCCAGCTGCGCAGGCGCAGGATGGACGGCGTGATGCGCAGCATGGTCTGGATGCCGCCGACGGCCCAGCGCAGGCGCTGCTTCCACAGGCCGCGCAGGGTCTCGGGCATGAGGATCCAGCACAGTGCGCGCGGCTCGAAGCGCAGGCGCCAGCCGGCGAGCTGGAGCTTCCAGCTCATGTCGATGTCCTCGGTGAGCACGTCGGGGCTCCAGAAGCCCACCTCGAGCACGGCGCGGCGGCGGAACATGGCCAGCACGCCCGACACCGTGAACAGCGTGCCGATGAGTTGCTGCGAGCGCTTGATGAGGCCGATGATCGACGAGAACTCGCCCACCTGCATGCGCCCCAGCAGCGTGGTGCGCGTGCGGATGCGCGGGTTGCCGGTGACGGCGCCGATGCGATCCGAGGCCAGCATGCGCTTGAGCATCCAGGCGATGGCGTTGGGGTCGACCAGCGCGTCGCCGTCGATGCCCAGGATGTACTCGCCGCGCGCCAGCTGGCAGGCGGTGTTCAGGCCCACGGCCTTGCCCTGGTTGCTGGCGTTGTGGATCACGCGCAGGCGGCTGAACTCCTGCGTCATCTCGTCGAGCAGCTCGCCGGTGCCGTCGGTGCTGCCGTCGTTGACGGCGATCACCTCGTAGTTCGGGTAGCGCGTGCGCATGAGCTGCTCGATCACTTCGCGCAGGTGCGGCGCCTCGTTGAAGCAGGGCACGACCACGGTCACGAGCGGCTGCGAGGGCAGCAGCGGCAGCGGGTCGACCTCGACGTCGCGCTTGCGCTCGAACGACCACGCGTGCGAGAGGCCGCCCGCGATCCACACCCACGCCATGAAGAACGGGTAGTAGAAGACGAAGCCGAAGAGCACCGGCGGAATCAGGTCCACCAGCATCTGGAGCGTGTTCATCGGGGCTTCCCTCCTTCAGGCGGCAGCGTGGCGGCGTCGTGGTTGCGCCGGGGGGCGCGCGACAGCAGCGAACGCACCGAGATCGCGCGGCGCACGGTCTCCAGCGAGGGCTGGTTGTTCAGGAAGTCGTCGGGGTAGTAGCCCAGGTGGCGCACGCCGGCGCGCTGCAGCAAGGTCCACTGGCGCGTGAGCTCGGCGTCGGCCACGGGTTTCCCGGTGCGCCAGTCGCGCGCCTGCAGCTCGAACACGGTGCGGTCCAGGCCGTGCGGCGTGGCGGCCGCGCGCTGCGCCAGGCGGCCCAGCCAGGCGTCGCTGTCGGCTGGGGTGCGGGCCTCCTGCTCCATGCGCGGCATGGCCATCAGGCCGACGTAGTCGTAGGCGGCAAGCGAGGCTTCATAGTTTTGGGCAAACCATTGCTCGGCCTGCGGCTCCAGCACCGGGCGCGCGTAGAGGTTGCGCGCCGTCTCCAGCGCGGGGCGCCAGGTGCCGACGCGTGCCGCGAGTTCGTGCGTGAAGTCGATCAGGTAGCGGGTCTTGGCGGCGGTCCAGCGGGCCATGAGCGCGGGGTCGGCGCGCAGCGCGGCCACGTCGGCCGGCAGGCCCCAGCGGCGGTAGGTGTCGAGCGCGGCGGGGCTGGCGTCCTCGTCGTCCGAGAGCATGGCGTCGTCGTGGAACAGCAGGCCCTCGAAGAAGGTGTGGCGACCCAGGTCTTCGTACAGGTCGCCGACCAGCGTGCGCACGGCCGGGTCGAAGGGCGAGAGCCGGTGGTAGCGGTCGGCCGGCGCGTCGCCCTTGAGCGTGCGCACCGTGTGCGTGGCCAGCGGGTTCGACGCCGGCAGCCGGTAGGCCGTGACGGGCATCCAGGCGTAGACCTTCACGCCGGTGCGGCTGCGCAGCTGCCAGGCGGCGCGGGCGAACAGGTCGGCGCGCATCGGCAGGTGGCGGTTGGGAAAGTACAGCGCGTCGGCCACGCCGTCGCCGTCGGGGTCGGCATAGGCCTGCAGGAACACCGAGCGCGGGCGCACGGCGGCCACGCGCTCGATCAGCGCCGAGAGGTTGCGCTCCTGCTGGGCCGGGTCGGCGTCGTACACGTAGTCCAGGTCGACGTGCATCACGCGGTTGATCGGGCGCACCTCGCCGCCCACCGGGCTGCGCAGCATCTGCACGTAGTCGGGCGCCTCGTTGTCGTAGGCGGCCAGCGCGCGGCGGATGCGGCTGAGCGGAATCTCCTTCGTGTTCGCGCCGTCGTCGAGCGTGAAGGTGATCGGCATGCCCACGCGCGCCGAGGCTTCCAGCGCGGGCGTGTTGTAGGCGCCGTAGGGCCATACGGTGGCGCGCACCTTGGCGCCGGTGCGCTTTTCGATCAGTTCGCGGCTGCGGCGCAGGTCGGTCTCGATGCGGCGCAGGTAGGCGGCGTCGTCCTCGTAGCGGCCGGTCGTCGGGTCGTAGCGGTGCGTGGCCGCGGCGGGCAGCATGTTGCCCTGCGGGTTGGCTTGGATGCCGGTGTGCATCGCGTCGGTGTGGCTCGCGAACTCGACCAGCGGCGAGCGCGCCATCTCGGCGGCTTCGCGCCACAGCAGGAAGTTCTCGCGCGGCGCGGGCTTGTCGCCCCAGTGCACGGGCTGTCCTTCGGGCACCTCGAGCCAGCTCGTCACGAGCGCGAACAGCGCGGGGTAGTTGAAGCGTTGGAGCAGCGGGAACACGTGCGTGTAGGCGCTGCGGTAGCCGTCGTCGAAGGTCAGCAGCACGGGCTGCGAGGGCAGCGGCTTGCCGCCTTTGCGCGCATCGATGATCTGCTGCAGGCTGACCGGGTGGTAGCCGCTGTGGCGCAGCCAGGCGAACACTTCGGCGAGCGTGCGCTCGTCGATGGCGGTTTCGTCGGGCGAGGTCTCGAAGCTGGCGCGCACGTTGGGGCGCACGTCGTGGAACGAGATCACGCGGAAGTCGACGCCGTTGTCGGGGTCGGCGGGCAGCACCGGCGCCGCCAGTACAGGCAACGCCGTCGCCAGCAGCAGCCCGAGCAGGGCCGCGCGCAGCCGGAGGAAGAAGGTGGGGGCTTGCATCACGGACATCACTGCAGGGGCATCGAAAGGTTCAGGAACACGCCGCGCTGTTTTTCGCGCACGCCGTCGTAGGGGTGGCTGCCGAAGGTCAGGCCGTAGCGCAGCGTGAGCTTCTGGCCCAGGGCCCAGCGGTGCTCGTAGCGCACGTTCCACAGCGGGCCGCTGCCGAAGCCGGCCTGCTGGTAGCTGCCGCCGCCGAGTTCCAGCACCTGGAAGAACTGGCGGTCGTCGCTTTTCCAGGTGAGCCACTGGCCGCGCACCGACAGCTGCGCGCTGGCGTCGCGCGAGGGGCTGAAGTAGCGCACGTCCTGCAGGCGGCTGCGGCTGGCATCGACGCCCAGCCGCGTCTCGATCTGGAAGCGCGGCGTGCTGACCCAGCGCTCGCGCCAGCCGAAGTCGAGGCCGTCGCGCAGGTTGCCGTCGCTGAAGTCGAGCCGGCGCCATTGCAGGTCGAAGCGGCGCGACTCGTTGACGACGTAGGCCGCGCTGGCGCCGAACTCGCGCGCGCCGATGGCCTGCGCGCCGAAGGGCACGGCGCGGGCCTTCCAGGGCAGCTCCTTGCTGTCGCCGTCGTAGGTGGCCGACAGGCGCCAGGCGTCGCTGGCGCGGTAGTCGACGCGGCCGGCCACGCTGTTGCGGTAGCGCCCGCTGTTCGCATGCTGCAGCACGCCTTCGGCCAGCCAGCGGCCTTGCTGCCAGCTTGCGCCGATGCCGCCGCGCGCCCACTGGGCCGTGCCTTCGGAGGTGTAGCCGCGGCCCAGCGTCTGCGCGTAGAACACGCGCCATGCGTCGCCGATGAGGCCGGAGCTGAGCCGGCTGTCGACGCGCCATTCGCGGCTGGCCAGCGTGCCGCCGCCGCGCGAACCTTCGGCATCGATCTCGAGCTGCGGGCCGACCAGCGAGCGGCGCTTGCGCGCCATCTCGCGCACTTCGGCGGCGTCGGGCGCATCGGCCTCGAGCGACTCGGCACGGATGCGGGCCGCGCGGAATTCGTCGGCGTCGAGCAGCGCCTCGACATGGCCGGTGCGCACGCTCAGGTCGTCGGGGTGGTCGGCGCTCAGCGCCTCGAAACGCGCCACGGCCGCCTCGGGGTGCTCGCGCAACCGCTCGGTGAGCGCGGCGCCGTAGGCGTAGCCCGCGTTGAGCGGGGCTTCCTGCGTGAGCGTGTTGAAGCGCGGCTGCGCGATCTTCGGGCGGTCGCCGTAAAGCTGCAGCAGCGCACCCAGGCCGCTCACTTCGGAGAACTGGTCGTTGGGGCGGCCGGCTTCCGGCGCCAGCCGCATCAGCACGGGCGTGGCGCTTTCGATGCGCTGGAGCAGCGCCTCGGCGTCGTCGAAGCGGCCGGTGTCCAGGTAGGCGTAGACCAGGCCGAAGTGCAGGCTGTCGGGCATCGGCAGGTCGACGACCGCCTTCTCGAACAGCGGCACGGCATCGGCCGAGCGGCGCTCCTGCGCCAGCGCGCGGGCGGCGGTGCCCAGTGCGTACGGCGGCAACGCGGTGCCGTCGGCACGCAGGCTGTCGTACAGCGCGATGGTGTCGGCGGGGCGGCCGCGCTCCAGCAGCGCCATCATGCGGTCGGACTGCAGCCGCGTGCGCAGCGTGCGCCAGGTGTCGGCGTCCGGCGGGGCGGCCTGCGCGAGCGCGGTGTCGACGCGGGCCAGCGCGGCACTCTGGGCGGCCAGCACCTTGTCGAGGTCGGTGACGCGCGCCGCGCCCAGGCGCTGGTCGCGCGCCTTCACGGCCCAGCGCAGTTGCTGCGCCAGTGCCTGCTGTTCGAGCAGGGCGAGCGTCAGCGGCGCGAGGCTGCCGGGCTGCTTGCGTTCGGCCGCCTGCGCGTCCTCGAACGCAGCGGTGGCACCGCCGTACTCGGCCAGCAGGAAGTCGGCGTCGCGCTGCGCATCGCGGCGCGTGGGTTGCAGCGCGGAGATCTCGCCGTAGGCCGTGAGCGCCTGGAAGGGCTGGCCCTGCGCACGCGCCAGTGCGGCGCGCAGGTCGAGCAGCGCGACGCGGTCGGCGACCTCGGTGGGCGCGGGCTGTGCGAGTGCGCGGTAGAGGGTTTGCGCGCCCGCCGTGTCGCCGCTGGCCAGCCGCCAGAAGGCTTTGTGGATGCGCGGTTCGCGGGCGGCCGGCTGGCGCGCGCGCCAGACCTTGACGGTGTTGCCTTGCAGTGCGATGTCGCCCGTGCGCCGCGCGGCGCCGGCCAGCGGGCCGAGCGCGTAGTCGCCCAGCTCGCCGGGCGGCACCTGGCGGCCCACGGCCACCGCGTCGGCGAAGCGGCCGTCGGCCACCGCGATCGCGATGGCGTCGGACGCCACGCGCCGGCGTTGGTCGTCGGCCAGGGGCGCCTCCAGCCATTGGCGCAGCTGTTGCAGGGCTTGGGCCGGCGTGATGCGACCGGCACGGCGCGCGACGATGAGGGCGTCGTGCTGCGAAGCGTCATACGCCAGCGCGCTGCCCAGGGGGGCGGCCGGCGAGGGCGCGACAGTGGATTCCGCGTACGCGGTGCTGCTTCCGAAGACCAGCACGCACACGATCGGCGGCAAACCCCGCACGGCTCGTGCGAGATGGTGAGGCAATGCCTTGAAGGGCGCGACTTTGCGCCCGGCAACGACGGTGCCTCCATTTTTTTGTGGATGGATGGACACGCTACTCCCTTTTGCGTGAACTCTCCTGGGCCGTGACAAGCCGTGGCGGAAAGTTCGTGAAAAGGGACTCTAGGCCAATTTGTAAACAATAGGACCGAACATCGGGAAAGATGAGAACTAATCGTGAACAGATTCGCGATCAATTCATCCGATGTTGGCAAGTTGTATGCAAGTGTTGCCCCATGCGCCGCCCATGGCCCCGTCCTAAGATCGCGGCATGAACGCACTTCCGGTCTCTTCGCCCCGTTGGCCCCGTTTCTGGTCCCAGTTGACGACGCGCGACTTCGCCGCGCTCGACGCGGCGACCACGGTGGCGGTGCTGCCGCTGGGCGCGACCGAGCAGCACGGCCCGCACCTGCCGCTGGGCGTGGACACCGTGCTGGCCGACGGCATCGTGGCCGCCGCGCTGCCGCTGCTGCCGCCGGAACTGCCGGCGCTGTTCCTGCCGACCCAGCAGATCGGCCTGAGCCCCGAGCACGCGCGCTTCGCGGGCACGCTCACCTTCTCGGCCGAAACGCTGATCCGCATGTGGAACGAGATCGGCGCGGGCGTGGCGCGCGCCGGCGTGAAGAAGCTGGTGCTGTTCAACGCCCACGGCGGCCATGTGGGCGCGATGGACATCGTGGCGCGCGAGCTGCGCGCCGCGCACGGCCTGATCGTCTACAGCGTGAGCTGGTTCAACCTGCCGCTGGGCGATGCGAACGCGCAGTTCAGCGCCCGCGAGCACCGCTTCGGCGTGCACGCGGGCGAGATCGAGACCTCGATGATGCTGGCGCTGACGCCCGCGCTGGTGCGCATGGGCGAGGCGAAGGATTTCAGTTCCACCTCGGAGCAGCGCGCGGCCGACTGCGCGATCCTCGGCAACGGCAAGAGCGCCAAGCTCGGCTGGGCCATGGAGGACTACAACGCGCAGGGGGCGGCCGGCAATGCCGCAGCGGCCACGGCCGAGAAGGGTCAGGCGGTGATCGATGCGGCCGCGCAGCAGTTGGCCTTGCTGCTGGCCGAGGTGTCTCAGCTGCCGTTGAGCACGGCGAACACAGGGCCGCTGCCGTAAGGGCGTAGTTCAGGGCGACGCTCCCGCCGACGCGGTACCTTGCTCCGCGAATGTCCTCCGGCCTACGGCCTCCCCCTTGATTTCGCTGCGCAAGGCACCGCATCGACGTGAGCGTTGGGCAGTGCAGTGGTTGATCGGCCGCGAACCGGCAGCGTGCCCTGTGCCCAGGACACTGGGTGCTTCCCGCAGCGAAATCAAGGAGGAGGGCGAAGCCCGGGGGACATTCGCGGAGGGAAGTACCCGGTGGCCTGGGTACGTGCCCTGAACAGCAGAGCCTGGTTCAGGAAGCGCTGCGCCCCAGCACCCCGGCGAACATGTCCGCGTCGACATTGCCGCCACTCAGCGCAACGCCCACCGTCTGCCCGTGCCAGCGTTCCTTCTGCTGAAGCGCGCCCGCCAACGCAGCCGCACCCGCGCCTTCGGCCACGTTGTGCGTGTCGCTGAAGAGCACGCGCATGGCTTCGGCCACCTCGTCGTCGGTCACGGTGATCACGTCGTCGGCCTCGCGCAGGATCACCTCCAGCGATTCGGGCACCGGCGTGCGGCAGGCCATGCCGTCGGCCAGCCGCGTGGTGGCGGGCGACTCGACCGCACGGCGCGCGCGGAAGGAATCGCGGTAGGCCGTGGCATGCGCCGACACCACGCCGATGAGCTTGGTCGACACGCCGCAATGCGCGCGCGCCGCCGCCGCGCCGGCAAAGCCGGAGCCCAGGCCGATGGGCACGAACAGCACGTCGGGCGGTGAAGCTTTCAATGCGCTGAAGAACTCGACATACGCGGTCGACACGCCGCGCACCAGTTCGCGATGGAACGAGGGCACGCGGTGCAGCGCATCGCGCTCGGCCAGCACCGCCGCATGTTCGGCGGCCGCTTGAAAGTCGTCGCCGTGCTCGACCAGCGTCACGCCGAGCGCGCGCATCGCCGCGTTCTTCTCGCGCGAGTTGCCGTGCGGCACCACGATGGTCGCGGCCAGCCCGTGGCGCTGCGAGGCGAAGCCGACCGACTGGCCGTGGTTGCCGCGCGTGGCGCTGATCACGTGGCGCACGGCGGGCTGCTCGCGCGCGAGGGTCTCGAAGTAGGTCAGGCCGCCGCGGATCTTGAAGGCGCCGACCGGCGTGTGGTTCTCGTGCTTGGC
This sequence comes from Variovorax sp. KBS0712, assembly GCF_006323185.2. Taxonomy (NCBI): domain Bacteria; kingdom Pseudomonadati; phylum Pseudomonadota; class Betaproteobacteria; order Burkholderiales; family Comamonadaceae; genus Variovorax; species Variovorax sp. KBS0712. The sequence continues at coordinate 638,570 of NZ_VCCD02000003.1, read as the reverse complement.
CCAGACCGTGGCGCCCAGGCGCTGCGACAGCTGCGGCCAGGTGTACTGGGGCGTGGGCGGCATGGCCGCATGCACGGTGCGCTGCGCGGCTTCGATCTCTTCGCGGGTGAATCGCATCGACGTCCTTCGGGTTGCTTACTTGCGTTCGGTGAGTGCCACGCGCACGGCCAGCGCGGCCAGCACGCTGCCCATGATGTAGCGCTGCGCGCGCAGCCAGCCCGCGCTTTGCGACAGCACGGCCGTGATGCTCGCGGCGCCGACGATCATCACGGTGTTGACCAGCGCGCTGCTCGCCATCTGCGCCATGCCCAGCTGCAGGCTCTGCAGCAGCACCGAGCCGCGCTCGGGGTGGATGAACTGCGGAAAGAACGACAGATAGAACATCGCCACCTTCGGGTTCAGCAGGTTCGTGAGAAAGCCCATGCGGAACAGCTTGGCCGGCGGATCGGCCGGCAGCGCGCGGGCCTCGAAGGGCGCGTTGCCGCCGGGCTTGACCGCCTGCCACGCGAGCCACATCAGGTAGGCCGCGCCGGCGAAACGGATCGCGTCGAACGCGACCGGCACCGCCAGCAGCAGCGCCGTGAGGCCCAGCGCCGCGGCGAACAGGTGCACGAGGAACGCCATCAGCACGCCGCCCAGCGAGATGAGCCCCGCGCGGCGGCCCTGGATCAGCGTGCGCGACACGCAATAGATCATGTTCGGCCCCGGCGTGAGTGCCAGCAGCAGCGAGGCGAGGGCGAACCAGGCGATTTCGGTCAGGGTGAGCATGGGGTCAGAGTCCTTGCGATTCGAGGGTGACGGGGCCGCGCGGCGTGTCGAGCACGGCGACGAGATTGGGTGGCCCGGCGTCGACCGGCAGGCCGCCCATGCCGATGGCCGTGAGTGCGGCCGACAGCGCCGGCGCGCGCGGATGCGCCACGCGCAGCGAACGCAGCGCCAGGCCCGAGGCGGGCATGGCGTCGGTGGGGTGCACCGCGCCCCACTGGATCAGCGTGGGCAGCGCGCCGTAGAACAGGCGCTGGCCGTCGTCGCGCACCGTGATCTGCCATTCGAGCCGGCCGGCTGGCGTGTCGCGCGAGGCTTCGAGCAGGTGGCCGCGGTCGATGTGCGCATGCTCCTCGCGCGCGAGCGCCTGCGTGGCGGCGTGCGCATCGGGCACGCGCGCCACGAAGTGAATGAGCCGCGGGCCGCGCTGCGCGAGCGCGGCCTGCAGCGCGGCGTCGTCCAGGTCGAACCAGCGGTGCGTCTTCGGCCGCGACGGCGCCTTGCCGGGCTCGATCGCGATGATCTCGGCATAGGCGCGCGGGAACGCGTCGCTCGCGATGTTCAGCAGCCGGTTGTGCGTGCCCATCAGCGGGTGCACGCCGCCCGGCGCGGGCGTGACGCCGAGCGTGGCCTCGCACCACGCCACGCCCTCGGCCAGCGAGGCGGCGGCGATCACCAGGTGGTCGACTTCGGCGGGGTGCATGGTGGGGCTTTCGTTCAGAGCGTGACGTGGCCGTCGACGCAGGTCACGGCATCGCCGCCGACCCAGATCGTGCCGTCGCTGTCGCGCTCGATGTGCACGCGGCCCGCGCGGCCCAGGCACTGGCCTTGCGCGGCCAGGTAGCGCTCGGGCATGTGGCCGTCGGCGATCAGCCATTCGGCCAGGCTGGCGTTGAGGCTGCCGGTGACCGGGTCTTCCTGCACGCCGATGGGCTCGGCGAAGGCGCGCACCTCGAGGTCGATCTTCGCGCCGTCGTCGTTCGGCGTGGCGGGGCGGTTGCCGAAGGCGCGTGCCTCGCGGTTCGAGCGGCCGATGAGCAGCGAGGTGTCGTGCGCCGAGGGCACGCCGGCCACGCCGGCCTTCACGCCCAGTTCCTTCAGCGCGCGGTGGTCGGGCTGCAGCGCCAGCACGGCGTCGGCGTCGTTCAGCAGCAGGCCGAACCACACCGGGCCGTTGTCGAGCACCTGCGCCGCGATGACCTGCTGCGCCTTCAGGCCCAGCGCGCCGGCCACCTTGGCCAGCAGCGCGGGGCTCGGGGCGCTGCGCTTGAGCGGCGGCGCGGCAAAGGCCAGGCGCTCGCCGTCGCGCCGCAGCGGCACGAGGCCGGCGCCGCACTGCTGCACCACGCGGCCCGCCACCTTGGGCTTGCCGCCGGCCTGCAGCCAGGCATGGCAGCTGCCGATGGTCGGGTGGCCGGCAAAGGGCAGCTCGCCGCCGGGCGTGAAGATGCGCACGCGGTAGTCGGCGCCCGGGTCGGTCGGCGGCAGCAGGAAGGTGGTCTCCGACAGGTTGGTCCACTGCGCGAAGCGCTGCATGGCGGCGTCGTCCAGGTCCTGGCCGTCGATCACCACCGCGAGCGGGTTGCCGTAGTAGGCGGTGGCGGTGAAGACGTCGACTTGCTTGAAGGGGCGGGATTTCATCAGGGTCATTCGAGGGAAAGGTCGAGCACGCCGCGCGTGCCCGGGCGGGAAAGCAGGTCGGCGTACCAGCGCTCGACGTTGGGCCAGGCGGGCCGGCGGTACTCGGCGCCGGGCAGGCCGAACCAGCGGTGCGCCTCGCAGCCGATCGGGATGTCGGCCATGGTGAAGCGCTCGCCGGCCATGTAGGGGCGCTGCGCGAGGTGCGCGTCGAGCATGGCGAACAGCGCCTCGCTCTCGCGCACCGACGCGGCGATCAGCGCGGGCTGGCGCTCCGAGGGCGCCGTGCGCACCCATTGCACGAAGGCGTCGCGGCTGGCGCGGTTGAGCGTGGTCTGCTGCCAGTCCATCCAGCGCTCGGCGTCGAAGCGCGCGGGCAGCTCGCTCGGGTAGAGCGTGCCGTGCGAGTAGCGGGCGCACAGGTAGCGCACGATGACGTTCGACTCCCACAGCGTGACGCGCTCGGCGCCTTCGCCGTCGTCGATGGTGGGCACCATGGCGTTCGGGTTGAGCGCGCGGTATTCGGGCGTCTGCACCACGCCGAACTTGCCGCCGGCCTCGGTGCGCTGGAAGTCGAGCCCAAGCTCCTGCGAGCACCACACGACCTTGCGCACGTTGATCGAACTGATGCGGCCCCAGATGTTGAGCATGGTGTTCAGTGTCCTTGTGCGGAAAGGGTGTCGGCCGTGGCCTGCAGATATGGCTCGATGTTGCGCAGCGCGCGCGCCACGTAGTCGTCTTTTTCACCGACCGGCGCGACATAGTGCAGCGCGCTCTTCGCGGCCTCCAGGCCTTCGGTGCGCGCGATGAGCCAGGCCGCGAGGTAGGGCGCCGAGAAGCAGCCGCCCGCGGTGGCCACGTTGCCCTGCGCGAAGAAGGGCTGGTTGAGCACCTCGACGCCGGCTTCCTGCACCCAGGGCTTGGTCGTGAGATCGGTGCAGGCCGGCACCGTGCCCAGCAGGCCGAGCTTGGCCAGCAGCAGCGTGCCCGAGCATTGCGCGCCGATGAGCTGGCGCGACGGGTCGAGCCCGCGCAGCACGCCCATCAGGCCCGCGTCGGCGGCGATCTCGCGCGTGCGGATGCCGCTGCCGACGATCACCGCACCCGCGTCGCAGGCCGCTTCGAGCGTCGCGGTGGCGTGCACCGTGACGCCGTTCATCGAGGTCACGGTGGCGCTGGGCGAGGCCAGCGTCACGCGCCAGCCCGGCTTCTTCACGCGGTTGAGCACGCCGAGCGCGACCAGCGAGTCGAGCTCGTTGAAGCCGTCGAAGGTGAGGATGGCGATGTGCATCGTCGTCGGCTTTGTCAGGCGTGGGCGGGGGCCAGCAGCGCCAGCTCTTCGCGCAGCGTGACGGCAAGCGCGGCGATGGCGGTGTCGATCTCCTCGACGCTGGCAGTCACGAACGACAGGCGCAGCGTGCGCGGATCGCCTTCGCCCGCGTAGAACGGCGCGCCGGGCACGAAGGCCACGTTGCGCTCCACGGCCTTGGGCAGCAGGGTCACGGTGTCGATGCCCTCGGGCAGGCGCGCCCACAGGAACATGCCGCCCTTGGGCGCGTTGAACTTCACGTCGAGGCCGGCCATCTCGCGGTGCAGCGCGGCGATCATGGCGTCGCGCTGGCGCTTGTACAGCGCACGGATGGTGGGCACGTGGCGGTCCAGGAAGCCGTCCTTCATCACGGCCGAGACCATGCGCTGCGTGAAGATCGGCGTGTGCAGGTCGACCGCCTGCTTGGCCTGCAGCAGCTTGGGGAAGATGGCCTTCGGTGCCACCAGGAAGCCCAGGCGCAGGCCCGGGGCCAGCACCTTGGAGAACGAGCCCAGGTAGATCACGCCCTCGGGGTTGCGCGCGGCCAGCGGCAGCGGCGGGGCTTCGTCGAACCAGAGCTCGCCGTAGGGGTTGTCCTCGACGATCGGCAGGTTCGCGGCGGCTGCGGCAGCGGAGACAGCGGCGCGGCGCGCCTCGGTCATGGTGCGGCCGGTGGGGTTCTGGAAGTTGGGCAGCAGGTAGACGAAGCGCGCGTCGGCCGCCTTGCTCACGAGGTCGTCGACGATCACGCCCTCGTCGTCGCTGGCCACGCCCACGGGGTGCGGCTCCATCGGGCCGAAGGCCTGCAGCGCGCCCAGGTAGGTGGGCGTCTCGACCAGCACCTTGCTGCCCGGGTCGATCAGCACCTTGGCCACGAGATCGAGGCCCTGCTGCGAGCCGGTGGTGATGAGCACCTGCGAGGCGTCGACGTCCCAGGGCAGCATGTCGGCCACGGCCTGGCGCAGAGGCGCATAGCCTTCGCTGGCGGCGTACTGCAGCGCGGCCTGGCCATCGTTGTGCAGCACTTCGGCGCAGGCGTCGGCGAATTCCTGGATCGGGAAGGTCTTGGGCGAGGGCAGGCCGCCGGCCAGGCTGATGATGCCGGGGCGCTCGGTGACCTTGAGGATTTCACGCAGCACCGAAGGATTCATCTTGGCGGCGCGGGCGGCGAGTTTCCAGTTCATGGGAGGCTTTCTTCTTTCTGGCGAATGAGAGGTGAGTCTGAGTGTGTCGTCAGGATGGCGGGATGTCGCCACGGTGCACGACATGGATTTTGTTGCCGTCCGGGTCGCGCAGGTAGGCGCCGTAATAGCCCTGCCCGTAGCGGGGGCGGGGCCCGGGCGCGCCTTCGTCGCGGCCACCGTGGCGCAGGGCCGCCTCGTGGGCGGCGTGAACGGCCTGCGGCGAGGGCGCGCAGAACGCGACCATGCTGCCGTTGCCGGCGCTGGCGGGTTCGCCGTCCAGCGGGATGTACACGTAAAAGCGCGGCAGCGTCTGGCCCGGCGCGATCCAGCAGGCGGCGTCGGGGCCGCCGTCGGGCGTCACGGGGCGGCGGATGAGGCCGAGCGGGGCCAGCACCGCGTCGTAGAAGGCGGCGGCGCGCGGCAGGTCGGTGCAGCCGACGGTGACATGGCTGAACAGCGTCATGGTCCTCAGCTCCTGGCCTGCGGCTCGGCGCCGCGTGGAACAGCGGCAGGCGCCGCCGGTTGCGACAGCCGCTTGCCCGCGACCACCGTGGCGACCACGGCGGCGGCGAAGCCCAGCGTCACCAGGTCGAGCGGCTCGCCCAGCAGCGGGATCGACGCGAGGATCGACAGGAAGGGCTGCAGCAGCTGCGTCTGGCTTACGCGCAGCGCGCCGCCCAGGGCCAGGCCGCGGTACCAGGCGAAGAAGCCGATCCACATCGAGAACATGCCCACGTAGGTGAAGCCGACCCAGGCCGAGGCGGCCACGGGCTGCTGCGGCCACAGGGCGATGGTGGCGGGCAGCGTCACGGGCAGCGCCATCACGCAGACCCAGCAGATCACGCGCTCGGCGCCGAGCGACGGCGTGACCTGCGCGCCGTAGATGTAGCCGACCGAGGCCGCGACGACCGCGCCGACCAGCAGCAGGTCGGCCCATTCGAAACCGAAGCCGTGGCCGCTCTGCTGCGCGCGCAGCACCGAGAACACCACCACCAGCAGGCTGCCCGCGATGGCGCAGAGCCAGAAGCCCAGCCGCGCGCGCTGGTGCAGCACCCAGGCCGCGACCGCGGCCGTGACCAGTGGCAGCAGCGCCGTCACCACCGCCGCATGGCTGGCCGTGACCACGCGCAGCGCAAAGGCCAGCAAGAGCGGAAAGCCGATGCAGTTGCCCAGCACCGCCATGCCCAGCGGCTTCCACTGGTGCGGCGCCGGGCGCGGCGAGCGCGTGACCAGCAAAAAGACGGCCGACAGCACGCCCGCCAGCGCCGCGCGCCCGAGCGTGACGAACCACGGCGACAGCTGCGGCGCCTCTTGCGTGCCCGTGGCCAGCCGCGTCATCGGCAGCGTGATGGCGAACAGCGCCACGCCGACCACCCCGAGCCACATGCCCAGCGTTTCGTCCTTGATGGCGAGCTTCATACGCCCACCATCCACCAGGCCGTCAAGACCAGGATGAGGCCCATCGCGCGGTTGAACCACAGCAGGCGCCGGCCCTTGGCCAGCCACTCGCGCAGCAGCGCGCCGACCAGCGCATAGGCGAAGTTGCTGGTGAAGGCGTAGGTCAGCATCACGGGCGCGACGATGGCGAAGCGCGCGAGCGCGTCGGGCTGGCCGGCGATCCAGCCCGCCACCAGCGTGAGCGCCAGCAGCCAGGCCTTGATGTTCACGAACTGCAGCATCACGCCTTGCCCGAAGCCGACCGAGAGGCGGGCGTTGTCGGCCTTGCCGAGCTGGGCGCTGCCGCTGAGCTTGTAAGCCAGCCACAGCAGGTAGGCGATGCCCAGCCCCTTGATCGCCAGGCGCAGCGGCGGCATCGCCACCACCAGCGCGCCGAGGCCGGCCGCGCAGATCGCGAGCAGCAAGGTCCAGCCGACCGGCACCGCGACCACGAAGCGCATCGCACGCGGCAGGCCGCCGTTGGCCGCCAGGGCGGTGGAGAGCGTGGTGTTGGGGCCGGGCGAGAAGCTCATCGCCGTGGCCAGCACCAGCAGCGCGGTGAATTCTTGCCAGTTCATGTCACAGACTCTAAACTTTGGACCATTACAGTTCCAGTACAGATGATCGAACAAATCTGAAATCTGTATTGGTCATTCCTTCGACACACGCCGCCCTTTTCTTGCTCTCTGTGCGATGCAGCCCGATCCGATGCTGACCCGAACCTCCACCCAGTCCCTGACCGGGCAGCTGGCCGACCGCCTCGCCGAGCGCATCCGCAACCGGCTGCTGGCGCCCGGCGCGCGCCTGCCCTCGGTGCGCGAGTGCGCGCGCCAGCAGGGCGTGAGCCCGTACACCGTGGTCGCCGCGTACGACCAGCTGCTCGCACAAGGGCTGGTCGAGGCGCGCCGCCAGCGTGGCTTCTACGTGCGCGACGCCGCGCCGGCGCCCGAGAGTTCGCGCAACCCGGCGCATGCCGTGCCCGTGGTGCCGCCGATGATGGCCTCGCGCGTGCCGGCCGACGCCAGCTCGCTGATCCGCAGCATGTTCCACCGTCCGAGCGACAAGCCGCAGCCAGGCATGGGCGTGTTCCCGCCCGACTGGATGGCCTCGACCTTCCTGGCGACCGCGGTGCGCCGCGTGACCACCACGTCGGCGCTGCAGGAACTGTCGCTGCAATACGGCGAGCCTTCGGGCGATCTCGCGCTGCGCCGCAGCCTGTCGCAAAAGCTGGTGCGCATCAACGTGCCGGCGGGGCCGGACCAGATCGTGACCACCATCGGCGCCACGCACGCCCTGGACATCGTGAGCCGCACGCTGCTGCGCGCGGGCGATCCGGTGATGGTCGAGGAGCCCGGCTGGGCGCTGGAGTTCGCGCGGCTCGAGGCGCTGGGCATGCGCATCCTCCCCGTGCCGCGCCGCGCCGACGGACCCGACCTCGACGTGATGGCGCAGTACTGCAAGCTGCACAGCCCCAAGCTGTTCGTCAGCGTGAGCGTGCTGCACAACCCGACCGGCTACAGCCTCACGCCGGGCAGCGCGCACCGCGTGCTCAAGCTGGCCAACGAGCACGACTTCCACATCGTCGAGGACGACACCTACAGCCACCTCGCGCCCGAGCACGCCACGCGGCTCAGTGCGCTCGACGGGCTGCAGCGCACCATCTACGTCAGCGGCTTCGCGAAGATCCTGGCGCCCAACTGGCGCATCGGCTTCCTGGCCGCCTCGCCCGCGCTCAAAGAGCGGCTGCTCGAGACCAAGCTGCTGGCCACGCTGACCTCGCCCACGCTGTTCGAGCGGGCGCTGTCGTGGTGCATCGACCAGGGCCAGCTGCGCCGCCATTCGGAGCGCGTGCGCATCCGCCTGGACGGCGCGCGCGGCCGCGCCGTGAAGCTCGCCATGTCGCACGGCTGCACCTTCGCCTCGGAGCCGGCGGGGCTGTTCGGCTGGGTCGACACGGGCGTGGACACCGACGCGCTCACGCAACGCATGCTCGACCAGGGCTACCTGCTGGCGCCGGGCTCGCTGTTCCATGCGCGCCGCCCGCCGAGCACGATGATGCGGATCAACTTCGCGACCTCGCAGGACGCGAATTTCTGGAAGGTTTTCAGCCGGGTCAGGGACGAGCTCTGATTCGCTTGCAAAGGGCTTGGAGTAAGCTGGCAACACAAGAAAACCCAGCCAGGAGACCTCCCGCATGAGCAACGCCAGCAAACCCTTCGACTTCAGCCAGTTCGTCCCCGGATTCGACTTCCTGAAGAACCTCGCCGGCGGTGCCGCCGCGGGCTCCGGCTCGGTGCCCGGCATCCCCAGCCTGGCCAGCTGGGTGGCGCCCACCATGAGCGTCGAAGAGGTCGACAAGCGCATCCAGGAACTCAAGACCGTCCAGTACTGGCTCGAACAGAACGGCCACGCGCTCAAGGCGACCATCCAGGCGCTCGAGGTGCAGAAGATGACGCTGTCGACCCTGCGCGGCATGAACGTGCGGATGGAAGACATCGCCAGCGCGTTCACCAAGCAGGCAGCGGCCATGGCGCCGGCACCTGCACCGGCTCCCGCCCCGGCGCCCGCACCCCGGCCCGAACCGGAGCCCGTCGAGGAAGAGGAAGAAGAGTTCGACGAGGCCGAGGAAGAAGCGGAAGAAGAGGAAACCCCGGCGCCGAAGAAGACGTCGCGCGCCAAGCCCGCCTCGTCCAACGGCGCTGCCGGCGTGGTCGACCCGATGCAATGGTGGGGCTCGCTCACCGAGCAGTTCCAGCAGATCGCGAGCACCGCGCTGCAGGACGCGGCGCAGCTCAAGGTGCCGGCCATGGCGCAGCCGCTGGCCGACGCCGTGGGGCAGGTCATCGGCAAGGCGACGGCGGCGCGCAAGCCGGCCGCCAAGACCGCCGCGAAGAAAGCTGCAGCGAAAAAAGCCGCGCCGGCACCCGCCGCGCGCAAGAAAACCACGTCCACCGCCGCGCGCAAGCGAACCTCCGGCCGGCGCTGACGTCTTACAGACACCTTTCCAGACGACGACGCACGGGTCGGTACGCACCATGAAACTGTTTCCCACCGGCCATGCCACCCACCCGCAATGGCGCATGGCCGCCGGCCTCGTGCTGGCCCAGTTGCGCGCGCAGATGGCGCTGCCCGACTACGCGTCGAACCCGACGCTCGGGCTGCTCTACATCACCGACCACTACGCGGCCGAGGCGCAGGAGATCCTCGATCACCTGAGCGCCGAGCTGCCCGAGGTCACCGACTGGTCGGGCACCGTCGGCATCGGCGTGTCGGCCAACAACGCCGAGTACTTCGACGAGCCCGGCCTGAGCCTGATGCTGTGCGCGCTGCCCAGCGACCAGTACCGCGTGTTCTCCGGCGTGGCGCCGCTGGGCAGCTCCGAAATGAGCGGCTTCGAGGCACACACCGCGCTCGTGCACGCCGACCCGGCCACGCCCGACCTGGGCGAGCTCATCGCCGAGATGGCGGGCCGCACCGACACCGGCTACCTGTTCGGCGGGCTCTCGTCCGGCCGTGGCGGGGCGCTGCAGTTCGCGGTCGGCGGCAACGGCAACATCCGCGGCCACGGTGCGGCGGGCGGTGTGTTCTCGGGCGGCTTGTCGGGCGTGGTGTTCGGCGAGGGCGTGCGGCTGGTGTCGCGCGTCACGCAGGGCTGCCAGCCGCTGCGCACCGGCGGCGCGCGCGAGCGCGAGATCACCGAGGCCGACGGCAACCTGCTGCTGTCGCTCGATGGCGAGCCGGCGCTCGACGTGCTGCTGGCCGACCTGCAGGTGTCGCTCGACCGGCCGCAGGAAGCCATCGACGCCGTGCGCAACACGCTGGTCGGCCTGGCCGACGCGGGCAGCGACGGCATCCGCCGCACCGGCGACCTGGGCGCCGACGTGCTGGTGCGCCACATCATCGGGCTCGACCCCACGCGGCGCGGCATCGCCATTGCCGACAACGCCGAGGCCGGCATGCGGCTGAGTTTCTGCCGCCGCAACGCGCAGGCGGCGCGCGCCGACCTGATGCGCATCTGCGCCGAAATTCGTGAAGAGCTCGAGCCCGAAGAACAGACGCTGGCCACGGCGCGCGCCGTGGCAGCCGGCGAGGCCGAGGCCGCGCCGCATCCCGCGCGGCGCATCGCGGGCGCGGTGTACGTGAGCTGCTCGGGGCGCGGCGGCCCGCACTTCGGTGCGCCGGGCGCCGAACTGCAGATCGTGCGGCATGCGCTGGGCGACGTGCCGCTGGTCGGCTTCTTCGCCGCGGGCGAAATCGCACGCCACCACCTGTACGGCTACACCGGCGTGTTGACGGTGTTCACGGCGCCGGACTGACTGACTGACGGGAAAAAACGACGCGCGCGCCTGCGCACTGTGTTCGCAGGCGCTTCGCGTCGCTAGAATCCGCCCGCTTTCTTGAATCTCTGCTGCTGCAAGAAAGAGTGATCCGCGCGCCCCGAGGCACGCGGTCGATCTCTTTCGCCCCGCCACGCGATGTGACGGGGCCCGGAAACCGACACGGTTTCCCCGAATGGAATTGCAGCCATGGGCAGCCCTACCCACAGTCATTTTTCGAGACTCCAGCGCGCCTTTTCGCGCGCGAACATCGCCGTCGATTACCGCGACGGCATCTATCACCTGCGCAACGAAGCCGCGCAGGCGACCGTGCTTCTGCCGCAGAGCCTGCCGCTGGAAGAGAAAGCAGTGAACCAGCTGCTGGCCTTCGCCAGCGTGCGCTCGCCCGACGGCGCGCACGGTGTGTGCAAGGCCTGCGCGACGCCGGACTTTCATCCGGGCTCGGTTGCGCCGGTGGGCAGCGTGGTCGCGACCGATGGCGACTTCGTGATTCCCGCCGCAGTCGGCACCGACATCAACTGCGGCATGCGCCTGCTGACCACCGGCCTCACGCTGGACCAGGTGGCGCCGCACAAGACGCAGTTGCTCGCGCGGCTCACACGCAGCCTGCTCGACAACGGGCGCGACGTGCCGGTGCACACGGCGGCGTTTCGCGCGCTGTTCGACGAAGGGCCGGCCGCGTTCCTGGACGCCGTGCGCAACGACGGGCTCTGGGCGGCCTGCGACCGCGACCGGCTGCAGGCCGAGATCGGCGCGTGCATCGGCCTGGCGAGCTTCGGCGGGCAGTCGCGGCACGCACCGTCGGCCTACACCGGCGCGCGCCACGAGGTGTTCCGCGACCCGTGCCTCGGCACGCCGGGCAGCGGCAACCACTTCGTCGAGTTGCAGGTGGTCGACCAGGTGATGGACCGGCACGCGGCGTATCGCGCGGGGCTCAAGGCGGGCGAGGTCGTGGTGATGATCCACAGCGGCTCGCGCGACATCGGGTTCCATGTCGGCGGCCGCTGGATGGACCGCGCGCGGGCTGAATGGCCGCAGGGCCTGCGCCATCCGAAGAGCGGGCTGTACGGGCTGGCCGGGCCGCTGGCGCAGGAGTACCTCGAAGCCATGGGCGTGGCCGCGCGCTATGCGTGGGCCAACCGGGTCGTGCTGGCCGAGCTGGTGCGCAAGGACTTCGCCGAGCTGCTGGGCGCCACGGCGTCGACGCTGGTGGTCGACGTGCCGCACAACGTGGTGCTGCGCGAGCACGGCATGAACATCCATCGCAAGGGCGCGACGCCGGCGCATGCGGGCGACCTCGCGCTGATTCCCGGGTCGATGGGCGATCACTCGTACCTTGCGACCGGGCTGGGGCATGAGGACTGGCTGTGGTCGTGCAGCCACGGCGCCGGCCGGCGCATGCGTCGGCAGGAAGTGCGCGCGATGCGGCCCGCACCCGGCGACGCCGATGCCAGCTGGCAATGCGTGACGCTGCGCGAAGAGCGCCGCATCGAAGAGGCGCCGCAGGCCTACAAGCCGATCGGCGCGGTGATCGAGGCGCAGGAAAGCGCGGGGCTCATCCGCTGCGCCGTGCGGCTCAAGCCCTGGGTCACGTTCAAGGCATGACCCGAGGGCGCGTGTCGTGTCAGCCCAGTGCGGGTTGCACGGCGCGCGGCGCGGGCGCCGGCATGCCGGCGAACGCGAAATCGACCTCGGGCGCCAGCCCGCTCACGATGCGCGCGATCGACTTGCCCGAGCCGCAGGCGTGCGTCCAGCCGAGCGTGCCGTGGCCGGTGTTGAGGAACAGGTTCGGCAGCTTGGTCTTGCCGATCAGCGGCACGTTGCTCGGCGTGGCCGGGCGCAGGCCGGTCCAGAACTGCGCGCGCTCGGTGTCGCCGGCGCCGGGGAAGAGTTCTTCGACGCGCCGCACGATGGCTTCGCAGCGCACGCGGTTCAGGTCGCGGTCGTAGCCGTTGAGCTCGGCCGTGCCGGCGATGCGCAGGCGGTCGCCCGACTCCGACGTGTAGCGAGAGAACACCAGCTTGTATTCGTCGTCGGTCAGCGAGACCTGGTGCGCCTTCGATGCGTCCTTCACGGGCAGCGTCACCGAGTAGCCCTTGGCCGGGTAGATCGGCAGGCGGATGCCCAGCGGCGCGGCGTACAGCGGGCTCAACGAACCCATCGCAAGCACGAAGGCATCGCCGCGGATGCGCTGGAAGCGGCCTTCGTTGTCGGTCGCCTCGACGTGGTCGATGCTGCCGCCGGCTTCGCGCAGCGCGGTCACCGTGTGGCTCATGAGGAACTTCACGCCGGCCGCCTCGGCCAGCTTCACGAGTTCGCGCGCGAAGCGGTTGGCGTCGCCCGATTCGTCTTCGGCGGTGTAGGTGGCGCCGGCGAGTTGCGGACGGATGTGGGCGAGGGCGGGTTCGATCCTGATGGCCTCGTCGGCCGAGATGACCAGGCGTTCGCAGCCCAGGGCACGCATCTGCTCGGCGGGCGCGAGGGCGCCGTCGAATTCTTTTTGCGTCGTGTAGAAGTGCAGGATGCCTTGCGTGCGCTGGTCATAGTTCAGGCCGGTGTCTCGACGCAATTGCTGCAACATTTCCCGGCTGTATGTACCGAGACGAACGATCTGTTCGATGTTGTGGCGGGTGCGCGCGGGGGGGCACTCGCGCAAGAACTGCAGGCCCCAGAGCCACTGGCGCATGTCGGCGCGGATGCGAAAGAGCAGTGGCGCATCTTCCTTGCCGAGCCATTGCAGCACCTTCAGCGGCGCGCTCGGATTGGCCCAGGGTTCCGCATGGCTGACCGAGATCTGGCCGCCGTTGGCGAAGCTGGTTTCGGCGGCCGGGGTGGCCTGCCGGTCGATCACGGTCACCTCGTGGCCGAGTTGCTGGAGGTAGTAGGCCGAAGTCACGCCGAGCAGGCCGGCGCCAAGAACGATCACACGCATTGCAAGTACCTTTGAGTTTGCAGCGCTTGAACGGCGGGCGTGGAGTGCTATTGAAAAAATAGCGAGCAACCGGACGGCCGATGTCCAAGTTGCCGCTCCCCCTGTCCTCGGTACCTGAGAGATTCACCCTGCTGCACCCGCAGCGGGTTTGCTCCTTCGGTGCGCCACATGGCGTGGCGGCTCTCCAGACGGCTGTATCGATGAGTGCAGTACTGACCCCTTGCCGAAGTTCCTGGGCGTTGCCTGGAATGTCGTCGGGCCGACCTGAGCGTTTATGGGAGTTTGCGCCTTCGGTAGGGCCTCCGTGGAGGCCCGCTCTCCTGCAATTGTTGGCGATTGTAGGCGGGCCCCGCAAGCCGGCCAAGCCCTGTACATCGGCACTTCACACCGATGGGATAATTGAATGTTGATTTTTGGTAAAGCAAACTTTTTTCTACATGCAGGGGACTCCATGATCCTGGTTACCGGCGGCGCAGGCTTCATTGGCGCCAATTTCGTGCTCGACTGGATCGCGCAGGGCAACGAGCCCGTCGTGAACCTCGACAAGCTGACCTATGCGGGCAACCTCGAGACCCTCGCGTCGCTCAAGGGCAACGCGAACCACGTCTTCGTGCAGGGCGACATCGGCGACAGCGCGCTGCTCGATCGCCTGCTGGCCGAGCACAAACCCCGTGCCGTTGTGAACTTTGCCGCGGAATCGCATGTGGATCGCTCGATCCACGGCCCGGAAGACTTTGTGCAGACCAACGTGCTCGGCACCTTCCGCCTGCTCGAATCGGTGCGCGGTTACTGGAACGCCCTGCCGGCCGACCAGAAGGCGGCCTTCCGCTTCCTGCATGTGTCGACCGACGAGGTCTACGGCTCGCTCTCCAAGACCGACCCGGCCTTCACCGAAGAGAACAAGTACGAGCCCAACAGCCCGTACTCGGCCAGCAAGGCCGCCAGCGACCACCTCGTGCGCGCCTGGCACCACACCTACGGCCTGCCGGTGGTCACCACCAACTGCTCGAACAACTACGGCCCGTTCCACTTCCCCGAGAAGCTGATCCCGCTGATGATCGTCAACGCACTGGCCGGCAAGAACCTGCCCGTGTACGGCGACGGCATGCAGGTGCGCGACTGGCTCTACGTGAAGGACCACTGCAGCGCCATCCGCCGCGTGCTCGAGGCCGGCAAGCTCGGCGAGACCTACAACGTCGGCGGCTGGAACGAGAAGCCCAACATCGAGATCGTCAACACCGTGTGCGCGCTGCTCGACGAACTGAGCCCCCGCGCCGACGGAAAGCCGTACAAGGAACAGATCACCTACGTCACGGACCGCCCGGGCCACGACCGTCGCTACGCCATCGATGCACGCAAGCTCGAGCGCGAACTCGGCTGGAAGCCCGCCGAGACCTTCGACACCGGCATCCGCAAGACCGTCCAGTGGTACCTCGCGAACGGCGAGTGGGTGCGCAACGTGCAAAGCGGCGCGTACCGTGAATGGGTCGAGAAGCAGTACGACGCCACACCCGCAAAGGTTTCCGCATGAAGTTGCTGCTGCTCGGCAAAGGTGGACAGGTCGGCTGGGAGCTGCAGCGCAGCCTCGCACCGCTCGGCGAAGTGGTCGCACTGGACTTCGACAGCACCGACTTCCACGCCGACTTCAGCCGCCCCGAGCAGCTGGCCGCAACCGTGCTGGCGGTGCGCCCCGACGTCATCGTCAATGCCGCCGCGCACACCGCCGTCGACAAGGCCGAGAGCGAGCCCGACTTCGCGCGCAAGCTCAACGCCACCTCGCCCGGCGTGGTGGCCGAGGCGGCGCAGCAGATTGGTGCGCTGATGGTGCATTACTCCACCGACTATGTCTTCGACGGCAGCGGCACCCGCCCCTGGAAGGAAGATGACGCGACCGGTCCGCTCAGCGTGTACGGCCAGACCAAGCTCGAAGGCGAGCAGCTGGTGGTGCGGCATTGCGCGAAGCACCTGATCTTTCGCACCAGCTGGGTGTACGCCGCACGCGGCGGCAACTTCGCCAAGACCATGCTGCGCCTGGCCAAGGAGCGCGACAAGCTCACGGTCATCGACGACCAGTTCGGCGCTCCCACCGGTGCCGAGTTGCTGGCCGACATCACCGCGCACGCCATCCGCGCCACCTTGCAGGACCCGGCCAAGGCCGGCCTGTACCACGCCATCGCCGGCGGCGAGACCACGTGGCACGGCTACGCGCGCTTCGTGCTCGAGATGGCGCAGCAGGCCGGCGTCGAACTCAAGGCCGGCCCGCAGGCCGTGGAGGCCGTGCCCACCAGCGCCTTTCCGACGCCCGCGAAGCGGCCGCACAACTCGCGGCTCGACACCACCAAGCTGCAGACCACCTTCGGTCTGCGCCTGCCGCCATGGCAGGAAGGCGTGGCACGCATGCTGCGCGAGACGCTCTGACCGACTGATTTTTCCTGCCCCTCACAGAAGAAGACTCCCATGACGCAACGCAAAGGCATCATCCTTGCCGGTGGCTCCGGCACCCGCCTGCACCCGGCCACGCTCGCCATGAGCAAGCAACTGCTGCCGGTGTACGACAAGCCCATGATCTATTACCCGCTGAGCACCCTGATGCTCGGCGGCATGCGCGACATCCTGATCATCAGCACGCCGCAGGACACGCCGCGCTTCCAGCAGCTGCTGGGCGACGGCAGCCAGTGGGGCATCAACCTGCAGTACGCGGTGCAGCCGAGTCCCGATGGCCTGGCGCAGGCGTTCATCATCGGCGACAAGTTCGTGGGGAACTCGCCGAGTGCGCTGGTGTTGGGGGACAACATCTTCTATGGGCATGACTTTGCCCATCTGCTGGGCGGCGCCGACGCGCAGGACGCGGGAGCCACTGTTTTCGCGTACCACGTGCATGACCCGGAGCGGTATGGCGTGGTCGCATTCGATGCACAAGGCAAGGCCAGCAGCATCGAGGAAAAGCCGCTCAAGCCCAAGAGCAACTACGCCGTGACGGGCCTGTACTTCTACGACAACCAGGTCATCGACATCGCCAAGGCCGTGAAGCCGAGTGCGCGAGGCGAGCTTGAGATCACGGCCGTCAATCAGGCGTACCTCGATCTTGGCCGGCTCAACGTGCAGATCATGCAGCGCGGCTACGCCTGGCTCGATACCGGCACGCATGAAAGCCTGCTGGAGGCCGGGCAGTTCATCGCGACGCTGGAGCATCGGCAG
This sequence comes from Variovorax sp. KBS0712, assembly GCF_006323185.2. Taxonomy (NCBI): domain Bacteria; kingdom Pseudomonadati; phylum Pseudomonadota; class Betaproteobacteria; order Burkholderiales; family Comamonadaceae; genus Variovorax; species Variovorax sp. KBS0712. The sequence continues at coordinate 621,770 of NZ_VCCD02000003.1, read as the reverse complement.
GGGCTCAAGATCGCGTGCCCCGAAGAGATCGCGTGGCGCCATGGGTTCATCGACAACGAACAACTGGCCAAGCTTGCAGCACCGTTGCAGAAGAATGGCTACGGCAAGTACCTCAGCCATTTGCTGGCCGAAGGTGTGCGCTCATGAAGGTCACGCAGACGGCCATCGCCGACGTGTTGCTGATCGAACCCAAGGTGTTCGGCGACGCACGCGGGTTTTTCTTCGAGAGCTTCAATCAGAAGGCTTTCGACGAAGCCGTCGGCCAGCGCGTCGACTTCGTTCAGGACAACCACTCGCGCTCCACCAAGGGGGTCTTGCGAGGCCTCCATTACCAGGTGCAGCAACCACAGGGAAAACTGGTGCGCGTGGTTCGAGGGGCGGTGTTCGACGTGGCGGTGGACATCCGTCGGTCGTCGCCGACCTTCGGGCAATGGGTGGGCAGTGAACTGTCGGAAGATAACCATCGGCAGTTGTGGGTTCCGCCGGGTCTCGCGCACGGCTTCCTGGTGCTCAGCGAGTCGGCTGATTTTCTGTACAAGACGACGGACTACTACGCACCGGCGCACGAGCGCTGCATTGCGTGGAACGACCCCACGTTGGCGATCGAGTGGCCTGACACGGGCATCGCGCCGAAGCTGTCCGCCAAGGACGCGGCAGCGCCGCCCTTCCTGAGCGCCGAAATTCCCGGCTGAACACAGGTCGACCAGCAGCCGGTTTGCGGCGTTTTCTTCAGAGCCCTTCCCACGCGGGCCATCTCAAAAATATTCCAATTCCAGATGAGACAACTTGCTGACTTCAACGGGCTGGTCGCGTACGGGTGCCTGTGCAAGGGGATCGCCATCGGTCGTCCGGACGACATCAGGGCCGCACAGCCGTGAAAAGTTCGCCTGCCATCAAGGAAAAGAAAGAGAGCTTGCTGGACGCCGCAAAAGGGGCGCTTCGCAAGCGGCTGCCGCGCAAGACGCCGCAGCTGGTGGAGCTTTTCGACGCAGCCTGGTACCTCAAGGGGCTGCCGGACCGTGCACTGATCGCCAACCCGTGGGAGCACTATCTGGGAGGGGGATTCCTGAGGGGAAATCCCAATCCCATGTTCGATACCACCTGGTATCTCGATCGCCACCCCGAATTGCGTGCGGCGGAAAAGAACCCGCTGGCCCACTATCTTGAAATTGGAGAGCGTGCAGGGGATGCGCCCAGCGCGAGGTTCGACCCGCAGTGGTATCTGGATGAATACCCCGATGTCGCCGCCACGCAATTGAGCCCGTTGCTGCATTATTTGAAATTCGGTGCGGCCGAGGGGCGTTTGCCGGCACGGCTGGCGCATTTCGATTCTGTTCCTGCCTTGTCCGAATTCATGGGAGCGTTGGCGCCGTCCTATGCGGCGCGGCCTTGTTCCGTCGATCTGCCGGTTGACTCGGTTTTTTCAGTGGCGTCTCAGGCTGGCGGCGCGGGACGGATTGTTCATCGCATTGCACCCGGGTTTTGCGAGGGTCTTGATGGCCCCCCGGATTATCCGAAGGTCGGATTTGTCGCCGAAATCAACGACGCGACGACCATTGCGGGAACCCGCTATCTGATCGGGCCGACGAATTCTTTGCTGCATGACGAAAATGCGCATTTCCTGTGCAGAGAAGACGCCGCCATCAAATATGGAAAGGCGAAGCGCGCAGCGGCACCTGGACATCTGCATATCGAGGTGAGCGCTCGGCAGGCTGCCTGGATAGAGCGCGGGTTTCACATCATGCATGAGTATGAAAATAATTACTTTCATTTCATTGCGGAAACGCTTCCAAGAATGCTGCTGGCGGAAGAGGCTGATGTGCCTTTGAATGTGCCTTTTCTTTGTACAGAAGGCCTTCACCCCAACATCGCGAAGCTGCTTGAGTTGGCCAATCTTGAGCAACGTCCGGTCATCCTGCTGGAGTCGGGGACTTTGTATCGCGTGAAGCAGATGTACTATCCCTCTGACATGACTTCGGTTGTGGATGCCTACCATGGCGGTGAGATGGCTCGCCAGACGGGACTCGATGTCAATCGAATTCGTGCGGGCGTGGAAAGATGTCAACGCGCTTTTGCGACGAAAGATTTTTCGCGAGGGCGAAAGATTTTTGCAGCACGCAATGGCAGCTATCGAAAGCTATTGAATCAGCGAGAAATAGAAGCCCGCGTCGAGAAACTCGGATTCGAGGTGATGCACGCCGATGAATTGGATCTCGAGGCGCAAATCCGAGCCTTCCAGGACGCTGAAGTGATTGTGGGGCCGACGGGGGCGCAGATGACCAACATGGTCTGGTGCAAGCCTGGAGCGAAAGTGGTCGTTCTGGCTTCCGATCATCCCAGCCATCAGCTCTATTTTTGGGAGCTCCTGGGGCGGGTTTCTGGCGCCAAGGTAAAAATTGTGCAGGGGCCGCGCGCACACGTGCGAGATGACATTTACAGCGTACACGATGACTACCATGTCGATGAAGATGCAGTGATTTCTGCAATTTCCGACGAGGAATAAAAGAGCAAAGGGACTGCCGATGAAAGAAACCAAAACTCCTGAATTTTCGCTGGACAATGCTGTAGAAATACTCGACCTGGAGCGGTTGACCGATCCACGGGGAAATTTGACGTTCGTCGAAGGAGGACGTCACATTCCTTTTGATGTTCAGCGGGTTTACTATTTGTACGACGTTCCCGCGGGCGAAGCCCGGGGCGGACATGCACATCATCAATTGCAGCAATTGATCATTGCTGTTGCGGGTAGTTTTGATGTCGTTCTCGACAATGGGTACGAAAGAAGAACAGTTACCTGCAACAGGCCATTCCAAGGGATTTTCATGAAGTCCCTGGTATGGCGAGAGTTGAACAATTTTTCTTCTGGTGCCGTCTGTCTGGTTCTTGCCTCGATGAGGTACGAAGAATCCGACTACATCAGAAACTACGAAGAATTCATTTCAGTGGCACGAAAAGGTAAATAACATGACCCCATTTTTTGATATTCATGCTGGCCATGCCGAGTTGGCAGACGATTTTCAGCAGGCCTTTTCGAGGGTCATGAACAGTGGCCACGTCATCATGGGCCCTGAAGTCGCGGCCTTCGAGAAGGAGTTTGCGGCCTACTGCGGCGTCAAGCACTGTATCGGCGTGGGCAACGGACTCGATGCGCTGGCGCTGACCCTGCGTGCGCAGGGCATCAAAGCGGGTGACGAGGTCCTCGTTCCTTCGCAGACATTCATCGCCTCGTGGCTGGGGGTTTCGATGGTCGGTGCCACGCCGATTCCGGTCGAAATCGATCCGGCGACCTACCTGATGGACCCGGCCCGGATCAAGGAAAAGCTGACGAGCAGGACCAAGGCCATCATGCCGGTGCACCTGTATGGCCTGCCCGCTGCAATGGATGCCATCAACGCGATTGCGCGACCGCTCGGACTTTTTGTCCTGGAGGATGCGGCCCAGGCGCACGGTTCGACCCACAACGGCAAGCGGGCGGGCTCGCTCGGCGATGCAGCGGCGTTCAGTTTCTACCCGACGAAGAATCTCGGCGCGATGGGCGATGCAGGCGCCGTGGTGACCGACAACGATGAACTGGCGGCCAACCTGCGCATGCTGCGCAACTACGGCTCCAGCCAGAAGTACGTGCACGAGGTTGCGGGCGTGAACTCTCGCCTGGACGAGTTGCAGGCTGCACTGCTGCGCGCGAAGCTGGGCCGCCTCGACGCATGGAACGACCAGCGCCGTGCGCTGGCCGCGAGGTATTCGCAAGGGCTGGAAAGTGTGGGCGACCTTCGCACGCCGTTCGTGCCTGCGGACAGCACGCACGTGTTCCACCTGTACGTGATCAGTACGGGACGCCGTGCTGAACTGTCGGCCTACCTGACGGCACAGGGCGTCCAGACGCTCGTGCACTACCCCATTGCACCGCACATGCAGGGCGCCTACGCCGAGCTCGGCCTGCCGGCCGACAGCCTGCCGTTGGCGACCGCCGCGGCGAACGAGACCTTGTCGCTTCCCATCTGGCCGCAAATGAAGCCGGAGCAGGTGGATGCCGTGGTCGGACACATCCGCAAGTTCTTCTCCTGACAGAGCCCGTTGCATGTCTTCGGCGCTGGTCACTGTCGTCATCCCCATCTTCAACCAGGCGAAGTTCGTCGTTGAAACGGTGGACAGCGCCTTGAGGCAAACCCACCGGAATCTTCAGGTGGTCGTCGTGGATGACGGTTCGACCGATGGCGGGGCCGAACTGCTGGCCACCGAGTTCGGCAACCGGATCGTGTTGCTGCAGCAAAGGAATGGCGGTCCCTCGTCGGCCATCAACAAGGGACTTGCGGCGGCCGATGGGGCGTTCATTGCGCTTCTGGGGGGCGACGATGTGTGCGTCGAGGACCGCATCGGCACCCAACTGGAACTCCTGCACGCCACGTCGAACGACATCGTGTTCTCGAAGCCGTTCCTCATCGACGCCGAAGGCGGACCCTTGGCCGACGAGTCGTTTCCGGTGTTCTTCGATGAGCGGCCTGTACAGCCGCTGCTGCGCACCTTGTTGCTGGAAGGCAATTTCCTGTGCGCGCCTACCGCGTTCATGCGTCGCGAGGCGGTTCGGAAAACCGGGACGTTCCGCCCCGGCCTCATCCAGTTGCAGGACTACGACTATTGGCTGCGCGCCGCGGCCTCCGGATTGAAGCTCGCAGAAGCAGGGCCGCGTGTCGTTCGCTATCGCCGGCATTCGGCCAACCTCTCGTCGACGCGCGCAAGCTTTGCCTCGACGGCGGAGTCCATCCCGATCTTCAGGTCGCTTCTGGATACCGGGGCGCCGGCAGAGCTTCGGCGCGCGTTTCCCAGCCTCTTCGAACCGGTGGCCAACCCTGACACGCCATTGACCTCGTTCGACAAGGCGCTCTTTCTCCTGTCTCATCCTCGGGAAGAAATACGCATGATGGGGGTCGAACATCTCGTGACCTTGGCGGAAGACCCAGTATTCCTGGACAAGGCCGAGCGTTTTGGTCTCAACCTCACCCGATTTGCCCTGAACGCGGTGTGAGGGGGCGATGTTGAAGCAAACCGCCATGACCGAGGATGAGCGATCGGCCTGAAGGCGCCGAAGCAGTCTTCAACGTGCTCGCACGGATTGACGGGTTTCTCCGGTGATCGCCGGGCTCCCCAACGCAGGAACAATCTCATCTCATGCTGTCCAGAATCATTCGAAGGTTGACGGGCCGGTCCCCCTCGGTGGTGGATGCGCGCCAACCGCTCGGTCCGGCGCCTGTCGCAGCGCCTCCTGAGGCAGTGCGGAAGGTCGACATCTACGCCGAACACGCCAAGTGGATGGCGCTGGCCGGAGAGCGGCGATTCGGCGAGGCCATCAGCCTTTGTCGCACCGTGATCGACGTGCCGGAATCGAATTTCGTTGCGTCGCTTTTCCTGGGGCATGCCTACGCCCAGATGCAGCAGCACGCGGATGCACGGGAGTACCTCCGTGCCGCAGTGGCCTTGAATGGCAACGACTACTACGCCAACCTGTTGCTTGCGCACACCGAGAGCGCCATGGGGCATTCCGGGGAAGCTTTGTCCCTGTACATGAGATGCTGCGAGCTGCCCGCAGAGTCGATCGTCGAGCCGTTCGAGGCCGCGATGAGGATGGCGATGGCGCGGGCAGACAGCGGCGAAGGCGCAGCACTCTCCAGGCTCTTCGACATGTTGTACGCCAAGGACAAACTGCCATTGCCACTGGCCTTGAAGTTCCTGTTCTTCTGGCGCCGGGATGCCGACTTGGTGCGCATGCTCGAGCAAATGGATGAGGGGGCCGACGAGGGGCAAAAGCCGTCGTTCAGGCGCATCCGGTCCGTGAAGGACTGGGCGCTCGAAAACGGGGAGGGTTACCAGAGCTTGGGAGCGCCGCCTTCGATACGCCTCGTCGCACCGACCGAGGTCTACGCGAGCGACCCGCACGAACAGCACGTGCTCGCAAGCCAGCCCTATCTCGCCGAACTGTGCAATGCGCGGATCGTCAGCGCGTCCAGTCTGGTCTATGTGGGCGATGACTGCGTGGTGTCTGATGTGCTGGCAGACGAGCTGTATGGAAAACAGGTCAGCCTGGCGTACGACAAGACCGTGCTGGCGCAGCGGCCGGATGCGTTGCTGTTGGCACCCATTGGCACTACTGCGCATCTCGACGAGGGGATCATGTTGTCCGGCCTCGCGAGCAATGCGTATGGCCATTGGTTCGCCGAGTTTCTCCCGAAGCTTCGCCATTTCGAGAAACATCCGCGCTTCTCGAGCCTGCCGATCATCGTTGACGCCGAGATGCCTGCATCTCATTTCGACTTCATCGCTGCGCTGGTCGAGAACCCGCTGTATCGCCTGGAGGCCGGGCACGCACTGAACGTCGGATGCCTTCATGTGGCGCCGACGACGACTTTCTTTCCGGTCGAGCTGTTTCGCGACCATACGGTCCCCCCGGAGCGCCAGGCGTCATGGTCTGCGGAGTCGATGCAGTACATCAAGGACAAGATGGCAGCGCGGTATCCGCTGCCCGCCCAGCGCTCACGCAGGCTGTTCCTGTCGCGAAAGAACAGTGCCTGGCGGTTGTTGCGCAACGAAGCCGAAATTATCGAGCGACTGCAGGACCTGGGCTTCGAATCCATCTTCCTGGAGGAGTACGACTTCGCGCGCCAGGTGCGAACCTTCGGCGAAGCCGAGTTCATCGTCGCGCCCAACGGTTCCGCGCTCAACAGCCTCATCTTCGCGGCCACCGATGTGAAGGCATTGATCCTGGGCCAGCAGAACAGCTTCAACTGGGGGGGCTGGCTGGGCCCCATCCTTGATCTCGGCTTCAAGCCCGAGTTCATGGAAGGTGAAGCCACCGAAAGCACCAGCTTCAAGCATTCCGACTATGTCGTCCCGGCGGACAGGGTGCGCACGAAAGTGCTCGCCATGCTGGGCTCCTGAGGTTCAAAGAAGAAACGCCCATGACCAAGCCCGTGTATGTGACCCAGCCCTATCTGCCGCCGCTGGACGAGTTCCTGCCCTATCTGCAACAGATCTGGGACAACAAGATCCTCACCAACGGCGGGCCGTTCCACCAGCAGTTGGAGAAGGCGCTGTGCGAGTACCTGGGCGTGGAGCACATCGCGCTCTTCACCAACGGAACGATTGCCCTGGTCACAGCACTTCAGTCGATGCGGATCACGGGCGAGGTCATCACCACGCCGTACTCGTTCGTGGCCACTTCGCATTCGCTGCTGTGGAACGGCATCAAGCCCGTCTTCGCAGACGTCGACCCGCGCACCTTGAATCTCGACCCAGCACGTATCGAAGCGCTCATCACGCCGCAGACGACGGCGATCATGCCGGTACATTGCTACGGCCATCCTTGCGACACCCAGGCCATCCAGACGATTGCCGACACCTACAACCTGCGCGTGATCTATGACGCGGCGCATGCCTTCGGCGTGCAGGACGAGGGCGGCAGCATCCTGCGGCACGGCGACATGTCGGTGCTGAGCTTTCACGCGACCAAGGTCTTCAACACCTTCGAGGGCGGCGCCATCGTCTGCAAGGATGCGACCACCAAGACCCGCATCGACCAGCTCAAGAACTTCGGCCATGTGGGCGAAGTCACCGTGGTAGCGCCCGGCATCAATGGCAAGATGAGCGAGTTCAATGCCGCGCTGGGCCTGCTGCAGTTGAAGCACCTGCACACCGCGCTGGATCTGCGCCGGGCCATTGACGGCGCCTACCGGCGTTTGCTCGCCGGCGTGCCGGGCATCGTGTGCCTTCCCGATGCCGGCGAATCGGTGGCCAACTTCGCGTACTTCCCGATCCTCGTGGGACCGGAGTACCGCCTGTCGCGTGACGAGCTCTACGCCCAACTGAAGGCGCACGAGGTCCACCCGCGCCGTTATTTCTATCCGTTGATCTCCGAGTTCCCGATGTACCGCGGTCTCCCAACGGCCAGTCGCGACCACCTGCCGAACGCGAGCCGCGCGGCGGACCGCATCCTCTGCCTGCCGATCTATCCGGACCTGGGCCTCGATCAGGTCGAACGCATCGTCGATCTGATCGCGACGCTGTGAGCGCGTGCAAAGAACGGAGGGCGGCGCGATGAAGGTCGGGATCATGCAACCGTACTTTCTGCCGTACATCGGCTACTTCCAGCTGATCGCGGCGGTGGACCTGTTCGTGGTGTACGACAACATCAAGTACACAAAGAAGGGCTGGATCAACCGCAACCGGCTGCTGCAGGGTGGCGCGGACGCCGTCTTCTCGCTGCCGTTGAAGAAGGACTCCGATGCGCTGGACGTCGTCGAGCGCGAACTGGCCGCTGACTTCAACCGGCAGAAGCTGCTGAACCAGTTCATCGGCGCGTACCGGTCCGCGCCGTACTTCGAGCCCTGCATCGAGCTCCTGCGCTCGCTCGTCATGAACGAGGAGACGAATCTCTTTCGCTACATCCACGGCTCGATCGTCCAGACCTGCACGTACCTCGGCATCACGACACCCATCGCGATCTCGTCCGGCGTACCGGCCGATCATGCGCAGAAGGGCGAAGACCGTGTGCTCGCCATCTGCGAGGCTTGCCATGCCGGTACCTATATCAACACCATCGGCGGCCTGGAACTCTATTCGCGCGAGCGCTTTTCCCAGGAGGGCATTGCGCTGCAGTTCATCCGGTCCCTGCCCGTTGAGTACAAGCAGTTCGGCAAGGCCCCCTTCGTGCCGTGGCTGTCGATGGTCGACGTCATGATGTTCAACCCGGTCGACGAGATCAGAGACTCGTTGCTGCCGAAATTCGAATTGATCTGAATATGTTCAAGTGGAAAAAGCTGGGCAAGGTCTTCAGCCCCGGCCCTCAACATGGCCGCGAGTGGCTCAACGAGTTCGCGCAAGCGCCCGCGACCCTGCTCTTCGACGACTTCGTGCGCGTGTACTTCTCGTGCCGACCCAAGGCCGATGCCAAGGGGCAGTACGTGAGCTACTCGGCCTTTCTCGACCTGGATCGCCGCGACCTGTTCAAGGTGGTGAACGTCAGCGCGAATCCGATCCTGCCGCTCGGGCCGTTGGGCGCGTTCGACGAGTTCGGCATCTACCCGGTTTCGGTGGCACGCGACGGCGCGGACGTTCGCGCCTACTACGCGGGGTGGACGCGCTGCGAGTCGGTGCCGTTCAACGTGGCCATCGGCGGCGCGATCAGCCACGACAACGGGAACACCTTTGCCAAGCTCGGTCTCGGGCCGGTGATCGGGTATTCGCCCAACGAACCCTTCGTGATGAGCGGCCCGAAGATCCGCCGCTTCAATGATCGCTGGTACCTCTGGTACATCGCCGGGCGCAAGTGGAAGGTGGTCGACGGACGGGCCGAGCCGGTCTACAAGATCCGTATGGCAACGTCCGACGACGGCGTCACCTGGCACAAGGAAGACCGGGACCTCATCGAGAGCCGCATCGAGGACGACGAGGCGCAGGCCAGCCCTGATGTGTTCTTTGCCAATGGCAAATACCACATGTTCTTCTGCTACCGGTACAGCGCTGGCTACCGAGGCAAGACCTTCGGCTACCGCATCGGCTATGCCTCCAGCCCCGACTTGCTGCATTGGACGCGCGACGATGACAAGGCCGGCATCGACATCTCCGAGACGGGCTGGGATTCGGAAATGATCAGCTACCCGCACGTCTTCGAGGTGGACGGGCAGATCTACATGGCCTACCTGGGCAACCAGGTCGGCCGCGAGGGCTTCGGGCTTGCAGTGCTCGACGGAAAGCTGGAGTGAAGACATGGCAATGAAGTGGAAGAGGCTGGGCAAGATATTCGACCCGACGCAGCACACGCTCCCCAACGGTTGCGTGCAGTTCGCGCAGTCGCCGCAGACGCTGGTCTTCGACGACTTCGTGCGGATCTATTTTTCGACGCGCGCTGTCGATCCGAAGAACGGCAAGTTCCTGAGCCACGTTGCGTTTGTCGACGTCGGGCCGGACCTGCGCACCATCCTCCGCGTGGCCGATAAGCCGGTCATCCCGCTGGGCGAACTGGGCTGCTTCGACGAGCACGGCATCTTCCCGATCAACGTGGTGCGCCACGACGGCAAGATTTCAGCCTTCACTTGCGGGTGGAACCGGCGGGTGTCGGTGTCGGTCGATACGGCGGTCGGCCTGGCTGAGAGCCATGACGACGGCCTTACCTTCACCAAACTCGGTCACGGCCCCGTCATGGGCGCATCGCTGCACGAGCCCTGCCTCGTGGGCGATGCCTTCGTGCTCCTGGTCGATGGCGTGTTTCACATGTGGTACATCTTCGGCACCGGCTGGAAGCAGTACGCCGATGGCGCTGCGCCCGACCGCACCTACAAGATCGGCCACGCCACCTCGACCGACCGGATCCACTGGGCCAAGGAAGAGGCCAGGCAGATCATCTCCGACAGTCTGGGGCCCGACGAGAGCCAAGCGCTGCCGACGGTCGTTCGCATCGGCAGCCGGTTCCACATGTTCTTCTGCTTTCGCCAATCGTTCGACTTTCGTGCGACCAAGGGCCGGGGCTACCGCATCGGCCATGCCTGGTCGGACGACCTCTCGAACTGGACCCGCGACGACGATACGCCGAAGCTGGACATCCCGGAAACGGAATGGGATTCGGACATGCAGTGCTATCCACATGCCTTCACCTTCCAAGGCAAGGTCTATCTGCTCTACAACGGCAACGAGTTCGGGCGCCACGGCTTCGGGCTTGCCGTGCTCGAGTGACGCAGGGCATGACACCGCGGGGGCGTTTCGCGTTGGCGGTCGACCGGGCCTCGGCTGACGAGATCGCCCGGCATCTGCGGGAATGCAGCGACAGCTTCGCGCCGCCGCTCGCCGGGCGCGTGGACATTGCGGCCTACGCCGAAAAAATTGCGGGCAAGGCGATCCGCTTCGAGGCCTGGGATGCCGCGTTGGGCCTCGTCGGGCTGGTCGCGGTGTACGACAATGCGGGGCCCGACGTCTTCGTGACCAACGTCAGCGTCGCGCCTTCGTGGCGCGGCGCGGGCCTGGCGCAGCGATTGCTGCAGAGCTGCTTCGACCGCATGGATATTCCTCGTGCGAGGCGCTACAGGCTCGAAGTCAATCAGCGCAGCGAGGCGGCGGTCCGCCTGTACGCCCGCATGGGCTTCGTCCCGGCTTCGAAAACGGGCGAATTGATCTGCATGGAGCGCCCGGCGACGGGCGGGGATAAAAAATGAGCACAGAACGCAACTACGACAAAGAGATCGCGGACACCGCCGACCACCAGTATGCGTATGGCTTCGACTTCGACGTCATGCACCCGTACATGCTGCGGTCGTTCGAGCCGTTCATCCGGCCTGGCAAGGTGCTGGAGCTAGGCAGCTTCAAAGGCGATTTCACCCGACGTCTGGTGGCGCGCTTCGACGACGTGACCTGCGTCGAGGCCTCCGAGGTGGCACTCAATGAGGCGAGGGCGCGTCTGGGCGACAAGGCGCAGTTCATCCACTCTCGCTTCGAGGACGCGACGCTGCCGCACCGCTACGACAACATCGTGCTCACGCACGTGCTCGAACACTTAGACGATCCGGTCAAGGTGCTCAAGCGCATCAACGACGAGTGGTTGAGCGAGGGTGGGCGCTTCTTCCTCGTGTGCCCGAATGCCAATGCGCCTTCACGGCAGATTGCCGTGAAGATGGGCCTGATCACCCACAACGCGGCGGTCACGCCCGCCGAGGCGCAGCACGGCCACCTGTGCACCTATTCGCTGGACACGCTGGAGCGCGATGCTGTCGCCGCCGGCCTGCGTGTGGTGCACCGAAGCGGCATCTTCTTCAAGGCGCTGGCGAACTTCCAGTGGGACCGTTTGCTGAAGACCGACATCATTTCCAAGGAATACCTGGAAGGCTGCTACCAACTCGGGCAGGTCTATCCCGACCTGTGCTCGAGCATCTTCCTGATGTGCGAGCGCGGGCCTGAAAAATGAAAGTCTCCTTCGTCGTCGCGGTCTATCAGAACGAGGGCGCGATCTCCAAGACACACGAGAAGATCGCCGGCGTTTTCGCAGACCGCCTCAAGGCGCACCAGTACGAGGTGATCTTCATCGACGATGGTTCGACCGATGGCTCGCTGGAAGAAATCCGCAAGCTCCGCGCGAGCGATCCGAACGTGAAGGGCCTGACCTTCACGCGCAACTTCGGCCAGATGGCCGCGATGCTGGCGGGCTTCAAGGAAGCGACGGGAGATGCGGTCATCAATATTTCGGCGGACCTGCAAGACCCGGTGGACCTGATCCCCGAGATGGTCGACAAGTGGATTGCCGGGTCCGAGATCGTCATCTGCCACCGAACGGACCGTGCGGACACCTGGCTGGCCAAGACGTATTCGAGCCTGGCCTACGGCATGCTGCGCATGGCCATTCCTCAGATGCCGTCGGGTGGTTTCGACTTCGTGCTGATGGATCGCAAAGTGATGGACGAATTCAATGCCATCGACGTGCGCCACCGGTTCTTTCAGGGCGACCTGCTGTGGACTGGCTATCGGACCAGCCTGATCCCCTATGAGCGGCAAAAGCGCACCATCGGCAAGTCGCAGTACAACTTCGGCAAGAAGCTGAAGAACTTCCTGGACGCGATGCTGGACGCGTCGTACCTGCCTATCCGGTTCATCTCACTGGTGGGGCTGCTGACTTCCGGCCTGGGCGTGCTCTACAGCCTCAGCATCGTGGTCGCATGGGCACGGGGCCACACGCCATTCGAGGGCTGGGCACCGCTCATGATCGCTGTCTTGTTGATCGGCGGACTCATCATGGTGATGCTGGGCGTGGTCGGCGAGTACGTGTGGCGCATCAACGAGGAAGTGCGCAAGCGGCCGAACTACATCGTCAGGGACCGTTTCTGAAGCCCGGCGCGTGATTCGTCTCAAGACCCTCGCCGCGCAGTTTTCCAAGTTCACCGTCGTCGGGGGGCTGAACTTTCTCTTCACGCTGGTGCTTTTCTACCTGTCAGTGGTGGTGTTGCACATCAATCACCTGATCGCGCTGGTGCTGGTCTCGTTGATCGGCATGCTGCTCACCTACACGCTGAACTACTACTGGGTCTTCAAGCCGAGCGAAAAAGTCACCTTCGGATCGCGGCTCGCCAAGTACATCGGTGCGGGCCTGGTATCGGTCGGGCTGAACGTGCTGTTGCTGCACCTGCTCACCTCGAGCACGCACATCGCACCGTTCTATGGGCAGCTGCTGCTGATCCCGTTCGTCGTGCTGTTCAACTTCTTCACGGCAAGGCTCTGGTCGCTGCGGGCCGAGCAACCCTCGGTGCCGTGAAACCCGTGGCCGACAGCAAGAAGCCTGTCCAAGAGGCAGGCGGCCGCGCGACAACCCCGCAGCGCGTGTTGGAAGCGGCGGCTGCAGCACTCGTGCTGGCCGCCGTGTGCGCAGTGGTCGTCTACGCGGTCTGGTCGCGCAACCGCGGCTTCGAAATCACCGACGAGGCCTATTACCTCCTGCTCGCGATCCATCCCGCCGAGACCCGGTACTACATCAGCGCTCAGCAATGGGCGATGGCACCCCTCTGGCAGATCACGGGTAGCCTCGCGTCGTTCCGGATGGCGGGCTTTCTGCTGCTGACCGGCAGCGCGGCGGTGCTCGGCATGGGCGCGCTGACCGCGGCGCGAGGACGCGCTGCGTCCGTCATGCCGCAGTGGCCGGGCCGCATCGCCGTGATCGGCTGCGCCGTTGTTTGTGCGTTGCTGTACGCGATCACCATCAATGTGTCGCCGAGCTACAACCTGCTGGCCTCGGCGGGTGCGTACCTCTCTCTGGGGCTGGTGCTGCTGGCTGGAGACAAGACGGCGGCAGGCGGGCGCGTCGGGATGTTTGGGTTGGCCGGCGTCGCACTCGCGGTGGAGTTCGTCTGCAAGCCTTCGTCGGGCCTGGCCACCTTCGTGCTCGTGGTGATCGCCGTGCTGTGGCTGGACCGCTCGGGCGGGCGCAAGACGCTGGCGTTGGCGGCAGTGATCGCTGGCGGGCTGTTCGGGCTTGCCGCGCTGCTCTTCGCGCACACCACGCCCAGTGAGGCGGCGCAAGCTTTCAGCGGTGGCATGGCGCTCTTCAGGATGGTCCAGACCGAGCCCATCCTCACGCGGCTGGGCCGCTACGCCATCGAGTTCGGGGGCTACACGGCCGACGCGATGCGGTCGAATGTGTTTCTCATCGTCGCGGTCCTTGTGTACCTGATCAGAAAGAGCTGGGTGACGATCGGACTCGTGATCGCCGCGCTCGTCCATGCGCTTGTCGCCGCGGAGTATTTTTCGTACGGCATGGCGCAGTACATCGAGTACATGCAACGGGCATTGGTCTTGCTGGCGCTCATGCTCGCGGTCGCATGGCAGGCCGTGCCGGTGCGCTCCAGATGGCTCTTCGTCCTGCTGGCCATGCTGCCCTACACCGTGGCGATGGGGACCGGCAACGTGCTCTTCGGCCAGGTGATCATTTCCCTGGCCTCCTGGGGCGCCTTGATGGCGCTCGCCGCGTACGCCAGACCGGTAGCAACAAGGGATGCAGTGGTGTCGATGGCGATCCTGGTCGGGTTCGTCGCGCTGACGAGCGCCCAGATCCTCGTTTCCAAAGCCAAGATCCCCTATAACCTCAACGAACGCATGGACCGGCAATCCTTCGCCGTCACCGTCGGCCCGTTGGGTCGGGTGAAAGTGGACGCGGGAACCCGGCAGTTCATGCACGAGATCGATGCGGCCATCGCGAAGTGCCGCATTGCGCCCGGCGCGCCGTTCCTGGGTCTGTACAACGTCCCTGGCTTGGCGCTGGCGCTGAACGCGGTGCCCGTGGAGACTCCCTGGTTGAACAACGTCGCTCAGGCTGACGCCGTGCTTGCGTCGAACGAAGCCCTTGCCGACAAGGCTGTGCTCGCGATCCGGCTCAACACCGACGCAAGCCTGCCGCCGCTTCCGGCTGCGTTGAAGGGGTTCCCCGCCAATTTCGAGCACTGCGGGGACGCGGTGTTTCCCCATGAACAGCAGAAGATCCAGATCTGGAGCAGTCTTCGGCAAAGATGGCCGCCTGACTGACAGTGGGCATCTGCTATCTGGTAGCGGGTCCCTCGGCCGCCTGATGTTCGATGTGGGCTAGCGCGGCTGCCAGTTTCTTGGAATCGATGGCGTAGCTGTCCAGAAACAAGCTGGGGTCGGAAACCGTGTGCTCGTCGCCGGGCTGGAACAACGCGTGTTCGCCTACAAGGATCTGATAGCTGCACCCGGCGAACAGTGCCATGTTCGATTGCGAGCAGAAGAGCTGCGTATAGGGCGACGACAGCGCTAGCACCTGCGTGCCCGGCTGGCAGAAGATCAGGTTGGTGAATGCCGCTCCCATGGCGCCGACGATGGTGCGGGCTTCCGCGAACAGGCGCACCTGCTGCTCGAACGACAGCTGGCCGGTGTCCACGATTTCGTAGCCGTACGACGCGAGCACCTCTTCGACTTCCGGGGTGTTGATGATGTTCCGGCCGGTGCGACGCGCAAGGAAAACCTTTCTGCTGCCGGGGCCCGCCTCTTCGATGCCGAACCGCTGGAAGACTGTGGACCGCATGTGGCCCAGGGTCTTGAAGCAGATGGCGGAGAACTTCCACATCGGTCCGCGCAGGTTGTCGGTCAGGTTCGTGCACGCGGACGCTACGTGAAGTTTCTTGACCTTCAGCAGCGTGGAAGGTTCGAGCCGGTAAACGGGCCAATCTGGAAGCATGGCCTGCAGCGATTCGAATTCCTGCGGAAACATCTTGTCGTCGACGATCAATGGCGTTTTCTTCAGATCGTCTCGTTCTGAAAGGATGTAGGATTTTCCGAGATATTCGACGAGCCAATGGTAGTAATTGGGGCTGCAGCGGCCGCTGAGCAAGATGGCCGATGGCAGGCTGATTTCCTTCTTGTAGCGAAACCAGAGAAGAATTTCGCTTTTCTGGTCGATGGAAACAACGTAGGGCCATATGCCGGCGACAAAACCGTGGTGTGGATTCGCGGCTGGCTCATAGATGACCAGGCGATTGTTTGCTACAACCTGGAATCCGCCAATCACGGAAGCGTCGGTGATTGTCGCCAGCCATTTTTCCGGGACCTCCGCCACGCGGACAGGACGATCCACCGAGGAGTCGATCACTTCGGGTTCATTGAATCCCATGGCGTATGCGGGCTCGATATCCTCGACCTCGTGGCCGAACTTCGGAAGCTCCGAGTACGGCATGGTCTTGAGGCGGGAAAGCAAGATTTTTTCGCCCGAGTCCGGCGCATTGATCTGACGAGAAATCGCAAGTGCCTTCAGTTTTGGAAAGATGCCCTGACGGGCCGATTCGAAAATCGCGTACTTGTAGTCGGCAATCGCGGCTTCCCGAGTCCCCTCGACTTTCGATATTGGATTTAATTCGAGTTTGACGAAAGCCGAAAAATCGGCAACGCGGGAGAAAAATAGATTGAGATATCTTTTTTCCTTTCTCCCCTTGGTCGCGTAGTGGTCCGCCGCCTTCAGACCATCCTCTCTGACATCGTGATAGGTCTTCAGGTAAAAAGATTCATCGAGAAAAAAAAGAATCAGAAATTGCGTCGTCCTGGCGTAGCGCCATTTGGCAAACCTCTCCATGGGCCAGTTTGGGTGTCGGCCTTCCATTATTCCGTATCTGAAATAATGGTAGGTTGAATTCAATCCGGAGGTTGCAACGTCTTCGTATTTTTGCTTATAATAGTTGTCGTCGACAATTCCGGTTCGGGCAAGTATGCGCAGTATCAAGGTGCG
This sequence comes from Variovorax sp. KBS0712, assembly GCF_006323185.2. Lineage (NCBI taxonomy): Bacteria > Pseudomonadati > Pseudomonadota > Betaproteobacteria > Burkholderiales > Comamonadaceae > Variovorax > Variovorax sp. KBS0712. The sequence continues at coordinate 605,020 of NZ_VCCD02000003.1, read as the reverse complement.
AAATCGGCTCATGATGCGGGTTTGTGTTTTATTTCTATTCGGATCCGTGAATCGTTGTGTTGAGTTCAAGGATTTTTAAATGACAAAAGATAATTCTGTATTTATTCACGCGCTGGCTGATGTGCAGGCGAAAGAAATCGGCGCCGGAACAAAAATATGGCAATTCAATGTAATCCTCTCCGGGGCCCGCATCGGCGCCAATTGCAACGTGTCGGCACACTGCTTCATTGAAAGCGATGTCGTGGTGGGCGACAACGTCACGCTCAAATCCGGAGTCTATCTGTGGGATGGTATTACCCTCGAATCGAATGTGTTCGTCGGCCCTGGCGCCATTTTCACCAATGACCTGTTTCCTCGGTCGAAGGTCTACCCGGAGTCGTTTCTGCGCACTACCGTGTGCCACGGGGCGTCGATCGGTGCCGGAGCCGTGATCACGCCGGGGATCACCATCGGTCATGATGCCATGGTGGCGGCGGGCGCCGTGGTGACGCGCGACGTGGCACCGTTCTCGCTGGTCATGGGGGCGCCGGCGCGCCATGTCCGATTCATGAATGAGCAATAGACCGCTCTCGGGCTCGGTTGAAATTTGAAATCCCTGCGAATGAAAAAAATAACGACAGAGCGGGTCAGCGCCGCGGCTTTTTATGCGGTGATCCTGTTCGCGATCAGCTTTGCTCGGGACCGTGCCGTACAGCCTGACTTGTGGATCAGTGTTTCGGATTTTCTGAATTTTTCGATCATCAACGACCCCAAGACATTTGCTCGGGCCGGGCTCGAAGTGGCTGAGCAGGGGTGGCTGACACAGCCGTCCGCCTGGATTTTCAATCTTTGGCCGCCTGGGTTTGTATTGTTATTGAGTGGAATATTCAAGCTGTTTGGCATAGGAGTTCCATTTCTCGCCGTTCTTCTCGGGTTGACCATTGCTGCCGGCGCCTTCATGCTCATGACGGTCAGGCGCTATCTTTCGTTTTATGTCTCAGCACCTGTTGCGTTGCTGTTGCCGCTGGTGCCATTTATTTTTCCGGTGACGCGTTTTTTCCTGCTCCAGCCTGTAGGCCTTTCCTTTGGTGAAGGGTTCTCGGTAATTTTTTTTATTACATTCGCTTTCCTCCTGCTGATCGCCGTAAAAAACAGATCCATGATTCAAGCCTTGGCGAGCGGTGGATTTTTGGCGCTGGCTGCATACTTTCGATCTCAGTATGAATTGATCGCTCTCGTGCTCAGCTTCGGGTTTTTCGGTCTTCTGGTGTTGGTCGTGTTGGCGGATGTTTTTTTAAAAAGGAAGCCGGCCGAATCAAATAAATACCAAGCCCTGAAGATGATGGCGCTCGCGGTGTTGGCCGCACAGCTCCTGATGCTTCCATGGCGTATTTACCATTATGTCGATTCCGGCCGTTGGGGTTGGGTGCAAACGCAGGAAATTGTGATTCGAAACGCGTTGTTGCCCGAGGAGAAGTTGTTTGAAATGGGTGGGGATTTCGTGGTGCTCGGTGGAGGCCATCTGGCATGCAAGTTCGAACCCGACTATTGTGGAAAAACGGAATCTTCATTTTTTTATAGGGCGCTTTTCGATCATTTCGGCGAGTGGATCGAGTACAAGGCGTCGCTGGCAAAATCTTTCTGGTTCCCGACGATAAGGTATTTCCCAAAACTCTTGGCGGAAGATGTTCCTGCTGATTATCTGGGTAACTCGATCATATTGATTTTGTTTGCGGCATCACTCTATTTTCTTTGCGTTGCCCGTAAATCTTCTGACTTTCTTGTTTATTTCTGGATTCTTTCTTCTTTTTACGCCTGTTTCTTCGTGATATTTGTCTTGGTGCAATTTGAGGTAAGGTATTTTTTTCTTCCCAAGATTTTTTCGATCTTTATTGCATTGGCCCTCGCGAGCGTCGCCTGGTCTGCGAGGGCGAAACGCGGGGCGGCGGGGGCGGTGACGCGCGCCGATTAAAATCAATTGACTTTACAAGGGGGGACAATGAAGGCAGTGATTTTGGCGGGTGGCCTGGGCACTCGCATTTCGGAGGAGACGGGGCTCAAACCCAAGCCGATGATCGAAGTGGGCGGCAAGCCCATCCTCTGGCACATCATGAAGATTTACGCCGCGCATGGCGTGAACGATTTCGTCATCTGCTGCGGCTACAAGGGCTACGTGATCAAGGAGTACTTCGCGAACTACTTCCTTCACATGTCCGACGTCACCTTCGACATGGTCGGCAACACGATGGAAGTCCATCAACGCAAGGCCGAGCCCTGGCGCGTGACGCTCATCGACACGGGCGAAGACACCATGACCGGCGGGCGCCTCAAGCGCGTGGCGCCCTATGTACGGGACGAAGAGCTTTTCTGCTTTACCTACGGCGACGGCGTGGCCGACCTGAACATCAGCGAACTCATTGCCTTCCACAAGGCGCAGAAGGTCAAGGCCACGCTCACGGCTACATTCCCGCCCGGGCGCTTCGGCGCGCTCGACCTGCAGGCCGACAAGGTGCGCAGTTTCCAGGAAAAGCCCAAGGGCGACGGCGCCATGATCAACGGTGGCTTTTTCGTGCTGTCGCCTTCGGTGATCGACTACATCGCGGACGACGCTTCCGTGTGGGAGCGCGAGCCGCTCGAGCGCTTGGCGACCGAGGGGCAACTGGCCGCCTTCAAGCACGGCGGCTTCTGGCAGCCGATGGACACGCTGCGCGACAAGACCCACCTCGAAGAACTGTGGGCAAGCGGTCGGGCGCCGTGGAAGGTCTGGGAATGACACCCTCTTTCTGGCGCGGCAAGCGCGTCTTCCTCACGGGGCACACGGGCTTCAAGGGCAGCTGGCTCGCGCTGTGGCTGGACAAACACGGAGCCATTGTCCGAGGCTACGCACTGGCACCGTCCACCGAGCCCAGCCTGCATGCGCTGGCAGCGGCGCGTTCGGCCACGGATTCGTTGATCGGCGACGTGCGCGACCTTGGTGCACTGCGCACTGCCCTGCACGAGTTTTCGCCCGAAGTGGTGTTCCATTTGGCCGCTCAGCCGTTGGTACGGCGTTCCTACGTCGATCCGGTGGAGACCTATTCCACCAACGTGATGGGTACGGTGCACTTGCTCGAGGCGGCACGCGCCTGCGGCAGTGTTCGATCTATCGTGGTCGTGACCAGCGACAAGTGCTACGAGAACCGGGAATGGCAGTGGGGCTACCGCGAGAACGAACCCATGGGCGGCTACGACCCGTACAGCAACAGCAAGGGATGCTCGGAATTGGTCGCGGCCTCGTACCGGTCTTCGTTCTTCAATGAAGCCCGTCATGGCGAGCACGGCGTTGCGCTCGCAACGGCCCGTGCCGGCAACGTGATCGGCGGCGGCGACTGGTCGGAAGACCGGCTGGTGCCCGATCTGCTGCATGCCTTTGCCGAAGGGCGTGTAGCGGATATCCGCAATCCCCATGCGGTCCGGCCGTGGCAGCACGTGCTGGAGCCGCTTCGGGGCTACATGATGTTGGCCGAGCGCCTGTATGCCGAAGGCCCGGAATGGGCGCAGCCCTGGAACTTTGGCCCGGCGGACTCGGACGCCCGACCTGTCTCCTGGATCGCGGACCGCTTGGTCGATCTGTGGGGCGGGGGCGCGCAATGGCGCAGCAATGCACAGGAAGACCAGCCTCACGAAGCCAGCTGGCTGAAGCTCGACTGCTCGAAGGCACGGCAGACGCTGGGGTGGATGCCGCGTTGGGACCTGCGCCAAAGCCTCGGTGCCATCGTCGATTGGCAGCGCGCCTGGCTCGACGGTCTCGACATGACCGACGTTACCCTTGAACAAATCGAACAATACGAAAGCACCCCCACCCATGACTGAAATCTCCTTCAAGAAAAACGAGCTGCGCAAGAAGATCCTCGCGCTGGTCGGCGAGTACGGCGAACTGGCGAGTGAGCCCACGCCCTTCGTGCCCGGCGAAACCATGATCCCGCCTTCGGGCAAGGTCGTCGGTGCACCCGAAATGCAACTGATGGTCGATGCGTCGCTCGACGCATGGCTCACGACGGGGCGCTTCAATACGCTGTTCGAAAGCCGTCTCGCGGGTTATCTGGGTGTGAAGCACCTGATGACCGTGAACTCCGGCTCTTCGGCCAATCTGGTCGCGTTCTCGACCCTGACATCTCCCAAGCTCGGCGACCGCGCGATCAAGCCCGGCGACGAGGTGATCGGCGTGGCGGCGGGCTTCCCCACGACGGTGAATCCGATCCTGCAGTGCGGCGCAGTCCCGGTGTTCGTCGACGTGCACATCCCAACCTACAACATCGATGCTGATCTGCTCGAGGCCGCCATTGGCCCGCGCACCAAGGCGATCATGCTGGCGCACACGCTGGGCAATCCGTACAACCTGAAGGTCGTCAAGGCTGCCTGTGAAAAGCACGGACTGTGGCTGGTCGAAGACTGCTGCGATGCCTTGGGCGCACGTTATGAAGGGCAGCTCGTGGGCACCTTCGGCGATATCGGCACCTTGAGCTTCTATCCCGCCCATCACATCACGATGGGGGAGGGCGGCGCGGTGTTCACCAACAACGATGAACTCCGGCTGATCGCGGAGTCCATCCGCGACTGGGGGCGCGACTGCTACTGCGCGCCCGGCAAGGACAACACCTGCAACAAGCGCTTCTGCTGGAAGCTCGGCGATCTGCCCGAGGGCTACGACCACAAGTACACGTACTCCCACCTGGGCTACAACCTCAAGATCACCGACATGCAGGCGGCATGCGCCCTGGCCCAGCTCGACCGGTTGGACGGTTTCGTGGCGGCACGGAAGAAGAACTTCGCCTACCTGACGGAGCGCCTGCGCAGCTGCGAAGAGTTCCTGGAGCTCCCCGAAGCCACGCCGGGCTCCGAGCCGTCGTGGTTCGGCTTCCCGATCACCCTGCGCGAGGCGGCCAACACGCGGCGCGTGGACCTGCTCACTTACCTCGACCAGCAGAAGGTCGGCACACGTCTCCTGTTCGCGGGAAACCTGCTGCGCCAGCCGTACATGATCGGCCGCAACTACCGCGTGGTCGGCGAGCTGAAGAACACCGACCGGATCATGAACGACACGTTCTGGATCGGCGTCTACCCAGGTCTGACCGAGCCGATGCTCGATCACGCCGTTGAAAGCATCGAGACCTACCTCGGCCTGCGCTTTGACTGACCTTGCGCGTCCTGTTCCGGCATCGGAACTTGATGAGGTGCTGAGGTTGACGGCGCCGAGCGTGTGGGACGTGTTGCGCGGACAGGCGCTGTTCCTGACGGGCGGCACCGGCTTCGTCGGCAAGTGGCTGCTGGAATGCCTGCTGCATGCCGACAGAGCGTTGGGTCTCGGCCTGCGCGTGACGGTGCTGACGCGCGAGCCCGACCGGTTCGCGCAAGGCAGCCCGCACTTGGCGAAGGCGAAGTCGGTCGAATTGCACCGGGGCGATGTCGTCGATTTCGAGTTTCCAGGCGGAACGTTCTCGTCCATCATTCATGCGGCATTGCCGGTGGCTCCACCCGGGGCGGACCTTGGCCGGCTCGAGCACCTGTCCGAGGCGGGAACGCGTCGCGCGTGCGAGTTCGCGGCCGCCAGTGGCGTGCGCCGGCTTCTGCATGTCAGCTCGGGCGCGGTGTACGGCGCCCAGCCGGGCGTGGCGCGGCTCGCGGAATCGCAGCCGTGGCACGAGGCCGATGGTGCGAATGCGTACACCCGGGCGAAGCGCCGGGCAGAAAGCGTCGTGACACAACCTTGGCCCTTCGAGGTGGTTGTCGCGCGTTGCTTCGCATTCCTGGGGCCCTATCTGCTGCCTTCGAGCGGCGCGGCGGCGGCCCAGTTCATTGCCCAGGCCGCGAACGGCCAGGGCATCGTGGTGCAGGGAAGCGGCGAGGCGATCCGGACCTATCAGTACGCGGGCGACATGGCGCGCTGGTTGCTGAGCTGCCTGGCCTTGGGTGCACCTGGCCGCGCGTACAACGTCGGAGGCGACAACGAGGTGACCATCGCCGAACTTGCTGGCGAGGTGACGCGCGTTGCACGCACGGGCATCCCTGTCCAGGTGGCAGGGCGCACAGTTCCAGGCCTGGCCGGCCATCGGTACGTTCCGGATGTGAAGCGCGCGGCCGATGAGCTCGGGCTGACGAATGCCGTCGGTCTCGAGGAAGGAATCCGCCGAACCCTCTCCTGGCTCGCCACGCCGGGTGCCAACCGATCTTTTTCATCATGAGACATTCATTCGATCCTGCCTCCCTGCGCAAGACGGTGCTCGAGATGGCCTACGCAGGCAACGCCGTGCACCTGGGCTGTGCCTTCTCGATCATCGAGCTGCTGTCCTGCCTGTACGGGCGCCACATGCGCTACGACAAGGCCAATGCCGCGGATCCTGCACGCGACCATCTGGTCCTGAGCAAGGGCCACGGCGTGATGGCGCAATACGCCTGCCTGTACGAGTTGGGGTGGCTGGACCGCACCGACATCGACAGGTACTTCCACGACGGTTCCCGGCTCAAGGGGCTGTCGGACGCACACGTGCCCGGGTGCGAGGTGACCTCCGGCACGCTCGGTCACGGGCTTTCGGTCGGCGTGGGGCTTGCCCTGGCCGCGTCGCGGCGCAAGAGCGGCCAGAAATGCTATGCCCTCATCGGCGACGGCGAGATCAACGAGGGACCGATCTGGGAGGCCATGCTCTTCGCGGCGCACGCGAAGCTGGACAACCTCATGGTCATCGTGGACGCGAACGGTTTCCAGGCGATGGGCACCACCGACGAGGTGATGCAGCTGGGTGATCTCGGAGCCAAGTTCGCAGCCTTCGACTTCGATGTGCTGACGGTCGACGGCCATGACATGGAGGCCATCTCTGCGGCGATCACCGACCTGGAAGCGCGCCGCAACGGCCGGCCCAAGGCGCTGGTCGCGAAGACGGTGAAAGGCAAAGGTGTCTCCTACATGGAAAACGTGAATGCGTGGCACTACTCGCGCCTGAATCCTGAGCTGTACGCGCAGGCGCTGCGCGAACTCGAGGGAGCATCGGCATGAGGGCCGCGTTCTCCGCAGCCCTGGTCGAGGCGGCTTCCAGGGACGAGCGCGTGGTGCTCCTGACAGGAGACCACGGCTACGCCTTGTTCGACGAGTTCCGCAAGCGCTGCCCGGACCAGTACATCAACGCCGGCATTGCCGAGCAGAACATGGTGGGCGTGGCCGCCGGACTGGCCAAGGCCGGCTTCCGGCCGATCGTCTATGGCCTGAGCGCCTTCGTGCCGGTGCGGGTCCTCGAGCAGATCAAGATCGACGTCTGCTACGAGAAGCTGCCGGTCATCTTCACTGGCGACGGTGCCGGGCTGGTATACAGCACGCTGGGCACCAGCCACCAGAGCTTCGAAGACATCGCCTGCCTGCGCGGGGTGCCGCACATCGACATCATGTCGCCGTGCGACGCGCACGAACTCACGGCCTGCATGTCGACGGCATTGGCGCTCGAAAGCCCGGTCTACATGCGCATGGGCAAGGCCGACCTGGGCGCCGTACATGTTCAGGCGCCTTCGCTGGTGCGCGGTGAGCTGGTCCGTGTGCAGGAGGGGAATGCCCCGGTGCAGCTGATCGCCACCGGCTCCATGGTCAAGGCCGCATGCGCGTTGGGTGCCGAGCTCGGTGTGCCGGTCTGGAGTGCGCCCTGGATCAAGCCGCTCGATGCCGGGCAACTGAGTTCGCTTGCCGCGCAAAGCCGGGCCATCGTCACGCTGGAAGAGCATTCGGCGGCTGGTGGACTCGGTGCCGCGGTGCTGGAGGCGATCTCCGAGACGACGCCCGTCCCGGTGCTGCGCATTGGTGTGGGCGAGCGTTTCTCTGAAACCTGCGGCTCCTATGCCCATGCCATGCGCGAGCATGGACTCGACCTGGCGTCGGTGCGCGCGCGGGTGGCGCCTTTCGTCGGCAAGTGGAAAATGTCCTGAGATGCTGAATTCGCAGCTGCTGCGTTTCCTGCTGGTCGGTGGACTGAACACCGTGGTGGGCTACGCATTGTTCGCTGCCTTCGTGTGGGCGGGACTTGCGTACCCGCTCGCCATCGGACTGGCGACCGTGCTCGGCGTGGCGTTCAATTTCCAGAGCACAGGGCGGCTCGTCTTTGGTGGCGCCCCCTTGTCGCAACTCGGCCGCTTCGTCGCGGTGTATGTTGTCGTCTACCTGATCAATGTCGGCTCGGTTGCCTTGCTGCTGCGCGCCGGGCTCAGTGTCTATGTGGCGAACGCGATGGTCATTCTTCCATTGGCGCTGATCGCCTTTGTGCTCCAGCGCCGCTTTGTTTTCCCTGCTTCATGAAACACATCACCGTCGTCACCCCCTGCTACAACGAGGAAGAGAACGTCGAGGAGGTGTACCGTCAGGCGCGCGCCGTCTTCGAGACGATCGAGGGCGTGACGTATGAGCATTTGTTCATCGACAACTTCTCGTCCGACCGAACGCCGGACATCCTGCGCGCGATGGCCGCTGCCGATCGCAACGTCAAGGTGATCCTGAACGCACGGAATTTCGGGCATATCCGCTCGCCGTACCACGGGTTGCTGCAGGCGCGCGGCGATGCTGCGATCCTGCTGGTGGCCGATCTCCAGGACCCGCCGGAGTTGATGAAGGCCTTCGTCGAGCACTGGCACAACGGTGCCAAGCTGGTCGTGGGGGTCAAGCCCACCGCCGATGAGTCGGGCCTGATGTTCGCGATCCGCCGCGCCTACTACCGGACCGTGACGCGCATTGCCGACGTCAAGCTGATCCAGAACTTCACCGGCTTCGGCCTGTACGACAGGCAGGTGCTGGAGGAGCTTCGCCGGATTGACGATCCCTACCCCTACCTTCGCGGCCTGGTGTCGGAGGTCGGCTTCGAGGCGGTGCAGGTGCCCTACAACCAACCGCGACGCAAGCGCGGCATCACGAAGAACAACTTCTACACGCTCTACGACATCGCGATGCTGGGCATCACCTCGCATTCGCGGGTACCGCTGCGTATCGCCACGATGGTGGGCTTTGCGCTGTCGGGTGTCAGTCTTGGCGTGTCGCTGCTCTATCTGATCCTGAAGATGCTGTTCTGGAGCGAGTTCTCGATGGGCACCGCGCCCATCCTGATCGGTATGTTCTTCTTCGCCTCGGTCCAGCTCTTCTTCATCGGTCTTCTGGGCGAGTACGTCGGCGCCATCTTGACGCATGTGATGAAGCGCCCGCTGGTGGTAGAGCGGGAACGCCTGAACTTCGACAACTGAACGGCGGAGCAACCACCCCGCGCCACAAGGGCCCGGGGCGGTTCGATCCGCTTCAGCGCTCCTCGATGATCCGCCCGTGTTCGAGGTGGATGACGCGGTTGCACTCCTTGGCGATCAGCTCGGGCGAATGCGAGGCCAGCACCAAAATGCCGGATTTCGAAACGACGTCCCGCATCCGCTTCTCGGCTTTCTCGTTGAAGTCCGCATCGCCCACCGACAGCCATTCGTCCATGAGCAGGATGTCCGCCTCGACACTGGTCGAGATGGAAAAGGCCAGGCGCATCATCATGCCGGTGGAATAGGTTCGCACGGGCATGTTGACGTACTCGCCGAGACCGCTGAATTCACAGATGGACGGGATCTGCCGCTCGATCTCCTTGCGGCTCATGCCCATCACAAGGCCTCTGAGCATGATGTTCTCGATGCCGCTGGCGTCCGGCTCGATGCCCAGTGCCGGATCGATCAGGCTGGCCACGCTGCCCTGACGGACCATTTCGCCCGAAGAGGGTTCGTAAACGCCTGCCAGCGTGCGCAGCAGGGTGGACTTGCCGGAGCCGTTGTGGCCAATGAGGCCCAGCCGGTCGCCGCTTTTCAGCTCGAGGTTGATGCCGTTCAGCGCCTGCACCACGGTGACGCCGGTTTCCTTGCCGAAGCGCCCACCCGTGACCGACGCAGCAATCGTCTTCTTCAGCGAAGAGGCACCGGCGCCATAGATGGGGAAGCTGACGCCGACGTTTTTGAGAGAGATAAGAGCCATGATCAGAGCCAGTAGACGACGCGGCGGCGGTATTTGGCGAACACCAGGGTCGCAGCGACAACGGTGACCGCGGTCCAGCCCAGGATGCCCCACCAGCTGTGGGCATGTGCCACGCCACCCATCAGCGGAGTGCGCAGCAGGTCCAGCATTTGCGCGAAGGGATTCCAGAGAATGTACTTGGCGCGCCCCGGAAGATTTTCGGGAATCCAGAACACGGGGGTCAGGAACATCAACATCTGCATCACGCTGGTGACGATCTGGGTGACGTCCCGGTACCGCGTGCAGATCAGCCCCAGCAAGAGCCCCAGTGCATGCGCGTTGATCACCGCAATCAGAAACGCAGGAATGACCAGGAGCGCAGACCAGCCGAGCGAGACACCTGCCCAGAGCGCGACCGGGATGTACAGCACGATCTGGTGTGCAAACTGGATCAGGTTGCGCGAGATGCTGCGCCAAACGAACAGACTGACGGGGAAGTAGCCCTGCTTCAGGTAGTTGGTCGAGCTGACGAAGGCATTGCACGCATCCGTCACCGTGCTGGAGAAGAAGCTCCAGAAGATGATGCCGAGCGCCAGATGCGGAAAGAACTTGTCCAGCGGGGTGCCGAACAGGGAGCTGTACAGCGGCCCCATGCCGCCGATCATGGCCCCCATGCTGAGCGTGAGCCACAGGGGGCCGAGCATCGAGCGCCGGTAGCGCAGCACGATATCGAACCAGGCAAGCGTCCACCAGATGTCGGTCCGGCGTGTACCTTCCCACCAGTCAGCGAAGACGCTGCGGTGCAGATTTGAGTGAACTTGGCTCATGTGAGTCCGGAAATGTGTGCCCGAGGGGCGGTGCCGCCCTTGTCCGGGCGGTTGTTGAAACCGGCTTCGTCGAGCGCCAGTTTTTCGCTGCCGATGCGTGTCAAGAGATGTTTTCCTTTTTCATGGATGAACGGCGGGTGAGCCAGTCATCGCGAAGCTTGCCAAGGCCGGGAACCTGTCCCTCGACCGTGTGACGGAAGGGGCGCATGTTCGGTTTGGTGTGAAGTGGGCGATAATTTTACCGGCGCTGATTCGGCGACCCGATTGGAACACCGGCCATCGGCACCCGTGAACAAGTAAAAAAGCGTCCGCAAAGACATCTGACGGGCCGCGCGCACTCGACAAAGCGAGCAACCCATGAGTATCACCCGTCCCCTTGAAGTTTCCGTTGCGCTGTGCACGTACAACGGCGCGCGCTTCCTGCGCGAGCAGGTTCGCAGCATCTGCCTTCAGAGCCGTCCGCCGGTCGAGATCGTCCTGTCCGACGATGCCTCGCGCGATGGTTCGGTCGATGTGGTGCGTGCCGCCGTTGCTGAATGCGCCGCCGAGCGGCCACAACATCCCGTGGCGTTGCGGATCTTCGAGAACACCACGGCGCTGCGCGTCGTCAAGAATTTCGAGCAGGCCATCAGCGCCTGCACCAGCGAATTGATCGCGCTGAGCGACCAGGACGACGTGTGGATGCCCGACCGCCTTGAAAAAATGGTGGCTCGCTTCGAGCAGGACGACAGCCTGGTGCTCCTGCACACCGACGCGCGCCTGGTGGACACGGACCGCCACGACATTGGTCATACGCTGTTCCATGCCTTGGAAGTCTCGCCTTCGGAACTGGCGCGTGTCCACGCCGGGAATGCCTTCGACGTGTTGCTGCGCCGCAACCTCGTGACGGGTGCGACCACAGTTTTCCGTCGTTCGCTGCTTGCCGATGCCTTGCCGTTGCCGGTGGAGTGGGTGCACGACGAATGGCTGGCCATCATCGCGTCGACGACGGCGCGGGTCGACCTGCTCGAAGAGCCGCTCATCGACTACCGCCAGCACGAATCCAACCAGATCGGTGCCCGCCGCGACACCTTCAAGGAAAAGGTGCGCAAGGCGCTCGCCTCGCGCGGCAACACGCACGTCGAGCGCGCGATCAAGGCGGAGCTGTTGCTGGAGCGCCTGCTCCAGCTCGGCGATCGCGTGCCCCCCGAGATCATCGACAAGGTGCGCAGCAAGATCGTGCACCAGCGCTTCCGCGCCGCCTTGCCCGCCTCGCGCCTGGCCCGGTGCGTGCCGATCCTGCGCGAGGCCATGACCGGTCGCTATGACAAGTTCGGCCGCGGGGTGCGCGGCGTGGTCCGCGATCTTTTCGAATCCGTCTGACACAACAACAATGAACCCAACCAACGTCCCCGCGAACCCTTCCCCGCCCGGCGAGCCGACGGCCTGGCCGAACGTCGTGGTCATCATTCCGTTCTACAACGGCGCCGATTTCATCGAGCGGTCGGTGAAGAGCGTGTTCGAGCAGTCGGTGCCCGCGCACGAGGTGATCGTGGTCAACGACGGCTCGCGCCCGGAAGAGCGCGCCGCGCTCGACGGGCTGGCGGCCCGCTATCCGTTCCGCATCCTCGACAAGGAGAACGGCGGCCAGGGCTCGGCGCGCAATGCGGGCGTGGCGGCATCGACCTCCGAGTACATCTGCTTCCTGGACCAGGACGACTTCTACCTGCCGAACCACATCGAGACGCTGGTGTCGTCGATCCCGTGGGACGACCGCCTGTTCGGCTACATCTACGCCGACCTGTACGAGGCGGACGGCGACGGCAACGTGATCCGCACCGGCGTCATCAAGGACCACGCACAGCACCCGAAGCGCAGCATCTTCGACCTGCTGCGCTACGACATGTTCGTCCTGCCCTCGGCCGCGCTCGTGAGCCGCAAGGCCTTCGACGCAGTGGGCGGCTTCGACTCGCAGTTCATGGGCTACGAGGACGACGACCTGTTCCTGCGCATCTTCCGCAAGGGCTACAGCAATCACTTCGTGGACAAGGCGGTGACGGTCTGGTGCATCCACACGGCCAGCACCTCGTTCGGCATCCGCATGGTGCGCAGCCGCTTCAAGTACTTCAAGAAGCTGCTGCAGATGTTCCCCGACGAGCACCAGCGCGGCCGCTACTACCTGCGCGAATACCTGATGCCGCGCTTCCAGCTGTTCTTCGTGAACGAGGCGATCGAGGCCATCAAGAAGGACGACCAGTACCGCGGCGAGATGACGGCGGTGCTCGATGACTACGCGGCCATCGTCTTCGCGAACCCGTATGTGGGCCGCAAGAAGAAGCTGCGGTTGTGGATCACGCTGTTCCTGCTGCGCCGGAGCACGCCGGGCATGGTGCGCTTCATCGGCGCGCTGACGAAGCTGCCGATCATCCGCAGCCTGCGCAAGGTCTACAAGTCCTGATGCGCGCCGCGGCGGCCCGCAGGCCGCCGCAGCCTGGTCCTCAGCGGGCCGGCGCCGACGTCATCGCCGGGTCCATGTAGGTGGCGTGCGAGCGCACGTACTCGGCGCGCAGGTGGCCCGCGTCCTTGTAGATCGGCGTGGCGTCGGCATCGGCGCGGGTGCACCAGTCTTTCTGGCACAGGGTCGGGATCGGGTCGATCACGATGGCACCGCTGCGCTGCGCGATCTGCCGCATGCGCTCGTGCAGTGCCTTCTGCCTCGCGTCCCAGGGAGCGGTGGGCGACATCTTGCCCACTTGCATGTCGCCCAGGCGGCCGCCCTTGATGAACTCCTCGGGGCCGAAACCCTCGCCGACCGGGTTGTCCAGCAGCAGGTAGACCTGCTTGTGCTTGGACAAGGTGGTCAGCACGGTCTCGAGCATGTTGAGCGAGAAGTCCACGCCGCCGCCGCCCATGAAGCGCCGCTTGTCCTTGCCGTCGAAGAAGTAGTAGCGGTCGGCCGCTGCGTTCTCGGCGTTGGGCTTGCCGGTCTCGGTGAAGTAGCAGTTCCAGCAGCCGCCGAAGACGACGGCGTCGAACCGGTCGCTCATGGCCAGCCGCATGCCGCCGTCGCGGCGTTCGCCGCAGAGGTTGTTCTGCTCGTCGACCACGTTGGGAATCGGCGGGCAGGCGCCCCAGGTCACGAAGGAAAGCGAGTCGAGCGTGCCCGGCGAGGTCTTGGAGAGCTCGACGGCGCGCGGCCCGTACTGCTCGACGTGGCTGTCCCCGAAGAACAGCACCCGTCGCTTGCCCTGCCCGATCTGCTGCAGCACCTCGCCGTCGACCTTGATCGGGCTCAGGCCATCCGGGTAGGCCCAGTCCTTGGCGGCCGCGGCGGTCTTGTTGAAGTACGGATCGCTGTGGCGGCCCACGTAGTAGCGCGTGGTCGCCAGCAGGCCGAGCACGACGAAGCCGATCATCACGGCCACCAGCCCCGCCGTCACCGTCGGGTTCTCGCTGCGGCGCGTGTAGCGCTCGACGAACCGGTAGGTCAGCCACGCGAGCACGAACGACGCCACGAGCATCAGCGCGCGGATGCCATCGGAAGGCAGCTTGCCTTCCAGGATGCGCGCATAGGCCAGCAGCGGCCAGTGCCAGAGGTAGAGCGGGTAACTGATCAGCCCGACCCAGACCATCGGCCTGGACGCGAGCACATAGCGGTTGAGCACGCCAGTCGGCCCGGCCGCGATGCAGAAGAAGGCGCCCACCGACGGCAGGATGGCCCAGAACCCGGGGAAGGCCTTGCCGCCGCGGATGTAGCACAGGCCCAGCACGATCAGCACGAGGCCGGCGATCGACTGCGCGTGGCGGCTCCAGCCCGCCTTCGGCGGCGGGCGGTGCAGCCGCGCGTAGGCCAGCATGCCGCCGATCATCAGCTCCCAGAAGCGCGACAGCGGCGAATAGAACGCGGCCGTGCGGTGGCTGTGGATGGTCGTCACGTTGAGCAGGAACGACATCGCCGCCACCGTGCCGAGCACCGTGAGCATGCGCCACTTGCGCTTCCAGGCCAGGCCCAGCAGCACGGGCCAGAAGATGTAGAACTGCTCTTCGATGGCCAGCGACCACAGGTGCAGCAGCGGCTTGGTCTCGGCGGCGTTGTCGAAGTAGCCGGCCTCGCTCCAGAAGGCGAAGTTCGAGACGAAGCCCGCGCCCGCGGCCACGTGCTTGCCCAGTTGTTCCCATTCGTGCGGCAGCAGGGCGAACCAGCCGAAGGCCATGGTGGCCAGCAGCACCAGCGCCAGCGCCGGAAAGATGCGCTTCACGCGCCGCGCATAGAACTCGCGGTAGCTGAAGCCGTCGCCCTGGAAGCTGCCCAGGATGATGGTGGTGATCAGGAAGCCCGAGATGACGAAGAAGATGTCGACGCCGATGAAGCCGCCCTTGATCCACTGCGGGAACGCGTGGTAGCCGAGCACCGACAGCACCGCGACGGCGCGCAGCCCGTCGATGTCCGGGCGGTATTTCGGGTGAACCAGGTGGGCGTGTTCGGGGAGGGAGGTCGGGCTGCTCGTGGTCGTCATCGTCGGTGCTGAAAGCGGCGCTAGCGGGCTTTTCGTGCGGGGCTTTTCGGCCCCGATTGTCCTCGCAAACGCCGCCGTGCCTTTTTCAGGCGGCGGCGCGCTGCAGCCGCCAGTAGCGCCAGAAAGCGCCCGACAGCCACACCTTGAGCAGGCTGGTCACGTGCCAGTACAGGTACTTCTTGCTGCGGTGGCTGGCGCGCTGGGCGTCGTGGCGCGCGCGCAGGTCTTCGGCCACCTGGAGCTTCCAGCCGGCCAGCCGGGTGCGGGCGCAGATGTCGAAGTCTTCTCCGTACATGAAAAAGCGTTCGTCGAAGCCGCCGATCTTGCGGTAGGCCTCGCTGCGAAACAGCATGAACAGGCCCGGAATCCAGGCCGGCACGGCCGGCGGCTGGTAGCCGGGCTTCTTGCGGCCCAGGATCTCGAAGGGGGTCAGCAGCGCGCGGTGCGGCTCGGGCTCGGGCCGGCCCGACTCCAGGATGCGCGGCGTCATCAGGCCGGCGTCGGGTGCGGCCTGGGCGAGCATCGGGGCGAGCACGTCGGCGTCGAAGCGGATGTCGGGGTTGAGCACCAGGAACCAGGGCGTGTCGCAGCGCGCGAAGGCCTGGTTGTGGTTGGCGCCGAAGCCCAGGGGCACCGTGTTCTCGATGCGCTCGATCGGAAAGCCCCACTGTCGTCCTGCGAGCAGGTCGGCCTCGGGAATGTTCAGCGTGAGCACGACCTTGGCGATCGCGTTCCGGCTGTGCCGGTCGAGCTGCTCGAGCAGCGGCAGCACCAGCGCGAGCTGGCCGTGGCTCACGATCGACAGGGTGACCGGGGCGTGGGGTGAAGAAGGGGGCGTGGGCATGGTCTAATTTCGCTCGGGAATTCTAGGGTTCCCCCAACCCCACTCATGATTGCCCTGATCATCCTCAGTTTCTTCGTCTCCGCCATCGCGGTGCAGCTGTTCATGCGCCGCGCGCGCAGACACGCGCGCCGCTACGGCGCCGACATGCCCCAGCGTTTCCACAAGGGCCACGTGCCGCGCCTGGGCGGGGCCGGCATCATGCTCGGCATGAGCGCGGCCTGGCTGGGCGCCGGCCTGATCGAGCCGCTGAACATCGCCTGGCCGCTCAAGTCCTCGATGCTCACGCTGGTGTGCATCCTGCCCGCCGTGCTCGGCGGCATCGTCGAAGACGTGACGCAGCAGGTCAAGGTGCGCTACCGGCTGGGCCTGACCATCGGCTCGGCGCTGCTGGTGTGCTGGGTGCAGGGGCTGGGCGTGGCGCGCACCGGCTTCGAGACGCTCGACGGCTGGCTCGCGCTGCTGCCCTATGCCTCGCTGGTCTTCGCGGCCCTGGCGATCGGCGGCCTGCCGCACGCCTTCAACATCATCGACGGCTACAACGGGCTGGCGGGCACCGTGGCCGTGCTCGTGTGCCTGGCGATCTCGCACGTCGCGCTGCAGCTGGGCGACCGGCAACTGGCCGCGATGGTGATCTGCCTGGTCGGCGCCACCTTCGGCTTCCTGGTCTGGAACTACCCGCGCGGCAAGATCTTCGCCGGCGACGGCGGTGCCTACGTCTGGGGCATGGTGATCGCCGTGGCCTGCGTGACGCTGGTGCAGCGCCACCGCGTGGTGTCGCCGTGGTTCCCGATGCTGCTGCTGATCTACCCGGTGTGGGAGACGCTGTTCTCCATCTACCGCAAGCTGGCCCGGGGCCAGTCGCCGGGCACGGCCGACGCGCTGCACTTCCACCAGCTGATCTTCCGGCGCATCGTGCGCGTGGCCTTCGCGGACGACGAGGCGCGCCAGCTGCTGGCGCGCAACAACCGCACCTCGCCCTACCTGTGGATGTTCGCCGCGCTGTCGGTCGTGCCCGCGGTGCTGTTCTGGAACAACACCTTCGTGCTGATGCTGTTCTGCCTTCTGTTCGTCACGACCTACGTCGGGGCGTACCTGATGATCGTGCGCTTCAAGGTCCCGCGCTGGCTGCGGCCCTGACCGCCGGCGCCGCCTTGTTGCGAGAATTCTTCCCATCGTCCACCGCTTTGGAGCCTGACCGCCCATGACCGACCCCGTCCTCAACATCCCTCCGCGCGACAAGGCCGAGATCCTGGCCCAGGCGCTGCCGTACATCCGCAAGTTCCACGGCAAGACCATCGTCATCAAGTACGGCGGCAACGCCATGACCGACCCGGCACTGCAGGCCGACTTCGCCGAAGACGTGGTGCTGCTCAAGCTGGTCGGCATGAACCCGGTGGTGGTGCACGGCGGCGGCCCGCAGATCGAGGCCGCGCTGAACAAGCTGGGCAAGAAGGGCAGCTTCGTGCAGGGCATGCGCGTGACCGACGCCGAGACCATGGAAGTCGTCGAATGGGTGCTGGCCGGCGAGGTGCAGCAGGACATCGTGGGTCTGATCAACCAGGCCGGCGGCAAGGCCGTGGGCCTCACGGGACGCGACGGCGGCCTCATTCGCGCGCAGAAGCTCAAGCTGGCCGACCGCACCGACCCGAACGTGCACCACGACGTGGGCCAGGTCGGCGACATCGTCTCCATCGACCCCAGCGTGGTCAAGGCGCTGCAGGACGACGCCTTCATTCCCGTCGTGAGCCCGATCGGCTTCGGCGAGGAGAACGAGAGCTACAACATCAACGCCGACGTCGTCGCCGGCAAGCTGGCCACCGTGCTCAAGGCCGAGAAGCTCATGCTGCTGACGAACACGCCCGGCGTGCTCGACAAGAACGGCAACCTGCTCACCAACCTGAGCGCGCGCGAAATCGACGACCTGTTCGCCGACGGCACCATCTCGGGCGGCATGCTGCCCAAGATCGAAGGTGCGCTCGACGCGGCCAAGAGCGGCGTGAACGCGGTGCACATCATCGACGGCCGCGTGCCGCACGCGATGCTGCTCGAGATCCTGACCGACCAGGCCTACGGCACGATGATCCGGGCGCGCTGAGCGCCCTCCGCGAGCCTTCCGTCGGCGGAAGGCGCGCGCTCACTGCGCTGTGCGAGAATCAATTGATTACATCTTTGCACGCGCTCCCATGCAGAACGAAGAGACAGCTGCCCCCGGCGTAGAGACCCCGGCCGACACGCCCGCCGCCGCACCGACGCGCAAGCGCCCCAAGCCGGGCGAACGGCGCGTGCAGATCCTGCAGGCGCTGGCCGCCATGCTGGAGCAGCCCGGTGCCGAGCGGGTCACCACCGCCGCGCTGGCCGCGCGGCTCGAGGTGAGCGAGGCGGCCCTGTACCGCCACTTCGCGAGCAAGGCCCAGATGTTCGAGGGCCTCATCGACTTCATCGAGCAGAGCGTCTTCACGCTGGTCAACCAGATCCTCGAGCGCGAAGGCGCCACCGGCAGCCAGCAGGCGGCCCGCATCCTCGTGCTGCTCGTGCAGTTCGCCGAGCGCAACCCCGGCATGACGCGCGTCATGGTCGGCGATGCCCTGGTGTTCGAGAACGAGCGCCTGCAGCAGCGCATGAACCAGTTCTTCGACAAGATCGAGGCCACGCTGCGCCAGGTGCTGCGCGGCGCGGCCGCCGCCGACGGCTCGGCCACGCCCAGCGTCGACGCCCAGGTGCGCGCCGCGGCGCTCACGGCCTTCGTGGTGGGGCAGCTGCAGCGCTTTGCGCGCTCGGGTTTCCGCCGCGCGCCGTCCGAACACCTGGAAGCCACGATCGCCCTGATCGTTTGACGGCCTTGCCGGCAAGTCTGGCGCCGTAACGCTGAACTCGACGCGGCCCCTTGCGGCGCGTACGATCGATTTCCTCCCTTGCCGCCACGCGGTGTCGCGGTGACAAGTCCGTTTCGCATGACCTCTGGATCGGAGGCTCGCATGAGTGCTTGTCCTTCCCGCAGCCGCAGGCCTTCCGGGGCGCGCCATGCCTGACGCCGCCGCCGCCCGCCCGGCCCTTCTCCTGCACGCCGTCGTGCTCACCGCCGTCGCCATGGTCGCGTTCGCGGCCAACTCGCTGCTGTGCCGACTCGCGCTGCAGCACGGCGGCATCGACCCGGCCAGCTTCGGCAGCATCCGGCTCGCGTCCGGGGCAATCACGCTGGCGCTCGTCGTGCGCTTCCGGGCGCAGCCGTCGGCGCTCGGGCGCACCGGCTGGCTCCCGGCCGTCATGCTGTTCGCGTACGTCGCGTTCTTCTCCTTCGCCTACCTCAGCCTCCCGGCGGGCACGGGCGCGCTGATCCTCTTCGGCGCGGTGCAGCTCACGATGCTGGGCGCGGGGCTGGGCGGCGGCGAGCGCTTCGGGGTGCTCGCGTGGTGCGGCTTTGTCCTTGCGGCGGCCGGCCTCGTCTACCTCGTGTCGCCGGGCGTTGCCGCGCCGCCGCTGCTGGGCGCCGTGCTGATGGCGGTGGCGGGCGTGGCGTGGGGCGTGTATTCGCTGCGCGGCCGGGGCGTGGCCGATCCGCTGGCCGCCACGGCGCGCAACTTCCTGCGTGCCGTGCCATTGGCCCTGGCACTGAGCCTGGTGTTCGCCACGCGCGCGCACGCCGATGCGCGCGGCGTCGCGCTGGCCGTGGCCTCCGGCGCGCTGACCTCGGGGCTCGGGTACGTGGCCTGGTACGCGGCGCTGGGCCGCCTGTCGGCGCTGCGGGCGGCGACCGTGCAACTGTCGGTGCCGCTCCTGGCGGCGTTCGGCGGCGTGCTGTTCCTGTCGGAAGCGATCACGCCGCGGCTGGCGCTCGCCTCGGTGGCGATCCTCGGCGGCATCGCGCTGGTGCTGAGCCAGAAGTCGCGCCAGGCGGCGCGACGCTAGGCGACGGCCACGCCCACCTTGGCGCCGGCGGCGACGATCTCGCCCCAGGTCGCGTCGTCGACCCATACCCCGTCGCGCCGGCGTGCCGCGCGCGCCCGGCGCTCGGGCTCGCCCGCGATCTGCACGGCCTCGAAGCCCTGGCCCGGCGGGCTTTGCCGCAGCCAGCCGATGAACTCGCGCGCCTCCTCGTCGAAGGCCTTCTGCGTGCCGAGCTTCACGGGGTCGATCAGCACCGTCAGCATGCCGTTGAGCACCGTGCGCGCCGTGTCCGCGGGCCGGTGCCAGGTGCCGCCGCCCGTGAGCGCGCCGCCCAGCAGCTCGCAGGCCACCGCCATGCCGTAGCCCTTGTGTTCGCCGAAGGTCATGAGCGCGCCGAACAGGCCGTTGCCCTGCGGCACCACGACCACGCCCGGATCGTTGGTGGGCGCGCCGTGCTCGTCGATCAGGTAGCCGTCGGGCACCTGCTCGCCCTTGTTGTGGGCCACGCGCATCTTGCCCTGCGCCACGCGGCTGGTCGCGTAGTCGAGCACGAAGGGCTCGGCGCCCGCCAGCGGAATGCCGATGCAGCACGGGTTGGTGCCGAAGCGCCCGTCGCCGCCACCCCAGGGCGCCACCACGGGCCGCGAGAGCACGTTGACGAAGTGCATCGCCACCAGCCCCTGGGCCGTCGCCATCTCCGCGAAATGCCCGATGCGCCCCAGGTGGTGCGCGTTGGCGAGCGTGAAGATGCAGCTGCCGTGCTGCTTCGCGCGCGCGATGCCGAGCTCCATCGCCTGCACGCCGACGATCTGCCCGTAGCCGTGCCGGCCGTCCAGGCCCATCAGCGTGCCGATGTCGAGATTGACCTTCACGGCGGCGTTGGGCACGAGGCCGCCTTCGGCCACCGCATCGATGTAGCGCGGCAGCATGCCCACGCCGTGCGAGTCGTGCCCGCTGAGGTTGGCCAGCACGAGGTTGGCGGCCACCTGCTGCGCCTCGGCGGCGCTGCTGCCCGCGGCTTCGAGGATGCGGGCGACGTTGGCTTGCAGGCCGTCGGCCGGCAGGGTTCTGGACATGGATCAGGCTCCTCTTGCGTTCAATGGGATGGCGTGGCCGATGGGGCGGGTGGGCAGGGGCTGCGCCGGCCTCACATCACCGCGCCGACTTGCCACGGCACGAACTCGTTCTGCCCGTAGCCGTGCTGCTCGCTCTTGGAGTGCGCGCCCGAGGCCGTGGCCAGCACCAGCTCGAAGATGCGCTGGCCCATCTCCTGGATCGAGGCCGTGCCGTCGACGATCTCGCCGCAGTTGATGTCCATGTCTTCCTCCTGCCGCTGCCACAGCGCCGAGTTGGTCGCCAGCTTGAGTGAAGGCGAGGGCGCGCAGCCGTAGGCCGAACCGCGCCCGGTCGTGAAGCAGATCAGGTTCGCGCCGCCAGCCACCTGGCCCGTGGCGCTCACCGGGTCGTAGCCCGGCGTGTCCATGTAGACGAAGCCGTGCGCGGTGACGGGCTCGGCATATTCGTACACCGCTTCGAGGTTGCTGGTGCCGCCCTTGGCGACCGCGCCCAGCGACTTCTCCAGGATGGTCGTGAGCCCGCCCGCCTTGTTGCCCGGCGAGGGGTTGTTGTTCATCTCGCCCTCGTTGATCTCTGTGTAGTGCTCCCACCACTTGATGCGATCGACGAGCTTCTGGCCCACCTCGCGCTTCACCGCGCGGCGCGTGAGCAGGTGCTCGGCGCCGTACACCTCGGGCGTTTCGCTCAGGATGGCCGTGCCGCCGTGCGCCACCAGCAGGTCGACCGCCGCGCCCAGCGCCGGGTTCGCGCTGATGCCCGAGTAGCCGTCGGAGCCGCCGCACTGCAGCCCGATGGTGATGTGCGCCGCGCTGCACGGCTCGCGCTTCACTGCGTTGGCGCGCGGCAGCATTTCATTGATGAGCGCCACGCCCTTCTCGACGGTCTTGCGCGTGCCGCCCGTGTCCTGGATGTTGAAGGTGCGGAAGTTCTCCCCTTCGGCCAGGTGCCCGGTCGCGAGCCAGGCGTTGATCTGATTGGCTTCGCAGCCCAGCCCCACCACCAGTACGCCCGCGAAGTTCGGGTGCGTGGCGTAGCCCGTGAGCGTGCGCTCCAGGATCTGCATGCCCATGCCCTGCGTGTCCATGCCGCAGCCCGTGCCGTGCGTGAGCGCGACCACGCCGTCGACATTCGGAAACGCCGCCAGCGCCTGCGGATTGGTCTTGCGCGAGAAGTGGTCGGCAATGGCGCGCGCAGCGGTGGCCGAGCAGTTCACGCTGGTCAGCACGCCGATGTAGTTGCGCGTGGCCACGCGGCCGTCGGCGCGCTGGATGCCCATGAAGGTGGCCTCGCGTTTCGCGGGCGCGGGCTTCACGTCGGCGCCGAAGGCGTAGTCGCGTTCGAAGTCGCCCTTGTCGGGGCCCATGTCCAGGTTCTGCGTGTGCACGTGCTCGCCAGCGGCAATGGCCTTGCTCGCGAAGCCGATGATCTGGTTGTAGCGGCGCACCGGTTCGCCCTGCGCGATGGCGCGCATGGCGACCTTGTGCCCCGGCGGGATCAGGCCGCGCACGGCCACGTTCTCGACGCGCGTGCCGCCCAGCAGTTGCGAGCGCGCGATGACGACGTCGTCGGCGGGATGGAGTCGGATGTAGGGGGTCATCGTGGGTATCGTTCTCGGAGCCGGCGCGGGTGCGCCGGCGGTGGTCGTTACTGCATGATCTTCGGCAGCCACAGCACGGTGGCAGGCCAGTAGGTGATGATGCCCAGGCTCAACAGCAACGGCACCAGCCAGGGCAGGATCGCCATCGTCGTGCGCTCGATGCTGAGGTTGGCGATGCGCGCCAGCACGAACAGCACCATGCCCATCGGCGGATGCAGCACGCCGATCATGAGGTTGAGCACCATCACCACGCCGAAGTGCACCGGGTCGATGCCCAGCTGGTTCGAGATCGGCAAGAGGATCGGCACCAGGATCGTGATGGCCGCGGTGGTCTCCAGGAAGCAGCCCACGAACAGCATCAGCAGGTTCGCGAGCAGCAGGAACATCCAGGCTTCCTTGGTGAAGTTGAGCACCCAGCCCGCGATGTCGGCCGTGACGCCCGTGGCCGTCAGCATCCAGCCGAAGATCGAGGCGGCCGCCACGATGAAGAGCACCGTCGAGGTCGATTCCACCGTCTCCAGGCACACCTTGACGAACATCTTCCACTGCAGCGTGCGGTACCAGAAGAAGCCCAGCACCATCGCCCACACGCAGGCGGCAATGGCGCCTTCGGTGGCGGTGAACAGGCCCGTCGCCATGCCGCCGATGAGCAGCACCGGCGTCATGATCGGCAGCACCGCCTCGAACTTGAAGATCTTGTCGGCCGCGAAAAGAATCACCAGCGCAATGGCCACCGCCGGCTGGGCCGGCGCGCCGAACTTGTCGACCGCGAACCACAGCAGCGTCGGCCACAGGCACACCACCAGCAGTTCGACCAGCGCCTTCATGAGGCGCGGCCACTGGAACTTCACGTCCGCGCCCCAGCCGTTCTTGTGCGCGTAGTAGGCCACCGTGAGCATCATGAGCAGCGTCATGATGAGCCCCGGCATCAGCCCCGCGATGAACAGCGCGCCCACCGACACGTTGGCCATCATCCCGTAGATCACGAAGGGCAGGCTCGGCGGAATGATCGGCCCCAGCGTGGCCGAGGCCGCGGTCACGCCGACCGCGAACTCGGTCGAGTAGCCGTGCTCCTTCATGGCCTTGATCTCGATCGTGCCCAGGCCCGCCGCGTCCGCGATGGCGGTGCCGCTCATGCCCGAGAAGATCACCGAGCCCAGGATGTTCACGTGCCCCAGGCCGCCCTTGAGCCAGCCCACCAGCGCGAGCGCGAAGTTGTAGATGCGGTTGGTGATGCCGGCGTTGTTCATCAGGTTGCCGGCGAGGATGAAGAAGGGAACGGCGAGCAGCGGAAAGCTGTCGACGCCGCTCACCATGCGGTGAATGACGACGAAGCCCGGCAGGTTGCCGCTCCAGAGGATGTAGACCAGCGAGGCACCGGCCATGGCCACGGCGACCGGGATGCCGGCGCTCATGAAGAGCAGGAAGGCGATCTTCAGCATGTTGTTGTCGTGATGGAGTGGGGTTGCGACCTCAGCGGTCGTCGATCGTGGATTCGGGCCGCTCCAGCACGCAGTAGCCGCGGCGCCAGTGCACCACGCTCACCTGCACCGAGCGCACGCACATGGCGACGAAGCCCAGCAGGCACACGCCGTAGACGATGTTCATCGGCAGGTCGACGATGGTCATGCTCGCGTTGTTGCCGATCTTGAGCATCATCTGCACCGTCATGACCACCGCCGCCGCGAAGAACGCCGTGCGCAGCACGTCGACCAGCAAGCCCAGCGCGCGGCCCATGGCCGGCGGCATGTGGCGGTAGAAGAAGTCGACCTGGATGTGGTTGTTGCGCGCCACGCCGATCGACGCGCCCACGAACACCGTGCCCACCAGCAGGTAGCGCGCGATCTCCTCGGTCCAGGAGGCCGAGTCGTTCAGCACGTAGCGCGTCACGAACTGGTAGAGCACCGTGAGGCCCAGCACCCAGAAGATGCCCAGGGCGGCCCAGGCCTCCACGGTGGTGCCGGACAGGTCGACGGCCTCGTCCTTGGCGTGGAACTCGCCGTCGTCGCCCAGCAGCTTGTCGTCGCTCATCGTGTGGCCTTACTTGATCGCGATGATGCGGTCGTAGTCCTGCTGGCGGTAGCCGTGGTCGGTGGGCTTGGTGTTCTTGAGCACGGCCTCGCGGAACGCCCCCTTGTCGACCGTGATCACGTTGTTGCCCTTCTTCTTGAACTCCTCCACCAGCCGGGTCTCGGAGGCGATGATCTCGCGGCCGGTTTTTTCGGCGGCTTCCTGCATCACGTCGTTGAACATCTTCTTCTCGTCGGCGCTGAGCTTGGCCCACAGCTGGCCCGAGACCACGGTGAGCAGCGAGTCGACGATGTGGCCGGTCAGCGAGATGTTCTTCTGCACCTCGTAGAACTTCTTGGCTTCGATGGTGGGCAGCGGGTTCTCCTGTGCATCCACGGTGCCGCTTTGCAGCGCGAGGTAGACCTCGGCGAAGGCGATCGGCGTGGCGTTGGCGCCCAGCGACTTGGGGAAGGCCAGGTAGGCGGGCGCGTCGGGCACGCGGATCTTCAGGCCCTTCATGTCCTCGGGCTTGCTCACCGGCTTGGCCGCGCTCGAGGTGACGTGGCGCGCGCCGTAGTAGTTGAGCGCCGTGATGTGGTTGCCGGTCTTGTCGTCGTAGCCCTTGGCGAGCTCCTTGAACACGTCGCTCCTGGCGTACTTCAGCTGGTGCTCCGCGTCGCGGAAGATGAACGGAAAGTAGGTGATCGCCAGCGGCTTGTAGCTGTTGCCCGCGAAGCTCGCGCCGGTCAGCACGATGTCGACCGTGCCCAGCGTCAGGCCCTGGTTGATGTCGGCTTCCTTGCCCAGGCTGGAGGCCGGGAACACCTGGATGTCGTACTTGCCGTTGCTGCGCTTCTTGATCTCCTCGGCCGCCCACACCGAGTACTTGTGGAAGGGCTCCGAGGTCTCGTAGACGTGCGCCCACTTGAGCTTGGTCTGCGCCGAGGCGATGCCTGTCGCGCCCAGCACGCCGGCTGCGAGGGCGCAGGCGGCCAGGGCCTTGAGGGCGGTGCGTTTGCTGTTCTTGCTGCTGCTGATCATGGGGTGTGTCTCCGTTGTAGTGAACTGGCAGGAAGGCTGGCGAAAAATCAGGAAGGCTTGGCGCGGCGCCAGCTCGCGCTGAAACGGTGGTGCGAGTTGTCCATGTGCGTGTGCATCGCGCTGCGCGCGGCGTCGGCGTCGCGCGCGGCAATGGCGTCGCGGATCGCCTCGTGCTCGGTGATGGCGGCGCGCCACGAGGTCACGGTCTCGAAGTAGCCGCCCAGCCGCGTGAAGATCGGGCCGCGGCGCGAATCCCAGAAGCCCTGCACCGTTTCGACCAGCACCACGTTGCCGCTGGCGTCGACGATGGCCAGGTGAAAGGCGCGGTCGCCGTCCAGCGGCATGACGTTGCGGTCGGCCATCTCGCGCATGGTGGCTATGGCGCGCGTCATCGCGTCCACGTCCTTGCGCTTGCCCGAGAGGGCGGCGATGGCGGCGGTCTCGCCCTCGATCACGCGGCGCGCGCGGATCAGCTCCAGCGGCCCCCACTCGGTGGGCGCCACCGGCGCGCTGGCGCGGTGCGAGCGGTCGAGCACGTACACGCCCGAGCCGGTGCGCACCTCGACCCAGCCCTCGACCTCCAGCGCGATGAGCGCCTCGCGCACCGAGGGCCGGCTCACGCCCAGCTGCTTGGCCAGGTCGCGCTCGGCGGGCAGGCGCGCGCCCACGTCGAATTCGCCCTTGGCGATCAGCCCCCGGAGCTGGTCGGCAATCTGGCGATAGAGGCGTTGGGGTTCGACGGTCTGGAGCGGCACGGGAGCAGGGTGTGGGTGCGGGCGAGGCGGTGGATCGGCTTAAGGGTTGTCCTGAATTGGACAAGTGGTAAGGCCAATTCAGAATACGGCGATTCACAGTTGTGACCCATCGGGCCTAACCCGAACTCACCCGCGCACCCGCAGAACCCCCAGGAGACACCGACCATGAGATTGAAGGGAAAGACCGTGCTCGTCACCGCCGCCGGCCAGGGCATCGGCCGCGCCAGCGTGCTGGCGCTCGCGGCCGAGGGCGCCCATGTGTGGGCCACCGACGTCAACGAGCAGCTGCTGTCGGCCTATGCCGGCGTGGCGAACGTCACGGCCCTGAAGCTCGATGTGCTCGACAAGGCCGCCATCGGTGCGGTCGTGGCGCAGCTGCCCACGCTCGACGTGCTCTTCAACTGCGCGGGCGTGGTGCACAACGGCACCATCGAGCAGGCCGGCGACGACGACCTCGACTTTGCCTTCCGCCTCAACGTGCGCGCCCAGATGTGGACCATCCAGGCCGTGCTGCCCGGCATGCTCGCGGCCGGGCGCGGCAGCATCATCAACATGGCCAGCGTGTGCTCCAGCATGAAGGGCCTGCCCAACCGCTTCGTCTACGGCACCACCAAGGCGGCCGTGCTCGGCCTCACCAAGAGCGTGGCGGCCGACTACGTGGCCCGCGGCATCCGCTGCAATGCCGTGTGCCCGGGCACGGTCGACACGCCCTCGCTGGGCGATCGCATCAACGCCAACGCCGACCCCGAGGCCGCGCGCAAGGCCTTCGTGGCGCGCCAGCCCATGGGCCGGCTCGCGCAGGCCGAGGAGATCGCGCCGGTGGTCGTGTTCCTGGCCAGCGACGAATCCATCTTCGCGACCGGCCAGTACTTCACGGTCGACGGCGGCATCACGATATGAACCGGCTCGATTTCGAAGGCCGCCATGCGGTGGTCACCGGCGGCGCCACGGGCCTGGGCTTGGGCATCGCGCAGCGGCTCGTCGCATCGGGCGGCAGCGTCACGCTGTGGGACCGCGACGAGGCCGCCGGGCGCGCGGCCGAAGCGCTGGGCGCCAAGGCCTTCGCACTGAAGGTCGACGTGACGCAGCAGCCGTCGGTCGCAAGGGCCGTGGCCGCCACGCTCGCGCACGCGCCGCGCATCGATGCGCTGGTCAACAGCGCCGGCATCACCGGGCCCAACGTCAAGCTGTGGGACTACCCGGTCGACGACTGGCGCCAGGTGATGGAGGTCAACGTCAACGGCGTGTTCCTGTGCTGCCGCGAGGTGGTGGCGCAGATGCGCAGGCAGGGAACGAAGGGCGAGGGCCGCATCGTCAACATCGCCTCGGTCGCCGGCAAGGAAGGCAACCCCAACGCCAGCGCCTACAGCGCGAGCAAGGCGGCGGTGATCGGCCTCACCAAGTCGCTCGGCAAGGAGCTGGCCGACACCGGCATCCGCGTGAACTGCGTGACGCCCGCGGCGGTGAAGACCGCCATCTTCGACCAGATGACCCCCGACCACATCGCCTTCATGCTCTCGAAGATTCCCATGGGCCGCTTCGGCACCGTGGAAGAGGTGGCCGCGATGGTCGGCTGGCTCTGCACCGACGATTGTTCGTTTTCCACCGGCGCGGTCTTCGACCTCTCCGGTGGCCGCTCCACCTACTGACCCCATTCCCTATTTCAATGCACTGAAAGGAACGCATGAAACTCGTCCGCTACGGCAACCCCGGCAAAGAGAAGCCCGGCCTCATCGACAACGAAGGCAAGCTGCGCGACCTGAGCGCCATCGTCAAGGACATCGGTCCCGACCAGCTCGGCGATGCCGCCCTTGCCAAGCTGCGCAAGACCAAGCTCGACAAGCTGCCGCTGGTCAAGGGCAAGCCGCGCTTCGGAAGCCCCGTGGCCAACGTCGGCAAGTTCATCGCCATCGGCCTGAACTACGCGGACCACGCGGCCGAGTCGGGCCTGCCGGTGCCCAAGGAACCCATCGTCTTCATGAAGGCCACCAGCTGCATCCAGGGCCCGAACGACCCGGTGATGCTGCCCAAGGGCTCGGTCAAGTCCGACTGGGAGGTCGAGCTCGGCGTGGTCATCGGCACGAAGGCGCGCTACGTTTCGCAAAAGAGCGCACTGGATTACGTGGCCGGCTACTGCACCATCAACGACGTGAGCGAGCGTGAATACCAGATCGAGCGCGGCGGCACCTGGGACAAGGGCAAGGGCTGCGACACCTTCGGCCCCATCGGCCCCTGGCTCGTCACGCGCGACGAGATCGAGAACCCGCAGAAGCTCGCCATGTGGCTCGACCTGAACGGCCAGCGCGTGCAGACCGGCAGCACCAAGACCATGATCTTCAGCGTGGCCAAGCTCGTGAGCTACGTGAGCCAGTTCATGACGCTGATGCCCGGCGACGTGATCACCACCGGCACGCCGCCCGGCGTCGGCATGGGCATGAAGCCGCCGCTGTTCCTGAAGAAGGGCGACGTGATGACGCTGGGCATCGAAGGCCTGGGCGAGCAGCGCCAGGAAGTCGTGCCCTTCAAGCTCTGAGCACGCGCACCAGCTCGTCGTACACCAGCCGCACGCGCGCCGGCACCGGCGCGCGCTGCGGGCGGTAGACGTGGATCGGCCAGGGCTCGGGCGCCTCGGCGGCCAGCACCTCCGCCAGCGCACCCGACTGCAGCCACGGCTGCGCCAGCGGCCCGATGAGCTGGCCGAAGCCGATGCCCGCCAGCACCGCGGCGCATTCGGCGTCGATGTTGTCCGTCACGAACGCGGGCGACGACACGGTGAACACCCGTTTCTTGCTGAAGGCCCACGGCCACGGCCGGCCCGAGCTGTGGTCGATCAGCGCCGTCACCGGCAGCGCCGACAGCGCATCGACGGTGCGCGGCGCACCGACCCGCTCGATGAGTGCGGGTGATGCCACCACGCACAGCGACATCTTTCCCACACCCCGGGCCACGAAGCGCGCGTCGCGCATCGGGCCGACGCGCACGCCGAGGTCGATCTGCTGGTCGACCACGTCGGCATGCTGCTCGGACAGCCGCAGGTCGAGCACCAGCCCCGGGTGTGCCTCCAGCAGCGGCGCCAGCGCCTGCGGAATCAGCCGGGCGTACACATGCGGCGCCGTGACCCGCACTGTGCCCGTGTGCTGCGACAGCGCGCGCCGGTCGATGCGGTGGAAAAGTTCGTCCACGCCGCCCACGGCCACGCGGGCGCGCTCGGCCAACTGGCGCCCGAAATCGGTGAGCTGCACGCCGCGCGTGCTGCGGTGAAAGAGCGGCTCGCCCAGTTCTTCTTCAAGCTCGCGCACGGCGCGCGTCACCACCTGCGGCGACACCGACAGGCGCACGGCCGCCTCGCGGAAGTTGGCGGCATCGGCGGCGGTGAAGAACACGCGCAGGGCTTCGAGGCGGTTGGACATGGGGTGTTCCTTTTTAGGGAATTCTGAAGTCGCCAGAGCTTCATTTACTGGAACGCGTGGATTTTCCACACTGCATGCACTTCTTCAACACTCCTCCAAGGAAATTCCATGACCTCCATTCAAGACAACATCCAGGGCAAGGTTGCCATCGTCACCGGCGCGAGCAGCGGCCTGGGCGAATCGACGGCGCGCCACCTGGCCGCGCGCGGCGCCAAGGTGGTGCTCGCGGCCCGCCGCACCGACCGGCTCGACAAGCTCGTCGCCGAGATCCGCGAGGCCGGCGGCGACGCCATCGCCGTCGCCACCGACGTGGCCAAGCGCGCCGATCTGGAAAAGCTCGCTGCCGCCACCGTCGAGGCCTTCGGTCGCATCGACGTGCTGGTCAACAACGCGGGCGTGATGCCGCTGTCGCCGCTGGACAAGCTCAAGGTCGACGAGTGGGACCGCACCATCGACGTCAACATCAAGGGCGTGCTCTACGGCATCGCCGCCGTGCTGCCGCGCATGCAGGCGCAGGGCAGCGGCCACATCGTGAACGTCGCGTCGATCGCCGGGCTGAAGGTGTTCACGCCCATCGGCACGGTCTACAGCGCCACCAAGCACGCGGTGCGGGCCATCTCCGAAGGCCTGCGCGTGGAGGTGGGCAACAGCGGCGTGCGCGTGACCATCGTGTCGCCCGGCGCCGTGGACTCGGAGCTGAAGTTCGGCAGCAGCGACGCCGAGAGCGCCGCCGGGGTGAAGGCCTTCTACGACGCCAACCAGATTCCGGCCGACTCGGTGGCGCGCGCCATCGTCTACGCGGTGGAGCAGCCGGCGAACGTGGACATCAACGAGGTCGTGCTGCGGCCCGTGTCGCAGGAGTTCTGATCCCGCCGGGCAAGGGTGCGGCCCCCTGGCGGCCGCCCCTTGCTTTGGCTAACCTTTATTAACCCAGCGCCGCCCAAGGTCATTTGCGGTCAAAAGTGCAAAGCCCCTGCAAAATAGAACGACCGTTCGTTTTATTCGGAGCTTTCACGATGTCTGCCACCGCCGTTCCCGCCAAGCCGGCCCGCGCCGCCCCCAAAGGCCAGCAGACCAAGGCCATCATCGTCGACGCCGCATTGGCGCTGGCCGCGCAGATCGGGCTCGAGGGCCTGTCGATCGGCGCCGTGGCCGAAATCACCAAGATGAGCAAGTCGGGCGTGTTCGCCCACTTCGGCTCGCGCGAGGAACTGCAGATTTCGGTGGTGCGCGAATACCACGCCCGCTTCGAGCAGGAGGTGTTCTTCCCCGCCCTGCAGGCGCCGCGCGGCCTGCCGCGCCTGCGCGCCATGTTCGCCAACTGGATGAAGCGCACCTCGACCGAAATCGACTCGGGCTGCATCTACATCAGCGGCGCCTCCGAATTCGACGACCGCCCGGGCCCGGTGCGTGACGCGCTGGTCGAGTCGGTCAGCATCTGGCAGGCCGCCGTGCTGCGCGCCATCGTGCAGTCCAAGACCGAAGGCCACCTGCGCGCCGACGCGGACGAGCGCCAGGTCGGGTTCGAGATCCACGGCCTGATCCTCGCGCTGCACTACGAAGCCCGCTTCCTGCAGGTGCCCGGCTCCATCGGCCGCGCCAACGTCGGCTTCGACAACATCCTTGCGCGCGCCGCCACGCCGGACGCGCCGCCTGCTTCCAACGCCGCCGAGTCTGCGCCCGCCGCGCGCGGCACGCGCCGCCTCAAGACCGTGCGCTGAGCGCCACGGCGGCCCGTTTCGTTTTTCCGTTTTCGTTTTTTCCAATCTATCTAGCTTCGACCAGGAGAGTCCCGGATGCCTACCTACAACCCCCCCGTGCGTGACATGCAGTTCGTGCTGCACGAAGTGCTCAACGTCGCCGAGGAACTCAAGGCACTGCCGGCCCACGCCGAGACCGATGCCGACACCATCAACGCCGTGATCGAAGAGGCCGGCAAGTTCGCGGCCGAAGTCACCTTCCCGCTGAACATCAGCGGCGACGAAGAAGGCTGCGTGCTCGACAAGGCCACGCACGAAGTCAAGACGCCCACCGGCTTCAAGGACGCCTACGCCAAGTACGTCGAAGGCGGCTGGCCCGCGCTGTCGTGCGACCCGGCCTTCGGCGGCCAGGGCCTGCCGTTCGTGGTGAACCAGTGCCTGTTCGAAATGCTCAACAGCGCCAACCAGGCCTGGACCATGTACCCGGGCCTGTCGCACGGCGCCTACGAGGCACTGGCCGCGCACGGCACCGACGACCAGAAGAAGACCTACCTGCCCAAGCTCACGAGCGGCGAGTGGACCGGCACCATGTGCCTGACCGAACCCCATTGCGGCACCGACCTGGGCCTGCTGCGCACCAAGGCCGAGCCGCAGGCGGACGGCACCTACCGCATCACCGGCAGCAAGATCTTCATCTCGGCCGGCGAGCACGACATGACGAGCAACATCATTCACCTGGTGCTGGCCCGCCTGCCGGACGCGCCCAAGGGCAGCAAGGGCATCAGCCTGTTCGTGGTGCCCAAGTTCCACGTCAAGGCCGACGGCTCGCTGGGCGAGCGCAACCCGATCTTCTGCGCCGGCCTGGAGCACAAGATGGGCATCCACGGCAACGCCACCGCGCAGATCGTGATCGAAGGCGCCACCGGCACGCTGGTGGGCGAGCCCAACAAGGGCCTGGCCGCGATGTTCGTGATGATGAACGCCGCCCGCCTGGGCGTGGGCAACCAGTCGCTGGGCCTGACCGAAGTGGCCTACCAGAACGCGCTGGCCTACGCCAAGGACCGCATCCAGATGCGTTCGCTCTCGGGCGTGAAGGCCAAGGACAAGGAAGCCGACCCCATCATCGTGCACCCCGACGTGCGCAAGATGCTGCTCACGGCCAAGGCGTATGCCGAAGGCGGCCGCGCGCTGCAGATCTTCTGCACGCTGCTGCTCGACAAGGAACACAACCACCCCGACGAGAAGGTGCGCAAGGACAGCGGCGAGCTGGTCGCGCTGCTCACGCCCATCGTCAAGGCCTTCATCACCGACAACGGCCACATCGCGACCAATTCGTGCATGCAGGTCTTCGGTGGCCACGGCTTCATCAAGGAATGGGGCATGGAGCAGTTCGTGCGCGACAACCGCATCAACATGATCTATGAAGGCACCAACACCATCCAGTCGCTGGACCTGCTGGGCCGCAAGATCCTGGGCAACAACGGCGCCTCGCTGAAGAAGTTCGGCAAGCTCGTCGCCAAGCTGGTGGAAGAAGAAGGCGTGAACGAGAAGATGGCCGAGTTCATCAACCCGATCGCGATGCTGGGCGACCAGCTCACCAAGTTCACCACCGAGATCGGCTTCAAGGGCTTCCAGAACCCCGACGAAGTGGGCGCCGCCGCCGTCGACTACCTGCGCGTGGCCGGCCACTTCGTGTTCGGCTACCTGTTCGCCCGCATGGCGCAAGTGGCCCTGCGTGAAATCGCCGCCGGCAACAACGATCCGTTCTACGTCGCCAAGCTGCAGACCGCACGCTTCTACTTCGCCAAGCTGTTCCCCGAGACCGTGATGCTGATGCGCACCGCGCGCGCCGGCAGCAAGGTGTTGATGGACACCGACGCCGCACTCGCCTAAGCGACACACAGTCTTTCTTCATCGACCCACCGGGAGCCCGCTCATGAAAGCAACGCTTGCAGCCGTCTTGTTCACCGTCACCGCCGTCTCGGCCATCGCCCAGAGCACGCCGGTGGGCCTGTGGCGCAACGTCGACGACAAGACCGGCGAGGCCAAGGCCGAGATCCGCATCGCCGACGCCAACGGCGCGCTGCTCGGTCGCATCGAGAAGTCGTTGAAGAAAGACACCAAGCCCGACGCCACCTGCGACGAATGCGCCGACGACCGCAAGGGCAAGCCCATCGCGGGCCTGGAGATCATCCGTGGCGGCAAGAAGGCCGAGGGCAAGGACGTCTGGGAAGGCGGGAAGATCCTCGACCCCGAGAACGGCAAGGAATACCGCGCGAGCTTCACGCCCATCGACGGCGGCAAGAAGCTGGAAGTGCGCGGCTACCTCGGCCCCTTCTGGCGCACCCAAACCTGGAACCGTGTGCAGTAAGCGGCGCAACGGAGGCCATGTGACATGAGTGTCTCATCGGGAAAGTTGATCGGTGGCCTTGCCCTCGTGGCGGTTGCTGCTGCTGCGGCCGCTGTCATCTTCTTTCTTGGGATATTCGCAACTGTCCCCATTGCTACCGGGTACAGAGGCGGCTCGGCGACATTCCCGTGGTGGGTCGGTTTCGGTTGGGCGATCTGCGGCCTGTTTGGTTTTGGAGGACTGGTTCTCCTTGCGAACTCACTGGCAGCAGACGAGTCGCCACCGACCTCAAGGGCCGACTCGGACTCGGCATAGCGCGTCACCGATGCAGCGGAGATTCCCTTTTGTGCTTGATAGCTTGACCCACTCCCGTAGCTGCTCACTTCGTGTAGCAGCCTCCCCCTCAAGGGGCAACACCAGCGGCCCGGTCAAACCGGTTCCGCAGTGTTCCCCGAACTGATTCATAACTTCGAAACTCAGCCATGTCCCGATTTCAAGTGAAGAAGGTCGCCGTGCTCGGCGCCGGCGTGATGGGCGCGCAGATTGCCGCCCACCTCGTCAACGTGCGCGTGCCTGTCGTGCTGTTCGACCTGGCCGCCAAGGAAGGCCCGAAGAACGGCATCGTCACGCGCGCCATCGACAACCTCAAGAAGCTCAAGCCCGCGCCCCTGGGTGACGTGGCCGACGCGGGCCTGATCGAGCAGGCCAACTACGACGACGACCTCGCCAAGCTCGGCGAGTGCGACCTCATCATCGAAGCCATTGCAGAGCGCATGGACTGGAAGCTCGATCTGTACAAGAAGATCGCGCCGCACGTGGCCAAGCATTCGATCCTGGCCTCGAACACCTCGGGCCTGTCGATCACCAAGCTCAGCGAAGCACTGCCTGAAGCCCTGAAGCCGCGTTTCTGCGGCATTCACTTCTTCAACCCGCCGCGCTACATGTTCCTGGTGGAGCTGATCAACACGCCCACCACGCAGCCCCAGGTGCTCGACGACCTCGAGGCCTTCGTCACCAGCACGCTCGGCAAGGGCGTGGTGCGTGCGCACGACACGCCCAACTTCATCGCCAACCGCGTCGGCATCGCCGGCATGCTGGCCACGCTGAAGGAAGTCGAGAAGTTCGGCCTCACGCCTGACGTGGTGGACGACCTCACCGGCAAGAAGCTGGGCCGCGCAAGTTCGGGCACTTTCCGCACCGCCGACGTGGTGGGCCTGGACACCATGGCCCACGTCGTGAAGACGCTGCAGGACAACCTGAACGCCGAGACCGATCCGTTCTACGCCAACTTCGCGACGCCGCCCGTGCTCGCCAAGCTGCTGGAGCTGGGCAACCTGGGCCAGAAGGCCAAGGCCGGTTTCTTCAAGAAGGTCGGCCGCGACATCCTGCGCTTCGACCTGAAGAGCGGCGAGTACGTGCCCGCTGGCGCCAAGGCCGACGAGGTGTACGGCCGCATGCTCAAGAAGCCCGCGGGCGAACGCCTGAAGCTGCTGCGCGAGAGCGAAGGACCGCAAGGCCAGTTCCTGTGGGCCATCCTGCGCGACGGTTTCCACTACGCCGCCGTGCACCTGGCCGACATCGCCGAGAGCGCGCGCGACATCGACTTCGCGATGCGCTGGGGCTTCGGCATGAAGCAGGGCCCGTTCGAACTCTGGCAGGAAGCCGGCTGGGCGCAGGTCGCCAAGTGGGTGCAGGAAGACATCGACGCTGGCAAGGCACTCAGCACGGCGCCGCTGCCCAAGTGGGTCTTCGAAGGCCCGGTCGCGCAAGCCGGCGGCGTGCACACGCCTGAAGGCTCGTGGAGCGCCTCGCAGAACAAATTCGTGCCGCAGCGCAAGCTGCCCGTGCACGACCGCCAGCTGTTCCCCGAGAGCGTGCTCGGCGCGAACGCGGCCGATGCCAACACGTCCGGTACCACGATCAGCGACGAAGGCGATGTGCGCGTGTGGACGCTCGACGGTGAGGTGCTCATCGCGAGCATCCAGTCGAAGATGCACGCCATCAGCCCCGACGTGGCCGAGGCGCTCGGCGCCGCGGTCGACCTGGCCGAGGCCGAATACAAGGGCCTGGTGATCTGGTCGCCCGACGAGGTGTTCTCGGTCGGCGCCGACCTGCAGGCGATGCTGCCGGCCTTCGTGGTCGCGGGCATCGGTGCGGTCGAAGGCGCGGAAGAAGAGCTGCAGAACGTCATGCTCAAGATCCGCTATGCCAACGTGCCGGTGATCTCGGCCGTGCGCGGCATGGCGCTGGGCGGCGGCTGCGAGCTGGCCATCCACTCGGCCAAGCGCGTCGTCGCGATGGAGAGCTACATCGGCCTGGTCGAAGTCGGCGTGGGCCTGATCCCCGGCGCGGGCGGCCTGACCTACATCGCACGCCGCGCAGCCGAGAACGCATCGGCCTCGACGGGCACCGACCTGCTGCCCTTCCTCACCGAAGGCTTCACCGCCGCGGCGATGGCGAAGGTCGGCACCGGCGCGCTCGACTCGAAGAAGCTGGGCTACCTGCTCGACAGCGACGTGATCGTGCCGAACAAGGACGAGCTGCTCTACGTGGCACTGCAGCAGGCCAAGGCCATGGCCGACGCCGGCTACCGCCCGCCGCTGCGCCGCACCTTCCGCGTGGCGGGCCGCAGCGGCGCCGCGACGATCAAGGGCCAGCTCGTGAACATGCGCGACGGCGGCTTCATCAGTGCGCACGACTTCCACATTGCCAGCCTGATCGCCAACGTGGTCACCGGCGGCGACGTGGACGCGGGCTCGCTCGTGACCGAGGAATACCTGATGACGCTGGAGCGCAAGGCGTTCTGCTCGCTCATCGTGCACCCCAAGACGCAAGAGCGAATCATGGGCATGCTCAGCACCGGCAAGCCCGTGCGCAACTAAGGACAGATTTCATGAGCAAGCAAGTACAAGACGCCTACATCGTCTCCGCCACCCGCACGCCCATCGGCAAGTCGCACCGCGGCTACTTCCGCAACTACCGTCCCGACGACCTGCTCGCGACCACGCTGAAGGCAGCACTCGCGGCAGTTCCTGGCCTCGACCCGAAGGCCATCGAAGACATCATCTGCGGCTGCGCGATTCCCGAATCGCAGCAGGGCCTGAACGTCGCGCGCATCGGCGCGGTGCTGGCCGGCCTGCCGACCAGCATCGGCGGCATCACCGTCAACCGCTTCTGCGCCTCCGGCCTGTCGGCCGTGCAGATGGCGGCGGACCGCATCCGCGTCGGCGAGGCCGACGTGATGATCGCGGCCGGCGTCGAGAGCATGAGCATGGTGCCGATGATGGGCAACTCGCCCTCGCTGTCGCCCTCCATCTTCGAGCGCGAAGGCGACGTGGGCATTGCCTACGGCATGGGCCTCACGGCCGAGAAGGTCGCGCAGCAGTGGAAGGTGAGCCGCGAGGCGCAGGACGCGTTCGCGCTGGCCTCGCACCAGAAGGCACTGGCCGCGCAGGCCGCCGGCAAGTTCGCCGACGAGATCACTCCGATCGAAGTGACCGACCGCACGCCGAACCTCGAGACCGGCGAGTCGATCGCCAAGACCCGCACCGTGAGCCTGGACGAAGGCGCGCGTCCCGACACCAGCATCGAGGGCCTGGCCAAGCTGCGCACCGTGTTTGCCGCGCGCGGCACGGTGACGGCCGGCAACAGCTCGCAGACCTCGGACGGCGCGGGCGCGCTGATCCTGGCCAGCGAGAAGGCCATCAAGCAGTACGGCCTCACGCCGCTCGCGCGCTTCGTGAGCTTCGCCAGCAAGGGTGTGCCGCCGCACATCATGGGCATCGGCCCGATCGAGGCGATTCCGGCTGCGCTGCGCTATGCGGGCCTGAAGCACGAGGACATCGACTGGTTCGAACTCAACGAAGCCTTCGCCGCGCAATCGCTCGCGGTGATGAACACGCTGGGGCTCGACCCGTCGAAGGTCAACCCGATGGGCGGCGCCATTGCACTGGGCCACCCGCTGGGCGCGACCGGCGCGATCCGCGCGGCCACCGTGGTGCACGCGCTGCGCCGCGAGAAGCTGAAGTACGGCATGGTCACGATGTGCGTGGGCATGGGACAAGGCGCCGCAGGCATCTTCGAACGCGTCTAGCGGCTACTGCGCGGGCGATCTGCGGCGTTGCGGGGCCCGTCGGGAAATCCTCACGACCCGTCAGGTCGCTCCGGTTTCCCGCCACCCGCGCCTTGCATCTCATCCCGCTCGCTACGCCGCAGGGCGGTGGTTGATCAACGAAGAAGGAGGCAGGCCCATGCAAGCGCACCAGATCCCGGTCGATGGCGGTGTGCAACTGGCGGTGCGCCGCTACGACCCCGCCGACGCCCCGCGCGCCAGCATCGTCATCGGCGGTGCGATGGGCGTGCGCCAGTCGTTCTACGAGCCCTTCGCGCACTGGCTCGCGGGGCAAGGCCTGCGGGTCTGGACCTTCGACTACCGCGGCAGCGGCGACTCGCTCGGCGATGCGCCGCTGCGCGGTTTCCAGGCCGACCTGTTCGACTGGGCGCGCGACTACGAGGCGGTGATCGACGCCGCCAAGGCCGCGCTGCCCGACCAGCCGCTGTACCTGCTGGGCCACAGCCTCGGCGCGCAGCTGCCGGGCTTCCTGCAGCGGCCCGGGCAGGTCGACGGCCTCGTGAGCATCGCGGCCGGCAGCGGCTACTGGCGCGAGAACGCGCCGAAGCTGCGGCGCAGCATCCTCTACTTCTGGTTCGTGCTGGTGCCGCTGGCGACGCGCCTGTGGGGCTACTTCCCAGGCCGCAAGCTGAAGAAGGTCGGCGACCTGCCGCGCGGCGTGATCCTGCAATGGCGCCGCTGGTGCCTGAACCCGCGCTACAGCGTGGGCGCCGAAGGCGAGCCCGCGCTGCAAAGCTATGCGCGCGTGCGCTTCCCGGTGCTCGCGCTCTCGATGACCGACGACGAGCTGATGACGCATGCGGGCACGCGCAGCCTCGTGAGTTTTTATGCAGGCGCGCCGAGCGCGGTGGAGCGCATCGCGCCGGCCGACGTGCAGGCGCGGCGCATCGGCCACTTCGGCTTCTTCCGCGAGCAGTTCAGCCAGAGCCTGTGGCCGAGCACACTCGACAAGCTGCACCGGCTCGCCGCGCTGACCGCGCCTGCGGCAGTGCAGCACGCCAACGTCCCGCACACGACTGCGTGAGGTCATCCTCCGAAGGCACACTGGCGATCACCATGAGCAGCACGACCCCACACCCCCTCGACAAAGCCCTGGCCCTGCACCACAGCGACATCCGCGTGGGGCACTTCACGGGCACCACGAGTCCCGACTACTGGAACATGGTCGGCCCGTTCGGCGGCACCACCGCGGCGCTCGCGCTGCAGGCGGTGCTCCAGCACCCCGACCTGCTCGGCACGCCCATCGCGCTGACCGTCAACTACGCGGCCGCGCTCGGCGAAGGCGCGTTCGACATCCAGGCCATCGCCGTGCGCACCAACCGCTCGACGCAGCACTGGACGGTGACGATCACGCAGCCCGGCGCCGACGGCGCTGCGAACATGACGACCACCGCCACCGTGGTCACGGCCGCGCGCCGCGACACCTGGAGCCAGGCCGACCTCACGATGCCCGAGGCGCCGAAGCCCGAGGCCGTCGATCGCATCCGCATCGGCCCGTCGGGCGTGGCCTGGCTCGAGCAGTACGAGATGCGCCCCTTCAGCGGCGGCATTCCCGCCAAGTGGGACGGCAGCCTGCAGCACAGCGAAACGCGCCTGTGGGTGCGCGACGCGCAGGCCCGCCCGCTCGACTTCGCCTCGCTCGCCGCGTTGAGCGACGTGTTCTACCCGCGCGTGTGGCTGCGCCGCGCCACGCACGTGCCCGCGGGCACGGTGTCGATCACCACCTACTTCCATGTCGGCGCCGCCGAGCTGGCCGAGGTCGGCACGGGCTACCTGCTGGGCTGCGCGGCGGGGCAGCAGTTCTTCAATGGCTTCTTCGACCAGAAGGCGCAGCTGTGGAGCGAGAAGGGCGCGTTGCTGGCCACGTCGAACCAGATCGTCTACTACAAGGAATGACTGTCATGGCGCTCACCAAGGCTGCATTGATCGTCGGCGCGGGCGACGCCACCGGCGGCGCCATCGCCCGCCGCTTCGCGCGCGAAGGCTACGCCACCTGCGTCACGCGGCGCAGCCTCGACAAGCTGCAGCCGCTGGTGGCGCAGATCGAGGCCGACGGCGGCCGGGCCCACGCCTTCGCCTGCGATGCACGCAAGGAAGAGGAAGTGGTGGCGCTCATCGAGCAGATCGAATCGACCGTCGGGCCGATCGAGGTGATGGTGTTCAACATCGGCGCGAACGTGCCCGAGAGCATCCTCACCGAAACCGCGCGCAAGTACTTCAAGGTGTGGGAGATGGCCTGCTTCTCGGGCTTCCTCAACGGCCGCGAAGTGGCCAAGCGGATGGTGGCGCGGGAGATGCCGGCCGGCGGCCACCGCGGCACGATCATCTTCACGGGCGCGACGGCTTCGCTGCGCGGCGCCGCCAACTTCGGCGCCTTCTCGGGCGCCAAGATGGCGCTGCGCGCGTTGGCCCAATCGATGGCACGCGAGCTGGGGCCGCAGGGCATCCACGTCGCGCACGTCGTGGTCGACGGCGCCATCGACACCGAGTTCATCCGCAGCAACTTCCCCGAGCGCTATGCGCTGAAGGACAGTGACGGCATCCTGAACCCGGACCACATCGCCGACAGCTACTGGATGCTGCATGCGCAGCCGCGCGACGCGTGGACGCACGAGCTGGACCTGCGCCCCTGGTCCGAGAAGTTCTGACCGGCGCCGCGCTACGCATCGCATCGCGACGCACAGCCCCAAGGAGACGACACCCATGACGAAATCCGTCGCGTTCTATTTCGACGTCGGCAGCCCCGCCGCCTACCTGGCCGCCACGCAGCTGCCGCACGTGTGCGCCGACACCGGTGCCGAGCTGGTCTGGAAGCCCATGCTGCTGGGCGGCGTGTTCCAGGCCACGGGCAACCATTCGCCCGCCGAGATCAAGGCCAAGGGCCCGTACCTCACGACCGACCTGCAGCGCTTTGCCAGGCGCTACGGCGTGCCCTTCGTGCACAACCCGCACTTCCCGATCAACACGCTGCTGCTGATGCGCGGCGCCACCGGCGTGCAGATGAAGATGCCCGAACGCTTCGGTGCGTACATCGACGCGGTGTTCCATGCGATGTGGGTCGAGCCGAAGAACCTCAACGACCCCGCGACCGTCGGCGCCGTCTTGCAAAATGCAGGCTTCGACGCCGCGGGCCTGCTCGCGCTGGCCGGCGCGCAGGACGTGAAAGACCGCCTCAAGGCGGTCACGCAGGAGGCGGTGGAGCGCGGCGTGTTCGGCGCCCCCACCATGTTCGTCGGCGACCAGATGTTCTGGGGCCAGGACCGCCTCGATTTCGTCCGCGAAGCCATCGACGCCTGAGCGCGTCGCCCCCCGTTTTACCTACCCAAGGATCTTTCCATGAGCGACATCCTCGTCCACACCGAAGCCGGCGTGATGACCATCACCTTCAACCGCGTCGACAAGAAGAACTCGATCACCAGCAGCATGTACGCCGCGCTGGCCGACGCGCTCGCCACGGCCGAGAGCGAAGCCGCCGTGCGCTGCGTGCTGATCCAGGGCGACCCGACGATCTTCAGCGCCGGCAACGACATCGGCGACTTCCTCAACGGCCCGGCCTCCACGCAGGAATCGCCGGTGTTCCGCTTCCTGCGCGGCATCGCCACCTTCCCCAAGCCCATCGTCGCCGCCGTGTGCGGCCCGGCCGTGGGCATCGGCACCACGATGCTGTTCCACTGCGACCTCGTCTACGCAGGCGACAACGCGGCGTTCTCGATGCCCTTCGTCAACCTGGGCCTGTGCCCCGAGGCCGCGTCGAGCCTGCTGGTGCCGCAGATGCTGGGCTATCACCGCGCCGCCGAAGCCCTGCTGCTGGGCGAGCCCTTCATGGCCGAGGCCGCGCTCGAAGTGGGCCTGGTCAACCGCGTGGTGCCGCCGACTGAAGCCAACGGCATCGCGCAGACGCAGGCGCGCAAGCTCGCGGCCAAGCCGCTGAGCGCGCTGATCGAGACCAAGCGCCTGCTGAAGAAGGCGCAGATGCCCGCCGTGCTCGAGCGCATGGGCGAAGAAGGCGCGAGTTTCGGCCGCATGCTGCGCGAGCCCGCTGCCAAGGAAGCGTTCGGTGCGTTCATGGAGAAGCGCAAGCCTGATTTCTCGAAGGTCTAAGCCTTCCGTGGACTTGCCTGCGGACGGTGCCTGCGTACACTGTTCCTCGTGCCTGCTCCAGACGTCAACCCGCCCACAATGCCCGCCACGCGGGCGATGCGTGCTACTGAAAAAGTAGCATTCGGGCCGACGCGCCGGCATGCTTTGGGCTTACTTGCGGGCACGCTCGCGGCGCCCTCGCTGGTGCTGGCGCGCGTGCGGCCGTTGCGCATCGGGGTCATCGGCTCGTGGTCGGGGCCCTATGCGGGCGGCGGGCGGCAGTTCGACGCCGGCATGGCGGTCTGGCTGGCCGACCACAAGCAGCAGATCGCGGGCCGGCCGGTCGAGCTGCTGCGCCGCGACGTGCCCGGCAGCGCGCCCGAGCAGGCGCGGCGCCAGGCGCAGGACCTCATCGAGAGCGAGCGCGTCGACCTGCTCACGGGGCTGGACTTCAGCTCCAACGCCTACGCCGTCGGCACCGTTGCCACGCAGGCGCGCGTGCCGACCGTGATCATGAACGCCGCCTCCTCGGGCATCCCCGGGCGCTCGCCGTTCATGGTGCGGGTGTCGTTCACCATCGCGCAGGTCACGGCGCCGCTGGCGCGCTGGGCGCTGCAGCAGGGGCTGCGCGACGTGTGCACCGTGGTGGCCGACTACGCCTCGGGCGTGGACGCCGAAAGCGCCTTCGTCTCCGGCATCACCGCGGGCGGCGGGCGCGTGGGCGCGATGCTGCGCGTGCCGCTGAACACGCTCGACTATTCGGCCTACATGCTGCGCCTGCGCGAGCTCAAGCCGCAGGCCGTGTTCTTCTTCCTGCCGTCGGGCCAGATGCCGGCCATCTTCCTGAAGTTCTGGCGCGATCGCGGCATGGCCGATACCGGCATCCGCCTGCTCGCCACGGGCGACGCCACCGACGACCACTACCTGGACGGCATCGGCGAACTGGCCGAGGGACTGGTCACCAGCCACCACTATTCCTTCGCCCACGAGTCGCCGGCCAACCGGCGTTTCGCGGGCGCCTTCGAGACCGAGTACGGCAGCCACCTGCGCCCGGGCTACTTCGCCGTGGCGGCGCACGACGGGCTCGCGGCCATCGACGCCGCATTGAGCGCGCCGGGCGCGCGCGGCGGCAAGGCGGGCGCCGAGCGGCTGGTGGATGCGTTCCGCGGCCTGCGGCTGGACAGCCCGCGCGGGCCGGTCGAGATCGACGCCCACACGCGCGACGTGGTGCAGTCGGTCTACATCCGCCGCGTGGAGCGGCGCGACGCGCGCTGGATCAACCGCGAGTTCGAGTGCTTCGAGCGCGTGCGCGACGCCGGCATGGGCGTCGCCTGAAGGCGGCTCAGGCCGCCGGCTGTTCGATGGGGCGGGGGCGGCCGTTGTCGTCGATGGCGACGTAGGTGAAAGTGGCCTGCGTCACCTTGATGTACTCGCCCTGGGCCCGGAAGCGCTCGGCGAACACCTCGACCGTCACCGTGATGGAGGTGCGGCCCACGCGCACCAGCTTCGAATAGAACGAGAGGATGTCGCCCAGCCGCACCGGCTGCTTGAAGATGAACTCGTTGACCGCCACCGTCGCCTGGCGGCCCTTGGCGTAGCGCGCCGGGATCACCGAGCCGGCCAGGTCGCACTGCGCCATGACCCAGCCGCCGAAGATGTCGCCGTTGGCGTTGCAGTCGGCCGGCATCGGAATGACCTTGAGCACCAGCTCCATGTCGGTGGGCAGGCTCTTGAGGGTGGCGGCGGCGGCCGCTGCGGCGGAAGCGGCACTGGAAGGGGTGGACATGGGCACAATCTGAAGCAACAACAACACCCACGATTGTCCCCCATGCGCCGAAGCGGCGAAGCCCTTTCCTCCTCTCCCCATGCGCCTGGCGGCCATCCGCCGGACCGCGCCGACCGTTCCGACTGGGCGACCCTGCGTCGCCTCTTTCCCTATCTCTGGCAGTACAAATGGCGCGTGATGGCCGCGCTGGCTTTCATGGTGGGCGCCAAGGTGGCCAACGTGGGCGTGCCGGTGCTGCTGAAGAACCTCATCGACACGATGACGCCCAAGCCCGACATGGCGCAGGCGCTGCTCATCGTGCCGATCGGGCTGTTGCTGGCCTACGGGCTGCTGCGCTTTTCCACGGCGCTCTTCGGCGAGCTGCGCGAGCTGATCTTCGCCAAGGCCACCGAGGGCACGGCGCGGCAGATCGCGCTGGAGGTGTTCGGCCACCTGCACTCGCTGAGCCTGCGCTTTCACCTGGAACGCCAGACCGGCGGCATGACGCGCGACATCGAGCGCGGCACGCGCGGCGTGCATTCGCTCATTTCGATGTCGCTGTACAGCATCGTGCCGACCATCATCGAACTGGCGCTGGTGCTCACCATATTGGGCGTGAAGTTCGACGCGCTGTTCGTGTGGATCACGGGCGTGGCGTTGGTGCTGTACATCACCTTCACCGTCACGGTGACCGAGTGGCGCACGCAGTTTCGCAAGACCATGAACGAGCTCGACTCGATGGCGCAAAGCCGCGCGGTCGATTCGCTGCTGAACTACGAAACGGTCAAGTACTTCAACAACGAAGACTTCGAGGCCAAGCGCTACGACGCCAGCCTCGACCGCTACCGCAAGGCCGCCATCAAGAGCCAGCGCACGCTGAGCATGCTCAACACCGGCCAGCAGCTGCTGATCGCCGTGAGCCTGGTGCTGATGCTGTGGCGCGCCACCTCGGGCGTGGTCGAAGGG
This sequence comes from Variovorax sp. KBS0712, assembly GCF_006323185.2. Lineage (NCBI taxonomy): Bacteria > Pseudomonadati > Pseudomonadota > Betaproteobacteria > Burkholderiales > Comamonadaceae > Variovorax > Variovorax sp. KBS0712. The sequence continues at coordinate 560,127 of NZ_VCCD02000003.1, read as the reverse complement.
CGCATGACGCTGGGCGACCTGGTGATGGTCAACGCCTTCATGATCCAGCTCTACATTCCGCTCAACTTTTTGGGCGTGATCTACCGCGAGATCAAGCAGAGCCTGACCGACCTGGACAAGATGTTCGTGCTGATGGAGAAGGAGCGCGAGGTGCGCGACACGCCCGGTGCGCAGCCGCTGGCGGGCGTCGATTCCAGCATCCGCTTCGAGGACGTGAGTTTCGCCTACGAACCCGATCGCCCGATCCTCAAGCACGTGAGCTTCGAGATCCCCGCCGGCAAGACAGTGGCCGTGGTCGGCCCGTCGGGCTCGGGCAAGTCGACGCTCGCGCGGCTCCTGTACCGCTTCTACGACGTGCAGCAGGGCCGCATCACCATCGGCGGCGAAGACATCCGCGCCGTGCAGCAGGCCAGCGTGCGCCGCGCCATCGGCATCGTGCCGCAGGACACGGTGCTGTTCAACGACACGGTCGAATACAACATCGCCTACGGCCGCCCCGGCGCGACGCGCGAAGAGGTGGAAGGCGCCGCACGGGCCGCGCGCATCCACGACTTCATCGCCGCCACGCCCAAGGGCTACGAAACGACGGTGGGCGAGCGCGGCCTGAAGCTCTCGGGCGGCGAGAAGCAGCGCGTGGCCATCGCGCGCACGCTCTTGAAGAACCCGCCGATCGTGATCTTCGACGAGGCCACCTCGGCGCTCGACTCGGCCAACGAACGCGCGATCCAGTCCGAGCTGCGCAGCGCCGCGCAGGGCAAGACCACGCTGGTCATCGCGCACCGCCTGTCGACCGTGGTCGAGGCGCACGAGATCCTGGTGCTCGAATCGGGCGTGATCGTCGAGCGCGGCACGCACGCGAATCTGCTGGCCCAGCAGGGACGCTACGCCCAGATGTGGGCTTTGCAGAAGAGCGAAGCAGTGCCGATGCTCTAGCCCGATCATTCATCCCTTCTTTCCTTTCACCGATTCCAGGAGTTCAGACGTGTCGACCAAGATTCCCCTGCTGGTGCTCAACAGCCTCTCGAGCGCCCACCAGGCCCAGATTGCCGAGGTCTACGACATGACCTACGCCTTCGGCGACGCGCAGCGCGCCGCCGCCATCGCCGAGCACGGCAGCAAGTTCCGTGCGGTGCTGACCATCGGCGTCATCGGCCTCACGCCCGCCGAGATCGACGCCATGCCGGCGCTCGAACTGGTCTGCTGCATGGGCGCGGGCTACGAAGGCGTGCCGCTCGAGGTCACGCGCGCACGCGGCATCGCCACCGCCAACGGCGCCGGCACCAACGACGACTGCGTGGCCGACCACGCCTTCGGCCTGCTCATCAGCATCGTGCGCGAGTTCCGCACGCTCGACCGGTTGTGCCGCGAAGGCGTGTGGCGCGAGGCCATTCCGCAGCCGCCGAACGTGTCGGGCAAGAAGCTCGGCATCCTGGGGCTGGGCACCATCGGCCAGAAGATCGCCAAGCGCGCCGCCGCCTTCGACATGGAAATCGGCTATCACAACCGCAAGCCGCGCGAAGGCGCCACGCACCGCTACTTCGACGACCTGAAGTCACTCGCCACCTGGGCCGACTTCCTGGTGCTGGCCGCGCCGGGCGGGCCGGCGACCAAGCACCTGGTCAATGCCGAAGTGCTCGACGCGCTGGGGCCGCAGGGTTATCTCGTGAGCATCGGCCGCGGCAGCGTGGTCGACACCGAGGCGCTGGCGAAGGCGCTGCGCGAACACCGCATCGCGGGCGCGGGCCTGGATGTGTACGAGAGCGAACCCAAGCGCCCCGAGCCGCTCATCGGCCTGGACAACGTGCTGCTCACGCCGCACATGGCGGGCTGGTCGCCCGAGGCCACGCAGAAGTCGGTGGACCACTTCCTCGCGAACGCCGAAGGGCACTTCGCGGGGCGCGGCGTGCTCACGCCGATCTGATCAGATTCGATCAGGACAGGGCCGGCGGGCGCCGCGCCGCCCAGCCGCAGGCCTGGTCGTAGGCATGGCCCAGCCGCAGCACGTCGAGGTCGGCATGGATCGGCCCGGCCAGTTGCAGGCCCATCGGCAGCCCGCCGTCGCCGAAGCCCGCGCGCACGTTCAGCGTGGGCAGGCCCGCCAGCGTGAAGGGCGTGACGATCTCCATCCAGCGGTGGTAGGTGTCGCTCTTCACGCCGTTCACCTCGGCCGGCCAGTGCAGCTCGGCGTCGAACGGGAACACCTGCGCGGTCGGCGCGACCACGAAGTCGAAGCGCTCGAAGAGCTTGAGGAAGGCTCGGTACACGTTCGAGCGGTAGTGCGAGGCCTGGTACAGCGAGGCGGCGTCCAGGTGCCGGCTTTGCTCGATCTCCCATTGCGCCTCGGGCTTGAGCTGGGCGAACAGCTTCGGGTCGCTCAGGTAGGCGCCGAGCTTGCCGCCCACCAGCAGTTGCCTCAATCGCAGCCAGGCGCTCCAGTTGTGCTCGCGCGGCACGTCGAGCGTGCAGGGTTCGACCTCGCAGCCGATGGTGCGGAAGGTGTCGAGCGCCTGCTCGCCGAGTTCGCGCACGCCCGGCGCCAGCGGCAGCTCCGGCCAGAGGCTGCCGAGCCAGCCGATGCGCAGGCCGCGCCCGTCGCCGTCCAGCTGCAGGTCGTCGGGCGAGGGCAGGGCGTGCGGTGACGACAGCGGCACGCGCGTGTCGAAACCCGCCTGCACGGCCAGCAGCCGGGCCGTGTCTTCCACGGTGCGGCCCATCGGGCCCTCGCAGCCCAGCTGCTGGAAGAAGAGTTCCTGCTCCGGGTCGCCGGGCACGCGGCCGCGCGACGGGCGCAGTCCGATCACGTTGTTGAAGGCGGCGGGGTTGCGCAGCGAGCCCATCATGTCGCTGCCGTCGGCCACGGGCAGCATGCCCAGGGCCAGCGCCACGGCCGCGCCGCCGCTGCTGCCGCCCGCGCTGCGATCGGGCGCGTAGGCGTTGCGCGTGATGCCGAACACGGTGTTGTAGGTGTGCGAGCCGAGGCCGAACTCGGGCGTGTTGGTCTTGCCGATGACCACGGCGCCGGCCGCACGCATGCGGGCGACGTGCAGGCTGTCGGTGCGCGCGGGCGAGCGCGGCGACAGCGGCGAGCCCATCGAGGTCGGCAGGCCGGCGGCGTGGCTCAGGTCTTTCACGGCCAGCGGAAAGCCGTGCATCCAGCCGCGCCGTTCGCCGCGCGCCAGCTCGGCGTCGCGTTCGTCGGCCTCGGCCAGCAACTGGGCGGGGTCGCGCAGGGAGACGATGGCGTTGAACTGCGGGTTGAGCGCGTCGATGCGGGCGAGCGACGCCTGCATCACCTCGCGGCAGGACACGTCGCGGGCCGCGATCTTGCGCGAAAGTTCGGTGGCGCTGAGCTCAGGCAGGTCGTCGAAAGGCATGGCGCATGCGGGAAAAGGAGGGGGCGCCCAGTATGGCGCGGCGCTCGCATAATCGCCGCGTATGGAAACAAAGTGGCTCGAAGACTTCATCAGCTTGGCGGAAACCCGCAGCTTCAGCCGCTCGGCCCAGTTGAGGCACGTGACGCAGCCGGCGTTCTCGCGGCGCATCCAGGCGCTCGAGGGATGGGCCGGCACCGACCTGGTCGACCGCAGCTCCTACCCCACGCGCCTCACGCCCGCGGGCCAGACGCTGTACAGCCAGGCCATCGAGATGCTGCAGTCGCTGCAGAGCACGCGCGCCATGCTGCGCGGCCACTCGGCCGCCGGCCAGGACGTGATCGAGATCGCCGTGCCGCACACGCTGGCCTTTACCTTCTTTCCCTCGTGGGTCACGAGCCTGCGCGAGCACTTCGGGCCCATCAAGAGCCGTCTCATCGCGCTCAACGTGCATGACGCGGTGCTGCGGCTGGTCGAGGGCAGCTGCGACCTGCTCATTGCCTACCACCACCCCTCGCAGCCGCTGCAGCTGGACGCCAACAAGTACGAGATGGTCAGCCTGGGCGAGGAAACCGTCGCCCCCTGGGTCAAGGCCGATGCCGAGGGCGCGCCGCGCTACCGGCTGCCGGGCCGCCCGGGCCAGCCGCTGCCCTACCTGGGCTACGCGCCGGGCGCCTACCTCGGGCGCGTGGTCGACCAGTTGCTGAAAGAGTCGGGCACGGCCATCCACCTGGACCGCGTCTACGAGACCGACATGGCCGAAGGCCTGAAGGTGATGGCGCTCGAAGGCCACGGCATCGCCTTCCTGCCGCAGAGCGCGGTGCGCAAGGAGATCAAGGCACGCAAGCTGGTGAGCGCGCTGCCGCCCGAGATCGACAGCCTCGAGGCCAAGATGGAAATCCGCGCCTACCGCGAGCGGCCCACCGCGCCGGTCCCGGTGAAGGGCGGCGCCGGCCGCTCGGCGGCCCGGGCCGGGCTGTCCGAAAGCCTGCAGCCCAAGCGCACGGCCGACGCCCTGTGGTCCTACCTGGTCGGAACCCAGCCGCCGCAGTGAGCGGGCGAGTGTGAATGGCTGCAGATTTGTGCGCTGCACAATCTATAAGCACCACGCATACGGCCCCCCGCAATCAGCATTGGCGGCGAGGCCGCGCCGCCACTACAGTCGCGGCAGTTTTTTTCGGCCGTTGCACGCCGGGGATCGCCGGTCGCTGCTTGCGCCACGCACAGCCGCCCGAATGCCGGGCACAAAGGCTGCTTAGTGAAAGTCGGACAATGCGAAATGTCTGGATTGCACCAGGCTGGCGCCCCGATGGGCGCGGCCGGTGCGAGGCGGGCGGCGATGCCCGTGGAATGCACCGGGTTGGTCCGGGTATCCCGCAAAATGCGAGTGTCTAGAATTTCGTTCTATTTGTTTCAGTCACCCTCAGGAGCTTTTCGTATGAAAAAACAAGTATTGGCATTGGCTGTCGCAGCGCTCGCCACCAGCGGCGCCTTTGCACAGGCCAATGACACCCTGGCCAAGATCAAGGCCTCGGGCACCATCACCGAAGGCGTGCGTGAGTCCTCCGGCCTTTCGTACACGCTCGGCAATGGCCAGTACACCGGCTTCCACTACGACGTCTGCGCCAACATCATCAAGGACCTGGAGAAGGCCGCCGGCAAGAAGCTCGAAGTCAAGTACCAGCCCGTGACTTCGCAGAACCGCATCCCCCTGGTGCAGAACGGCACCGTGGACATCGAGTGCGGCTCCACCACCAACAACGCCACCCGCCAGAAGGACGTGGCTTTCGGCGTGACCACCTACGTCGAAGAAACCAAGATCGTCGTCAAGGCCAACTCGGGCATCAACTCGCTGGCCGACCTGAAGGACAAGACGGTCGCCACCACCACCGGCACCACGCCGCTGCAGACGGTGCGCAAGCAAAAGCGCGCCGAGAACCTGACCTTCAAGGAGGTCTATGGCAAGGACCACTCCGACAGCTTCCTGCTGCTGGAAACCGGCCGTGCCGACGCCTTCGTGATGGACGGCTCGATCCTGGCTGCCCTGGCTGCCAAGTCGAAGTCGCCCAAGGACTACAAGATCCTGAACGACGTGCTGGCCGTGGAACCCATCGCCATCATGATCCGCAAGGACGACCCGGCTTTCAAGAAGGCCGTGGACGACAGCATCAAGGCCCAGGCCAAGTCGGGCGAACTCGCCAAGCTGTATGACAAGTGGTTCCTCAAGCCGATTCCCCCGGCCAACGTGACCATCAACCTGCCGCTGGGCGAAGCCACCAAGAACGCGTGGGCCAACCCGAACGACAAGCCGGCCGAAGAGTACGTCACCAAGGAATAAGCGCGCGTCGCTGCGTGAATGGACGCCCACCTTTCGCGGTGGGCGTTTCTTTTCAAGGGACGGTTTTTCGAAAAGAAGCTGAAGGAGTAAACACACATGGGAAACTGGGATTGGCAGGTCTTCCTGCAAGACCCCGGGGGGGAATATCCGAGCTACCTGCAATGGATGCTCTCGGCCTGGGGCTGGACCGTGTCGGTCGCGCTGCTGGCGCTGATCGTCGCGCTGGTGCTGGGCTCGCTGATCGGCATCATCCGCACGCTGCCCGACAGTCCGTGGCTGGTGCGCTTCGGCAATGCATGGGTGGAGCTCTTTCGCAACATCCCGCTGCTGGTGCAGATCTTCCTCTGGTATCACGTGATTCCGGCGCTGGTTCCCGTGATGAAGGGCGTACCGAGCTTCATCCTCGTGGTGCTGGCACTGGGCTTCTTCACCTCGGCGCGTATCGCCGAGCAGGTGCGCTCCGGCATCCAGGCGCTGCCCAAGGGCCAGCGCTACGCGGGCATGGCGGTGGGTTTCACCACGCCGCAGTACTACCGCTACGTGATCCTGCCGATGGCGTATCGCATCATCATCCCGCCGCTCACGAGCGAGACGATGAACATCTTCAAGAACTCGTCCGTCGCGTTCGCCGTGTCGGTCACCGAACTCACCATGTTCGCCATGCAGGCGCAGGAAGAAACCTCGCGCGGCATCGAGGTCTACCTGGCGGTGACGGCGTGCTACGTGGTGTCGGCCCTGGCCATCAACCGGCTCATGGCGTTCATCGAGAAGAAGACCCGCGTGCCGGGCTTCATCGTCTCGGCCAGCGCTGGCGGCGGAGGACACTGACATGATGAATCTCGACCTGTCCTTCTACAACTGGGACGTCATCAGCAACTTCGTCATCAAGGGCTTCTACTTCAGCATCATGCTGACGGTGGTGGCCACCATTGGTGGCGTGATCTTCGGCACGATCCTGGCGCTCATGCGCCTGTCGGGCAAGAAGTGGCTCGATGCGCCCGCGGCCCTGTACGTCAACGGCATGCGAAGCATCCCGCTGGTGATGGTGATCCTGTGGTTCTTCCTGCTGGTGCCGGCGTCGTTCTATTCGCTGTTCGGTTCGCTCGGCTCGAACTACCGCTCGGAAATCTCGGCGGTGATCACCTTCGTGGCGTTCGAAGCGGCCTACTTCTCCGAGATCATGCGCGCGGGCATCCAGTCGATCCCGCGCGGTCAGGTGAACGCGGGCCAGGCGGTGGGCATGACCTACGGCCAGAACATGCGCCTCGTGGTGCTGCCGCAGGCCTTCCGCAACATGCTGCCGGTGCTGCTCACGCAGACCATCATCCTGTTCCAGGACACCTCGCTGGTCTACGCCATCGGTGCCTACGACATGCTCAAGGGCTTTGAAACGGCGGGCAAGAACTTCGGCCGTCCGATCGAGGCCTACCTGCTGGCGGCGGTCGTGTACTTCGCCATGTGCTACGCCCTTTCCTGGCTGGTGAAACGCCTGCACAAGAAAATCGCCATCATTCGCTGATCGAGTTGGCTGAACTGAACCGGAGAGAAACAAATGTCCGAAAAAATGATTGAAATCAAGAACGTCTCCAAGTGGTACGGCCCGGTGCAGGTGCTCAACGACTGCTCGGTGAACATCTCCAAGGGCGACGTGGTGGTGGTGTGCGGCCCGTCGGGTTCCGGCAAGTCCACGCTCATCAAGACCGTGAACGCGCTCGAGCCCTTCCAGAAGGGCGAGATCACCGTCAACGGCATCCCGCTGCACGACCCCAAGACCAACCTGCCCAAGCTGCGCTCCAAGGTCGGCATGGTGTTCCAGCACTTCGAGCTGTTCCCGCACCTGTCGGTGACCGAGAACCTCACGATCGCGCAGATCAAGGTGCTGGGCCGCACGCCCGACGAAGCCAAGACCCGCGGCCTGAAGATGCTCGACCGCGTGGGCCTGATGGCGCACAAGGACAAGTTCCCGGGCCAGCTGTCGGGCGGCCAGCAGCAACGCGTGGCGATCGCCCGTGCGCTGAGCATGGACCCGATCGTGATGCTGTTCGACGAACCCACCTCGGCGCTCGACCCCGAGATGGTCGGCGAAGTGCTCGACGTGATGGTGAGCCTGGCCAAGGAAGGCATGACCATGATGGTGGTCACGCACGAAATGGCCTTCGCCCGCAAGGTCGCGAGCCGCGTGATCTTCATCGACGTGGGCGGCAAGATCCTCGAAGACTGCCCGAAGGACGAGTTCTTCAACCACCCGGAAAACCGTCAGCCGCGCACCAAGGACTTCCTGAACAAGATCCTGCAGCACTGATCCGCTGCCGCACCCAAACAAAAAGCCACGCTGTCCGCAGCGTGGCTTTTTTCATGGGGCTTGGCCTGAAGCTCAGGGCAGCCGCGCGATGTGCTCCGTCAGCAGGTCGAAGAAGCCCTGCGCATCGCCGTCGACGATCCACTGCACATTGGCCGGCCGCTTCAGGCTGCCGTGCCAGTCGGCCACGGTCTGGCCGAAGCCCATGCCTTCGCGGCTGTCGATCTCGACGTGGATGCGGCGGCCCTGGAACAGGTCGGGCCGCAGCAGGTAGGCCGTCACGGTGGCGTCGTGCACCGGGCCGCCCGGCATGCCGTAGTGGGCCATCTCCTGCGGCGCGTAGGCGTCGAGGATGTCGGCGACGATCGCGCCCGCGCGGTTGCCCAGCTGGCGCAGCCGCGCGATGCGCGCGTCGCTCGTGAGAATCTTGTGCGTCACGTCCAGCGGCAGCATCGTGATCGGCACGCCGCTCTTGAGCACCGCCTCGGCCGCATGCGGGTCGGCGAACACGTTGAACTCCGCCACCGGCGTGATGTTGCCGCCGTTGAAATGCGCGCCGGCCATGAGCACCAGCTCGCGCAGGCCGCGCACGATGTCGGGCGCCTGTTCGAGCGCCAGTGCGAGGTTGGTCTGCGGGCCGAGCATGGCGAGCGTCACGCTGTGCTCGGGTGCGGCGCGCAATGTGCGCACGAGGTAGTCGACGGCGCTGCCTTCGGCCAGCGGCACGGCGGGCTCGTGCACGGCCACGCCCGTGAGGCCTTCGCGGCCGTGGATGTTGGCGGCGTAGATCGGTGTGCGCTGCAGGGGCCGTTCGGCGCCCGCGTAGACCGCAAGCTCCGGCCGTCCGGCCCATTCGCAGGCCAGGCGCGCATTGCGCGAGGTCTTGGCCAGGGGAACATTGCCCGCCACCGTGGTCAGCGCCTGAATCGCCAGCGATTCGGGCGCCGCCAGGGCGAACAGCAGCGCGATCACGTCGTCCGCGCCGGGGTCCGTGTCGATGATCAGGGTGTGCATGGCGACATTGTCATGCCGCCCCCGATCCACGGCGATGCGCGGCTTACTTCGCGCGCGCGGCGATGGCCTTCTCGGCCTTGGCCACCAAATCGACGCCGACGGTCGACTTCCACTTGTCGTACACCGGGCGCGTGGCCTTCACGAAGGCGTCGCGCTCGGCCGGCGTGAGGTTGGTCACCGTCACGCCCATGGCCGCGATGTCCTTCAGCACGGGCTTGTCGGCTTCGACCAGGCCCTTGCGCGCGATGGCGATTTCCTGCTTGCCGGCATCCAGCGCGGCCTGGCGCACGATGGCCTGATCGGCCGGCGTCCACGAGGCCCAGATTTCCTTGTTCACGACGAACACCAGCGGGTCGGCCACGTAGCCCCAGGTGGTGACGAACTTCTGGCCCACCGTGTGCATCTTGAGCACGGTGAACAGGAACAGCGGGTTCTCCTGGCCGTCGACCGCGCCGCTGGCGAGCGCGGGCTGTGCGTCGGCCCAGCTCATCTGCGTGGGGTTGGCGCCCAGCGCGGTGAGCATGTCGGAGTAGATGGGCGAGCCCACCACGCGGATCTTCATGCCCTTGATGTCGGCCGGCGACTTGATCGGCTTCTTCGAGTTGGTGATTTCGCGGAAGCCGTTCTCGCCCCAGGCGAGCGGCACCACGCCGGCCTTGTCGAGCGTCTTGAACATGTCCTTGCCCACTTCGCCTTGCGTGAGCGCGTCGATGGCCGCGTAGTCGGGCATCAGGAAGGGCATGGAGAACAGGTTGAGCTGCTTCACTTGCGGCGACCAGTTGATGGTCGAACCCACGGCCATGTCGATCACGCCCTGGCGCAGCGCGCTGAACTCGCGCGTCTGGTCGCCCTGGATCAGCGACACGCCCGGGTACAGCTTGATGTTGATGCGGCCCTGGGTGCGCTCCTTCACGAGGTCGGCCCAGATCTTGCCGGCCTGGCCCCACGGCGTGGGCGGGCCCAGCACCAGCGACATCTTGTACTCGGGCTTGTAGGTGGCCTGCGCCATCGCGCCGGTCGAGAACAGGCCGAGCGTGGCGGCGACGGCGGCAAGGCCCAGCAGGGTGCGGCGGAATTTCATGAGAGAGGTCTCCTCTTGGTCTGTCGATGGATCGAAAAAATCAGTAGCCCAGCTTGCGCGGCAGCCAGAGCGCGAGTTCGGGGAAGGCGATCACCAGCACCATCACCACGAACATCGAGAACAGCATCCAGCCCACCCACTGCACGGTTTCTTCCATGCGCACCTTGGCGATGCGGCACGAGACCATGAGGTTGACCGCCAGCGGCGGCGTGAACTGGCCCAGCGCCACCTTCAGCGTGAGGATCACGCCGAACCACACCGGGTCCCACTTGTAGTGCTGCACGATGGGCAGCAACAGCGGCACGAAGATCAGGAAAATCGACACGCCGTCCAGGAACATGCCCACGGTGATCAGCAGCAGGATCAAGAGCGCCAGGATGCCGTACTCGCCCAGCCCCGAATTCACGATGGCGCGCGTGACCGGATCGATGACGCCCAGCGTGGACAGCGAGTACGCGAAGATGCCCGCCAGCGACACCACCAGCAGGATCACCGCCGACAGCTCGCCCGACTCGCGCAAGATCACGAACAGGTCGCGCACCTTGATCGTCCGGTGGATGCACATGCCCACGAACAGGCCGTAGAACACGGCGACCACGGCCGCCTCGGTCGGCGTGAACCAGCCCGCGCGCATGCCGCCCAGGATGAGCACCGGCGCCGCCAGGCCCCAGATCGCTTCGCGAAAGCTCTTCCAGAACGGCGGGCGCGGCAGCGTCGATTCGAGCGCGCCCATCTTGTGCTTGCGCGCCAGCCACACGGCCGGAATCATCAGCGCCAGGCCGGCCATCACGCCGGGGATCATGCCGGCCGCGAACAGCGCCGGCACCGAGGCGCCGGGCACCAGCACCGAGTACACGATGAACGCGACCGAGGGCGGAATCAGGATGTCGGTGGCCGCCGCGGCGCCCACCACGCTGGCCGAGTAGGCAGCCGGATAGCCGGCGCGGCTCATGGCCGCGATCATCACCGCGCCCACGGCGGCGGCGTTGGCCGGGCCCGAGCCCGAGATGCCGCCCAGGAACATGGCCACCGCAATCGCCACCAGCGGCAGCATGCCGGGGCCGCGGCCCACGATGGCGATGGCGAAGTTGACCAGGCGCAGCGCCACGCCCGAGCGGTCGAAGATGGAGCCGACCAGCACGAACATCGGAATCGCCAGCAGCGGGTACTTGCCCAGGCCGGCGTAGAAGTTCTGCGGCACGGCCAGCAGGCCGAACCACTGGGCGTCAGCGTTGGCCAGCGCAATGCAGGCGGCGCCCGCCAGGCCGAGCGCGGCGCCGATGGGCACGCCCACCAGCATCATCACGACGAAGGCGACGAAGAGCAGGGTGGCGATCACTTGGCGTCGCCCTTCTTGCTGTCGCTGTCGTCAGACTTGTAGTTCGTCTTGCGGCCACGGCGCACCATCAGGCCGATGGCGCGCCCCGCGATCGCGAACGACACGATGGGCAGCCAGATCGAATACCACCAGGCGGGCAGGCCGATGCCGGGCGTGGTTTCCTCGAAGCGGTAGTCGTCCCACACCATGCGGATGCTGAGCGCGCCGATCAGCGCGAACAAGATAGCGATCATCAGCGCGCCGAACTGCGCCAGGCGCTTGCGCCGCGCCATGGAGCCGCTCTCCGAGAAATACTCGATGCGGATGTGCCGGTCGCGTGCCACCGCGGCCGAGCCGGCCACCAGCGCCAGCATGATCATCAGGAACACCGAGAACTCCTCCGTCCACGCGAAGGACGAGTCGGTGAAGTAGCGCACGATGACGTTGGCAAACGTGATGAGCGCCAGCGCGCCCATGATGAGGACCGTGAGCCAGTCTTCGATGGCGAGGGGAACCTTGGTGGGTTCGTCGGCGGCTTCGATGTCGGGGGGGAGGGGACTGGCGGCGTCCAGCGTGGGGCCGGACTCGGGAGGAGTTGTCATCGCAGGAAAGGGCAGCTGAGGCAGGCGCCAAGTCACCGGGCGGACGCCGGGACGCGATCCGTACACCTTGACAGGCGAGCAGCGCTCGATGCTAGGGGGTCAATGACCATTCATATATCGGGGGTTTCCTTAGCTGTGGCGGTGTGTTGACGGCGTCGGCTGGGGGGCCTTCGGGGCGCGTGCACAGGACACCGGGTACTCCCCTCCGCGAATGTCCCCCGCCCCTCCTTGATTTCGCTGCGGGGAGCACCCGATGCCCTGCGCACGATGAGTGCGCCCGTGGGGTTGGCGGTTCGACCGCTGCGGTGGATTGCAGATGGATGTGCGGGGGCGTACCACTGAGCTTTCGTGAGCGACAGGCACTGGCGAAGCAGAAGCCCGAGGGGTTGGTGCCGGATGCGGTCGAGATAGACATGGCTGCGTTCAATGTTCGCTTCAGACTGGTTGTTGTCGTTCGATCGGGCGGACCGGAGGGGTGCTATCGGCCACAACCGGACCTTCACAAGCAGGTTAGATTGGCGTCCATGACACGCTCACGAACACCACTTGAGGCCGCTGCAGGCAAACTCATTGCGGCAATTCAGAAGGAGTGGGGCATCGAAGCTGGGGGGCCGGAGGCGGCCGCGAGCGAGGAGGCAATGCATGCGGCCCACGGTCTGTTGCAAGCCGCTTCGAAATCCGGGGCAATCGAGAGCGTCATCGGCTCGAGCTCCGTAGCGACGTACTTGGGCGAGCAGTGGGTTCAGGCTCATCCACAGGTGCTGCCATACATCGAGGCCCTTGAAGGCGCTCAATGAGCAACCGACGTCAAGCGGCCAAAAGCGGAAGTAGAAGAGCACTCATGACCAGCGAAGAACATATCGAGGGCTTAGAAGGCTGGTTCCAGCCTTGGAACGAGCACGATCTGGCGGCTCGACCGCTCTTAAAGATCGGTGGGACATACACCATCTACACGGGACGTCTGACCGAAGGTGAGGTCGCAACTCTGGGCAGGCTGCTTCTTGGATTGCCAGGGGCACGGCCAGGCTCGATGGGCTTCTTCAGTGATTCTTCTGGCGATCCATGCTTAGAAGCGTCGTTTGAGCCATCCGGCATAACCATTGAGGGGCAGGCGTCGTCGGAGCAGTGGACTGCATGGGACATAGCGTTCAGAACCGCCGTCGAGAAAGCCAAGCTGCCGCGCTTCCCAGCGTAGAGGTATAGGTCAACTTGGGGCCGTGTGGTGCCGACCGCCAGTGGGCTACATTCGGCCAATAACGGCCCTTTGTCGTCGCGTCTCCGCTCCTTGTCGGCCGCTCCATCAACTTCTTGTGACGCTCCCCAGCAACCCTTGAACTATGCGCACTCTCATAGCCGCAGCGGCTTCGATAAATCTTCTCGCGGCCTGTGGCAGTGCACCATTGGCGCCGTATCAACCCCCAGTCGCCGGCAGCAAGGCACGAATCAAGTTCTACGACGATGCAAATGGTGTGAGTGCGACTATCGCCGCGAGTGCCCGCTGCTCGGACATTCGTGCGGCACCGACATGGCGGTGGCTGGATGTTCCTGCCGGCAGTCGTGTATACGTCCGGCATTCCAACAGTACAGGGTACCCTGGGAGCACATGCGGCATCAGCTTCTCCTTCGTCCCCGAAGAAGGCGCCTCGTACATCTCAGACCTCAAGGAAAAGATCATCTATTGCACGTTTGAGCAGTGGCGCCAGACCGAAGAGAACGGCGAGAAGCTTCGAATTCCCACGCTACACAAGGAATCTGGCTGCAAACCTGATGAATGACCTCTCCGGGAGGGCTGGCACAGGATATGACGCCGCAGGCAGAACGAGGTAGCACTTGAACGGCTGCTTCGGCGCAATGCGAGTGCCCGCAACGAGCCCATAGCTGAAGTTAACCCGCAGCCAACAGAAGCGTCGAAGGCTTCTGGAGCCCCTCATAATCAAAACCTGCCCCTGCTTGTTCGAGATACCGACCTTTCGTCATGGATAAATTCTTGCTGCAGCAGCAGGTGCTGGAACGGCTCGCCGAAGACTTGCTGCAAGCCGAACAGGCAATGCGCGCAGCCCATGAAACGGCGACTCATGAAGAGAACATCGCCGAAAACAAGTACGACACATTGGGACTCGAAGCCGCCTACCTGGCCACCGGCCAAGCTCGGCGCGCCGAAGCCATACGCCAGGCGATGGCCAATTGGCGCCAATTCCGCCCGCGTCCCTACGACGCCAGCATAGGAATACGGCTCGGCGCGTTGGTCTGCCTGGTCGATTCCGACGACAAGCAGCAACAGCTCTTTCTCGGCCCGGATGGGGGCAGCATGACGTTGGTCAGCGGCAGTCAGCTTGTTCAGGTCATCAGCAGCGAAGCCCCTTTGGGTAGGGCAATGCTGGGCAAATGCGAGGGTGATGAGGTGTCGATACAGGTCGCTCCAATCCGACAGCAGTTTGAGGTGCTGCGGGTTCTTTAAGCCGCGACTGGACAGAAGCGGCACGCGTGACGTTGAGAGTCAGTCGAAGGCGGCAGACCTCGACCTGCATGGACGCAAACTAGGGTCTCGACGAACGTTCCTCGAAGATGGGCTCCGATTTCCCAGTTGTAGATTTCAGCTGCGCGTTGGCGAGATCTCCAAGACGCCTGATAGCCCCTTCCAAGCGCGGGTCGCCGAGATACCCGTAGTTGATGCGCAGGTGCCGGGTGTATCGGCGGTCGGCTGAAAACAAATGGCCCGGCGCTACGCCTATGCCGAGCCGAAGAGCGTCCTGGTGCAATGCGAGCGAGTCGACACCTTCTGGCAGCGCGAGCCACAGGAAATAGCCACCCTCGGGGCGCGTGACCCGCGTTCCAGTCGGAAAGTATCGATCGATAAATCGCAAGCATGCAGCCTGCTGGCGGCTGAGCGAATGCCGCAGGGCGCGCAGGTGACGATCGAAACTCTTGTGTTGCAGGTACTCCTGCAACGCCAGTTGCGAGGGGAGTGCCGTCGCCAGCGAGCTCATCAACTTGTTGCGACCCAAAGTGGCTGCAAAGCGACCGCCCGCTACCCAACCGATGCGATATCCGGGTGCCAGGGATTTCGAGAAAGAACTGCAGTGCAGCACCCAGCCATCCCGGTCCCAGGCCTTGGCTGGTGGCGGTCTCCGAGCCCCATGCGCGAGCTCGCCGTACACGTCGTCTTCGATCAGCGGTATGGCGCGGGTGGCGAGCATGCTGACCAGTCGCTCTTTGGCTGCGTCGCTCATGGTGCAGCCCATTGGATTCTGGAAGGTCGGCATGAACCAGCAGGCCTTCACCGGATGCTGCTCGATCACGCGAGCAAGAGAGTCGAGATCTACGCCTGTTCGCGGGTGCGTCTCAACCTCGACCGCGCGAAGACCGCGCCGCTCCAGTGCCTGCAACGCACCGTAAAAGGTTGGCGTTTCGATCGCCACGACGTCGCCTGGCTGCGTCACCGATTCGAGCGCAAGATTGAGTGCTTCCATCGCCCCGCTGGTGATGACCAGTTCAGACGCAGGAACATCCATCCCGACGCTGCCGTAACGCAGGGAGATCTGATGGCGCAATTGGGCGTTGCCTGGTGACAAATCTTCGACGGTCTGCCAAGGATCCATCCGCTTGAGCGCTCGCGTCAGGCCGGCGGCAAGTTGCTCGAAGGGAAACAGCTCTGGCGACGGAAAGGCCGAGCCGAGCGGGACCATATCGCGCTCGCGAGCCTGCGCAAGGACCTGAAAGACAAGCGACGAGACGTCGACCGACATGGACCGCAGGACAGGCTCGCTGGCGGTGAGTTCGTTGGCCGGCGTTTCCGCGCCCGCTCGAACGAAGTATCCCGACCGCTGCCGCGCTTCGACAAGCCCTTGCGCCTCCAGCAGGTAGTAAGCAGAGAACACGGTGGACGCACTGATGCCCATTTGCGACTTCAGTTCGCGCACGGAGGGAAGGCGATCGTTCGCCTTCAGGCTACCCGCGCGAATACGCTGAGCGATGTTGTCGGCAAGCTTCTCGTAGCGGTTCATGGGCATCTCTTTCTGATACGGTCGTTCTGGACCGCTCCAGAGATTGTCATATCAGACGTCGGCCCGCCCCGGCGCGACTGCCGGCCTCCTTGCATCTGATACGAAAATTTTCAGCTGATCTGGTTCTGTACGTATCAGCCTGGAAGATGAACACTCGACAGCACGATGAGAGTGCTTCTGTAGTGCAGGCAGACTGCTCCGCCTTTCGACCCATGTCTTGCGTGCCTTTCGACGCGCCTTGCGGAGGCCCATTTAGCTCACCGCAACCGTTTCGTTAGATTGATTGATTGATTGATTGATTGATTGATTGAATTTCCGTTTCTTCATCGGTCTATTGAGCTAATCGCCGCACTCGGGCACTTCGCCGTCTGTCACCATTGATATCCCTTCAATCATGAATTCAATCCCTATCTCTTTTGTTATTTTCAAGGTTCTCGTGCTCAGCGTTGGCATGTATTTAGCCGTCAAGTGGCATTACGAACGGGGACAGAAGGACAAGAATCAAAAGACAGCTGCAGTGGTACTGACATCCATCAAGGTGGGCGGGGCGTTCGTCGCTTCTGCGTTCCTCGTGCTCTTCCTCACCTTTGAATTTTGCAATTGGATGGGTCTGGACCTGACCATGCAGTGATTGGAAGTTTTCGGTCGATAGCCCGGATACGGTGCGACTGACGGCACGACCCTTTCAGAGACGGACATCGGCACGATGGCGCGGTATTTGGCTGGCATGCCGACGTGCGAGGCGAGCTCGCCGATGGCAAAGTTCTCGCCCAGAATTCATGTCAAGTGATCGCCCGGCTGCATCGTCTCGCTGTGATTTGTCAGTGCGCCGAGAGCAGATACTTCATGCCCTGCGTAAAGCCACGCGGCGCGACGGTGAGATGGTCCTCGTCGTTCAGGACCGCTGACTTCAGCTTCAAGCTTGGGTACTTTCTGCTCTGAAGCGCCGTCTCCAGCGCCTGGTTGTCGGCAACCATGTCCACCGTCTGGTTGTAGCGCCGAACACCTTTGCGCAGCGCCTCATAGGCGCCGACATAAAGATAGACATTCGCCTTCAGGTCCCGATTCTGTTTGGCGTAGCTCGCTTCGAGCTTCAAGGCATGTCGCTTGTCGTACCAGAGAGATGGGCTGCCGAGGATATAGCCGCTGAACAAGCCGGGCTCGGTGAAAAGGATCTGCATCCCAAGCAGGGCGCCGTAGGAGTGACCGAGAAAGATTGCTCTGGCCGGGTCGGCCCGGTAGCGAGCGGCGATGAACGGCTTTACCTGGTTGCGCAGATATTCTTGATAGGCGCGCGCCTGACCGTGGACCGCATTGGCAGGCGCGGTGCTGGGGCCGTTCGGTGTCGGTGTGTAGTCGCGCTGGCGGCTGACCGCCCCGTCCTCGCCCTTTGCGTAAGACAGACCGACGAGGATGAATTCCTCGATCTGAGGCCCTTCAACGTTCAGGCGGCGCCCCAACTGCCGGACGATCGGGAAAGCGTAGTCGGCGTCAGTCACATACAGCACGGGGTAGCGCTGCCGCGGCTGCTTCGCATAGGACGGCGGCAAAGCAATGAAGACTTGGTAGCCGCGGCCTGAAACCGGATCGGGCACGTCCCATACCTCGCTGTCGACAATCTCGTAAGGCCGCCCCTTGCCGGGCTGCACCTTGGGCGTCGTTTGGGCCTGGGCGCGTGCCGGATCGCCAGAGATGCCGAAGCTGGCGATGAGGGCAACCAGCAAGGCATTCAGAAAACGTTGTTGCATGTGATGAGGTCTTCGCAGATCGGGGGAAATTCTGGTGCAGACCGAGAGGATGGCTTTCGTTCGACACCTGTCCCATGTTGAGTGTCTGCTTGTGACCGAATCGTTCCGGCGCAAAAAAACGGACGGTTGTTGGCCCCTGGTGACCTTAGGGTGTTCGCGAACTGGGCGGCGTGAGCCAAGGTTCGGTTCTGGCCGATAGCACTCATTCGCGCGAGGCCAGAAGATGTCGGCAACCGCTGCATAGCCGTCCTTCGTGTGCGCCCGCTTCAGACTGTTGCGAGACCGGCCTGCACGCCTGGCTATCTCGCGAATGCACAACCATTCATTTCATTTGCATCTTTTACTCAGAGCAAATCAGCCGGCGCATCATGCCTTGTGCATGTCGTATGGATGCACTTTGGGTCTCGGCTCGACCCACCCGGCCGCTCCGGTATCCAACTACTTCAATTGGAGACCCAAATGAAAAAATTCATTCCCAGCGCCATCGCCAGCCTCCTGATCGCAGGGGCAATCTTGCCGGCCGCCGCCAAGGAGAAAGTCGTCGACCGGAGCATCACGGAAGCGGAAGTCCTGGGGGCCCAGCAGGCCTGGTGCAAGGCGCTGGTCGACATCAGCGCCGCGAATTCCAGCGGAGGGCAGCCGGCCGCCAGGGCGCTGGCCGAGAAGGTCATCGACAGCGCCTACGCCTACCAGCTGGGCGCAGTGCTGTTCAAGCCGACGCTCACGACATCGCCGCAAACCTTCCGCACCGCTCGCGACGGCGCGCTGGCGTACTTCGTGGGCGGCAACCCTGCCTTTCCCAACGACACCGGCTTCGCCCTGAAGGGCTGGACCAAATGCGAGATTGCCAACAGTGCCGTGCTCATCCACGGCGACGTGGCCAGCACGCTGGGTAACGTGCTGTTCACCGACCCGGACGGCAAGGTCACCACGGTCGACAAGACCTGGACTTTCGTGAAGGACGGTGCCGGCAAGCTGCGCATCGTCGTGCATCACTCGTCGCTGCCGTACGCTGGCCGTTGAACACCGCGTTCGAGTGCAGGCAGGCCCAGGCTCTGGTGCGGCGCCTTCAAGGGGCCTTCATCTGGTGATGAAGGCCCCTCGGAGGAGCGTCATTGGTGGCTCAAAGGCGCGAATCGGTGGCAGCACGCCGCACGCTTGCACTTCGAGCGGCAGTGGCCAGAGTGGCTGAACGCCTGTCTGTCTTGGGTCAGTAGGCACCCATGTAGTCGCGCTTGCCGATCTCCATACCGTTGTGGCGCAAGATGGCATAGGTGGTGGTCACGTGGAAGAAAAACTGCGGCAGTCCATAGTGCAGAAGGTATGCGCTTGCGGTCAGCTTCTTTTCCTTGGGGGTGCCGGGGCGCAATACGATCTCGCGGCTCTCGCTGGAATCAAATTGCTCAGGCTTGAAGGAGCCGATATGGGCCAAAGCCTTGGCGATCAACGCTTGCAGGTCGGCGAAGCTGACCTCGGTGTCGGGCCAGGACGGCACCTCGGCACCCGCCAGGCGGGAGGCAATGCCCTTGGAGAAGTCTGCGGCGATCTGTACCTGACGTACCAGCGGAAACATGTCAGGGAACAGCCGCGCCTGCAGCAGCGCATTGGGATCGATATTTTTCTGCGTCGCCTGGTCTTCGGCCTTCTTGAGCACGTCGGACAGGGCGCGCAGCATCTGCTGCATGACGGGAACGGAGGCGTTGTACAGCGGGCTGGTCATGGTGAGTTCACTTCTAAAATTTTGGGCACGATGGCCGGAGTTGGCGTGGCAGGGGCCCTGCCGACCATGCAAGGCTAACAGCACAGGGCGAACTGAATCGCCCCGGCTTTTGTGGCTAGCTTTTCTTCCCGCTGGTAGTCGGAGCAGCCGCGTTGAAGGGCAGTTCACTGGCAAGAAGTGGACGTCAATTGCAGATGCACGACAGACCGCGATCGCTGCATAGCAGTTGGTTGACCTCTCGCATCGAAGGACCGCTTCGGGCCCTGAGCGGCTGTACGTTCTTCTCCGAAGCAGCCGTTCGACACCCTCCCCGGATGCCTGCAAAACGGGGGCTATGCATTCTGGGGTTCGGCTCTAAGCACGTAGCGGAATCTGTCCCACTCGGGCTCAGCAAGGTTGAAAAGGCTCAGGAGCGGTTCAACAAGCCGAATCACATCTGAGGCGTCAGAAGGCTTCAGAAAGAAGTTGCCCGGCACCACGACGACTCCGTCAAGATCGACCTCGCCGTGCAAGGTCAAGGGGATGTTCTGAGCGTCGAGTTCGCCATAGCCCTGCAGGTCGAACGCGCCAGAAAGTGCAACCCCGAAGCGTGTCGAATGCGCGACTCGCTTGATGGAAAGCGACTCGAGGCGCACCGGATGGTGCGCTGTGAAGTAAATCGAGCATTCGACCGACTCAGGGTTGGAGCTTGTACGCAAAGTTGCTCCGTCCAGATTTGTCCAGTCCCGAACAGGCCATTGAAGCCATTCACACAAGACCGAGCATTCCCAGTCCTCTCCTTCCCATGAAATGGGAGCACACGGCAAGGAAAGATTCCAAAACAGACCGCGCGGGACACCGGACGAGGTGTTCTCGAATACATGACCGTAGAGTTCGCCGCGTTGGTCTTGTGCGCTGGAAATCGATAGGGTCATGAGATGCTCAACGTGCGTCGGTTTTGAGTGTCTGGTTCTGGCCGATTGTGTTGAAAAACTCGCCTCGAATCTTGCCTGCGTTGGCGATCGCACAGGATTCGCAATCGAGTTAACGAAGCGAGAGCGCGCAGCACGCCGCTGCGTTCACCTCACACGCTTTTCACGGCTGCATGTCCTTCAATTGGCATCAACCACTTGGCCATCCGCCGCAGATTCTGGGCTGTAGCCGCCAGCAGGAACTCGTCCTGCGCACCACTGAGCCCGCGAAGCCGGAGCCGATCCAGCTTCATGATGCGCTTGAGGTGCGCGAACAGCATCTCCACTTTCTTGCGATCCCTGCGTGACTGGCTGTACTCCGGTGTCCTTGCAATGGATCGTGCCGTCTCGCGTGCACCTTCATGGACGCTTCTCGCGATCTTGCGGAATGGCGTGTTCGGGCAGCACCGATCTTTCATCGCACAGCCGACGCAGTCTGACTGACTCGCTCGGTAGATCACCGTGTCGGCCTTCGTGACGTGGCTGCGCGGGATCGTGAATCGGCGTCGTTCATTACGCAGCGCATGGCCTTCGGGGCATACGTACTCATTGCGCTCTGGTTCCCACTCGAACTCGCCGATCGACAGGCTGCCGTCCTTGCGGGCCGTCTTGTCCCACACGGGCACATGAGGTTCGATCTGCTTGTCTTCAACCATCCAACCAAGCAGCGGTGCAGTGCCGTACGCCGTATCACCCACAAGCCGTCGCGGCTTGATGTCGAAGCGCTCTTCGACCCGATCGATCATGGTTCGGGTGGAGTCGACCTCCGGTGTGCGATGCGCAGGCGTGGCCTCCACGTCCATGATGATGCCGGCCGACAGATCGATCAGATAGTTGGTCGAGTACGCGTAGAAGGCCGGACCACCCGGTGCTGCGGTCCATTGCGCAGCCGGGTCGGTCGGAGAGATGTTCCTGGATGGTGCCTGCGTGTCGTGCGGCACCTCGGGCGCACCGTCGGCAACCGGATTAGTGGCGTCCAGCGCTTCGAGGTACTCGCGCACCGCACGGCTGCACTGGGTGCCTTGGCGCCACTGCGCAACCTCGGAGGCAGGAACATTGCGCGCGCGGTTAGCGTCGGCCTTGATGACGCTGGCATCGATGGCAAATCCCTCCCCTTGCACCAGCCCTTCGGTCATGCAGCGGTGCAGCACCGCCTCGAAGACGAATCGAAATGCATTGCTCTGGCGGAAGCGGCCATGCCGGTTCTTGGAGAAAGTGGAATGGTCGGGCACCTTGTCCTCCAGGCCCAGGCGACAGAACCATCGGTAGGCCAAGTGGAGATGGACTTCCTCGCACAACCGGCGCTCGGATCGGATGCCCAGGCAGTAGCCGATGACCAGCATGCGGATCATGAGTTCGGGATCAATCGATGGCCGGCCGGTGTGGCTGTAGAACGGCGCAAGATGTTGGCGTAGCTCGCTCAGATCGAGGAAGCGATCAACGCCTCGAAGCAGGTGATCACGCGGGACGTGATCGTCGAGGTTGAATGCGTAGAACAACTGATCTTGAGCGGTGCCTTGACCCATCATGATGCATACCTCCATCGATCACGAAGCGCATGCAAACTGCAAGCCAGCTACGGGGATTCGGGAGAGTTTTTCAACACAATCGGCCGATTCCAAGCATTTAACTTGCCGCATGGGCGGCGGCCCATCCCTCGGTGCTTCTGTATGTGCCCAGCCCTACCGTGTCGAACTCGTCTTTGCCCCCTATCGCTTCCACTCCTATGGCGCGAAGAGCTTGGCTGACTGGGCTGTTCGGCCACTCAATGGTTTCGCCATCGCGATCACTGAGGAGAAGGGCGACCCGGCCGCTACTCCAGACCACAACATCTTGCCCTCCAGTTCCGCCAAAGAACTCGGTGGAGACGTATGCGACTGGGCCTGACAGCGACAGTTGGCTTGCGAATTGGGCTACGCCTTGCGCCACATCTGCTATCGCGGGCTGCTTGGGCTCGGCGGTTTGGCAAGCGGCAGTGATCTCCCGCAACACGGCGTCGGTCAGCGGCAGGAGCACGAATCCTTGGACCAACGGGCAGAGTGTTGTCGAGCCGAATGGAGCTGTGACTCCCGTGAGGACCGCCGCTGAAGCGACCAGGGCCTTTACGTCATGCATTTCTATATCTTGTTCGCGATTTGGAGGGTGTGGCTGTGCGACAGGTCTTGGCCGGATGGCGGCGACTAGAGTGGCCATCTTGTTGCCGCTGGCATCGACAACTGAGGCGCTCCGGGAGATTGCCTCAGTCACGGTTGTTAGTAATCAAACCAAAATACCATTCGAGAAAAGCTTCCACGTATCTCGATGCCTTTCATTAGGTCGATTGCAAATTGAAAGTCGTTGGATAGCCGGGATGTCTCAATCCCCGAGAACTCGAGCGCACTCTTCAACTCATGGAGGAAAAGCCAGCCAGGATATGCATACTGTGGAGCTGATATCCATTCCCCGATGTAGTCCAATGCATGACTCCGCTTCGACTCAAGGCATTCATTGGCCAGCTCCCGTGAAATCGTCGCAGTGCCCCAACCATCGGCATCCTCGACAGTATCCACAATGACCCGTCCATAGTGCGCCACCGCCATTGATGAAGCCGGGTCCGGGAAACCTCTTGCGGGGATAAAGCAGGGTTTCTCCCACATCCCTGCCAACGCAATGAACGTCTCAGTGTCACGTGGGGGGGAAAAGAACGCAATCCCGCTCGGACTAGAGAACGAGCCGGAATCAGACGACTCAACGACTAGTTTGATATCTAGACCCATTCAATTCCCCCTGCGTGTTATGTCTGATGTCCTAGGCAATCAAGCCGCTTGCGGCAGAGATGGTCGCTTACACATTAGTTGAAGCTGGGCCAGCTACGGCGACCGCCAGCTATTGGCCGACTGTAGCCGGATAGGTTGTCGACTCAAGGGGACCAGAGCGGCAGTAAATATTGCCCCCACGCAGGCAACCAAAAGCCCTTAGTGTTCGACATGAATGTGTGGCAGCGGGCGCTACTTGCTTGGCCGGGGGACATTCGCGGAGCAAGGTACCCCGTCGGCGTGAACGCCCCCCAAAAGGCGAGTGGAAAGACTCAGTCCATCCAGGACCGCGCCCGGTCCAGATGCTCACGGCACTCGCGCACCATGCGTTCCAGCAGTTCCGCGCAGGTCGGGATGTCGTCGATCAGCCCGATGCACTGGCCGGCCGAGACCACGCCGTTGTGCACCTCGCCCGACTCCAACGCCGCGCGGCCGCGTGCGCCGGCGACCAGCGGGCGGATGTCCTCGAACTCGCAGCCGCCGGGACGGCGCTCGGTGGCCACCACTTCTTCGGAGATCGCGTTGCGGAACACGCGCGCCGTGTTGTGCAGCGTGCGGAACATCAGCTTGGTGTCGCGCTCGGTCGCGGCCACCAGCGCCTGCTTGATGTTGTCGTGGATCGGCGCTTCCTGGGTCACGCAGAAGCGCGTGCCCATGTTGATGCCCTCGGCGCCCAGCGCCAGCGCGGCGGCCATGCCGCGGCCGTCGGCGATGCCGCCCGACGCGATGATCGGAATGCGCAGTTTGCGCGCCGCCAC
This sequence comes from Variovorax sp. KBS0712, assembly GCF_006323185.2. NCBI lineage: Bacteria > Pseudomonadati > Pseudomonadota > Betaproteobacteria > Burkholderiales > Comamonadaceae > Variovorax > Variovorax sp. KBS0712. The sequence continues at coordinate 536,129 of NZ_VCCD02000003.1, read as the reverse complement.
CGGCAGCAGCACGAGGCCGGGCACGTCGTCCTCGCCCGGGTGGCCCGCGCATTCGAAGCCGTCCACGGACACCGCGTCGACGCCGTTGCGCTCGGCCGAGAGTGCGTGGCGCACCGAGGTGCACTTGTGGACGATCTTCACGTCGTGGCGCTTCAGGGCCTCGATGAAGTCCTTCGGGCTGTTGCCCGCGGTCTCCACGATCTTCACGCCGCTGTCGATGATGGCCTGCACGTACTCGGCGTACGGCGGCGGCTTCACCGCCGGCAGGATCGTGAGGTTCACGCCGAAGGGCTTGTCGGTCATCGTGCGCGTGCGCGCGATCTCGTTGCGCAGGTCGTCGGGCGTGGGCTGCGTGAGCGCCGTGAGAATGCCCAGGCCGCCGGCGTTCGACACGGCCGCGGCCAGCTCGGCGCGGCCCACCCATTGCATGCCGCCCTGGATGATGGGGTAGCGGATGCCGAGCAGTTCGGTGATGCGGGTCTTCATCGTCGCAGCCGCTTACAGCGTCGTCACGAGTTCCGGCACGGCCGTGAACAGGTCGGCCACGAGACCGTAGTCGGCCACCGAGAAGATCGGCGCCTCTTCGTCCTTGTTGATCGCGACGATGACCTTCGAGTCCTTCATGCCGGCCAAGTGCTGGATCGCGCCCGAGATGCCCGCGGCGATGTACAGCTGCGGCGCGACGATCTTGCCGGTCTGGCCCACTTGCCAGTCGTTCGGTGCGTAGCCCGCGTCCACTGCAGCGCGGCTGGCACCGAGGCCCGCGTTCAGCTTGTCGGCCAGCGGCGTCATCACTTCGGTGAACTTCTCGGCGCTGCCCAGGGCACGGCCACCCGAGACGATGATCTTGGCTGCCGTCAGTTCGGGCCGGTCGCTCTTCGTGACTTCACGGCCCACGAAGGCGCTCTTGCCGCTGTCGGCGACGCCTTCAGCCGTTTCAACGGTGGCGCTGCCACCGGTGGCGGCTGCGGCGTCGAAGCCGGTCGTGCGCACGGTGATCACCTTGGTGGCGTCGGTGCTCTGCACGGTGGCGATGGCGTTGCCGGCGTAGATCGGGCGCTCGAAGGTGTCGGGGCTCTCGACCTTGGTGATGTCGCTGATCTGCGCCACGTCGAGCTTGGCAGCCACGCGCGGTGCGACGTTCTTGCCGTTGGCGGTCGAGGGGAACAGGATGTGGCTGTAGTTACCGGCGATCGCCAGCACTTGCGCTGCGACGTTCTCGGCGAGGTTTTCGGCCAGCGATGCGCTATCAGCGGCGATCACCTTGGAAACGCCGACGATCTGCGCGGCGGCCTTGGCGGCTTCCGCTGCGTTGGCACCGGCCACGAGGATGTGGACGTCGCCACCGCAAGCCAGGGCTGCGGTCACGGTGTTGAGGGTGGCCGGCTTGATGCTGGCGTGGTCGTGTTCGGCAATGACGAGTGCGGTCATGTTCGTTTCTTCCTCAGATCACTTTGGCTTCGTTCTTGAGCTTGTCCACCAGGGTGGCGACGTCGGGCACCTTGATGCCGGCGCCACGCTTCGGGGGCTCGCTGACCTTGAGGGTCTTCAGGCGGGGCTTCACGTCCACGCCCAGGTCTTCGGGCTTGAAGGTGTCCAGCTGCTTCTTCTTGGCCTTCATGATGTTGGGCAAGGTGACGTAGCGCGGCTCGTTCAGGCGCAGGTCGGTCGTGATGACCGCGGGCAGCGTGAGCGTCAGCGTTTCCATGCCGCCGTCGACTTCGCGTGCGACGGTGACCTTGTCGGCTGCGAGGTCGACCTTCGAGGCGAAGGTGGCTTGGGGCAGGTCGGCCAGCGCAGCCAGCATCTGGCCGGTCTGGTTGGCGTCGTCGTCGATGGCTTGCTTGCCCAGGATGATCAGCTGGGGCTGTTCCTTGTCGACCAGCGCCTTCAGCAGCTTGGCCACGGCCAGCGGTTGCAGTTCTTCAGCGGTCTCGACCAGGATGCCCCGGTCTGCGCCGATGGCCATCGCGGTGCGCAGGGTTTCCTGGCACTTGGCATCGCCGCACGAGACGGCGATGACTTCGGTCACGATGCCCTTTTCCTTCAGCCGAACCGCTTCTTCGACAGCGATCTCGTCGAAGGGGTTCATGCTCATCTTGACGTTGGCAATGTCCACCCCGGTGCCGTCGCTCTTGACGCGCACCTTCACGTTGTAATCGACGACCCGTTTGACAGGCACCAGAACTTTCATGGCTGTTCCTCTTGAATGACAAAAATGGGAAAGGGGGTTACTCGAGCTTGGCGCCCGACTGCTTGATCAGGCGCTCCCACACGGGGCGCTCCTGCTTCCAGGCCGCGGCAAAGAGCTCGGGCGAGCTGTCCTTGATCTCGAAGCCCATGGCCGCCACGCGCTCGCGCACGTCGGGCTGCTGCGTGGCCTTGCGCACTTCGTCGGCGATGCGGTCGACGATGGCCTTGGGCGTCTTGGCGGGCGCGGCAACGGCGAGCCAGCCGGTCACGCGGTAGGCCTCGTCCTTCAGGCCTTGCTCGGCCAGCGTGGGCACGTTGGGCAGCGTGCTCATGCGGCGCTCGCCGGTCACGCCGACGGCCTTGAGCTTGCCGGCGTCGATGTGCGGCTTGGCCGCGAGCGCGCTGGCGTAGGCCATCTGGATCTGGCCGCCGATGAGGTCTTGCACCATCGGTGCCTCGCCCTTGTAGGCGACGTGGTTCATGTCGGCCTGCTGCGTGAGGCTCATGTGCGCGCCGGCCAGGTGCGGGTAGGCGCCCACGCCGTACGAGCCGTAGGCCACCTTGCCCTTGTTCGCGGCCACGTACTTCAGCAGCTCGGGGCCGGTCTTGGCGGGCACGCTGGGGTGCACCACGAGCACCAGCGGCGCCATCGCGATCTGGTAGACCAGCGTGAGGTCGCGCTGCGTGTCGTAGGGCAGCTTCTCGTAGAGGAACTCGTTGGTCATGAGCGAGTTGCTCAGCGACAGCACGATCGTGTAGCCGTCGGGCGCGGCCTTGGCGACCGTGTCGGTGCCGATGATGCCGGCCGCGCCGGGCTTGTTGTCCACCACGATGGGCTGGCCCATGCTGGCCGACATCTTCTGGCCCAGCACGCGCGCCAGCACGTCGGTCGCGCCGCCGGCCTGGAAGGGCACGACGAGGCGGATCGGCTTGTTCGGATAGGGCGCCTGCGCATGCGCGGAGGCCAGCGCGAACAGCGCGGCGGTCGAGGCTGCAGCGCACAGCAGGGCGCGGCGGGTCGAGGGTTGATGGGTCATGGTTTGTCTCCCGTTCGGTTTCAGAAAATCGTGTCGAAGAAGAAGCAGATCAAGATCACTTCAGCGCGATGCGCGTCTTGAAGGGCAGGGGCTCCAAGGCCTTGTGCAGCCGCTCCTGCAGTGCCGCGGCTTGCGCGCCCGCTGCGGCAGCGTCGATCTGCACATGCACGAGGCTTTCGCCTTCGGTGCTCACCGCGGGCCGCGCTGCATCGCCCACGCCGAGTGCGGCGCAGACCTCGGCGACCGTGGCTGCCACCACCTGCCGCGCGGCCATGGCGCGCAGCTCGGGCTTGTAGATCTTGCCGACGTTGGTCATCGGCATCGTGGCGATCACCGACACCCACTTGGGGCGCGCGGGCGCCTCGTCGACGCGTGCAGAAGTGAAAGCCAGCAGCTCGTCTTCGGTGGCCGAGGCGCCGGGCACCAGCGTCGCGAAGATCACGGGCAGTTCGCCTGCGTAGGCATCGGGGGCGCCGACGGCGGCGCACAGCTGCACGGCGGGGTGCGCGCCCAGCGCGTCTTCGATGGTCTTGGGGTCGATGTTGTGGCCGCTGCGGATGATCAGGTCCTTCGAGCGGCCCGTGAGGTGCAGCCGCTCTTCGGCGTCCATCCAGCCCAGGTCGCCGGTCGCGAGCCAGCCGTCGGCGGTGAAGGCCTTGGCGTTGTCGGCCGGATCGACGAAACCCGAGAACACGTTGGGCGACTTGAACAGCACCATGCCGGTCTCGCCCTGCGCCACTTCGCGGTCGCTGGCGTTGCCGTTCTCGTCGAGCGCCACGATGCGCACCTGCGCATAGGGCAGCCGAAAGCCGACGCAGCCCGCGGGCCCGTTCACGCCGGGCGGCGTGATGGTCGAGATGCCGGCCATCTCGGTCATGCCCAGGCTCTCGTGCACATGCAGGCCGAACAGGCGCTCGAAGCGCGCGGCCAGCTCGGGCGACAGCACGGCGGCGCCGGTGCGGCAGTAGGTGATGGAGGAGATGTCGGCGCCGTCCAGCGGCACGTTGGCCAGCGCGGCCAGCACCGTGGGCACGGCGGACAGCGAGGTGGGGCGGTACTTCTCGACCAGCTTCCAGTAGTTGGCCAGCACCTCCTTGTTGCGCAGCAACGAGGGCGTCGGAATGATCACCTCCACGCCCGCCGACAGCGACGAGAGCGAGGCCGGCAGCACGCCCGCCACATGGAACAGCGGGTAGCCGTTGATCGAGATGCCCTGTTCGTTCATGCCCGCCAGCTGCACGCTGGTCCAGGCGGTGAACACCTGCGCACCGTGGCTGTGTCGCGCGAGCTTGGGCGCGCCCGTGGTGCCGCCGGTGTGGAAGTAGGCGGCGATGTCGGTGGGCGCGATGTCGCGGCCGCTCACGAGGCGGTCGCTCGGTTGCGCGGCGCGCAGCACGTCGAACTCGGCCACGCCTTCGGGCAACGCACCCGCAGAACCCGGTGCCTCGTCGTGCGGCGCCACGCGCAGCACGGTGGTGAGCGTGGGCACCTGGCCGCGCAGGCGCATCGCCTTCGACCACATGCCCGATTCGCTGTCCGAGCCGTAGGCGATGAGCACCTTGGCGCGGCCCGCGGTCATGAGCGCGACCAGCTTCTCGTCGGTGAGCAGCGGGTTCAGCGGCTGCACGATGCCGGCCGCCTCGCCGCCCCAGAGCGCCAGGTGGTACTCGAGGCAGCCGGGCAGCAGCACCGCCACTGCATCGTCAGGCCCCACGCCCAGCGTGTGCAGCAGGTTGGCCGTCTGGTGGATGCCCGCGAGCAGCTGCGCATACGACCAGCGGATGGGTTCATCCGCCGGGTTGCCGCTGCGCAGGAAGGTCAGCGCGGTCTTGTTGCCGAAGGCTGCGCCGGAATTGCGGAAGAGCTCGTAGGTGCTGCGCACCGTGAGCGCTTCTTCGAGCGGCGTTTCTTCCAGCCGCCGGATGTCGGCGAGACCGCGCACCGGGAACAGGGGGCGGAACGGCGCGCCGGCCGTTCCCGTGGGGTTGTTCTTGTCGTTGCCTGTTGTCATGTTGTCTCCTTGAGGGGTCTTGCCGGCTGCGGACGGAGGCCGTGTCTTACTGGTTCGTGATCTTGTTGTCGCGAATGACCTTGCCCCAGCGCTCGAAGTCCTGGCGCATGCGCGTGGCGGTCTGTTCCGGCGTGCCGTAGGCCGCGAAGGAGCCCACGCTCTGCAGCTTCTCGCCGACTTCCTTGTCGGCCAGCGCCTTCTTCAGCTCGGCGCTCATGCGCTCCACCACGTCCTTCGGCGTGCCGGCCGGGGCCAGCAGCCCGCCCCAGGAGGTGGCGTCGAAGCCGGGGAAGCCCTGCTCGGCCACGGTCTTCACGTCGGGCAGCAGGCTCACGCGCTTGCCGGAGCCCACGGCGATCGGGCGCAGCGTGCCGGCGCGGATGTGCGGGATCACGGCGACGAGGTCGGAGAACATCGCCGGCACCTGGCCGCCGATGAGGTCGGTCACGGCCGGGGCGCTGCCGCGGTAGGGCACGTGCTGCATCTCGAACTTGCCGATGTTCTTCAGCTGCTCGGTCGTCAGGTGGCCGAAGCTGCCGGCGCCGGCGGTCGTGTAGTTGAGCTTGCCGCCGTCGGCCTTGGCCTTGGCGATCAGGTCCTGCAGGCCGTTCACGCCGGGCAGCGCCTTCGGGTTCACCACCATCACGATCGGCAGGTCGTACACCGTGCCCACGGGCGTGAAGTTCTTGAAGATGTCGTAGGGCACGGTGCCGTACAGGTGCGAGGCCAGCAGCGTCGGCGTGGCCAGCATCACGAAGGTGTAGCCGTCGGGTGCCGCCTTGGCCGCAAAGGCCGCGCCGATGGTGCCCGAGGCGCCGCTGCGGTTGTCGACCAGGATGTTCTGCTTGAGCGCGAGCGACATCTTCTGCGCCACGATGCGCGAGGCCACGTCGGTCGGGCCGCCGGGCGGGAAGGGCACGACCAGCGTGATCGGCTTGGTCGGCCAGGCCTGGGCGAAGGCGCTGCCTGCGAGAAGGGGAAGGGCCAGCGCGATCAGGGCGCGGCGCACGGGATTACGGGGGGAGCTAAGGAACGGAAAGGCCATGGACTTCTCTTCAGGGATGCGGGCGTTGTCTTCGCTGTGTGCGATCAGACGACGCCGTTCGTTTTCAGCGCTGCCAGCTTTTCATCCGACAGGCCGAGCAGGGACTTCAGCACGTCGTGCGTGCCTTCGCCCAAAGTGGGCGGCGCGCTGCGCACGGGCAGGCGCTCGCCATCGAAACGGTAGGGAGGCGCCAGCACATTGACCTCGCCGGCCACCGGGTGCGGCTGCTTGGTCACCAGGCCGGCGTCGGTCGCGCGCGGGGAGTTCAGCGCTTCCAGCAGGCCCAGCACCTCGCCGCAAGGAATGCCCGAGGCGTTGAGCTTTTCGAGCAGCGCGGCGCGCGGGCGCTTCGCGAGTTCGGCGTTCAGCTCGGGCAGCAGCGCGGCGCGGTTGGCCGAGCGCAGGATGTTGGTCTTGAAGCGTTCGTCGGCCGCGAGGTCGGGGCGCTCGATCACTTCGGTGCAGAAGCGCATGAACTGCGCGTTGTTGCCCACGGTGATCACCAGGGGGCCGTCGGCCGCGTCGAACACGCCGTAGGGCACGATCGACGGATGCGAGTTGCCATAACGCGGCGGGTCTTCGCCCATCAGCAGCGCTTCGAGGCCGTAGTAGGCGGTGATCATCAGGCCGCAGTCGAACAGCGCCATCTCGATGTGGCGGCCGGTGCCGGTCTTCTCGCGCTGGTAGAGCGCGGCCAGCACGGCTTGCGCCGAGTACATGCCGGTGAACAGGTCGACGGCGGCCACGCCGAACTTCAGCGGCGGCTGGTTGGCTTCGCCGTTCAGCGCCATCAGGCCGGCCTCGCCCTGCACCACGAGGTCGTAGCCGGGGCGTGCGGCCTCGGGGCCGGTGCGGTCGTAGCCCGAGATCGAGCAGTAGATCAGGCCCGGGTTCTCCTTGCGCAGCTGTTCGTAGCCCAGGCCCAGCTTGTCGATGCCGCCGAACTTGAAGTTCTGGATCACCACGTCGCATTGCTTGGCGAGGTCGCGTGCGATCTGCTGGCCTTCGGGCGTCTGCAGGTCGAGCGTGACGGAGCGCTTGTTGCGGTTGACGCTGTTGAAGTAGGCGGTTTCGGTCTTGCCCACGCGCAGGCCCCAGTCGCGCGTGTCGTCGCCGCGGCCCGGGTGCTCGACCTTGATCACCTCGGCGCCCATGTCGGCCAGCACCATGCCGCACCACGGGCCGGCAAGGATGCGGGACAGATCGAGGACGCGCACGCCGGCGAGCGGCAGCGAGGAATTCAGCGAGGGCATGGGAACAACTCCAGGAAAACGAAAGACCCCCGCATCTGCATCGGCATGCACACGCGGGGAGGGGCGCGGCGCGTCAGGACGCGTCGGGCTGGGGTGCGTGGCGCAACGCGACGAAGTCGGCCTTGCGCTTGCCGAGGAAGGCGCCGATGCCTTCGGCGGCTTCGGCATCGGCCTGCGACGCCACCATGTAGACCGCTTCGGCCTCGAGTTGTTCCTCGAGCGTTGCACGGTGCGCCTGGCGGCACAGCGTCTTGATGCGTGCGCTGGCGCGCTGCGGGCCGTTGGCCACCTTGGCGGCGAGTGCGATGGCCTCGGCCAGCGCGCCGCCCTTGTCGGTCAGGCGGTTCACCGCGCCCATCGCGTGCAGGCGCTCGGCCGTGAGGCGGTCGCCGGTGAGGCACAGCTCGGTGAGCAGCTGGCGCGAGACGAACTCCGCGAGGAAGGCCGTGGCGCCGCCGTCGGGCGTGAGGCCGACCTTGACGTAGGCCACCGTGTAGAACGCATCGCGCGCCGACACCAGCATGTCGCAGGCCAGCGCCATCGACAGGCCCGCGCCGGCCGCGCCGCCTTCGACCGCCGCGATCACGGGCTTGCCGCAGTCGCGGATCGCGCGGATCAGGTCGTGCAGGCCTTCGAGCTTCTCGCGGCGTTCCGCCTCGGGCAGTTCGCGGCGCTTGGCCAGCAGGTTCAGGTCGCCGCCCGAGCAGAAGAAATCGCCCGCGCCGGTGAAGACGATGGCGCCCACCTCGGGGTCGTTCTGCGCGTCGGTGAGCGCGGCCGACAGCTCTGCGTACAGCGTCGGCGTGATCGCGTTGCGCGCGGCCGGGTTGCTGTTGGTCAGGATGCGGACGGCGCCTTCCTGGCTGATCAGGACGGTCTTGTTGTCGCTCATGCTGCCAGCTCCTTGCCGAGCGCAATGTAGCGCTGCAGGTGGTGGTCTTCGTCGCCGAGCTGGTGGTCGATCATCACGAGGCGCTTGGCGTAGTGGGGCAGCGGCAGCTCCCACGTCATGCCGATGCCGCCGTGCATCTGGATGCTTTCTTCCGCCACCAACGCGCCGATGCGGCCGATGCTGAACTTGGCGGCCGACAGCGCGCGCTCGCGCGCCACGCGGTCGCTGCCGTCGATGGCGGCGGCGGCGTTGATCACGGCCGAGCGGGCCTGCTAGATCTCGAGCAGCAGGTCGGCCATGCGGTGCTGCAGGGCCTGGAAGCTGCCGATGAGGATGCCGAACTGCTTGCGCGTGCGCAGGTACTCGAGCGTGGCGGTCTTGGCGGCTTCCATCGCGCCCAGCGCTTCGGCGCACAGCGCGAGCACGCCGCGGCCGATGGCGCGTTCCAGCGTGGCCGCGCCCTGGCCTTCGGCGCCCAGCAGCGCGTCGGCGCCGAGCGTCACACCGTCGAGCGTGAGTTCGGCCACGCGGCCCCCGTCGATCGCGGGGCAGCCGCGCACGGTGAGGCCGGCGGTCTTGGCGGGCACGAGGAACAGCGAGATGCCGGCTTCGTCGTCCACGTTGCCCGAAGTGCGGGCCGAGACCAGGAACAGGTCGGCCTGCTCGCCTTGCGGCACCACGGCCTTGGCACCCTTGAGCACCCAGCCGTCGCCACGGCGTTCGGCGGTCGTGGCCACGCGCGTGCGTTCGTAGTGCGTGTCGGCTTCATCGTGTGCAAAGGCCGCCACGGTCACGCCGTTGACGATGTCGCCGATCTTCTCTTTCTGCGCGTCGCTGCCGGCGGCGCTGATCGCCTCGCCGACCATCACGGCGCCTAGCAGCGGCTCGACCACGAGGCCGCGGCCCAGGGCTTCGAAGACCACGGCGATGTCGAAGCCGCTGCCGCCGAAGCCGCCATCGGCCTCGCTGAACAGCGCGCCGATCACGCCGAGCTCGGCGAAGTTCTGGAAGATCTCCTTGCTGAAACCGTGCGCCGACTTCGCGATGCGGTCGCGCGCATCGAAGGCGTACTGCTCGGCGATGAAGCGGTTCAGGCTGTCGGCGAGCATGCGCCGGTCTTCGGAATGTTCGAAGTTCATTGCGTCTCTCCTTACAGGCCAAGGATCATCTTGGAGATGATGTTCTTCTGGATTTCGTTCGAGCCGCCGAAGATCGACAGCTTGCGGTTGTTGAAGTAGCGCGAGGCGGCGGCCTTGGCGTAGGCCGGGCCGAAGGTCTCGCCGCCGTTCTCGGTGTAGCCGTCCTGCAGCGCTTCGGCGACGAAGGGACGGCCGTACACGCCCATGGCGCGGCGCGCGAGCGACGAGATTTCCTGGCGGATCTCGGTGCCGCGAATCTTCAGCATCGAGCTTTCCGCACCGGGCACGCCGCCGCCGGCCACCGCCGCGATCACGCGCAGGTTGGTGGTCTTCATGTTCTCCAGGTCGATCTCGACGCGCGCCAGGCGTGCCGCGAAGGCCGGGTCTTCGGCGAGCGGCTTGCCGTTCTTGGTCTGCGAGGCGGCGATGCCCTTGAGCTGTTCGAGCGCGGCCACCGAGAAGCCCACGCCCGCGATGTTGGTGCGCTCGTAGGTCAGCAGGTACTTGGCGCAGGTCCAGCCCTTGTTCTCTTCGCCCACGAGGTTCTCGGCGGGCACGCGCACGTCGGAGAAGAACACCTCGTTGACTTCATGCTCGCCGTCCAGCGTGATGATCGGGCGCACTTCCACGCCGGGCGAGGTCATGTCGACCAAGAGGAAGCTGATGCCTTCCTGCTTCTTCGCCTCGCGGTTGGTGCGCACCAGGCAGAAGATCATGTTGGCGTGCTGGCCCAGCGTGGTCCAGGTCTTCTGGCCGTTCACGATGTAGTGGTCGCCCTGCGCGTCGATGCCGCGCACGGCCGTGGTCTTCACCGCGGCCAGGTCGGAACCCGCGCCGGGTTCCGAGTAGCCCTGGCACCACCAGTCGGCGCCGCTCAGGATGCGTGGCAGCCAGTAGCGCTTCTGCGCTTCGTTGCCGTACTTGATGAGCACCGGGCCCAGCATGTTGACGCCGAAGGGCACGATGCGCGGCGCGAAGGCCAGGGCGCATTCGTTCTCGAAGATGAACTTCTCGACCGCGGTCCAACCCGGGCCGCCGTACTGCTCGGGCCAGTGGTTGGCGAGCCAGCCGCGCTCGTTCAGGATGGCGTGCCATTCCTGCATGTCGGCCTTTTCCAGGATCTTGCCGCTGCGCACCTTGTCGGACAGCCGCGCGGGCAGCTTGTTCGCCAGGAAGGTGCGCACTTCGCTGCGGAAGGCTTCTTCTTCGGTCGTGAAGTTCAGGTCCATCGCGGACTCCTCAATGAATCAGTAGATTTCGAACAGGCCCGCGGCGCCCATGCCGCCGGCGATGCACATCGTGACCACGGCGTACTTGGCGCCGCGGCGCTTGCCTTCGAGCAGCACGTGGCCCGTGAGGCGCGCGCCGGTCATGCCGAAGGGGTGGCCGATGGAGATCGCGCCGCCGTTCACGTTCAGGCGCTCCGACGGAATGCCCAGCTTTTCCTGGCAGTAGATCGACTGCGAGGCGAAGGCTTCGTTGAGTTCCCACAGGTCGATGTCCTGCACCTTCAGGCCGTGGCGCGCGAGCAGCTTGGGCACGGCGAAGACCGGGCCGATGCCCATCTCGTCGGGCTCGCAGCCGGCCAGCGCCAGGCCGCGGAACGCGCCCAGCGGCTTCAGGTTGGCGCGCTCGGCGTCCTTGGCTTCCATCATCACGCAGGCCGAGGCGCCGTCGGACAGCTGCGAGGCGTTGCCGGCGGTGATGAACTTGTCGTCGCCCATCACGGGCTTGAGCTTGGCCAGCGCCTCGTAGGTGGTGCCGCGGCGGTTGCAGTTGTCTTCCGTGGCGGTGACTTCGCGGTGGGTGACCTCCTTGGTCTCCTTGTCGGTCACGGCCATCGTGGTGGTGCAGGCCACGATCTCGTCCTTGTAGCGGCCGGCCAGCTGCGCTTCTTCGGTCTTGCGCTGGCTCTCGGCGGAGAAGCGGTCTTGGGCTTCGCGGCTGATGTTGTAGCGCTTGGCGACGATGTCGGCGGTGTCGATCATCGCCATGTAGAGCTCGGGCTTGTGCTCGACGATCCACGGGTCCAGGCTGAGGTCGCCACCGTCACCGGGGCTGCGGCCGCGGATCTGCGAGATGCTTTCCACGCCGCCCGCGATCATGGCCGGCGCGCCGTCCACCACGATGCGGCCGGCGGCCATGGCGATCGCCTGCAAGCCCGAGGCGCAGAAGCGGTTCACGGTGGTGCCGGCGATGCTGATCGGCAGGCCCGAGCGGATGATCGACTGGCGCGCGATGTTGCGGCCGGTGGTGCCTTCGGGGTAGCCGCAGCCGAGGATCGCGTCCTCGATCAGGGCCGGGTCCAGGCCCGAGCGCTCGACCGCGGCCTTCACCGCGAACGAGGCCAGCGTGGCGCCGGAGGTGATGTTGAATTCGCCGCGGTGCGCCTTGGTGAGCGGGGTGCGGGCGGTAGAAACGATGACGGCTTCACGCATGGGTTTGTCTCCTGGACGGTGGGCTCTAACGGTTACTCGGATTGATTCAGGCTGGCGAAATCGGCGCCGCGTTCGACCAGCTCCACGAGCAGCGGCGACGGCTTCCAGAAAATCGGGTCTGCCTTGGCGAACTCGCGGATGTCGGCGAGCACCTTGGGCAGGCCCACGGTGTCGGCGTACTTCATGGGGCCGCCGCGGTGGCGCGGGAAGCCGTAGCCATAGAGGAAGGTCACGTCCACGTCGAGCGGGCGCAGCGCGATGCGCTGCAGCACCACGTTGGCGCCTTCATTGACCATGGCGGCCATGTAGCGGCGCATGATTTCTTCTTCGGTGAAGGCGCGCGGCGTGATGCCGGCGCGCACGCGCTCGGCGTCGATGATGGCCAGCACCTCGGGGTCGGGCACGCCGGTGCGCGCGCCTTCGGGGTACAGGTAGTAGCCGCGTTGCGTCTTCTGGCCGAACCAGCCGCGTTCGCAGATGCGGTCGGCCACCTGCACGTAGCGCGCCTGCGGGTCGCGCGTGGCGGCCTTGCGCTTGCGCGTGGCCCAGCCGATGTCGCCGCCGGCCAGGTCGGACACCTGGAACGGGCCCATCGGGTAGCCGAAGTTGCGCACGGCCGCGTCGATGTCGTAGGGCGATGCGCCGTCTTCCATCATGTGGTCGGCGGCCTGGCGGTACACGGCCAGGATGCGGTTGCCGATGAAGCCGTCGCACACGCCGGCGCGCACGGGCACCTTCTTGAGCTTCTTCGCGAGCTCGAAGCCGGTGGCGACCACGTCGGCGCTCACCTTGGCGGGCACCACGATCTCCAGCAGCTTCATGATGTTGGCGGGCGAGAAGAAGTGCAGGCCCACCACGTCCTGAGGGCGCGAGATGCTGGCGGCGATCTCGTCGATGTCCAGGTACGAGGTGTTGGTGGCGAGCACGGCGCCCTTCTTGCACACGCGGTCGAGTTCGGCGAACACGGCCTTCTTGACGCCCATCTCCTCGAACACGGCCTCGACCACGATGTCGACATTCGCGAAGGCGTCGTAGCTGGTCGAGCCCGAGAAGCGCGCCATCACGGCGGCCTTGGCTTCGGGCGTCATGCGGCCCTTGGCGATGAGGCCGTCGTACACCTTCTCGACGTGGGCACGGCCGCGCGCCAGGCTGGGCTCGTCGCGCTCGACCATGGTCACGGGCAGGCCTGCGTCGAGCATGGCCACGGCAATGCCCGCGCCCATGGTGCCGCCGCCGACGATGCCGGCCGAGGTGAGCGCGCGCGGGCTGGCCGAGCGGGTCTCGGGCGCCTTCAGCACTTCGCGTTCGGCGAAGAAGGCGTGGATCAGGCCGGCGCGCTGCGGGCTGTCGATGCACTGCAGGAACAGTTGGCGTTCGAGCGCCATGCCTTCGTCGAAAGGCAGCGTGAGCGCGCCTTCGACCGCTTCGACGATCTTCATCGGCGAGAACAGGCCGCGGCTCTTCTTGGCGGTGTCGGCGCGCGCGGCCTCGAGGGCGGCGCGGGCAGCTTCCTTGTCGGCCAGGCCGGCGGCGTCGCGCGTGCGGCGCACCGGGGCATTGGCGCCGACCAGTTCCTGCGCGTAGGCGAGGCCTTCGGCGCGGGCATCGGCTTCAGCGCCGAGGCGATCCACGAGGCCGAGCGTCAGCGCTTCCTTGGCGCCCGCATGGCGGCCGCTGAGCATCAGTTCGAGCGCGGGCTTCACGCCGATCAGGCGCGGTGCGCGTTGCGTGCCGCCCGAGCCGGGCAGCAGGCCCAGCGCTACTTCGGGCAGGCCGAGCTTGGCGGTGGGCGCGGCGAGGCGGTAGTGCGCCGACAGGGCAATTTCCAGCCCGCCGCCGAGCGCCGCGCCGTGAATGGCGGCGACCACCGGCTTGGTGCAGTTCTCGATCTTCAGGCAGACCTCGGGCAGCGAGGGCTGCTGCGGCGCCTGGCCGAACTCGCGGATGTCCGCGCCGGCGATGAAGTTGCGGCCCGCGCCGACGATCAGCACCGCCTTGGCGCCGCTGTCGGCCTCGGCCGCGTCGATGGCGGCGGCCAGGCCGCGGCGCACGTCCACGCCCAGGGCGTTGACGGGCGGGTTGTCGATGGTCACCACGCACACGTCGCCTTGACGCTGGAAGGTGACGGGACCGTTGGACGTGGAAGGGCTGGGAGTGGGGGTGGCCATGTGCGTGTCGCTTGTCTCTTGCTTGCGTGGCAGGCCCTCGTGAAGTTTCGAGGGGTCCGGGGCTCTGGGGAGCCCTGCATTCTTGGCCGGCATCGGCGCTTTGACAATTCCATAGGTGGTTGACAGACTGTCAAAGAATTTTTGACACAATCCGCTCATGGACCTGCAATCGCTCACCCTGCTGGTGGAAATCCTTGACGCGGGCAACCTGAGCGCGGCGGCGCGCCGGCTCAAGATGACCCGCGCCAACGTCAGCTACCACCTGAACCAGCTGGAGCGTTCGGTGGGCGCGCAGCTGATCCGGCGCACCACCCGCCGCGCCGAGCCCACCGAGATCGGCCTGCGGCTGTACCAGCACGGCGTGGCCATCCAGGGCGAGCTGCTGGCGGCGCGCGAGTCGGTCACCGCGCTGGGCGAGGGCCTGCAGGGCCGCGTGCGCCTGAGCGTGCCCAGCGGCTACGGCCAGCTCGTGATGGCCGACTGGCTCATCGACTTCAAGCGCCAGTACCCCGGCATCGTGCTCGACGTGGTGTTCGAGAACCGCATCGAGGATTTGCTGCGCGACGAGGTCGACATCGCCATCCGCGTGATCCCCGAGCCGCCGCAGAACCTCGTGGCGCGCGAAATGGGGCCGGTGCGCTACGTGGCCTGTGCCACGCGCGCATATGCCGAGCGCCACCCGCTGCCTGTGCAGCTTGATGCGCTGCGCGCCACGCCGGTGGTGACGGCCGCCGTCATCGGGCGGCAGCTGCGCATCTCGGCCTACCAGGGCGAGACGCGGCGCGAGGTGATCCTGGAGCCGACGCTGATCTCGGAAAACTTTCTGTTCCTGCGCCAGGCCATCCTCGCGGGCCTGGGCGTGGGCCTCGTGCCCGACTACGTGGTGCAGGAAGACGTGCGCCGCGGCGACGTGGTGACCACGCTGGACGACTGGCGCCTGTCGATCTTCGGCACCCAGATGTTCATGCTCTACATGCCGAACCGCCAGCACACGCGGGCGATCCGGACGTTCATCGATTTCATCCTGGCGCGGGTGCGGCCGGAAGAAGCCGAAGAAGCTCAGTCGCAGCGGTAGACGACTTCTCCTGCCGGCACACCCTGCGCCGGCACCTCCGACAGCGTGCTGCTCAAGAAGCGCATCGGCGCGCCGAAGTTGCGGCAGTAGTTCTCGGCGTCCTGCGCGGTGGGCGACTTGAACACGCCGTCGGCCAGGAAGGTGACGCGCGGCGCGGGCCGCGAGACGCAGCCCGCGCCGATGAGCAGGGCCGGAACGAGGACGGAGAGAGCAGCGAATCGGCGCATGGGGCAGGGCGGAGAGAAGAGGCCGCGACTGTAGCCGCTCGGCGGCCTCAGTCGGCCAGCCACACGCTGCCGTCCGCCGCCTCGCGCAGCGCCAGCGGCGTGAGGCGCGCCCCGCGGCAGGGGCCGCCCACGCAGCGCCCGGTGTCGGGTTCGAAGATCGCGCCGTGCCGCGCGCACATCAGGTAGCGCCCGGAGCTTTCGAGGATCTGGCCTTCGAAATCGAGCGGGCCGCCGGCGTGCGGGCACTGGTTCAGGTAGCCGTGCACGGCGCCCTGCCAGCGCACCGCGAAGGCCGGCGCGCCGCCGGGCGCGGTGAACAGGGCCGCGAGGCCGCCGTCGGCGAGTTCGGTGGCGATGGGGTGTGCGGTCGGGGCGGGCGCGGTCATGGGGTGCGAGCCTACCAAGGTCCGCCACGGGGCTGGCGCCCGGGGGACACCCCCGCGTCATCGCATGTTTCGGCTATGTCATCCGACCAATAGACGCAGGGGCGTGCCGTTTTCACAATGCATCCGCTCGCTTTCCTTCGTCCGTGCATCCTTGTCTCAAGGGGGATTCCCACCGATGAGCACGCTGAAACAGGGCTGGCGCGGGGCCGATGTCCGTCGCCTGCAGGAGGCCCTGAACCGCAAGCTGCAACCCAGCCCCGCCCTCGTCCCCGACGGCGACTACGGCCCCGTCACCCGGGCGGCCGTGCTGCGCTTGCAGGCTGCGCACTGGCTGTGCGAAGACGGCGAGGCCGGCCCCTGCACCCGCAACGTGGCCTTCGACAACGAAACCCACGCGCCGCTGCTGCACCCCGTGGCGCTGATCCCGCAACCCGCGCCCGCACTGTGCTGGGCCGCGGCCACCGCGATGCTCACGCGCGCCACCGTGCAGACCGTGGTCGCGCGCACGCCCTGCGAGCTGATGGGCGCCGACGGCGCCTTGCGCCGCCGCGTGGACAGCGACCGCCATGCGCAAGGCAGCGACGATGACGACAACCGCCGCTTCGCCGCTGCGCACGGCCTCACGCTGCGGCCCCACGGCCCGTGGACCGTCGCCGCGCTGCGCACCGCGCTGCACGCCGGGCCGCTGATGTTCGACCTGCGCTGGGGCGCCAAGGGCGGCGCGCCCGCCGGCCAGCCGGGCCACATGGTCGTGCTCGCGGGCATCCGCGGCGACAACGACCCCGGCGGGGGCGGCACCACGCTGCGCCTGTTCGACCCCTGGCCGCCGGGCCGGGGCGCGCGCAGCTCGACCAGCCATGTGCGCTGGATGCAGGCCGTGGCCGAGCGCGTCTGCGGGGTGTTCCAGCGGTAGTGGCGCCTGGCTGCCGTGGCCATTGGCACCAGCGCATGAAAAAATCCTGACTTTCCGCGAACCGTTTTGGCGGGTGGCTGCCTCTTTCCATGCGGGAGGGGCGTTCTGCTCCCCCGCATTCACACGTCACGGATCGAAGGAAACCACCATGCTTTACGTCAAGAATGTTCCCGGCTGGGAACGCGCCCTGCGCATCGCCCTGGGCCTCGCCGGCCTCGCCTTCGCCGCCATGAACTGGCCGGCGAATGCCCTGGCCGTCGCGGTCGGCCTCATGGGCGCGATGCTGGCCCTCACCGGACTCGTCGGTTTCTGCCCGATGTGCGCGATGGTCGGGCGCAAGCTCGACAAGGGCCGCTGACCCATGGCCACCGCAGCGATCGACCGCACCTGCCTGATCCTGGCCGCGCAGACCGGCGACCCCGTCGCCCTCGAAGGCCTGCTCGCCGCCTGCCAGACCGACGCGCGCCGCTACGCCCGCCGGCACTGCCAGGCCAGCGACGTGGACGACGCCGTGCAGGAATCGCTGCTCGTGGTCGCGCGCCGCGTGCGCGGGCTGCAGGCGGCCGCGGCGTTCTCGTCGTGGCTGTTCACCGTCATCCGGCGCGAATGCCTGCGCCTGCAGCGCGCGATGTTCCGCCACGACCCGCTCGACGAAGACACCGTCGAACGCCAGCTCGCGGCCCGCAGCGACCACGCGCTGCGCATCGACCTGGCCCATGCGCTCGAATCGCTGCCAGCGCACTACCGCGAGGTCGTGCTGCTGCGCGACTTCGAGGAACTCACCATCGCCGAGATCGCCGAGCGCCTGGGCGAGCCGCCGGGCGCCGTGAAGAGCCGGCTGCACCGGGCGCGCCTGCTGGTGCGCGAGTACCTGCTGGGGTAGCCCGGGGGTGCTCCGGTCGAGGGGCGATGCGACAATCTCGCCGCAATGACAGACACCCTCACGATCACCCGCCCAGACGACTGGCACCTGCACGTGCGCGATGGCGCCGCCCTCGAAGCCGTCGTGCCCCACAGCGCCCGCCAGTTCGGCCGCGCGCTGATCATGCCGAACCTGCGTCCGCCCGTGACCACCGCCGCCCAGGCCGTGGCCTACCGCGACCGCATCCGCGCCGCCGTGCCCGCGGGCACGTCCTTCGAGCCCGTGATGTCGCTCTACCTGACCGACAAGCTGCCGCCCGAAGAAATCGCGCTGGCCGCCGAAGCCGGCGTGCGCGCGCTCAAGCTGTACCCGGCCGGCGCCACCACCAACAGCGATGCCGGCGTGACCGACATCCGCAAGACCTACAAGACGCTCGAGGCCATGCAGAAGCACGGCCTGCTGCTGCTGGTGCACGGCGAAGTGACCGACCCCGCCATCGACCTGTTCGACCGCGAAGCCGTGTTCGTCGACCGCGTGATGATCCCGCTGCGCCGCGACTTCCCCGAACTCAAGGTGGTGTTCGAGCACCTCACCACCAAGGAAGGCGCCCACTACGTGCGCGACGCCGGCCGCTTCACGGCCGCCACCATCACGGCGCACCACCTGCTGTACAACCGCAACGCCATCTTCACCGGCGGCATCCGCCCGCACTACTACTGCCTGCCCGTGCTCAAGCGCGAGACGCACCGCGTGGCGCTGGTCGAGGCCGCCACGAGCGGCAGCGACCGCTTCTTCCTGGGCACCGACAGCGCGCCGCACCCCGCGCACCTGAAGGAACATGCACTGGGCTGCGCCGGCTGCTACACCGCGCTCACCGCCATCGAGCTGTACGCCGAGGCCTTCGACAGCGTGAACGCGCTCGACAAGCTCGAAGGCTTTGCCAGCTTCCACGGCCCCGACTTCTATGACCTGCCGCGCCACACCGACACCATCACGCTGAAGCGCGAAACCTGGACCCTGCCCGAGACCGTGCCCTACGGCGAAGCCACGCTCAAGCCGCTGCGCGGCGGCGAGACGGTGAACTGGAAGCTCGCATGACGGCGCCGGTGCCCCTGTCGTCGCTGCGCGTGATGCTGCTGATCGACGCCGACAACGTCTCGGCCGACGTGATCGAGCAGGCCGTGCAGCGCACGATGGAGGACTACGGCGCCATCCACGTGCGCCGTGCCTACTGCAACGCCGAGATGGCCGTGAACCGCCAGGCGCTGTTCAAGCGGCTGTCGGTGCGGCCCATGGTGAACCTGTCGGCGGGCAAGAACAGCACCGACATCGCGCTGGCCGTCGACGCCATCGACCTCGTGATCGCCGAGCGGCCCGACGTGGTGGTGCTGGTGTCGTCCGACTCCGACTTCGCACCGCTCGTGATTCGCCTGCGCGAAAAGGGCTGCCGCGTCTGCGGCATCGGCCAGCAGGGCAAGACCGGCGAAGAGACCGTCGGCGTCTACGACAGCTTCATCGACCTCGCGCACCACGGCATCAAGCCGGCCGTGCGCACCGCACCGGCCAAGAAGGTGGCGGCTGCGAAGAAGACGCCGGCCGCGAAGACCGCCCCCGCGAAGAAGGCTGCGGCCAAGACCGCGCGCAAGACGGCGGCAAAGACGGCCAAGCCGGTGGCACCGCCACCGCCGCAGCAGCCTGAAATTTCCGAAGCCGCCGAGTTCATCCTGCAGGCCGTGCCCGCGCTGCGCCGCGGCACCGACGTGCCGCTCAACGACGTGGCCAAGGCCCTGCGCACCGCCGGCCTGCTCAGCAAGAGCGGCAGCTCGCTCAAGCTGTTCGACAAGCTCACGGGCGAGTTCGCGGTGATGCAGCACCCCGACCGCATCCGATGGACGGGGGCGCCCGCGCCTTGAGCCCGGGCCTGCCAGCGGTCGCGGCCATCGATTGGGCCGCACCCTGGCTGGCGCCGTACCGTGATCCCGGCGAAGCCGTGGCGCGGACCATCGCACAGGGTGGCACCGTCGCCGCCGCGCTGCAGGCGGCCAAGCCACCCGCCGTGCCCGACTTCGTCACGCAGGACGCGCTGCCCGAGGGCCAGGCCTACGAGGCCCACATCTTCCGCACGCGCACCGTGCCCACGCGCGACAACCTGCACGACTTCTTCAACGGCCTGGTCTGGCTGGCCTTTCCCGAGACCAAGCGCCGGCTCAACGAACTGCAGGCCACCGAGATCGCACGCGCCGGCGTCGGCGCCACGCGCGGGCCGCTGCGCGATGCGCTCACGTTGTTCGACGAGAACGGGGCCGTGCTCGATGCACCGCCTGCGCTGTGGGAGGCGCTGGTGGCGCGCGACTGGCAGGCGTTGTTCGTCACGCGGCGCAGCCTGTGGCATGAGGCGCGCCTGTTGCTCTTCGGTCATGCGCTGCTTGAAAAACTGGTGACGCCGCGCAAGCCGATCACCGCGCATGTGTTGTTGACGCACCGTGCGACCGGCGCCGCAGCCGTCGACGATGCGGCGATCGCCCGAAGCATCGGTGCGAAAAGGCTCGAAGCCAAGCCTTTCGTGCCCCTGCCGGTGCTCGGCGTGCCCGGTTGGTGCATCGAGAATGACGCGGCTTCGTTCTACGCCGACCCGCAGGTCTTTCGACCGTTGCCGGGTTCGTCGGAAGGCTGAAGCCACGCCAGCACGCACGGGTTCGGGAGGGCCCTCGGCTGGCGGTCGCATCGCGCGCAAGTGCGCGCGACGTACGTCAAAAAAATCAGGGAGGTTAAAAAAAAGATGGACACCGTCCTCATCGTTCTCAAGCTCGGGCTGGTTCTCTACGGGATCTACAGCTTCATCACCTACATGTCGCGGCGCTCCGAGAACCGGAATGCCTTGAAAGACTTTCGCAGCAGCTCGCCGGTGCTGCGCAGCATCACCGACGAAGAAAAATCGGCGCTGCAACCCTTTCTCATGGGGCAGGGCCTCGTGATCGGCGACAACGTGCACGAGCTCGACGGCGCGTTCGTGCGCCACGGCCTCCAAACGCAAGGCGCGACCACGCTGCACGACACCCTCGGCGATGTCGACGTGCTGCTGCCCTACGACGCCATCCATTACGTCGAGGCGTACAACGAGGCGCAGGTGGTGTTGTCCGGCAAGTGCGCGGTGGTGATCCGCCTGAACGGCTTCGAACTGCTCGAAGGCCGGGCGCGCGCGCAGCGCCAGCAGGCCCAAGACCAACAATGGCAGCGCGGCGAGCTCGGCGCGCTGCCGTCGCTCGATGAGACCGTGGCGGCCGAAGTGGCGACTGGCGCGGTGGTGCCGGAAGCCGCGGTGGCATCGATCGCGACCGACCCGAACGCGCGCTACCAGCGCGGCGAGGTCGACATCCTGAGCCAGCGGACCGAAACGCCCGAGGAGGTCGAGAGCCGCATCGGGCGCGGCGGCTGGGCCTCGGCCTTCGCGTGGCTTCTGGCGTTCGTGCTGTTGTGGGTCGCCACCTGGGACGCCACGCGCGCGGCGCGCATCTCCCTGCTGGGCGCAGGCCTGCTCGCGGGTTTGTGGGCCGTGTGGCTGTTCGTGCGCAAGCCGCCGGCCACGGCGCCGGAGCGGGAACCGCAGCCCGTGAACCGCGTGCGCGGCATGCTCAACCAGATTTCGGTGACGAATGCTGGCAACACGTCGGTCCAGAGCGTGGGCCTGTTCATCGGCGACAAGTTGAGCCTCGTGTTGCCCTCGCACTGGCGTAACGCGGCAGCGGTGGCGCACGGCGAGGTGATCGAAGCCGAGCTGCGCACCAGCGACTACAGCGCAGTGGGCTTCGGCCCCAAGTGGTCGGTGAGCGACGAGTGGCGGCGTTTCCAGCCCGTGTACTGGGGACGGCACCTGCTGCATCTGATCATCGGCCTGCTCGCCGCAGGTGCGGTCGCGCTGTCAGTGCCCGACCTGCGCAGCGAGGCTGCGCTGGCGGCGCAGTGGGTCATGAATGGCAGCGGCACCACCGCCTATGCCGACGTCGGGCAACTGGCCGACAATCCGCCGCCCTGGGGCAGCCGCGCGCGCATGGCAGGCGAAGGCCGGTGCGAGATCGACCTGAGCGGCCGTGCCGGCGTGCCCGCCACCGATTGCACCCTGGTGCGCTGGGACGGCACCGCACCCGTTGTTCCCGCGTTGGACATTCCGCAGACCGTGCTGGCGCTCGCCAGCCCCCACTTCATTCGTGTGTCCGAGGACTACACGATGTCCAGCCTGATCGAGGTGCAGCGGCTTCTGCAGGGCGGACGGGTGGACGACAGGCTCGCGGCCTACAGCGCGCGCGAGCGCACGCTGTGGATCGCGCGGGGTTTCGACCAGTCGGTGGCGGCGATCGAGGCCGCCTGCAAGGACGCCGATGGCCTGTCGCCCTCCGCCTGCGAGAGCCTGCAGCGCGACCTCGTGCGCACCATCGACGCCACCGTAGACAAGGACGGCGTCGACATGCCCGTGATCACCTGGCAGGCGTTGGCCGCGAGCGTGGCGACGGGCCAGGAGAACGCATCCCTGAGGCTGTCGCAGCAACAGCTGGCGTCTGTCCGGCGTGCGTTGCAACAAGCCGTCGACAGTACGGTGGCTGCGAAGATCGAGACGGCGCGCACCGCCATCGTGCCCGCCAAGGGCGGCGTGCTGCTGGCGTCTGCCACGCGCATCGTGGACACGCCGGCGCAGCCCGGCAAGGTCGAAGATGGCGAGAGCACCCCGCTCGCCCGCTGGACCCGCCTGCAGCTCAACGCCACACCAGACAGCCTGAAACCCTTCACCCTCGAAGGCCTCGTGACCGCCAGCGGCAAGGACACCACCGGCACGCCGTGGGTGTGCGTCGACCCGAGCCTCGATGGCTCGCGCATGACCGCAGCGGGCGCGCACGCGCTGTGGTGGCTGTTCGCCGCGGGGCTGGTGCTGGTCAACGGCGTGCTGTTCGTGCTGCGCTGGACGCAGGACAGCCGCCGCCGCGACCGCCTCGAGGCCGACATCGCCACCCGCCCCGCGCCGGGCACCGGAGGCCTTTTCTGACAGGCCTTGACTCCTGCGGGGAATATCGGGGCGCCAGAACTTTTGCTCCTATCATGGCTCCACCGGAAGCAACACCGAGGGCCTCCCCGTCGCGCGCGGCTTGAAGAGGGCCCCGGGGCCCTTATCTAAGGGGGCAGATTTCCCCACGGAGAATTCAACTTGAAACGTATCCTTCTGTTTGTCCTGACCAACGTGATGGTCGTCGCGGTGCTCGGCGTGGTCGCCAGCCTGCTCGGCGTCAACCGCTTTCTCACGGCCAACGGGCTCAACCTGACGGCGCTGCTCGGCTTTGCGCTGGTCATGGGTTTCGGCGGCGCGATCATCTCGCTGCTCATCAGCAAGCCCATGGCCAAGTGGACGGCCGGCCTGCGCATGATCGACAACCCCCAGTCGCCCGACGAGGCCTGGATCGTCGGCACCGTGCGCAAGTTCGCCGACAAGGCCGGCATCGGCATGCCCGAGGTCGGCATCTTCGAAGGCGAGCCCAATGCCTTCGCCACCGGCGCGTTCAAGAACTCGTCGCTCGTGGCCGTGTCCACCGGCCTGTTGCAGGGCATGACGCGCGAAGAAGTCGAGGCCGTCATCGGCCACGAAGTCGCGCACATCGCCAACGGCGACATGGTCACGATGACGCTGATCCAGGGCGTGATGAACACGTTCGTCGTGTTCCTCTCGCGCGTGATCGGCTACGCGGTCGACAGCTTCCTGCGCCGCGGCGACGACCGCTCGTCGGGCCCCGGCATCGGCTACTACGTGAGCACCATCGTGCTGGACATCGTGCTCGGCTTCGCCGCCGCGATGGTGGTGGCCTGGTTCTCGCGCCAGCGCGAGTTCCGCGCCGACGCCGGCGCCGCCGCACTCATGGGCAACCGCCAGCCGATGATGAACGCGCTCGCCCGCCTGGGCGGCCTGCCGGCCGGCGAGCTGCCCAAGGCCGTCGAAGCCATGGGCATCACGGGCGCGATGGGCAAGCTGTTTGCCACGCACCCGCCGATCGAAGAGCGCATCGCGGCGCTGCAGAACGCGCGCTGAGCACGGACAGGCCGCGCAGCGGCACAAAGAAAAAGGGGCTGGTGATTCACCAGCCCCTTTTTCATTCACCGAAGAACGGTGTGTCGTTCAGTCAGAGGCCTCAGAGATTGAGCGCCGAGACGGCTTCCAGGCCCTGCTTGATGTTGTTGCGCGCGGCACCTTCCACCGACATGCGCAGGCGGGTCGTGCCAACGAGCGAGTCGAACGCGCCGCCCGTGTAGGTCGACTTGATGACCTGGCGCATCGCCACTGACTTGTCGGAGGTCTTGATGAGCGACCAGCCCGCTTCCATGTCGACCGTGAACGCGGCGCCGAACGTGGGCTTGGTCAGCTTGACGATCGAGACCGACAGCTCGTAGTCGCCGCTCTTGCCCTTGACGACTTCCTTGAACAGGGCCGATTGCGTGACCGACTTCTCGATGGCGGCACCCAGGTCTTCGTTGGTGATGTCCGAGCTCCACAGCGGGTTCGTTTCATTGCCGCCGCCGGTCTTCACCGACACCGAGTAGGGCAGCTTCTTGCTCGAAGCGATGCTGGTGGGCGTCATGGCCTCGCGGTTGGCCGACGAGGCGCAGCCCGCGAGCACGACGACGACGGAGAGAACGGCCAGGGCGCCTGCGCGGCGAAGGGTGGTGGTGTTGATCATTTGGTTTTGTCCGATTCTTTGAAGATGTTGCCGACCACTTCGTCGACCATTTCGGGCGGCGAGAGGCGTGTGAGGGAGGTGTGGAGCGAATTGCCGGTGGCCAACGGGTAGTCGGACTTCGGTTCGCGGATCGTGACGGTGAGCTCGACGAGGTACATGGTGATGTCCCACATCCACTTGTCGACGTAGGTGACGACAGCGTCGACTGGCTCGGGGGGCTTGGCTTCTTCCGTGACCTCGAAACCGCGTTTGCGCAGATTGCCGGCAATCAGCTTCTGGAGCGTGCCGTCTTCACCCTCGAGCTTCCTGACCTGCACCACGCGCAGCTTGTCGAGATTTGCCGAGGGATCGACGGTCGCTGTTGCGCGGTTGACCGCGCAGCCGCTCGCGAACACGGAAACAGCCACGGCTGCGAGAAGCAGCCTGATGACTCTTTTCAAATGAACTTCTCCTCCGCCCGGAATGGGCCGAAGGAATGTAGCTGGAAATGTGTAAAAACGTTTCCTGAGCACCGATCCCTGGCGAAAAATTCGCCGCGCCGCAGTCAGACTGCACAGTTGCAGCCTTCTGGGCGCTTCAGGCCGTTCAATTGCCGGTGGCGGCAGGCTCGTCGGACGCGGGCGTGTCCGGTGCGGAGTCGGCGGGTTGCGGCGCAGCTTCTGGTACTGCTTCCGGTGCCGCTGCGGCCGAAGCGGCGGCGGCCTCTGCTGCAGCCTCGGCCCGCTTCTTGTCGTCCCGCACGCGCTGCAGCGTGCGCGTCACGTCGCCGGGCTTCATGCCGTACATGTCGGCGAATTCCTGTTCGCTGCGACCGCTGGCTTCGAAGGCGCGCAGCAGGGCTTCGCGCTTGGCGGCCTGCTGGGCGAGTTCGGCCAGGGCTTCGTCGACGATGGCGTTGTTGTTGGCATCGCGCGAGCGCACCAGCACGGCATAGGCCTCGTGGTCGAGGCCCGAGGCTTCGATGGCCTTGGCGATGCGCGTCACCAGCTGCGGACGCAGGTCTTCGCCGGGGTTGCGGTGCGAGCGGCGGCGGTGCAGCTCGAGGATGGCGTGGTGCACGTGCTCGGGCGCGACCGGGTCGAGCGCGTTGCCGTCCAGGTCATGTCGCGCATGGCCGGCGGCCACGCTCTCGAGGTAGCGCGTGGAGCGCGCATGCTGGCCCATCGCGATCTTCAGGTCTTCGGCCTTGAAGTCTTCGGGATGGCGCGCGATCAGCTCTTCGTACACGCCGAGCTTCAGCGGCACGAAGCGTGCGCCGAACAGCTGTGGGTACAACTCGAACAGGCGCTCGAGCACCGGGTTGACCTTGCGCGGTGCGCGCTGGGCTTCGGGCTGCTGTTGCTGCTGCGGGCCGCGCGGCTTGCGCCCCTGCTGCGGCTGCTGCTGCCCGTGCGGACGCTGCTGCTTCGCCCGCGGCGGGCGTTGTTGCTGCTGCTGTTGCGCGGGGGCGGGCTGCGCCGCCGACGCGTCAGCGCCTGCGTCGGTGCTGCCCGCGCCGGACTTCAGCTGCTGCAGCTGCTCGGCCATGTCCGGGCGCTGGCGCCGTGCGTTGCGCGAGTTCGTGTTCGGGGCGGCGGTGGATGCGTCGGTCATACGGAAGGCTCGGCGATGGGCGCGAGGGATGGAAAGGGAAGAAAAAGAACAACCGGTCCCGCGCGGTCAGCGCGGCCGGAACATCCTGCGGGTATTGTCAGGGCGGATGGTCATGCGCGTGCAGCGCCTCGGTCACCTCGGTCAGGGACCTGCCGCCCGATCAGCAGCCGGAACGGCAACAGCATCAGCACGCCGACGCCGAGCTTCACGCCCAGGTCGCCGAGCGCCCAGGTGAGCCAGGGGCCGTCGGTGCCTGCGAAGGCGATGCCCCAGAAGACGATGCTGTCGAGCACGGCCGCGATCACCGTGGCCACCAGCGGCGCGCGCCACCACAGGCCCCGGCGCAGGCGGTCGAACACGCGGATGTCGAGCAGCTGCGAGGCGATGAAGGCCAGGCCCGAGGCGGCGGCGATGCGCGCCGGCGCGAGCAGCAGCGACACCGCCACGGCCACCGCGAAGCCGACCCACGCCACGCGCCGCGCCATGCCGGGGCCGAAGCGCCGGTTGACGAGATCGCTCACGAGGTAGGCCACCGGGTAGGTGAAGGCGCCCCAGGTGAGCCAGTCGTTGATCGCGAACTGCACCAGGAGGTTGGACGCGAGCACCACGGCGGCCATCGCCAGCGTGGCGACGGCCAGCTGGCCGGTGGTGGGACGGTGGAAGTGCATCGTCAAACCGCGCTGCCGAGCACGCTGCGCGCCACGGCCTCGGCCACCTTGATGCCGTCCACGCCGGCCGACAGGATGCCGCCCGCGTAGCTCGCGCCTTCGCCGGCCGGGTAGAGGCCGCGCACGTTGAGGCTCTGGAAGTCGTCGCCGCGCGTGATGCGGATGGGCGACGAGGTGCGCGTTTCCACGCCGGTGAGCACGGCGTCGTGCGTGTCGAAGCCCTTGATCTTGCGGCCGAAGGCGGGGAAGGCTTCGCGCATCGCCTCGATGGCGTAGGCGGGCAGGGCTTGGTGCAGGTCGGTCGGCGTGACGCCGGGCTTGTACGACGGCGTCACGCTGCCCAGCGCGGTCGACGGCTTGCCGGCGATGAAGTCGCCCACCAGCTGGCCGGGCGCGTGGTAGTTGCTGCCGCCGAGCACGTAGGCGTTGCTTTCGAGCTGGCGCTGCAGCGCGATGCCAGCCAGCGCATCGCCGGGGAAGTCCTTCGGGTCGATGCCCACCACGATGCCCGCGTTGGCGTTGCGCTCGTTGCGCGAGTACTGGCTCATGCCGTTGGTGACCACGCGGCCCGGCTCGCTGGTGGCCGCGACCACGGTGCCGCCGGGGCACATGCAGAAGCTGTAGACCGAGCGGCCGTTGCTGGCGTGGTGCACCAGCTTGTAGTCGGCCGCGCCCAGCAGTGGGTGGCCTGCGTGGCGGCCCCAGCGGGCGCGGTCGATCAGGCCCTGCGGGTGTTCGACACGGAAGCCGATGGAGAAGGGCTTGGCCTCGATGTGCA
The DNA here is from genome assembly GCF_006323185.2 of Variovorax sp. KBS0712. Lineage (NCBI taxonomy): Bacteria > Pseudomonadati > Pseudomonadota > Betaproteobacteria > Burkholderiales > Comamonadaceae > Variovorax > Variovorax sp. KBS0712. The sequence goes on along the minus strand of NZ_VCCD02000003.1, from coordinate 508,738 downwards.
CGCCGCGGGCGTGCAGCATCTCGAAGGTGTCGCGCGAGCTGTGGCCCAGCGCCATCACGACGTGGTCGGCGCGCAGTTCGCTGCTCTGGCCCGTCGTCTGGTCGAGCACGGTGAGGCCGCGCAGGTGACCCTCTTCGATGTGCACGTCGGTCACGCGCTGCTCGAAGCGGATCTCGCCGCCGAGCGCCACGATCTGCTCGCGGATGTTCTCCACCACCTTCACCAGCTTGAAGGTGCCGATGTGCGGGTGCGCGACGTACAAAATTTCGGGCGGCGCGCCGGCCTTCACGAACTCTTCCATCACCTTGCGGCCGAGGAAGCGCGGGTCCTTGATCTGGCTGTAGAGCTTGCCGTCCGAGAAGGTGCCGGCGCCGCCTTCGCCGAACTGCACGTTCGACTCGGGGTTGAGCACGCTCTTGCGCCACAGGCCCCAGGTGTCGCGGGTGCGTTGGCGCACGGTCTTGCCGCGTTCGAGCACGATGGGCTTGAAGCCCATCTTCGCGAGCATCAGCGCCGCGAAGATGCCGCAGGGGCCGAAGCCGATCACCACGGGGCGCGTCGCATCGTCGGGCGCCTGGCCCGGCGGCGTGTAGCGCATGTCGGGCGCGGGCTGGATGTGCGGGTGGCTGGCGTGCTTGGCCAGCAGCGCGGTTTCGAGCGCCGCGTCGGCCAGCTGCACGTCGCAGATGTAGACCGTGAGCAGGTCGACCTTGCGGGCGTCGAAGCTGCGCTTGTAGACGGTGTGGGAGGCGATCGCTTCGATCGGAACGTCGAGCGTTCGGGCGATCAGGGTGGCCAGCGCCTCTGGGGCGTGGTCGAGCGGGAGTTTGAGTTCGGAGATTCGCAGCATGTCGTGGGGCTTGTGGTTATCAAGCAGACCGACGATTTTAAGCGCCCGAGGCGCTATGAAACTTGTAGCTGGATCAGGCGGGCAGGAAGCCTTCGACGGAGAGGTAGCGCTCGCCCGTGTCGTAGTTGAAGCCCAGCACCACCGCATCGGGCGCCAGCGAGGGCAGCTTCTGCGCGATGGCCGCGAGCGTCGCGCCCGACGAGATGCCGACCAGGATGCCTTCCTCGACCGCGCAGCGGCGCGCCATTTCGCGCGCCGGTTCGGCGTCGACCTGCAGCACGCCGTCGAGCAGCGAGGTGTCCAGGTTCTTCGGAATGAAGCCCGCGCCGATGCCCTGGATGGGGTGGGGCGCCGGTGCGCCGCCCGAGATCACGGGCGAGGCCACCGGCTCCACCGCGAACACCTGCAGCTTGGGCCACTTCTTCTTGAGCACCTTCGCCACGCCGGTGATGTGGCCACCCGTGCCCACGCCGGTGATGAGCACATCGATGCCCTCGGGAAAGTCGGCCGCGATCTCTTCGGCCGTGGTGCGCACGTGCACGTCGACGTTGGCTGGGTTGTTGAACTGCTGCGGCATCCACGCGCCCGGCGTGCCGGCCACGATTTCCTCGGCGCGGGCGATGGAGCCCTTCATGCCGTTGGCGCGCGGCGTGAGGTCGAAGGTGGCGCCGTAGGCCAGCATGAGGCGGCGGCGCTCCACCGACATGCTGTCGGGCATCACCAGGATCAGCTTGTAGCCCTTGACGGCCGCGACCATCGCCAGGCCGATGCCGGTGTTGCCCGAGGTCGGCTCGACGATGGTGCCGCCGGGTTTCAGTGCGCCGCTCTTCTCGGCGTCTTCCACCATCGACAGCGCGATGCGGTCCTTGATCGAGCCGCCGGGGTTGGCGCGCTCCGACTTGATCCAGACCTGCTGCTTCGCATGGCCGAACAGGCGGTTGATGCGGATGTGCGGCGTGTTGCCGATGGTCTGGAGGATGTTCTGGGCCTTCATGGAATCTCCTTGGGTGCGAGGGTCGGATGGTCAGCGCGCATTGTGGCGCCCCCTGGGCCGGGTTGCACCCGGCCCGCGACCGTTTCAGCACGAGGGGATGGCGGGCCGTTGCGGTTCAGGCCTCCAGGGCTTCCAGCGGCCCGAAGAACTCGTAGCGAAGCTGCTGCTTCGGCACGCCGAGCGCCAGCCCGTTCGCATACACCGCCTGCATGAAGGGCTTCGGTCCGAGAAAGTACAGGTCGACGTCGCGGTCTTCCGGCAGCAGCCCGGCCAGCAGCTCGCGGGTGACGAAGCCGGTCGCGTGCGGCGTGTCGCTCTCGCGCGGCGCGTCGTAGACATACAGCGGCTTCACGTTCGCATGCCGCTGCGCGAGTGCGTCGACGCGGGCGCGGAACGCATGCGCGCCGCCGTGCCGCGCCGCATGGACGAAGTGCACCGGCCGGCCCGTGTGCGCCACCGATTCGAGCATGCTCATCGCGGGCGTGATGCCCACGCCGCCCGTCACCAGCACGAGGGGGCGCACCTGCTCGCCCGCGGGCTGCAGCACGAAGTCGCCGCACGGTGCCTGCACCTGCAGCCGCGTGCCGACCGCGGCGGCCTCGTGCAGCCAGTTCGAGGCGCGGCCGCCTTCTTCCTTCTTCACGCTGATGCGGTACCACGGCTTGCCCGGCGCGTCGGACAGCGAGTAGTTGCGCCGCACCGGCTGGCCGTCGATCTCCAGCACCAGCGTGAGGTACTGCCCCGGCGAGAAGGCCAGCAGCGCGCCGCCGTCCACGGGCTCCAGGTAGAACGAGGTGATGACCTCGCTTTCGTCTTCGCGCCGGGCCACGCGGAATTCGCGCGTGCCGCGCCATCCGCCGGGCTGCGCCGCGTTGGCGCTGTAGACGGCTTCTTCCGCGGCGATGAGCAGGCCCGCCAGCGATTCGTAGGCCTCGCCCCACGCGGCGATCACCTCGTCGGTCGCGGCATCGCCGAGCACCTCCTTCACGGCGCGCAGCAGGTAGTGGACGACGATCGGATAGTGCTCCGGCAGCACGCCCAGCGCGGCGTGCTTCTGGATGATGCGGGGCAGGGCGCCGGCGATCGCTTCGAGCCGGTCGATGTGCGCGCCGTACGCGATGACCGCCCCCGCCAGCGCGCGCGCCTGCGTGCCGGCGGCCTGGTGCGCCTCGTTGAAGAAGGCCTTCACCTGCGGATGGCCCTCGAACATGATCTTGTAGAAGTGGCTGGTGATGGCCTCGCCGTGGGCCTGGAGCGCGGGCACGGTGGACTTGACGATGGCGATGGTTTGCGGATTCATGGTCTGGCGGTCCTTCGGTTGAGATGCGTTGGTCATCTCACGATCCGTGCCAGCCGGAAGGCCGTTGCAAGTGCTTGACGTCATTGGGGATTTACCGGGCGTGGTCAAATTCGCAACAACTCCAGCGTTGTACTTATGACCACATTGCGTGTCGATTCGACCACCGAGGCCTCACCACCCGAGCCCGAAGCCGAGGCCGCCCGCTACCGATCGCTGCTCGCCGCCGCGCGCGGACTGGTCCGCTGCGATGCGGCAGCGCTGCTGCAGCTCGACGTCGACGTGCTGAAGCCCGTCGCGGTCGACGGCCTGAGCGATGAGACCCTCGGGCGCCAGTTTCCCGTGGCCGCCCATCCGCGTTTCGCGCGCCTGCTCGACAGCGAACGGGGCCTGCGTTTCGCCCACGACAGCAACCTGCCCGACCCGTACGACGGCCTCGTCGCCGGCCAGCCGGGCATCCTGCCGGTGCACGACTGCATGGGCGCACCGCTGCGCCTGCGCGGCACCCTCTGGGGCCTGCTCACGCTGGACGCGCTGGAGCCGCACGCCTTCGATGCCGTGGGCCCGGCGCAGATGGAGGCACTGATCGCCCTCGTCGAAACCGGCATCGAGGCCGCCCACACGATCCGCGAGATGCAGGCGCGCGCGATGCGCGAGCAGGCCGTCGCGCAGGCGTTGCGCGCAGGGCGTGGCGCGCCGCGCGAGCTGCTGGGCAGCAGCCCGGCGATGAAGCAGCTGTGCCACGAGATCGACACCGTCGCCGTGTCCGACCTCACGGTGCTGCTGCTTGGCGAAACCGGCGTCGGCAAGGACCTCGTCGCGCAGCGCCTGCACGCGCGCTCGCGCCGCAGCGAGCAGCCGCTCGTGCAGGTCAACTGCGCGGCGCTGCCCGAGTCGCTGGCCGACAGCGAGCTCTTCGGCCACAAGCGCGGCGCGTTCACCGGCGCCGTGCAGGACCGCGACGGCAAGTTCGAGATCGCCGACGGCGGCACGCTCTTTCTCGACGAGGTCGGCGAACTGCCGCTGAGCGTGCAGGCCAAGCTGCTGCGCGTGCTGCAAAGCGGCGAGGTGCAGCGCCCCGGCAGCGACCGCATGCGCAAGGTCGACGTGCGTGTGATCGCGGCCACCAACCGCGACCTGCCCGCGGCGATCGCGCAGGGGCGCTTTCGCGCCGACCTGTACCACCGGCTGTCGGTCTATCCGCTCGTGGTCGCGCCGCTGCGCGAACGCGGGCGCGATGTGCTCGTGCTCGCCGGCAGCTTTCTCGAGGAGAACCAGCACCGGCTGGGCGCGCGCAACCTGCGGCTCTCGCCGGCGTCGAAGGCCGCCATGCTGGCGCACGGCTGGCCGGGCAATGTGCGCGAGCTCGAGCACGTGATCAGCCGCGCCTCGCTGCGGGCATTCCGGGAGCAGCCGCGCGGCTCGCGCTGGACGGCCATCGAGCCGCATCACCTGGCGCTGGACAGCGCTGCCGTCGTGGGAGGCGTCGTGGCAGCGCCCGCACAGGCCCCGGCGAATGAACACGCGGGGCCTGCCATCGCTGGCGGCACGTTGCGCGAGGCGACCGAGGCCTTCCAGCGGGCCTGGCTCTCGGAACTGCTGGCCCGCCACGGCGGCCGCGTGGCCAGCGCCGCGCGCGAGGCCGGCATCGACCGCAGCAACTTCCATCGGACGTTGCGCAAGCTGGGCCTGGTGCAGGCCGGCGACCACGAAACGCCGGGCTGATGACCGGCGCGCGGCATCGCCTGAAGGGTCATTGATGGGGCGGGCGATAATCGAGCGGTGAAGCACGCCAGACCGCCGCTGGTGCAAGCCCGAAAGGGACGATGCTCTGCCCTCGGGCAACAGCATCGGGTCGAAAGATCGCACTGGAGGAACGTCCGGACTGCACAGGACAGCGCAGGAGTTAACGACTCTCCACCGTGAGGTGAGGATCAGAGCAACAGAGACGAGCCGATTCAGTTCGGGTGAAACGGGCAATCTCTGCGCGCAGCAACACCAAGTAGGCCAGTATCGAGGTGGTTCCGCTGAGCTGGCGGGTAGGTGGCATCGAGCCGTTTGGCGACAAACGGCCCAGAGTAATGGCGGTCACGCCGGGGTCTTCGCAAGAGGGCCCCGGTGCACAGAATCCGGCTTATCGGCGAGCTTCACACTTTTCTTTCTTCCCCCTTTTTCCCTGGGCCGCGCGCTGACGTCGTGCGCGGTCGCGTGCAAGACTCGGTAGAAACCCGTACAATTGTTAGCAAGCTAACTAATTGATAACGCCGTGGCCGATACCGAACCCATCTCCCCGTTGCGCGAACACGCGCTGATGCGGCTCGGCACCTCGCTGTCGGTGCTCCAGCGCGGCTACCGCGCGGCGGCCGACAAGGCGGTGGCGCACGTGGGCCTGTCGCAGACGCTGGCCTGGCCGGTCGTGGTGCTCGGGCGCATGGAAGACGGCGTTCGGCAGGGCACGGTGGCCGAGGCGCTGGGCATCGAAGGGCCGTCGCTGGTGCGCTCGCTCGACCAGCTGGTCGAGGCCGGCTTCGTCGAGCGCCGCGAAGACCCGGCCGACCGCCGCGCCAAGACGCTGCACCTCACGCCCGCCGGCCGCGCCGTCTGCGAGCCCATCGAGGCCGCGCTGCGCCAGATGCGCGCCGCGCTGTTCGAAGGCATTCCCGACGAGGACATCGCCGCCACCTTGCGCGTCTTCGGCGCGCTCGAGGCCAAGCTCGGCCGCAGTGCCGCCGGCATGCAGAGCCTGCAGCAGGAAGGGCGCGGCCAGTAAATGGCACTGTCGATGGCCCTGCCGCGCTTCACCCGCGCGGAAGTTCTCTTTTCCGTCAAGAGCTTCGCCGCCGCGATGCTGGCGATGTACCTGGCCAGCCGCGCCGGCCTGCCGCGCCCGTTCTGGGCGCTCATGACCACCTACGTCGTCGCCCATCCGCTGGCCGGCGCCGTGCGTTCCAAGGCGGTGTTCCGCTTCTGCGGCACGCTCATCGGCAGCGTCGCCACCGTGCTGATGGTGCCCGCGCTGTCCAACGCGCCCGAGCTGCTCACGCTGGTGCTCGCGCTGTGGGTCGGGCTGTGCCTGTACGTCTCGCTGCTCGACCGCACGCCGCGCTCGTACGTCTTCATGCTCGCGGGCTACACGGCCGCGCTGATCGGCTTTCCGTCGGTGCAGACGCCGCTCGTGCTGTTCGACACCGCCGTGGCGCGCGTGGAAGAGATCGGCCTGGGCATCTTCTGCGCCACGCTGGTCCACAGCCTCGTGCTGCCCGCGGGGCTCGCGCCCACCGTGCTGGGCCTGCTCGATCGCACGCTGAAAGACGCGCGCCAGTGGATCGGCGACCTGTTCCAGCCCGGCGACCGCAGCACGCCCAAGGACGCCGACCCCAAGCGCCTGGACGACGACCGCCGCCGCCTCGCCGGCGACATCACGCAGCTGCGCCTGCTCTCGACCCACGTGCCCTTCGACACCACGCACCTGCGCTGGACCGCCGGCGCGATCCGCGCCATGCAGGACCGCGTGGCGGCGCTCACGCCCGCGCTGTCGGCCGTCGAAGACCGGCTGCAGGCACTGGCGCAAGCCGAAGGCCGCCTCGCGCCCGACGTCACCGCCGTGCTCGCGCTGGCCGCGCAGTGGCTGCGCGACGAAAGCGATCCGGCCGTCGATGCCTCCGCTCGCCTGCAGGCGCTGCGCCAGGCGATCGCCGCGCTGGGCAGCGCGCAGGACGCGGGGTTGACGCCCTGGGCCCGTGCGCTGCGCATCGGCCTGGCAGGCCGGCTCGAAGAACTGGTCGACGGCTGGACCGCCTGTGCCCGGCTGCGCCGCGACATCGACGAAGGCTTGAAGGGCGGCGCGCCGCTGCGCCGCACGGCCGCGCTCGGCCAGCGCGCGATGCACCGCGACCATGGCATGGCGCTGCTGTCGGCGTTGGCCGCCGTCATCGCCATCTGCGTGTGCGGTGCGTTCTGGATCCTCACGGGCTGGACCATGGGCTCGGCCGCCACCATGATGGCCGCCGTCTTCTGCTGCTTCTTCGCCACCATGGACGACCCCGTGCCCGCGATGCACGGCTTCCTGAAGTGGACGCTGTGGTCCATTCCCATCTCGGCCGTCTACGTGCTCGTGCTCATGCCCACGGTGCAGGACTTCGGCATGCTCGCGCTGGTCTGCGCGCCGCTGTTCCTGGTGCTGGGGCTGTACCTGCCGCGCCCGACGCACTTCATGGCCGCGATGGCGCTGGTCTTCGGCGTGTCGGGCACGCTGGCGATGCACGACACCGCCAGCGCCGACCTCGTGAGCTTCATCAACAGCATGACCGGCCAGATCGTCGGCGTGGTGATGGCCGCGCGCGTCACGCGGCTGGTGCGCTCGGTGGGCGCCGACTGGAGCGCGCGCCGCATCCAGCGCGCCACCTGGCGCGAACTCGGCGACATGGCCGCCTCCACGCAGCCGCAGTACGCGCAGAGCGACGCCTACGCCGTGCGCATGCTCGACCGCATCGGCCTGCTGGCACCGCGCATCGCGCAGGCCGGTGGCACCGTGGAAGGCGTGGCCGCCAACGACGCGCTGCGCGACCTGCGCATGGGCGCCGACATCGCCGTGCTGCAGCGCGTGCGCGCCCAGCTGCCGATGGCCACCTCGGCCGCTCTGCTCGGCGGCATCGCGCGCTTCTTCCGCCAGCGCGGCGAAGGCCGCATGGCACCGCGTCCGGCGGCGCTCCTGCCGCAGATCGACGAGGCGCTGGCGGCCGTGCTCGCCGCGCGCGACACCTCCACCGCGTCGCGTGCCGCCGTCACCGCGCTGGTCGGCCTGCGCCGCAACCTGTTCCCCGACGCACCGCCTTCGCTCGCGGCTGTGTCTTCCTCTTCACCGCAAGGAGCTTCCGCATGATCGGCGAAGCCAGTTTCTACGGGCTCTACGTGCCCTGGCTCATGCTGCTGGCCGGCGCCGCGCTGCTCGCCCTGTGGGGCGTGCGCCGGTTGCTCGCCGCCACCGGGCTGTACCGCTGGGTGTGGCACCCGGCGCTGTTCGACATGGCGCTGTACCTGCTGCTGCTGTACGGCCTGAGCCGCCTCACGGCGCACCTGCAATGACGTCCGCACCGACAACTCAAACAACACAGAGATTCCCATGAAAGCCAATCCCTTCGCAGACAACCCCCGGGCGCAGAGCCTGCTGCGCGTTCTCCTCACCGTGGCCGTGGTGGCCGCCGCCGTCTGGGCGGGCTTTCGCCTGTGGGACCACTACGAGCTCGCACCGTGGACGCGCGACGGCCGCGTGCGCGCCAACGTGGTCCAGATCGCGCCCGACGTGTCGGGCCTCGTCACGGCCGTGCCGATCCGCGACAACCAGCCGGTCGCCGCCGGCACGCTGCTGTTCGAGGTCGACCGCGCGCGCTACGACCTCGCCGTGCGCCAGGCGCAGGCCGCGCTCGCCGCGCAGCGCGCCGTGAGCGCCCAGGCCCAGCGCGAGAACGCACGCAACACGGGGCTCGACGAGCTGGTGTCCAAGGAGTCGCGCGAACAGACCCGCGCCCGCGTCGAGCAGGCCCAGGCCGCCGTCGCGCAGGCCGAGGTGGCGCTCGATTCGGCGCGCCTCAATCTGCAGCGCGCCGAAGTGCGCGCGCCGGCCGACGGCCTCGTCACCAACCTCGACCTGCGCCAGGGCAGCTACGCCGCCGCCGGCCGGCCGGTGCTCGCGCTGGTCGATGCGCAGTCGTTCTACGTCGAGGGCTATTTCGAAGAAACGAAACTGCCGCGCATCCACCTGGGCGACCGCGTGCGCGTGACGCCGATGGGCGGCGGCGCGGTGCTCGAAGGCGCGGTCGACAGCGTGGCCGCCGGCATCGCCGACCGCGACCGCTCCACCAGCGCCAACTTGCTGCCCAGCGTGAACCCGACCTTCAACTGGGTGCGGCTGGCGCAGCGCATCCCGGTGCGCGTGAAGCTCGACCCGCTGCCCGAAGGCGCGCGCCTCGTGGCCGGCCAGACGGTCACGGTGCAGGTCCTCGAACACGACGCGGCCCACGCGGCCGCCACGCCGAAGAAGGGATGACCGCCATGACCCGCTTCGCCTTTCGCATGGCTTCGCTCGCGGTCGCGGCCGGGCTCGCGGCCTGCGCGGCGGTCGGCCCCGACTACCGGCGGCCGCCCGAGGCGCTGGCCAGCCAGCCCGCTGCGGCCAAGCCTTTCGCCGAAGCACCGGCGAATGCTGCGCCGCTGCCCGCGCACTGGTGGCGCCTGTACCACGACCCGCTGCTCGACCGGCTCGTCACCCAGGCCCTCGCGCACAACACCGACCTGCGCCAGGCCGTCGCCAACCTCGAGCGCGAACGCGCCATCGAAACCGAAGTGGCCGGCGCCAAGTACCCGACGATCGGCGTGAACGGCGGGCCGTCCTTCGGCCACGTCTCGGGCCTGTCGCTGCTGCAAAAGGGCTACGAGCCGCCGAACACCTTCAACTACAGCGCGGGCGCGTCGCTGTCGTACCAGGTCGACCTGTTCGGCCAGATCCGCCGCGCCATCGAGGCCTCGGCCGCCAGCAGCCAGGCCGCCGAAGCCGCGCTCGACCTCGTGCGCGTGAACGTCGCGGCCGGCACCGCGCGCGCCTACGCCGAAGCCTGCTCGGCCGGCCTGCGGCTGCAGATCGCGCAGAAGTCGGTCGCGCTGCAGCAAGACGCCGTGAATGTCACCGAGCGCCTGCAGCGCGGGCCGCGCCGGCGCCATCGACGCCGGCCGCGCGCGCGCCCAACTCGCGCAGCTCGATGCCGCGCTGCCGCCGCTGAAGGCCCAGCGCCAGGGCGCGCTCTACCGCCTGGCCACGCTCACCGGCGCGCTGCCGCAAGACTTTCCGCGCGAGGTGGCCGACTGCACCGCGCCGCCGCGCGTGGCCGGCGCGCTGCCGGTGGGCGACGGCGCCGCGCTGCTGCGCCGCCGGCCCGACATCCGCCAGGCCGAGCGCAGCCTCGCTGCCTCTACCGCGCGCATCGGCGTGGCCACGGCCGACCTCTATCCGAAGGTCACGCTGGGCCTGTCGGGCTCGTCGGCCGGCCATGCCACCGGCTTCGGCCGCCAGGACACGCTGGCCTGGAGCGTGGGCCCGCTGATCTCGTGGACCGTGCCCAACACCGGCGCCGCGCAGGCCCGCATCGCGCAGGCCGAAGCCGGCACGCGCGCCGCGCTCGCCAAGTTCGACGGCACCGTGCTCACCGCGCTGCGCGAGACCGAGACCGCGCTCGGCACCTACGCCCGCGAGCTCGACCGCCGCGCCGCCCTGCAGGCCTCGCGCGACGAAAGCGCCAAGGTCGCCGCGCAGGCGCGCCAGCTGTACCGCAACGGCCGCACGGCCTACCTCGACGCGCTCGACGCCGAACGCGCACTGGCCGGCGCAGACGCCGCCTTGGCCGCCAGCGAGGCGCAACTGGCCGACGACCAGGTCGTGCTGTTCATGGCGCTCGGCGGCGGCTGGGAGCCGGCCGATGACGCGCTCGCACAAGGCCAACAAGGCAAGCCCGCCACGACCGTCCGCTGAGCGGCACGTGCCGCTCGCCGGCCACAACGCTCAGCGCGTGAACAGCCAGCCGCCCTTGGGCTGGCGCATGAGTTCGTGGCGCTTGATGGCGCGCTCCTCGCCGTCGTCGCCCACGTAGACCACGTCGAAGCGCAGCAGCCGGGGCGACACCAGCTTCCAGTTCTGGATGCGCTGCACCGTCACGCAGGCGGTCTTGTCGTGGTACTGCATCTCGGCCATCGGCCCGCCCTGGAAGCCCGTGCCGTCGAACAACCGGCCGGGCGCCGCGAAGGGGTTGAGCACCGCGCCGTTGCGCGCCGTGATGCAGCCTTCGGTACGCAAGAAGGATTCGATGGTCGGCGACGCGCTCCCCACCACCTTGCCCACCGCGGGGCTCGGGGGCTTGCCGCCGACGGCTTCGCGGATGCGTTCCACCTGCACCGCGGTGATCGGCGCGAGGCCGTCCTTGGAAACCACGGCGGGCGGGGCGGCTGTTGTCGCTGCGGGCGGCGAACCGACCGGCGCGTCGGGGAACAGCAGGGCCGTGAGGTAGCTGCAGCCCGCCAGCAGCGTCAGGGGCAGGGTGCAGGCCAGGGTGCGGATCGGTGTGCCGAACTTCATGGTGCTGGTATCTCCCGTGTGCGGCGCGGGGCCGCTGTCTTCAGGTGGCAGTTTGCGGTGCTGCCTCGTCGTCCTCAAGCCTCTTTCAAAAACGCTCGTTCGGCGCCAGATAGCGCCACTGTCCCGGCTGCAGCCCGGCCAGCGAGACGCGGCCCACGCGCAGGCGCCGCATGCCGACGATGCGCAGGTTCACGCCGTCGCAGATGTGCGCGATCTGCCCGGGCCGCGCGCCCTTCAGCGCAAAGCGCAGGCCGGTCTGCTCGGGCGACTGCCGGCCGATGCTCACGCGCGCGGGCGAGCGCTCCAGCCGCGCCAGCACCTCGGGGCTCACCGGGCCGGCCACGTCGACCATCACTTCGTGTTCGAGGATGCCCGCGTCTTCCTGCAGTTTGCGCTCGATGCGCCATTCCTGCGTGTAGGCCACGAGGCCGCTGGCGCCGGTTTCGAGCGGCGTCATGCAGCGCTGGCCGCGCGCATGCGCCGGCAGGAAGCGCTGGCCCTCGCGCTCGGGCTCGTGGTGGTTGGCGGCCACCAGCAGCTGGTGGGCGTTGTCGGTCGGCATGCCGGCGGGCTTGTACAGCACCATCGTCACCGGCACCACGGGCTCGGGCCGCGCGCCGGCGGCGATCTCGACCTGCTGGTGCGGCTGCACGCGCGACTGCGGCAGCAGGGCGGGCACGCCGTCGACACTCACGGCGCCGTTTTCGATCAGCAGCTCGGCCTCGCGGCGCGACACCTGGGCCAGCGCGGCCACGCGCTTGGCCAGGCGCACGCCTTCGTCGTCGGGCGCAGAGGGGCGGTTCGAGCGGTTCATCGCGCGTCGGCCAGTTGACGGATGCGCGCCACATGCGCCGCCAGCGAACGCGCGGCCACCGGCCACATGCGCTCGGGCACGTCGTCGTAGGCGAGCGGCAGCCACTGCTCGGGCGTGCCGTCGGGCAGCCGCTGCATCGCGGCGGCGATCTTGGCCTCGCGCTTGAGGCGGTGCGCCTTCAGGTGCGCGATGGCCGTGCGCGCAAAGCCGATCACGTAGCCGTGCGCCGGCAGGATGAAATCGATGCCGCCGGCCGCGCAGGCCGCGTCGAGCTTGTCGAGCGAATCGAGGTACGCCGTCATGTCGCCGTCCGGCGGATCGACCACCGTCGTGCTGCCGTTGAGGATGTGGTCGCCCGAGAACAGCAGGCCGTCTTCTTCCAGCACCAGACACAGGTGGTTGGCCGCATGGCCGGGCGTGTGGATGGCGCGCAGCGTGTGCACGAGGGGCGTGCCGTCGGGCGCGGTGCCCGAGAGCACCAGCCGTTCGCCGTCGGCCAGCTCGCGTTCGGCGCTGAAGCGCGCGGTGGAACGTGCCGTGGGTGCGGACGACAGCCCGAGGATCGGCGGCTTGCGCTCGGCGGCGCACAGCGCCTGCAGCGGCGCGGCGCCCGGCGAGTGGTCGGCGTGCGAGTGCGTGCAGACGATCAGGCGGATGTCGCCCTGCGTGGCTTCCATCAGCCGCGCCAGGTGCGTGGCATCGTTCGGGCCCGGGTCGATCACGAGGTAGCCGGTGGCCGCGTCGCCCACGAGATACGTGTTGGTGCCCGGGCCGGTCATGGCGCTGGGGTTCGGCGCGGTGAGTCGCTGCACGTTCTTCAGCAGCGCCACGGGCTGCGTGCTCTGCCAGTCGAGCGCGTGCGCGATCTGGCCGTCGGGGCACACCAGCGCGAGCTCGCCGAAGGGCGACTCGTGTTCCATGTAGCGCGCGTCCTCGCCCTTGAGCAGGCCGGCGCGCGGGCAGCTGGTCCACAGCGGCTTCTCCTGGCCGTCGGCACCGGGCGCGCAGGCGGCGAGCACCGCATCGACCGTCGCATAGGCCGCCATGCGCTGCAGCGTGCGGATGGTCGGGAAGATCATGAAGAAGCTGCCCGCCTCGTGGCGCGCCAGCGCATCGGCCGGGCGCACCCAGCAGGGCTCGAACTGCTCGCTCTCGTCGGCCGTGGGCACCTGGCCCTCGGGCATGCGCGCCACCAGGAAGGGCACGTCGAAGCGCTTGGGCAGGTCGCGGTCGGTGATCCAGTGCGCGAAGGTGAAGACCTCGTCGGCCGACAGCACCAGGCCGCGCGCGGCGCACTGGTCGGCGAAGGCCGTGCCGGCGGTGGCGTTGCGGTCCATCGCGGCGACCTCGCCGGCAGCCACCGCGCGGCCGTCGGCATGGCGGGCCAGCAGGATGCCGAGTTCTTCGAAGGCCTCGCGGATCGCGGCGATGGCCTGCGTGTGCTGCGTGTCGCTTTGCGTGGCACGCCGCGCCGCGATGCGCGCGGCGGCGGCGTCGGCCGCGTCGATGTGGCCCCCCGGAAAGACGTAGGCACCGGGCGCGAAGCTCGCGGTGGCCGAGCGGCGGGTCATGAGGACCTCCAGGCCGGCGTCGGTGTCGCGCAGCAGCAGGACGGTGGCGGCGGCGCGCACGGGCACCGGTTCGCGATGGGTGTGGAGTTGTTGTGTGGGGCGGACCATGGAGCGATTATGGAGAGGCAAGGGGCGCGGTGCATAAGCACATGTGCAAACAGATATCAGCCGCGCGCCACAATCGGCGCCTGCACCGTCCGCCTCGAAGAAAGACCGACATGGCCCATTCTCCCTTCCCGCGTCGCGCCCTGCTGGCCGCTGGCGCCTTGCTCTGCACCGCTGCCGCATCGACCCTGGCGCTGGCCCAGCCCGACTGGCCGCAACAACCCGTCACACTGATCATGGGCTTCCCGGCCGGCTCGGGCGTCGACGTGGTGGCCCGCGCCATCCAGGAGCCGCTGTCGCGCCAGCTCGGCAAGCCCGTGATCATCGACTACAAGTCGGGCGCGGCCGGCAACATCGCCAGCGAGTACGTCGCCCATGCCAAACCCGACGGCTACACGCTTTCGTTCGGCACCGCCGCCACGCACGGCAGCAACGCCGCGCTGTACAAGAAGCTGCCCTTCGACGTGGAGGCCGACTTCGTGCCCGTGGCGCCCGTGCTCGACGTGTCGAACGTGCTCACCATCAACCCCGAGGTGATCAACGTGCGCACGCTCAAGGAGTTCGTCGAGCTGGTGAAGGCCAACCCCGGCAAGTACAACTACGCCTCCACCGGCAACGGCGCGGGCACGCACATGGCTTTTGCCGAGTTCAACTCGCGCCTGGGCCTGAACATGGTCCACGTGCCCTACAAGGGCGGCCCCGAGGCCATCACCTCGGTGGTGCGCGGCGAGACCTGCTGCATCATGAACCAGGTGCAGACCGTGCTGCCGCACTACAAGGCCGGCAAGGTGCGCCTGCTGGGCGTGACCACCGCCACGGCGGTGCCGGCCGTGAAGGAGGTGCCGACCATCGCCTCCAGCGGCCTGCCCGGCACCAAGGGCTTCGACAGCGCCATCTGGTTCGGCATCTTCGCGCCCAAGGGCACCGACGCGCACATCGTCGACAAGCTCAACGCCGCCGTGAAGACCGTGCTCGAGCAGCCCGAGATCCGCGAGCGCTTCGAGAGCCAGGGCAACACCGTGCGCATCGAGTCGCCCGCGCAGTTCAAGAAGACCGTGCACGCCAACCGCGTGAAGTGGGCCGAAGTCGCCAAGGCGGCGAACATCAGCATCGACTGATCACAAGGTCTTGGTCAGCGTGAGGATGAAGCGCGCCTTGTTCGGCGAGTAGGTCGTCTGGCCGACGGTGCCGAAGCCGTAGTCGAAGCCCGGGTTGGCCACGGAAACGTACGAACTCTTCTTGTTCGCGCCCTGCACCGAGCCCGTGAGCGTGAGGCCGCTGCCGAAGTCGTAGGTCGCGCCGACGTTGTAGTCCACGTAGCTCCTGTAGCCCAGGCCGCGGATGTCGCTCGACATGTTCGTGTAGCCCACGGCCGCCTTCAGCGTGACCTTGGGCACGATCTCCTTGCTGTAGGCCAGGTTCAGGTAGCCGGTGTTGCGGCCCGTGCGGCCCGAGCCGGTCTTGGCGCCGGCATAACCGAAGTAGTCCTTCGACACCGTGTGCGAGTACTTCAGCGTGAACGAACCCAGCGTCGCGTCGGTGTAGCCCGCGCTGGCGTACAGCTCCGTCGTGTTGCCTGTCGAATTGCCCGGGTACAGGTAGGTGAGGGCGCCCACGTCCATGTCGAGCGGGCCGGCCTTGAACTTGTAGCCGCCATACAGGTCGCTCTCCAGGCTGTTGCCCTTGAGCCAGTTGACGCTCGAATTCCAGTTGCCGACGTAGAAGCCACTGTCGCCGAAGGCGTAGTCGAAGCCGCCCTGCACGGCGGGCTTGAAGCCGCGGGTCTTGGCGTAGTCGTTCTTGCCCAGCATGTCCTGGTCCTGGTCCTGGCCGCGGAACTTGTAGTTCGTGGTCAGCGCCACGTTGCCCGTGAGCTGCGCATTGGCGAGCATCGGCAGGGCGAACAGGGTGGGAAGAACGAGCACCGGCAAGGCGGTACGAAGGAGGTGTTTCATCGAAAGAATTCGCTAACGGATGGAGGAGCCGGCAGCGTAGAAGCGCGGGTCTAAAAGCCGCGTAAAAAACGAAGGCCCCGGCGCAAAAGTTGTGTGTCGGGCATCGTCATCGCGACCACGCCCACCACCACGCAGGCCAGCCCGATCCACGCCGTGGCCGCCAGCGTTTCGCCCAGGCACACCACGCCGATCGTCACGCCGATGGGCACGCGCAGGTAGGCCTGCGCCGAGGTCGACATCGGCCCCAGCGTCTTGATGAGCCGGAAGTAGATCGTGAAGGCCAGCGCCGTGGAGAGCACCGCCAGCGCCAGCACGGCGAGCATCGACGCGGCCGAGGGGGCGAGCGTCCAGGGCCTGTCGATCGCCAGGCTCGCGGGCACGAGCAGGGCCGCGCCGCTCAGCAGCGAACCGGCCGCGGGCACCATCGGGTCCAGGCCCTTGAACACGCGGCCGAACATCGCGGCGCAGCCGTAGCAGACGGCGGCCACCACCAGCGCCAGCTGCGCCAGCAGCGAATGCCCCAGCCCCTGCAGGGCCTCGAAGCCGACGATCAGGCAAATGCCCGCCAGACCCGCCCCCACGCCGAAGAGGCGCTGCAGCGTGGGCTTGCCCGCCCCGCCCAAGCCCCACCCCAGCAGGAAGATGAAGATCGGCGAGGTCGAGTTGAGGATGGTCGCCAGCCCGGCATCCACGCTGCGTTCGGCCCAGGCGATCAGCGTGAACGGCAGCACGCTGTTCAGGCAAGCCTGCAGCGCGAAGCGCCGCCATGTCGCGCCGTCTTTGGGCAAGCGCACGCCGCGCACGCGCAGCACCGCGAGCAGCAGCAATCCGGCGATCAGGGTGCGTGCCGCGATCAGCGTGACCGGCGGGATCGTCGCCACGCCGATCTTGATGAAGGTGTAGGAGGCGCCCCAGCAGGTCGCGAGCACCGCGAGCAGCGTCCATTCGAAGGCAGGGACGTGGGGTCGGACTGAAGCGGCGAGCGGGGTCGTTGGCATGGTGCGCCGATCTTCGCGAGACCGGCCCCTCGACACTTCGCTCATGGGCGAAATGTGGACGAAATGTGGGCGCGAAAGCCTCAGTGATCGTGCCCGTGGCTTCGCGCCGGGGCACTGCCGTTCAGCAGCGCCGCCAGGTCGACTTCCTGCTCCGCCGCCGCGCCGGCGATCACGCGCTGCTCCAGCTCGTCCAGGTGTTCCAACGCCACGGCCAGCGCGGCGTCGAGCGAGTCGCCCATGAGCGCTTCGATGATCTGTTCGTGCTCGCGCGGCGCGCAGCTCGCGGCCTCGGCCGAGTCGTACAGCGCCTTGTACAGCTCGGTGTTCGAGATCAGCCGCCGGATGTACGAGAGCAGCTCGTCGCTGCCCGCCATCTGCGCCAGCAGCAGGTGGAAGTCGCCGGCCAGGCGGATCGCGTCCTCGCGCCGGCCTTCCTTGAACGCCTTCTGCTCCGCCTGCACGTGCTTGCGCAGCGCGGCCACCTGGTCGCGCGCCAGCCGGCCGAACAGCGTGGCGACCAGCCCGGCCTCCACGATGCGGCGCGCGCGGTAGATGCCGCGCATGTCGTCGATCGACGGGTTGGGCACGAAGGCGCCGCGGTTGTGCTCCAGCACCAGCCGCTTCTCGGAGCCCAGCCGCGCCAGCACCTTGCGCACCGCGCCGCGCGTGCAGCCCAGCGCCTCGGCCAGCGCGCGCTCGCGCAGCGGCGTGCCGGGGCGCAGCTTGCCGCTGAGCAGCGCCTTGGACACGGCGGCGTAGACGCGCTCGTCCACGTTCGCGTCGTCAGCGGACTCGATGGGTTCAGTCGAAGGGGCGGGCGCGGCGGATCGGCGGGTGGCGGCAGGCATGGGCCTGCGGATTATTGCCTGCACCCCGCCACCTCCGGGAAAGCCCCCGGATTGACGCGGCCCGCCCGGCTCCGTACCATTCGCGCCGTTTGGTTAACCAAAATATTTAAAATGGTTAACCAAAAGAAGATCGAATTTCCAACCACCCGAACACACAGAGACATCCCATGAAACTCGCCAAATGGCTGGCCCTGCTGCCGGTCGCCGCCTTCTTCAGCGGGGGATGGCTGTCGTCCGTCGCGCCCACCTTCGTGCTCGGCATGCCCTTCCTGATGGTCTGGAACGTGAGCTGGCTGGTGCTGACCTCGCTCATCATGGTGGTCATCGACCGCGCCGAGGGCGACCTCGACGCGCAAGATGCCCAGGCCGCAGGAGACGCGCGATGAACGCCGCACTCGGCGTGATCGCGCTCTTCGTGGCCGGCGCCCTCGGCCTGGCCGTGCTCGCGCGGCGCGGGCGCACCATGAGCCTGGAGCAATGGGCGCTGGGCGGGCGCGGGCTGGGCACGATCATGGTGTTCCTGCTCATGGCGGGCGAGTCGTTCTCGACCTTCACCTTCCTGGGCGCCAGCGGCTGGTCGTACAGCAAGGGTTCGCCGGCCTTCTACATCCTGGCCTACGGCGGCCTGGCCTATCTCATGGCCTTCTGGATGCTGCCGGCCATCTGGCGCTACGCCACCGCGCACAAGCTGGTGTCGTTCTCCGACTTCTTCGCCCACAAGTACGACAGCCGCCCGCTCGGCGTGCTGGTGTCCGTCGTGGCGCTCATGGGCATGGTGGCGCTGCTCACCATCCAGCTGCGCGGGCTGGGCATCATCGTGTCGGAGGCCTCGTACGGCTCCATCGCGCCGCAGGTGGCGATCTGGATCGGCACGCTCGTGATGGTCAGCTACATCCTGTTCTCGGGCATTCACGGCTCGGCCAGCATCGCCATCGTGAAGGACATCCTGATCCTCGTGCTCGCCGTGTTCCTGGGCGTGTACCTGCCCTGGCACTACTACGGCGGCGTCACGCCGATGTTCAGCGCCATCCACGCGGCCAACCCCAGCTTCTTCGAGTTTCCGAAAGAGGGCCTGAACCTCACCTGGTACAACTCGACCATCCTGCTCACGGCGCTGGGCTACTACCTGTACCCGTTCAACCTGACCTCGGTGTACGCCGCGCGCAGCGCGAGCGCGGTGCGCCGCAACACCATCCTGATGCCGCTGTACCAGGTGGTCATCGCCTTCCTGTTCCTGGTGGGCTTCGCGGCCATCCTGCAGGTGCCGGGGCTCAAGGGCTCCGAGGTCGACCTGGCCCTGTTCGGCCTCGTGAAGCACACCTTCGACCCGTGGTTCGTGGGCGTGATCGGCGGCACGGGCGTGCTCACCGCGCTGGTGCCGGGCTCGATGATTTTGCTCACCGCTTCCACCGTGATCGGCAAGAACGTCTACAAGGAAGGCTTCGCGCCCCACGCCACCGACAAGCAGGTCTCGCGCGTGGCGCGCGGCGTGCTGCCCGTGTTCGCGCTGGTGGCCGTGTACTTCGTGCTGCGCGGCGGCACCACCATCGTGGCCGTGGCCATCTTCGCGTCGAGCCTGCTCACGCAGCTGCTGCCCTCGCTGCTGTTCAGCCTGCTGAAGAAACCCTTCGGCAGCAAGCACGCCGCCTTTGCGGGCATCCTCGCGGGCGGTGCGGTGCTGGCCTTCACGATGACCACCGGCGCGAACCTGGGCACGCTGTTCCCGGCGGCGCCCGTGGTCTTCAAGTCGCTCAACACCGGGCTGGTGGCGCTGGCGGTCAACGCGCTGGTCTTCGTGGCGGTGGCGCTCGTCACGCCGCGCGTGCTGCCGCGCACCGTGGCGGCGCAACCCGCCTGACCGGTCTTCCCTTGCCTCCGACCCACGAACGAAACCGAATGACCCAGCTCCTGATCCGCAACGTGCGCCCCCTGGGTGCTTCTCCTGTCGATGTGCGCGTGCACGACGGCCGCATTGCCGAGATCGGCGCGGCGCTGGCCGCACCGGCCAGTGCCACCGTCGAAGACGGCGAGGGCGCCTTGCTGCTGCCCGGCCTCGTCGAAGGCCACACCCACCTCGACAAGACGATGTGGGGCATGGACTGGTACCGCAACGAGGTCGGCACGAACCTCACCGACAAGATCGAGAACGAGCGCGCCTTCCGCCACGCCAGCGGGCACGATGCCGCCGCCCAGTCGCTCGTGCTGGCCAAGGCCTTTCTCGCGCTCGGCACCACGCGCTTGCGCACGCACGCCGACGTCGACACGCAGGCCGGCCTGCGCCACCTCGAAGGCACGCTGCGCACGCGCGAGACGCTGCGCGAGGTGCAGCAGATCCAGGTCGTCGCGTTTCCGCAGTCGGGCCTGCTCGGGCGCCCCGGCACGGCCGAGCTGCTCGACCAGTCGCTCGCCATGGGCGCCGACGTGCTCGGCGGCCTCGACCCCTGCGCCATCGACGGCGACCCCGTGAAGTCGCTCGACGTGCTGTTCGGCATCGCCCACAAGCACCAGCGCCCCGTCGACATCCACCTGCACGAGCCCGGCGCCATGGGCGCCTTCTCGCTCGAGCTGATCCTGCAGCGCACCGAGGCGCTCGGCATGCAGGGCCAGGTGGCCATCAGCCACGGCTTCTGCCTGGGCGACGTGAGCGAACGCGAGCGCGACGTGCTGCTCGCGCGCATGGCGAAGCTCGGCGTGGTGCTCATCACCAGCGCGCCGGCCTCGCGCAACGTGCCGCCGCTCATGGCGTGCCGCGCCGCCGGCGTCACCGTGCTCGGCGGTAACGACGGCATCCGCGACACCTGGTCGCCCTACGGCAACCCCGACATGCTCGAGC
This sequence comes from Variovorax sp. KBS0712, assembly GCF_006323185.2. Lineage (NCBI taxonomy): Bacteria > Pseudomonadati > Pseudomonadota > Betaproteobacteria > Burkholderiales > Comamonadaceae > Variovorax > Variovorax sp. KBS0712. The sequence continues at coordinate 488,351 of NZ_VCCD02000003.1, read as the reverse complement.
GCGCCATGCTCATCGGCCTGCGCTACAACCTGCGCCGCGACGACGAGCTCGAAGTGGCGCTCGACACCGTCACCCATTCCGGCGCGCGTGGCTGCGGCTTCGCGGCCTACGGGCTCGACGTGGGCTGCCGCGCCGACCTCGTGCTGGTCGACGCGCAAACGCCCGCGCAGGCTGTGGTGGGCCGCCCGGTGCGCAAGCTCGTGGCGTCGGGCGGCCGCGTGGTCGCGCGCCACGGCACGCTCGTGCCCGGCGCCGTGCCCGCGTGAGCCGCACCGCACGCCCTGCAACCGACAACCCGCGCACCGGCGCGGGCCCGGTCTTCTTCGCCTGCGTGGTCGTGCTGGTGGCGCTCAACCTGCGCGCCTTTCTCACGTCGAGCAGCCCCTTGCTCGAACCGATCCGCGCCGCGACCGGCATCGGCTTTCACGCCGTCGCGCTGCTCACCGTGCTGCCGATGTTCGCGATGGGCGCGGTGTCGCTGTCGGGCGCGGCCGTGGGCCAGCGGCTGGGCGCGCGCGGCGGCATCGCGCTCGGGCTCGGCGCCATCGCGCTGGCCTGCGCCGGCCGCTACGTGGCGGGCGGCGCCGCGGCGCTGCTGTGGAGCGCCGCGCTCGCGGGCGCGGGCGTGGGGCTGGTGCAGGCGCTCATGCCCGGCGTGGTCAAGCAGGCCTACCCCGCGCGGCTCGGCCTCATGACCGGGCTCTACTCGGCCGCCATCATGGGCGGCGGCGGGCTCGGCGCCATGGCCAGCCCGTGGCTCGCGCGCGCCGTGGGCGGCGATGCGCAACTCGACTGGCACGCCGGCCTTGCCATGTGGGCAGTGCTCGCGGTGGTGGCGCTGGCGGCGTGGCTGCGCGGTGCGCGGCAGCTGCCGTCCGCGTCGTCATCCGTGCGCGCCGCCGACCCCTCGCTCGACCGCGCCTGGCTGCGCTGCTTCGGCCACCGCCGCGCGTGGCTGCTGGCCCTGTGCTTCGGTCTCATCAACGGCGGCTACACCAGCCTCGTCGCGTGGCTGCCGCATTACTTCCATGCCGAGCGCGGCTGGACGGCGCAGCAGGGCGGCGCCGTGCTCGCGCTAATGACGCTGGCGCAGGTCGTCGGCGCGCTCACCTTGCCGGCGCTCGCGCGGCGCGGCGGCCAGCGCGACCTGCGGCGCTGGCTGGTCGGCGCGCTGCTCGCGCAGCTCGCGGGCTTTGCGGCGCTCGGGCTCGCGCTGCCCGTGCCGGCGGCCGTCATCGCCGTCGTGCTCGGCGCCGGTTTGGGCGGTGCGTTCTCGCTGTGCATGGTGCTCGCGCTCGACCACCGGCCCGACCCCGCGCAGGCCGGTGCGCTCGCGGGCTTCATGCAGGGCGTGGGCTTCATGATCGCGGCGCTCGCGCCCTTCGTCACCGGCTGGGTGCGCGAGCAGACCGGCGGCTTCACCATGGCCTGGGCCTACCTGGCCGCCGTCACCGTGCTGCTGCTGCCCGCCGTGCTGCGCTTCGACCCGCGCCGCTACGCGAGTGCCACGGCCGGCCTGTTCGGTGCGCAGGCCGCGCCCGCGCCGTCCCCCATCGAGCAGGCCCACAAGGCCTGAGACCCAAGGAGATCCGACCCATGTACAACGAACACTTCATGCAGCGCGCCCTGGCTCTTTCGGCCCGGGCGCTCCAGGAGCCCGGCACCGAGCCCTTTGGCGCCGTCGTCGTCAAGAACGGCGAGGTGGTGGGCGAAGGCTTCAACCATTCCGTCGCGCACCACGACCCCACCTCGCACGGCGAGGTCGAGGCCATTCGCGATGCCTGCCGCCGGCTGGGCACCGTCGACCTGTCGGGCTGCGAGCTCTACACCTCGTGCGAGCCCTGCGCCATGTGCGTGGCGGCCATGCACATCGCGGGCATCGGCCAGCTGTACTACGCGGCCACGCTCGCGCAGTCGGGCGACGCATTCAAAGGCGTGACCGTGGCGGCGCGCCACCCCATCGACGTCGACGTGCTGCGCACCGAAGCCGGCGCACCGCTGGCCGCGCGTGCGCAACCGGCCGAGCAGAAGATGGACGCCGAAGCCGTGCGCATCCTCTCGGCGTGGGCCGAGCCGCGACGCGGCAACTGAAGCGCTACGCAGCGGCAGCGTCGCCGCGCGTTGCGGCTTCGAACTCGGCGCGGTTGAGCAGGCCGAAGTACAGCACGTCGTACCACTGCAGCCCCAGCGGATATTCCGTGGCGCGGCTGCGCGTGCTGTCGCAGTCGTCGTCGAAGCGCAGCCCGAAGAAGGCGTCGAGTGGCGCTGCCTGTTTTTTCGCACCGGCTTCGCGCAGCACCTGCGCCGCCGCCGCGATGTCTTGCGGCAGCGCATCGAGCGCGGCGCCGGCCTGCTGGCAACGCGCGAGCTCTTTCTCGACACAGGCCCGCAGCGGGGCCTCTTCCGATTCGGTCATCGTGTCGAGCTCGACCGTCTCCAGCAGCAGGTGCTCGTTGCGGTGGGCTTCGAGAAAAGCCAGGGTCTCGTCCAGCCAGCCCGGCAGCTGCGTCGAGCCCGTCGCGGGTGTGGCCGCTGCGGGCGCGGCAGCCGCAGGTGGTGCCTTCGGTGCGGCGGACGGCGAGAACCAGCCCTTGAGCCGGTCGACGAACGACGTGGCCTTCGGCGCGGCCACGACGGGCGGGGCTGCGGGCGCGGGCGCAGGCAACGGCGCTTGCGCCGCCAGGAACCGCATGATGTCGATGAGCCGCTTCACCCGCGCAAAGCCCGGCTCGAAGCGGCCGCTGATCGCGTACAGCCGGACCTTCTCATCCCCCTCGTCGCTGTCGAGTCCGTCGGAGATCAGCGACGCGCACAGTTGCGGGTCGCCCGACATCAGCAGCCGGTACATGAACGGAATGTCGTAGTTCCATTCGGACAGGCCCGAGATGGTTTCGGGCCGGTCCGTGTACGCCGTGGGCCGGTTGGTGAGGCTGTAGAGGTAGGAGCGATTGGCCATGGATCAAAGTGTGAATGGCGGCTGCAATGCGAGCGCGTCGCCGTGACAAGAATGAAGAAGAGCCACCCCTCGCGAAGCGGCCTTCGGCCTGGTCGGCAGATTCTGCCTTCGCCAGATTTACACTCCGCCCCATGCAAGGAAAGCAAGGCAACGGCGACGTTCAGCGCGGTCTGCAGCCCGTGGTGGAGCTGCGGTCTGAAGGCGCGTCGTACCTGTATTCCGTGCGCGCGCCGCGCTCCAAGGGTGTGATCCCGCCCAGCTCGTACAGCCACACCGGCTTTGCCAGCGTGGCCGATTGCCTGCGCGACATTGCACGCGCGCTCGGCGGCAACTTCAGTCGCATCTACGTGCGCCTCGAAGGCCACTGCGTCGGCGAGCGCGACATTGCCGAACTGCGCAAGGCGCCCGACATCGTCGCGGCCGAACTGCAGGCCCTGTGCCGCGCGGTGATCGCCGAGCAGCAGAAGCAGCAGCAACAAGACCAGAGCGAAGCCACCACGCCGCGCTGCTAGCCGCGCGAAGCGACGTGCCGTTCGCTCACTGCGGCACGTTCACGATGGTCGCCTGCATCATCGCCACCACCTTGTAGTCCGTGTCGCCCGCCTTCGCGAAGGCACGCACTTCGCCCGTGCACACCGCGAGCAGCTTGCCCGAACTCTGCACGCGGCCCACCGCCAGGAAGCGCTCGCCCAGCGCGGGCCGCATGAAGTTGATCTTGAACTCCGCCGTCACCACGTCGCAGCCCTGCGGCGCCTTCGTGAGCCCCGCGTAGCCGCAGGCGCTGTCGACGATGCTCGTCACCGCGCCCGCATGCACATAGCCGCGCTGCTGCGACAGCGCTTTTGAAAACGGCATCTCGATGTGCACCTCGCCGTCGCCCACATGCACCAGCCGCGCGCCGAGCGTGGCCATCAGGCCCTGTGCATTGAAGCTGTCGGAGATGCGGGTGTGAAGGTCGGTCATGGCTGGCAAGCGAAAAGAAGCAGAAGAAAAAGGGCGCCCGTAGGGGCGCCCCGAGGGGGCACTGCATTCTGCCGCGCGGCGCTACGCCCCGCGCCAGTGCCTCAGTCCCACGCCGGCGACAGCCCTTGCGGATCGGTCAGCCGCTCGCCCCGGTCGAGCGCGGCGATCTGCGCCATCTCGGCCTCGGTCAGCGTCAGTTGCTGCGCCTTCAGGTTGCTTTCGAGGTTCGCGCGCTTCGTCGACGACGGGATCACCGCGTAGCCCAGTTGCATCGCCCAGGCCAGCACCACCTGCGCGGGCGTGGCGCCGTGCGCCGTGGCAATCGCGCCGATCACCGGGTCGTTCAGCACCTTGCCGTAGGCCAGCGTCATGTACGAGGTGATGCGGATGCCCTGGCTCTGCGCGAAGGCCGCCACCTTGCGGTTCTGCAGGTAGGGGTGCAGCTCGATCTGGTTCGTGGCGATGGCCGGCGCGCCCACGGCGGCAATGGCCTCCTGCATCAGCGCGATGTTGAAGTTCGACACGCCGATCTGCTTCGTGAGCCCCAGCGCCTTGGCCTCGGCCAGCGCGCCCATGAACTCCGCCACCGGCACCGCGTTGCCGGGCGAGGGCCAGTGGATCAGCGTGAGGTCGACGTGGTCTGTGCGCAGCTTGGCGAGGCTGTCTTTCAGGCTGGGCACCAGCTTGCTCTTCGCGTAGTGGTCGGTCCAGATCTTGGTGGTGATGAACAGGTCGCTGCGGGCCACGCCGCTTTCGGCAATCGCCTGGCCCACCTCGGCTTCGTTGCCGTAGATCTGCGCCGTGTCGATCGTGCGGTAGCCCAGGTCGAGGCCGTTCTTCACCGAGTCGATCACCACCTGGCCCTGCAGGCGGAAGGTGCCGAGGCCGAAGGCGGGAATGGGGGTGTTGATGTTGTTCGTGGTCATGGCGTGTGTGTTCCTTGTGTTCAAAGAAAGAAAAAGAAGAGGGGGAGGACTCAGTGCCCGACCGGCACCGGCCCCGAGGCGCGCACCGGAATGCCGGCACGGCGGTCGAGCGAGCCGCTCCACTGCGTGAGGGCCAGAGAGACCAGCACGACGAGTGCGCCGATCCAGGGCGTGTGCATCAGCCCGAGGTGCGTCACGATCAAGCCGCCGGCCCAGGCCGCGCCGGCAATGCCCAGGTTGAAGGCCGCGATGTTCAGGCCCGAGGCCACGTCCACCGCCTGCGGCGTGAAGCGTTCGGCCTGCTTCACCACGTACACCTGCAGCCCCGGCACGTTGCCGAACGCCACCGCGCCCCACATCAGCACCGCCACCAGCGCCAGCCACTTGTGCGGCGCCGCGAAGTTGAAGACCAGCAGCACGGCCGCCAGCAGCGCAAAGATGATCTTCAGCGCCGGAATCGGGCCCATGCGGTCGGCCAGCTTGCCGCCCCAGATGTTGCCCACCGCCACCGAGATGCCGTACACCAGCATCACCCAGCCAACCGCGCCGGCACTGAAGCCCGACACGTCGGTGAGGATCGGCGCCAGGAACGTGAACGGAATGAACGAGCCGCCGTAGCCGATGGCCGTCTTGGCATACACCAGCAGCAGGCGCGGCTCGGCCAGCACCTTCGCTTGTTGCGCCAGCGAGGCCGGCGGCGTGTGGCGGATGTTGCCCGGCACGAAGATCCAGCTGCCGATGAAGGCGACCACGCCCAGCGCCGACACGGCCAGGAAGGTCTCGCGCCAGCCGAAGTGCTGCCCGATGAACGTGCCCAGCGGCACGCCCGTGACCAGCGCCACCGTGAGGCCCGTGAACATGATCGCGATGGCGCTTGCCGCCTTTTCCTTCGGCACCAGGCCGGTGGCAATCGTCGAGCCGATCGAGAAGAACACCCCGTGCGCCAGCCCCGTGAGCACGCGGGCGGCAATCAGCGATTCATAGCTGGGCGCCTGCCAGGCCAGCAGGTTGCCGACCGTGAACAGCGCCATCAGCCCGAGCAGCAGCGCTTTGCGCGGCAGCTTGCCCGTGAGGGCGGTGAGCACCGGCGCGCCAATGGCAACGCCCAGCGCATAGAGGCTGACCAGCAGGCCCGCCGAGGGAAGGCCGATGCCGAGGTCGGCAGCGACGGTGGGAATGAGGCCAACGATGACGAACTCGGTCGTTCCGATGGCGAAGGCGCTGAGGGTCAGCGCGAGTAAGGCGATTGGCATGAGAGCACTCCTTGTGGGATGGGAGGAGTGTCTTGCGGTTACCTTTGCAGATTAAGAGGGTATGGGGAATAAGATAGTTGCGATCAAGTCAACAGTCAGTTTGGACTTCGCTCTCGTTCGACCGCGCGGATGAGTCGAGAAAGATGAAAGCTAGCCAGGTTGACGTCCTCGGGGGAGAGGCGGGCAGGCTCGCTCTGCAGGAACGACGGTAGTGCTTTGGGTTCGAGGACCCATAAATCGCGAAAGCCGCCTGAATTGGCCACGAACCATCCAGGGAAGACAATCACTGGCCGTGTCTCGAACTTTCGCCCCGTGCTCTGCGATAGCAACTGCTTCAACCAGCTTGCCTGGGCTTTTGCCTGAACGATGGGGTCACGATCTGGAGCGAACGATCCAATTTTGAGAGTTTGTCCATCGAAGACCACCTCAGCTTTACCAGACGCTGGCTTGCTCCAGGTCTTTGTCTCGACGGTGAAAATTCCCGGTGGACCAATTAGTACGTGGTCAAGGTTGAAGCCATCGCCCACTACGTCGTGGAAGACCTGAAATCCGTCTTGGCGCAAGCGCTCCAGAAACTGCCCAACAACTTTTTCTCCTTCTATCGCTTGTCGTAAGTTTCGAAGCTTTGGCAAGTTTCTATAGATTCGGAAGACTGCGTATGCAACTCCGAAGCCCGCGCTGATGGAGAAAATAACTGGGCTCGGAGCCATATCGAAGTAGAGCCGATACCACTCCAGTCCTGCAATGATTGTCAGGAACAGTGCCAGCATCAGCGGCTGTGAAACCGCGTTCTCGAGTAGTTCCTCTCGTTCCTCCGCAACGGATTGCCCTGGAGCACGTAATGGCTTGTCTTTGAGTGGCGAGCGCGTTTTGGATTTCATTCTGGGACGTTCGCCACGTTCGCCTCTAGCTAGTGATTGGCCCCACGGATCAGGGCTTGATGCTCCGTGGTGGGCCCAAAGTTACCTTGAGCTCTATTTCCTAAAAATAGACACCACGGCCGCTCGTTCACCATCGAGCTTCTGTACTGGCTGGGCCGGTGCTCTCGATGCTCGCAACGTTGCCAACTCCACTACTTCCGCTGAGGTGCTGAAGTAGTTGTCACGCAGGCCGCAGAGTTTCTCCACATCGCCTGCAGAAAAACCTAGATAACGTGGAATTCCCTCTGCAGGCAAGACGCCTTCGCTGATGAGCAACTCCACCGTCCGACGAAGCAGCCTCGGCACCTCAGGTTTCCATTTATCGTCTCCGGGTTCGGCCTTTGATCCCCAGCGCGCAGAGCGGCGCTTGAAAAGAATGAGCTTTTCCTCGTCACTAAGCAGGCCCAAGACGTGCAAGCGCATCATCATTGCAGCAACAGATGCTCCCCAGCGCTGTTTGAGGATGAGCAGGTTGTCCAGGTTGGGTGGAACGCGCACTTCGGTCGCGAAGGTTTTTGCGGGAAGTAGCAACGCGCTGGCAAAGCGGTGCGCTTGCTTTTCCATTTGGTTATAGCGATCGCGTTCGTCTGCTCTAGGTATGTGCTTGTGTAGAACGAGATGTCCGATTTCGTGAGCTAGGTCAAAGCGGCTGCGGAATGCATTGGCCTTGTCAGCCGACAGCAGCACGATTGGATTGCCCAGCAAGGAACTCCAGCTGGAAAGGCCTTCGATGGCAGAAATCTCAGTTTCCTCGCGTACGACGATGATGCCTGCGCTCTCTGCAGCCAAAGCTAGATCATGGATGGGGCCGCTACCTAGTTGCCACAGTTGGCGGCACTCTTCTGCGGCGGCCTCAATATCCGCGTCATTGATTTGCTCGGGGTCTTGAAAACTGCGCTGAGGCAGGTTGACCTTCGGGTAGTCCACATGCTCGGAGAGCAGTACTGCGATTTCCTGTGTCCACTCTGTCCGCGCTTCTAGTTTGGCGCGAGCCGCTTTAAGAGCCGATGCGTTGCTGCGATAAAGCGGCGTTGACACAGGCTGCAGCATCGGACGGGTAAGCCATTCCGTCCGCAGGTTGAGAGCGGATGCCACACGCTCAAAGGTTTCCGCTTCGGGGGCCTGATCGCCCTTGCACCACTTGGTGACTGTGGATGCCGCTACGTCGACAAGGCTTGCGAGTTGGCCTTTGGTGAAGCCTCGTGCGGAAAGCGCTTGCTCAAGCCGTGCGGGTTGCAGTTCATTGATTCCCTTGGTCATCGCCGGTTTTCTTCTTTGGCTGTGCCTTGAGTTTTGGCACTGCCGTATCAGGTTGGACCGCTGTATCGGTCTGATCGTAGAGTTTGATGAAGTCAGTCATGGTGTTGATATAGAGCCAAGACTTCATGTCGGGGGCTGGGAGAGACACCATCACTTCCGTCAACTGGGCGATTCCGTTGGTGTCAACACCATCCATTACCCCGAGGATGAAGATGGTGCCGGCCGATACTTCGCGTGGTTGCGCGAAAAGGTCAGCTTGAACGTATTTTCGGTTGATGTTGTCGTTGACTTCTGCCAGCTTGATGCGCGTTGCACTGCGCCGCAGATTGATCCATTTGTGTCCGGGAACGTTCAGCCGAACGATGCTGAAGATGCCCAGCCGTCCCACTACCAGTCGTGTGCCGCATAGTGGGGTGGGCTCAGCGCCGTGAGCTAGTAGCGCCTCGTGGAACGTTTCGTTTATGAAAAAGTGCTTGTTTTGCCCAGCAATGGATGGCTTATGTCCTGGCGCAAAAGCGGCAGAGTGTTGACGCCCCTGGTGGTCGCCCGCGTAGTAAGCGTCCTCGAAAGCCATGAGGGCATCACGAGGAATATTCTTGACAACGAGCTGTTCGAGCTTTTTGGTGCCTGCGGACGGAGTGGGCATGCGTTTATCCCGATGAATTGTTTCGAGTGGCGGGAATAGTACATCAAAAAGTTTCGTGTGAAGGGTGTTTTTTCCTCCTGGGTTCCGTTCGAATTCGCATTGGAGGAGGCCTTTTCCGCTGAAATGTCGCGATGCGCCCGCGCTCTAGATACACTGCGCCGCGTCGCGCTGGGTGGTGCGGCCGGGTTTGGAAGCCTGATGAACCTCTGCGCAACTTGGAGTCCATCTCATGGCTGAATCCGCTCGCGCCTGCGCGCAATCTCGCATTCCCTCCGCTTCCCTCGACGACCTCGCCCTGCAAGCCTGCGACGACGCCGACAACCTCAACGCTGTAATGCGCGCCTACACCGCGCTAGAAAAGCTCGTAGACACCAGCGCCCTGAACGACAGCGAAGAACTCGCCCCCACCCGCACCGAACTGAGCGCCTTGCTGCGCCTGCTCAACGAAGCGTTGCTGGCGCGCATCGCCACCGTCAACGCGACAGCCGATGCCGTACGCGATGCGCTGCAAGCGCACCCCTCGTTCAAGCCGACCTAGCCCCCGGCTGCCGGCCTGAAGCCTCTGCTCACGACCGGCCCGCAACCCTCAAGCCGCCTTCGTCTCCGGCAACACCGCCGTCAACGCAAAGTCCACCAGCATCAGCCAAGTCTCTTCGAGCCCGGTGATGTTGTGGTGGTCCGAGTTCGACACGGTCTGCACGCTCACGGGCGTGGGCCAGGCGGCGATGAGTTTTTCGGAGCGTTCGTGCGGCACCACGTCGTCCTTCGCGGCAAGCAGCACCTGGGTCTTGGCGGCGACTTCCTTGCTGTGCTCGATGGAGTTGAAGCGGTGGCGCAGCAGCAGCGACAGCGGCACGAGCGGAAAGCGCTTCTTGGCGACTTCGAGCAGCGAGTCGTAGGGGGTGATGAGCTGCAGGCTCGCAAACTCCTGCCGCGCCACGAGCTGGATGGCCACGCCGGTGCCCAGGCTGCGGCCCACCACGTGCAGGCGCGCCTGCGGAAAGGCGCGGCGCAGGTGGCTGGCGAACTGGGCGGCGTCGGCCACGGAGGCGATTTCAGACGGCGCGCCCTGCGAGTCGGCCACGCCCCGGTAGTTGAGGGCGGCAAAGCCGAAGCCCTCGGGCAGCCAGTGCAGCATCTGCGCGGTGGCGCGCACGTCTTCGCCGCGGCCGGCGAAGTAGATGAACAGGTCCTGCAGCGCGTCTTCACCCTGCGGGTGGTACACGTAGCCGCGCACCATGCCGCCGGGCACGGGGTGCGAGTAGGTCGAGAAGTCGTCCGACAGATGCACCACGGGCAGCTTGCGGGCGTTGAAAAGAATGTGGCCCTGGCGCGTCGCGAGCAGGGTCCAGTAGGCGGCCAGGCTGCCAATGGCGGCGGCCGAGGCCGACAGGGCAATGCGGGCAATCTTGGCTTGGGTGTTCTTCTGCAAATCAGGGCTCCCGAGAAAGTGGCGGCGTGGCATCGCAAGGGCAGGGCCCGGCCGATGCACAACGCGCAAGGGGCGTAGTTTCACCGCGTTCGCGAGGCGGTGCGTTGCGAGGTGTATGGCCGTGGCGCGCGGCGCGTCGGCCGGGGGCTGAAGATAATCCCCGCATGATCGCCATCGACTGCTACTACAGCCTTTCCTCGCCTTGGGCCTACCTCGGCGGCCCGCAACTGCAAGACATCGTGCGCCGCCACCATGTGCAGCTCACGCTCAAGCCCTACGACTTCCAGGCGGTGGTGCCGCAGACCGGCGGCATTCCGCTGAAGACGCGCCCCGAGCCGCGCCGCACGTACCACGCGCTGGAGCTGTCGCGCTGGCGCGATTACCTCGGCATGCCGATGAACCTGGAGCCCGCGCACTACCCGAAGGGCGCGCCGACCGACCCGAACTGGAACAAGTACCCCGGCTGGATGGTGATCGCCGCCCAGCTGCAGGGCCTGGACGCGCAGCCGCTGTCGCACGCGCTGTTGCGCGCGCTGTGGGCCGAGGAGCGCGACACGGCGCAGGCCGCGGTGCGCATCGCGATCGCCGACGAGAACGGCTACGACGGCGCGGCGCTGCAGGCGCTGGAGCAGTCGGCCGAGGTGCTGGCGGTGTACCGCGCCAACAGCGCCGACGCGGTGGAAGCGGGCGTGTTCGGCGCGCCCACGTTCATCCTGAACGGCGAGCGTTTCTGGGGACAAGACCGGCTGGCGTTTCTCGACCGGGCGCTCGACAAGCTGCGCGCCGGCGGCTGAGCGGCAACCTCTCTTTTTCTTCAGAGGAACGAACGCGGCAGCAGCGCGGGCACGAGCGTGCGGTGCAGCCGCTCGCGCCACCAGCGCAGCGCCTGGCCCTGCGCGCCGGTCTTCCACGCGAGCCAGAAGGCTTCGGGCGCGCGCGGTTCCTCGGTCGGCAGTTCGACCAGCGTGCCGCGCGCCAGCTCGTCGGTGATGCAGGCGCGCGGCAGGAAGCCGTGGCCCAGCCCGGCGACCTGGCAGGCGACCTTGGCGGCCATCGACGGCACGGTGATGCGCGGCTGGCCGGCCATGAGGCCCACGGTGCGGTCCGACAGGGTGCGCGCGGTGTCGCCGACCACGATGGCGTTGCAGTCGATGAGGTCGCCGCGCTGCACGGGGCGCTTCAGCCGCGTGAGCGGGTGGGTGGGCGCGACGCAGAAGGCGAACTCGAGGCTGCCCACGGCCACGGCCTGGTGGCCGCCGCCGGCCGGGCCTTCGCCCGCGGCCACGACGATGTCGGCGCGGCCCTCGCGCAGCGCCTCCCAGCTGCCGGTGAGCGCCTCGCAGCCGATGCGCAGCCGCGTGCCGCAGCGCAGGTCTTCGAAGGCGCGGATGTCGTCCATGAAGGCCTGCGTGGGAATGAGCGAGTCGTGCACCAGCCGCAGCTCTGATTCATAGCCTGTGGCAATCTGCCGCATGCGCGATTCGAGGTCGCTCGCGGCGCCGAGCAGCCAGCGGCCTTCCTTGAGCATTTCTTCGCCGGCGGCAGTGAGGGTCACGCGCGGGCCGTTGCGCTCGAACAGCAGCATGCCCAGCTGTTCTTCGAGCTTGCCCACGGCGTAGGAGATGGTGGAGGGCACCTTGTTCAGCCGCGCGGCGGCGGCGGCAAAGGAGCCGTGGCGCGCGATGGCGTCGACGACCTCGATGGCTTCCAGGGTGAGCTTGAGCACGGGGCGTTCCTCGCAGCAAAAAGGAATGATCGAAAACTTCGATCATTGATGGTGAAAAGTTTCGTCGATGGGGCCCTGCGTGCACCGGATGATTCAGCCCACGCCAAGGAGATTCCCTCCGAAAGCGATTGTGAACCGAATCGAATATCCACGCACCCAACTTTGCCGAAGGAGCCTTCCATGACCGTCCAAGCCACCCCCACCGCCGGCGCCAAGCTGCTCACCCCCACCGACCACACGCTGGTGATGATCGACTTCCAGTCGCAGATGGCCTTTGCCACGCACTCGATCGACGCCGTGAACCTGCGCAACAACGCCGCGCTGGTGGCGCAGGCGGCGGCCGGCTTCAAGGTGTCGACCATCCTCACGACCGTGGCCGAGAAGAGTTTTTCGGGCCCGATGTTCAGCGAGATCACCGACGCCTTCCCCGGCCAGAAGATGCTCGACCGCACCTCGATGAACACCTGGGAAGACGCCGCCGTGATCGAGCGCGTGAACGCCATCGGCAAGCCGCGCATCGTGCTGGCCGGCCTGTGGACCAGCGTGTGCATCGTGGGCCCGGCGCTGTCGGCGCTGGACCAGGGCTTCGAGGTGTACGTGATTGCCGACGCCTGCGGCGACGTGTCCACCGAGGCGCACAACCGCGCCATGGAGCGCATGGTGCAGGCCGGCGCGCAGCCGATGACCTCGCTGCAGTATCTGCTGGAGCTGCAGCGCGACTGGGCGCGTGGCGACACCTACGAATTGACGACCGGTATTGCGAAGAAGGTGGGCGGCGCCTACGGTCTGGGCGTGACGTACGCCAAGACGATGTTCGGCGCCCACGAGGGTTGAGCGCAGCGCACCCGGAAGGCCGACCGACCATGAAGACCTATGTCGTTTCCCTCGCGCTCGGCCTGCTGGTCGGCGTGATCTACGCGCTCTTCCAGGTGCGCTCGCCGGCGCCGCCGGTGATCGCCCTGGTGGGCCTCTTGGGCATCCTGCTCGGCGAGCAGATCCCGCCGCTGGTGCGGCAGGTGTTCGACCGGCCGGCCGCCACCTCGTGGCTGCATGACCAGGTCAAGCCGCACGTGTTCGGCGCGCTGCCGACCTGCGCGCAGCCCGGGGCGGTGAAGTCTGCCGCCACCGGCAGCCGCCCGTCCGAGCGGAGCGACGCATGAACGCCCCCGACCCGCAACGCCGCCACTTCCTGGGCGCCCTCGGCGCCTTTGCAGCCACCTCCCTCGCACCCGCATCCACCATGGCCACCACCCAGACCCCCGACCTCATCCTGCGCAACGGCCGCTTCACCACGCTGGACCGTGCCAACCCCACGGCCGACGCGGTGGCCATCAAGGACGGCCGCTTCACCCGCGTGGGCCGCGCCGAAGACGTGCTGCCGCTGGCCGGCAGCCAGACCCGCGTGATCGACCTGCAAGGCCAGCGCGTGCTGCCGGGCCTCATCGACAACCACCTGCACATCATTCGCGGCGGCCTGAACTACAACATGGAGCTGCGCTGGGACGGCGTGAAGAGCCTGGCCGATGCCATGGGCATGCTCAAGCGCCAGGTGGCGATCACGCCCGCGCCGCAGTGGGTGCGCGTGGTGGGCGGCTTCACCGAGCACCAGTTCGTCGAGAAGCGCCTGCCGACCCTGGCCGAGCTGAACGCGGTGGCGCCCGACACGCCGGTGTTCATCCTGCACCTGTACGACCGCGCGCTGCTCAACGGCGCCGCGCTGCGCGCCGTGGGCTACACCAAGGACACGCCCGCGCCGCCCGGCGGCGAGATCGTGCGCGACAGCGCCGGCAACCCCACGGGCCTGCTGCTGGCCAAGCCGAACGCGGCCATCCTGTACGCCACGCTGGCCAAGGGGCCGAAGCTGCCCTTCGACTACCAGCTCAATTCCACGCGCCACTTCATGCGCGAGCTCAACCGCCTGGGCGTGACCGGCGCCATCGACGCGGGCGGCGGCAACCAGAACTACCCCGACGACTACGAAGTGATCCAGAAGCTGCACGACGACGGGCAGCTCACGATCCGCCTGGCCTACAACCTCTTCACGCAGAAGCCCAAGGCCGAGAAGGACGACTTCCTGAACTGGACGGCCAACTCCAGATACAAGCAGGGCGACGACTACTTCCGCCACAACGGCGCGGGCGAGATGCTGGTGTTCTCGGCGGCCGACTTCGAGGACTTCCGCCAGCCGCGCCCCGACATGGCGCCCGAGATGGAAGGCGACCTCGAAGGCGTGGTGCGCATCCTGGCGCAGAACCGCTGGCCGTGGCGCATGCACGCGACCTACGACGAAACCATCAGCCGCTCGCTCGACGTGTTCGAGAAGGTCAACAAGGACACGCCGCTGGCCGGCCTGAACTGGTTCTTCGACCATGCCGAGACGATTTCCGAGAAGTCGATGGACCGCATCGCCGCGCTCGGCGGCGGCGTGGCGGTGCAGCACCGCATGGCCTACCAGGGCGAGTACTTCGTGGAGCGCTACGGCCCCGGCGCAGCCGAGGCCACGCCGCCGGTCAAGAAGATGCTGGAGCGCGGCCTGAAGGTGTCGGCCGGCACCGACGCGACGCGCGTGGCCTCGTACAACCCGTGGGTGTCGCTGTCGTGGCTGGTCACGGGCAAGACGGTGGGCGGCATGCAGCTGTACCCGCAGCGCAACTGCCTGGACCGCGAGGCTGCACTGCGCATGTGGACCGAGAACGTCACCTGGTTCTCGAACGAAGAGGGCAAGAAGGGCCGCATCCAGGAAGGCCAGCTCGCCGACCTGGTGGTGCCCGACCGCGACTTCTTCGCTTGCGCCGAATCGGAGATTGCCGACACCACGGCGCTGCTCACGATGGTGGGTGGCAAGGTGGTCTACGGCGCCGGCCCGTTCGCCGCGCACGACGAAGGCGGCCTGCCGCCCGCCATGCCCGACTGGTCGCCCGCGCGCACCTTCGGCGGCTATGCGGGCTGGGCCGACACGGCCGAGGGCGCACCGCTGCAGAAGGTGATGCGCAACGCCGCGATGTCGTGCGCCTGCGCCAACGACTGCAACGTGCACGGCCACCAGCACGCGACGGCCTGGAGCAGCAAGCTGCCCATCGCCGACCTGAAGAGCTTCTGGGGCGCGCTGGGTTGCGCCTGCTGGGCGGTGTGATGAAGGCCATGCACTGGACCCTTTCGCCCGCCGTGCGCTGGATCGCCTTGCTGCTGCTGTGCGCGGCCTACCTGCAGGGCGGCCTGAACAAGGCGTTGGACTTCAACGCAGCCATCGCCGAGATGAACCACTTCGGCCTGTCGCCGGCCGGCCCGCTGGCCGTGGCGGTGATCGTGCTGGAGCTGGGCGCCGCGGCGCTCATCCTCACCGGCTTCTGGCGCTGGCTCGGCGCGCTCGCGCTGGGCGGCTTCACGCTCATGGCGACTTTCGTCGCGCTGCGTTTCTGGGAGATGCCGCTGGGGCAGGAACGCTTCATGGCGGCCAACGCCTTCTTCGAACACCTGGGCCTGGTCGGCGGCTTCCTGCTCGTCGCCTGGCTCGACCTCCAGGAGCGCCACGATGACTGAGCCCCAAGCCAAAGCCGCCGGCGCCTTCGCGCCGCTGCGCCAGCCGGTCTTCGCCGTGCTGTGGGCCGCCACGGTGCTGGGCAACATCGGCAGCTTCATGCGCGACGTGGCCAGTTCGTGGCTGGTGACCGACCTGTCGGCCAGCCCGACGGCGGTGGCGCTGATCCAGACGGCGGCGACGCTGCCGATCTTCCTGCTGGCGATTCCGGCCGGCGTGCTGTCGGACATCCTCGACCGGCGGCGCTTCCTGATCTTCGTGCAGGTGCTGCTGGCCGCGGTGAGCGGCACGCTGCTGGTGCTCTCGCACACGGGCACGCTCACGGTCGAGTACCTCATTGCGCTGACCTTCGTGGGCGGCATCGGCGCGGCGCTCATGGGGCCGACCTGGCAGTCGATCGTGCCGGAGCTGGTGCCGCGCAGTGAGCTCAAGGGCGCGGTGGCGCTGAACTCGCTGGGCATCAACATCGCGCGCTCTATCGGGCCGGCGGCGGGCGGGCTGATCCTGGCGAGCTTCGGCGCGGCCGCCACCTACGGGCTGGACGTGCTGAGCTACGTGTTCGTGATCGCGGCGCTGTTGTGGTGGAAGCGCCCGGCGGCGGTGGACAGCGGGCTGTCCGAGAACTTCTTCGGCGCCTTCCGCGCCGGCCTGCGCTACACGCGGGCCAGCAAGGAGCTGCATGTGGTGCTGCTGCGCGCGGCGGTGTTCTTCCTGTTCGCCAGCTCGGTGTGGGCGCTGCTGCCGCTGGTGGCGCGCCAGATGCTCGGCGGCACGGCGAGCTTCTACGGCATCCTGCTCGGCGCCGTGGGCGCGGGCGCCATCGGCGGCGCGCTGGTGATGCCGCGGCTGCGTGCGCGGCTCGATGCCGACGGCATGCTGCTGCTGGCCTCGCTGCTCACCGCCGCGGTGATGGGTGCCCTGGTGTTCGCGCCGCCGCAGTGGCTGGCGGTGCCGATGCTGGGCGTGCTCGGGCTGGGCTGGATCATTGCGCTGACCACGCTCAACGGCGTGGCGCAGTCGATCCTGCCGAACTGGGTGCGCGGGCGCGGGCTGGCCGTGTACCTCACGGTGTTCAACGGCGCCATGGCCGCCGGCAGCCTGGGCTGGGGCCTGGTGGCGCAGCAGATCGGCGTGCCGGCCACGCTGGTGGCGGGCGCCGTGGGGCTGGTGGTGATGGGGCTGGTGTTCCACCGCGTGCGGCTGCCCGCGGGCGAGGCCGACCTGCAGGCCTCGAACCACTGGCCCGAGCCGCTCTTGGCCGAGCCGGTGGCGCACGACCGCGGGCCCGTGATGATCCAGGTCGAGTACCGCATCCGCAAGGAAGACCGGCCGGCGTTCCTCGATGCGATGAAGCGCCTGTCGCTGGAGCGCCGCCGCGACGGCGCCTACGCCTGGGGCGTGCACGAGCACACGGCCGATGCCGAGCGCGTGATGGAGTGGTTCCTCGTGGAGTCGTGGGCCGAGCACCTGCGCCAGCACCACCGCGTGTCGCACGCCGACGCCGACCTGCAGGCCGAGGCGCTGCGCTTTCACATCGGCCCGGGCAAGCCCGAGGTGCATCACTTCCTGGCGCTCTGAGCGGCGCGGATTCTTCTTTCTCTTTCCCTTTCACCCTTTCGTCCATCTCAAGGAAAAACCATGACCACACTGACCCTTCGCGACGGCACCGAGCTCTATTACAAGGACTGGGGCAGCGGCCAGCCCATCGTCTTCAGCCACGGCTGGCCGCTGAGCGCCGACATGTGGGACGCCCAGATGCTGTTCTTCGCCGAGCGCGGCTACCGCGTCATCGCGTTCGACCGCCGCGGTTTTGGCCGCTCCAGCCAGCCCTGGACCGGCTACGACTACGACACCTTCGCCGACGACATCGCCGAGCTGATCGAAAAGCTCGACCTGAAAAACGTGATCCTGGCGGGCTTCTCGATGGGCGGCGGCGACGTCACGCGCTACATCGCGCGCAAGGGCAGCGCGCGCGTGGCGAAGCTGGCGCTCATCAGCGCGGTGACGCCGCTGTTCATGAAGACCGCGGACCATCCCGTGGGCCCCGAGGCGTCGCTCTTCGCGGGCATCCGCGCCGGGCTGGCCGCCGACCGGGCGCAGTTCATCGACGACTTCAGCACGCTGTTCTACGGCACCAACCGCCCGGGCGCGAAGGTGTCGCAGGGCGTGTTCAAGCAGACGCTGCAGATCGCGCTGCAGGCCTCGATCAAGGCCACCATCGACTGCGTGACGGCGTTCTCCGAGACCGACTTCCGCCCCGACATGGCGAAGATCGACGTGCCCACGCTCGTGATCCACGGCGACGACGACCAGGTCGTGCCCTTCGAGGCCACGGGCAAGCTGGCGGCCGAAATGATCAAGGGCAGCCAGCTCAAGCTGTACGCCGGCGCGCCGCACGCCACCTGCACCACGCACGCGGCGCAGGTCAACGCCGACCTGCTGGCGTTCATCCAGGGCTGAGGCCGGGTGTGTCGAAAGGGCCGCGCCCTGCGGCCCTTCCGGCGCGAAGGGCGGCGCCGGTGGCGATAATCCGGCGATGCGAATCCGCTTTACCAAGATGCAGGGAGCCGGCAACGATTTCGTCGTGCTGGACGAAACGCGCGGCACGCTGGGCCTCACGGCCGCGCAGTACCGCTTCCTGGCCGACCGCCATTTCGGCGTCGGCGCCGACCAGATCCTCACGGTGCGCCCGTCGCCCGCCGAGGGCATCGACTTCCAGTACGTGATCCACAACGCCGACGGCGGCGAGGTGGAGCAGTGCGGCAACGGGGCGCGCTGCTTCATGCGCTTCGTGAGCGAGCACGGCCTGACCGAGAAGAAAGACGTGCGCGTGCAGACGCTGGCCGGCGTGATCGAGCCGCGCATGGGCGACGACGGCCGCGTGACGGTCGACATGGGCGCCCCGGTCTTCGAACCGGCGCGCGTGCCCTTCGACACGGCCGGGCTCGACCCGCAGCACGAAGGCGCGTGGCAGACCTGGCACCTGGCGCTGGGCACCCGGGCCGGCAGCGCTATCGTTTCGGTAGCGGTGCTGTCCATGGGCAACCCGCACGCGGTGCAGGTGGTCGACAACGTCGACACCGCGCCGGTGGCTGAGCAGGGCCCGCAGATCGAGCACCATCCGCGTTTCCCGCAGCGCGTGAACGCCGGTTTCATGCAGGTGGTCGACCGCACGAACATCAAGCTGCGCGTGTTCGAGCGCGGCGCCGGCGAAACGCTGGCCTGCGGCACGGGCGCCTGCGCGGCGGTGGTGGCGGGCATCCGCCTCGGGCTGCTGGACACCCGCGTCGACGTGCAGACGCACGGCGGCATTCTCACGATCGAGTGGCAGGGCGACGGCCGGCCGGTGCTCATGACAGGACCGGCCACGACGGTGTTCGAGGGCGAGATCGACGTGCCCGACATTTCGGAACAGCCATGACCCAATTCACCCACGACAACAACGCCATGAACCCGATCACCGAAGACGACATCGCGAACTACCTGTCGAACACCCCCGACTTCTTCGAGCGCCACGCCCAACTGCTGGCGCAGGTGCAGCTGACCAGCCCGCACGGCAACCGCGCCGTGAGCCTGCAGGAGCGCCAGGCCGAAATGCTGCGCGAGAAGATCAAGGCGCTGGAGCACCGCCTGATGGACATGGTGCGCCACGGCACCGAAAACGTCGTCATCGCCGACCGCTTGCAGCGCTGGACCAAGGGCCTGCTGACCACGCGCGACCCGCGCAGCCTGCCGTACCGCATCGCGGTCGACCTGCAGTCGCTGTTCCTGGTGCCGCAAACGGCCATCAAGGTGTGGGACTGCGGCACCGAGTACCTGAACGAAGCCTATGCCCAGTGGGTGAGCGACGACGTGAAGGCGCTGGCCACCTCGCTCACCTCGCCGTACTGCGGGCTCAACGCGGGCTTCGAGGCGGCCAACTGGCTGCCCGAGCCGCAGGGCGCCGCGTCGATCGCGCTGATTCCGCTGCGCGCCGACGCCGAATCGCCGGCCTTCGGCCTGCTGGTGCTGGCCTCGCCGGACGCGCAGCGCTTCAACGCCGAGATGGGCACGGACTTTCTCGAGCGCATCGCCGAGCTGTCGTCGGGCGCGCTGTCGCGGCTGCGCCCTTGAGCCGTTCCACGCGAAGCGGGTGGCGCCGCCGGCCTTGGCTGACCGGCCTGTGCGTGGTCTTGCTGGCCGGCGTGCTCACCTATGCCGCCATCGCGGGCGTGATCTGGCAGCGTGCCGAGGCCGCCCTGGCCGGCCCGCTGCCGCGCGCGGCCGACGTGGCGCTGGTGCTGGGCAACCGCGCCTACCTCGACGGCAAGCCCAACCCCTGCCTCACGGGCCGGGTCGACCAGGGCATCGTGCTGGCGCGCGCCGGTCGCGTGCAGACGCTGGTGTTCTCGGGCGGTGTCGACGTGGAAGACGGCCGCATCGAGGCCGAGGTGATGCGCGACCACGCCACGGCCGAGGGCTACACGGGGCCGATGGTGCTGGAGTCGGTGTCGTCGTCCACACGCGCCAACCTGTCGCTGTCGCGCACGGTGCTGGAGGCCAACGGCGTGCGCAGCGTGATCATCGTGTCGGAGCCCTACCACCTGTGGCGCATCGAGCGGCTGGTGCGTGCCAGCGGCTTCGACCAGGCCTTCGACGTGCAATACGCCGCCGCGCCCACCTCGTGCTGGCGCCGCTGGGGCATGCTGTTCAAGGGCGCATTGCGTGAGCCCGCCGCCATCGTGAACAATGCATCGCTCGGTTATCTGTTCTAGCTAGCGCGGGCGCCGCGTGGCGCACGGAGCACGGAGCACGACCACACCATGGAATGGATCGACAAATACCTCGAACACGTGCGCGTGGAGCGTCGGCTCGCGCCGCGCACGGTCGAGCTGTATGCCTTCCACCTGCGCGCGCTGACCGACCACGCGGCCGAGGCCAACCTGCCGCTGGACCGCGTGCAGACCGCCCACATCCGCCGCTGGATGGCGCAGCTGCACAGCGCCGGGCGCGAGCCGCGCGGCATTGCGCTGGTGCTGTCGTGCTGGCGCAGCTTCTACCGCTGGCTCGGCCATGAAGGGCTGATCGGCTTCAACCCGGTGCAGGACGTGCATGCGCCCAAGGCGGGCCGGCCGCTGCCGAAGGCGCTGGGCGTGGACGACGCGGTGCGCCTGGCCGAGCTGTACGACCCCGAGGCCGACCCCTGGACCGAAGCGCGCGATGGCGCCATCGTCGAAATGCTCTATGGCTGCGGCCTGCGCGTGAGCGAACTCACCGGGCTCGACGCCCAGGCCAGCGCCACGGCGCTCGGCTGGGTCGATCTCGACGCCATGGAAGCCCACGTGCTCGGCAAGGGCAGCAAGCGGCGCAGCGTGCCCGTGGGCAACAAGGCGGCCGAGGCACTGCGCGACTGGCTCGCGGTGCGCGGCGAGCGCCAGGAGCCGGCGCTGTTCGTGAGTGCGCGCGGCGCGCGCATGTCGTCGCAGGCCGTGTGGAAGCTGCTGCGCGAGCGCAGCCTGAAGGCCGGCCTGGCCGCGCCGGTGCATCCGCACATGCTGCGCCACTCGTTCGCGAGCCACGTGCTGCAGTCGAGCAGCGACCTGCGCGCGGTGCAGGAGCTGCTGGGCCATGCCAACATCGCGACCACGCAGGTCTACACGCGGCTGGACTTCCAGCACCTGGCCAAGGTCTACGACGCGGCGCATCCGCGCGCCAAGGCCCGGCCGGACAAGGACGGCAAGTAGCCGCCACAGCCCGTCGCCTGCATCGTTTTCTTTCGTCTTTCATTTCTTCTTTCATTCATCTCCCATGAAAACCCTCCGCCTCAAGCCGGGCAAGGAGCGCTCGCTCCAACGCCGCCATCCCTGGGTCTTCGAATCCGCCATTGCGCGCGGCGGCGCGGACTCGGGGGAAACGGTGCGCGTGGAGTCGCACGACGGCCACTTTCTCGCGTGGGCGGCCTTCGGCCCCACCTCCAAGATCCGGGCACGGGCCTGGAGCTTTGACGAGAAGCAGCGCATCGACGCTGCTTTTTTTTCCACGGTCTGTGCGCGCGCGGTGCATGCGCGCGGCCTGTTCGACCTGCAGAGCGACGGCGTGCGGTTGGTGCACGGCGAGGCCGACGGCCTGCCGGGGCTGATCGTCGACCGCTATGGCGACACGCTGGTGGCGCAGTTCTTGTCGGCCGGCGTGGAGCGCTGGAAAGACGTGCTGGCCGATGCGCTGCTCAAGGCCACGGGCCTGACCAAGCTCTATGAACGCTCCGACGCCAGCGGCCGCGAGCGCGAGGGCCTGAAGCCGGTCACGGGCTGGCTGCGTGGCGAGGGCCCGACCCAGATCACCATCCGCGAGCACGGCTGGCAGCTGTCGCTGGACATCGCGACCGGCCACAAGACCGGCTTCTACCTCGACCAGCGCGACAGCCGCCAGCGCTTTGCCGAGCTGGCGCAGCACCGGCGCTTCCGGCGCGTGCTCAACTGCTTCTGCTACACGGGCGGCTTCACGGTGGCCGCGCTCGCGGGCCTGAAGGCGGCCGGGGCGCTCGAGGGCGCCTCGCTGGTGTCGGTCGATTCGTCGCAGCCCGCGCTCGAGCGGGCGCGCGCGCACCTGGCGCTCAACGGCTTCGAAGGGCAGGGCATCGCCACGGAGTTTCTCGACGCCAACGTGAACACGGTGCTGCGCGAGTTCATCGACCAGGGCCGCACCTTCGACGCCATCGTGCTCGACCCGCCGAAGTTCGCGCCCACGGTGGCGCACGCCGAGCGCGCCGCGCGCGCCTATAAAGACATCAACCGCCTCGCGCTCAAGCTGCTGGAGCCGGGCGGCGTGCTGCTGACCTTTTCCTGCTCGGGCGGCATCAGCGCCGACCTGTTCCACAAGATCGTGGCCTCGGCCGGGCTGGACGCGGGCGTGGACGGTTACATCGCCGAACGCCTGGGCGCCGCGCCCGACCACCCGATGACCATCGAGTTCCCGGAAGGGGAGTACCTGAAGGGGCTGGTGGTGGTGAGAAAGCCGCTGTGAACGGGGGCTTGACCCCGTCGGCAACGCAACTCAGTGGCATTGGCTAAACTGCCCGCCAATCCCCCGCCTTTTTCTGTTTTCCGTTTCCGGAGCACTTTTCCATGGCCCTCATTCCCGCGACCATCCTGACCGGCTTTCTCGGCTCGGGCAAAACCACGCTGCTCAAGCGCATCCTGACCGAGGCCCATGGCCAGAAGATCGCGGTCATCGAGAACGAGTTCGGCGAGGAGAACATCGACAGCGACATCCTCGTGACCGAGTCGAAGGAGCAGATCGTGCAGATGAGCAACGGCTGCGTCTGCTGCACCATCCGCGAAGACCTGCGCGAGGCGCTGCAGCTGCTGGCCGCCAAGAAGCGCCAGGGCCTGCTCGACTTCGACCGCGTGGTGATCGAGACCACCGGCCTGGCCGACCCCGGCCCGGTGGCGCAGACCTTCTTCATGGACGACGAGATCGCCGAGAGCTACCTGCTCGACTCGATCCTGACGCTGGTCGATGCCAAGCACGCGCCCCAGCAGCTGAACGACCGCCAGGAAGCGCGCCGCCAGGTGGGCTTTGCCGACCAGATCTTCATCAGCAAGAGCGAGCTGGTGTCGGCCGAGGAGACCGACGCGCTCATTCACCGTCTGAAGCACATGAACCCGCGCGCGCCGCAGCAGAAGGCGCACTTCGGCGACGTGCCGCTGAAGGACATCTTCGACCTGCGCGGCTTCAACCTGAACGCCAAGCTGGACATCGACCCCGACTTCCTGAAGGACGACGACCACGACCATCACGACCATGACCACGCGCATGGCGAGGCGTGCGACCACCCCTCGCACAAGCACGAAGGGCACGGTCACCATCACCACACCGATGACGACGTGAAGAGCTTCGTCTACAAGGCCGACCGCGCCTTCGACCCGGCCAAGCTGGAAGACTTCCTGGGCGCCATCGTCAACATCTACGGCCCGCGCATGCTGCGCTACAAGGGCGTGCTGAACATGAAGGGCACCGAGCGCAAGGTGATCTTCCAGGGCGTGCACCAGCTCATGGGCAGCGACCTGGGCCCGGAGTGGGGCAAGGACGAGGCGCGCCAGAGCCGCATGGTGTTCATCGGCATCGAGCTGCCGCGCGAGATCCTGGAGCAGGGTCTGGAGCAGTGCCTGGTCTGAGCACGTTCGCCTGAGTTGACGAAATAAAAACGGCGCTGGCCTTGCGGTCAGCGCCGTTTTTCATGGGGCGGGCCGTGCCTACTTGCCGAAATTCCCCATCGGCTTGCCCAGGAGCTTGAGCTGGCCTTCGCTGAACTCGACCTGGCTGACCAGGTCGTCGCCCGTGCGCTTCACGTAGCCGTTGGCTTCGCCCTGTTCGATCAGGCCCGCGAGCATTTCAGGCGGCGGCGTGCGGCCGCTCTCGGCGCCGGTTTCGGCCAGCTTCTCGATCCACTTCACGGGCAGGCGCGCGTTGGCCTTGAGCACGCCGCGCTTGAGCACCAGCGCGTTGCCGGGCAGCTGCAGGTCTTCGTCGGTCACGCCGGCGAGGGCCACCGAGTAGCTGAGCTCGGCGCTGTGGCCGCCGATCTCGACCAGCAGGCGGTCCAGTCCGGCTTCGGGGCTGTGCTTGGCCATGGCCTTGAGGTCGGGCGCGAGCTGCTCGATGAGCGCCTGCATCGCGTCCTTCTGGGCCTTGCTGCGCTGGCCGCAGCCGGCACCGGCGGTCGACTGCAGCCAGGCGTCGGCCAGCTTCTTGTAGCCGGCCGCCTGGATGCGGCGTGCGCTGCTGGCGATCTCGAACTTGTCGATGGCGGTCTCGTTGACCTTGCCCTTGCCCTTGAAGGCGCCTTCGGAGGCGTACAGGCCGTCCTTGATGGTGGCTTCGCCGGTCAGGTCGATGCTTTGCAGCAGCACCTTGATCGCCTTGGCGGGGGCGGCCTCGGTGCCCGCGCCCAGGCCCAGGCCCTTGGGCGCGTTCAGCTCGAAGCTGTCGAGGCGGCCTTCGGACTTGCCGGTGGCGAGCATCCAGCCGGCGCTGCCGTCCATGTCGGCCTTGGCGGTGAACTTGCCCATCTTCAGCTGCACGCCCTTGGAGGCGGTGCTGACGTCCAGGCCCGGCATCGTCATGTCGTAGCGCACGTGGGTGCGGGCCGCGTTCATGTCCAGGCGGGCCTGTGCGCCTTGCCAGGCGAACTCGCCCTTGCCTTCTTCGGCCAGCTTGGCGGGCGCGACGGTGAAATCGCTGGTGAAGCCGCCGCCGAAGCCGACCTGAGTGCGCGCGGTCAGCGGCTTGGCCTTGCCGAACAGCTTCTCGGCCTCGGCCTGCGCCTTGGCGTCGAGCACCAGCTCGCTGTCGATGACGGCCGCGGCCAGCGCGGCGCCGGCGATCGGGCCGTGGCGGATGGTGTCGCGGATGGTGATGCGCACGGGCTTGGGCGGGGTGGCCGCGGCGTCGCTGTCGTCTTCGGCGGGTTCTTCCTCGTCGCCTTCGGTCGCGGCTTCGGCGACGTCGGTCGTGGCGGCGGCCGGCGCGGCGGCGGGTGCCGACGCGGCAGGGGTGGTGGCGGCTTCGGCCTCGGCCGGGCAGCCCAGTTCGAGCGTCACGGTGCTCACGGCGCCGAGGAAGTTGCGTTCGTAGCTGCGCTCGATCACGCGTACCAGCGCGGTCTGCTTGGGCAGTTCCCCCAGGGCGACGTCGTAGCTCGATTTGATTTGCGTGCCGGCCCACCAGGTGCTGCCGCCGTAGGCGACGGCGATGGCCGCGGCCAGGACTCCCAATACTGCTTTTTTGCTCAAGATTATTTTCCGATCGGTTGTTTGAAGGGCCGCCGCGGTGTCTCCCCGACCCGCGGCGTGCCTGCGCCACCCCCTGTGGCGGCGCCGGGCGATGCTAACGGAGCAGGGCAGTGCGTCACCCGATGGCCTTGCGTTTCGAGTTCTCTATACAATCGCGCGCCTGTTCCGGGAGCCATGCTTCGTCCACAGGGGCGAGATATGACTTACGGCACGGGGCGCCAAGGGTTTTTGGCGGGCTTTCGGGGGTATAACCCCGGGGTTCACCACTTGAGGACGCCCCCGACAACGTGAGCCGACGCGGCCTGACACCCGCAACGGTTCCCTTGGGAGGAGACACCCAGTGAAAGCGCGTTCCAGTTCGTACAAGGAGCCAGTCACCGTGAAGAAACCCGCCGCCAAGGCCACGCCAGCCACCAAGCCCGCCGCAAAGAAGGCGACGGCTGTGAAGGCTGTACCCGCGACGAAGAAGGTTTCTGCCACCGCTGCTGCTGCCTCTGCCGCGAAAGAGAAAAGCGCTGCCAAGAAGCCTGCGGCAACCCCGGCCAAGACCGGGACCGCGGCTGCCAAGAAGTCCGCCAAGCCCGCAACCAAGTCCGCGGGCGCGGCGCCTACGTCATCCCAACCGGTCGGCCGTCCTGCGGCCGCCCTTTCTGCTCCCCCGACCCCCATGAAAAAAACGGCTGCCGCCTCTTCTTCCGCCCCGGCGACACCCTCGATCCCCGCTACGCCCGCTCCCGCTGCGCGTGGTGGCCGCGTGTCCCGGCTGTCGCAACTGACCGTGCCCTCGATGCCGCAATCCGTGGCCTCGACCGCCGCCAAATCCAGCTTCTCGCAGGCGCCTTCCACCGCGCTGGTGCCGCCGCCGCCCCTGGCCGTCAAGAAAGACCCGAAGCTGGCCAACAACTGGAAGACCAAGACGCCCGCCGAGCTGAGCGACGCCGAGGTCATCGCGATGCCCGACGACGAGTACATGAACGACAAGCAGATGGCGTTCTTCCGCCTGAAGCTCGAAGAACTCAAGCGCGGCATCCTCGAGAACGCCGGTGAGACCACCGAGCACCTGCGCGAAGACACCGTGGTCGTGCCCGACCCGGCCGACCGCGCCACCATCGAGGAAGAGCACGCGCTCGAACTGCGCACGCGCGACCGCGAACGCAAGCTGCTCAAGAAGATCGAGCAGTCGATCCAGCGCATCGACGCCGGCGACTACGGCTACTGCGACGAGACCGGCGAGCCCATCGGCGTCGGCCGCCTGCTGGCCCGCCCGACCGCCACGCTTTCGCTCGAAGCGCAGCAGCGCCGCGAGCTGAAGCAGAAAATGTTCGGGGATTGAACGGCTGCACGGTAGAACGGAACCCGCGCTTTCGATAACCTTCTCTGAATGCCAAAGGAAGAGTCAGGCCGCCTTTTCTCGAAGGTGGCCAAGTTCGTTCGAAATCCCCTGAAAGACTGGTCGGAGCTGGACACGCCGTCCTCCGACTCGTCGCTGCCCGAGCAGACCTACAGCCGCGAGATGCTGAAGGAAATGATCGAGCGACGCCAGCGCAACGACTTCGTGCGCCGCCGCGAGTTCGACATGCTGCGCAAGCTGCGCCAGCGCGAGGCGGCGGCCCATGCCTTCGAGGCGACGGTCACGCCCTCGTCGTTCAACCTCAACAGCACCTCCGAAAAATCCGAAGGCCGCGCACTCACGCTCAAGAAGATCGACGAGATCGAAGAGCAGATGTCGCAGCAGTGGTGGAAGGGCCGCGGGCCGAACGGCGAGACGCTGGTCAATCCGCCGCCCGACGCGGGCGCTGAAACGCTGCCGCCGGTCGACAGCGGCGGCGACCAGCTGCCGGCCGATCCAGGCGCACCGGCGGCTTCCGCGCCCGTGGCCGCAGCGCCAGCGGTTGCCGCTGCGGCAGCCGCGCCCGCGCCGCAGCCATCGCGCCTCGCGCATGACGGCGCGCTCGAAGAAGCGGTGATCCGCTTCGCGCACGGCGACGACACCGGCGCCGAAGCCATCCTGCTGCAGGCGCTGGCCGCCGAAAGTGCGTTCGCCGCCGACGACGCGACCGCAGCCGTCACGCTGGAGCGCGACGACGCCCGCTGGCGCGCGCTGTTCGACCTGTACCGCGCCACCGGCGACGCCGCCAAGTTCGCGGCCGCCCGCATGCGCTATGCGCAGCGCATGAAGCGCATGGGCCCCGACTGGGTTTCGCTCGACGAACTCGCGCGCAGCGTGAAGGCCGTCACCGCCAGCGAAGACGCCGAAGCGGCCTCCGACACGACGGGCGCCGCCGACTGGGCCAGCCCCGCGCACCTGACGCGCGAGGGGCTCATGGCGCTCACGCGCGCGCTCTCGCAGGCCGGCATGGTCTGGACGCTCGACTGGCGCGCGCTCACCGAGATCGATCCGCCGGCCGCCGCGCCGCTGCGCATCCTGTTCGCGCACTGGTCCGATTCGCCGGTGCAGCTGCGCTTCTTCGGCGCCTCGCAGCTCATGGCCGTGCTGGCCGCGGCCACGCCCAACAACGAGCGCCATCCCGACGACGCCTGGTGGCAGCTGCGCCTCGCGGCGCTGCGCATGATGCACCTGCCCGACGACTTCGAGCTGGTGGCGCTCAACTACTGCATCACCTACGAGGTGTCGCCGCCGTCCTGGCAGGACCCGAAGGGCGAGTGCACCTCGCTGGCCGCGCCGCCGGCGAGCCGGCCGAGTTCGGTCTGGTCGCTGCTGTCGGTCGGGGGCGATTCCGAGAGCTTCCCGTCCACCGACAGCGGCTTTGCCGCGCTGGCGGGCGACCTGCGCGGCGATTCGCTGTCGTGCTGGCAGCGCCTGGACCACGACCTGCGCCACACGACGGCGCCGGTCATCTCGTGCGCGGCCCTGCTGCGCATGGACCTGACGGCGGCCGGCACGCTGCTGAGCTGGGTCCGCGAGCGCGATGCGAACGGCGAGCGGGTGCAGTTCGTCGATGCGCACCGGCTGATTGCCGCGCTGTTCGGACTGATCGGCATCACCGACCACGCCACGGTCGCCGTCCGCAAGAACTGACCCCGTCACAGGGGTTTCTCGGCCCCTGCGCGGCCGTGTTTTCCGCCAGCAGTTTGTCCGACCGCAAGGGTTGCATTGGCGGGGCCCATCCCCAGATGGCTGCGATGGAACAGTTTCACGGCACCACCATCGTGAGCGTGCGCCGCAAGACCCCCCAAGGCGATCAGGTCGCCATCGGCGGGGACGGGCAGGTCACTCTCGGCAACATCGTCATCAAGGGCACGGCGCGCAAGGTGCGGCGGCTCTATCACGGCAAGGTCCTGGCGGGTTTCGCCGGCGCCACGGCCGATGCCTTCACGCTCTTCGAGCGTTTCGAGGCCAAGCTCGAGAAGCACCAGGGCCATCTGACCCGCGCAGCGGTCGAGCTCACCAAGGACTGGCGCACCGACCGCGTGCTGCGCAAGCTCGAGGCCATGCTGGCCGTGGCCGACGCCACGACTTCGCTCATCATCACCGGCAATGGCGACGTGTTGGAGCCTGAAGACGGCGTGATCGCCATCGGTTCGGGCGGCGCCTACGCCCAGTCGGCGGCCAAGGCGCTGATCGACAACACCGAGCTCTCGGCCGAGCAGATCGTGCGCAAATCGCTGGCGATCGCCGGAGAAATCTGCATTTACACGAACATGAACCACACGGTGGAAGCGCTCTGACCATGTCCATGACCCCCCAGGAAATCGTCTCCGAGCTGGACAACCACATCGTCGGCCAGCCCGCCGCCAAGCGCGCCGTGGCCATCGCGCTGCGCAACCGCTGGCGCCGCCAGAAGGTCGACGAGAAGCTGCGCCACGAGATCACGCCCAAGAACATCCTCATGATCGGCCCGACGGGTGTCGGCAAGACCGAAATCGCCCGCCGCCTGGCCCGCCTGGCCGACGCGCCGTTCATCAAGGTCGAGGCCACCAAGTTCACCGAGGTGGGCTACGTGGGCAAGGACGTCGACTCGATCATTCGCGACCTCGCCGAGATCGCCGTCAAGCAGACGCGCGAATCTGAAAGCGTGAAGGTGCGTGCGCGCGCCGAAGACGCGGCCGAGGAGCGCATCCTCGACGCGTTGCTGCCTCCGGCGCGCGGCGCCGATGGCGCTGCGCCCGCACTCGACAGCCCCAACCCGACGCGCCAGGCCTTCCGCAAGAAGCTGCGCGAGCACCAGCTCGACGACAAGGAAATCGAGCTCGACCTCGCCGAAACGCGTGCGCCGCTGGAGATCATGGGCCCGGCCGGCATGGAGGAAATGACCGAGCAACTGCGCGGCATGTTCGGCCAGCTCGGCGGCGGCAAGCGCAAGACGCGCAAGCTCAAGATCGCCGAGGCGATGCGCCTCTTGATCGACGAAGAGGCCGCCAAGCTGGTCAACGAGGACGAGATCCGCACGCAGGCCATCGCCAACGCCGAGCAGAACGGCATCGTGTTCATCGACGAGATCGACAAGGTCGCCACGCGCAGCGAAGCGCAGGGCTCCGACGTCTCGCGCCAGGGCGTGCAGCGCGACCTGCTGCCGCTGGTGGAGGGCACGGCCGTGTCGACCAAGTATGGCGTGGTGCGCACCGACCACATGCTGTTCATCGCGAGCGGCGCGTTCCACCTGAGCAAGCCGAGCGACCTCATTCCCGAGCTGCAGGGGCGCTTTCCGATCCGCGTCGAGCTGCAATCGCTCTCGGTGTCGGACTTCGAGAGCATCCTCACGCAGACGCGTGCCTCGCTCGTGAAGCAGTACCAGGCGCTGCTGGCCACCGAAGGCGTGACGCTCGACTTCGCGCCCGACGGCATCACGCGGCTGGCGGCCATTGCCTTCGAGGTGAACGAGCGCACCGAGAACATCGGCGCACGCCGTTTGTCGACCGTGATGGAGCGCCTGCTCGATGAGGTAAGCTTCGATGCCACCCGCATCGAGGGCCAGACGGTCCGCATTGATGCCGCTTATGTCGACGAGCGCCTCGCGGCACTAAGTCACGACGAAGACCTTTCGCGCTTCATCCTCTGAAGCCGCCTCCCTCGGCCCCTGTAACGGGGTCGTCCTTCACGCATCACTTTCACTGCGTGAGCTAAGTACTTCATTTTCAACACAATTCGCCGATTTCCAGGTTTGGAAATCGGCGCTAAGTCGTTGATTCCATTACAAAAAATACCCCCGAGCCCCAGTTGCGTCGCAAGTGTTTCCTGCTACAGTGGAAAAAAGTGCAGTTAAGTGGGAAAAAGTGCGGGCAACGCCCCTTCCGGGTGTCGCGGCACCTCCCACCACAGGGGTTTCGTGGTCGTGTTTCAAGGCGCTTCATCGCTCAGTCTGGATGCCAAGGGGCGGCTCTCCGTGCCGACCCGGCATCGCGACGTCCTGAGCGCCACGGCAGGCGGCCAGCTCACGATCACCAAGCATCCGCACGGATGCCTGATGGTGTTCCCCCGTCCCGAATGGGAAAAATTCCGCGAACGCATTGCTGCGCTGCCGATGTCGGCGCAGTGGTGGAAGCGCGTCTTCCTCGGTAACGCGATGGACGTCGAGATGGACGGCACCGGCCGCGTGCTGGTGTCGCCCGAGCTGCGCGCCGCCACCGGCATCAACCGCGAGACGCTGCTGCTGGGCATGGGCAACCACTTCGAACTCTGGGACAAGGCGACCTACGAGGCCAAGGAGGCCGAGGCCACCCAGGGCGAGATGCCGGATGTGTTTCAGGACTTCGCGTTCTGAGGAGCCCCGTGAACACCCCCCTGACCCACACGACCGTCTTGTTGAACGAGGCGGTGGAAGCCCTTCTTTCCGGCAGCGCGGCAGCCACGGGCACGTACGTGGACGCCACCTTCGGCCGCGGAGGACATGCGCGCGCCATCCTCGCGCGGCTGGCGCCGGAAGGCAGGCTCATCGCATTCGACAAGGATGCAGAAGCGGTGGCCGAAGCAGCGCGCATCTCGGATGCGCGTTTTTCTATCCGCCACCAGGGATTCCGCTCGCTGGGCGAATTGCCCGATGCCAGCGTCAACGGCTTGCTGATGGACCTGGGCGTGAGTTCGCCGCAGATCGACAACCCGGTGCGCGGTTTCAGTTTCCGTTTCGACGGTCCGCTCGACATGCGCATGGACACCACGCGCGGCGAGAGCGTGGCCGAATGGCTGGCAACGGCCGAACTTCAACAAATTGCAGAGGTGATCCGTGACTATGGCGAAGAACGGTTTGCTGTTCAGATTGCAAAGGCGATTGTTGCTCGCAGACAAGAACGGGGCGCAATTTCAACCACCACCGAACTGGCCGAGCTCGTGGCTGGCACGGTCAAAACCCGCGAGCAGGGCCAGAACCCTGCAACGCGCACATTTCAGGCTTTTCGGATTTTCATCAACGCCGAGCTTGAGGAGCTGCAACAAGCGCTAGAAGCCAGCCTGTCGGTGCTCGCGCCCGGCGGCCGGCTCGCGGTGATCAGCTTCCATTCGCTCGAAGACCGCATCGTCAAGCAGTTCATCGCCAAGCACTCGAAGGAGGTCTACGACCGCCGCGCACCCTTCGCCGCGCCCAAGGTGATGAAGCTGCACGCGCTGGAGCGCATCAAGCCGTCCGAAGAAGAAGTGCGCGGCAACCCGCGCTCGCGCAGCGCCATCCTTCGGGTGGCCGAACGCACGGAGGCCGGGTAGCCATGGCGCGCATCAACCTGCTTCTTCTGCTGGCCGTCATTGCGACGGCTTTGTACCTTGTGCACACCCAGTACCAGTCGCGCCAGCTCTACACGGAGTTCGACCGCGCGCTGCAGGAGACGCGCAAGCTCGAAACCGAGCATGACCGCCTGCAGGTCGAGAAGCGCGCCCAGGCCACGCCGCTGCGCGTGGAGAAGCTCGCCAAGGAACAGCTGCAGATGCGCACGGCCTCGCCGGCCATCACGCAGTACGTGCGCCCCGACGGCTCGGTGATCCCGGCCGTCGCGCCGCTGCCGCCGACCACGCCGCCCAAGCCCGGCACCACCGCGAGGCCCGCCCGATGAGCCGCGGCAACCGCAGCGTGCGCTACACCACCAGCCCCTTGCTCGCGAGCAAGACGCCGGTGTGGCGCAGCAAGTTCATCGTCGCCGGCATCGCC
The DNA here is from genome assembly GCF_006323185.2 of Variovorax sp. KBS0712. Taxonomy (NCBI): domain Bacteria; kingdom Pseudomonadati; phylum Pseudomonadota; class Betaproteobacteria; order Burkholderiales; family Comamonadaceae; genus Variovorax; species Variovorax sp. KBS0712. The sequence continues at coordinate 455,864 of NZ_VCCD02000003.1, read as the reverse complement.
TTCGGCTTCGTCATGCTGGCGGGGCGGGCTGCGTACGTGCAGGTCTTCAACAACAGCTTCTTCCAGCGCCAGGGCGAGGTGCGCTTCGCCCGCACGCTGGAGCTGCCGGCCAACCGCGGCCGCATCCTCGACCGCAACGGGCTCATCCTGGCCTCGAGCGTGGTGGCGCCCAGCATCTGGGCCATTCCCGAGGACGTGGAGCGCGACGACCCCGAGGTGCGCGCCAAGCTCAAGCAGGTGGCCAAGCTGCTCGGCATGCCGCAGAAGGACTTCGACAAGAAGCTCGAAGACGAAGACAAGACCTTCGTCTGGATCAAGCGCCAGGTCGACGAGCCCATCGCCAAGCAGATCGCCGCGCTCAACCTCAAGGGCATCTACCAGCGCAAGGAATACAAGCGCCAGTACCCCGAGGGCGAGGCGGCCGCGCACGTGGTGGGCTTCACCAACGTGGAAGACAACGGCCAGGAAGGCATCGAGCTGGCGTTCAACAAGGAACTGGCCGGCAAGGCCGGTTCGCGCCGCGTCATCAAGGACCGGCTGGGCCGCGTGGTCGAGGGCGTGGGCGAGCAGGTGCCGCCGGTCGAGGGCCGCGACATCCAGCTCAGCGTCGACAGCAAGGTGCAGTTCTTCGCCTACCAGAAGCTGCGCGACGCCGTCACCGCACGCCGCGCCAAGGCCGGCAGTGTGGTGGTGCTCGACAGCACCACCGGCGAGGTGCTGGCGCTGGCCAACTACCCGAGCTACGTGCCCGATAAGCGCCAGAACCTTACCGGCGAGCAGCTGCGCAACCGCGCGCTCACCGACACCTTCGAGCCCGGCTCGACCATGAAGCCCATCACCGTGGCGATGGCGCTGGAGGCCGGCCGCGTGAAGCCCTCCACCATCATCGACACCGCGCCCGGGCGCTACCAGCTGGGCGGCTTCACCATCAGCGACACCCACAACTACGGGGCGCTGACGGTGGAGGGCGTGATCCAGAAATCGAGCAACGTGGGCGCGCTCAAGATCGCCCAGAAGATGACGCCCCACGAGATGTGGGACACCTACACCGCGCTGGGCTACGGCCAGAAGCCGCAGATCCAGTTCCCCGGCGCCGTGACGGGCCGGCTGCGTCCGTGGAAGACCTGGAAGCCGGTCGAGCAGGCCACCATGGCCTACGGCTACGGCCTGTCGGCCTCGCTGTTCCAGATGGCGCATTCGTACACCTCGTTCGCGCACGACGGCTCCATCATTCCGGTCACCATCCTGAAGAACACCGAGCCGCCGGTCGGCGTGCGGGTGTTTTCGCCGTCCAACGCGCTCGCGGTGCGCAAGATGCTGCAGATGGCCGCCGGCCCGGGCGGCACCGGCACGCGCGCGCAGACGGTGGGCTACTCGGTCGGCGGCAAGTCGGGCACGGCCCACAAGCAGGTCGGCAAGGGCTACGCCAGCAACAAGTACCGCGCCTGGTTCACCGGCATGGCGCCCATCGAGAAGCCGCGCATCATCGTCGCGGTGATGATCGACGAGCCGACCGACGGCCAGTATTTCGGCGGCCTCGCCGCGGCGCCGGTGTTCAGCGAAGTCGTGCAGCAGACCCTGCGCATGATGAACGTCCCGCCCGATCTGGCGGTCAAACCCCTCGTGCAGACGCAAGACGTCCCCGAGAGCTTCTGACATGCTGACACTCACTTCCCCCACCACCGCCGCGTTCTGGCTCAAGGAGCGCGTGCAGGGCGCGCTGCTCGCCGACAGCCGCGCGGTCGGCCCGGGCGATGCCTTCATCGCCTGGCCCGGTGCCGCCACCGACGGCCGCCAGCACGTGGCGGCCGCACTGGCGCAGGGCGCCGTGGCCTGCCTGGTCGAGCACGAGGGCGTGGACGCCTTCGGTTTCGACGGCGACGAGCGCATCGTGAGCTACCCCGGCCTGAAGGCCGCCACCGGCCCGATCGCCGCCGCCTTCTACGACAACCCCTCGGCCCAGCTCGACCTGCTGGCCGTGACCGGCACCAACGGCAAGACCTCCACCGCGTGGTGGCTGGCCCAATCGCTGTCCACGCTGCGCGCGGCCGGCGGCGTGCGCGCCATGCGCCCCGACGGCACCACCGAGCGCGGCGCCCCGTCGCCCTGCGCCGTGGTGGGTACCCTGGGCATCGGCGTGCCGCCCGAGCTCACCTACACCGGCCTGACCACGCCCGACCCCGTGATGCTGCAGCGCGCGCTGCGCGGCTTCGTCACCGAAGGCTTCGGCGCCTGCGCCATCGAGGCCTCGTCGATCGGCATTGCCGAGCGCCGGCTCGACGGTTGTCGCATCGCGGTCGCCGTGTTCACCAATTTCACGCAGGACCACCTCGACTACCACGGCAGCATGGACGCCTACTGGCAGGCCAAGGCCGAGCTGTTCCGCTGGCCCGGCCTGCGCGCTGCGGTGATCAACATCGACGACATGCACGGCGCCAGCCTGTGCGCCAACCTGCTGGACGCCGGCATCGGCGCGCTCGACGTCTGGACCGTCTCCGCCGCCAGCAAGCCCGCGCGGCTGGTGGCGCGCGACATCGGCTACGACGCGCAGGGCCTGCAGTTCACCGTGGCCGAGCACGGCAGCACGGCGCCGGCCGAACGGCTCGCGACCGGGCTCATCGGCCAGTACAACGTCGCCAACCTGCTCGGCGTGCTCGGCACCCTGCGCGCGCTGGGCCTGACGCTCGCCCAGGCCGTGGCCGCCTGCGCCCACCTCAGCAGCGTGCCGGGCCGCATGGACCGCGTGCAGCCGACCGAGGGCGCACCGCTGGCCGTGGTCGACTACGCCCACACGCCCGACGCGCTCGACAAGGCCCTCGCGGGCCTGCGCCCGCTGGCCAAGCAACGCGGCGGCGCGCTGTGGTGCGTGTTCGGCTGCGGCGGCAACCGCGACCCGATCAAGCGCCCGCTGATGGCCGCCGTCGCCGAGCGGCAGGCCGACCATGTGGTGCTCACCAGCGACAACCCGCGCAACGAGAACCCCGACGCGATCATCAGCCAGGCGCTGCGCGGCTTCACGCGCGTCGAGGCGGCCCGCGTGCAGGTCGACCGTGCGCGCGCCATCGCCGAAACCATCGCCCAGGCGGCACCGCAAGACGTGGTGCTGATCGCCGGCAAGGGCCACGAAGAGTGGCAGGAGATCGCCGGCCAGCGCCTGCCGTTCTCCGACAAGACCCACGCGCTCGACGCGCTCGCAAAGCGGGGTGCCGCATGACCGCCATGGCCACGCCCGTCTCTACACCGCTCAACCTCACGCTGGCACAGGCGCAGCAATGGGTGCCGGGTGCGCGCCTCGTGGGCGACCCGGCCACCGTGATCGCGCGCGTCCACACCGACACCCGCACCCTGGCCGCCGGCGACCTGTTCGTTGCGCTCAAGGGTGAGCGTTTCGACGCCAACGATTTCCTGGCTGACGCCAAGAGGCAGGGCGCCGTGGCCGCCATCGCCCACGGCGGCCTCGAAGCCGCGGGGCTCGCCGGCCTCGAGGTGCCCGATTCGCTCATCGCGCTCGGTGCGCTGGGTGCCGGCTGGCGCGCGCAGTTCAGCCTGCCGCTGATCGCCGTCACCGGCAGCAACGGCAAGACCACGGTCACGCAGATGATCGCGGCCGTGCTCGCCGCCTTCCGCGCCGACCGTGCGCTGGCCACGGCCGGCAACTTCAACAACGAGATCGGCGTGCCGCTCACGCTGATGCGCCTGCGCGCGCAGCACCAGCTGGCGGTGCTCGAACTGGGCATGAACCACCCGGGCGAGATCGCGCGGCTGGCCGCCATGTCGCGCCCGACCATCGCGCTGGTCAACAACGCGCAGCGCGAGCACCAGGAGTTCATGGCCAGCGTCGAGGCGGTCGCCATCGAGAACGCCGCCGTGTTCGCCGAACTGCCCGACGACGGCACGGCCGTGTTCCCCTACGGCGACACCTTCACCTCGCTGTGGACCGACCTGGCGCGCCAGAGCGGTTCGCGCCGCTGTCTGACCTTCGGCGAGCACGCCGATGCCGACATCTCGCTCGACAGCGCCGAATGGCAGCAGGGCGCCTGGCGCGTGCGCGTGCGCACGCCGCTGGGCGCCTTCGACGCGCGCCTGCACATCGCGGGCCGCCACAACGTGGGCAACGCGCTCGCCGCCACCGCCTGCGCGCTGGCGGCCGGCGTGTCGCTCGACACCATCGCCGCGGGCCTGTCGGCCTTCGAACCGGTCAAGGGCCGTTCGCGCGCCAGCGAGGTCGTGCTGCCCGGCGGGCACGCGCTCACGCTGGTCGACGACAGCTACAACGCCAACCCCGACTCGGTGATTGCCGCCATCGACGTGCTCACCGGCCTGCCTGCCCCGCGCCTGCTGGTGCTCGGCGAGATGGGCGAGGTCGGCGACCGCTCGCCGGAATTCCACGCCGAGGTCGGCGCCTGGGCGCGCCAACGCGGCCTCGACGCCGTCTACACGCTGGGCGGCGAGACCGTGCATGCGGCGACGGCTTTCAACAACAACGATGGTGTCGATGGACGCCATTTCGACGATTTCGACACGCTCCGCGCGGCCGTGCTCGCCCGCCTGCCGCAGCTGGGCAGCGTGCTGGTCAAGGGGTCGCGCTTCATGAAGATGGAGCGCGTGGTGCAGGCGATCGAAGCACAACAACAAAAGGAGGCCGGTCATGACGCATGAGCCGCGCAACACACCATGCTGATGTCCCTGGCCCAATGGCTGCAGACGCTGTCGCCCGAGTTCGGGTTCTTGCGCGTTTTCAACTACCTCACGTTCCGCGCCCTGATGGCCGCGCTGACCGCGCTCGTGGTCGGCCTGGTGGCCGGCCCGTACGTCATTCGCCGCCTTGCCGCGCTCAAGATCGGCCAGCCGATCCGCGGCTACGGCATGGAAACGCACCTGACCAAGAGCGGCACGCCCACCATGGGCGGCGTGCTGGTGTTGTTCGCCATCGCCTTCGCTACCTTGCTGTGGTTCGATCTCTCGAACCGCTTCGTGTGGATCGTGCTGTGGGTCACGATGGGCTTCGGCGCCATCGGCTGGGTGGACGACTGGCGCAAGGTGGTGCGCAAGGACCCCGAAGGCATGCGCTCGCGCGAAAAGTACTTCTGGCAATCGCTGGTCGGCCTACTCGCCGGCTTCTACCTGCTGTTCAGCATTTCCGAGAGCTCCAACTGGCGCGTGCTCGAGCTGTTCTACGCCTGGGTGCGCTCGGGCTTCGACCTCGACTTTCCGCCCAAGATCAACCTGCTGGTGCCTTTCTTCAAGGAAGTGAGCTACCCGCTGGGCGGCATCGGCTTCGTCATCCTCACGTACCTCGTGATCGTGGGCGCCAGCAACGCCGTCAACCTGACCGACGGCCTCGACGGCCTGGCGATCATGCCGGTGGTGATGGTGGGCTCGGCGCTGGGCGTGTTCGCCTACGTCACGGGCAGCGCGGTGTACTCCAAGTACCTGCTGTTCCCCAACATCCCCGGCTCGGGCGAGCTGCTGGTGTTCTGCTCGGCCATGGCCGGCGCGGGGCTCGCGTTCCTCTGGTTCAACACCCATCCGGCGCAGGTCTTCATGGGCGACGTGGGCGCGCTGGCGCTCGGCGGCGCGCTGGGCACCATCGCGGTCATCGTGCGCCAGGAGATCGTGTTCTTCATCATGGGCGGCATCTTCGTGGTCGAGGCGATCTCGGTGATGGCGCAGGTCATGTACTTCAAGTACACGAAGAAGCGCTACGGCGAGGGGCGCCGCGTGCTCAAGATGGCGCCGCTGCACCACCACTTCGAGAAGAGCGGCTGGCGCGAGACGCAGGTCGTGGTGCGCTTCTGGATCATCACGATGCTGCTGTGCCTCATCGGCCTGTCGACGCTGAAGCTGCGGTAACAACACAACCATGCGGCACCTGAAAGACCTCCCCGTTCTCATCCTCGGCCTCGGCGCGTCCGGGCTGGCGATGGCGCGCTGGTGCGCGCGCCACGGCGCGGTCGTGACCGTGGCCGACACGCGCGAGGCGCCGGCCTCGCTCGCGACGCTGCAGGCCGAGCTGCCCGACGCCACCTTCATCGGCGGGCCGTTCACGGCCGCGTTGGTCGAAGGCACGCCGATCCGCGCCGTGTACCGCTCGCCGGGCCTGTCGCCCGCGACGCTGGCGCCGGTCGTCGACGCCGCCAAGGCCGTGGGCCTCGTGGTCGGCGGCGAGCTGGACCTGTTCGCGCGCGCGCTGCTCGATCTGCAGACGGTCGAGGTGCCGGCGGTGGAAGCCGAAGCTGAAGTGCCGGTCGAAACCGCCGTGGCCGAGCCTGTCGTTGAAACGCCGGCCCAGGCCGAGCTGGCCTTGAGCGAAGAAGCCCCCGTGGCGGAGGCTGCGGTGGTCGAGACGCCGGAAGTGCCTGCGCCGGAGGCTGCTGCGGTTGTCGAAGGCGAGCCCGAAGCGGCCGCGCCCGTCGAAGCTGTTGAGGCGACCGAGGCGGTTGCACCCACGGAGGCCGTGGCCGCTGAGTCGACCGAAGCCGCACTGCCAGTCGATGCGCCTGCCGCAGAAGCCGAGCCTGTTCCCGTCGAACCGACCGAAGCCGCTGAAGCCACACCGCCCGCCATGGCCGAAGCCATGCCGCGCGATGCATCGCTGAGTGTGCCGGTGACGCCGCCCACCGAAGACGTCGTCGCCGAAGGCGCCACGACGGAAGACGCCACCACGGAAGACGCCGCAGCGCCAGCCGCCGCCGAAACGCCTGCCGTGTCGCCCGCACCCGCCGCCACCATCTCCCGCCTCCCGACCCCCGGCAAGCCCTACGTGCCCACCGCGGCGCGCGAGGCCGCCGAGTTCGTCGCCAAGATCGCCGAGCTGTCCGCCACCAACCCGGCGTCGGCCGCGGTCGAGGAAGAGGCCACGCCGCAGCTCGAACTCGTGCCCGAACCCGAGCCCGAAGCGCCCAAGGGCTACACGCCCGCCGTGCTCGCCATCACCGGCACCAACGGCAAGACCACCGTCACCTCGCTCACCGGCCAGTTGGTCGAGCGCGCGGGCAAGACCGTGGCCGTGGCCGGCAACATCGGCCCGACGCTGCTCGACACGCTGGCCGGGCACCTCGACGCCGGCACGCTGCCCGACGTGTGGGTGCTCGAACTCTCGAGCTTCCAGCTTGACGGCGTGCAGGGCTTCGAGCCCACGGCCGCGACCGTGCTCAACCTCACGCAGGATCACCTCGACTGGCATGGCGACATGCCGGCCTACGCGGCCGCCAAGGCGCGCATCTTCGGCGCCAAGGGCCTGATGATCCTGAACCGCGACGACGCCGGCGTGATGGCCATGCTGCCGCCGCCGGTCAAGGTGCGGCTGCAGCGTCCGCAGATCCGCACCCACGTCACCTTCGGCGGCGCGATGCCGCTGCGCCCCGGCGACTACGGCATCGAGCGCATCAACGGCGTGGCCTGGCTGGTGCGCGCGCTGGAAGCCGACGAAACGCAGAAGCGCAAGCGCGGCGCGGTGGTGGAAGAAGAGCTCTTCTTCCAGCGCCTCATGCCCGCCGACGCACTGCGCATCCGCGGCCGCCACAACGCCATGAACGCGCTGGCGGCGCTTGCGCTCGCCAGCGCCGCCGACTGCCCGCTGGGCCCGATGCTCTACGGCCTGCGCGAGTACCGCGGCGAGCCGCACCGCGTCGAGCCGATCGCCATCGTGGACGAGGTCGAGTTCTTCGACGACAGCAAGGGCACCAACGTCGGCGCCACCGTGGCCGCACTGAGCGGCCTCGGCGAGGAGCGCCGCGTGGTCGTGATCCTCGGCGGCGAAGGCAAGGGCCAGGACTTCGAGCCGCTGGCCGACCCGGTGCGCCAGTACGCGCGCGCCGTCGTGCTCATCGGCCGCGACGCCCCGTTGATCGAGGCCGCGCTGGCTTCCACCGGCGTCTCGCTGAAGCACGCGGGCTCGATGGAAGAGGCCGTGAAGTTCGCCGCCGCACGCGCCCACCCCGGCGATGCCGTGCTGTTGTCACCGGCCTGTGCGAGCTTCGACATGTTCAAGGACTACGCGCACCGCGCCGAGGTGTTCTGCGAGGCCGTCGAGGCCTACGCCGACAGCCCGCGCGAGGCCGTCGGTGGCGACGACGCGGTGGTGTCGTACGTGCCTGGCGCGTCGCTGTCCACCGCCGGATCGATGGAGGACCCGATTTGAACTCCGCAGCCGCAGGCCAGGAAACCAGCACCGGCAGCCGTTTCGGCGGCTGGTTCCGGCGCGCCCGCAGCGGCATGGATTCGCTGCCCGTGCACCTGCCCGTGCGGCTGGGCGGCGCCGGCGTCGCGCAGACCAAGGCCACGCCGATGCGCGTGCTGGGCTTCGACCAGGCGCTGGTCTGGGTCACGGTCGCGCTGATGACCTGGGGCCTGATCATGGTGTATTCGGCCTCGATCGCGCTGCCCGACAACCCGCGCTTTGCACGCGCCGGCTACAGCGCCTCGTACTTCCTCACGCGGCATGCGGCCTCGCTGGTCATCGCCTTCATCGCCGCGCTGCTGACCTTCCAGGTCCCGATGAAGACCTGGGAGCGCGCCGCGCCCTGGCTCTTCGTGGCCTCGCTGCTGCTGCTGGTGGCGGTGCTCATTCCGCACATCGGCATCAACGTGAACGGCGCGCGCCGCTGGCTGCCGATGGGCTTCATGCGCTTCCAGCCGTCGGAGCTGGCCAAGTTCGCGATGGTGCTCTATGCCGCCAGCTACATGGTGCGCAAGATGGAGATCAAGGAGCGGTTCTTCCGCGCCGTGCTGCCGATGGGCATCGCGGTGGTGGTGGTCGGCATGCTGGTGATGGCCGAGCCCGACATGGGCGCCTTCATGGTGATCGCCGTGATCGCCATGGGCATCCTGTTCCTGGGCGGCGTGAACGCGCGCATGTTCTTCGTGATCGCGACGCTGGTGGTGGTGGCATTCGGCTCCATCGTGGCGAGCAGCCCGTGGCGCCGCGAGCGCATCTTTGCGTACCTCGATCCGTGGAGCGAAGAGCACGCGCTGGGCAAGGGCTACCAGCTGTCGCACTCGCTGATCGCGATCGGGCGCGGCGAGGTCTTCGGCGTGGGCCTGGGCGGCAGCGTCGAGAAGCTGCACTGGCTGCCCGAGGCGCACACCGACTTCCTGCTGGCCGTGATCGGCGAGGAGTTCGGCCTCATCGGCGTGTTGCTGATCATCGGCCTGTTCCTGTGGCTCACGCGCCGCATCATGCACATCGGCCGCCAGGCGATCGCGCTGGACCGCGTGTTCTCGGGCCTCGTGGCCCAGGGCGTGGGCGTGTGGATCGGCTTCCAGGCCTTCATCAACATGGGCGTGAACCTGGGCGCACTGCCGACCAAGGGCCTGACCTTGCCGCTGATGAGCTTCGGTGGCTCGGCGATCCTGATGAACCTCGTGGCGTTGGCGGTGGTGCTGCGCATCGACTACGAGAACCGCGTGCTCATGCGGGGAGGTCGCGTATGACGCGCACTGCGCTGGTCATGGCAGGCGGCACGGGCGGCCACATCTTTCCGGGCCTGGCCGTGGCCGAGGCCCTGCGCGAGCGCGGCTGGCGCGTGCACTGGCTGGGCGCGCCCGGCAGCATGGAAGAAAAGCTCGTGCCCCCGCGTGGCTTCGCCTTCGAGCCGGTGCAGTTCGGCGGCGTGCGCGGCAAGGGCCCGCTCACCTTGTTCCTGCTGCCGCTGAAGCTGCTGCGTGCCTTCTGGCAGAGCCTGGCCGTGGTGCGCCGCGTGAAGCCCGACGTGCTGGTGGGCCTGGGCGGCTACATCACCTTCCCGGGCGGGATGATGGGCGTGCTGATGGGCAAGCCGCTGGTGCTGCACGAGCAGAACTCGGTCGCCGGCCTCGCCAACAAGGTGCTGGCGGGTGTGGCCGACCGCGTGTTCACGGCCTTCCCGAACGTGCTGAAGAAGGCGCAGTGGGTGGGCAATCCGCTGCGCGCGGCGTTCACGTCGCAGCCCGATCCGGCCACGCGCTTCGCGGGCCGCACGGGGCCGCTCAAGTTGCTGGTGGTCGGTGGCAGCCTGGGCGCGCGTGCGCTCAATGCCGTCGTGCCGCAGGCGCTGGCGCGCATCGCGCCCGACGCCCGCCCGCAGGTGCTGCACCAGAGCGGCACCAAGCAGATCGACGAGCTGCGCGCCAACTATGCGGCGGCCGGCGTCGAGGGCGAACTCACGCCCTTCATCGACGACACCGCGCAGGCGTACGCCGAGGCCGACCTCATCGTTGCGCGCGCGGGTGCCAGCACCGTCACCGAAATCGCGGCCGTCGGCGCAGCAGCGCTGTTCGTGCCTTTCCCCTCGGCGGTCGACGACCACCAGACCACCAACGCGCGCTTCCTCGTGGACGCGGGCGGCGGCTGGCTGGTGCAACAGACCGACCTCACCCCTGAATTGCTGGCTGATTTGCTACAGAAAACCGAACGCGCGACCTTGATCGACAAGGCCACCAAGGCCAAGACCCTGCAGAAGACCGAAGCAGTGGACGCGGTCGTCCGCGCCTGCGAGGAGCTTGCGAAATGAAGCACGCGATCCGTCACATCCACTTCGTCGGCGTCGGCGGCTCGGGCATGAGCGGCATCGCCGAGGTGCTGCTGAACCTGGGCTACAGGATCACCGGCTCCGACCTGTCCGACAGCGCCACGCTGCGCCGCCTCGCGGGCCTGGGCATCGGCACCTTCGTGGGCCATGCCGCCGCGCACATCGACGGCGCCGACGCAGTCGTCACCTCCACCGCCGTGCAGTCGGACAACCCCGAGGTGCTGGCCGCGCGCGAAAAGCGCATTCCGGTCGTGCCGCGCGCGCTCATGCTCGCGGAGCTGATGCGCCTGAAGCAGGGCATCGCCATCGCCGGCACGCACGGCAAGACCACCACCACCAGCCTGGCCGCCAGCGTGCTCGAAGCCGCCGGGCTCGACCCGACCTTCGTGATCGGCGGGCGCCTGAACAGCGCCGGCGCCAACGCGCAGCTGGGCAGCGGCGACTACATCGTGGTCGAGGCCGACGAGTCGGACGCCTCGTTCCTGAACCTGCTGCCCGTGATGGCGGTGGTCACGAACATCGACGCCGACCACATGGAGACCTACGGGCACGACTTCGCCAAGCTGAAGAAGGCCTTTGTCGATTTCCTGCACCGCATGCCGTTCTACGGCGTGGCCATCCTGTGCACCGACGATCCGGCGGTGCGCGAGATCGTGGCCGACGTGACCTGCCCGGTCACCAGCTACGGCTTCGGCGAGGACGCCCAGGTGCGCGCCATCGACGTGCGCGCCGTCGGCGGCCAGATGCATTTCACCGCGCAGCGCCGCAACGGCGTGACGCTGCCCGACCTGCCCATCGTGCTGAACCTGCCGGGCGAGCACAACGTGCGCAACGCGCTGTCGGTGATCGCCATGGCGGTCGAGCTCGGCATTGCCGACGAAGCGGTGCAGCGCGGCCTGGCCGGTTTCAAGGGCGTGGGCCGCCGCTTCCAGAGCTACGGCGACGTGGCCGTGCCGAACGACACGGCCGGCGGCACCTTCACCGTCATCGACGACTACGGGCATCACCCGGTCGAGATGGCGGCCACCATTTCCGCCGCGCGTGGCGCCTTCCCGGGGCGCCGGCTGGTGCTGGCCTTCCAGCCGCACCGCTACACCCGCACGCGCGACTGCTTCGAGGACTTCGTGAAGGTCATCGGCACGGCCGATTCGGTGCTGCTGGGCGAGGTCTATGCCGCGGGCGAGGCGCCCATCGTGGCCGCCGACGGCCGCACGCTGGCGCGCGCGCTGCGCGTGGCCGGCAAGGTCGAGCCGGTGTTCGTGGACGACATCGTCGCCATGCCGCAGGCCATCCTGGACAACGCCCGCGCGGGCGACGTGGTGCTGTGCATGGGCGCGGGCTCCATCGGCGCGGTGCCGGGCAAGGTGGTCGAACTCGGCACGCCGCCCGCACCCTCATCAACAACTTCAGAGCGCACTGCGCGCAAGGGGAGGGCCGCGTGAGCCTTCAGGATCCACAACTTTTCGGCAAGGTGGCCGTGCTGTTCGGCGGCAGTTCCGCCGAACGCGAGGTGTCGCTGATGTCCGGCGCCGGCGTGCTGCAGGCCCTGCGTTCGCGCGGCGTCGACGCGCATGCCTTCGACCCGTCGGAGCGCGAGCTGACCGACCTCAAGCGCGAAGGCTTCGCGCGCTGCTTCGTCGCGCTGCATGGCCGCCACGGCGAAGACGGCACCGTGCAGGGCGCGCTCGAGCTGCTCGGCATTCCCTACACCGGCTCGGGCGTGATGGCCTCGAGCGTGGCCATGGACAAGGTCATGACCAAGCGCATCTGGCAGGCCGACGGCCTGCCCACGCCCAAGTACGTGCGCCTGGCCTTCGACCAGCAAAGCCGCGAGCAGATCATGGTGGTGCCCGACGTGCTCGGCCTGCCGTTGATCGTGAAGCCGCCGCGCGAGGGCTCGTCCATCGGCGTGACCAAGGTCGAGGGCTACTCGCAGATGCAGGACGCGGTCGCGCTGTCGGCGAAGTTCGACGCCGACGTGCTGTGCGAGGAGTTCATCGACGGCGAGGAAGTCACCTGCGCCGTGCTCGGCCAGGGTCTCGATGCGCGCGCGCTGCCGGTGGTGCGCATCGCCGCGCCCGAGGGCGCCTACGACTACCAGAACAAGTACTTCACCGACGACGTGAAATACCAGTGCCCGAGCGGCCTGCCCGAGGCCGAGGAACGCGAGATCCAGCGCATCACGCTGGCGGCGTACCACACGCTCGGCTGCCGCGGCTGGGGCCGCGCCGACGTGATGATCCGCGCCAGCGACCGCAAGCCCTTCCTGCTCGAGATGAACACCTCGCCCGGCATGACCAGCCATTCGCTGGTGCCGATGTCGGCGCGCGCGGCGGGCATTCCCTACGAAGAGCTGTGCGTGCGCGTGCTGGCTTCGGCCGCACTCGATGCCAAGGGAGGCGCGAACTAAGCCATGGCCGACAGCATCCCCGCTCCCTTCGACGTCAAGCTGATGAACATCGTCGCGAACGTTGCGTTCGTGCTGGTGGCGCTCATGCTGCTGGCGGCGAGCGCGTGGTGGGTGCTGCGCCAGCCTTTCTTCCCGATCTCGGGCATCAAGGTGGACGGCGAGGTCACGCACAACAACGCGGTCACGCTGCGTGCCAACGTGGCGCCGCAGCTCAAGGGCAACTTCTTCACCATCGACCTGGCGCGTGCGCGCACCGCCTTCGAGACGGTGCCGTGGGTGCGCAGCGCGGTGGTGCGGCGCGAGTTCCCGAACAAGCTGCGCGTGACGCTGACCGAACAGGTGCCGGTGGCGGTGTGGGGCGACGAGGCCGGCTCCAAGCTGATCAATGGCTTCGGCGACGTGTTCGAGGCCAACGTGGCCGAGGTCGACGCCGACCTGCCGCGCCTGGACGGCCCGATCGAGCAGGCCGGGCAGGTGCTGGGCATGTACCGCGTGCTCGCGCCGATGTTCGAGCCCTACGACTTCGACATCGCCGAGCTGCGGCTGTCCAGCCGCGGCAGCTGGAAAGTGCTGCTCGACAACGGCGCCGAGATCGAACTCGGCCGCGGCCAGAGCGACGAGGTGTCGGCGCGCCTGCAGCGGTTCCTGAAGACCGTGACGCAGGTCGCGGGCCAGTACCGCCGCACGGTGGCCGACGTCGAACGCGCCGATCTGCGCCACAACGACGCGTATGCCCTGCGGCTGCGCGGCGTCACCACGGTCTCGCCCGAGGCCCCAAGAAAAATCAAGTAGCGAATACCGAGGACATCTACATGCCCAAAGAATACAAAGACCTGGTCGTAGGCCTGGACATCGGAACCGCCAAGGTGATGGTGGTCGTGGCCGAGGTGCTGCAAGGCGGCGAGCTCAAGCTGGCCGGCCTGGGCATCGCGCCCAGCAACGGCCTCAAGCGCGGCGTCGTGGTGAACATCGACGCCACCGTGCAGAGCATCCAGCAGGCGCTGAAAGAAGCCGAGCTGATGGCCGACTGCAAGATCAGCCGCGTCTACACCGGCATCACCGGCAGCCACATCCGCGGCATCAATTCGAGCGGCATGGTGGCGGTGAAGGACAAGGAAGTCACGCCCGCCGACGTGGCCCGCGTGGTCGAGACGGCGCGCGCCATCAACATCTCGAGCGACCAGCGCCTGCTGCTGGTGGAGCCGCAGGAGTTCGTGATCGACGGCCAGGACGTGAAGGAGCCGATCGGCATGAGCGGCATGCGCCTGGAGGCCAAGGTGCACATCGTGACTGGCGCGCAGAGCGCGGCCGAGAACATCATCAAGTGCGTGCGCCGCTGCGGCCTGGAGGTCGACCAGCTGATGCTGAACCCGCTGGCCTCCAGCCAGGCGGTGCTCACCGAAGACGAGCGCGAACTGGGCGTGGTGCTGGTCGACATCGGCGCGGGCACCACCGACGTGGCGATCTTCACCAACGGCGCGATCCGCCACACGGCTGTGATCCCGATCGCGGGCGACCTCATCACGAGCGACATCGCGATGGCCCTGCGCACGCCTACCAAGGACGCGGAGGACATCAAGGTCGAGCACGGCTACGCCAAGCAGCTGCTGGCCGACCCTGAATCGCAGGTCGAAGTCCCCGGCCTTGGCGATCGCGGCCCGCGCATGTTGAGCAAGCAGGCGCTCGCCGGCGTGATCGAGCCGCGCATCGAAGAAATCTTCTCGCTGGTGCAGCAGGTGGTGCGCGAGTCGGGCTACGAGGAAGTGCTGTCGTCGGGCGTGGTGCTCACGGGCGGCAGCGCCGTCATGCCCGGCATGGTCGAGCTGGGCGAAGACATCTTCCTCAAGCCCGTGCGCCGCGGCATCCCGAAGTACTCGAGCGCGCTCTCGGATATGGTGGCGCAGCCGCGCGCGGCCACCGTGATGGGCCTGCTCGAGGAGGCACGTTTTGCACGCATGCGTGGCTTCAAGGTCGCACAGAAGAACGGGTCCGTAAAGACTGCGTTCGGACGTTTCAAGGACTTCATCGTGGGGAACTTCTGACCATGAACCACTCCCCACTCTGGCTCGCACGCGCGGGCCCTCCGCTGCATTTCAACGAGCGATGGCGACGCACCGGTCCACCATCGCGACGGCGATCCCGTTGATCACGTCACGGCAAAAGAAATATTCATAGACACATAACGGCAACTGCAATATTCAAGGAGTTAGAAATGACCATCGAAATGATCGAAGTCGAAGAATTCAACCAGGGCACGCAGATCAAGGTGATCGGTGTCGGCGGCGGCGGTGGCAATGCGGTCGCCCACATGATGGAGCGTGGTGTGCAAGGCGTGCAGTTCGTTTGCGCCAACACCGACGCGCAAGCCCTGCAACGCAGCAACGCGCACAAGAACATCCAGCTGGGCATCAGCGGCCTGGGCGCCGGCAGCAAGCCCGAGAAGGGCCGTGACGCGGCCGAAGCCGCGGTGGACGACATCCGCGCCGCCATCGACGGCGCGCACATGCTGTTCATCACGGCCGGCATGGGCGGCGGCACCGGCACCGGCGCGGCGCCCGTGATCGCGCGCGTGGCCAAGGAAATGGGCATCCTGACGGTGGGCGTGGTGACCAAGCCCTTCGACTGGGAAGGCGGCCGTCGCATGACCAACGCCGACGCCGGCCTGGCCGAACTCGAAGCCAACGTCGACTCGCTGATCGTGGTGCTCAACGAGAAGCTGCTGGACGTGCTCGGTGAAGACATCACCCAGGACGAAGCCTTCGCGCACGCCAACGACGTGCTGAAGAACGCCGTGGGCGGCATCTCGGAAATCATCAACGAGTACGGCGGCGTGAACGTCGACTTCGAAGACGTGCGCACCGTGATGGGCGAACCCGGCAAGGCCATGATGGGCACGGCCGCGGCTGCAGGCCCGGATCGCGCGCGCATCGCCGCCGAACAGGCCGTGGCCTGCCCGCTGCTCGAAGGCATCGACCTCTCGGGTGCCAAGGGCGTGCTGGTGCTGGTGACGGCGTCGAAGGGTTCGCTGAAGCTGAACGAGTCGAAGCTCGCGATGAACACCATCCGCGCCTACGCCTCGCCGGACGCGCACGTGATCTACGGCGCCGCCTACGACGAAAGCCTGGGCGACCAGATGCGCGTCACGGTGGTGGCCACGGGTCTGTCGCGCGCCGACGCACGCCGCCAGGCCCCGACGCTCGAAGTGATCCGCACTGGCACCGACAACATCCCGTTCACCGTGCCGACGCTCGGCGGCGTGGGCCACGCGGGTGGTGGTTCGGGCAGCCAGCCCAACTACGACGGCATGGCCGTGCCCAGCGTGTGGCGCACCAACCGCACGATGGCCGCCGCCAAGGTCGATGCACTGTCGTCGGGTGGCATGGACGACTTCGAGATCCCCGCATTCCTGCGTCGTCAAGCCGACTAAATAGGCTCGCCCCCAGGCTACGCGCACTTCGTGTCGCTTCTCCAACCCCCTACCGGGGGCAACACCTGCGGCCCGGCAAAGCCGGTTCCGCGGTGTTTCGCGAAGTGACACGCCACCGAACGCAGAGGGCACGAGGGTTCGCAAGGGGACGGGGAAGACCTGAAAGGGACTGCCCCCCGGCTCTAGGCGCTGCGTCCACCTCGTGCCCCTTGCGTCCATCGCCGGGGGCTCCCGGCTTTTTGTTTTTTCTTGTCTGACCGGTCCATGTCTATCGCGGCCATAGCGAAGGGAATAGGGCGTCACGGTCGCCGCCCGCCTAAAATCTCGGGCGTGCTGCAACAACGAACCCTCAAGTCGATCAGCCGCGCCGTGGGCGTGGGGCTTCACAGCGGCCAGCGCGTGGAGCTGACCCTGCGACCGGCCCCGGCCGACACGGGCATCGTGTTCCGCCGCGTCGACCTGCCCGAGCCGGTCGAGATCCGCATGACCGCCGAATCGGTCACCGATACGCGCCTGGCGTCCACCGTCTCCACGGGCGGCGCCAAGGTGCAGACCGTCGAACACATCATGTCCGCCTGCGCGGGCCTGGGCATCGACAACCTCTACATCGACATCACGGCCGACGAAGTGCCGATCCTCGACGGGTCGGCCTCGTCCTTCGTGTTCCTGCTGCAAAGCGCGGGCATCGAACTTCAGAAGGCGCCGCGCCGCTTCATCCGCGTGCTGCGCAAGGTCGAGGTGCGCGAAGGCGAGGGCGCCAACGAGAAGTGGGCAAGCCTGGAGCCGTACCACGGCTTCAAGCTGAGCTTCGAGATCGACTTCGACCACCGCGTCGTCAACTCCACCGGCCAGCGGGTGGAGTTCGACCTGGGCACCGACTCGTACAGCCGCGACATCGCACGCGCACGCACCTTCGGCTTCACGAAAGAAGTCGAGTACATGCGCAGCAAGGGCCTGGCGCTCGGCGGTGGCCTGGACAACGCCATCGTCATGGACGACACCAAGGTGCTCAATGCCGGCGGCCTGCGCTACGACGACGAGTTCGTGAAGCACAAGATCCTCGACGCCATGGGCGACCTGTACATCATCGGCAAGCCGCTGCTGGCCGCGTACACCGCGTTCCGCTCGGGCCATGCGCTCAACAACAAGCTGCTGCGCGAGCTGCTCTCGCACAGCGACGCCTACGAGGTCGTGACCTTCGAGGACGAGAAGCGCGCACCGCGCGGCTTCGGCGAAGTGGCGCGGGCCTGGTAAGCCCGGCGCACGCCTTTTCTTTCCGATGCTTCTCTTTCGCTGGGCCATCCTGCTGCTTCTGCTGGTGGCGGGCGTGTCCTTCGCGTTCTATGCGGGGACGGGGCAGGTCAAGTACCGCCGCTTCGGGTGGATCGTGTTCAAGTGGACGGTGCTGGCGGCGCTCGGCTTCTTCGCCGTGCTGATCGCCGAGCGCGTCGCGTAGAGCCAGCCGTTCAGTCGACGAGGGCCTGCAAGGCCTGCACCTGCTGCGCAAGCAGCGGCCCCTTGCGGTGCGCGGGCACCAGCAGCATCAGCGTGTCTCCCAGCGCCTTCGGCCGTCCCCAGGGCGCGTCCAGTCGGCCTTTCTCGAGCAGCGGTGCCACCAGCCGCTCGCGACCCATCAGCACCCCTTCGCCGTCGAGCGCGGCCTGCAGTGCGAGGCTGTAGAGCGAGAAATCCGGGCCAGCGGCCAGCGCATCGGCCTCGGCTGCCGTGGTGTCGGGGCGCACGGCCTGCAGCCAGCGCGACCAGTCGTCGCGCCACACCGTGTCGTGCAGGCCGCCGCAGCGCGCGAGCACGTCGATAAGGTCGTCGAGCGGGCGCGGGCGTGCGCTCTCCAGTGATGCGCGCACGCGCGGGCTGCACACGGGCACGAGGCGGTCGCGTGCGAGCGCAATGCCCGTGGCGCCGACGGCAGCTTCGGCGCCGTAGAACAGCCCGAGGTCGAAGGGCTCGCGCCGGAAGTTCGGTGGCTGCTCCAGCGCCGTCACCGACACCTGCACGCCGGGCAGCGCGGCCTTCAGCCGCGAGAGCCGTGGCGACAGCCACAGCTGCGCCATGGCCGGCAGGGCCGCCACCTGCAGCGTGCTGCGGCGCGCGGCGGTCTGCGTTTCCTGGCGCAGCGCTTGCACCGCGAGGCCGAGCTGGTCGACCGCTGCACTGAGCGCAGGCAGTGCGCGCCGGCCGTGCGCGCTGAGCCGGATGCCCTGGCTGTGCCGCTCGAACAGCGCACCGCCGGCCCAGGTCTCGAGTGCCTTGATCTGCTGCGCGACGGCGGCGGGCGTCACGAACAGCTCCTCGGCCGCGCGTGCGAAGCTGCCGTGGCGCGCCGCGGCCTCGAAGGCACGCACGGCCGTGTGCGGCGGAAGGCGAGGGCGGGGTGGAGCAAGGGACATGCGCTGGAGGCCAAGTTTTTCTAGGGCTCAGACCCAGTTTATCCGTGTTGCCGGCGCAGGCGCAGGGCGCGACTATGCGGTCATTCCCTTCCACCACTCCCAGCGAGACACCGCATGCCCGCAGCCCTTCACCGCCGTTCCTGGGTTCCCGCCGCCAGCGAGGACCACGTGCTTGCCATCGCTGCCGACGCCGCCGCGCGCGACGCGGCGGGCGTGACCGCCGAGATCGAACGCCTCGTGGCCGACAGCCACCGCATCCACGACGTCGACGGGCTGAACCTCAACCCGGCCACCAACGTGATGAACCCCGCCGCCGAGGCGCTGCTCTCGCGTGGGCTGGGCTCGCGTCCGTCGCTGGGCTATCCGGGCGACAAGTACGAGATGGGGCTGGACGCCATCGAGCGCATCGAGGTCGTCGCCGCTGAGCTCGCGGCCGAGGTGTTCGGTGCGCGCTTCGCCGAGGTGCGCGTGAGCTCCGGCGCACTGTCGAACCTCTACGTGTTCATGGCGACCTGCCAGCCCGGCGACACGATCATCGCGCCGCCGCCCGCCATCGGCGGCCACGTGACGCACCACGCGGCGGGCGCGGCCGGGCTCTACGGCCTGAAGACCGTGCCGGCGCCGGTCGATGCCGACGGCTACTCGGTCGACGTCGTGGCGCTGGCCAAGCTGGCGCGCGAGGTGAAGCCGAAGCTCATCACCGTCGGCGGCAGCCTGAACCTGTTCCCGCACCCGGTGTCCGCCATCCGCGAGGTGGCCGACAGCGTGGGCGCGAAGCTGCTCTTCGATGCTGCGCACCTCTCGGGCATGGTGGCCGGCAAGGCCTGGCCGCAGCCGCTCGAAGAGGGCGCGCACGCGATCACCATGAGCACCTACAAGAGCCTGGGTGGCCCGGCCGGCGGGCTGATCGTGTCGAACGATGCGGCGCTGATGGAGCGCATCGACGCCATCGCCTACCCGGGGCTCACGGCCAACTCGGATGCGGGCCGCACGGCCGCGCTGGCCCGTGGACTGCTCGACTGGAAGGTGCATGGCGTGGCCTACGCGGCGGCGATGCGCGACACCGCGCAGGCGCTCGCACGCGCGCTCGATGCCGAAGGCCTGCCCGTGTTCGCCAAGGCGCGCGGCTTCACGCAGTCGCACCAGTTCGCGCTCGAGGCCGCGCGCTGGGGTGGCGGGCAACGTGCCGCGAAGCAGCTGGCCCAAGGCGGGTTGCTGGCCTGCGGCATCGGCCTGCCGATCGCGCCGGTCGACGGCGACATCAACGGCCTGCGCCTGGGCGTGCCCGAGATCGTGCGGCTGGGCTTCACGCCCGAGGACATGCCGCAGCTGGCCGGCTGGATCGCGCGGGCGCTGGCTGGCGACGCGGTGTCGGTGGCTGCCGAGGTGCGCGAGCGCCGCCGGCGCCTGGGCGACCTGCGCTACATCGTGCGCTGAAGCCTCAGCGCGAACGCCCTTGCCGGTAGGTGCCGGCGTGGGTCTTCGACAGCTCGGCCGCCTCCGCGAGCCGCGCCATCGAACGGCCGACCTGCGCGTGCGTGATCGCGATGCCCAGCGCGTCCGCCGCGTCGGCGCCCGGCAGGCCGGGCAGGTCGAGCAGGCGTTTCACCATCTCCTGCACCTGCGCCTTCGCGGCCTGGCCGTGGCCGGCCACGGCCTTCTTCATCTGCAGCGCCGTGTACTCGGCCACCGAGAGGTTGTGGCTCACCAGCGCCGTCACGCAGGCGCCGCGCGCCTGGCCCAGCAGCAGCGTTGACTGCGGGTTGACGTTGACGAAGATGATTTCGACCGCCGACGCCTCGGGTTGGTAGCGCGCCGTGATCTCGCCGATGCCGTCGAACAGCACCTTCAGGCGCGCCGGCAGGTTGCCGCTGCCCAGGTGCCGGGTGCTGATGGTGCCGCTGGCCACGTAGCGCAGCGCATGGCCGTCCGCATCGACCACGCCGAAGCCGGTGGTCTGCAAACCGGGGTCGATGCCGAGGATCCGCATGAAAAGGAAGCGTAAAGGCCTAAGCCTGGGTGAGGAAGATTGAAGAAGGTGCGAATTCGCGCGCGATGCGTGGGGGATCGCGGGCAGAATCCGCCGTTCTTGCATTCCGCCCCGCTCCGCGCGGGGCGCGCCACACAAGGAAGCGAAGGTGAATGTAGTCGAGTCCTCCGCGCAGCAGCAACCGAAGCCATCGAACGACGCCCCGGCCCTGCCCGCGCACCTGCAGCAATCTCCCGCCGAACGCGCCGCCGCGAGCTTCCGCCAGGCGGAGCTGCTCAGCGACCTCGGCCGCCGCCGCGAGGCGATCGCCGCCTGCAGCCGGCTGATCGCCGAGTTCGGCGCGCTGCCCGACGCCGCCGTGGTCGTGCCTTGTTGCCAGGCGCTGCGGCTGCTCGCGCACGTGCTGCGCCAGCTGCACCGCCCGGCCGACGCGCTGGCCACACTCGACCGCCTGGTGGCCGCGCACGGCGGGCGCAGCGAGCCCGAGATCCGCGCACACATCGCCCACGCGCTGTACCAGCGCACTTGGCTCATCGACGACGCGGCGGCGCGCTGCGAGGCCTGCGACTTCATGAGCGAGCAGCTCGACGCACAGGCCGATGCCGCGCTCGATGCATGGCGGCTCGACGCGCGCCTGCTGAAGGCCGAGATCGAACACCACCGCGGCCTGCCGCAGGACGCGTTGGCCACGCTCGAAGCGGCCATCGAACGCTTCGAGGGCGGCGCCGACGCCGGCGTGGTCCTGCGCGTGGCGCGGGCCCGGCTGGCCGCGGTGCTCAACCTGCGCGAGCTGGCGCAGCACACGCAGGCGCAGGTGCTGTGCCTGCAGGTGGCCGACCAGATCGAGACCGGCCTGGCCGAGGCTGCGCTCGAGCTGCGGCTGGAAGGCGTGCGCGCGCTGGCCCTGTTCTTCGACGGCCTCGGGCTCGACGAGGTCGCGCGCCGCGCCGAGCTGGTCGGCTGGCTGCTCGACCGCTACGGCCACGACGCCTCCGCGCAGGTGCGCCGCCTCGCGGCCGTGCGCGCCCACGAATGGGCCGTGGGGCTGCGCGACCAGGGCGACGGCGAGGCCGCGCTGGCTGCCTGCGAGCGCCTGCTCGGCACCTTCGCGCGCGACGGCGACGCCGTGGTGCAGCGCACCGTGGCCACCACCTTGCTGCACAAGGGCTTCGTGCTGCTCGATCTGCTGGGGCGGCCCGAGGCGGCGCTTGCGGTGTACGAGCCACTCGTGGCGGCGTCGCGCGACGGCGCCACGCCCGAACTGCGCGAGCTGCGCGTGAAGGCCATGGCCGGGCGCGAGGCCTGCCTGAAGCGGCTGCGCAAGACCGGCGGCCTCGAGGCCGGCGAGTTGCCGGCCGAGCTCTTCGATGCGGCGTGCGACACCGTTCGCGAAGGCCGCAAGCTCGGTGACGCGGGCGCATCGCGCGAGGCCATCGCGCTCTTCGACGAGGTGCTCGCGGCGCATGCCGCGTCGCCGCACCCGCTCATGCGCCGCCAGTGCGCCCGCGCTCTGTCGCACAAGACCTTCTGCCTGCTGGCGCTCGAGCACTTCGCCGAGGTCGTCGAGGCCGCCGACGCGATGGACGCGCGCTACGGCGCCGATGCCTCCACCGAGATGCAGTCGCAGGTGGCGCTGTGCCTGCAATACAAGAGCACCGCGCTCGACCGCCTCGCGCGGCCCGCGGACGAGATGCGCGTGCACGACGAAATCGTTGCGCGCTGGGGCAATTCCGAGCTGCCCGACCTGCGCGCGCGCGTGGCCGGTGCGCTGTTCCGCAAGGGCGCCGTGCTGCGCCGCGCGGGCCGCTTCGCCGAGGCCGTGGCCAGCTACGACGAGGTGATCGCGCGCACGGCGATGGCGCGGGACAGCGCCCTGCAGCTGTGGGCCGCCAAGTCGCTGATCAACAAGGCCAAGGCCTTCGACAAGATGGACGACCTGCCGGGCCAGGCCAAGGCCTACCGCGTGCTCATCGCGCGCTTCGGCGAGTCGGGCGACGCGGCCTTGCGCGAGCGCGTGGCCAATGCCTGCGAATGGCTGGCCGAGGCTGAAGGGCGGCAGGGTCGGGTGGCGGCGCAGCGCGAGGCGCTGGAGCTGGCACTCGGGCGTTTCGGCACAGCGCTCTCGGCCGAGCAGCGCACGCGGCTCAAGCGCGAGCTTCAGGCGCTGAAGACGAGGGCTCTAGGACGGCGCGCGAAGCAGGCCTTCGATCGGGTGGTGCGGCGCAAGGTCTGATCGCCCGCCGTCCGGTGCTTCAGACGTTGAAGTACCAGCGGATCGAGTGGAAGAAGATCGGCGCCGCGAAGCACAGCGCGTCGACGCGGTCGAGCAGGCCGTTGGCGCCGGTCACGCCCACGCCTTTCTGCCCCCAGTTCGGAATGCCGCGGTCGCGCTTGAGCGCCTTCATCACGAGGTGGCCCATCGAGCCCGCGACGCAGGCAATGATCGACACCGCGAGCGCCTGCCCGAACTTGAACGGCGTGATGAACGAGAACAGCGCGCCCACCAGGCTGGCCACGACGATGCCGACGCCCCAGCTGGTCCAGTTGAAGCTGCGGCTCACGTTCGGCGCGAACGGCGTGCGCTGCATGCGCCGCGAGATCAGGTGCTGCACCAGCACCGAGGTCTGCACCACGAACACCAGGAAGAACACGAGGAACGCGCTCTTGCCTTCGTAGCCGGGGAAGGTCAGCAGCAGCAGCGCGGGCACGTGGCTCATGCCGTAGACGCAGACCATGATGCCCCACTGCAGCTTGGCGTTGCGCTCGAGGAAATGGCTGGGGTCGTTCGCCAGCGCGCTCGCCACCGGAATGGCGAGGAAGACGTAGACCGGGATGAACACCGTGAACAGGTCGAAGCGCGCCGTGGCCACCAACCAGAACTGGATCGGCAGCACCACAAAGAACGCGAGGATCAGGCTGCGGTGGTCGCCGCGCCGCGTCGGCGAGAGCGTGATGAATTCGCGCAGCGCAAAAAACGCGATCAGCGCGAACAGCACCGTGGCCACCGTTTCGCCCAGCGCCCAGCCGATCCAGAACACGATCACCATGAACCAGGTGGTGCCCAGCAGCGCGCGGAAATGCGCCAGCTCGGCCTGCCACGACTCGTCGTGCACCGGGTTGCGCCGCTCCTTGAAGCTCAGGAAGAAGACGGCGGTGCTCACGATGAAGAGCAAGCCGAAGACGATCAGGAAAAGGGCCGCGACCTGCTGGGTCGGGCTGAGGCTGCGCAGGAACTGGTTCATACCTTCAGACGTCGCGCAATGCGATCACGGCGGCACGCGCACGGTCGAGGAAAGGGCGGCGCTCTTCGCCTGCTTCGACGCGGATCGGCGCGCCGAAGGTGACGGAGCACAGGATGGGCACGGGCACGATCTCGCCCTTGGGCATCACGCGCTGCACGTTGTCGATCCAGGCCGGCACGAGGACCACGTCGGGGAACATCGTCGCCAGCGCGTACAGGCCCGACTTGAATTTCTGCGGCTCGCCGGTGTGGCCGCGCGTGCCTTCGGGAAAGATGATGATCGAGTCGCCGCTGCGCAGCGCGTCGATGAGTGGCGCGAGCGGGTCGGCGGCGGGCGGCTCGAGCGCGGCGGCCGGTGCTTCGGGTTCGATGACCGGCGGCGGTGCGACCGGTGGTGGGGGCGGTGGGGGCGCGGGCAGGTCGAGCTGTCCCTGAATCTCCTGCGGGCCTTCGGCGGCCGGTGCGTGAGACACAGTTTCGATCGGCAGCAGCGGCTCCATCGACGGCTCGATGCGCTCGGCCGGGGCGATGGGCGCCGCGCGTGGCGGTGCCTGAGGCGGTGTTTCCGGCGGCGGCGCCACCGGTGCAGCCCCCGTGGCCGCCCGCTCCACATACACCGCGTTGAACACCTCCGTCGTGATCCAGCGCTTGACCGGCGTGTTGGCCCAGTAGTCGCGCGCCGCGATCGGCCGCGTGATGCTGCGCAGCTCTTCGGGCAGCGCGGCCCAGATCATCACGAGGTCCGCGTGGCTCTGGTGATTCGCGAAGTAGATGCGCTGCTCGGCCTTCGGTGGACAGCCGTACCAGCGCGCCTGCGCGCCGGTGAGCAATCGGACGATTCCCAGCAGCAACCAACCTGTGAGCTTTGCCAGCATATGGAGGCGATGATACGGGCCATGCGATGGCGATTCGATCTTCTTTCCCTGGCGTGGGCGGTGGCCCTCTTTGTGTTGCTCGTGCTGCTGGCCACCGTCGGCGCGCGCTGGGGCTGGGTGCGAAGCTTCTTCGGCGACGTGCTGGCCGTGGCGTGGGTGTACCTCGTGTTCAAGACCTTCGTCGCCGCGCGCGTGCTGCCGCTCGCACTGGCGGCCTTCGGCGTGGGGCTGCTGGTGGAGCTGGGGCAGTTCCTTGCGTCGACGTGGCACCTGCACATTCCGAACCGCGCGCTGCGCATCGTGCTCGGTGCCACCGCCGACTGGTGGGACGTGCTGGCCTACGCGATCGGCTTCGTCGCCGTGCTGGCGGTGGAAGGCGCGGTGCGCAAGCTCAGGGCAGGTCGACCGCCGGCATCCGCGCCACGATCGTCGATGCCCGTCCGTTGATGTACGACGAATTGGGCCGCCGCTCGAAGAACTTCGGGCTCGGCAGCATCACGGCCAGGCGCGCGGCCTCGTAGGAACTCAGGCGCGCGGCGGGCTTCCTGAAGTAGTACTGCGCCGCGGCCTCGGCGCCGAACACGCCTTCGCCCCATTCGACGTTGTTCAGGTAGATCTCGAGGATGCGCCGCTTGTCGAGCAGCACCTCGAGCAGCGTGGCGAGCACCAGCTCCTGGCCCTTGCGCAGCATGGTGCGTTCGCCCGACAGCAGCAGGTTCTTCGCGAGCTGCTGCGTGATGGTGGAGCCGCCGCGCAGCGGGGCCGGTTGCGCCGGCTTGCCGCGTGCCGCCGCGCGCGCCATGCGCTTGGCGGCCAGCTGTTCGGCGCGGGCGTTGCGCTGGCGCGCACGCTCGATGGCTTCCCACTCGACGCCGTTGTGGTCGACGAAGCCGGCGTCTTCGCTGGCGATCACGGCGCGCTTGAGGGTGTCGTTGATCTGCGAGTAGGGCACCCAGTCCTGGCGCCATCCTCCGTCGCGGCCCTGCGAGAGGGCGACGCGCCAGGCCTCGGAGCGCTGGAAGGCCGTGCTCTGCGGATCGATCACCGCCATGGCCGCGATGCGCACCACGAAGAACAGTTCGAGCGCCAGGCCCGCCACCACGAGGCAGGCGATCAGGCGCAGCAGGCCCTTCATGCGCCGGCGGCGAGCGAGGCGCGCAGCTCGGCCAGCACCTGCGCCGACGGCGGGCGCACGCCGCGCCAGAATTCGAAGGCCTCGGCGGCCTGTTCCACCAGCATGCCGAGGCCGTCGCGCGCGACCGCACCGTGCGCTTCGGCCCAGGCCATGAAGCCTGCGGCGGCGGGGCCGTACATCATGTCGACGGCCAGCGCGCCGGGACGCAGCACCTGCGCGCGCACGGGCACCGCGTCGCCCGCGAGGCTGGAGGCGGTGGCGTTGACCACCACGTCGAAGTCGCCCGGCACGTCGTCGAGCGCCCAGGCCTCGAGCGTGGCGCCGTGGCGCAGCGCGAGCGCGGCATGGCGCTGCACCAGCGCGATGGCCTTGTCGAGCGTGCGGTTGGCCACCACGACGTGCGCGGCGCCCGCGTCGAGCAGCGGCCCGAGCACGCCCGCCGCGGCGCCGCCGGCGCCGATCAGTAGCAGCGACCGGCCCGCCAGCGGCACGCCGGCGTTGCGCACGATGTCGTTGACCAGGCCGATGCCGTCGGTGTTGTCGGCATGGATGCTGCCGTCGGCCTCGAAGCGCAGCGTGTTCACCGCCTGCGCCAGCGTGGCGCGCTCGCTGGTGTGCTGCGCAAGCGCGGCGGCGTCGAACTTGAAGGGCACGGTGACGTTGCAGCCGCGTGCCGCATCGCCCTGCGCGGCCGCTTCGCTGCGGAAGGCGGCGATGCCTTCTGCGAAGGCGCCGATCGGCACCAGGCGCCGGCCGTAGGCCATGGGCTGGCCGCAGAGTTCGGCAAAGCGCGCGTGGATGCGGGGCGAGCGGCTGTGCTCGACGGGGTTGCCCATGACGCAGTACTGATCCATGGCCGATGCTCCGTGTTCTGCTGGGGTGCTGTTGCTATTGGGACGACAGCTCGATGGTCTCGTCGCGCGTGAACTTGAAGCGCGACTGCAGCACGATCTGGTCGGTCTGCTTGCGCATCGCGTCGGTGAATTTGCCGAAGTTGCCGACGCTGCGCACGATGGCCTGGGCACGGCGGTCCAGCGTGGTGTTCCCCGAGCTTTCGTCGACCACGGCGTCGAGCACGCGCCCGTCGTGGTTGATGGTGACGGTCATCTTGAGTTCGCCATAGAGCTTTTTGCCGGCCGCGGTCGGGAAGTTCTCGGTGCCCTTGACCTCGATGCGGCGGCGCAGCGTGTCGACGTACAGCGCGTAGGCGGCCTCGCGCGTGGCGGGGCTCAGGTAGCGCTTCTTGGGGCGCGCGTTTTCCTCGTTCACGCGGCGCTCGATCTCGGCGAGCAGCGCGACCATCTGGCGGCGCTTTTCCTCGCGCGCGGCGGCCTCGGTCGGGTCGCCGGCCTGGCGCGGATCGGGCACGGGCATGGCGGCCAGCTCGCGCTTGAGCTGCGCCAGCATCTGCATCTGCTGGGCCTGCATGGCCTCGACCTGGCGGCGCGACTCTTCGAACGAGTCGCCCATGGTGGTGAAGCTCGACGGCGGCAGCGGGCTGGTGGCCCGGCCCTTGTCGAGGTCGCCGCCGCCCGCGAGCGTGGTCTGCGCCATCACGCGGGCCGCGGGGTCGGGCTTGTCGTTGGTCTTGCTGTTGACCAGGATCACCTCGAGCGGGGTTTCGCTGAAGACCCGGTTGAGCGATTCGGGATCGACGAAGCGCACCGCGAGCAACGCGGCATGCGCGATGACCGACACGCCCAGAGCGATCTGCAGCGTGCTGAGGTCCTTGAGATTCATTCTCGAAACTCCTCCAGGGGTCGCGTGTCTCCGGTCGTTCGACCGGGGGTCATGCAGGCGTGGTCGTCGCCGGGTCGGGTGCGGCCTCGGTGTCGCTCAGGTCGACCGCGATGGCGATCGGGCCGGCGACTTCTTCCTCGTCGTCCTCGCCGCCGTCAGCGGCTGCGGCATCGGCCTGCGGCACGTCGAAGCGTTCGAGCACGGTGCCGCTCACGTCGAGCGCGATCTCATCGATCTCGCCGAGCTTCACGCGCACGCGCGCGCCGCGCTCCTGCTGGCCGGCCACCGGGAACACCAGCGGCAGCGTGTCGGCGCGCACCAGCGCACCGTTGGGAATGTCCTTGATGACCGTGGCCTCGAGCTCGGTGATGCCCTGCTGCTGCAGGTACTTCAGCGTCCAGAAGCGCTCCATGCCGCCCTGGTAGGCGTTGTACGTGGCGTAGGCCGCATCGAAGCCCGACAGGATCGAGAACAGGTCGGCGTCCTTCGGCTTGAAGGGCGCGGCCAGCGCGGCGGTCTTGCCGTGGCGCGCGGCCGCGATGATCTGCCACTGGTTCACGAGGTCGGTGTAGCGGCGCAGCGGCGAGGTGCTCCAGGCGTAGCTCTTCACGCCCAGGCCCGCGTGCGGCAGCGCGCGCGTGCCCATGCGCACCTTGATGCCGGGCGCCAGGCTGGCCTGGCTGCGGTACAGGCCCGGCACGCCGAGCTCGCCCAGCCAGCCGCCCCAGCTGCTGTTGGCCAGGATCATGGCCTCGGACACGATCAGGTCGAGTGGCGCGCCGCGCTGGCGCGTGCTGATCTGCACCTGCTCGTTGCCGGTAGGCTCCGCGCCGTCGTTGCCGACGAGGCGGAAGTTGTAGTCGGGCCGGCTGAAGTTCTCGGGCTTGCCGCGCACCACTTCGCGCTGCGCCTTCAGGTGCTTGGCCAGGCGGAACAGGAGGGAGAGCGGCGCGCGCAGCTTCGCGGCGGCGTCGGGGGTGTTGTCGGAGTTGAAGGTGGCGTCTTCGAGCCAGGGCTGCGTGACGACAGCGTCGAGCTGGTCGTGGCGCAGGTTGGCGACGATCGGCACGCGTTCGAGTTTCGTCTCGGTGCCCTGCAGCTCGAGCGTGGCTTCGTCGAAGCGCGCATAGAGCGACACGGCCGGGCGGTCGCCGCCTTCGAGCAGCGTGTAGGTGTCGACCACCTCGTCGGGCAGCATGGTGATCTTGTAGCCCGGCATGTACACGGTGGACATGCGCGCACGCGCCACGGCGTCGATGGCGCTGCCCGGCGTCAGCGCCAGGCCCGGTGCGGCGATGTGGATGCCGACCGTGATGGTGCCGCTGCCCATGCCCTGCACCGACAGCGCGTCGTCGATTTCGGTGGTCTGCGAGTCGTCGATCGAGAAGGCCCGCACGCCGTCGGCCAGCGGCAGGTCGTCGGCGACGGCCGGCGCCGCGAGCGCGGGAAAGCCGGTGCCCTTGGGGAAGTTCTCGAACAGGAAGCGCCGCCAGTGGAACTGGTAGGGCGAATCGATGGCGCCGGCGCGCTCCAGCAGGTCGAGCGGCGGGCGCTGCGTGGCGCGCGCGGCGTCGACCACGGCCTTGTACTCGGGCGCGTTCTTGTCGGGCTTGAACAGGATCTTGTAGAGCTGCTCGCGGATCGGCGGCGGGCACACGCCCTCGGCCAGCTGGCCCGCCCATTCGACGATCTGCGCCTGGATGGCCTTCTTCTTCTCGATGGCGGCCAGCGCCTGCTGCACGATCTCGGCCGGCGCCTTCTTGAAGCGCCCCTTGCCCGCGCGGCGGAAGTAGTGCGGCGCCTCGAACAGCGCGAACAGCGCGGCGGCCTGCTGGGCGAGCGAGGGCTTGTCGCTGAAATAGTCGGCGGCCAGGTCGGCAAAGCCGAACTCGCCTTCGGCTGCGAATTCCCAGGCGAGGTCGAGGTCCATGGCGGCGGCGAGCGTGCGCGCCTCGGCCATCAGCTCGGCCGGGGACGGCTTTTCGAAACGCAGAACGATGTTGGCGCCCTTGACCTTGACGCGCTTGCCGGTCTCGAGCTCGACCTGTGCCGAGGCTTCGGCTTCCGACAGGATGCGGCCGCCGAGGTATTTGCCGGCTTCTTCAAACAATACAAACATCCGGCGATTCTCCCACGCGGGATCGGACGCCCTTCCGGGCCCGGGGCGGACGCTAGACGGGGTTGATGAACGCCATCACGTCGTCGAGGTGCGCTTTTTCGAAATCGGACAGCGCATGGTCGCCGCCCTCGAGCAGCTTGATGCGGCTGTCGGGGTAGCGCGCCGACATCTCGTGCCAGTCGAGCGCCTCGTCGCCCTTGGCGATGATTGCGAACAGGCGCTCGGGCCGCGTGAGCGCGCCGATTTCCATGGCGCGCAGCTCCTGGATGAATTCGGGCTGGAAATAGAAGTGCTCGGCCGGATCGTGCCAGGCGGTCTGGCTGCCGATGTAGCGCGTGAGGTCGCGCGCCGGGTGCACCGCGGGGTTGAGCAGCACGGCGCGGCAGCGCGTCATGCCGGCGACGTAGGTGGCGTAGAAACCGCCCAGCGACGAACCGATCACCGCCATCGACTTGCGCGGCCAGTGCGCGATGCCCTTCATCACCATGTCGATCGCATCGTGCGGCGACGGCGGCAGCTGCGGGCACCACCACTCCAGGTTCGGGTGCTCGCGCGCCACGTGCTTCGCCACCAGCCGCGCCTTGGTCGAGCGGGGCGACGAACGGAAGCCGTGCAGATACAACAGATGGGTGGTTTGCGGTTCCATGGGAGGAGGTGACTGGGGTGCGCTGGTCGCGCCCCGTGGCCGGATTCAGACAATTTTGCATGAGGTCCGCACCGCTCACGGCGCGGTGACCCCACAAATCCCTGCGAATCGGCCCATGAGAAGGCCGCGAGGGCGTGGCTGGAATTCGAAAGTATTCACGGTGCGGCCGCGCAGGGGGCGGCGGTGCGGCGCAAGGGCGGAAAGAAGAGACAAGTTTCGTGACGCATCTGGCAGGGGGCATCCCATGAACGAGGGAGGCAGGCCCCGCGTGGCGGTGGGTGCCCAGGCTTATGCTTCATCCCATGAACACCGAGGTACAGGATGACGGGATGCCACGCCGCTGGGGCGTGCTCGTGGTCGAGGACGACAGCCGCGCACGCGCCTTCTTCGAGGCCAGCGTGCAGCGCAGCCCGCGCCTGTTCTGGCTGGGCAGCGCCGGCACCGTGCAGGAAGCGCGCAGCTGGCTGGCCGCAACCGCGACCATCCCCGACGTGCTGCTGGTCGACCTCGGCATGCCCGACGGCACCGGCCTGGACGTGATCCGCGATGCCGTCGCGCGCTTTCCCGGCTGCGAGCCGCTCGTGGTGTCGGTCTTCGGCGACGAGGAGAACGTGCTGGCCAGCATCGAGGCCGGCGCCGTCGGCTACATCCACAAGGACGCCGCACCGGAAGACATCGCGCAGACCATCGTCGAGATGAAGGCCGGCGCCTCGCCGATCTCGCCCATGATCGCGCGCCGCGTGCTCGCCAAGTACCGCAGCCTGCAGGCGGCCGTGCCGGGCACCACTGGCGCGGCGCTGGCGGAGACGGCGCTCGACGAGGCCGACCGCGGCCTGCTCTCGGCGCGCGAGCACGAGGTGCTGACGCTGATCGCGCGCGGCTTCTCGTACGCCGAGATCGCGCGCCTCAAGGGCCTGAGCGTGCACACGGTGCAGACCCACATCAAGAACCTCTACGGCAAGCTCGCGGTGCATTCCAAGAGCGAAGCGGTGTTCGAGGCCACGCGCCTCGGCCTGCTGTCCCACCCGGGCTGAGGGCGGATGCTGCGGCGGCTGGCGTTCCTGTGCCTGCTCGGGCTGGCGGCGCTGCTTGCCGCGGGGGGCGCCGCCGCAGGGGAGACGCAGGGTCCGATCGAGCTGCGCCACGCCAGGGTGACCACCACCATCGACGGTGTCGTGCAGACCGAAGCGGTCGACCTGTCCTACCACTGGGACCGCCGGCACCGCGGCCGCACCGGCTTCGCGAGCTTCGAGCTGCCGTTCCGGGTCGAGACCCTGCCCGAGGTGCCCTGGGGCGTCTTCATTCCCCGCGCCGGCAGCGTCTTCGAGGTGCAGCTCAACGGCGCGCTGCTGCAGTCCTATGGTGACCTCGGCCAGGGCAACCGCGCCGACTACGCCAAGGCCCCCGTCTACGTGCCGGTGCCCGGGCTGCTGCTGAAAGAGGGCGAGAACCTGCTGCAGATCCGCATCCGCGCCGACAGCGAACGGCGCGCCGGCCTGTCGCGCGTCACCATCGGGCCGGCGACGCCGGTGCGCACCGCGTTGTTCGAAGGCGCCTACGCCTGGCGCTTCACGGGGTCGGTGCTGCTGACGGCGTTCAGCCTGATCGTCGGCAGCATCGCGCTGGCGCTGTGGTTCACCCAGGTCGACACCGGCGCGACCGGCCGCCGCCAGCGCGACGCGCTCTACTTCTGGGCCGCGGTCGCCGAGTTCTGCTGGGCGCTGCGCGTGGCCGACGCCATGATTCCCGAGCCGCCGCTGCCGTGGCAGCTGTGGGGCGTGCTGATGGCCGGTTGCTACGCGGGCTGGGCCGCGTCCGCCATGATGTTCTGCTACCACCTTGCGGACTGGGCGCAGAGCCCGCGCACGCGCTGGGTGCGCTGGCCGACGGCGGCCGTGGTGGCCGGCACCGTGGTGTTCACCTGGCTGGCGCTGAACCGCGAGGAGCCGCGCTGGCTCACGGCCTGGCTGGCGGTCGAGATCACGATCGTCCTCGGCTTCGTGGCCGCCTTTGCCGTCGCCACGGTGCGCCGGCCCAGCGTCGAGCGGCTGCTGGTGGCCGGCGCTGCGCTGGTCACGGTGGCCTTCGGCACGCGCGACTGGCTGGTGATCCGCCTGAGCGACGCCTACGGCGAGACCACCTGGGTGCGCTATTCCTCGGTGATGTTCGGCGTGGCGCTGCTGCTCATCGTGCTGCGGCGCTTCCACTTCGCGAGCGTGCAGGCGCGCGGCTGGGTCAAGACGCTGGCCGACCGGGTGGCGCAGCGCGAACGCGAACTCGCTTCCACCTACGCCGAGCTGGAGGAGGTGGCCCGCGACCAGGCGCGCACCCACGAGCGCGAGCGCATCCTGCGCGACATGCACGACGGCGTGGGCTCGCACATCAGCTCGGCGATCCGCCAGCTGCAGTCGGGCCAGACCAGCCCCGAGGAACTGCTGCGCACCCTGCGCGACTCGCTCGACCAGCTCAAGCTGTCGATCGACTCCATCCACCTGCCGCCCGGCGACATCGGCGCGCTGCTGGCGGCGCTGCGCTACCGGCTGGAGCCTCGGCTGGCCGCCGCGGACATCGCCTTCGAGTGGGGCGTGGACGAGCTGCCCCCGGTGACGCAGCTTGACGCCCACGCCACGCGGCAGCTGCAGTTCCTGCTGTTCGAGGCCATCTCGAACGTGCTGCAGCATGCCCACGCCAGCGCGCTGCGCATCGAGGCCGACGCGCGCGACGGCGCCGTGCGCCTGCGGGTGATCGACAACGGCGTGGGCTTCGACGCCGCCGAGGTGCCGGAGGCGCTGTCCAAGCGCGCCGCCGCCATCGGAGCCCGGCTGGCGATCGAAAGCCGACCGGGGCGCACGGTCGTTCAGCTCGTTTTCGACTGAAGGGTCGGGCGGGGCGGGGATAATCCGCCCCCATCATGTCTGCCGTGTTCAACCAGCCCTCCCTGGCGCGTCGCATTGCGCCCATCTTCCAGGGCTTCGACGGCTTCCTGGCCTTTGCCGTGATGCTGCTCGCCTTTGCCGGGCTGCTCACCATGTATTCCTCCGGCTACGACCATGGCACGCGCTTTCTCGACCATGGCCGCAACATGCTGCTGGCCGGCGGCATCATGTTCGTGGTGGCGCAGGTGCCGCCGCAGCGGCTCATGGCGTTCGCCGTGCCGCTCTATGCGGCGGGGGTGGCGCTGCTGATTGCGGTGGCGCTGTTCGGCATCACCAAGAAGGGCGCCCAGCGCTGGATCAACGTGGGCGTGGTGATCCAGCCCAGCGAAATCCTCAAGATCGCCATGCCGCTGATGCTGGCCTGGTGGTTCCAGCGCCGCGAAGGCCAGTTGCGTCCGCTCGACTTCGTGGTGGCGACGCTGCTGCTGGCGGTGCCGGTCGGGCTCATCATGAAGCAGCCCGACCTGGGCACCTCGCTGCTGGTGCTGGCGGCCGGGCTGGCGGTGATCTTCTTTGCCGGGCTGCCGTGGAAGCTGATCGTGCCGCCAGTGGTGCTCGGCGCGGTGGCCATCACGCTGATCGTGGGTTTCGAGTCGCAGCTGTGCGTCGACGGCGTCGATTGGCGCGTGCTGCACGACTACCAGAAGCAGCGCGTGTGCACGCTGCTCGACCCCAGCAAGGACCCGCTGGGCAAGGGCTTCCACATCATCCAGGGGATGATCGCCATCGGCTCGGGCGGCGTGGGCGGCAAGGGCTTCATGCAGGGCACGCAGACGCACCTCGAATTCATTCCCGAGCGCACCACCGACTTCATCTTCGCGGCGTACTCCGAGGAATTCGGCCTGATCGGCAACCTGGCGCTGATCGCGGCCTTCATCCTGCTGATCTTCCGCGGGCTGACTATCGCGCTGAACGCGACCACGCTGTTCTCGCGCCTGCTGGCCGGGGCGGTGACCATGATCTTCTTCACCTACGCCTTCGTGAACATGGGCATGGTCAGCGGCATCCTGCCGGTGGTGGGCGTGCCGCTGCCGTTCATCAGCTACGGCGGCACCGCCATGGTCACGCTGGGGCTGGGGCTGGGCATCCTGATGTCGATCGCGCGGGCCCGCAAACTCGCCCAGAACTAGAGTCCCCCGGGGCGGCACGGACGGGGGCGGCTGCCTAGAATGACAGTCATGATCTCCCGCGAACCCACCATCGAGCGCCTCGCCACGGCGCAACAGCTCCTGCTCACGCCGTTCGGCTTGGACGAATCGCACCTGAGCAAGGCCCTGGCCGAGATCACCGCGCACCGCGTGGACGATGCCGACCTGTACTTCCAGTACACCCGCAGCGAGGGCTGGAGCCTCGAGGAAGGCATCGTCAAGACCGGCAGCTTCAGCATCGACCAGGGCGTCGGCGTGCGTGCCGTGAGCGGCGAGAAAACCGCCTTTGCCTATTCGGACGACATCTCCGAGGCCTCGCTGCTCGACGCGGCGCGCACGGTCCGCTCCATTTCCTCCGCCGGTCGCACCGCGCGCGTGAAGACCGTGCCGCGCAAGATCGCCTCCAGCCGCTCGCTCTACGGCGGCATCGACCCCATCGCCACGCTCGACAGCACGGCCAAGGTGAAGCTGCTCGAGAAGGTCGAGCAGCTCGCCCGCTCGCGCGACCCGCGCGTGGCGCAGGTCATGGCCGGCCTGGCCAGCGAATACGACGTGGTGATGGTGGCGCGCGCCGACGGCACGCTGGCGGCCGACGTGCGGCCGCTGGTGCGGCTGTCGGTCACCGTGATCGCCGAGCAGAACGGGCGCCGCGAGGTCGGCTCGGGCGGCGGCGGCGGGCGTTTCGGCCTGGCCTACTTCACCGACGAACAGATCGCCGAGTACGTCGACCACGCCGTGAAGGCCGCGCTGACCAACCTCGACGCCCGTCCGGCCCCGGCCGGCGAGATGACGGTGGTGCTCGGTTCGGGCTGGCCCGGCATCCTGCTGCACGAAGCCATCGGCCACGGCCTGGAGGGCGACTTCAACCGCAAGGGCTCGAGCGCGTTCTCGGGCCGCATCGGCCAGCGCGTGGCGGCCAAGGGCGTCACGGTGCTCGACGACGGCACCATCGCCGACCGCCGCGGCTCGCTCAACGTGGACGACGAAGGCCACGCCAGCCAGCGCAACGTGCTGATCGAGGACGGCATCCTCAAGGGCTACATCCAGGACTCGATGAACGCCCGCCTCATGAAGGTCAAGCCCACGGGCAACGGCCGCCGCGAGAGCTACGCCCACGTGCCGATGCCGCGCATGACCAACACCTACATGCTCGGCGGCGACAAGGACCCGCAGGAAATCGTCGCCAGCATCAAGAAGGGCCTGTACGCCACCAACTTCGGCGGTGGGCAGGTCGACATCACGAGCGGCAAGTTCGTGTTCTCGGCCAGCGAGGCCTTCTGGGTCGAGAACGGCAAGATCCAGTACCCGGTGAAGGGCGCGACCATCGTGGGCAACGGCCCCGACGCGCTCACCCGCGTGACCATGATCGGCAACGACATGGCGCTCGATTCGGGCGTCGGCACCTGCGGCAAGGAAGGCCAGAGCGTGCCCGTGGGCGTCGGCCAGCCGACCCTTCGCATCGACGGCCTGACGGTAGGTGGAACGGCTTAGGACTTTCGGCACTTGCCGGCCGTTTCATTCGGTTGCTAAGCTGCGCTCCTTTTTTGCGAACGACGAATCAAGGAGCATTTCAATGGGGAACAGGATCAATTCGCCCGCCGTGCTGTGGGCCGTGACCGCCGTGGTCGCGCTGGCCACAGCCGGTTGCGCATCGCGCGGCGGTTCGGGCAGCCAGCCCGCCGCCGCACCGGCACCCGCCCCGGCCGCTGCCGCGCCCGCGGCGCCCAGCGGCTCGAAGGCCGGTTTGGACGCACGCGGCAACGTGGTCGATTCCTCCAAGGTCGAGGCCGGCAGCGGCCGCACGGTCAAGGGCCTGAACGGTTTCGAGGGCGAGATCACCGGCAACCCGGCGCGCAACAGCAAGTTCACGCGCCTGCAGATCGGCATGAGCACCAAGCAGGTCACCGACCTCGCCGGCCAGCCCACCGACCAGGGCGCCTACATCACCGGCAAGGCCTGGATTCCGTTCTACTTCGGCAGCGATCGCCACCGCTTCGAGATGACCTACAAGGGCCAGGGCCGCCTGATCTTCGCGGGCGGCGGCATGGGCGATTTCAGCAGCGGCAACCTGATCTGGATCATCCATAACGCCAACGAATCCGGCTACAGGTAAAAACAACACCGACCCGGCCGCCTGGCCGGGTTTTTGTTTTCCGTGCTACATTCCGCCCACATGTCCGCCCTCCGCGCTTACTTTTTTGCCTACTTTTGGTTCCCGGTTTCCGGCGGACGAGAGGCGAGCGCGTAAAGCAAACGAACACCCTCCCAGAACCGCCGGTGGCTTCCAGCCCCCGGCGGTTTTTTTATGCCCTGACGATTTTTCATTCACACCAACAAGGAAGAGAACCATGAGCACGAACACCCCTCCCGCCGGCGACAGCTGGTATGCGAGCGTCGAAAAAACCAGCAAGACCGACGACGAACGCATCAAGGACATCAACGTGCTCCCCCCTCCCGAACATCTGATCCGCTTCTTCCCGATCCGCGGCACGCCGATCGAAACGCTGATCACCGGCACCCGCCGCGGCATCCACAACATCATGGCCGGCAAGGACGACCGGCTGCTGGTGATCATGGGCCCGTGTTCGATCCACGACCCGGCCGCGGCCCTCGAGTACGCCCGCCGCCTCAAGGCCGAGCGCGACAAGTACGCCGGCACGCTGGAGATCGTGATGCGCGTGTACTTCGAGAAGCCGCGCACCACGGTCGGCTGGAAGGGGCTCATCAACGACCCGTACCTGGACGAGAGCTACCGCATCGACGAAGGCCTGCGCATCGCGCGCCAGCTCTTGATCGACATCAACCGCCTGGGCCTGCCGGCGGGCAGCGAGTTCCTCGACGTGATCTCGCCGCAGTACATCGGTGACCTGATCGCCTGGGGCGCCATCGGCGCGCGCACCACCGAAAGCCAGGTGCACCGCGAGCTGGCCTCGGGCCTGTCGGCACCCATCGGCTTCAAGAACGGCACCGACGGCAACATCCGCATCGCCACCGACGCCATCCAGGCGGCGGCGCGCGGCCACCACTTCCTGTCGGTGCACAAGAACGGCCAGGTCGCGATCGTGCAGACCAACGGCAACCGCGACTGCCATGTGATCCTGCGCGGCGGCAAGACGCCGAACTACGACGCCGCCAGCGTCGAAGCGGCCTGCAAGGACCTCGAAGCCGCCAAGCTGCCGCCCACGCTCATGGTCGACTGCAGCCACGCCAACAGCTCCAAGCAGCACCAGAAGCAGATCGACGTGGCCAAGGACATCGCCGGCCAGATCGCCGGCGGTTCGAAGCGCGTGTTCGGCGTGATGATCGAAAGCCACCTGCAGCCGGGCGCCCAGAAGTTCACGCCGGGCAAGGACCAGCTCTCGGGCCTGGAGTACGGCAAGAGCATCACCGATGCGTGCATCG
Source organism: Variovorax sp. KBS0712 (assembly GCF_006323185.2). Classification (NCBI taxonomy): domain Bacteria; kingdom Pseudomonadati; phylum Pseudomonadota; class Betaproteobacteria; order Burkholderiales; family Comamonadaceae; genus Variovorax; species Variovorax sp. KBS0712. Next base: position 417,876 of record NZ_VCCD02000003.1, on the reverse strand, counting down.
GCTGGGACGATTCGGTGCAGGTGCTCGAGACGCTGTCTCAAGCCGTCAAGCAGCGCCGGGGCTGAAGCGCTATCAGTTAGAGCATGCTGGCCAGGTCGGGCCAGTGGTGCCGCATCGACGCCGCCTCGTCGCTGCCCTGCGGCACCAGCGAGAAGTCCGCGAAGTCGAAGCCCGGCCCGACCATGCAGGCGACCAGCGTGTAGTCGCCGCTCGCGTGGCCCTGGATCGGGCGCGCGGCCTGCCACTGGCCGGCAGGCACCACGTGCTGCGGCCGGGTGCCGTGCACATCGACCGGGCCCAGCTTCACGTGGGCCGGCGCGGTCCGCATCGCAGCGTCGCAGGTCCACAGCGCCAGCGGCACGCCTTCCAGGTGCACCCAGACTTCGTCCGACAGCACCCGGTGCCAGCGCGAATGCTGGTGGGCTTCGAGCAGGAAATAGATGCTGGTCAGCGCGCTGCGCGGGGCGCGGCCGTCGGCGGGCGTCACGCTCGCGGCCGACCGGAACACCTCGCTGTACCAGCCGCCCTCGGGGTGGGGCTGGAGCTTCAGGGTGTCGATCAGTTCACGCGCGCGCATGCCGTTCATCATCCGTGGGCGGCGCGCAGGGCGTCCAGCAGTTTCTCGTGCACGCCGCCGAAGCCGCCGTTGCTCATGCAGACGATGTGATCGCCGGGCCGCGCCGCGGCCACGACCTGCTGCACCAGCGGCTCGATCGCGCCGGCGACCTGGGCGCGTGCGCCCATCGGTGCCAGCGCGGCGGCCGCGTCCCAGTCGAGGCCGGCCGTGTGGCAGAACGACAGGTCGGCCGATTCCAGGCTCCACGGCAGTTGCGCGGCCATCACGCCCAGCTTCATCGTGTTGCTGCGCGGCTCGAAGGCCGCGAGGATGCGCTCACTTTGCTTGCCGGCGTCGTCGAGCTTCTTGCGCAGCCCGTCGAGCGTGGTGCGGATCGCGGTGGGGTGGTGGGCGAAGTCGTCGTAGACGGTGATCGCGCCGCCTTGGCCCTCGACCGTGCCGCGCAATTCCATGCGGCGGCGCACGTTGCGAAAGCGCCCGAGTGCGCGGGCCGCATCGGCCGGCGGCACGCCCACGTGGTCGGCCGCCGCGATGGCGGCCAGCGCGTTCATCTGGTTGTGCAGGCCCGAGAGTTCCCACTCGACCCGGCCGACCACTTCGCCCCGGTGCAGCACGTCGAAGGCGTCGTGCGTGCCGCGCGCCTGCCATTCCGTGGCCGGGCCGCCGTCGCCGAAGCGGGCGAGTTCGCTCCAGCAGCCCTGGGCCAGCACGCGCTGCAGGCTCTCTTCGGTGGCGTTCACCACCAGGCGCCCGGTGCCGGGCACGGTGCGCACGAGGTGATGGAACTGGCGCTCGATGGCGGCCAGATCGTCGAAGATGTCGGCGTGATCGAACTCCAGGTTGTTCAGCACGGCGGTGCGCGGCCGGTAGTGAACGAACTTGCTGCGCTTGTCGAAGAAGGCGGTGTCGTACTCGTCGGCCTCGATCACGAAGGCCGGGCCGTCGCCGAGCCGGGCCGACACGCCGAAGTCCAGCGGCACGCCGCCGACCAGGAAGCCGGGCGCCTTGCCGCCCTGTTCGAGCACCCAGGCCAGCATCGAGGTGGTGGTCGTCTTGCCGTGCGTGCCGGCCACGGCCAGCACATGGCGGCCCTGCAGCACGTGTTCGGCCAGCCACTGCGGGCCGCTGGTGTAGGGCTTGCCGGCGTCGAGGATGGCTTCCATCAACGGAAACTTGGGGCTGCCGTCGGGCAGCCGGGCGCGCGAGACCACGTTGCCGACCACGAACATGTCGGGGGCGAGGGCCAGCTGGTCGGCGCCGAAGCCTTCGATGAGATCGATGCCGAGCGCGCGCAACTGGTCGCTCATCGGGGGGTACACGCCGGCGTCGCAGCCCGTGACCCGGTGGCCTGCTTCGCGTGCGAGGGCGGCCACACCACCCATGAACGTGCCGCAGATACCCAGAATATGAATGTGCATCGGCCAATTCTAGGGAGGCGCTGCGGGTGCCCCGGCGGCTTCGCCCCGGGCGCCGTACTGATGTTCATGTGAGGGACGTCCGCAGCGGGCAAAATGCCCCGATGGACACGTCCAAGCGTGAAATCGCCGCCGTTGCCGCCCGACTCGTCGTCGAGGAGGGGCTCGAGTACGGCCCGGCCAAGCGCCGGGCGCTGCGCGAACTCGGCCTCCCGACGCGCACCGCGCTGCCCAACAACGACGAGGTCGAGGCCGAGGTGCGCGACTACATCGCGGTCTTCTGCGCCGACACCCAGCCCCAGGAACTGCACGCACTGCGTCTGCTCGCGCTCGAGTGGATGGAGCGCATGGCCGTGTTCCGGCCGCATGTGGGCGGCGCCGTCTGGCACGGCACGGCCACACGTTTGTCAGACATTTATATTCAATTGTTCTGCGATGATTCCAAGTCGGCCGAAATCGCCCTGATCGATCACCACGTGGACTACGAGCCGCGCATGGTGACCGGCTTCCATGGCGAGCAGGTCGAAGCCCTCAGCGTCCACGCGCCGAGCCGGGCGCTGGGCGAGGAAATCGGGGTCCACCTGCTGGTGTACGACCTCGACGACCTGCGCGGCGCCCTCAAGCCCGACGCCCAGGGGCGCGCGCCGCGCGGCGACCTGAACGCGCTGCGCCGACGCATTGAACAAGAAAAGGACCAGTAATGACTTCAACGCCCACACGACGCGGCATGCTGTATGCCGGCGTGGCGGCAGTCGCTGCCGCGGCCGGCATTGCCGGCGCCTGGTGGCGTGAGCGCAATGACAGCGGCGTCGCGGCCACCGGCGGCGAAAAGCTCGATGCCGCCATGTTCTGGGACCAGCGCTTCGAGCGCCCCGAGGGCGGCGAGCTGGCCCTGTCGAGCCTGCGCGGCAAGCCCGTGCTGCTCAACTTCTGGGCCACGTGGTGCCCGCCCTGCGTCGAAGAAATGCCGATGATCGACGCCTTTTTCCGCGAACACAGCGCCAACGGCTGGCAAGTGGTGGGATTGGCCATCGACCAACCCAGTGCCGTGCGCAAGTTCCTGCAGCGCACGCCGGTCACCTACCCGACCGCGCTGGCCGGCTTGCAGGGCATGGAATTGGTGAAGAATCTGGGCAACACGGGGGGCGGCCTGCCGTTCACCTTGGTGCTCCATGCCGACGGTTCGGTGCTGGCTCGTAAAATGGGCAAGCTCGAAACGACCGACCTGGACGCTTGGCGACGCCAACTTGTTCACGGTTAGAATTTAAATACACAAGCTGGCGTTAGACGCCAAACGCCGAAAATCGACGGTTTTCGGTCAAGTTCTTTCCTAAAGACCGGCAAAGCTGGCACTGGAGTCCCATGGATCTGCGCAAACTCAAGACACTGATCGATCTGGTGTCCGAATCGAATATTTCCGAACTGGAAATCACCGAGACCGAAGGCAAGGTCCGCATCGTCAAGGGTGGCGGTGCCGCCCCCGTGCAGTACGTGCAGACCCTGGCCGCCGCGCCCGCCGTGGCAGCGCCCGCCGTGGCCGGTGCTGTTGCCCCGGCCGCCGCAGCCCCTGCCGTCGAAGCCGCACCGAGCGGCCATGCCGTGAAGTCGCCGATGGTCGGCACCTTCTACCGTTCGTCCAGCCCGGGCGCCGCGGCCTTCGTCGAAGTCGGCAGCAAGGTGAACGAGGGCGACACGCTCTGCATCATCGAGGCGATGAAGATCCTCAACGAAATCGAGGCCGACAAGGCCGGCACGGTCACGCAGATCCTCGGCGAAAACGGCCAGGCGGTCGAATACGGCCAGCCGCTGTTCATCATCGAGTAAGCATGTTCAAGAAGATTCTGGTTGCAAACCGGGGGGAGATCGCCCTTCGGATCCAGCGCGCTTGCAGCGAAATGGGCATCAAGGCCGTGATGGTCTATTCCGAAGCCGATCGCGAAGCCAAGTACGTCAAGCTGGCGCAGGAAGCCGTGTGCATCGGCCCGGCGCCTTCGGGCCTGAGCTACCTCAACATGCCGGCCATCATCTCGGCCGCCGAGGTGACCGACGCCGAAGCCATCCACCCCGGCTACGGTTTCCTGAGCGAGAACGCCAATTTCGCCGAACGCGTGGAGCAAAGCGGCTTCCAGTTCATCGGCCCGACGCCCGACAACATCCGCACGATGGGTGACAAGGTCTCGGCCAAGCAGGCCATGATCAAGGCCGGCGTGCCCTGCGTGCCCGGCTCGGAAGGCGAACTGTCGGACGACGCCGCCACCAACAAGCGCATCGCCCGTGCGATCGGCTACCCGGTGATCATCAAGGCGGCAGGCGGTGGCGGTGGCCGCGGCATGCGCGTGGTGCACACCGAGGCGGCGCTGGTCAACGCGATCCAGATGACCAAGGCGGAAGCCGCCGCGGCCTTCAACAATCCGGCCGTGTACATGGAGAAGTTTCTCCAGAACCCGCGCCACATCGAAATCCAGATCCTCGCGGACAAGCACAAGAACGCGGTCTACCTGGGCGAGCGCGACTGCTCCATGCAGCGCCGCCACCAGAAGGTGATCGAGGAATCGCCGGCCCCCGGCATTCCGCGCAAGCTGATCGAGAAGATCGGCGAGCGTTGCGCCACCGCCTGCAAGAAGATCGGCTACCGCGGTGCCGGCACCTTCGAGTTCCTGTACGAGAACGGCGAGTTCTACTTCATCGAGATGAACACGCGCGTGCAGGTGGAGCATCCGGTCACGGAGTTCACCACCGGCATCGACATCGTGAAGACGCAGATCATGGTCGCCGCCGGCGAGAAGCTGCCGTTCACGCAGCGCCAGATCGAGATGCGCGGCCACGCCATCGAGGTGCGCATCAACGCCGAAGACCCGTGGAAGTTCACGCCGTCGCCGGGCCGCATCACCATGTGGCACCCGCCGGGCGGCCCGGGCGTTCGCGTCGACTCGCACGTGTACACCAACTACTTCGTGCCCCCGAACTACGACTCGATGATCGGCAAGATCATCGTGTACGGCGACACCCGCGAACAGGCCATGGCGCGCATGCGCACGGCCCTGAACGAGACGGTGATCGAAGGCATCCAGACCAACATGCCGCTGCACCGCGAGCTGATGGTCGACGCCAAGTTCATGAGCGGCGGCACGAACATTCATTACCTCGAAGAGTGGCTCGCAGCGCACAAGCGCTGAGTCCACGCGCAACGCCCTGTATGTTTGAACTCCGCCTCATGGCGCCGGAAGACCGGGTCGAAATGCTCGGCGATGCGCTCGACGCCCTCGATGCGCTGAGCGTGTCGGTCGAAGACGCCGATGCGCAGACCGATGCCGAGCAGGCCCTGTTCGGCGAGCCCGGCATGCCGCCGCCCAAGGAGGGCTGGCAGCGCTCGCGCGTGATTGCGCTGTTCCCCGATGAGGATGCCGCCAACGAGGCCGCCTCGGTGCTCGCGTTGCAGGACTTCTTCGACGGCTGCGCGGTGCTCGGCGTGGCGCCGGTGCCTGATCAGGACTGGGTGCGGCTCACGCAATCGCAGTTCGCACCGGTCGAGATCACGCCCGAGTTCTGGATCGTGCCGACCTGGCACGAGCCGCCCGCGCAAGCCAGGCAGGTGATCCGGCTCGACCCGGGCCTGGCTTTCGGCACCGGCACGCACCCGACCACGCGCATGTGCCTGCGCTGGATCGCGACGCAAGGCGAGGGCGCTTTTGCCGACCAGCGCGTGCTCGACTACGGCTGCGGCTCCGGCATCCTGGCCATCGGCGCGGCCAAGTTCGGTGCGCGCAACATCGACGCCGTCGACATCGACGAAGCCGCGGTCTCCTCGACCCGGCTCAACGCCGAGGCCAACGGTGTGCAGCTGAACGCGGGCCTGCCCGAAGCAGCGAAGGGCGAGTACCAGACGGTGCTTGCCAACATCCTCGCGACGCCGCTCAAGGTGCTGGCGCCGCTGCTGCGCAGCCATGTGGCCGCCGGCGGCTCGCTGGTGCTGGCCGGCATCCTCGAGCGCCAGGCCGACGAGCTCAAGGCGGCCTACGCGCCGTACGCCGCGCTCGAAGTCAGCGACACCGAGGACGGCTGGATCCTCATGACCGCGCGCTGCTGAAGCGCGCGGCCGGGCGCTCGCACCGCGGGCGCCCCGGGCACCTGCCTGCACGGCGAGGGCCCAACCCTACAATCGCCCGGTCATGAGCCTCGTCACGCGTTGCCCCGCCTGCACCACCACCTTCAAGGTGGTGCGCGACCAGCTTCGCATCTCGGACGGCTGGGTGCGCTGCGGCCGCTGCAGCCACGTGTTCGATGCCACGCTCGACCTTCAGGAGGCGCCCGATGGTGCGGTGTCCGCGCCTGCCGCGCCGGCACCTGCACCCACGCCGGCAGCTTCGCCGATGTCGTCGATGGCCGCACTGGTGGCGTCTTTCGACGACGCGCGCCTCGACTTGGCGGCCGTGCGGCCGGCGGTCGAGGAGGCGGACTTTCTCGACGACGAGTCCGAGCCGCAGGCGCCACCGCCTGCCCCGCAAGACGAAGCCGGACTGTCGACCGCTGCCACCAACGTCGCGCCGGCTGCGTCCCCGCTGCCTTTCGAGCTGACGCTGCCCGCGCACGGCCTCGCCGCGGATGAGCCCTGGTCCGACCTCGACGCCACCGAGCCCGCATGGCGTCCGCCCGCGAGTTCGCTGCCGCCGTTTCCGAACATCGACCTGAACCTCGGCGCGCCGCCGCCCGCATCGCCGCCGCCTGCGCCGCCCTTGCCCGACCTGCCGCGCAGCTCAGCGCTGCGCGGGCTGGTTGCAGCGACCGGTGAGAACGACGACGGCGCGGCCGCGGAGCGCGAGCAGGAAGAGAAGGACCACGACCAGCTCCTGATCCAGAAGGCGCTGCGCCGTGCGCGCGCCAAGTCGGCCAAGATCGCGAACGCCAAGGCGCGTGACGCGCAGCACGAAGAGGCCGCCGCGCCGCTGCCGGGCCCCGGCGTGCGGGCCGAAGGCGAGCCGGATTTCTCGCTCTCCGCGACCTTCGAGGCGCCTGAAGACCATCCCTTCGCCGAAGAAGACGAGCCGGCTGACAAGTCTCCTGGCTTCTGGCAACGCAAGGGCATGCGTCGCCTGCTCGTGCTGCTGGCCGTGCTCGCAGCGTTGGTCCTCATCGTGCAGATCGTTCGCCACGAGCGCGACGGCATCGTGGCGCGCCAGCCGAACCTGCGGCCCGCCCTGTCGGCGCTGTGCCAATACACCGGTTGCGAGCTCGCGGCGCTGCGCCAGATCGGCGACATCGTGATCGAAGGCGCGGCCTTCGCGCGCGAGAAGAGCGGCGGCAACGACTACCGGCTGAGCTTCACCTTGCGCAATGCGGCGACCGTGCCGCTCGCCATGCCGGCCATCGAACTGTCGCTGCTCGACACGCAGGAACAAGCCGTCGTGCGGCGCGTGCTGACGCCGGCCGACTACGGCGCGCCGGGCGTGCTGGCCGCGCGTGCCGACCGCGAGGCCTCGCTGCCGCTGACCCTGTCGGTCAGCGAGGCGGCGGCACTGCCGCCGATCGCGGGCTACCGCGTCGAAGCTTTCTATCCCTGAGCGGAGCGCCGACACGCGCGCCGCTCGTTCCCTTTCTCATCCAACCTACGGTCCACCCATGGCAGCAGTGATTTGCGGTTCCCTCGCGTTCGACACCATCATGACTTTCGAAGGCCGGTTCGCCGACCAGATACTGCCGGACCAGCTGCACATCCTGAATGTGTCGTTCCTGGTGCCGGGCCTGCGCCGTGACTTCGGCGGCTGCGCCGGCAACATCGCCTACAGCCTCAACGCCCTGGGCGGCACGGCGCTGCCGATGGCCACGCTGGGCAGTGACGGCGCCGACTACGCCGAGCGCATGCGCACGCTGGGCATCAGCACGGAGTTCGTGCGTCAGCTCGACGACACCTTCACCGCGCAGGCGATGATCATGAACGACACGGACAACAACCAGATCACGGCGTTCCATCCCGGCGCGATGCAGCAGGCGCACATCACGAAGGTGGTGGCGCGCGAGGACATCAAGCTCGGCATCATCGCGCCCGACGGCCGCGAGGCGATGCTGCAGCACGCCGAGCAGTTCGCCGCCGCCGGCATTCCCTTCGTGTTCGATCCGGGCCAGGGCCTGCCGATGTTCGACGGCGACGCGCTGCGCCACTTCATCGAGCTCGCGAGCTGGGTGGTGGTCAACGACTACGAAGGCAAGATGCTGTCGCAGCGCACGGGCTGGAGCCTGGCCGAGATCTCGCAGCGCGTGCGTGGCCTCGTGGTCACGCTGGCGGCCGAGGGCTGCGAGGTGTGGACCGGTGGCGAGCGCGAGCACGTGCCTGGCGTGACGCCCACGGCCGTGGTCGAGCCCACGGGCTGCGGCGACGCGTGGCGCGGCGGCCTGCTGTACGGCCTGGAAAAGGAATGGCCGCTGGCGCGCTGCGCAGCGCTCGGCAACCGCATCGGTGCGCTCAAGATCGCGCAGCGCGGACCGCAGAACTACCAGATCGACCGCGCGACGCTCGACCTGTGATTCGCTGACGACCCGCCCGCATCGCTTCGGCGATTCAGCGGCGGCGGGCGCCCATGAAAAAAGCCCGGCACCTTGCGGTGCCGGGCTTCGTGCCTTTCAAGGCCGCTGAGAATTCACTCAGGGCTTGCTGGCCGTCGGAAACGGCCAGGCTGCCTGGGGATTCAGCGTCGTTTGCGCCGCAGGGGCAGGCGCTACGGCAGCCTTCGCAGGTGCGGCGGCCTTCTTGGCAGCAGGCTTCTTGGCAGCAGCGGCAGGCTTGGCAGCGGGCTTTTTCGCGGCTTTCTTGGCCGCGGCCTTCTTGGCAGGGGCCTTCTTGGCGGCAGCCTTCTTCGCAGGGGCCTTCTTGGCAGCAGCCTTCTTGGCAGGCGCCTTCTTCGCTACGGCCTTCTTGGCAGGCGCCTTCTTGGCGGCGGCCTTCTTTGCCGGAGCCTTCTTGGCAGCGGCCTTCTTCGCCGGTGCAGCCTTCTTCGCTACGACCTTCTTGGCTGCAACCTTCTTGGCCGCGACCTTCTTTGCCGGAGCCTTCTTCGCTACGACCTTCTTGGCGACAGCCTTCTTAGCCGGAGCCTTCTTGGCCGCGACCTTCTTGGCCGGAGCCTTCTTCGCGGCGACAGCCTTCTTAGCCGGAGCCTTCTTTGCAGCGGCCTTCTTGGCCGGCGCTTTCTTTGCAGTTGCCATTTCTATTTCTCCTTGATCAAGTTGAAAAAATCAACCTATTGAAGCACTCCACGCGCGTTGGGAGCGTGAAGCGATTCATGGCGTTGGAATCTGAGCCCCAGCACCATGAACACCTGAGCCCTCGTCCATGCCGCGCTCTTTGGCGCAGTCGGTGGCAAGGGCAATTCTTGAATTCATGAATTGTTGTGTATCGAAAAATTCAATCCCAGGAGAGCGCACCACCCGACTGGTACTCGATCACGCGGGTTTCGAAAAAGTTGCGCTCTTTCTTCAGGTCAATCATTTCGCTCATCCAGGGGAACGGGTTTTCCTCGTTCGGGAAGAGCGTTTCGAGGCCGATCTGCTGCGCGCGCCGGTTGGCGATGTAGCGCAGGTAGCCCTTGAACATGGAGGCGTTCATGCCGAGCACGCCACGCGGCATGGTGTCTTCGGCGTATTTGTATTCGAGCTCGACGGCCTTCATGAAGAGGTCCTTGATCTCGGCCTTGAACTCTGCGGTCCACAGGCCGGGATTCTCGAGCTTGAGCTGGTTGATCAGGTCGATGCCGAAATTGCAGTGCATCGACTCGTCGCGCAGGATGTACTGGTACTGCTCGGCGGCGCCGGTCATCTTGTTCTGGCGGCCCAGCGCAAGGATCTGCGTGAAGCCGACGTAGAAGAAGAGACCCTCCATCAGGCAGGCGAACACGATGAGCGACTTGAGCAGCGTCTGGTCGGTCTCGTGCGTGCCGGTCTTGAAGTTCGGGTCGCTGATGGCGTCGATGAACGGGATCAGGAACTGGTCCTTCTCGCGGATCGATGGCACTTCGTTGTAGGCGTTGAAGATCTCGCTCTCGTCCAGGCCGAGCGACTCGACGATGTACTGGTACGCGTGCGTGTGGATCGCTTCCTCGAAGGCCTGGCGCAGCAGGAACTGGCGGCACTCGGGAGCCGTGATGTGGCGGTAGGTGCCCAGCACGATGTTGTTGGCGGCCAGCGAGTCGGCGGTCACGAAGAAGCCGAGGTTGCGCTTGACGATGCGGCGCTCGTCTTCGGTCAGGCCGTTCGGGTCCTTCCACAACGCGATGTCGCGCGTCATGTTCACCTCTTGCGGCATCCAGTGGTTGGCGCAGGTGGCGAGGTACTTTTCCCAGGCCCACTTGTACTTGAACGGCACCAGCTGGTTGACGTCGGTCTGGCCGTTGATGATCCGCTTGTCGGAAGCCTTGACGCGCTGGCCTGCAGCGGCGGCCACCGGTGCGGTGGCAGTGGCGGGTTGTGCAAGCGACGAAGTCGGAGCGGCGACCGCGCGGCCAGCGGAAAGACCGCCGGTCGATGCGTGGTGCTGCTGCAATCCTTGTTGCATATCCTTTGGTAAGGAGGGCTTGACTTCTTCGTCCCAGGTCAACATAGAAAAATCCAATGCGCAATTATCGGAGCAACGATGTGAGTTGCAAAGTGCTCGTTCACATCGTGCGCCATTTATGGGGTTGTTATGTTGCTCGCATGCATCGCGCGACGTCAGTCAATGCCTTGATTGATTGAACGTCGCGCGCTTTTCACTTGTGCGAGCACCTCGCTGATCGATCGAAGCGTCTTGTGTGTTGACGCTTCACTTGCACATCACTGGCAGGCTTCGCAGGTCGGATCGTCGACACCGCAGAACGCGATGTCGGTGGCGGGCATTGCGCTCATCTGTGCCTTCGCTGCAGCAGCGGCGGCTTCGAGTGCGCTCATGCCCGAGGGTGCGTCGTTGCCCGACGACACCGCGTTGAGACGGCCCGATTGCACCGTCGACTTTTCAGCGTGCGTCGCGCTCTGCGTGCGCAGGTAGTAGGTGGTCTTCAGGCCGCGCAGCCAGGCGAGCTTGTAGGTGTCGTCGAGCTTCTTGCCCGAGGCGCCGGCCATGTAGATGTTCAGCGACTGCGCCTGGTCGATCCACTTCTGGCGACGCGCGGCGGCTTCCACCAGCCACGTCGTCTCGACTTCGAACGCGGTGGCGTACAGCGCCTTCACGTCCTGCGGCACGCGGTCGATGGGACGCAGCGAACCGTCGAAGTGCTTCAGGTCCATGACCATCACGTCGTCCCACAGGCCCAGGCGCTTCAGGTCGCGCACCAGGTAGTGGTTGATCACGGTGAACTCGCCCGAAAGGTTCGACTTGACCGACAGGTTGCCGAAGCAGGGTTCGATCGAGGCGTCCACGCCGATGATGTTCGAGATGGTCGCCGTGGGGGCGATGGCCACGCAGTTCGAATTGCGCATGCCGTCGGCCTTGATCTTGGCGCGCAGCGAATCCCAGTCGAGGGTGGCCGAGCGGTCCACTTCGACGTAGCCGCCGCGGGCCTTCTCGAGCAGGTCGAGCGAGTCGATCGGCAGGATGCCCTTGTCCCACAGCGAGCCCTTGTAGCTGGAGTACTTGCCGCGTTCCTTGGCCAGCTCGGTCGAGGCCCAGTAGGCGTGGTAGCAGATGGCTTCCATCGATTCGTCGGCGAACTGCACCGCTTCCTGCGAGGCGTAGGGAATACGCAGTTCGTACAGCGCGTCCTGGAAGCCCATCAGGCCCAGGCCGACCGGGCGGTGGCGCAGGTTCGAGTCGCGCGCCTTCTTCACGGCGTAGTAGTTGATGTCGATCACGTTGTCGAGCATGCGCATCGCGGTCGAGATGGTGCGCTTGAGCTTTTCCTGGTCGACCTTGCCGTCCTTCAGGTGCTGCAGCAGGTTCACGGAACCCAGGTTGCACACGGCGGTTTCGGTGTCGCTGGTGTTCAGCGTGATCTCGGTGCACAGGTTCGACGAGTGCACGACGCCGGCGTGCTGCTGCGGCGAGCGCACGTTGCAGGCGTCCTTGAACGTGATCCAGGGGTGGCCGGTCTCGAACAGCATCGTGAGCATCTTGCGCCACAGGTCCGAGGCCTGGAGGGTGCGCGCGGGCTTGATCTCGCCGCGGGCGGCCTTTTCTTCGTAGGCGACGTAGGCCTTCTCGAAGTCGGCGCCGAACAGGTCGTGCAGGTCAGGCACGTTGGAGGGCGAGAACAGCGTCCAGGTGCCCTTTTCCATCACGCGGCGCATGAACAGGTCGGGGATCCAGTTGGCGGTGTTCATGTCGTGCGTGCGGCGGCGGTCGTCGCCGGTGTTCTTGCGCAGCTCCAGGAACTCCTCGATGTCGAGGTGCCAGGTTTCCAGGTACGTGCAGACGGCGCCCTTGCGCTTGCCGCCCTGGTTCACGGCCACGGCCGTGTCGTTCACCACCTTCAGGAAGGGCACCACGCCCTGCGATTCGCCGTTGGTGCCCTTGATGTGGCTGCCCAGTGCGCGCACGCGGGTCCAGTCGTTGCCCAGGCCGCCGGCGAACTTCGACAGCAGCGCGTTTTCCTTGATCGACTCGTAGATGCCGTCCAGGTCGTCGGGCACGGTGGTCAGGTAGCAGCTGGACAGCTGCGAGCGCAGCGTGCCGGCGTTGAACAGGGTGGGCGTGCTCGACATGAAGTCGAACGACGACAGCACTTCGTAGAACTCGATGGCGCGGGCTTCGCGGTCGATTTCGTTCAGCGACAGGCCCATGGCCACGCGCATGAAGAACGCCTGCGGCAGCTCGATGCGGGTCTTGCGCACGTGCAGGAAGTAGCGGTCGTACAGCGTCTGCAGGCCCAGGTAGTCGAACTGGTTGTCGCGCTCGGCCTTCAGGGCGGCGCCCAGACGGGGCAGGTCGTACTGCAGCAGCTTCTCGTCGAGCAGCTCGTTCTCGACGCCCTTCTTGATGAACTGCGGGAAGTAGTCGGCGTAGGCGGTGGCGCGCTCGACCGGCATCACTTCGCGGCCGATGATTTCCTTGAAGATCGTGTGCAGCAGCAGGCGCGCGGTGGCGAAGGTGTAGTCGGGGTCCTTCTCGATCAGCGTGCGGGCGGCCAGGATGGAGGCCTTGTAGACCTCGTCCAGCGGCACGCCGTCGTACAGGTTGCGCATCGTCTCGGCGACGATGGGGGCGGCGGTGATGCTGTCGCCCAGGCCCTGGCAGGCCGATTCGATCAGGCCCTTGAGCTCGTTCAGGTCCAGGGCCACGCGCTCGCCGTTGTCGAGCACGTGCAGCGCCGGTGCGGCGGGCACGTCCTGCTCGCCCTGCTTGGAGCGTTCCTGGGTGCGGCGTTCGCGGTACAGCACGTAGGCGCGCGCGATTTCATGGTGGCCGCCGCGCATCAGGCCGAGCTCGACCTGGTCCTGCACGTCTTCGATGTGGAAGGTGCCGCCGCCCGGACGCGAGCGCACCATGGCGCGGATCACGCCTTGCGTCAGCGTGTCGACGGTTTCGCGCACGCTGGCGGAAGCCGCGCCCTGGGTGCCGTGCACCGCCAGGAAGGCCTTCATCATCGCGATGGCGATCTTGTTCGGTTCGAAGGGAACGACGGCGCCGTTGCGGCGGATGATCTGGTAGTGCGCGAGGTTCTGACCGGTGGGCGAGCCCGCAGTGTCTTGTTGCTGCTGCGGCGTCGCGGGGACGGCGCGGGGGGTCGACGGGGTGTTCAGTGCAGTTTGCATTCGCTTCCTCTCGGTTGTGCAATTCTTGTTGGTTGGCAAGGCCTCGCGGGCCTTGCGTCGGCGTTGTTGCCGAACGGGAAGACACTATATCTAGGGTGTCTGTGCCCTACAAGCCACTACAGGTAGTGTTTTCCTATGGACGCAACCCTTGCAGGAATTGCGCCGCATCCAGCGCATCGCCAGCGATGCCGCGTGAATACTGGCCCATGGTGGCGCAACCCGCACGGGGCGCGGCTTGCAAGGCGATTTGGGCCTGCAGGCCGCATGGTTGCTACGTCGCGTGCCTGCGCTTGCGAGATTGCTGCGCTGCGAGAGCGGCGCATCGCGGGCCACGGAGCGATTGAAAAAATTAGCGCGCGACCACCTGCTCGGGAAACATCTGTGGATTCCAGCCGAGCTGTTCGCGCAGCAGGCGCCAGTCGAAACCGGCGCCGGGGTCCTGCTTGCGGCCGGGCGCGATGTGCTCGTGGCCGGCGATGTGGGCGATGGCGTAGTGCTGCGCGAGCGCGGCGCACAGGCTGGCCAGCGTCTCGTACTGCGCCTCCTCGAAGCGCTCGCCCTCGAGGCCTTCGAGCTCGATGCCGACGGAGTCGTCGTTGCAGTTGGTGCGTCCGCGCCACGACGACACGCCGGCATGCCAGGCGCGGTCCTCGCAGCTCACGAACTGCCAGAGCTCGCCGTTGCGTCGCACATAGAAATGCGACGACACCTCGAGCCCGCGGATCGACTGGAAGTACGGGTGCGCGTCCCAGTCGAGCCGGTTGGTGAAGAGCTGCTGCACCGCGTCGCTGCCGTACTCGCCCGGCGGCAGGCTGATCGAGTGCAGCACGATCAGGTCGGTCTGCGCGCCGACGGGGCGCGGGCCGAAGTTGGGCGAGGGCAGGGCCTTGGCGAAGCGGTACCAGCCGGCGCGCCAGAGTCCGTCGTCACCGGCCGGTGGGGTGGTGAGGTCGTCAGTCGTCGGCATGCGCGGTGGCGCCGTCGTCGCCGTTGGGCGTGGAGATGCCCAGGCGCGCGATGCGGTAGCGGATCTGGCGCAGGCTCATGCCCAGCCGCGCGGCGGCGGCCGTGCGGTTGAAGCCGCTTTCGTGCAGCGCGCGCACGAGGATCTCGCGCTCCTGCTGGTCGAGCCAGGCTTGCAGGTCGGAGGGCAGTGGCGGCGGCGCGGGCTTGGGTTCGACCGCCGGTGTGGGGGGCGCAGCCACCGCAACGGCGGCTGGCGCTTCAGCGGATTCGCTGCGCGGCGCGGCCGGCATCGGCGTCATCGCGCCCATCAGGTCGATGTGCAGTTCGTCGCCGTCGTTCAGCGCCACGGCGCGGTGCAGCAGGTTCTCGAGCTCGCGCACGTTGCCGTCGAGCGGGTGCTGGGCCAGGCGCTGCAGCAGCGCGTCGGACAGGCGCGGCACGGGCAGGCCGCCATCTTGCGCGATGCGCGCGAGCAGCGCGGTGCACAGCGCGGGCAGGTCTTCGCGGCGCTCGCGCAGCGCGGGCACGGCGATCTCGATCACGTTGAGGCGGTAGAACAGGTCCTGCCGGAAGCGGCCGGCCAGCACCTCGGCGTGCAGGTCTTTATGGGTGGCGCTCACGATGCGCACGTCGACCGCGTCTTCCTGCGTCGAGCCGATGGCGCGCACGCTGCGCTCTTGAATAGCGCGCAGCAGCTTCGACTGCATGGCCAGCGGCAGGTCGCCGATTTCGTCCAGGAACAGCGTGCCGTCGCGCGCCGCCTGGAAGTAGCCGTCGCGGTCCTGCGAGGAGCCCGTGTACGAGCCCTTCTTGGCGCCGAAGAACTCGGCCTCGAGCAGGTTCTCGGGGATCGCGCCGCAGTTCACCGCGACGAAGGGGCCTTCGCTGCGCTGGCTGCAGCCGTGCACGGCGCGCGCGACGAGTTCCTTGCCGGTGCCCGATTCGCCGCGCACCAGCACCGGTGCCATGCCGCGCGCCACCTTGGCGATGCGCGACTTCACGAGGCGCATCGGGTCGGAGTCGCCGACCAGCCGGTCGAGCGCGGTGGCGCCGCTGCGCGTCACGGCCAGCACATCGGGGCGTTCGCCGCCGTGGCCGGCGGCCTGCGGTGCCGGCTTCTGCGGCACGACCACCGCGGCGCGGTTGGCCTGCACGGCCGACGCCACCACGGCGCGGAACTGCTTCAGGTCGACGGGTTTCGTGAGGTAGTCGAAGGCGCCGGCCTTCAGCGCCTCGACCGCGTTCTCGGCCGAGCCGTAGGCGGTCATGACCACGCAGCGCTCGCTGCGCTGGTCTTTCTGGATGCGGTGGATGATCTCCATGCCTTCGCCGTCGGGCAGCCGCATGTCGGTGATCACGGCGTCGAAGCGGCCGGCCTCCAGGTGCTGCCAGGCTTCGGACACGCTGCCCGCGGCTTCCACCCGGTAGCCTTCACGCAGCAGCGTGAGTTCGTACAGCGTGCGCAGGTCGGGTTCGTCGTCGATGACGAGGATCTGCGCGGGGCGCGGGGCGGCGGCGGAAGGCGGGAGGGAGCTCACGGCCGCTATTGTGTCAGCCGGTTTTCGCTCGGTGCGAAGCTGACGAAGAATTCATTGCCCTCGGGCCCGCCCGGCACCAGTGCGCGCCGTTCGTAGCCGATGGTGGCGCCGTGGCGCCGGCATAGCTCGCGGCACAGGAACAGGCCCAGGCCGCTGGAGCGGCTCTCGGACGAGAAGAAGGGTTCGAACAGGTGGCGCTGAACCGCCGGTTCCAGCGGCGCACCGTCGCTCCACACCAGCAGCGCGGGGCGCTGCACGCCGGCCCGCTGCAAGGTGGTGATGACCTGGATCGCGCCCTCGCGCTGGCTGGCGTAGCGCGCCGCGTTGTCCAGCAGGTTCACCAGCAGGCGGCGCAGGTGCTCGGCCTCGAAGCGCACCTCGCTGCCCGGCGCGTCGAGCGCCACGCGCACGCCCTTGCGTTGGGTCTGGCGTATCCATTCCTCGGCCAGGATCTGCGCGGCCGGGTCGAGCACCAGCTGTTCGCCCAGCGACAGCACGCGCTGCTGGCGCGCGCGCGAGACGTCGAGCACGTCGTCCACGATGCGTGCCAGGCGCTGCGCGTTGTGCTGCACCATGTCGGTCAGCTTGCGGTGTGCCGGGTCGGTCAGGTCTTCGCTGAGCAGCGCGCTGGCCTGCGCGATGGCGGCCAGCGGGTTGCGGATTTCATGCGCCACCGCGGCCGACATGCGGCCCATGGCAGCGAGCTTTTCGGTGCGGATGCGGGCTTCGAGCTCGCGCAGGTCCTGCAGGAACATCACGCACAGGCTGTCGGCACGGCGGTCGTCGGTGGGCGTGAGCCGGGTGCGCACGCGCACCTCGCGCGCCGCGCCGCGGGCCTGTGCCACCGGGATCTCTTCGGTCTGCGGCGCGCGGCGCGCGAAGGTCTGGCGCGCGAGCGCGGCCAGCGCGTGCCAGGCCGGCTGGGTGTGCAGCGGGAACGGCAACGCCAGTTGCGCCAGGCCCTGGCCGAGGATCGCGTCGGCCGCCGGGTTGGCTGCGTGCACCAGGCCGTCGGCGTCGATCACCAGCACGCCTTCGCTGAGGGTTTCGATCACCAGGTCGTTGACCTGCGCCTGCATCTGCGCGTGGCTGCGGCTGCGCTGCGCCACCGCTTCTTCGCGTGCCAGCCGGCGCGCGAGTTCGTGCGCGAGCAGCGCCACCACGAACAGGCCGGTGCCGGTGAGGGCGGCCTGCACGAAGCGCGCCGAAGGATCGCCGGGTTGCTGCAGCCAGTGCCAGCCGGCGTCGGCCAGCAGCAGCAGCGTCACGGTGGCCGTGGTGCCCAGGCCCACGAGCAGCGTGCCGAGCACCGCGCTCATCAGCACGGGCAGCGCGAACAGCGGCGTGTAGTTGACGCTGCCGCCCTGCAGCACCTGCAGGGCGCTGAAGATGCCCAGGTCGACCCCGATGGTCAGCAGCCAGAGGGTGGAGAAGCCGCGGATCGGTGGTTCGAAGTGCGCGTAGCGCATCTCCAGCCAGGCCAGCACGAGGTAGCCGCCCGACAGCACGATCGGCAGCGGTTGCACGGCCTGCCCGATGGCGAAGGCCACGCCCTGCAGCAGCACCAGCACCACCGCCACGAAGCAGCGCGCCGCCATGAAGCCGCGCCACAGCCGCAGCAGCGCGGTGCTGTCGCCGGCGCCCAGGTCGAGCACGTCCCAGTCGGTGGCCGGCTCGCCGCGCGACCGGCGCAACGAACTCATGAGGCGGTGCCGGCCTGGCGGTGCGCGGCGCTGCAGTACACCGCGCCGTCCGGCCCGGGGAGTGCGTCGGCCGCGGGCAGGTGCAGCCCGCAGTGGGCGCAGCGCACCATCGCCTGCGGCGGGCCGACGGCCGGCGTGCGTTGCTGTGCCTTCTTGGCGCGTTCCTGTTGCGCGTCGCGCATCTCTTCGCGCCGGTTCTTGCGCCAGAGCCAGATCGCGACCCACACCACCGCGAGGACGAGCAGGTACTTCATGCGGGCAGGCGGGTCAGCACGACTTCGAGCACGAAGCGCGAGCCTACGTAGGCCAGCAGCAGCAGCGCCGCGCCCGCGTAGAGCACGCGCCGCGCCGTGCGTCCGCGCCAACCGAAGCGCGCGCGGCCGGTCAGCAGGACCGCGAAGCTGAGCCAGGCGAGCACCGAGAAGATGGTCTTGTGGTCCCACTTCCAGGCGCGGCCGGCGGCGCCGTAGAGCTGTTCGCTGAACAGCAGGCCGGCCAGCAGCGTGGCCGACAGCAGCACGAAGCCCGCCGTGACGAAGCGGAAGGTGAGCCGTTCCAGCGTGAGCAGCGGCACGCCGGCCTGTGCATCGGCACTGGCCAGGCGGATCTGTTTTTCGGCCCGCGTGATCAGCCAGGCGTGCACCACGGCGGCGCCGAACAGGCCGTACGAGGCGATGCCCAGCGCCAGGTGCAGCGGCAGCCAGGGCGAGGCGCTGACATGCAGCGGCGTGCCCGGGAACAGCAGCGCCAGCAGCACGGCGGCCGCGCCCAGCCAGGCCAGCGCACGGCGTGCCTTCAGTTGCGGGTACAGGCGGCTTTCGACCGCGTAGACCGTGAGCACCAGCCACGCCGTGACCGACAGCGCCGGCGCAAAACCGAAGCGAGGGTCGCCGCCGATCAGCCCGTGGCCGAGCACCGCAGCGTGCAGCAGCCATGCGATGCCGAGCGCCCATTGGGTGGTCTGGCGGCTGAGCCGCGCACCGGCGGCAGCGGCAAAACCGTAGGCTGCCGCGGTGGCGATGCCCAGCGCCACGCCGAGTGGGGAGGGGATCGCTAAAATCATCGGTGGAGTGTATAGGCTCGCCCCCCGGCTTCGCGCACGTCGCGTCGCTTCGCCCACCCCCGCCGGGGGCCACCCCCGCGAGAGAGCGGGCCCACGTACCGCTTCCAGGTTTTCACGACTTTCCATCGGTCCGCTGCCGCGGACAACAAGGTATTTCCTTCATGGCCACCGCCCTCACCGAAAAGTTCTCCCGCCTCGTCAAGACGATGAGCGGCCAGGCGCGCATCACCGAAAGCAACGTGCAGGACATGCTGCGCGAGGTGCGCATGGCGCTGCTGGAGGCCGACGTGGCGTTGCCCGTGGTGCGCGACTTCGTCGCCCGCGTGAAGGAGAAGGCGCTCGGCCAGGAAGTGCTGGGCTCGCTCAAGCCGGGCCAGGCGCTGGTGGGCATCGTCAATCGCGAGCTCGCCGCCACCATGGGCGAGGGCGTGTCGGACATCAACCTCGCGGCCCAGCCGCCGGCGGTGATCCTCATGGCCGGCCTGCAGGGCGCCGGCAAGACCACCACCACCGCCAAGCTGGCCAAGCACCTGATCGAGAAGCGCAAGAAGAAGGTGCTCACCGTGTCGGGCGACGTGTACCGCCCGGCCGCCATCGAGCAGCTCAAGACCGTCACCAAGCAGGCCGGCGCCGAGTGGTTCCCGAGCACGCCCGACCAGAAGCCGCTGGACATCGCGCGCGCCGCGCTCGACCACGCCAGGCGCCACTACTTCGACGTGCTGCTGGTCGACACGGCCGGCCGCCTCGCGATCGACGAAGTGCTGATGACCGAAATCAAGCAGCTGCACGCCGAGCTCGACCCGGTCGAGACCCTGTTCGTGGTCGATGCCATGCAGGGCCAGGACGCGATCAACACCGCCAAGGCCTTCAAGGAAGCGCTGCCCCTCACCGGCATCATCCTGACCAAGACCGACGGCGATTCGCGCGGCGGTGCGGCGCTGTCGGTGCGCCAGGTGACGGGCGTGCCGATCAAGTTCGCCGGCGTGAGCGAGAAGATCGACGGCCTCGAGGTGTTCGACGCCGAGCGTCATGCGGGCCGCATCCTGGGCATGGGCGACATCGTCGCGCTGGTCGAGCAGGTCACGGCCGGCGTCGACGTGGCGGCGGCGCAGAAGCTGGCCGCCAAGGTCAAGAGCGGTGCGGGCTTCGACCTGAACGACTTCCTCGGCCAGCTGCAGCAGATGAAGCAGATGGGCGGCCTCTCCAGCCTGATGGACAAGCTGCCGCAGCAGATGGCCGCCAAGGCCACCGAGGCCGACATGACCCGCGCGGAGCGCGACATCCGCCGCAAGGAAGGCATCATCCAGAGCATGACGCCGCTGGAGCGCCGCAAGCCCGAGCTGCTCAAGGCCACGCGCAAGCGCCGCATCGCGGCCGGCGCCGGCGTGCAGGTTCAGGAAGTGAACCGCCTGCTCAACGAGTTCGAGCAGATGCAGGGCATGATGAAGAAGATGAAGGGCGGCGGCCTCATGAAGATGATGAAGAAGATGGGCGGCATGAAGGGCATGGGCGGGATGCCCGGCATGGGCGGAGGCGGCGGCAAGCTGCCGTTCTGACCCGGCCGCTCGACGCATACATATATAGAGAGGCGCGCAGCCCCGCGATGTCCGCAGGCGACTGGAAAGAGCTCTACCAGGGCGCACTGACCGGCGACCTCGAGCTGGTGCGCTATCACATCGGTGCGGGCGTGAATCCGAACTACCAGCACCCCGAGATCCTGTGCACGCCGCTGGTGGCCAGCTTGGTCCAGGGGCACGGCGAGATCGCCAGCTACCTGTTGGACCACGGCGCCGATCCGAACCTGCTGTCTGAATTCGACGGGCTCACGCCGCTGCAGGCCGCCCGCAAGCACGGCCGCGAGGCGCTCGTCGCGGCGCTGGTGGCGCGCGGCGCCCGCGCACCCCGTCCGCCGTTCTGGCGCCGCTGGCTGCCCTTCTGACATATCGATGCGCATCGCGCACCGCCCAGCAAAAAGCCCGCCGAAGCGGGCTTTTTCTTTGGAGCGATCAGCCGCAGGGCGGTGATCGCATCAGGCCGTGGCCAGCGCCGCCGGGCGCGCCAGGCGCAGCGCATGCATCCAGGCGCGGCGCAGCACGGCGGGCGAACGCGATTCCTCGGGAATCAGCAGGAAGCCGCGGTCGCGCAGCGTGGTGCCCAGCGCGATCTGGCTGGTCAGCACGGTCAGCGGAATCGCCAGCAGCAGCGGCAGGCCGACGGGCATGAGCCAGATCAGCGCGCTCGGGTCGATCATGGCGACGCCGACGGCCAGCATGGCGATCACCAGCGTCATGGGGGCCAGCTGCGAGGCAGCGACCTTCCACGGCACGGCGGCGGCTTCACGCGGGGGCGACTTCCAGTCGAGCTTGATGCCGGTGAGGGCGACGAGCACGAACAGCGAGTGGGCCAGCATGCGCACCGGGGCTTGCACGATGGCCAGGCCGGCTTCGAGCACCGAGCTCTTCACCAGGCCCCACACACCGCCGTACTGGCGTTGCTCGCCGCGCATCAGCACGGCAGCGATGCCCAGCACGCGCGGCAGGAACAGCAGGCACAGGGTCCAGACCCACAGGCCGGCCAGTTCGGCGGGCAGCACGTTCCAGCTCGACACGAGGCTCGAGCCGCTCAGCCACAGGGCGGTGCCCAGCGTCAGGAATGCGAGCCACAGCGGGGCCGACACATAAGCCATGGTGCCGGTCACGAACATCGCGCGGTGCACCGGGTGGATGCCGGGCTCGGCCATCAGGCGGGCGTTCTGCAGGTTGCCCTGGCACCAGCGGCGGTCGCGTTGCAGCTCGGCCAGCAGGTCCGGCGGTTGCTGTTCGTAGCTGCCGACCAGGTCGGACACCAGCCACACGTGGTAGCCGGCGCGGCGCATCAGCGCGGCTTCGACGAAGTCGTGCGACATGATGCCGCCCGACATGCCGCCGGTGCCCTTGATGGGGGCCAGCGCGCAGTGCTTCATGAAGGCTTCGACGCGGATGATCGCGTTGTGGCCCCAGTAGTGCGACTCGCCGAGCTGCCAGAACTGCATGCCCAGCGTGAACAGGCGACCGGTGACGCGCGAGGCGAATTGCTGGGCGCGGGCGTGCAGCGTGACGTGGCCGATGGCCTGCGTCGCGGTCTGGATGATGCCGGCGGTGGGGTTGGCTTCCATCAGCTTGACCATCGAGGCCAGGCAGTCGCCGCTCATCACGGAGTCGGCGTCGAGCACGACCATGTAGCGGTAGTCCTTGCCCCAGCGGCGGCAGAAGTCGGCCACGTTGCCGGCCTTGCGGTGCGTGCGGCGGGTGCGCAGGCGGTAGTACACCTCGACCTGCGGCTGGTTGGGGCTCTCGGCCAGCGCGGCGCGCAGGTCTTCCCAGGCGGCGCGCTCGGCGGCGGCGGTCTCGGGGTTGTAGCTGTCGGACAGCACGAACACGTCGAACTGCTTGGCGTGGCCCGTGGAGGCAACCGATTCGCAGGTGGCGCGCAGGCCGGCGAACACGGTGGCCACGTCCTCGTTGCAGATCGGCATGATGATCGCGGTGCGTGCCTCGGGGTTCATCGGGTGGTGGGCCACCTGTTTCGCCGAGAGGGCGTGCTTGTCACCGCGCACGGACACATAGAAGCCCATGAGCGCGGTCACGAAACCGGTGACGACCCAGCCCGAGAGCAGGCCGTACAGGCCGATCTGGCCGTATTCGAGCCAGACGTTGTCGTAGTCGGGTTGCACGCTGGCGAACAGCGACGACGCGATCACGGTGCTCAGCAGCGTGAGCAGCATGAAGGCGAGGCGGCGCTGGCCGGCGGCGCGTTCCCAGGCCTGCGGGGCCGGGGCGGCTTGCTTGGCGGCGGGGGCGCTGTCGGCATTGCGGCCGGCGCCCAGGCGCACGAGCAGCGCGGTGCCGAGGCTGTTCCAGAAACCACGCCAGGGGCGCGGTGCCATGGAACCGCGGTTCAGCGGCGGTGCGGTCACGGCGTTGGGGTGGCGTTCCTCGCGCAGCGCGCTGCGGCGTGCGAAATCGGATTCGGCGAGGACGTTGAGGTGGGAGAAGTCGTTCGGCTTCATCGGTTCATTCACCAACGTTGCTTGTCGAGGGGGGTGTCGCCAATGGCCGGAAGGCGCTTGAAGACGCAGTCCGTGGCGGCGCCGCCGACGCCGGAGAGCGCGGTCAGCGAATGGCCCGCGGCACGGGGCCGCGAGGAGGAAAACTGCTTTTGACGCAGGCCGTCGCGCTGCGGACGCAGTGCGAAAGATGGGCTGGTAAGTGCTGTCATGCCAGTACAGGGGCAAACCCTGTGCCAGCCTGGAAAAACGCTTTCAAATCAACGACTTGGCGCGATTCGAAACCGTTTTCCGTGGGGGAGGGGCCTGCCGGGCCCTCGAAACCCCCGTTTTTGTCGCCGAATCCCGACAAGCCGGGGAGGCCCTCGGGAAACAGCCTTTCAAATCAACGACTTAGGCCTGTCGCTACTCGGCGACAGGGTCGCCGCCGGGAGCGACAACGTCGGCCTTGAAGTTGCCCGGCGTGAGCTCGTGCTTCTGCAGCAGGCGGTAGAACTCGGTGCGGTTGCGGTCGGCCAGGCGGGCGGCGTCGGCCACATTGCCGTCGGTCAGCTTGAGCAGGCCGACGAGGTAGTCGCGCTCGAAACGCTGCTTGGCCTCGGCATAGGTGAGCACCTCCACGCTCGGCACGCGCAGCGCGCGCTGCACCAGCGCCAGCGGGATCAGCGGCGAGCCCGACAGCGCGCAGACCTGCTCCACCACGTTGTAGAGCTGGCGCACGTTGCCCGGCCACGCGGCGGTGGTGAGCGCCTTCAGCGCCTCGGGCGCGAAGCCCGACAGCCGCTTGCCGTACTTGGTCGACAGCTTCTGCAGGAAGTGGTTGGCCAAAAGCGGAATGTCCTCGCGCCGCGCCGACAGCGGCGGCAGCGTGAGCGTCACCACGTTCAGACGGTAATAGAGGTCTTCGCGGAACTGGCCGGCTTCCATCGCGGCGTCGAGGTCGCGGTGGGTGGCCGAGACGATGCGCACGTCGACCTCGATCGACTGGCTCGCGCCCAGCGGGCGCACCGCGCGCTCCTGCAGCACGCGCAGCAGCTTGACCTGCAGCGCGGGCGGCATGTCCCCGATTTCGTCGAGCAGCAGCGTGCCGCCGTCGGCCTGCTGGAACAGGCCCTTGTGGTTGGCGTGGGCGTCGGTGAAGGCGCCCTTCATGTGGCCGAACAGCTCGGACTCGAGCAGCGCCTCGGGAATGGCGCCGCAGTTGACCGCCACGAAGGGCTTGTCGGCGCGTGCGCTGGCCTTGTGGATGGCGCGCGCCAGCAGTTCCTTGCCGGCGCCGGAGTCGCCGCGCAGCAGCACGGAGGCGTCCGACTTGGCGACCATGCGCGCCTCGGCCAGCAGCTCGGCCATGCGGTTGCTGCGGCTCACGATTTCCGAACGCCAGCTGTCGTCGCCGGTCTTGCTCGGCGTGGCCGCCGGGGCACCGAGCGCCAATGCCTGCGCGATCTTTTCGAGCAGCTCGCGCGCGTCGTAGGGCTTGGTGAGGTAGGTGAACACGCCCCGCGCCGTGGCTTCGACCGCGTCGGGGATGGTGCCGTGCGCGGTCAGCAGGATCACCGGCAGCGTCGGGTGGCGCTTGCGGATCTCGTCGAACAGCTGCAGGCCGTCGCGCCCGGGCAGGCGCACGTCGCTGAGCACCAGCTGCGGGTGCTCGATCTCGAGCTGCGTGAGCGCGGTCTCGGCCGAGGTGACGGCCGTGACCTGGTAGCCCGCCGACACCAGCCGCATCGAGAGCAGCCGCAGCATGTCCGGGTCGTCGTCGACCACGAGGAGGCGGGCACCAGCTGTACTCATGGGTTGGATCTGCTTCCGTTGGAGGGCGTGGGGGCCGGCGTGTTCGGCCGGGCGAAGCTGCGCTCGATGGCGCGCAGCGCCTCGATGCGCTCGTTGAGCTGGTCGATGCGGCGCTGGCTGTCGCGCAGCTGCTGCACCTGCTTGTCGCGGTCGTCTTCGACGCGGCGCTGCTCCACATAGCGCGCCGCCAGCGCCCGCGCGAGCGGATGCAGCGGCTGCGCCTCGGGCGCCGGGTTGGCGATCACGCGCTGCAACAGGCCCAGCGCGCGCGCCAGGTCGGCCGGCACGCGCGTCTGCGCGAGCAGGAGCGCCAGCTGCATCTGCGCGGCGGGCGTTTCGCCCTGTTCGCCGACGCGCGCGATTTCCGCGCTCAGGTCGGCGCCGCCCAGCGGGCGCACCTTGTCGGCATAGGCCAGCATGGTCGAAACGGGGCCTTGAGTGAGCTGCGTGAAGAGCGAGGCCGGCTGCGTGGCCGGCGCGCGGGGCTCGGCTTCGACCGGCACCACGCGGGGGGCGGCCACGGGCGGCGGCAGCGCGTCGGCTTCGGCCGGCGGCTTGGGCTGGGAGGCGCAGGCCGCCAGCAGCAGGGCGCATGGCACGGCCATGGCCCCGGCGAAGGTGGATCTGCGGACGAACGAAAGGAACATGGGTCGAAAAGGCGCGGGGCGGTGTGGGTGGGGTGTCCGGGGTCAGGTCGTGCGCGGCAGTTCGATGCGAAAGCGTGCACCGGGGCCATCCGGCAGCAGGGCGATGCGGCCCCCATGGGCTGCAATGTACTCCTGCACGATGGAAAGTCCGATGCCGGTGCCTTTCACCGTGTGCTCGGGCTGGCGCTCGCCGCGGAAGAAGGGTTCGAAGATGCGGTCGCGGTCGTTCACGGCAATGCCGGGGCCGGCGTCGCACACGTCGATGTGCACCGCCTCGGGCGTGCCCGACACGGCCAGCGTGATCACGCCGCCGGCGGCCGAGAAGCGGATCGCGTTCGACAGCAGGTTGGCGATGGCGGTGCCGAGCTTGGTGCGATCGACCGTGAGGGCGATCGGCTCGCCCTCGGCGCGCACGCGCAGGCCATGCGCCTGCCACTGCAGGCGTTGGGCCTCGATCTGCTCCTCGATCAGCGGCAGCAGCTCGGTGCGCTCGCGGCGCAGCTCGCGCGCCTCGAAGGCGGCGGCGTTGAAGCGCAGCAGCGCCTCGATCTGGTTCTGCAGCGACACGGTGTTCTGCTGCAGGATCTGCGCGACCTCGAGCTGCGCCGGGTTCAGCGGACCGGTCACGCCGTCCTCGAGCAGCGACACGCCCTCGCGCAGCGCCGCCAGCGGCGTCTTCAGTTCGTGCGACACGTGGCGCAAAAAGCGCGCCTTGTCGGCGTCGAGTTCGGTCAGGCGCAGGCGCAGCCATTCGAGCTGCTGCGACACGCGCCGCACGTCGGCCGGGCCGCGGATGTCGATCGGTTCGTCGAGCCGGTTCTGGCCCAGGCCGACGATGGCGTTTTCGAGCCGCTTGAAGGGGCGCGCCAGCCAGATGCCGAAGGCCAGCGCCAGCGACACGGCCAGCACGCTGGCGGCCACCACCTCGCGCATCAGCCGGCGGCGCGCGTTCTCGATGCGCTTGGCCAGCGCGTCGTTCTGCGTTTCGATCAGGAACTGCGCCTGCTGGGCGATGTTGGTGTTCAGCGCGTCGAGTTCGCGAAACTGCATCGCCATCGTGCTTTCGCGCGCCAAGGCGCTGTCGGGGCTGCCGCCGAGCAGCCCTTCGATCACGCCGAGCTGGCTGCGCCACATGTCGATGCCGGCGGCCGGCAGGCCGTTGCGTTCCAGGCGCTCCAGCACCTGGTGGGCTTCGCGCGCCGCCTCGTCGAAGCGGCGGCGCAGCACGGCGTCATTGAGCACCAGCGACTGGCGCCCCGCGCGTTCCATGGCCGCGCTGCGCTCGGCCAGCGACTGCGAGGCGCCCGACAGGCGCAGCGCGCGCGCGGCGGCGTCGCGGCTTTGGGTGACGAGCGCGTCGTACTGCAGCACCGAGCGCAGCGCCACGCCCACCAGCAGCGCGGTGATCAGCAGGAAGGCAAACAGCAGGAGCTGCTGGAACGAGCCCCGGACGGACGGTCGCTTCGCCATCAGTGGGCGAGCGCCGTGCCGGCAGCCGGGGCCGATTCGCGCGTGACCACCTCGCCGCGCAGCGTGTAGGCCAGCGAGCGGGTGATGCGCAGGTCGGCCATCTGGCCCACGAGGCGGGCGTCGCCTTCGAAGTTGACGACGCGGTTGCAGGCGGTGCGGCCCATGAGTTCGTTCGCGTCCTTGCGCGAGGCGCCCTCGACCAGCACGCGCTGCGTGCTGCCCACCAGCGCATCGCCGAAGCGGCGCACGTTGCCGTCGATCACGCGCTGCAGCGTCTGCAGGCGCGCCAGCTTCACCTCGTGCGGCGTGTCGTCCTGCAGCGCGGCGGCGGGCGTGCCGGGGCGCGGGCTGAAGATGAAGCTGAAGCTGTTGTCGAACTGGCAGTCGTCGATGAGCTTCATCATCTTGTCGAAGTCGGCATCGGTCTCGCCGGGGAAGCCGACGATGAAGTCGCTGGACAGGGCCAGGTCAGGGCGGATGGCGCGCAGCTTGCGCACCGTGCTCTTGTATTCCATGGCCGTGTAGCCGCGCTTCATCGCCATGAGGATGCGGTCGCTGCCGTGCTGCACTGGCAGGTGCAAATGCGAGACGAGCTGCGGCACTTTGGCGTAGGCCTCGATGAGCCGGGGCGTGAACTCGTTCGGGTGGCTGGTGGTGTAGCGGATGCGCTCGATGCCGGGGATCTCGGCCACGTACTCGATGAGCAGCGCGAAGTCGGCGATTTCGGCCGTGTCGCCCATCTTGCCGCGGTAGGCGTTCACGTTCTGGCCCAGCAGCGTGATCTCGCGCACGCCCTGGTCGGCCAGGCCGGCGATCTCGACCAGCACGTCGTCCAGGGGGCGGTTCACTTCCTCGCCGCGGGTGTAGGGCACCACGCAGTAGCTGCAGTACTTGGAGCAGCCTTCCATGATCGACACGAAGGCCGTGGCGCCTTCGACGCGCGCGGGCGGCAGGTGGTCGAACTTCTCGATCTCGGGGAAGCTGATGTCCACCTGCGGGCGGTCCAGCCGCTCGCGGTCGTTCAGCATCTCGGGCAGGCGGTGTAGCGTCTGCGGGCCGAACACGATGTCGACGTACGGTGCGCGCGCGATGATGGCCTGGCCTTCCTGGCTCGCCACGCAGCCGCCCACGCCGATCTTCACGCCCTTGGCCTTCAGGTGCTTCACGCGGCCGAGGTCGGAGAACACCTTCTCCTGTGCCTTCTCGCGCACCGAGCAGGTGTTGAACAGGATGAGGTCGGCCTCGTCCACGTTCTGCGTGGGCTCGTAGCCCTGCGCGGCGTGGAGCACGTCGGCCATCTTGTCCGAGTCGTACTCGTTCATCTGGCAGCCGAAGGTCTTGATGAATACTTTTTTCATGGGGAGCTCTCTGTGCCCTTCGCAAAGAGGAAGGGCTGCGAGGCGCGCGTGGCGCCCGCGGATTTTTGCTTGCTTGCGGCCCGGCCGCGTTACTGCGTGTTCAGCGTGTCGTTCGAGACGAACGGCCAGATGTTCAGGAACGGCTTGTTCAGCGATTCGCGGCTGGCCATGGCCTCGTCGGGCGTCAGGATCCAGACCTCGCGCAGCAGCCCGGCGGCGTCGCGCGTGTAGTTCACGAGGTACTTCTGGCCGATGATGGCGCCGGGCATCACCAGCATGTTCTGCGGGCTGCGGATGCGCGCGCCGGCGCCCAGGCGGTCGGCCCGGCCGTCGAGCTCGACGTCGGGGGCGCTGGTCACCATGAACTTGCCGCGCAGCGTGCCGATGGGGAAGTTGCGCCCGCCGTTGAGCGACTCGTTCTGGGTCTGCGGACGGGGCACCTCGTCCTGGGCGCTGGCCTGGAGGGAGAAAAGACCGGCGGCGCCGGCAAGGGCGGCGCAGAAGGCAAGGGAAGTGAGCGTTTTCGTGGGTGTCTTGCAGCGGTTCATGGGGTATATCCAGAGGCTGTGGACCGGCGATTTTAGCGAGGGGGTGTTTTCCCTCATACCGGGTGCAGCGGGTGGTGCGGGGGCTTTGCGTCGGCCTGCTTTACATTTCTTTACGGCGCCCGTGAACACCGTGCGTCGGCCACTGCTCCAATAGCTGCTGTCAGCCCAAAGTGCACAAGAACCCATGAAGAAATCTGCCGCCTTCGCCCTCGCGGGCGTGTTGATCGTAGCCGTCGCAGGCGGCTGGTGGCGCATGTCGGGCGATCGGCCGACCGCGAAGGATGCCAAGTCCGCGAACGCCGGGCCTCCCGCCGCGCTGGTCACGCTGGCCACGGCCGAGAAGCAGGACGTGCCGGTCACGGTGCAGGTCAACGGCAGCGTGGTTTCGCTCAACAGCGTCGACCTGCGTCCGCAGGTCACCAACACCGTGAGCGCGGTGCACGTCAAGGAAGGCCAGTTCGTGAAAGCAGGGCAGCTGCTCTTCACGCTCGACGACCGCAACGACCAGGCCAACCTGGCCCGCGCCCGGGCCCAGCAGCAGAAGGACGAGGCCACCATGGCCGACCTGGAGCGCCAGTACAAGCGCAGCCAGGACCTGGTGGCACAGAACTTCATTGCCAAGAGCGCGGCCGACGCCACGCTGTCGCAACTCCAGGCGCAGCGCGCCGCCGTCGCGGCCGACCGCGCCGCCGTGCAGTCGGCGCAGGTGGCGCTGGGCTACGCCACGCTGCGCGCGCCCATCGCGGGGCGCATCGGCGCCGTCAACATCTACCCGGGCACGCTGGTGCAGCCTACGCTGTCGCTGGTCACCATCACCCAGCTCGACCCCATCGCCGTGAGCTTCCCCGTGCCCGAAGGCAACCTGCAGGACCTGCTGGCCGCGGCGCGCACGCGCGCCAAGGTCGAGGCGCTGGTCACGGGCCGCCGCGAGCCGCTGTTCGGCACGCTCGACTTCGTCGACAACACGGTCGACCCGCAGATCGGCACCGTGCGCGCCAAGGCCGTATTCGCCAACGCCGACCAGAGCCTGTGGCCCGGCCAGTTCGTCAACACGCGCATCACGGTGCGCATGCTCGACGGCGTCACCGTGGTGCCGGCCGCGGCGCTCATGATGCTGTCCGACGGCGCCACGCTGTACGTGGTCGATGCCGAGCGCAACGCGGCGCGCCGCCAGGTCAAGGTGCTGCACACCTTCGGCACCAAGGTGGCCGTGAGCGGCGTGACGCCCGGCGAGCAGGTCGTGATCGAAGGCAGCCAGAACGTGCGCCCGGGAGGCAAGGTGCGCATCGACGTGAAGGCGCCGGCCGGGCCGGGTGGTGCCCCCGCCAACGGCACCACGGGCGTCACGCCCGGCAGCGCGGCTTCGTCGGATGTTCAGCCGGCACGAGAACGCGCATGAACATTTCAGAGCTCTGCATCCGCCGTCCGGCGATGACGGTGCTGCTGTCGGCGGCCGTCGTGGTCATCGGCATCTTTGCGTACTTCAGCATCCCGGTCGCGGCGCTGCCGAGCTACAACACGCCGGTCATCAACGTCAACGCGCAGCTGCCGGGCGCCAGCCCCGACACCATGGCGAGTTCGGTCGCGCTGCCGCTCGAAAAGCAGTTCTCGACCATCCCCGGCCTGCAGACCATCAGCTCGGTGAACACCCAGGGCGTGAGCTCGCTCACGCTCGAATTCGTCAGCAGCCGCGACATCGACGCCGCCGCGGTCGACGTGCAGGCCGCGCTGCTGCGCGCCCAGCGCCAGCTGCCGCAAGAGCTGACGCAGCTGCCTTCGTACCGCAAGGTGAACCCGGCCGACGCGCCGGTGCTGTTCATCGCGCTGATCTCGCCGTCGATGAACCCGTCGGAGCTCAACGACTACGCCGAGAACCTCATTTCGCCCACGCTCTCGACCATCGACGGCGTGGCGCAGGTGGGCGTGTACGGGCGCAAGGCCTTCGCGGTGCGCATCAAGGCCAACGCCGACCTGCTCAACGCGCGCAACATCACGCTCGACGAGCTGGCCAAGGCGGTGAACTCGGCCAACGCCAACACGCCGGTCGGCACGCTCGACGGCCCGCGCCAGACGCTCACCATCCAGGCCAACCGCCAGCTCATGAAGGCGGCCGACTTCGCCAAGCTGATCATCGCGCAGCGCAACGGCGCGCCGGTGCGGCTGGACGAAGTGGCCACGCTCGAAGACAGCTTCGAGTCGGTCAAGACCGCCAGCAGCTTCAACGGGCAAGACTCCATCTCGCTGGCCGTGCAGCGCCAGCCCAATGCCAACACCGTGCAGGTGGTGGACGCGGTGCGCGCGCTCATCCCGCGCTTCAAGGCCGAGCTGCCGCAGTCGGTCGAGATCCAGATGGTCAATGACCGCTCGATCTCCATCCGCGAGGCGGTGCACGACGTGCAGCTCACGCTGCTGGGCACCATCGCGCTGGTGGTGCTGGTGATCTTCCTGTTCCTGCACCGGCTGGTGGCCACGCTGATCCCGGCGGCCACCATCCCGATCTCGCTGATCGGCGCCGTGGCGCTGCTGTACGCCTTCGGCTACAGCCTGGACAACGTCTCGCTGCTGGGCATCACGCTGGCCGTGGGCCTGGTGGTGGACGACGCCATCGTGGTGCTCGAAAACATCATGCGCTACGTCGAGAAGGGCATGGAGCCGATGGCCGCCGCCCTGCGCGGCGCGCGCGAGGTGGGCTTCACCATCGTGTCGATTTCCATCTCGCTGGTGGCCGTGTTCATCCCGATCTTCTTCATGCCGGGCGTGATCGGCCTCTTGTTCCACGAGTTCGCCGTGGTGGTGGCGCTGGCGGTGCTGGTGTCGGCCGTGGTGTCGCTCACGCTCGTGCCCATGCTCGCGAGCCGGCTGCTCAGGCACGTGCCGCGCAAGGCCGGCGCGCTCGACCACGAAGAGGAACACCCCGAGCCCGGCACGGCGATCGGCCGTGCCTTCGAGCGCGGCTACCGCGCCGTGCACGGCGGCTACATGCGCACGCTCGACTGGACGCTCGGGCACCGCGCGCTGATGCTGGTCATGGCGGGGCTGACCTTCGTGGTCACGGCCTGGCTCTTCGTCAGCATTCCCAAGGGCTTCTTCCCCGAGGAAGACATCGGCCAGATCCAGATCACCACCGAGGCGGCCGAAGACATCTCGTTCACCGCCATGAAGGCGCTGCAGGACCGCGTGGCCGCCGCGCTCAAGGCCGATCCGAGCGTGGACTACGTGAGCTCCTTCGTCGGCGTGGGCGGCCCGACCGCCACGCAGAACTCGGGCCGGCTGTTCGCGGTGCTCAAGCCGCGCAGCGAGCGCCCCAAGATGGCCAAGGTGCTCGAGTCGCTGCGCCAGCGCTTCCGCGAGATCCCGGGCATTGCCGTCTACATGCAGCCGGTGCAGAACCTGCGCCTGGGCGGGCGCCAGAGCAAGGCGCGCTTCCAGTACACGCTGCAGAGCGTGAACGCCGGCGAGATGGTGCCGTGGTCGACCAAACTCATGGAGCGCATGCGCGCCGACCCCGACTTCCGCGACGTGACCAGCGACTCGCAGAACCGCGGCCTGCAGGCCACGCTGGAGATCGACCGCGACAAGGCCGGCGTGCTCGGCGTGGCCGTGGGCGACCTGCGCACTGCGCTGTACAACGCGTACGGCGACCGCCAGATCGGCAGCATCTACGGCGCCAGCAACACCTACCAGGTCATCCTGTCGGCGGCCGACAGCGACCGCCAGTTCGAGGAAGACGTGGCGCGCTTGTCGGTGCGCAGCACCACCGGCAAGCTGGTGCCGCTGTCGGCCTTCTCGACCGTCAAGCGCACCGTGGGGCCGACCTCGGTCAACCACCAGGGCCAGCTGCAGGCGGTGACGGTGTCGTTCAACCTCGGCCCCGACGTGCCGCTGGGCAACGCGACCGCGAAGATCGACCGCTTCAAGGACGAGCTGAAGATGCCGCAGTCGATCATCACGACCTACGGCGGCGACGCGGCGGTGTTCCAGAGCTCGCAGGGCAGCCAGGCCGTGCTGCTGGTGCTCGCGGTGCTGGTCATCTACGTGCTGCTGGGCGTGCTGTACGAGAGCTACATCCACCCCCTCACCATCCTGGCGGGCCTGCCTTCGGCGGCGGTGGGGGCGCTCATCTCGCTGAAGCTCTTCGGCTTCGACCTCACGCTGATCGCGACCATCGGCATCCTGCTGCTGATCGGCATCGTGAAGAAGAACGCGATCATGATGATCGACTTCGCGCTCGACGCGCAGCGCACCGAGGGCATGAAGCCGGTCGATGCGATCCGCGAAGCCTGCCGGCTGCGCTTCCGCCCGATCCTGATGACCACGCTGGCTGCGCTGATGGGCGCGCTGCCGCTCGCGCTGGGCCTGGGCGCCGGCGCCGAACTGCGCCAGCCGCTGGGCGTGGCGGTGGTGGGCGGGCTGATCTTCTCGCAGGTGATCACGCTGTACATCACGCCCGCGATCTACCTGGCGCTCGACCGCTACAGCGGCAGCGGGCCGATGGTGGAGCTGCCGGGCGAGGCGAAGGCCGAGGCTGCGGCGGGGCACGCGGCCTCGCACGCCTGACGGCGATTCAAAAGATGCCGGATGGCCATGAGCGTGAGCCACCCGGCCAGGAAGGACTTGTGCAGTCCCGCGTTACGCCACACCCGGACCATCGCCCATTGAAGGCGCTCCGGCCTCTCTCCTCAACGGCTCTCTCCATTCCCTCCGCCGCTGCTCTTCCCATGTGTGTGACGGGATGAATGATCGCGAGGGGGTGAGGGTGTCGACGGTATCCAGCGATACAGGACGTGGGCTTTTTCCTTACGGTGTTGCATCACGGAAACAACGCAAGGCCGGCGCATCCGGGATGGTGACCTGCCGGGCCCGCGTTTCAATGAGCCCTTCTCTCGCCAGCGCATTCAACGTGCGCGTGACCGTGACGCGGCTCAAGGCCGTCATGGCGCCGATCTGCTCGTGCGTCAGATCCACGGTGAGTTGTTTCGGTGCCTGCGCCGATGGCGGGCGCGCCACCCGCAGCAGCAGGTCGATGACCCGCTCCTTGGGCGCCGCCGAGGCCACCCCGGCCAGCTTGGCGACGATCATGTGGTTCTTGAAGCCGAGCAGCTGGATCAACGAGGTCGCGAGTTCGGGCAGCGCCGAAAACTGCTGCGCGACATCCGCCGGTCGATAGCGGCTGAGAAGGGCCGGCGCGACCGCCCGGGTCGTCGTGGGCCGGGGGCTGTCGGCAAACGCCGGGCCTTCGCCAAAGATCGCGCCCGGCCCGAAGATCTCGAGCAGGAACTCCGCGCCGTTGCTTCGGTGGATCGTGGAATGCACGAAGCCCGATCGCAAGAGATAGAAGTAATCGTGCCGTTCGCCTTCGCGCGCAATGGTGTCGCCGGCCTCCAGGGTGACGAAACTTCCCAGGTGCGTGGCGTCGATCCACGGCGCGGACAGCGACTGGGAGGCATCCCAGCTGGCGTAGGCCGAAGGCGTGGGGTTCGTTCTTTTCATGGGAGCGTCTTGCCCGGGGCGAAGAGAGGCAAGCGGCCCATCGTGCTAGGTCGTGGTCTCGTCCAGCGGCGTGTCCGTCGCCAGGTGCGCGATGTCGCTCCAGCCGACGAGGCTGAAGCCCTCGGGCGTCCACAGCATGCGGTTGATGGCCGCGTTGCCGAGCTGCCAGGTGCGCGGCGCCTGCAGTTCCTGGCGCGTGGCGGCGCGGTAGAGCACGTCCATCACGCCGCCGTGGGCCACCAGCACCACCAGCTGGCCCGGGTGGCGCGCGGCGATGGCCGAGGCCGTGCCGGTCACGCGGTCGCGAAAGGTCAGCAGGCTCTCGCCGCCGCCTTCGGGCTCGAACTCGGGATCGCGCTCGCGCCAGCGGCGGGCGTCCTCGGGCAGCGTGGCTTCGATCTCGGCGAAGCTCATGCCCTCGAAGCGGCCGAAGGCGCGCTCGCGCAGGCCCAGGTCGGGCTGCACCTCGAGGCCGTGGGGCTCGGCGATGGCCTGGGCGGTCTGCCAGGCGCGCGAGAGGTCGCTGGCGTAGACCGCCGCGATCGGCTCGTCGGCCAGCGCCTGCCCGGCGCGCTGCGCCTGCCAGAGGCCGGTGGCATTGAGGCCGATGTCGAGGTGGCCCTGGATGCGGGTGTCGACGTTCCAGGCGGTTTCGCCGTGGCGCACGGCGATCAGGCGGGTGAGATTGGCTTCCATCCGTCCGAATTCTAGAAGTGCGTCATTTCTTGGCGGCCGGCGTGAGCTCGATGTTCACGCGGCGCTCGCCGGGCGGCGGGTTCGGAAAGCCCTGCAATGCGGCCTCGAACATCACCGGCAGGATCGCCGCGCTCGCGCTGTAGGGGCCGTCGTTGCGCGCGCGGGTCTCGTACACCACGCGGTGGCTGCCGCCCGCCTCGCGCAGCACGAGGCTCACCTCGCGCTGGTACCAGGGGTTGGCCGGCGGCGTGAACATCGGGCCGCCGTACCAGCCGCTGCCATACCAGCGGTGGCCGTAGTAGCCGCCGTAGCCGTAGCCCCACGGGCCGGGGCCGTACAGCCACGGATCGGCCCAGGGCGATAGCGCCGCCGTGACGCGCGCGCCGATCTGCGCCGTGTACTGCGGCCTTGCGTCGTCGCGGCGCAGGCCGACCTTGTCGAGCGCGGCCGCGGCCATGGCCTCCAGGCCTTCCTGGCGCGCCGTGTCGGCCTGCTGCGAAGGCAGGCGCTCGAAGCGGTAGGTGGCGCCGGGCGGCACGGTCGTGCCCGGCGTGGCAAAGCTCTTGACGTTGCTGTCGACCACCCAGGAGGTGGCGCAACCGCTCAGGGTTGCTACCAAAAATAGAGCTGAAAATGCACGATACATAAGGGTCTCCGGGCCTGCGGCCCTCAAAGTCCCCTGGGTTGCCCGAGTCAGCCTTGAACGATGCGCAAGGCGGAGGGTGCCTGGGAGAGCAGGTCGAAAGCGGGCGTGTCGAAGGCCTTGTCGCCGTTCTCGTCGGCCACGCCCGTCGCCTTCAGACCCTGGAAGTCGTGCAGCGTTCCGTCCAGCAGGTGCGAAGGCACGACGTTCTGCAGCGCGGTGAACATGTTTTCCACGCGGCCGGGGTACTTCTTGTCCCACTCGCGCAGCATCTCGCCGACCTGCTTGCGCTGCAGGTTTTCCTGGCTGCCGCACAGCGTGCAGGGAATGATCGGGAACTCGCGGTGCTGCGCCCAGCGCACCGTGTCCTTTTCGGCCACGTAGGCCAGCGGGCGGATCACGATGTGCTTGCCGTCGTCGCTCACCAGCTTGGGCGGCATGCTCTTGAGCTTGCCGCCGAAGAACATGTTGAGGAAGAAGGTCTGCAGCATGTCGTCGCGGTGGTGGCCCAGCGCGACCTTGGTGGCGCCCAGCTCGTCGGCCACGCGGTACAGGATGCCGCGGCGCAGCCGGCTGCACAGGCCGCAGGTGGTCTTGCCCTCGGGGATCACGCGCTTGACGATGCTGTAGGTGTCCTGGTTCTCGATGTGGAAGGCCACGCCGAGCTCGCTCAGGTACTTGGGCAGCACCTCTTCGGGGAAGCCGGGCTGCTTCTGGTCGAGGTTGACCGCGACAATGTCGAAGTGGATGGGCGCGCGCGCCTTCATCTTGAGCAGGATGTCGAGCAGCGCGTAGCTGTCCTTGCCGCCCGAGACGCACACCATGACCTTGTCGCCCTCTTCGATCATGTTGTAGTCGACGATGGCCTGGCCGACCTGGCGGCACAGGCGCTTCTCGAGCTTGTGCGTCTCGCGTTCGATCTTCAGCGAGTTGGAGGGCGCACCGGCTTCGGGCGTATCGTCGATCCAGACGGCGTTCATTGGGGGGCTACTTCGGGCAAATCGGGGGAAAGACCCCCGATTTTGCCTTGGATCACCATTCCCCGGCTTCGATGCGGATGGCGACTTCGCAGTCGTCGAAGATTTCGAGCTTGGCGATCTTCACGCGCACGCCCCGCACGCCGGGCAGTTGCAGCAGGCGCTGCGCGAGCTTGCCGATCAGGCTTTCGAGCAGGTTGACGTGCTCGGCGGTGCACTCGTCGATGATGATGCGGCGCACCTTGCGGTAGTCCAGCACGTGGAAGATGTCGTCGTCCTGCGGCAGCAGCGGCTGCGGGCCGAGGTTGAGTTCGGCGTCCACCAGGATCGGCTGCGGCGCGGTCTTTTCCTGCTCGAGGATGCCCAGGTTGGCGTCGAAGCGCAGGCCCTGGAGGGTGAGTGTCTGGTGGCCGTGCGGTGTGTTCGTGGACATGGTGGTGGTGCTCGTCACATGAGCGAGAAGTCGCGCTCGAATTTCATGAGGTGCTGGCCGCCGTCGACGAGCAGCGTGGTGCCGGTGATCGAGCTGTTCTCCAGCGCGAACTTCACGGTGGCGGCGACGTCTTCCGATGTGGACGAGCGGCCCAGCGGCGACAGCTTGTGCAGCTGCGCGAACTTGTCGTCATCGAGCATGTGGCTCGCCAGCGTGAGGCCGGGTGCCACGCCCACCACGCGCACGCGCGGCGCGAGCGCCAGCGCGAGCATGGGGGTGGCGGCTTCGAGCGCGGCCTTGGAGAGCGTGTAGCTCAGGAAGTCGGGGTTCGGGTTCCACAGCTTCTGGTCGAGCAGGTGCACCACGGCGCCGCCCTGCGCATCGCGCCGGGCCAGGTGGTCGTGCAGCGCCTGCGCCAGCAGGATGGCCGCGCCGGTGTTGCTGCGCGCGTGGCGCTCCATGAGCGCGTAGCTGAAGCTGGCGGCGTCGTCGTGCTCGAAGAGGGCGGCGCTGTGCACAACCGCGTCGACGGCACGAAAGCGCGCCGCCACGCGCGGCAGCAGGGCGCGGGTGGCCTGCTCATCGGCGAGGTCGGCCTCGAACAGCGCGGAGTCGCCCGAGCGCGCGGCGCAGTCGGCCACGGTCTGCTCGGCCTCGGCGCGCGAGCTGCGGTAGTGCACCGCCACCTGCCAGCCGCCCGCCGCGAGCGCCAGCGCGATCTCGCGGCCCAGCCGGCGGCCCGCGCCCGTGACGAGGACGGTGCGGCGGCGATCGGGGGAGGAGGGTGGGATGGCGCTCATTCGGAGGAGGAAGACAGAAGACAGGAAGAGGACAATGGCGCCGTGACGACGCCAACGACAAACAGTTTACCCATCGCCCTCGACCATCTGATTGCCCGCTCCGTCGAGCGCGCGGGCGGATGGATCGGCTTCGACCGCTTCATGGCCCTGGCCCTGTATGCGCCGGGGCTGGGCTACTACGCCAACACCTCGGCCAAGTTCGGCCACATGCCCTCGTCCGGCAG
Source organism: Variovorax sp. KBS0712 (assembly GCF_006323185.2). NCBI lineage: Bacteria > Pseudomonadati > Pseudomonadota > Betaproteobacteria > Burkholderiales > Comamonadaceae > Variovorax > Variovorax sp. KBS0712. The sequence goes on along the minus strand of NZ_VCCD02000003.1, from coordinate 379,777 downwards.
CGACTTCGTGACTGCGCCCGAGCTGACGCCGATGTTCGGCCACACGCTCGCGGTGCAGGTGCTCGAAGCGCTGGAGAAGACCGGCACCGACACGGTGTGGGAGTTCGGTGCGGGCTCGGGGGCGCTGGCGGTGCAGCTGCTGCATGCGTTGGGCGAGATGGGGCGCAGCGATGTGCGCTATCGCATCGTCGACCTGTCGGGCACCTTGCGTGAGCGGCAGCAGCAGGCGCTGGCGGGGTATGCGGGGCGGGTCGAATGGCTTGGGGAGCTGCCTGAATCCATGGCGGGCGTGGTGGTCGGCAATGAAGTGCTCGATGCGATGCCGGTGCAGTTGCTGGCGCGGGTGAAGGGGGCCTGGTTCGAGCGGGGGGTGGTGCGCAATCCGGCGGGGGATGGGTGGACGTGGGCGGACCGGGCTACCGAGTTGCGGCCGCCGGTCGAGGTGCCGGGGGTGCATGACTACCTCACGGAGGTGCATCCGCAGGCGCAGGCGTTCATTGCGACGCTGGCGGATCGGCTCGGGAAGGGGGCGGCTTTTCTCATCGACTACGGGTTTCCCGAGGGCGAGTACTACCACCCGCAACGGCACATGGGGACGGTGATGTGCCATCGGGGGCATCAGGCGGATGGCGATCCTCTGTCGGAGGTGGGGTACAAGGACATCACGGCGCATGTGGACTTCACGGGGATTGCTGTGGCGGGGCAGGAGGCGGGGCTTGCTGTTCTCGGCTATACGAGCCAGGCGAGGTTTCTTTTGAATTGCGGGATGTTGGGGTTGATGGAGCAAGGGACCGTGGCGCAGCGGGGGATGGCGGCTCGGTTGATTCATGAGCATGAGATGGGGGAGTTGTTCAAGGTGGTGGGGTTTGCTGTGGGTGAGCCTTGGGACGCTGTGGGTTTCTCTGAAGGGGATCGGAGTCACACCCTCTGAGGGTTTGCTTCCCGGGGCCGGGAGTTCCGCCCGGCGGCGGACTCACTTTCTTTTGCTTCGCCAAAAGAAAGTAAGCAAAGAAAAGGCGACCCCACTGTCTGCGTCCCTCCGCTTCGCTGCGGGCAACCTGCGGTGCTCGCGTTTCGCGGGGTCTCGCCCAAACTCGCTTCGCTCAAACAAGGGCGAGCCCTGATCCGCGAAACGCTGCGCTCCTCGGCGCAGCCAGAGGGGCTTGGATGCCGGGCGGGCCGTCGCTTCGCTCGGCCCGGGGCTTGTGCTTTCAACGAAAAGACTTGGTCATAAGCAAGCAACAAAGACTTCGTTGGGGAATGGAGGGCGCGCTTCTACATTCGCGGCATGACTGCCGTTCTTTCCCGCGCTACCCCTGCCGCAGAGGCGCCCGCGCAGCACTTCGAGGTGCGGCCTTTCGATGCGCCTGTCGGTGCGGAGGTCGTCGGGCTCGACATCGCTGAGCCGATCAACGCCGCCGACTTCCAACGCATCCACCGCGCGCACCTGGACCACCACGTGCTGGTCTTTCGCGACCAGCGCATCACGCCCGCAGAGCACATCGACTTCAGCCGCCGCTTCGGGCCGCTCGAGATCCACGTGCTGCACCAGTTCCAGCTGAAGAACCACCCCGAGATCCTGATCGTCTCGAACATCAAGGAGAACGGCGAACCGATCGGTCTTGGCGATGCGGGCGTGTACTGGCACTCCGACATTTCGTACAAGCCCACGCCCAGCCTGGGCTCGCTGCTGCACGCGCAAGAGCTGCCGAGTGAAGGCGGCGACACGCTGTTTGCCGACCAGCACCTGGCATGGGAGGCGCTGCCTGTCGAGCTGCAGCAGCGCATCCTGCCGCTGAAGGCGGAGCACAGCTACCTCGCGAAGTACGAGGAGCTGCGTGCGAAGAATCCATGGCGCCCCAAGCTTTCACAGGCGCAGATCGATCAGGTCGCACCCGCCGTGCAACCCGTGGTGCGCACGCACCCGGAGACGGGGCGCAAGGCGCTGTTCGTCAGCGAGCACTTCACGACGCGCATCGTCGGCCTGCCGCAAGGCGAGAGCGACGCGCTGCTGGCCGAGCTCTTCGCGCACAGCACGCGGCCGGAGTTCGTGTATCGCCACGCGTGGGCGCCGCACGACCTGGTGTTCTGGGACAACCGCTCGCTGATGCACCTCGCGGCAGGCACGCCCGACCACCTGCGCCGCCGGCTCAACCGCACCACCATCGTGGGCGACACGCCGTTCTGATTTCTTTTCTTTCTCTTTTCCGGACTTTCCAATGAACCGCTTCACCCGCCGCGCCGCCGCGCTCGTCACCGGCCTCGGCCTTCTCGCCGGCAGCCTGGCCGCGCACGCCGAAGGGCAGATCCGCATCGCCGAGCAGTTCGGCATCGTCTACCTGCTGCTCAACGTGGCGCAGGAACAGAAGCTGATCGAGAAGCACGCGAAGGCCGCGGGGGTCGATGCGAAGGTGGAGTGGGTCAAGCTCTCGGGCGGCTCGGCGGTGAACGACGCGCTGCTGTCGGGGAACATCGAGATCGCGGGTGCGGGCGTGGGGCCGCTGCTCACGCTGTGGGACCGCACCAAGGGCAAGCAGAACGTGAAGGGCGTGGCCTCGCTGGGCAACTTCCCGTACTACCTGGTGAGCAACAACCCGAACGTGAAGTCGATCGCCGACTTCACGGACAAGGACCGCATCGCGTTGCCCGCCGTGGGCGTGTCGGTGCAGTCGCGGGTGCTGCAGATCGCGTCGGCCAAGCTGTGGGGCGACAAGGAATTCAACCGGCTCGACAAGATCAGCGTGGCGCTGCCGCACCCCGACGCGGCGGCGGCGATCATCAAGGGCGGCACGGAGATCACGGGGCACTTCGGCAATCCGCCGTTCCAGGAGCAGGAACTCGCGGGCAATCCGAACGCGCGCATCGTGCTCAATTCGTACCAGGTGCTGGGCGGGCCGTCGTCGGCCACGGTGCTGTACGCCACGGAGAAATTCCGCAACGAGAACCCCAAGACCTACAAGGCCTTCGTCGACGCGCTCGACGAGGCGGCGAAGTTCGTCACGGCCAACCCCGAGAAGGCGGCCGACATCTACCTGAAGGTGAGCAACGCCAAGCTCGACCGCGAGCTGCTGCTGAAGATCATCAAGAACCCCGAGGTGCAGTTCAAGACCGCGCCGCAGAACACCTACGTGTTCGCGGAGTTCATGCACCGCGTGGGCGCGATCAAGAACAAGCCGGCGTCGGTGAAGGACTATTTCTTCGACGACGCACACACGGCCTCGGGGAACTGACGCGATGCTGTCCCGCCTCGAGCGCCTGGCAGGGCCGCCCGCCGCGGCCTTCCTTGGCGGCGCGGTGGCGCCGCAGCGGCCGGCCCGGCGGCGCGGCGTGGTGGCCATGGGCGACGCGGCACCGCCGTACGTGCACGAGGCGCTGTTGCAGGTCGACGGCGTCAGCCTCGAGTACCGCACGCCCGAGCGCGTGGTGCGCGCCACGCACCGCGTGAGCTTCGACGTGCATGCCGCCGACCGCTTCGTGCTGCTCGGGCCTTCGGGCTGCGGCAAGTCCACGCTGCTCAAGGCCGTGGCCGGGTTCATTCCGCCGGTCGAGGGCGAGATCCGGCTCGATGGCCGGCGCGTGACGCAGCCGGGCCCCGACCGCATCGTCGTGTTCCAGGAGTTCGACCAGCTGCCGCCGTGGAAGACGGTGAAGCAGAACGTGATGTTCCCGCTGCTCGCCTCGCGCACGCTGGGGCGCAAGGAAGCGGCCGAGCGCGCGCTGCATTACCTCAACAAGGTGGGCCTCTCGAAATTCGCCGACGTGCACCCGCACCAGCTCTCGGGCGGCATGAAGCAGCGCGTGGCGATCGCGCGGGCGCTGGCGATGCAGCCGCGCGTGCTGCTGATGGACGAGCCCTTCGCCGCGCTCGACGCGCTCACGCGCCGCCGCATGCAGCAGGAGCTGCTCGAGCTGTGGGACGAGGTGCGTTTCACGCTGCTGTTCGTCACGCACTCGATCGAGGAGGCGCTGGTCGTGGGCAACCGCGTGGCGCTGCTGTCACCGCATCCGGGGCGCATGCGCGCCGAACTCAACAGCCACGGTTACTCGCTGGACAGCCTGGGCGGTGCGGACTTCCAGGCGACTGCGCGGCGCATCCACGACATGCTCTTCGAGGAAGAACAGGGCACCCCATGAGCACCCTGACGCCACCCATCCGCCCCGAGTACGAACGCACGCTCGAGCCCTTCACCGAAGTGCCGGTGGAGCGCGCGCTGCCGCTGGCCACGCGCCTTGCCTCGCACACCTGGCTGCGCAAGGGCCTGATCCTTGCCGTCATCGCCGTGCTGTGGGAGCTGGCGGCGCGCTGGCAGGACAACGACCTGCTGCTGCCCACCTTCACCGCCACCGCCCGTGCATTGATCGAAGGGCTGGCCAGCGGCGAGCTGGTCGAGAAGGTGCGCATCTCGCTGGCCGTGCTGTTGCAGGGCTACCTCGCGGGCGTGCTGCTGGCTTTCGGGCTCACCACGCTGGCCGTGTCCACGCGCATCGGGCGCGACCTGCTGGACACGCTGACCTCGATGTTCAACCCGCTGCCCGCGATCGCGCTGCTGCCGCTGGCGCTGCTGTGGTTCGGGCTGGGCCGCGGCAGCCTGGTGTTCGTGCTGATCCATTCGGTGCTGTGGCCGCTGGCGCTCAACACCTATGCGGGCTTCCAGGGCGTGCCCGAGACGCTGCGCATGGCGGGGCGCAACTACGGGCTGAAGGGGCTGCGCTACGTGCTGCAGATCCTGGTGCCGGCCGCGCTGCCGTCGATCCTGTCGGGGCTGAAGATCGGCTGGGCCTTTGCGTGGCGCACGCTGATCGCGGCGGAGCTGGTGTTCGGCGCCTCGTCGGGCAAGGGCGGGCTGGGCTGGTACATCTTCCAGAACCGCAACGAGCTGTACACCGACCGCGTGTTCGCGGGCCTCGCGCTGGTGGTGCTGATCGGCCTGCTGGTGGAAAGCCTGGGCTTTCGCACGCTGGAGCGGCTCACGGTGCGGCGCTGGGGCCAGCAGCGCTAGCCTGCAGGTGAAGGAGCTGGGCGGACGAATGCCCCGGCGATGGCGCAAGGGCTGCGGGCTCGGGTCTAATCGCAGCTTTTGGCACGCGTTCTCCTTCCCATGAGCTCTTCCGCCCCCGACCTTTCCGCGATCGCCGGTGCGCTGGCCGATGCCGCCGCCGCCCAGTCGATGCGCTACTTCCGCACGCCGCTGGACATCATCACCAAGGCCGACGAAAGCCCGGTCACGCTGGCCGACCGCGCCGCCGAAACCGCCATGCGCGAGATCCTCGGCGCACGCGTGCCCACCGACGGCATCTTCGGCGAAGAGCACGGCCCCGAGCGGCTCGACGCCGACCGCATCTGGGTGCTCGACCCGATCGACGGCACGCGCAGCTTCATCACCGGCTCGCCGCTGTGGGGCACGCTCATCGGCGTGCTGCAGGGCGGTCGCGTGGTGTTCGGCATGGTCGACATGCCGGTGCTCAAGGAACGTTGGGTCGGCGAGGCCGGCAAGGGCGCGACCCGCGACGGCCAGCCCGTGCGCGTGAGCGGCTGCACCGAGATCGCCAAGGCCCGCATCGTGACCACCTCGCCCGACATCTTCTCGCCGGCCGACTGGAGCGCCTTCGACCGCCTGAGCCGCCAGTGCGCGATGCGCCGTTTCGGCGGCGACTGCTACGGCTACGCCCAGCTGGCGGGCGGCACCATCGACCTCGTGGTCGAGACCGGCCTGCAGCCCTACGACTTCCTGGGCCCGGCGGGCCTGATCGAAGCCGCGGGCGGTGTCGTCACCGACTGGGAAGGCCGGCCGCTGGGGCTGAACCCCGACCAGCGCGTGATCGCGGCGGCCACACCCGAACTTCACCGACAAGCCCTGGCCGTGCTCGCGGCCTAGACTGTCTGCATGTTCCGCTGGCTGATCGTCGTCGTCCTGGCGCTGGTGCTCATGAGCGGCCTGACCGCCTGGCTGCGCCGCTTCGGCTTCGGACGGCTGCCCGGCGATTTCGAGTTTCGCGCCTTCGGCCGCGACTGGCAGCTGCCGATCGCGAGCACGGTGGTGCTCAGCATGATCGCGGCGCTGGTCGCGCGGCTGCTCTGAGCACGGCGCGGCGACGACTGAGAAAGAAGAGAACCCCGCAATGAGAGCCTGCGTAGACATCGGCGGCACCAAGGTCGCCGTGAGCCTTTCCGCTTCGAGCGACGCGCCGCTGATCGGCCGCCGCAGCGAGCCCACCGCCAAGACCGGCAGCAACGACGCCGTGGCGGTGCAGATCCTGCGGCTCATCGACGAGGTGTGCGCGGAGCAGGGCATCGACCCGGCCAGCATCGACCGCGTGGGCGTGTCGTCGACCGGGCCCTTCGAGCTGCACGACGGCATGGTCGAGCTGGCCACGCCCAACATCTGCGGCGGCATCGCCGGCCCCTCGCGCGGGCTGCCCAACAACTGGATGACGGCCATCGTCGAGGCGCCGCTGGCGCGCCGCTTCGCCCGCGTGCGCGTCGAGAACGACGCCGTGGCCGCGCTCGAGGCCGAGCGCCACTGGGGCGCGCTGAAGGGGCTCGACAACTGTGCCTACGCCACCTGGAGCACGGGCGTGGGCGTGGGCCTGTGCGTGGACGGCAAGGCGCTGCGTGGCAAGAACGGCAACGCCGGCCATGCGGGCCACAGCTTCGTGGTCGACGACGACAGCGGCGCGCTGTGCGGCTGCGGCAACCTGGGCGACGTGGAAGCGCTGGCCGGCGGCAATTCGATCGCGCACCGCTTCGGCCAACCCGCGGCCGATCTGTTCACGGCCGCCGCGGCCGGTGACGCCGCCGCCCTCGAGAAGGCCGACGCGCTGTGCCGCGTGATCGGCCGCATGCTCTACAACCTGGTCATCACGCTCGACCTGCAGCGCATCAGCCTGGGCGGCAGCGTGTTCTGGCACCACCGCGACTTCGTGCTGCCGCGGCTGCAGGCGCAGGTCGACGGCAAGCTGCCGCCGCTCACGCGCGGCGTGTTGCTGGTGCCCGCCGGACTCGGCGACAAGGTGGGCGACTACGCGGCCCTGGCGCTGCTGGACTGAGCCGCGGCGCGCGGCGATCGCACCAGCGCGGCTGGCTGGTTCTTCTGCGCCGCGCAGCCTTCTTCGACGATCCGCCCGAGCCGGCGCAGCCCCGCGTCGACCGCTTCGCTGAAGGGCCAGCCGCAGTTGATGCGCAGGTAGTGGTCGAAGCGCGAGGCGTTCGAGAACTGCGCGCCCGGCGCCACCAGCATGTGCTCGCGCAGGGCCGCCTCGAACACCGCCACCGACGACAGCCGATCGGGCAGCTCCACCCACAGCTGGAAGCCGCCGCGCGGCAGGTTCAGCCGCGTGCCGGCCGGGAAGTAGCGGGCGATGGCGTCGGCCGTCTGGTCGCGCTGCGTGTGCAGGCGTTCGCGCAGCCGTCGCAGGTGGCGGTCGTAGCCGCCGCTGGCAATGATCTCGCCCGCGGCGATCTGCGCCAGTGCCTCGTTGTTGCGCGTCTGCGCGTACTTGAGCATCTCGACCTGCGCGTGCCAGCGCCCGGCCGTGATCCAGCCCAGCCGCAGGCCCGGCGCCAGCACCTTGTGCAGCGAGGCGCAGTACACCACGTTGCCCGTGCGGTCCCAGGACTTGATGGCGCGCGGCGGCACCTCGGTTTCCACCAGGTCGCTGTAGGTGTCGTCCTCGACCAGCGCGATGCCGTGGCTTTCGCACAGCTGCACCAGCCGCTGCTTGTGGGCGTCGGGCATCACGCTGCCGATGGGGTTCTGCAGGTGCGGCACCACCACCACGGCCTTGATGTCGTCGTAGGTGTGGATGGCCAGGTCGAGCGCCTCCAGCGAGATGCCGGTCTGCGGGCTGGTGGGAATCTCCAGCCCGCGCAGGCCCAGGCTCTCGAGCACCTGCAGCAGGCCGTAGAAGGTGGGCGATTCGACGGCCACGGTGTCGCCGGGCTTGGCGATGGCGCGCAGCGCGAGGTTCAGCGCCTCGATGCAGCCGTTGGTGACCAGCACGTCGTCGGGCGCCACCGTCATGCCCACGCGCAGGTTGCGCTGGGCCACCACCTGGCGGAACTGCTCGTGGCCTTTTTGCGAAGAGGCCGTGGTCAGCAGTTCGGGGCGCTGGCGCAGCGCGCGCGTCATCGCGTTGCGCAGCGCCTCGGCCGGGTAGAGCTCGGGGGCGGCGCGCGAGATCGCGAAGTTGAGCTTCACGTCGTTGAGGCGCCCGCGCGCCATGAAGTTGGCCATGCGCGTGCGCATGTTGACGAACTGCGCCGGGTCGGGCGGCAGGCCGGACACGGGCTCTTCCATCGCCGCGATGGCCAGCCGCTGCGGGCGGCGCACGAAGTAGCCGGAGCGGTCGCGCGCCTCGACCCAGCCTTCGCTTTCCATGGCGCGGCACACCTGCAGCGCGGTCGAGAGGCTGATGTCGTGCAGCCGCATCAGGCTGCGCAGCGAGGGGAGCTTGTCGCCGGCCTTGAGCGAACCGGCGTGGATCGCGTCGACGTAGTGCGCCGCGAGCTGGCGGTAGAGCGGTAGCGAGTCCATGGGTCGATGTTCCCCGCATCGGGCATCCGAAAACAGATGCAGTTGACTGGGAAAAAGACCATAACAGATGGCGCGACGGCCCGGCTGTTCCGGTCGCAATAGCCATCGGGTGTGCCTGTTTTTCGGGCGACGGAATTCCTACGATGAAGCCCACATCCACCCGAGGTCCGCCATGATCACCACCCTGTCCGAAGCCCCCGATTCCATCGTCCTCGAACCCGGCCAGTCGCTGCGCACCGCCGTCGATGCGGGCGCCTGGCTTCAGCTGACCGAGGGCCGCGCCCGCGTGGTGTCGCCGCCGGGCTGGCTGGGCGAGACGGTGTTCATGACCGAGACGCTGCTCGGCGAGGGCGACATGCACTGCGTGCCGCAGGGCGGGTGGATCGAGGTGTCGGCGGTGACGGCGGTGCACCTGCGGGTGCATGCTCCCCAGCGCACGGCCCGGGCCACGGCGCCGGTGGCGGCGCGGCCGGTGATGCGCTTCGTGCGCCTGCTGACGGGCTGGTGAGGTCCGGGGCAGGGCGCCTGCCCCGAACCAGAGCCCAAAGCCGCCGTCAGTTCTTCGGCAACTTCTGCGGCCGCTTCCAGTTCGCGAAGCTGACCTGCTTGCCCCGCGCCACGGTCAGCGCGCCGGGCTCGGTCGACTTGTTCACCGTCGAGCCGCCGCCGATGGTGCCGCCCGCGCCGATGGTCACGGGCGCCACGAGCACGCAGTTGCTGCCCACGTGCACGTCGGCCTCGATCACGGTGCGGTGCTTGTTGGCGCCGTCGTAGTTGGCCGTGATGCTGCCCGCGCCGTAGTTCACGCGCTCGCCCACCGTGGCGTCGCCCAGGTAGGCCAGGTGGTTGGCCTTGGCGCCCGCGGCCAGCGTGGAGTTCTTGACCTCGACGAAGTTGCCGATGTGCACCTCGGCGCCCAGCTGGGCACCGGGACGCAGCCGCGCAAAGGGCCCGACCAGTGCGCCCGCGCCCACCGTCACGCCGGCCTTCTCACCGTCGATGTGGGTGAAGGGGTGGATCACCGCGCCCGCCTCGATGCGCACGTTGGCAATGACGCAGTTGGCGCCGATGCGCACGCCTTCGCCCAGCGACACCGTGCCTTCGAACACGCAGTTGACGTCGATGTCGACGTCGGCGCCGCAGCTCAGCGTGCCGCGCAGGTCGAAGCGCGCCGGATCGGCCAGGCGCACGCCCTGTTCCATCAGCGCGTTGGCCTGGCGCAGCTGCCAGGCGCGCTCCAGCGCCGCGAGCTGGGCCGGGCTGTTGATGCCCGCCACCTGCAGCGCGTCGGTCGTGACATGCGCCACCACCGGCACGCGGTCGTCGGCCGCGAACTTCACGATGTCGGTCAGGTAGTACTCGCCCTGGGTGTTCTTGTTGTCCAGCCGCGCCAGCCAGCCCTTGAGCAGCCGTGCGGGCGCGGCCATCACGCCGCTGTTGATCTCGCGCACGGCGCGCTGCGCCTCGGTGGCGTCCTTGTGCTCGACGATGGCCGTCACTTCACCGCCCGCCGTGGTGCGGATGATGCGGCCGTAGCCCGTGGGGTCGTCAAGCTCGATGGTCAGCAGCGCGAGCCGCTCGCCGCCGCTGGCAGCGATGAGGGTGCGCAGCGTGTCTTCGGCGATCAGGGGCACGTCGCCCGACAGGATCACCACGGTGCCGTCGTCCGGCAGCTGCGGCGTGGCCTGCTGCACGGCGTGGCCGGTGCCCAGCTGGGGCTCCTGGCGCGCGAAACCGAGGGCGGCGGCGTTCACGGCGGTGGCCTTGATCGCGGTCTCGACCTGCTCGGCGCCGTGGCCCGTGACGACCACGACATGGCGCGCGCCGATGCGCGCGGCGGTGTCGGTCACGTGGGCCAGCAAGGCGCGGCCGGCCAAACGATGCAACACTTTGGGCAGCTTGCTCTTCATGCGCGTGCCCTTGCCGGCCGCCATGATGACGACGTCGACCGGTCCCTGGTTGCTCTGCTGCGGAGTCTGATTCATGCGCTTTTCTTCCCGGATTCGTTGTGCTGGACTGGCCCGAATTATCGGTGTGCTGCTGCTGGCCGCTGCCCTGGGGGCTTGCAGCGCGGTCAAGCTCGCCTACAACAACCTGCCCGAGCTGAGCTACTGGTGGCTCGACGGCTACTTCGACTTCGACGGCGCCCAGACCCCCAAGGTGCGCGACGAGCTCGCCCAGCTGCTGGCCTGGCACCGCCAGAACGAGCTGCCGCGCATCATCGGCCTGCTGCAGGAGGCCCAGGGCCTGGCGAGCGCCGAGGTGACGCCGGCCCAGGCCTGCCAGCTGGCCGATCGCGTCCGCGAGCGCCTGCTCGCCGTCACCGAGCGCGCCGAGGCCGCCAGCGCCGAGCTTGCGCTGAGCCTGAGCGACGCGCAGCTGCAGCAGCTCGAACGCAAGTACGCGAAGAACAACACCGAGTACCGCAAGGACTGGCTCGATCGCAGCCCCGCGCAGGTGCAAGAAAAGCGCTACGACCAGTTCCTCGAGCGCCAGGAAGACTTCTACGGCCGCCTCACGACCGAGCAGCGCGCGCTGCTGCGCCAGCAGGTGGCGCAGTCGGTGTTCAGCCCGAAGCTGGCGTACGAGGAGCGGCGCCAGCGCCAGCAGGAGGCGCTGGTGCTGCTGCGCGGCTTCCAGGGCAGCAACGGCGGCCCGCGCGCTTCGCCGGCCGAGGCTCGCGCCGCGCTGCATGCCTACATCCAGCGCATCGCCGATCCGCCGCCCGGCCCCTGGCGCGACCAGCAGCAGGCGCTGCTGCAGGAAGGCTGCCGCAACCTGGCGGCGCTGCACAACACCACCAGCGCCACGCAGCGCGAGCAGGCGGTGCGGCGGCTGCAGGCCTACCAGGGCGACCTGCGGCAGCTGGTGGCCGCGCGCTGAGGCGGGCGGCGCCTTCAGATCATCGGCACCGGCCGCAAGGGGCGCTCGAAGTAGTCGCCCAGCGTTTCGAGCGCATGCGGCTCCAGGATGCGCAGCCAGCCGCCGTCGAGCTTGTACAGGCCCAGGCGCTGCAGCCGCCGCATCGTCTTGTTGGTGTGCACCAGCGACAGCCCCAGCGCGTCGGCGATGTGCTGCTGGTTGAACGGAAACTCCACCCAGCCGTCGCGCACCATGCCCACGCGCTGGGCGCGCCGGTACAGGTGCATGAGCAGCATGGCCACGCGCTCGCCCGCGTTGCGGCGCCCGGCGGTGACGAGGTGGTCGTCCACCAGCTTTTCCTCGCGCGCGGCCAGCCAGGTGATGTCGTAACCGAGCCGGGGCTGGGTCTGGAACAGCGCCCACAGCCGTTCGCGCGCGAAGGCGCACAGCGTGGCGTCGGTCACGGCCTCGACGCCGTGGGTCTGGCCGTCGGCAAACTCGTCCTGCAGGCCGATGAAGTCGCCGGGCAGCAGAAAACCCAGGATCTGCCGCCGGCCGTCGCTCAAGGTCTTGTAGCGGAAGGCCCAGCCCGCGTAGAGCGTGAAAAGCTGCGGGCTGGCGCGGTGCTCGTCGACGATGGCGCCGTCCGCCTCGACGCGCCGGGTGCCGGTGCGAAAGGACTGGATCGCCTGCAGCTGCTGCGCCGTGACGGGCAGGAAGGCCTCGAGTCGGCGCAGCGCGCAGTTTTCGCAGGGGTTCGTGCCCTGCGGGGGAGAGGCGGCGACGGGGTAGTCCTCGAATTTCACGCCGCACTATAGGCCCGCGTTGCTATGTCTTTTGACATTTCGGGGCGTGCGGCGGGCCTCTAGACTCGAAGCGACTTCCCCTTTCGCACCGCATGACACAAGAACAAGCACCCGCAGAACCGTTGCACGAATTCCTCTATTGCAGCCTGCTCGCCCCCGACCTGCCGCCCGCCACCGTGGGCGCGATCGTCACCCAGGCCCGCGCGCGCAACGCCGAGGACGGCATTTCCGGCCTGCTGGTGTTCGACGGCCAGTGCTTCTGCCAGCATTTCGAGGGGCCGCGCGAGGCGGTACAGGGGCTGATGGCGCGGCTGCAGCGCGATCCGCGCCACGTGGCGCTCGTGGTGGTCCACGAAGGCCCGCTGGCCGCCCGGCGCTACACCGGTTTTGCCATGGGCCTGGCCGAATGCGAGGGGCCCGACCCGATCTCGGCCCTGCAGGCCCTGCGCGGGGAGGCCGCGCTGGCGCACTTCCTGGCATTGCGCGCCAGCTTCGACATCAGCGGCTGAACCCCGGGGCCCCGGCGGCGGGGCACGAAAACGACGGGCAAAGAAAAAGGCGGCCGAAGCCGCCTTTTTTCAGAAGAGCCGGGAGTGCAGGCGGTCGATCAGACCGGGTCCCACACGTAGGTGGCACCGTAGCCATCCCAGGCTTCCATGACGATGCGCTGGCCGGCGGCCACGGTGAGCGACTCGCCCGGGGCCAGCACGATGTCTTCGCTGGGGCCGTGGGCGGTGGCGTCGGGCGTGACCCACACGCGGCCCTGCTTGACGCGCAGCACGCTCGCCGACCGCGCCTTCAGGCTCATCGCCTCGCCGGGCGCAATCTGCCAGGCGCCACGGCGCACGGCCGGCGGAATGGCCGCGGTGCGGGTGGAACGGGACAGGGAAGCGAGCGATTCGTTGGTGCAGACGGCGGTGGACATGATGAGGACTCCTTGGCTGATCCGAAGCGCCTTTGACAGACAGAGAGGTTGGCGCAGTTCGGGAATGAATGATCGTTTTTGCGACCTTGGAGGTCCAATGAAAACGAGGTAGCCTACTGATGCGATTCCCGCATCAATCAACTGGGCGCCGGGAACGCACACCAAAGTCATACCCATGCAACATTCGCAAACCCACCTGCGCTCCCGGCCCATCTCGGCGGGGCACCTGCGGGCCTTCGAGGCGGTCGCGCGGCACCTCAATTTCCGCGCCGCGGCCGAGGAAATGGCGCTCACCCAGTCGGCCGTGAGCCGGCAGATCCAGTCGCTCGAGGAAGAGGTGGGCGTGTCGCTGTTCCTGCGCCACACGCGGGCCGTGGAGTTGACCAGCGCTGGGGCGCAGCTGCTGCTGTCGGTGCAGCAGGCGCTGCCGCGCATCGACATGGCGGTGCGGCAGATTCGCCAGAGCGCGGGGCGCAAGAGCGTGGCGCTCACCACGTTTGCCTCGTTCGCCTCGATGTGGCTGATTCCGCGGCTGGAGGCCTTCCAGCGCGACAACCCCGAGATCGACATCCGCATCGACGCCAGCGACATCGCGGTCGACCTCGACGTGGCCGACGTGGACATCGCGCTGCGCTACGGCCCGCCCGAAGGCATGCCGCCCGGCGCCGTGCGGCTGTTCGGCGAAACACTGACGCCGGTGGCGAGCCCGTGGCTCATCAAGAGCAACCCGCCGATCAAGACGCCGGCCGACATCGCCCGCTTCACGCTCATCGAGGCGGGCGATGCGCACCGCACGCACCTGGAATGGCTCACGTGGCGGCGCTGGTTCGAGGTCAATGGGCTGGAGCGCGCGCAGCCCAAGCGCTGGCTCTATTTCAACTATGCGTACCAGATGGTGCAGGCCGCGCTCACGGGCCAGGGCCTGGTGCTGGCGCGCAGTTCGCTCATTGCCGAAAGCCTGGCCAACGGCGACCTGATCGAGGTGCTGCCGCAGCACCGGCTGGATTCGCCGATGGCCTACTGGCTCATCTCGGGGCCGCGCAATGCGCTGCGGCCCGAGATCAAGGCCTTTTCCGACTGGCTGGAGGCGCAGGCCGTCACCACGCGCCAGACCATCGGCGAGGTGCCCGACCCCGACACGGTGGACAACCTCGACTGAGCCGGCTCAGGAGGTCGGCCAGACCACGCCGTTGTCGTTCAGGATGGCGTCCAGGGGCAGGTCGTGCGCCTCGGGCTCGAAGTCTTCCAGGAAACCGTTCGTGAAGCCCAGCCCCACGGTGAACGGCCGCGGCTCGAGCGCCGCCAGCGTGCGGTCGTAGAAGCCGCCGCCGTAGCCCAGCCGGTAGCCGCCGGCGCTGTAGCCCACGCAGGGCACGAACAGCAGGGTCGGCACGATCAGCTCGGTGTCCTTGGGCTTGGGAATGCCGTAGGCGTCTTCTTCCATCTGGCAGCCCGGGTACCAGGCATGGAAGGTGAGCGTCTTGTGAACTTTGTCGATCACCGGCAGTCCGATGCGGCGGCGCTGCGTTTCTTCCATGAGCTCGCCGTCTTCCTTCCAGCGATGCAGTGCGGGCAGCGGGTCGAACTCGCCCTTGATCGGCCAGTAGGCGCCGATCACGGTGTCGGGCCGGCCGACCAGCCAGATCCGCATCACCCGCTGCAACAGGTCGGCCCGCGCGAGGCGGTCGGGCAGCGCCAGACGCTGCTCGATGAGTGCCTTTCGCAGTTGACCCTTCAGAAAACTCGCCGTGGCCGAGGTGTCGGCATCCTTTGACTTGTCCATAATCCCCCGATGCAGTTCCCAAGCATTTTGGCATCCGCGCGCGCTCGTCAGCGTCGCGGCGCGCCCGCCCTGGTTTTTTCCGCCGTTCTCGCACTCGCCGCGCTGCTGTCGCAACAGCTCGCTGCCGCGCAGAACAACACCAACGACGACGTGCTGGTCCAGATGAAGCAGGCCTTCCAGCGCGGCGACAAGGCCCGTCTCACGGCCTTGCTGCCGCAGGCCCGCGGCCACGCGCTCGAACCCTGGGCCGCCTACTGGGAGCTCAAGGCCCGCCTGCAGGAGGCCGCGCCCAACGAGGTGCAGGACTTCTACGCGCGCTACCCCAACACCTACCAGGAAGACCGCCTGCGCAACGACTGGCTGCTGCTGCTCGGCCAGCGCCGCGACTGGGACGGCTTCGCCGCCAACATCGCCGGCTTCCGCATGGGCGACGACGCCCAGGTGCGCTGCTACGCGGTGCTGGTCGACACGCTGCGCACCGGCACGGCCACGCAGGCGCAGGCCGACGAGGTGCGCCGCAACTGGTTCGCGCAAAAGGACAGCGACGACGGCTGCCTCACCGCCGCCGACCGCATGGTCGCGGCCCGCCTGATGACGACCAACGACGCCTGGAAGAAGGCGCGCCTGGCCATCGAGGCCAACCGGCCCGCCGCCGCGCGCGGCGCCGTCACCATCGCCGCGCCCGATGCGCTGCCGCTGTTCGAAGAGGTCAACGCCAGCGCCGCCAAGTTCCTCACCGGCCGCGCCTTCGTGGCCGCCAAGTCGCGCAAGGAACTGGTGGTGCTCGCGCTCATCAAGATCGCGGTGGCCGACCCCGACCAGGGCGCCGCGCAGCTCGACGGCAAATGGGGCCCGATGCTCTCCGCCGAAGAGCGCAACTGGGTCTGGGGCACCATCGGCCGCGCGGCCGCGAACAAGCTCTCGCCGATGGCCGTGAGCTATTTCGGCAACGTCACGAAGAACAGCGACCTGTCCGACGACATGCTCGGCTGGCGCGTGCGCGCCGCATTGCGCGCCAGCCAGTGGAAGGACGTCGCGCCCGCCATCAATGCCATGAGCGACGCCGCCCAGCAAGACCCGACCTGGGTCTACTGGAAGGCCCGCGCGCTCAGCAGCGCCGGCGGCGACGAGCGCCGCGCCCAGGCCCGCGAGCTGTACACCAGCATCGCCGGCACGCGCGGCTTCTATGAAATGCTGGCGCTCGAAGAGCTGGGCCAGCGCGTCGTGGCGGCCACGCGGCCCGCGCCGCTCACGTCCGAAGAAAAGAACGCCGCGCGCACCAACCCGGGCTTGCAGCGCGGCCTGCAGGCCATCGGCATGGGCCTGCGCTCCGAAGGCACGCGCGAGTGGAACTACGCCACCAACCTGCACGACAAGGGCGGCATGGACGACCGCGCCCTGCTGGCCGCCGCCGACCTGGCCTGCCAGCGCGAGGTGTGGGACCGCTGCATCAACACCAGCGAGCGCACCAAGGGCGTGATCGACGTCGAGCAGCGCTTTCCCATGCCCTTCCACGACACGGTGCTGCGCAAGAGCCAGGACATCGGCCTGGACCCGGCCTACGTCTACGGCCTGATCCGCCAGGAAAGCCGCTTCATCATGGACGCGCGCTCGGGCGTCGGCGCCTCGGGCCTGATGCAGGTCATGCCCGCCACGGCGCGCTGGACCGCCCGCAAGATCGGCCTGACCGACTTCACGCCCGGCCAGATCAACGACCGCGAGACCAACATCACCATCGGCACCAACTACCTGAAGCTCGCGCTCGACGACTTCGACGGTTCGATGGCGCTGGCCGCCGCGGCCTACAACGCCGGCCCGGGCCGCCCGCGCAACTGGCGCAACGGCCCGGTGATCGACGCGGCCATCTGGGCCGAGAACGTGCCCTTCAACGAGACGCGCGACTACGTGAAGAAGGTGCTGGCCAACACCACCAACTACGCCGCCATCATCAGCGGCAAGCCGCAGTCGCTGAAGGAGCGCCTGGGCCGCGTGGGCCCGCGCAACGCCAACGAGCCCGAGCCCAACAAGGACCTCCCCTGACATGAGCTGGCGCGACGAGGTGCTCGACACCGTCGCGTCCGAATTCTCGGACGCGGGCGATGTCGCGCAACTCACGCGCATCTCGGTGCGGCTGCTCTTGGCGGCCGTGCTGGGTTTCCTGCTCGGCTTCGAGCGCGAGCAGCAGGGCAAGGCGGCCGGCGTGCGCACGCACATGCTGGTGGCGATCGGCTCGGCGCTCTTCGTGCTGATCCCGCAGCAGACCGGCATCGTGCCGGCCGACATGAGCCGCGTGATCCAGGGGCTGGTGGCCGGCGTCGGCTTCCTGTGCGCCGGCACCATCCTCAAGCAGGGCCGCGACGAATCCCACGTGCAGGGCCTCACCACCGCCGCGGGGCTGTGGATGACGGCCGCCATCGGCATGGCCTGCGGGCTCGGCCGCGAGGTCACGGCCGTGTTCAGCGCGCTGCTGGCGCTCGCTGTGCTGTCGCTGGTGCCGCGCCTCGTGGGCCTGATCGAACGCGTCGTGAAGCCATCCACGGACGCCTCCGGCCCGCGCGTGATCGTCCCGCCCGAATCCCGCCAGGACGGCGACCGCTGAAGCGGCCTGCATCAATTCGCGCCGCCTTCGTCATCAATCGCAGCCCGCCGCCCGGCTAGCATCGACGGCTTTGCCCCGCATTCCCGCACTGACCCGGAGACCCTGACAGATGTCCAAGCTCTACATCGGCAACAAGAATTACTCGTCGTGGTCCATGCGCCCCTGGGTGCTCATGACGCAGGCCGGCATTCCCTTCGAGGAGGTGATGGTGCGCTTCGATTCGTTCGACGCTACCTCGCAGTTCAAGCACGTGATCGGCGCCATCAACCCCGTGGCCAAGGTGCCGGTGCTGGTCGACGGTGACCTCGCCGTGTGGGACACGCTGGCCATTGCCGAGTACCTGGCCGAGCGCTTCCCCGAGAAGCAGCTGTGGCCCCAGGGCGTGGCCGAGCGGGCCCGCGCGCGCAGCATCTGCGCCGAAATGCACTCGGGTTTCACCAACCTGCGCGGCAACTGCCCGATGAACATCGAGGCCTCACTGCCCGAGGTGGGGGCGCGGCTCCTGGCCGAGCAGCCCGGCGTGCAGGAAGACCTCGACCGCATCGTGCAGATGTGGACCGAGCTGCTCGACCGCCACGGCGGCCCGATGCTGTTCGGCGCCTTCACCATCGCCGACGCCTTCTTCGCGCCGGTGGGCATGCGCATCCGCGGCTACGGCCTGCCGGTGCCGCCGGCCATCGACGCGTACATCGCGCGCGTGGCGGCCCTGCCGGGTGTCGCCGCGTGGATCGACGGCGCCCTGGCTGAAAAGACCTTCGTGGCTTTCGACGAGCCCTATCGCACTTCACGCGACTGAGGCCCGTCGGACTTCGTCAGAACCGGTACGTCGCCGCCAGGTAGGTGACGATCGGGTTCAGCTTCAGGCTCGCCTCGCTGCGCGCCACCGGCAGGCCGGTGATGCTGGTCGTGGTGAGCTTGGCCTTGGTCTTCAGCGGGATGTAGGACACCGAGAACGACACGCCCCAGTGCTTGTCGAACTGGTAGGCCACGCCGGCGTTGAGCACGGGCGCGAACGAGCTGTCGAGCTTGGCGGTGGTGTTCACCGAAGACGGACGCACGTGGAACTGGCTGGCCAGCGCGCCCTGCAGGTTCGACGTGAGCTTCACGTCGCTGTACCAGACGTAGGTGGCGCCCAGGCCCACGAACGGACGGAAGGCGTCGTTGCCTTCGTTGAAGTAGTACTTGGCCAGCACGGTCGGGCTCCACTGGCGGGCCTGGCCGAGTTCGCCCACGCGCGCCAGCGTGCCGCTGCCGTTGAGCTTGAACTTGGGCGGCACGCCGAGCACGCCCTCGACGGCCCAGTGGGGGTCGATGAAATACGCGACGTTCAGGCCCAGCGTGTCCGAGTTGGTGACGCTGGCGCCCGAGCCGGCCAGCACGCTGTGCACGGGCGAGGTCACGGTCAGCGGCTTGCTCGAATCCTGCGGCGACAGGTGGAACCAGCCGGTGCCGACGACCCAGTCGCCCGCGTTCTGCGCCAGGGCGCTGCCCGATGCCAGGACCCCGAGTGCCGCCAATGCCAACGATGCTGTTGTTGTGAGTTTCTTCATAGCTGTGAATGCTCCTTGGGTGTTGAAAACAGCCCCGCGCACGGGGGCACCGGCCAGCGACCGGTGCTTCGCGCGACACGAATTTGCGAACGGTCGTTCGCATCGCTCGGCGATTATCGAACGACCGTTCTTTTTGTGCAGGGAGAGTATCCCTACACTGCACTCATGAACATTTTTCTCGTCGGCGGTGCACTGCGCGACCGGCTGCTGGGCCGCCCCGTGTCCGACCATGACTGGCTGGTGGTGGGCGCCACGCCCGAGGCCATGGTGGCGCGCGGCTACCTGCCCGTGGGGCGCGACTTCCCCGTGTTTCTGCATCCGCGCACGCGCGAGGAATACGCGCTGGCCCGCACCGAGCGCAAGAGCGCGCCGGGCTACCGCGGCTTCGTCGTGCATGCGGCGCCCGACGTCACGCTGGAGCAGGACCTGGCCCGGCGCGACCTGACCGTCAACGCCATCGCGCTGCCCGCCGAGCACGTGGGCGCCGACGGCAGCTTCGAGGCGCGCCCCGAGACCCTGGCCGACCCCTTCCACGGCCAGCGCGACCTGCGCGACAAGGTGCTGCGCCACGTCACCGACGCCTTCCGCGAAGACCCGGTGCGCATCCTGCGCGTGGCGCGCTTTGCCGCGCGCTTCGACGACTTCACCGTCGCGCCCGAAACCATGGCGCTCATGCGCGAGATGGTCGCCGCCGGCGAGGTCGATGCGCTGGTGCCCGAGCGCGTGTGGCAGGAGCTCGCGCGCGGCCTGATGGAAACGCGCCCCTCGCGCATGTTCGAGGTGCTGCGCGACTGCGGCGCGCTCGCCGTGCTGCTGCCCGAGGTCGACCGGCTGTGGGGCGTGCCGCAGCCGGCGCAGCACCACCCCGAGATCGACACCGGCGTGCACCTGATGATGGTGCTCGACACCAGCGCGCGGCTGGGCGCCACGCTGCCCGTGCGATTCGCCTGCCTGATGCACGACCTCGGCAAGGGCACCACGCCCGCCGACATGCTGCCGCGCCACATCAACCACGAGCTGCGCAGCGTCGACCTGCTGCAGGCCGTGTGCGAACGCTGGCGCGTGCCGGTGGAGCTGCGCGAGCTGGCCGAGGTGGTGGCGCGCGAGCACGGCAACATCCACCGCAGCGGCGCGCTCGACGCGACGCCGCTGGTGCGCCTGCTGGAGCGCTGCGACGCCTTCCGCAAGCCGGCGCGCTTCGCCGAGGCGCTGCTGGCCTGCGAATGCGACGCGCGCGGCCGGCTCGGCTTCGAAGACACCGCCTACCCGCAGCGCCCACGCCTGCTCGCGGTGCTCGCGGCGGCCCAGGCCGTGGCCACCGACGTGGTGGCGCGCGAGGCGCAGCAGGCCGGTGCCGCGGGGCCGCGCATCGGCGAGGCGATCCACCGTGCGCGCATCGCGGCGGTGAAGGCCTCGTTGCCGGCCACGGCCGACTGAATCCTCGCCATCGGCGCACGCCGGGACTTTGGCCGACACGCGCCGCGTGCGAGCCGTGCTATGGTTTTTCCCAATGCCAAAGTCCTCCAGCAGCAACGCCCAGTTGCCACCTCCGCCGGGCCGGGACGCCGCCCTTTTTCTCGACTTCGACGGCACGCTGGTCGGCCTCGCCGCCACGCCTGAAGCCATCGAGGTGCCGCCCGCCCTCGTGCCCCTGCTGAGCGACCTGCGCGACCTGCTCGGTGGCGCGCTCGCCGTGGTGTCGGGCCGCCAGATCGATGCCATCGACCGCTTTCTCGCGCCGCTGCGGTTGCCCGCGGCCGGCGAGCACGGCGTGCAGCGCCGCGATGCCAAAGGCGGCATGCAGGAGCAGCGCCCGCCCGATCTCGTGCCCATCCTGGACGTGGCCAACGAGCTCGCGCGCATCCACGAAGGCCTGCTGGTCGAGCGCAAGCACGGCGCCATCGCGCTGCACTACCGGCTCGCGCCGCAGCTGGAGGCCGTGTGTCGCGACGCGATGGCGCGCGCCATCGAAGGCCGTCCGCAGCTCGAGCTCATGCACGGCAAGTTCGTGTTCGAGGTCAAGCCTTCGGGCGTCAACAAGGGCCTCGCGATCGAAGCCTTCATGACCGAAGCGCCGTTCGCGGGCCGCACGCCGGTCTTCGCGGGCGACGACACCACCGACGAGAGCGGCTTCGCCGTCGTGCAGCCGCGCGGCGGCGTCGCGATCAAGGTGGGCGCCGGGCCGAGCCTGGCGCTGCACCGGCTCGAATCGCCGCGCGCGGTCTACGAATGGCTGGTGCAGGCACGCGACCTGCTGGCCGCACCCGCTCCCCAGACACCATCACCGAGGAAGCCCGCATGAGCGAACACCAACTGCCGAAGGCTCCGGAGGACCGCGCGGGCAACGCCCTGGCCGGCGCGGCAGGCCCCGACGACCAGGCGCCCGTCGACGCCGCGAAGGTGGCTGCGGCCCCGCCGCGCGGCTTCGCGCCGCCGGCCGAGCCCTCGCTCAATGTCGGCGTGATCGGCAACTGCGCCTACAGCGCGCTCATCGATGCGCGCGCCCGCGCCGTCTGGTGCTGCCTGCCGCGTTTCGACGGCGACCCTGTGTTCAACGCGCTGCTGCACCCCGGCGAGGAGGCCGGCGCCTGGGCCATCGAGATCGAGGACTTCGCCTCCAGCAAGCAGTGGTACGAGCCCAACACCGCCGTGCTGCGCACGCAGCTGTTCGACAGCGCGGGGCAGGGCATCGAGATCACCGACTTCGCGCCACGCTTTCACAGCCGCTCGCGCTACTTCCGTCCGCTCATGATGGTGCGCCGCGTGCGCCCGATTGCCGGCGCGCCGCGCATCCGCGTGTCGCTCGACCCGCGCTTCCAGTGGGGTGCCTCGGCGCCGACCGAGGTCACGCGCGGCAGCAACCACATCCGCTATGTCGGGCCCGACGTGACCTTGCGGCTGAACACCGACGCGTCGATCTCGCACATCCTGTCGCGCCAGCCCTTCGTGATCTCGCGCGAGTACAACTTCATGTTCGGCGTGGACGAGACGCTGCTCGAAGGCATCGCCGACACCGCGCGCAAGTTCGAGCAGGAAACCATCGCCTACTGGCGCACCTGGAGCAAGCGCCTGGCCATTCCCTTCGAGTACCAGGACGCGGTGATCCGCGCGGCCATCACGCTCAAGCTCTCGCTGTACGAGGACACCGGCGCCATCGTCGCCGCCATGACCACAAGCATCCCCGAGGCGCCGGGCAGCCAGCGCAACTGGGACTACCGCTACTGCTGGTTGCGCGACGCCTTCTTCGTGGTGCGCGCGCTCAACTCGCTGAGCGAGGTGGGCACGATGGAAGACTATCTGCGCTGGCTCGGCAACGTGGTGATCGGCTCGCACGGCGAGCACATCCAGCCGCTGTACGGCATCGGGCTGGAGCGCGAGCTGCCCGAGTCCTTCGTCGAGGGCCTTCCGGGCTACCGCGGCATGGGCCCGGTGCGCGTGGGTAACCAGGCGCAGGAGCACTTCCAGCACGACGTGTACGGCAACATCGTGCTCGGCGCGGCGCAGGCTTTTCATGACCACCGGCTGCTGAGCCGCGCGGGCGTGGCGGAGTTTCCGCACCTGGAAGCCGTGGGAGAGCAGGCGGTGCGCGTGTACGGCACGCCCGACGCCGGCATGTGGGAGCTGCGCACGCGCGCCCGCGTGCACACCAGCTCGGCGCTCATGAGCTGGGCCGCTTGCGACCGGCTCGCCAAGATCGCGCGCACGCTGGAGCTGCCCGAACGCGCGGCCTACTGGCACGGCCATGCGGCACGCATGAAGGAAGAAATCCTGGCCAAGTCCTGGTGCGAAGAGCGCCAGGCCTTTGCCGAAAGCTTCGGCGGGCACGAGCTCGACGCGAGCATCCTGCTGATGGTCGAGGTGGGCCTGATCGACGCGCGCGACCCGCGCTTCATCTCCACCGTCGACGCGATGGAGAAGTCGCTGTGCGACGGCCCCTACATGCGCCGCTACGAAGCGGCCGACGACTTCGGCAAGCCCGAGACCGCCTTCAACATCTGCACCTTCTGGCGCATCGACGCGCTGGCCAAGATCGGCCGCAAGGCCGAGGCGCGGCAGATTTTTGAAACCATGCTCGCCGCGCGCAACCCGCTGGGCCTGCTGTCGGAAGACACGCACCCGGTCACGGGCGAGATGTGGGGCAACTTTCCGCAGACCTATTCGATGGTCGGCATCATCAATGCGGCCGTGCGCCTGTCCGCTCCCTGGGATTCGTGCATATGAGTCGTCTCGTCGTTGTTTCGAACCGCGTGGCCGATCCACGCAAGCCCGCCGCCGGCGGCCTGGCCGTGGCCCTGGGCGAGAGCCTGCAGCAAAGCGGCGGCCTGTGGTTCGGCTGGAGCGGGCAGATCGTCGAGGGCGGGCCCACGGGCGAAGGCGAGCTGCACAAGCAGCAGGCCGGCAAGGTGACGCTCGCCACGCTCGACCTGAGCCGCGACGACCACGACAGCTACTACCTGGGCTACAGCAACGACGTGCTCTGGCCGGTGTTTCACAACCGCCTGGACCTGGCGCATTTCGATGCTGGCTTCATCGGTGGCTACCGCCGCGTGAACCAGCTGTTCGCGCGCAAGCTGATGCCGCTGCTGAAGGACGACGACATCATCTGGATCCACGACTACCACCTGATGCCGCTGGCCGCCGAGCTGCGCGCCATGGGCTGCAAGCAGCGCATCGGTTTCTTTCTGCACATTCCGCTGCCGCCGCAGATCATCATCGCGGCCATTCCGCAGCACGAATGGCTGATGCGCTCGCTGTTCTCGTACGACCTGATCGGCTTCCAGGCGCAGCAGGACGTGCAGCACTTCGAGCACTACGTGCGCAACGAGGCCCACGGCGAGTACCTGGGCAACGACATGTACCGCGCCTACGGGCAAACGGTGCGCTGCAACGCCTTCCCCATCGGCATCGACGTGGACGAGTTCGCGGCGCTCACGCACGCCAAGGAATCGCGCGACATGTACGAGACCATGAAGCGCGAGTACTCGAGCCGCCGGCTGCTTCTGGGCATCGACCGGCTCGACTATTCGAAGGGCATCCCCCAGCGCGTGCGCTCGTTCCGCGAGCTGCTGGCCAACTACCCCGAGAACCGCCGCAGCGCCACGCTGATCCAGATCGCCTCGCCCACGCGCGAGACGGTCGATGCCTACGCCGACATCCGCAAGGAACTCGAATCGCTGTGCGGCGCCATCAACGGCGACTACGGCGAGCTCGACTGGATGCCGGTGCGCTACATCCACCGCATGGTGGCGCGCCGCCGCGTGCCCGGCCTGTGCCGCGCGGCGGCCGTGGGGTTGGTGACGCCACTGCGCGACGGCATGAACCTCGTGGCCAAGGAATACATCGCGGCACAGGACCCGGCCGACCCCGGCGTGCTGGTGCTGTCGCGCTTCGCCGGCGCGGCCGAGCAGCTGAAGGAAGCGCTGCTGGTGAATCCGTACGACACGCACGGCACGGCAGAGACGGTGCAGCAGGCGCTGCAGATGCCGCTGGAAGAGCGGCGTGAGCGGCACCAGAAGCTGCTGTCGCGCATCCGGGCGCAGGACATCCACTGGTGGCGGCGCACGTTCCTCGAAGCGTTGCGCGAGGCGGCGAGCGAGCGCTGATCGGGTCGGGAACCCGCATCAGCCCAGCGGCACGCGGGCCCCGAACTTTGCGCGCTTGAGGCTGAAGAACGCCTTCACGTTGCGCACGTTGGCGTCGGCCGTGAACAGCCGCTGCGTCAGCGCGCCGTAGCCGGGCATGTCGCGCGCCACCACCACCAGCACGAAATCGGGCCCCGGCGACACGCGCCAGCACTGCTGCACCGCGTCGTCCGCGATCACGCGGGCCTCGAAGGCGTCGAGCGCGGCGGCGTCCTGCCGGTCGAGCGAAATCTCCACCACCGCCTGCAGGCCGTGGCCCAGCACCGTGGCGAGGCGGTCGGGCGAGAGCAGGGCGACCTGGCGCTCGATGAGCCCTTCCTGGCGCAGCCGCTGCACGCGGCGCAGGCAGGTCGGCGGAGAGATGCCCACCTCGGCGGCCAGGCGCTGGTTGGTCTGCGAGGCGTCGTTCTGGAGCGCGTCGAGCAGCTTGAGGTCGATGGCGTCGAGGGAGATTGATTCCATATGAGTTGAAATTATGGAATAAAACTCCATCTATGGGTTTCGGTGAAATAAAAGTCCGAAACTGAGGAAATTTAGACGCCATATTTCTTGGGCGTCTCCCTACCATCGAGCCCTTCTGTTCTTCAAGACAAGGTACACCCCATGTGCGGCATCGTCGGCGCAGCCTCCCATCGCGACATCGTTCCGGTCCTGGTCCAGGGCCTTCAGCGGCTCGAATACCGCGGCTATGACTCCTGCGGCGTCGCGGTGCATGCCGGCGGCCTGAGCCGCGCACGCACCACCTCGCGCGTGGCCGACCTGCTGACGCAGGTGCGCGACGACAAGGTCGAAGGCCTCACCGGCATCGCCCACACGCGCTGGGCCACCCACGGCGCACCGGCCGTGCACAACGCCCACCCCCACTTCAGCCACGGCGTCGGCGCCGACGCGCCCGCCGCGCGCCCGGGCCGCATCGCGCTCGTGCACAACGGCATCATCGAGAACCACGAACCGCTGCGCGCCGCGCTCGAGGCCAAGGGCTACGTGTTCGAGAGCCAGACCGACACCGAGGTCATCGCCCACCTCGTCGACAGCCTCTACAACGGCGACCTGTTCGAAGCCGTCAAGGCCGCCGTGCTGCAGTTGCACGGCGCCTACGCCATCGCCGTCATCTGCCGCGACGAACCGCAGCGCGTGATCGGCGCGCGCGCCGGCTCGCCGCTGATCCTGGGCGCCGGCAAGGACGGCACCGAGAACTTCCTGGCCAGTGACGCGATGGCGCTGGCCGGCGTGACCGACCAGATCGTGTACCTCGAAGAAGGCGACGTGGTCGACCTGCAGCCCGGCAAGTACTGGATCGTCGACAAGAACCACAAGCCCGTCACCCGCACCGTGCGCACCGTGCACGCCCACAGCGGCGCGGCCGAGCTGGGCCCGTACCGCCACTACATGCAGAAGGAAATCTTCGAGCAGCCGCGCGCCATTGGCGACACGCTCGAAGGCGTCGAGGGCATCGTGCCCGAGCTGTTCGACGGCATCGGCCAGGACGGCGCCACCGGCGCGAGCGCGCACCGCGTGTTCCAGGACATCGACAAGATCCTCATCCTGGCCTGCGGCACCAGCTACTACAGCGGCTGCACCGCCAAGTACTGGCTCGAGAGCATCGCGAAGATCTCCACCCAGGTCGAGATCGCCAGCGAGTACCGCTACCGCGACTCCGTGCCCGACCCCAAGACGCTGGTCGTCACCATCAGCCAGTCGGGCGAAACCGCCGACACGCTGGCCGCACTCAAGCACGCGCGCTCGCTGGGCATGGAACAGACGCTGACCATCTGCAACGTCGCCACCAGCGCCATGGTGCGCGAGTGCAAGCTGGCCTACATCACGCGCGCCGGCGTCGAAATCGGCGTGGCCTCGACCAAGGCCTTCACCACCCAGCTCGCGGGCCTGTTCCTGCTCACGCTGGCCATCGCGCAGTCCAAGGACCGCCTGAGCGCGCTCGACGAAGCGCGCTACCTGAAGGAAATGCGCCACCTGCCCGTCGCGCTGCAGTCGGTGCTCGCGCTCGAGCCGCAGATCATCGGCTGGGCCGAAGACTTCGCGCGCAAGGACAACGCCCTGTTCCTGGGCCGCGGCCTGCACTACCCGATCGCGCTCGAAGGCGCGCTCAAGCTCAAGGAAGTGACCTACATCCACGCCGAGGCCTACGCCGCCGGCGAACTCAAGCACGGCCCGCTCGCGCTCGTCACCAGCGAAATGCCCGTGGTGGCCGTGGCGCCGAACGATGCGCTGCTCGAAAAGCTCAAGAGCAACCTGCAGGAAGTGCGCGCCCGCGGCGGCGTGCTCTACGTGCTGGCCGACGGCGACACGCAGATCGCCAGCGGCGAAGGCCTGCATGTGATCCGCATGCCCGAGCACTACGGCGCGCTGTCGCCGCTGCTGCACGTGGTGCCGCTGCAGCTGCTGGCGTATCACACGGCGTGTGCGCGCGGGACGGACGTGGACAAGCCGCGGAATCTGGCGAAGAGCGTGACGGTGGAGTGAGGGGGCGAGGGCTGCTCTTCGCCATCGGCTTCGCGCGCAGAGCACGCACCATGGTTGCTGACGACCGTGCCCGCGCGAAAACGGAGTGCCTTCTGTCTGCGCCCGGTCGCTGCCCCTGACGGCGCAAGGCGTATTGACACTGAAGCCCGGTTCAATCTTAAAGTCTGCTCCGAGCCGAGGGGCGTTCCCGCGAGGGGGTGCTCGGCCTCTCTCGCCGTCGGTGCCGCTGCCCCGTGCATCGCGGCCGACTTCACAGGGGGCGCGGCTCAAGCCCGTTCAACCTGCCATTGCACAGCAAGGAGTCAAGACCATGGCCTATGTGACGACCGAGGATGGGGTTCAGATCTTCTACAAGGATTGGGGGCCCCAGAGTGCGCAGCCTCTTGTCTTCCATCACGGCTGGCCCCTGAGCGCAGACGATTGGGACGCACAGCTGCTGTTTTTCCTGGCCCAGGGCTACCGCGTCGTCGCTCACGACCGCCGCGGGCATGGACGCTCGTCGCAGGTCAGCGATGGACACGACATGGACCACTACGCGGCGGATGCCTCCGCGGTGGTCGAGCATCTGGATCTGAAGAACGCCGTCCATATCGGTCATTCGACCGGCGGTGGCCAGGTGGCGCGCTACGTCGCCAGGCATGGCCAGCCGCAGGGCCGCGTCGCCAAGGCCGTCCTGATCAGTGCCGTCCCGCCGCTCATGGTGAAGACGGAGAGCCATCCGGGCGGCACCCCGGTCGAGGTGTTCGATGGCTTTCGCAAGGCGCTGGCCGACAACCGGGCGCAGTTCTTCCTCGACGTGCCTTCGGGACCGTTCTATGGCTACAACCGGCCCGGAGCGAGTGTTTCCCAGGGCGTCATCCAGAACTGGTGGCGCCAGGGAATGATGGGCAGCGCCAAGGCCCATTACGAAGGCATCAAGGCGTTCTCGCAGACCGACCAGACGGAAGACCTGAAAGCCATCAAGGTGCCGACGCTCATCATGGCGGGAGACGACGACCAGATCGTTCCCTACAAGGCGGGCGCGCTGCGTCAGGCCGAGCTGATCGAGAACAGCGAGCTCAAGGTCTATCCCGGCTTCTCGCACGGCATGTGCACCGTGAATGCGGAAGTCATCAACGCCGACTTGCTCGCGTTCATTCGCGCGTGATCTGAGCCGTTGGGTTGAGGAGGGGCCGCAGCGCCCTTCGCCCACGCGCGCCCACGCGCCTTACATGGACAAACGGTAATGAAGCGCAGGCTTTTCCCGCTTCCACCTGGGCTAGCATTTGCGTTGCAGGCCCCCGCATCCCAGGGGGCGCAACGTGAGCACAACCGCACCGCCATCCATGGGTATTTCTCGCAGTGGCCGCACCGACTGACGTGCTCGGCCCCACCGTCATCTGGAACTGCCTCATCGTCGAGGACGATGCCGACAACGCGCGCTACATCGCCGAAGGCTTCCGTTCGCTCGGCCATGTGGCGGTGATCAGCCGCGACGGCGCGGATGCGTTCGCGCGCGCGACGGGCGAGACGTGGGACCTCGTCATCCTCGACCGCATGCTGCCCAACGACGTGGACGGCCTGTCGATCCTCACCACGATGCGCGCCCTCGGCAAGAAGACGCCGGTGCTGGTGCTCAGCGCATTGAGCGCGCTCGACGAGCGCGTGCGCGGGCTCAAGGCCGGCGGCGACGACTACCTGGCCAAGCCCTTCGCCTTCTCCGAACTCGCGGCGCGCGCCGAGGCGCTGGTGCGCCGCTCGCGCACCGGGCCCGAGATCCGCACGCTGCAGCTGGCCGACCTCACGCTCGACCTGGCGCGCCGCCACGTGGAGCGCGGCGGCCGGCCGATCGCGCTGCAGCCGCGCGAGTTCAGGCTGCTGGCCTACCTCATGATGCATCCGGGCCAGGTGGTCACGCGCACCATGCTGCTCGAGGCCGTGTGGGACTACCAGTTCGACCCGCAGACCAACGTGATCGACGTGCAGGTGAGCCGCCTGCGCGGCAAGCTCGATGCGGGCGGCGCGCCGACGCTGATCCACACCGTGCGCGGCGTGGGCTACACGCTGGCCGCGCCGCAATGACCCGGGCCCTGCGCCAGCTGTGGCGCTCGGTCGGCTTCCGCCTGGCCTTCTACTACGGCCTGCTCGTGGCCATCACGATGCTGGCCGCGCTGGCCATCGTCTACATGCAGACCGTGGGCGTGCTGCAGCAGCGCATGGTGCGGCAGGTGGCCGCCAGCATGCAGCAGCTGGTGGTGCGCTACGAAGCGCGCGGCGTCGAGGGCGTGGCGGGCGAGATCGCCCATGCGCTCTCCGACGGCCGCAATTCCGACAACGAGATCTACCTGCTCACCGACCGCGACGGAAACAAGCGCGCGGGCAACCTCGACCAGATGCCCTCGCTGGCGCCCGATGCGGGCGACGGCGTGCACCGCCGCGTGGTGCGCGCGGGCCAGACCGTCATCGCCTACCTCGTGATGCGCCCGCTGCCCGACGGCGGCATGCTCGTGGTGGGGCACGACCTGCGCGACCAGGAGTCGATCGAATCGCTGGTGGCCAGCGCCAGCGCGGCGGCGGGCATCGTGGCGGTGCTGCTGCTCATCGGCGGCACCTTCGTCTTCCGCCAGGAGCTGGAGCGCAGCGTGGGCGCGGTGCGGCGCACGGCCGCGCGCATCGCGGCGGGCGAGCTGCAGGAGCGCGTGGCGCCTTCGGGCCAGGAGGACGAGTTCGCGCTGCTGGAGGGCGACATCAACGCGATGCTCGACCGCATCCAGTCGCTGATGGACGGCGTGCGCCATGTGTCCAACACCATCGCGCACGACCTGCGCACGCCGCTCACGCGCGTGCTGGTGCGCCTGCGTGCGGTGGAAGCGGGGCTCGGCGATGCCCACCATCCGCAGCGCGAGCCCGTGGCCACCGCCATCCGCGAGCTCGAGGAGCTGGCGGTGATGTTCGAGAAACTGCTGCAGATCGCCGAGGTCGAGGCCGGCGCGCGGCGCCAGCAGTTCGCGCCGGTGGCGCTGCATGTCATTGCCGACGACGTGGCGGAGCTGTACGAGGCGGTGGCCGAGGTGCGGGGCATCGCGCTGCTGCGCGAGCCGGCCGACCGCGCCATCGCGCTCGGTGACCGCGACCTGCTCGCGGGCGCGGCGGCCAACCTGCTCGACAACGCGCTGAAGTACGGCGGGGCCGGCGCCACCGTGCGCATCGGCACGCACACGGTCGACGGGCGTGCGCAGCTGTTCGTGCAGGACGACGGCCCCGGCATTCCGAGCGCCGAGTACGAGCGCCTGGGCGTGCGCTTCCATCGGCTGGACCACAGCACGCCGGGCCACGGCCTGGGGCTCGCGAGCGTGCAGGCGGTGGTGGCGCTGCATGGCGGTCGCCTGCAGTTCGGCGATGCCCGCCCGGGCCTGCGCGCCTGCATCGACCTGCCGGCGGCGGACGCCTGAGCGGCGCCTTCTTCGTCTCCTCGCGCCTCGAACATTGCCGAATGGCAATGCTTTGTTCATACACACCGCCGCGCTGAATTCCTAGGATCGCTGACGCACATCCTGTGCCGATCAACGCAGTTCCAGGAGACATCAACGGTGAGAATCAAGAGTCAGAGAGACTTCTGCTCGGGCGTGCTTTTCAGCGCCTTCGGCGTGGCCTTCGCATGGGGCGCCACGACCTACAACGTGGGCACCGGCGCCCGCATGGGCCCCGGCTACTTCCCGCTCATCGTGGGCATCCTCATCGCCTTCATGGGCGTGCTGATCACGTTCAAGGCCCTCACGGTCGAGACCGACGACGGCGAGCCCGTGGGCCGCATCGCATGGAAGCCGCTGCTGTTCATCATCGGCGCCAACCTGATCTTCGGCGTGCTGCTCGGCGGCCTGCCGAGCATCGGCCTGCCGTCGATGGGACTCATCGTCGCGATCTATGCGCTGACCTTCATCGCGAGCCTGGCGGGCGACAGCTTCGGTTGGAAGGGCGTGACCCTGCTGGCGACCGTGCTCGCGCTCGGCAGCTACCTGGCCTTCGTGGTGGCGCTGAAGCTGCAGTTCCAGGTGTGGCCCACCTTCATCGCCGGCTGACCCGCGCAGAACAACAAGAAATCCAAGAGAACAATGGACCTGATTACCAACCTCTCGATCGGCTTCGGCGTGGCCTTCACCGCGCAGAACCTTGTCTATGCTTTTGTCGGCTGCCTGCTGGGCACGCTGATCGGCGTGCTTCCGGGCATCGGCCCCGTGGCCACCATCGCGATGCTGCTGCCCGCCACCTACGCGTTGCCGCCCGTGTCGGCGCTGATCATGCTGGCCGGCATCTACTACGGCGCGCAGTACGGCGGCTCGACCACGGCCATTCTGGTCAACCTGCCAGGCGAATCGTCGTCGGTGGTGACCGTGATCGACGGCTACCAGATGGCGCGCAAGGGGAGGGCCGGGCCGGCGCTCGCTGCGGCGGGCCTGGGCTCGTTCTTTGCAGGCTGCGTCGGCACGCTCATCCTGGCCGCCTTCGCACCGCCGCTGACCGAGCTGGCCTTCAAGTTCGGCCCCGCCGAATACTTCTCGCTGATGATCCTGGGCCTGATCGGCGCCGTGGTGCTGGCCTCGGGCTCGTTGCTCAAGGCCATCACGATGATCCTGCTCGGGCTGGCGCTGGGCCTCGTGGGCACCGACGTCAACTCGGGCGTGGCGCGCTACAGCTTCGACATTCCCGAGCTGACCGACGGCATCGGCTTCATCGCGATTGCGATGGGCGTGTTCGGCTACGGCGAGATCATCGCCAACCTGGCCGTGCCCGAGCATGAGCGCGAGGTGTTCACCGCCAAGGTCAAGGGCCTGTGGCCCACCAAGGAAGACTTCCGACGCATGACGCCCGCCGTGCTGCGTGGCACGGCACTCGGTTCCGCACTGGGCATCCTGCCGGGCGGCGGCGCGCTGCTGTCGGCCTTCGCGGCCTACACCATCGAGAAGCGCATCAAGCTCAAGCAGGGCGAGGTGCCCTTCGGCAAGGGCAACATCCGCGGCGTGGCGGGGCCGGAGTCGGCCAACAACGCCGGCGCGCAGACCTCGTTCATTCCGCTGCTGACGCTGGGCATTCCGCCCAACGCCGTGATGGCGCTGATGGTGGGGGCGATGACGATCCACAACATCCAGCCGGGCCCGCAGGTGATGACCAGCAACCCCGAACTCTTCTGGGGCCTGATCGCCTCGATGTGGATCGGCAACCTGATGCTCATCGTGCTGAACCTGCCGATGATCGGCATCTGGATCAAGCTGCTGACCATTCCCTACAAGTGGCTCTTTCCGTCGATCGTGCTGTTCTGCGCGGTGGGCGTGTACTCCGAGAACAACAACACCTTCGACGTGTGGATGGTCGCGATCTTCGGCATCGTGGGCTACCTGTTCCTCAAGCTCAAGTGCGAGCCCGCGCCGCTGCTGCTGGGCTTCATCCTCGGGCCGATGATGGAAGAGAACCTGCGCCGCGCGCTGCTGCTGTCGCGCGGCGACTGGAGCGTGTTCGTCATGCGCCCGCTGTCGGCGGGGCTGCTGGCCGCCGCGGCGCTGCTGCTCATCGTGGTGCTGCTGCCTTCGGTGAAGGCCAAGCGCGAAGAAGCCTTCGTCGAGGAGTGACGCGGCGCGTCACCCGCCGAACAGCCGCCGCATCCAGCCCATCTTGACCTGCCCTGCGGCGCCGCCTTGCTGCACCGTTTTGCGCACCTGCGCATGCACCAACACCTCCGCCGACGAATCGGTCGTGTGCAGATGCGCTTTCACGGTCGGCACGTACGCGCCGTCTTCGTGGCGGATGTGATTGAACAGCCAGCGCGAGAGCATGTCGTGCAGCTCGGCCAGCACCTCTTCGCCGTGCTCGAAGCGCGTGCGGAATTCGGTGACGCGGCGCACGAAGATCTCGTGCACCTTCCGGTGCGGGCCGGTGAAGGGGTAGCCCGCGTCCTCGATCATGGCCTCCTCGAACGCGAAGTGCGAGGCGGTGTAGTCGATGGTCTCTTCGATGATCCGGCCCACGGCCTGGCGGTCGTTGGTGCGCCGGGCATCGTCCAGCGCATTGATGTACTGCACGATGCGCTGGTGCTGCGTGTCGATCTCATGGATCCCCGTATTGAGCTCGGTCTTCCATACAAGGTGGGCCATGGTCTTCAGAACTTTGCAGGTGGATGTAAAAGTCCAGTATCGGCAGCCGAAAGCGGCGCGCGGTTGATCTGAATCAAGCGCGTCGGTGCGGTGAAAGAGAAAGAAAGACAATCGGCCCGTGACGCCCGCCGAAGACCCCCCACAGAACCCGCCTGCTGTCGTGGAGCCCCGGCCGTTGCCGCTCGTCGTGCGCTGGCTGCTGATGGTCTTTGCCGGGCTGTGCCTGGTGCTGGCCGCCATCGGCGTGGTCGCGCCGGGCATGCCGACCACGGTCTTCGTGCTGATGGCCGCGTGGGCCGCGGCGCGCAGCTCGCCGCGGCTGCACCGCTGGCTGCTCAACCACCGGCTCTTCGGCCCGCTGCTGCGCAACTGGGAAAACGGCCGCACCGTGAGCCGCCGCGCCAAGTGGAGCGCCACCGCGGCGATGGCGTTCTGCGCGGTCGTCATCGGGTTCACCGCGCACAAGCCGTGGCTCGCGGGCATCGCCATCGGCTCGATGGCGGTCGTGCTGGCGTGGCTGTGGCGGCGGCCGGAGCCGCAGGGCGGCTGATCAGCCCTTGGCCAGCTCGGCGCAGATCGCCGGGTTCCAGTGGAAGCTGCGCGCCTTGTAGGCCGTGTCGAAGATCACCTTGTAGCGGCAGCTCGTCGCACCGCCGCCCGAGCGGAAGTGAAAGACGTAGTCCCACTCGCGCACGGCCGCCATGCCTTCGTCGAAGTGCGGGCGGCCGATCAGGGCGTACAGCTGGTCCTTGGTGGCGCCGGGGCCGATGGCGCGCAGGTTCTCGCGGTTCGGAAAGCTGCCTTCGGTCTGCCAGGTCTGCTGCTGGTCGGCGCCGGGCCAGACGAGTTCGGTGGCCTTGCCGTCGCTGTCGAGGCCGCGGCTCACGTACGAGGTGCAGCCGGCGAGGGTGAGCAGGGCCAGCAGCGCGGCGGTGGGCAGAAAAAAGGTGCGTGTCATGACGGGGGAATGCGTGGGGCCTGGAGCGATGGCGGTTCTGGGGTTCATGCGGCTCACCACTGGTAGCCCGCGCCGGCCGAGACGCCGACGTTGCCGCGCGAGTTGGCCGAGCCGGTGAACTTCATCACCCACTTGCCGTTGTCCGAGATGCTCGAGAAGCCGACCGCGAGCGCGCTCTGGCCCTCGTAGCCGGCGATGCCGGCCGCGATCATGTTCTTGCCCGGCATGTAGGCCTGCGGCATGCCGGCCATGGCCATCGCACCGGCGGTGCCGGCGTTGGCGTCGCGCTGGTTCACGCGGATGGCGTCGCGCCACTGCGCACTCTGTGCGTTCAGTTGGTTGACGTTCACGGCGTCGGTGCCGGCCACGCCGGGCGCCACGTTGGACACGGTGGTGCCGTTGGGCGCCTGTCCGTTGCCCAGCACGATCTGGTTGTGGTTCACGCTGCCATCGACGTTGGTCACGTAGTTGACCGCGCCGGCCTGCACGGCCTGCAGCTGGCGCACGTTGACCGCGTCGGTCGCCTGCGTGCCGCCCGCCACGTTCGTGATCTGCCGTTCGCCGCCCGCGCTGCCGACCGAGACCGCGCCCTGCGTGGAGCCCACGGCGACGCTCGAGAAGCGCTCTTGCTGGCCGTTCATGCCCGCGCGGTCGGCGGTGGCGCCGGCGCCCAGCGCCACGCCGTTGATGGCGCTCGCCGTCGCGCCCGTGCCGATGGCGACGGCCGAGGCGGCCGAGGCCGTGCTCTGGCGGCCCATGGCCACGGCCGATTCGGCGCCCGCGGTGGCGCGGTCGCCCACGGCCACGGCGCTGTCGGCCAGCGCCTGCGTGTTCGCGCCCAGCGCGGCGGCGTTGATGCCGTCGGCGATCGCCTTGTCGCCGGCCGCCAGGCTGCTCTTCTTGCGTGCCTGCGTGTTGGCGCCGAGCGCGGTCGAATTGATGTCGCTCGCGGTGGCGCGGTCGCCCACTGCGACGCTGCTGGTGGCCACGGCCGTGCTGTTGGCGCCGATGGCGGTGGCGTTGGTGCCGAAGGCCTGGGCCACGTTGCCCACGGCCGTGCTGCTGACGCCCGCGGCCACGGTGGTGGAACCGATGGCGGTGGCGTAGGTTTCGGTGGCGCGCGCGTCGGAGCCCGCCGCCACGCTGCCGAAGCCGGTGGCCTTGGCGGCCGTGCCGCCGAGCAGCAGCGCGTCGCCGCCAAGGTTGCCGCTCACCATGCCTTGCAAGGCCGCGGCATCGGGGCCGCCGTTCACGGGGTCGGTCGGCACGCCGGTGATGAGCGCGAAGCCGCCGCTGCCGTTGGGCACCTGGCAGGCCCATGTGGGACCGGCGCCGCCCGAGCTGCAGACCGCGCCCGAGCCGGTGGTGTAGCTGGTGCCGCCCAGGCTCACATCGGCCCAGGCCGACGGGCCTGCGAGGCCGGCGGCCAGTGCGAGCACGGCGCCCGCGATGCCTCGGGTTTTCTTCTTGCAGACGAATGCGGCGCGCGCACCGCCCCCCACGTGCTGTGTGACGTGTTCCATGGTTCTCTCTTCTCCCTGAGATGGCGCCTGATGGCGCGCTTGATGTGTGACGCTTCGACTGTATGAACCGCAGGGCGCGTGAACCTAGGACCTAATTCACAATAAATGTGAAGGTACCGAAAGCAAATGTTGCTTTCCATCGCGCATTCACACTTCAGGAGATCGCATGAAACCCCAGCCCATCGAGCACGCCGCCGCTTCCGACGAGGTCCGCGCGGTGTTCGACGACATCAAGGCGTCGCGCAACGTGCCCGACGTCAACAATTTCTGGAAGTACCTGGCCAACGACCCGGCCACGCTCAAGCGCACCTGGGCCAGCCTCAAGGAGGTGATGGCGCCGGGCGCGCTCGACCCGGTGGTCAAGGAAATGATCTACCTCGCGGTGAGCGTCACCAACAACTGCGGCTACTGCATCGCGAGCCACCACGCGGGCGCGGAAAAGGCCGGCATGACGCCGGCCATGTTCGCCGAGCTGATGGCCGTGGTCGGCATGGCGAACGAGACGAACCGGCTGGTGAACGGCTATCGCGTGCCGATCGACCCGGCGTTCGACAAATAAGCCTGCTCAACCGATCGTCATCAGGCTCGCATTGCCGCCGGCCGCGGCCGTGTTGACGCTCAGCGCGCGCTCCAGCACCAGGCTTTCGAGCGGGATGCCGGTGTCGCCCGGCGCGAAGCCGCGCACGCCGACGATGGGGCCGGGCCGCGCCGCCACCTGCTGCAGCACGCCGGCAAGGTGGCCGGCGTCGCCATGGTGCAGCACGGCATCGAAGACCACGGTGGGCGCGCGCCAGTCGTTGGCGAGCACGACCGCGTGGCGTGCCTCGTCGGGCAGCGCGGCCAGCAGTGCGTGCGCGCCGGGCGCATCGGCGGGCCAGATGGCGGTGCTGCCGACCGACAGCACGGCCGCCAGTTGCACGAGCCGGTCGGCTTGCGCATCGGCGAGGCACAGCACGGCCTCGCGCGGCTGCAGCGTGTAGACGTTGCGCTCGCCGGTCGGGCCGGCCAGCGTGCGTGCGCGGCCGACGTGGGCCAGGCCCGCGAAGCGGCGGCATTGCGCGGCCAGCGCGTCGCGGCCCGTGTCGCGCGCCCAGCCTTCGAGCGCCGCGAGGCCGGTCGACGGGGAGACGGGTGCGTCGTCCGCCACGGCGCGCGCCAGCACGTCGTCGGGCCGCGCCGACAGCAGGCGCGCCATGTACAGCGGCCCGCCGGCCTTCGGCCCCGTGCCCGACAGCCCTTCGCCGCCGAAGGGCTGCACGCCCACTACCGCGCCGACCATGTTGCGGTTCACGTAGACGTTGCCGGCCCGCGCCTGCGCCACCACCTGCGCAATGGTCTCGTCGATGCGCGTGTGCACGCCCAGCGTGAGGCCGTAGCCGCTGCCGTTGATCTGGCCGATGAGCGCGCCCAGGTCGCGGCGGCGGTAGCGCAGCAGGTGCAGCACGGGGCCGAACACCTCGCGCTGCAGCTCGCCCAGGTGTTCCAGCTCGACCAGCGTGGGCAGCACGAAGGTGCCGTGGCGCGTGTCGTGGCCGAACTCGCGGCCCTGGCGGAACACGCGCCGGCCGCGCCCGCGCATGCCGGCGATGTGGCGCTCGATGCCGTCGCGCGCCTCGTCGTCGATGACGGGGCCCACGTCCACCGCGAGCCGCGCGGGGTTGCCGATGCAGCTCTCGGCCATCGCGCCCTGCAGCATCGCCACGAGGCGGTCGGCCGCTTCTTCCTGCACGCACAGCACGCGCAGCGCCGAGCAGCGCTGGCCGGCGCTGTCGAAGGCCGAGGCCATCACGTCGGCCACCACCTGCTCCACGAGCGCGGACGAGTCGACGATCATCGCGTTCTGCCCGCCGGTCTCGGCGATCAGCGGCACCGGCGCACCGTGCGCACCGAGGCGCATCGACAACGTCTTCTGCAGCAGGCGCGCGACCTCGGTCGAGCCCGTGAACATCACGCCCTGCACGCGCGCGTCGCCGACCAGCGCGGCGCCGACGGTCTCGCCGCGCCCCGGCAGCAGCTGCACCGCCGCGCGCGGCACGCCGGCCTCCCACAGCACGCGCACCGCTTCGGCGGCGACCAGCGGCGTCTGCTCGGCCGGCTTGGCCAGCACCGGGTTGCCGGCCGCGAGCGCGGCGGCCACCTGGCCGGTGAAGATCGCCAGCGGAAAGTTCCACGGGCTGATGCACACCACCGGCCCGAGCGGGCGGTGCGTGGCGTTGGCGAAGTCGGTGCGCGCCTGCGCCGCGTAGTAGCGCAGGAAGTCGACCGCCTCGCGCACCTCGGCGATGGCGTTGGCGCCGCTCTTGCCGGCCTCGCGCATCAAGAGGCCGAGCAGGCGCGGCTGCTGCGCTTCGAGCGATGCGGCGGCGCGATCGAGGGCGGCGGCGCGCTCGGCGGGTGGCGTGGCGGCCCACGCCGCGGCGACGGCTTCGGCCTGCGCGATGGCCGAGGCCACGTCGCCCGGCACCGCGTCCTGCACCTGGCCGACGAGGTCGCGGCGGTCGGCGGGGTTGCGCACGTCGGCCCAGGTGCGACTGGCTTCGTCTTCGGCGCGTGGCGCAGCGAGCATCGGCGTCGCGCGCCACGGCTCGCTCGCGCTGGCCTGCAGCGTGGCGGCGAGCGCATGCAGCGTGGCTTCGCTCGCGAGGTCCAGGCCCTGCGAGTTCGCGCGCTGCGCGCCATAGAGTGCGGCCGGCAACGGAATGGCCGCGTGCGGCAGGCCCATCGCGCCTTCCTGCGCAGCCATGCGCTCGACGGTCGCGACCGGGTCTTCCACCAGCGTGTCGAGCGGAATCGACGCGTCGGCGATGCGGTTCACGAACGAGGTGTTGGCGCCGTTCTCCAGCAGCCGCCGCACCAGGTAGGCCAGCAGCGTCTCGTGCGTGCCCACCGGCGCGTAGATGCGGCAGGGCCGACCGAGCGGACCCACCACCTGCTCGTAAAGCGGCTCGCCCATGCCGTGCAGGCACTGGAACTCGTACTGGCCCGGCGTGTAGCGCGACGGGTCGGCCATCGTGTAGATCGCGGCCAGCGTGTGGGCGTTGTGTGTGGCGAACTGCGGGTACACCGCGTCGGGCGCGTCGAGCAGCCGGCGCGCGCAGGCCAGGTACGACACGTCGGTGTAAGCCTTGCGCGTGTAGACCGGATAGCCCGCCAGCCCGTCGAGCTGCGCGCGCTTGATCTCGCTGTCCCAGTAGGCGCCCTTCACGAGCCGCACCATGAGCCGGTGGCCGCTGCGGCGCGCGAGGTCGATCACCCAGTCGATCACCAAGGGGCAGCGCTTCTGGTAGCCCTGCACCACGAAGCCGATGCCCTGCCAGCCCGCCAGCGCGGGCTCGAAACACAGGCGCTCCAGCAGGTCGAGCGAGAGTTCGAGCCGGTCGGCTTCTTCCGCGTCGATGTTCAGGCCGATGTCGTAGTGCAGCGCCAGCAGCGCCAGGTCGCGCAGCACCGGGTACAGCTCGGCCATCACGCGCGTGTACTGCGCGCGGCTGTAGCGCGGGTGCAGCGCCGACAGCTTGATCGAGATGCCCGGCCCGCCGTACACGCCGCGCCCGCTCGAAGCGCGGCCGATGGCGTGGATGGCGTCTTCGTAGGCTGCGCGGTAGCGGCGCGCGTCGTCGGCCGTGAGCGCGGCCTCGCCCAGCATGTCGTACGAATAGCGAAAGCCCTGCGCCTCGAGCGTGCGCGCATGCGCCAGCGCCTGGGCGATGGTTTCGCCGGTGACGAACTGCTCGCCCATCATGCGCATCGCCATGTCCACGCCCTTGCGGATCAGCGGCTCGCCGCCCTTGCCGATCAGCCGCGTGAGCGTGGCCGACAGGCCCGTCTCGCTGTGCGTGGCCACCAGCCTGCCGGTGAGCAGCAGACCCCAGGTGGCGGCGTTGACGAACACCGACGGGCTGTGCCCCGCATGCGCCTGCCACTGGCCCTGCGCGATCTTGTCGCGGATGAGCGCGTCGCGCGTGTCGGCGTCGGGAATGCGCAGCAGCGCCTCGGCCAGGCACATCAGCGCCACGCCTTCCTGCGACGACAGCGCGTACTCCTGCAGCAGGCCCTGCACCAGGCCCGAACGGCCGCCGCCATTTTTGCGCTGGCGCAGCTGGTGGGCGATGCGGTGGGCGAGGGCGTGGGCTTCGGCGGCCTGGTCGGCCGGCAGCCGGGCCTGCGTGAGCAGCGGTGCCAGCGCCTCCGACTCGGGCGGCCGGCAGGCGGCCGTGATGCGGGTGCGCAGCGCGGACGGCGCGGCGGGGCCGTCGGCGAAGGTGGCAAACGTCGAGGGAAGGGGGGCGGGATCGTTGGCGCTCATGGTGCGTCGGTGGTGGTGATGTGTTGGATGATTTCAGCGAATGGCATGAATATTTCTCCAAAAAACAGTCACTTCGACGAGTAAGTCTCTGCGGACTGGACGATCAGCTTTCAGCCCGGGGTTGACTGAATTTCTATTTCATTGGATATTTCATCCAATATGAAAGAAGAATCAGCTTCGCCTCCCAGCCTCAACGACCGCATCGCCCAGCGCGTGCGCGCCCTGCGCGCCGCGCGCGATCTCTCGCTCGACGCCCTGGCCACGCACTGCGGCGTCAGCCGCTCCATGATCTCTCTGATCGAGCGCGGCGAGAGCAGTCCGACGGCCGTGCTGCTCGAAAAACTCGCGACCGGCCTGGGCGTGCCGCTGGCCTCGCTGTTCGAGTCCGACGCGCCGGCCGCCAGCCCGGTGTCGCGCCGCGCCGACCAGCTCGAATGGCGCGATCCGCATTCGGGTTACCTGCGCCGCAACGTCTCGGCCGGCGGCGACGCCTCGCCGATCCAGATCGTCGAGGTGCTGTTTCCGCCCGGCGCGCGCGTGGCCTACGAAACCGGCGCGCGCGAGCCGCGCATCCACCAGCAGGTGTGGGTGCTCGAAGGCTGCATCGAACTCGCGGTCGGCGACCAGCAGCACCGGCTCGAGGCCGGCGACTGCCTGGCGCTCGTGCTCGACCAGCCCACGAGCTACTTCAACCCCACCCGCGAGACGGCGCGCTATGCGGTCGTCATCACCAGCGCGCCCGCCCACGCATCCAACCGGAAATGACCATGACTGCTGCCGCCACCACCTCGCGCCTGCGCGCCCTTTCTTCCGTCACCGAGGCCGAGCTGAACGCTTTGGCCGACGTGCTCATCGACTGCGTCGACGGCGGCGCCTCGGTGAGCTTCATGCCGCCGCTCACGCCCGAGCGCGCACGGGCCTTCTGGCGCCACGTGGCCGACGGCGTGGCGCGCGGCGAGCGCGAGCTGCTCGTGGCCGAGGACAACGAGGGCATCGTCGGCACCGTGCAGCTGGTGCTGGCGCAGCCCGAGAACCAGCCGCACCGCGGCGAGGTCGCGAAGATGCTGGTGCACCGCCGCGCGCGGCGCCACGGCCTCGGCGCGCTGCTGATGAAGGGCGCCGAACAGCGCGCGCGCGACCACGGCAAGACCCTGCTGGTGCTCGACACCTCCAGCCCCGAGGCCGAGCGGCTGTACACCCGCTGCGGCTGGCTGCGCGTGGGCACCATCCCCGGCTACGCACTGCTGCCCGACGGCACGCCGTGCGGCACCACCTACTTCTACCGCGCGCTCGGCGACTGACGGCCGTGCGGTCTACAGTCGGCCGGTCCGTTCATTTCCCGTCGCCATGAAACACCCCTTCGCCGAACTGATCGACCTGCACTGCGAGCAAGCCACCGCCGGCGCCAGCACCATGACGCTGGTCGTCGCGCCGCAGCACCTGAACCCGCACGAGGTGGTGCACGGCGCCGTGCTGTATGCGCTGGCCGACACGGGCATGGGCACGGCGCTGTACCCCACGCTCGAGGCGGGCGAGATCTGCGCCACCATCGAGATCAAGATGAACTACTTCAAGCCCGTGTTCGAAGGCCAGGTCGTCTGCAGGACCACGCTGCTCAACCGCGGGCGCACTGTCGCCAACCTGGAGTCGCGGCTGTACGTGGGCGAGGTGCTCGTGGGGATGGCGAACGGGAACTACGCGATCTTCCGGCGCAGCCGCGCCGAGGGCTGAGCGCTGTTCATGGCGTGACGCCGCAGGTGCGCTGGCCTGGCGCCGGCACGCGAACCGGGGCCACCGGCGTCGCCGCCCGCTTCGCTGCCGCCACATGCAGCAGCAGCGCCACCACCACCATCGCCACGCCGGCGATCTCGTGCGTCGCGGGCGGCTTGCCCAGCGCCACGCCCATCAGCAAGGCCGACACCGGCACGAAGTTCAGGAGGGCCGTGCCCGTGACCGCGCCGAGCGCGCGCACGCCGTGGTTGAAGGCCAGCACCGCGAGTGCTGACGGCACCAGCCCCACGTACAGCAGCACCTGCCACGACAGGCGCAGCCCCTGCGCGTCGGGCGCGGGCGAGGCGCCCAGCGCGGTCATGCCCACCGCCACGGCCAGCAGCAGCGGCCACGAGGCCAGCACCGTGAGCGCGGTGTAGTCCACCGTGTCCAGTGTCGGAAAGCGCGCCGCGCCGCGTGTGTAGACGACCCAGCCCAGCGTGCCGACGAAGGCGATGGCATCGCCCAGCAGCGTGTCGTGCGACAGGCCTGCGCCGCCAGGCGACAGCAGCCCGGCCACCGTGGCCACGCCGGCCAGCGCCAGCGCGGCGGTCAGCAAGGTCGTGCGCGTCGGGCGCACGCCGTCGAGCCACCAGCGCAGCAGCTGCGTGGTGATCGGCGTGGTGGCGATCAGCACCGCGCCGTGCGAGGGCACCGAGTGCGAGAGCCCGACGAACAGCAGGATGCTGAACACGCCGAAGCCCGCAAAGCCATGCAGCGCCAGCGGCACCGCGTGCTGCCGCAGCTTGTGCCAGCCGCCGCTGCCGCGCAGGCCCAGCAGCGCGGCGAACACCAGCGCCGACAGGGTGTAGCGGATGAGCGTGAGCCACACCGGCGCCACGTGCTGCAGCACGCCCTTGCCGACGAGGAACAGGCTGCCCCAGCTGGCGGTGGCGAAGAGCAGGGCCGCAATGCCCGGCAGGCGTGAGGAAGGGGAGGACACGGGAAGGCCTTTCAAGAAAAAAGAGGGAGCGCGTGGCCTGAAGGATGGGGACGGGCCGCCGCGAAGGCCATTCGTTTCTTTGGACAGGGGCTTCCGAAAAAGCGAACGGACGACTGCGCCGCACGCGCTCACAATCCGCGGTCATGGAGCTGTACCAACTGAAGACCTTCGTCGCCATCGCGAAGGAGGGCAACCTGACCCGCGCCGCCGAACGCGTGTTCACCAGCGCCCCGGCCGCCAGCGCGCAGCTCAAGGCGCTCGAAGACGAACTCGGCGTGCGCCTGTTCGAGCGCACGCCGCGCGGCATGTCGCCCACCGCGGCCGGCCGGCGCCTGCTCGAGGAGGCCGAGCGCACGCTGGCCTCGGCGATGCGCATGCAGTCGGCCGCCGACCAGCTGCGCGGCGCGGCGCAGGGCGTGGTGCGCTTCGGCACGGTGGTCGATCCGGTGGCGCTGCGCCTGGGCAGCGTGCTGGTCACGCTGGCGCAGCAGCACCCGCAGGTCACGCTGCAGCTCAAGCAGGGGCTGTCGTACGAAACCCTGGCGGCCGTGCAGCGCGGCGAACTCGACTGCGCTTACGTGCTCAGCGATGCCGAGCGGCTCGAAGGCTTCGAGCTGCGGCGCCTGGGCGTGGTCGACCTGGCCGTGGGCCTGCCGCTGGCGGTGGCGCAGGCGCACCCCGATCTCACGCTCGAACAGCTCACCGACCTGACTTGGGTCGGCACGCCGCCCTCGTGCATCCTGCGCGCGCACCTCGAAAAGC
This sequence comes from Variovorax sp. KBS0712, assembly GCF_006323185.2. NCBI lineage: Bacteria > Pseudomonadati > Pseudomonadota > Betaproteobacteria > Burkholderiales > Comamonadaceae > Variovorax > Variovorax sp. KBS0712. The sequence continues at coordinate 336,205 of NZ_VCCD02000003.1, read as the reverse complement.
TCTTCGCTTCGGCCGGGCGCGACTACCGCCAAGGCGTCACCGCCGACGGCGAGAGCGCCATCCGCAGCATGGTCGCCAGCGGCATGGGCGCGGGCCTGATGCGGCTGGACCAGGCCGAGCAAGGCGAGCGCCAGGGCGAACTGAAGATATGGAACGGTTGGCGCTCACACACGTGGCTGTGCTGGGTCGCGCCGGCCGGCGGCCAGCGCTCGGCGGCGGTCGAGGCCGTGCGCGGCGCGGTGTTCGACGCCTGGGCCTGACCCGGACCTGGTGCGCCCCGGATTTCCGCAGTGGCAGGCCGCGCCCTGGCCTGTCATCATTCGCGGCGCATGACTCACCAAGCTCCCGTCCCCCTCGCCGATCTGTTGAACCGCGCCAGGCAGGCCCTGGCCACCCCGGACGGGGCGCTGCCCCCGGCCCCGCCCGCCAACGACGAGGCCGGCTGCGTGGTGTTCCTCGCGATGGGCGAGGGCGAAAGCCGCGCCCGCGTCGTCATGGGCCGCGGCCCCGACACCGAGGCCGCGTGGCAGGCCGCCGCCGAGGCGCTGGCCGTGAAAGCGAAGCGCGCCGAACGACCGGCGCAGCGGCTGCGCGCGGAGATCGTCGAGCGCACCACGCCGATGACCTGGGGCGAACTGAAGGCGCGGCTGGCGCAGACCAAGCGCAACTACTTCAACGAAGGCATCGCGCTCGACGCGCGCTTCGAGACCGCGCTGCTCGCGCAGGAGATGCACGGCAGTGCCGTGCTCTACAACGGCACGGTCGACCACGCGGAGCCCAACAACGGCAACCTGCGCACGCACACCAAGCGCCGCTTCGGCGACGAGCGCGACTTTCCCACCGACGACGCCGCGCCCGTGTGGTGCTTCACCACGCGCGCCGTGTACGTCGATGCCGACGGCGCCTGGCCGCTCACGGCCGAAGGACAGGCCGCGGGCTTTCGCACGCTCACCGACTGGAACGCGGCGCAGGTGCGCGCGCTGGTCGATTCGGCGAGCGACTACCTGGCCGAGCAGGTCAAGCCCACGGGCGAGTTCCACTACGGCTGGTTCCCCTGCTTCGACCGCGCGATTCCCACCTACAACACGCTGCGCCACGCCAGCTCCACCTACGCCATGCTCGAAGGCTGGGAGCTCACGCGCAGCGACGTGCAGAAGGCCGCCATCGACCGCGCGCTGGCCTTCCTGAGCCAGCGGCTGATCCGCCGCGCCACGCTGGCCGACGGCACGCAGGCCGCGTTCCTGGTCGACATCGGCAACGAGATCAAGCTCGGCGGCAACGCCGTGTGCCTGCTGGCGCTGGTGAAGTACACCGAGCTCACCGGCGATGCGCAGTACCAGCCGCTGATGGAGCAGCTGGCGCTGGGCATCCGCTCCATGCAGGACCCCGAGACCGGGCGCTTCGTGCACGTGCTCAACCACCCGGGGCTTGATGTGAAGGAGCCCTACCGCGTCATCTACTACGACGGCGAGGCGGCCTTCGGGCTGATGCGGCTGTACGGCCTCACGCGCGACGCGCGCTGGCTCGCGGTGGTCGAGAAGGCCTTCGAGCACTTCATTGCCGCGGGCCACTGGCGCGCGCACGACCATTGGCTGAGCTACTGCGTCAACGAACTCACGCGCTTCAAGCCCGAGACGCGCTACTACCAGTTCGGCCTGCAGAACATGGCGGGCCACCTGGACTTCGTGCTGGAGCGCATCACCACCTTCCCCACGCTGCTCGAGTTGATGATGGCCGCGCGCGAGATGGTGTTGCGGCTGGAAGCCGACCCGGCGCTGCGCCCGCTGCTCGCAGGGCTCGATCGCCACAAGTTCGACCGCGCGTTGGAGCACCGCGCGCGCTACCTCGCCAACGGCCACTTCTGGCCCGAGCTGGCGATGTTCTTCCGCCACCCCGACCGCATCGCGGGCTCGTTCTTCATCAAGCACCACAGCTTCCGCGTGCGCATCGACGACGTGGAGCACTACCTGTCGGGCTACGTGGCCTACCACCGGCTGCTCGAGGCGCGCGAGGCGCAGCAGCAGAGCGCGCAGCTCACGCAGGCCACGGCCGAACCGGCTGCACCGCGCGGTGCCGAGGGCATCGTGCTGTGGGGCGGCGACGTCAACCTGGGCCGGCGCCAGCACTACCGCATGCACGACCTCGGCGGCCCGGCCCGCATGCTGGGCGACATCCCCGCGCTGCGCGAGGCCGACCTGCGCATCGTGAACCTCGAATGCGTGGTCGCCACCACGGGCGAGCAGGGCGTCGAGAAGGACGAGGGCTGCCCCTACTACTACCGCGCGCGGCCCGAGATGCTCGCGGCGCTGACCGAGGCCGGCATCGACATGGTCGCGACGGCCAACAACCACAGCGGCGACTACGGCCCCGAGGCGCTGCTGGAGCAGCACGGGTTGCTGAACGCCGCCGCCATCGCGTTCGCTGGCACCGGGCCTGATCTCGACTCTGCACTGAGCCCCGCCTTCCGCCAGGCCGGTGGGCTGCGCGTGGCGCTGTTCTCGCTCGACGCCACGCAGCCGCGCTTTGCCGCCACCGCGAAGCTTCCTGGCGCCGCCTGGCTGTCGCTCGACGACCCCGACGCCTGGCGCGCCACGCTCGCGCCGCGCATCGCCGCCGCACGCCACGAAGCCGACGTGGTGCTGGTGGCCGTGCACTGGGGCGAGAACCTGGAGACCGCGCCGTCGCGCGCCGAGATCGCCGTCGGCCATGCCATCGTCGAAGCCGGCGCCGACGCGGTGCTCGGCACCTCGGCCCACGTGCTGCAGGGCATCGAGGTCCACCAGGGCCGGCCGATCCTGCACGACGCGGGCGACCTGCTGTTCGATGCCGTCCGCAACGACCTCGCGGACTCCGGCGTGTTCTCGCTGCGCCTCGGGCCGCACGGCGTCGAAGAGGTGGTGTTCACGCCGGTGGGCGTGGGTTTCGGTTTCTCGCAGCAGCTCGCGGGCGAGGCGGCGCAGGCCGCGAGCGCGCGTTTTGCCGAGCTGTGCCGCGCGCTCGGCACCGAGATGACGGCGCGGCCCGACGGGCGCTGCGCGCTGCAGCTGTCGCCGCCCGAACGCACCGCGCCGGCCGGCCGTCCACCGCTGGCGCCGCTGTCGGCCTCGCGCCCGCCCGCGCTGGTCGGCCCCGTGCTCGCGCCCCGGCCCGAGTGGTCGGTCGATGCCGTGCCCGAGGACGCCAGGATTCGCCCGCTGCAGTTCGGCCCGCTGCGCCTCGTGGGCATCCGCCTCGCGCCGACGCAGATCATCGGGCGGCGCCTGCTGTGGGTCGAGTCGTTCTGGACCGCCGATGCGCCCGTGAGCGCCGACCTGCGCGTGCAGTTCCGCGCGTTGCCGATGCGCAGCACCACCATGCCGCCCTGGGGCGAGGCCATGGACCACGACCCGTGCGACTGGATGTGGCCCACCAGCCGCTGGACGCCGGGGCGCATCTACCGCGACCGCTACGGCCTGCGCGCGCCGCGCCTGGGCCTGCTCGAGAACGACGTGCTGCAGATCGAGGTGCGCGTGCGCGGCAGCATGCCCGACCTGCCGGGCGCGCGCCGGCTGCCCGTGTGGTGCGGCCTGCGCGTGCCGAAGTTTCCGACGCCGCTGCCCGAGCGCCCCGCGCCCGTGCTCGCGGCGCTGCGCCCCGGTGCCCCGCCGCAGCCGTCGCCCGTGTGGACCGCCGACGAGCTGCAGCGCGTCACCGGCGGGCAGTGGCTGGTGCCGCCGCCGCCGGGCTGGTTCGTCAACGCGGTGGTGCGCGGACCGACGCACATGGCGCGGCTGCCGAAGCCGGCGCTGTTCATCGCGTCCGACTACCGCACGCTCGCCAGGCACGAGAACTACAGCAAGCCGCGCGCCGACAACCCCGACCGCCACGAAGACGTGCCCGTGCTGCAGCACGCGCTCGCGGGCGCCGTGGTCGCGCACCCGGTGGACGGTCTCGACCCGTCGTTCCCGCTGCTGCAGGTGGACGACCCGATCCGCGCCATGATCGACCTGGGCGTGGCCGCGCGTGCGCGTTTCAAGGGGCGCGTGGTGGGCGTGACCGGCACGGTGGGCAAGTCGTCCACCATCGCCATGCTGCGCGACCTGCTGCCCGAGGCGGCGCGCGTGCACACCACCATCGACAACTACAACTCGCGTGTCGGCGTGCCGGCGATGCTGGCCAACCTCGCGGCCGACGCCGACGTCTGCGTGCTCGAGATGGCGCAGAGCGCGCTGTGGATGGACCGCGGCCCGATCTCGCTCGTGGCGCGCCCGCACGTGGCCATCCTCACCGAGATCGGCCTGTCGCAGACCCGCCAGACCGCCACGCTCGAGCAGACGGCCGAGTTCAAGTCACGCATCTTCCTGGGCCTGGAGCCCGGCGGCGTGGCCATCGTGCCCGACCACATCCCCTGCCTGATGCAGGTGGTGCGGGCGGCCGCGCGCACGGCGGGCGCCATCTGGGTGGTGGGCAGCAGCCCCGACGCCAACATCCGCATCGTCGACACGCGGCCCGAGCCCGACGGCGGCTGCCGCGTGCGCATCGCGCTGCCGGGGCGCACGGTCGAGTACCTGTTCCCGATCGCGAGCGCCGGGCTGGTGCGCAATTCGGCGCTGGCCTTTGCGGCGCTGCTGGCGCTGGGCTTCGATGCCGAGGCCGCGTGCGCGCGCATGCCCTTCGTGCGCCTGCCGGCCTCGGTGATGCAGCTGCGCCCGCTGCGCACGCAGGGCGGCGTGCAGGCGACGCTGATCGACGACAGCTGGAACGCCGAGGTCATGTCGATGCGCAACGCGATGGAGTTCGTGCGCACCTGCCAGCATGCGGCGCACGGGCCGGTGACGCGCAAGATCGGCGTGCTCGGGCGCATCATCAACCTCGACAAGGAAGCCGAAGCGATGCACCGCAGCCTCGCCGCGCCGCTGCTGGCCTCGGGCATCCAGCACCTCGTGACGCACGGCGCCGAGATGCGCTGGCTGCGCGAGGAGGTGCCGGCCGAACTGCTCGGCCCGCACTTCGAAGACGCCGCGCAGCTCACCGGCTACCTCGGCGACTTCTTGCGCGACGGCGACCTGGTGCTGGTGAAGGGCGACCGTCAGCAGTCCGACTTTGGCCTCATCTCCGAACTGCTGCAGAAGCTATGACCCCGCGCGCGCGCCTGGCCTGTGTGCTCCTTGCCCTCGTGCAGACGGCCTGCGCGCAACGTGCCGATGCGCCGAAGGCCGCAGCGCCGCGCGAGCCGGGGGCCTCCGCGTCGGCCGAGGGCGCGCTGCTGCACTGGAACCAGCCCGCCGTGCGCGCCAACTGCCCCGACCGCCCGGGCTTTCTCTGGGTGCAGGCGGTCGAGGGGCCGTCGTGCATCCGCTACTTCGCGAGCCGCGACATCGACGACGCGCGCATCGCCATCGTGCAGTTCTCGGGCGACCGCGACAGCGTGATGAACCTGTCGCCCACGCGCATCCCCGGCAACACCGAACCGCTGCGCACGCTCGACGCGCAGGCCGCGAGCGACCGCGCGGGCATGCCGTGGATCTTCATGGCGCGCCCCGGCACCTACGGCTCGTCAGGCGACCACCGCCAGCGGCGCGAGGCGGTGGAGTTCCATGCGCTCGACGCGGCGCTGGAGGCGCTGATGCAGCGCCACCGGCTGCAGCGCGTGGTGCTCTTCGGCCACAGCGGCGGCGCCACGGCCGGCGCCGCGCTGCTCACGCTCGGGCGCACGCGCGTGGCCTGCGCGGTGCTCACCTCGGGCGCCTTCGACCTGCTGGAGCGCGCGCGGCTGCTCGGCCGCTCGAAGAATGGGCGCACCGACACCACGGGCAGCGCGCAGGTCTACGACCCGCTGGACCATGTGGCCGGCATCCCGCGCGACCCGCAGCGGCGCATCGTGCTCATCGGCAATCCCGGCGACCGCAACACGCCGTTCGCGCTGCAGCAGCGCTTTGCCGACGCGGTGGGCAAGGCGGGCCACCGCGTCGAGGTGATGACGCACGACGCCGAGCCTCCGACCTTCCACGACCTGAAAGACCGCATCGGCCTGCGCACCGCATCGCAGTGCGCGCGCGAGGCGCTGCAGTCGCAAGCCCGATGATCGAACCCCTCACTTCGCGCCCCTTCGGCGCCATGCCCGACGGCCGGCCCGTCACCGAATACACGCTCGACAACGGCCACGGCCTGCGCCTGAGCGCCATCAACCTCGGCGGCATCGTCACCGCGCTGCACGTGCCCGACCGGCAGGGGCGCAGCGCCAACGTGGTGCTTGGGTTGCCCTCGCTCGATGACTACCTGAAGCCGCACCCGCACTTCGGCACCATCGTCGGCCGCTACGCGAACCGCATCGCGGCGGGCCGCTTCACGCTCGATGGCACCGCTCACCAGCTGGGCCTGAACGACGGCTTGAACACGCTGCATGGCGGCGCCACGGGCTTCGGCAAGCGCTACTGGGAGATCGTGCCGGTGCCGCATGAACTCGCGCTCGAGCTGCGCTACACCAGCGCCGACGGCGAAGAGGGCTACCCCGGCGAGGTGCAGCTGACGGTGCGCTACACCTTGAGTGCCACCGCCAACACCTGGCGCATCGACTACCGCGCCACCACCGACCGGGCCACGGTGATCAACCTGAGCCACCACGACTACTTCAACCTCGCCGGCAGCGGCTCGGTGATGGACCATGTGCTGACGCTGCCCGCGAGCCGCTACTGCCCGGTGGATGCCACGCTCATTCCGCTCGGGCTGGGCGAGGTGGCCGGCACGCCTTTCGATTTCCGCACGCCGACGCGCATCGGCGCGCGCATCCGCGAAGGGCACGAGCAGCTGCTGCGCGCGCATGGCTACGACCACAACTGGGTGCTCGATCGCAGCGGCACGGGCCTGGCGTTTGCGGCGCGCCTCGCCCACGAGGCCTCGGGCCGCGTGATGGACGTGCACACCACCGAGCCCGGCGTGCAGTTCTATTCGGGCAACTTCCTCGACGGCAGCCTGCTCGGCAGCGCGGGTGCGAGCCTGCGCCAGGGCGACGGCCTGTGCCTGGAGACGCAGCACTTTCCCGATGCGCCGAACCAGCCGGCGTTTGCGTCGACCGTGCTGCGCCCCGGCGAGGTGTTCGCCAGCACGACCGAGCACCGCTTCGGCATCGGCTGACCACGGATCAGCGCTGTGGGCTCTGCACCGTCGCCGCGACGATCCGGCGCACCACCGGCAGCACCACGAGCAGCGAGGGAAACGCGGCCAGCCACGACACGCCCCATGCGGTCATCCACATCTGGAAGAGGCCCGAGGCCAGCCCCACGCTCTTGAGCGTGGAGATGCCCGCCACGATGCACGACATGAAGATCGACAGCAGGAAGGGCATGGCGATGCCCGCATAACGGGCCGGCAGTTTTCGGGTGGTCATGATGGGGCAAGCTCCTGGATGTGGTTGTTCAAGGTGCGCGGACGAGGTTGCAGCCCACCTGCGCCGTCGGCACCGTCGGCGCCGACCACCCGCACGGTGGGTCTGTGTCGTTGTTTCATGGAATGATTCCTTCGCTTCGTTTGTGGCCATGCGGCCTGCGACCGCGAGGCCTCGAAGATACGAACGGCAGGCGCCATCGGGAAGCCATGCGCGCCGCCATAGACCTTCATCCAGACCGAGAGAATCCATGGACCAGATTCAGGACATCCGGGCCTTCGTGGCCATCGTCGACCACGGCAGCCAGAGCGCGGCGGCCCGGCACCTGGGGCGCTCGGTGCAGTCGATCAGCCGCTCGCTGAGCGTGCTCGAGCGCAGCCTCGGCGTGCAGCTCCTTCGCCGCACCACGCGGCAGTCGTCGGTCACCGAGGTGGGGCTGGCCTACCACCGCCGCGTGCAGGCCGCGCTGGCGGAGTTCGATGCGGCGGCCGTCGAGGCCAGCAGCCAGCTCGCCTCGCCGCGGGGCCTGCTGCGCGTGGCCGCGCCGGTGCAGTTCGCGCCGGCCTTCGTGGTGCCGCTGATCGGCGCGTTCATGCAGCGCTACCCGGACATGGAGGTCGAGCTCACGGCCTCCGACCGTTTCGTGGACCTGATCGAAGGCGAGCTGGACCTGGCCATCCGCATCGGCGAGCTGCCCGATTCCGAACTGGCGGCCAAGCCGCTCGGCGAGCTGCGGCTGGTGGTGTTCGGCTCGCCGGCGTACTTCGCGCGGCACGGGCGGCCGCAGCGGCCCGAAGACCTGGCCGACCACCAGTGCGTGGTGCGCACCACGCACGGCAGCGACGCGCACTGGCCCTTCACGGTCGACGGCACGCTGCAGCGCGTCAAGGTGGCGGGGCGCTTCCGGGCCGACAACACCGCCGCGATCTATGCGGCCGTGCTGAGCGGGCTGGGCCTGTTCTTCACGCCGCTGTGGCAGATCCGCGACCTGCTCGACAGCGGGCAGGCCGAACTGGTGCTGACCGAGTTCGAGTCGCCGAGGATTCCGGTCCACGCGGTGTGGCCCTCATCCCGTGGCAGCTTCGCGCGGGCCCGGCTGTTCGCCGATTTTGCGGCGGCGCACCTGCCGTCGCTGCAGCCGCGCGAGGGGGCCTAGCCCGCGAACAGCGTCGCCGGCACGCCCGGGCTGTCGATGCGCACCGAGAAGAGCCCACCGGCCAGCGGCTCGCTCTGCAGCTGTGCTTCGGTGCGGCCGTTGCGCGCCGTCGTGATGTAGAGCGTCTGCATGTCTGCACCGCCGAAGGCGCAGTCGGTCACGTTGCTCGCGGGCAGCGCGATGCGGCACAGCTCGGCGGCGCTCACCGGGTCGTGGCAGGTGACGCAGGCGCCGTCCCAGTGCGCGATCCACAGGCGGCCGGCCGCGTCGGTGGTCATGCCGTCGGGCAGGCCGTCGCCCTTCGGGAAGCGGTGCCACACGCGCTTGTTCGACACCGCGCCGGCGTCCATGTCGAAGTCGTAGGCGTACAGCTTGTTGATCGCCGTGTTGTTGAAGTACATGGTGCGGCCGTCGCCCGACCATGTCGGCCCATTGGTCACCTCGAAGCCGTCGTCGTGCCGCGTGCAGTGGCCGTCGGCGTCGAAGCGGTAGAGCGCGCCGGTGGGCGCCTTGCAGTCGAAGTCCATGCTGCCGGCCCAGAAGCGGCCGCGGCTGTCGCACTTGCCGTCGTTGAAGCGGTTGCCGGTGCGCTCGGGCTCGGGCTGGTGCAGGTAGCGCGGCTTCGTGGTGTCGCCGGGCGCGGTGGTGTCGAACAGCGCGAAGCCGCGGCGCAGCGTGAGGAACAGGCCCGGCGCCGACGCGCGCTCGGCGATGGCGGTGATCTCTTCGTCGAAGTGCCAGGTGCGCTGCGCGCCCGTGGCCGGGTCGTAGCGGAACAGGCGCGGCTGCAGGATGTCGATCCAGTACAGCGCCTGCTCGCGCACCGACCACAGCGTGCCTTCGCCGAGGTCGGCGGCTGCCGGCCAGAGGCATTCGGGCGTGCCGAGCACGCGGGGCGCTGCGAGCGGCGAAGAAGGGGCGCTTGTCTCTTGCATGTTCATTTGTTCTTTCTGAATGTCATGTCGCCTTGACGCGGCGGATCGTATCAAGGCATATTGATAATAGAAATTGAAAATAACTGCATCGATTGATATGTATTTTGCAATGTCATGAGATGCCCCTGGAGACCTTGTCCTTGAATTCCCCCCAGCTTTCCCTCCATCCCAGCCTGAAGGGCCGCACCGTGTTCGTCACCGGCGGCGGCAGCGGCATCGGTGCGGCCATCGTCGCCGCGTTCGCGGCGCAGGGTGCGCGCGTGGCCTTCGTTGATATCGCAGAAGGTGCCAGCGCAGCGCTCGCCGCGCAGATCGCCGGGGCCGGCCACGCCGCGCCGTGGTGGCGCGCCTGCGACGTGCGCGACATCGGCGCGCTGCAGCAGGCCATGGCCGACGCGGCCGCCGAGCTCGGCGACTTCGCGGTGCTGGTCAACAACGTGGCCAGCGACGACCGCCACACGCTCGCATCGGTCACGCCCGACTACTACGACAACCGCATGGCCATCAACGAACGGCCCGCGCTGTTCGCGATCCAGTCGGTGGTGCCGGGCATGAAGCGCCTGGGCTTCGGCTCGGTGATCAACCTCGGCTCCACGGGCTGGCAGACCAAGGGCTCGGGCTACCCCTGCTACGCGATCGCCAAGTCGTCGGTGAACGGCCTCACGCGCGGGCTCGCGGTGGAGCTGGGCCGCGATCGCATCCGCATCAACACCGTCTCGCCCGGCTGGGTGATGACCGAGCGGCAGGTGGCGCTGTGGCTCGACGAGGAGGGCGAGAAGGCGCTGCACCGCAACCAGTGCCTGCCCGACAAGCTGATGCCGGAAGACATCGCGCGCATGGTGCTGTTCCTCGCATCGGACGACGCGAAGATGTGCACCGCGCAGGAGTTCACCGTGGACGCGGGCTGGACCTGATCAGTCCATCTCGAGTTTGCGTCCGTAGACGCTCATGCTCGCCGTCTTCAGCGCCTTCATCATCACCTTCGCGGCGGGCGACAGCAGCCGGTCGGTGCGCGTGATGATGCCGAAGGCGTCCATGTGGCAGGGCATGTCCAGCGGCAGCAGCGACACGATGCCGTGCGCCGCGTAGTAGCGCGCCACGTCGGTCGCCAGCACCGCGACCATGTCGCTCTGCTGCAGCATGCGCGTGATGAACAGCAGCGCCGGGCTCTCGATGATGTTGCCCGGCGGCGCCAGGCCTTCCTCCTGGAACATCAGCTCGAAGCGGTGGCGCAGCACGCTGCCCGCGGGCGGCACGATCCAGCCGGCGCCCACCACGTCGCGCAGCGTGAGGCCGCTCACGCCCAGCAGCGGATGGCCGGGGCGCACCAGCGCGCACACGGGCTCCTCGGTGAGCGCCTCGTAGCGCAGCTGCGACTTGTCGTGCTCGGCGAACAGCCGCGCCACGAGGATGTCGAGCTTGCCCTGTTCGAGCCGCTCGAGCAGCACCGGGCTGGTCTCGATCTCCAGTGACACGCGCAGGTCGGGCTGCTCGCGCTTGACCATCGCCACGGCCGGCGGCATCAGCGTGAGGCCCGGCGCGGTGATGGCGCCCACGTTCACCTGGCCGAGGCGCCCGGCCTTCAGCGCGGTGAGCTCGTCGTGCGCCTGGTTCAGGCTGGCCAGTGCCACGCGGGCGTGGCGGATCATGGTCTCGCCGTACCAGGTGGGGCGCATGCCGCGCGGCAGCCGCTCGAACAGCGGCACCTCCAGCACGTCTTCCAGGTCCTTCAGCAATTTCGACGCGGCGGGCTGCGTCATGTTGAGCACCTGCGCCGCGCGGTGGATGTTGCCTTCCTCGGCCAGCGCCACCAGCAACAGCAGCTGGCGGGTCTTGAGGCGGGCGCGGATGAACCAGTGGTTGTAGGTGTTCATGAAGAGGCTGCGAACGAAGGTCTGACGGGGTTTTCCAGAATCCACCGATTGATATGCATTTTGTCTAAAAAACGATTGGATCGATATCGAAATCATTCCTAGACTTCCGCCCCAGTCCCATAACAACAGAGACAAGGCAACGCCACGGTGATCCACGGCGAGCTTCGGCAAAGCGTGCGCCAGTACATCAACGGCCGCTGGGAAACCAGCGCGACCACCGGTGTCAGCGTCAATCCATCGGACACCAGCGAAGTGGTGGCCGAGTACGCACGTGCCGACCGGCGCCAGGTCGAGCTGGCGATTCGCGCGGCCAGCGAAGCCTTCGTGCACTGGAGCCACAGCACGCCGCAGCGGCGCGCCGACGTGCTCGACCGCATCGGCGCCGAGCTGCTGGCCCGCAAGGACGAGCTGGGCCTGCTGCTGGCGCGCGAGGTCGGCAAGACGCTGCCCGAGGCCGTGGCCGAGGTGGCGCGCGCGGGCCAGATCTTCAAGTTCTTCGCGGGCGAGGCCCTGCGCGGCGGCGGTGGCGAGAACGTGGCCTCGGTGCGCGCCGGCGTGCAGGTCGACGTGACGCGCGAGCCGGTCGGCGTGGTGGGCCTCATCACGCCGTGGAACACGCCCTTCGCGGTGCCGGCCTCCAAGATCGCCGCGGCGCTGGCGCACGGCAACAGCGTGGTCTTCAAGCCGGCCGAGCTGGTGCCGGCCTGCGGCTGGGCGCTCACAGACATCATCGGCCGCGCCACGCTGCCGGCCGGCGTGTTCAACCTCGTGATGGGCAGCGGCCGCGAAGCGGGCCAGGCGCTGGTCGACAGCCCGCTGGTCGATGCGCTGAGCTTCACCGGCTCGGCCGCCAACGGTGAACGCGTGCTGCAGGCCGCCGCCGCACGGCGCGCCAAGGTGCAGCTGGAGATGGGCGGCAAGAACGCGCTCGTGGTGCTGGCCGATGCGGACCTCGACCGCGCCGTCGACTGCGCGGTGCAGGGCGCCTACTTTTCCAACGGCCAGCGCTGCACCGCATCGAGCCGCCTCATCGTCGAGGCCGCCGTGCACGACGCCTTCGTGGCGCAACTGCGCCAGCGCCTGAAGACGCTGAAGATCGGCCACGCGCTGGAACGCGGCATCGACATCGGCCCCGTGGCCGACGAAGAGCGGCTGGCGCAGAACCTCGCGTGGATCGACATCGCGCGCGAAGAGGGCGCGGAGCACGTGTGGGGCGGCGAAGCACTGCAGCGCGCCACCGCCGGCCACTACATGAGCCCCGCGCTCTTCCTGGCCCAACCCGGGCACCGCATCGCGCGCGAAGAGATCTTCGGGCCGCTGGCCTGCGTGTTGCGCGCCGCCGATTACGACGAAGCGCTCGCGCTGTGCAACGACACGCCCTTCGGCCTGTGCGCGGGCATCTGCACCAACTCGCTCAAGCACGCGATGCACTTCAGGCGCCATGCCGTGGTCGGCATGACGATGGTCAATCTGCCGACCGCGGGGGTGGACTTTCACGTGCCCTTCGGCGGCCGCAAGGGGTCGGGCTACGGGCCGCGCGAACAAGGGCGCCACGCCGCGGAGTTCTACACGACGGTGAAGACCGGCTACATGCTGGCCTGACCGAACACATCACAGACGCATCAAGAAGGAGACAACCATGACCATGAATCGCCGCACCCTCAACACCGCGCTCGCCGCCGCAGCCCTGGGCAGCATGCTGCCCATGTCCGCCCTCGCGCAGAAGAAACTCGTGCTCGGCTTCGCGCAGGTGGGCGCCGAGAGCGAATGGCGCACCGCCAACACCGAGTCGATCAAGTCCTCGGCCAAGGAGGCGGGCATCGAACTGAAGTTCTCCGATGCGCAGCAGAAGCAGGAAAACCAGATCAAGGCCATCCGCTCGTACATCGCGCAGAAGGTCGACGTGATCGCGTTCTCGCCCGTGGTCGAGTCGGGCTGGGAAACCGTGCTGCGCGAAGCCAAGGCCGCCAAGATCCCGGTGGTGCTGACCGACCGCTCCGTGAACACCAAGGACGACTCGCTCTACGTGACCTTCATGGGCTCCGACTTCACCGAGGAAGGCCGCAAGGCCGGCCGCTGGCTGGTCGAGAAGATGAAGGACCAGAAGGGCGAGGTGAACATCGTCGAGCTGCAGGGCACCGTGGGCTCGGCCCCGGCCATCGACCGCAAGAAGGGCTTCGAGGAAATCATCAAGGCCGACCCGAAGTTCAAGATCACCCGTTCGCAGACCGGCGACTTCACGCGCGCCAAGGGCAAGGAGGTGATGGAAGCCTTCCTCAAGGCCGAGGGCAAGAAGATCAACGTGCTCTACGCGCACAACGACGACATGGCCATCGGCGCCATCCAGGCGATCGAAGAGGCCGGCATGAAGCCCGCGAAGGACATCACCATCATCTCGATCGACGGGGTGAAGGGCGCCTTCGAAGCCATGATCGCCGGCAAGCTCAACGTGTCGGTGGAATGCAGCCCGCTGCTCGGGCCGCAGCTCATGAGCGCGGTGAAGGACATCAAGGCCGGCAAGACGCTGCCCAAGCGCATCGTGACCGAAGAAGGCATCTTCCCGATGGAAGTGGCTGCCAAAGAGTTTCCCAATCGCAAGTACTGAGGGCCGACCGACATGAAACGCAACTTCCTCAAGGCCTCGCTCGCGGGCCTGGCCCTCGCCGTCGTCGGCTTCACGCCGCTGGCCCACGCGCAGGACAAGGGCCTCATCGCCATCTCGATGCCCACCAAGTCGTCGGCGCGCTGGATCGCCGACGGCGCGAACATGGTCAAGTACTTCAAGGACAAGGGCTACAAGACCGACCTGCAGTACGCGGACGACGACATTCCCAATCAGCTTGCGCAGATCGAGAACATGGTGACGAAGGGCTCGAAGGTCTTGGTCATTGCCGCCATCGACGGCACCACGCTCTCCGACGTGCTGCAGAAGGCCGCTGACAAGGGCGTGAAGGTCATCGCCTACGACCGGCTCATCAAGGGCTCGAAGAACGTCGACTACTACGCCACCTTCGACAACTTCCAGGTCGGCGTGCTGCAGGCGCAGTCGATCGAGGCGGCGCTGGGCCTGAAGAGCGGCAAGGGCCCGTTCAACATCGAGCTGTTCGGCGGCTCGCCCGACGACAACAACGCCTTCTTCTTCTACAACGGCGCGATGTCGGTGCTCGATCCGTACATCAAGAGCGGCAAGCTCGTGGTGCGCAGCAAGCAGATGGGCATGGACAAGGTCGGCACGCTGCGCTGGGACGGCGCGGTGGCGCAGGCGCGCATGGACAACCTGCTGTCGGCCTTCTACACGAAGGACCGCGTCGATGCGGTGCTGTCGCCGTACGACGGCCTGTCGATCGGCATCCTGTCGTCGCTCAAGGGCGTGGGCTACGGCTCGGGTTCGCAGCCGATGCCGGTGGTGTCGGGGCAGGACGCGGAGATTCCCTCGGTCAAGTCGATCCTGCGCAAGGAGCAAAGCTCCACCGTGTTCAAGGACACGCGCGAGCTGGCGAAGGTGACGGTGGCGATGGTCGACGCCATGCTCTCGGGCAAGGCGCCCGAGGTGAACGACACCAAGACCTACAACAACGGCATCAAGGTCGTGCCCTCGTACCTGCTCAAGCCGGTGAGCGTGGACGGCTCCAACTGGAAGCAGGTGCTGGTGGACAGCGGCTACTACAAGGAAAGCCAGGTCAAGTGAGCCCGACCGGCGAAGCGCGCACGATCCTCGCGATGCGCGGGATCACCAAGACGTTCCCGGGCGTGAAGGCCCTGAGCAACGTCAACCTCGCCGTGCGCGCGGGGGAGATCCACGCGGTGGTCGGCGAGAACGGCGCGGGCAAGTCGACGCTCATGAAGGTGCTGAGCGGCGTCTACCCGTGCGACTCGTACACCGGCGAGATCCATTTCGAGGGCGAGCTGCGCCGCTTCAAGGGCATTGCCGACAGCGAGAAGCTGGGCATCATCATCATCCACCAGGAGCTGGCGCTGGTGCCGCTGCTCTCGATTGCCGAGAACATCTTCCTGGGCAACGAGATCGCGAGCGGCGGCGTGATCGACTGGTTCGCCGCCTATGCGAAGACGCGCGAGCTGCTGGCCAAGGTGGGCCTGAAGGAGCCGCCCACCACGCTGGTGACCGACCTGGGCGTGGGCAAGCAGCAGCTGGTGGAGATCGCCAAGGCGCTGGCGAAAGAGGTGAAGCTGCTGATCCTCGACGAGCCCACCGCGAGCCTGAACGAGAACGACAGCGATGCGCTGCTCGCGCTGCTGCTCGAACTGAAGCGCCAGGGCATCGCGTCGATCCTCATCTCGCACAAGCTCAACGAGATCGCCAAGGTGGCCGATTCGATCACCGTGCTGCGCGATGGCGCGACGGTGGAGACGATGGACTGCCGCAGCGCGCCGATCAGCGAAGACCGCATCATTCGCGGCATGGTGGGCCGCGACATGGAGCACCGCTACCCGCAGCGCTCGCCCAAGATCGGCGAGACGGTGCTGGAGGTGCGCGACTGGCGCGTGCACCACGCGCTGCATGCCGACCGCGAACAGATCAAGGGCGTGAACCTGCAGGTGCGCCAGGGCGAGATCGTGGGCATCGCGGGCCTCATGGGCGCGGGTCGCACCGAGCTCGCGATGAGCGTGTTCGGCAAGTCGTACGGCCAGCGCATCAGCGGCTCGGTGCTGATGCACGGCAAGCCGGTGGACGTGGGCACGGTGCGCAAGGCCATCGACCACGGCATCGCCTACGTCACCGAAGACCGCAAGGGCCTGGGGCTGGTGCTGGAGGAAGGCATCCGCAAGAACATCAGTCTCGCGAACCTCGATGCGATTTCCGAACGCGCGGTGATCGACGACGGCCGCGAGTTCAAGGTGGCCAATGACTTCAAGAAGGCATTGAACATCCGTTGCTCGGGCGTCGAGCAGCTGGTGGTCAATTTGTCGGGCGGCAACCAGCAGAAGGTGGTGCTTAGCAAGTGGCTCTTCACCAAGCCCGAGCTGCTGATATTGGACGAGCCCACGCGCGGCATCGACGTGGGCGCCAAGTACGAGATCTACACCATCATCGACCAGCTCGCGAGCGAGGGCAAAGGCATTCTCATGATTTCTTCCGAACTGCCCGAGCTGCTGGGCATGTGCGACCGCATCTACGTGATGAACGAGGGCCGCTTCGTGGCCGAGTTCACGGCGGCCGAGGCGTCGCAGGAACGCATCATGCATGCGATCGTGAGCGCAGGGAGTTCCGTTCATGTCCCTGCCTGAAGCCAACGCGGTGCAGGGCGCCGCACCTGCCGTCACCCCGAAGCTCCATGTAGGCTTCCTGAAGAACAACCTGCGCGAATACGGCATGCTGATCTCGCTGGTCGCGATCATGGTGCTGTTCCAGGTGCTGACCGACGGCACGCTGCTGCGCCCGCTCAACCTCACCAACCTGCTGCTGCAGAACAGCTACGTCGTCATCATGGCGCTGGGCATGCTGCTGGTGATCGTGGCGGGGCACATCGACCTGTCGGTGGGCTCGGTCTGCGGTTTCATCGGCGCGCTCGCGGCGGTGCTGATGGTGGAGTACGAATGGCACTTCGTGCCGACCGCGATCATCAGCATCGCGGCGGGTGCCGTCATCGGTGCGGCCCAAGGCTGGTTCGTCGCGTTCCGCAAGATCCCCTCGTTCATCGTCACGCTCGCGGGCATGCTGGTGTTCAAGGGGCTCACGCTGGCGCTGCTCGCGGGACAGTCGGTGGGGCCGTTTCCGGTCGAGTTCCAGCGCCTGAGTTCGGGCTTCATTCCCGATCCACTCGGCGGCGACACGGTGCGCACCACCTCGCTGATCGTGGGCGCGCTGGCGGCCGCGGCGCTGGTGTTCTTCAAGCTGCGCGGGCGCGCCAAGCTCAAGGCGCACGGCATGGAGCAGGAGCCCTACGCCTTCTTCCTCGTGAAGAACCTGTTCTTCGCGGCGATCATTCTTTTCTTCAGCTACCTGCTCTCGACCTACAAGGGCCTGCCCAACGTGCTGGTGGTGATGGCGGTGCTGATCGTGGTGTACGACTTCGTCACCAACCGCACCACCATCGGCCGGCGCATCTATGCGCTGGGCGGCAACGAGAAGGCCGCGCGGCTGTCGGGCGTGAAGACGCAGCGGCTCGCGTTCCTCACCTTCGTGAACATGGGCGCGCTGGCGGCGCTCGCGGGCCTCGTGTTCGCGGCGCGGCTCAACACGGCCACACCCAAGGCGGGCCTGGGCTTCGAACTCGACGTGATCGCGGCCTGCTTCATCGGCGGCGCCTCGGCCTCGGGTGGCGTGGGCCGGGTGATGGGCGCGGTGATCGGCGCCTTCATCATGGGCGTGATGAACAACGGCATGTCGATCCTCGGCATCGGCATCGACTACCAGCAGGTCATCAAGGGGCTGGTGCTGCTGGCGGCGGTGTTCATCGACGTCTACAACAAGAACAAGTGAAGGCATGACCGACAGCGGCGTCCCCCCCGTGCTGGAGTTGCGGGGCATCCACAAGCAGTTCGCCGGCATCCCGGTGCTCAACGGCGTGCAGCTCAAGCTCTACCCGGGCGAGATCCATGCGCTCATGGGGCAGAACGGCGCGGGCAAGTCCACGCTCATCAAGGTGCTCACGGGCGTGCTGCCTTCGAGCGGCGGCGAGATGTTCCTGGGTGGCGAGGCCATCCGTCCGGGCTCGCCGCTGGAGGCGCAGAAGCTGGGCATCAGCACGGTCTACCAGGAAGTGAACCTGTGCCCGAACCTCTCGGTGGCGGAGAACGTGTTCGCGGGGCGCTATCCGCGCTGCGGCGCGCTGCAGGGCTTTCGCATCGACTGGGCGGCGGTGAACCGCCGGGCCGCGGAGCTGCTGGCGCGCATCGGGCTCGACATCGACGTGACGCGGCTCCTGTCGAGCTATTCGGTCGCGGTGCAGCAGATGGTGGCGATCGCGCGGGCGCTCGGCGTGTCGTCGAAGGTGCTGATCCTCGATGAGCCGACATCGAGCCTCGATGACGACGAAGTGGAAAAGCTGTTCGAGGTGCTGCGGCGCTTGCGCGGCGAGGGCCTGGCCATCGTCTTCGTGACGCACTTCCTCAACCAGATGTACGCGGTGTCCGACCGCATCACCGTGCTGCGCAACGGCAACTGGGTGGGCGAGTGGAAGGCGGCGGACCTCGGCCCGCAAGCCTTGATCGCGGCGATGCTGGGTCGCGAGTTGGCTGCGCAGTCGGCACGACCTGCCGCGCTGCCCGCGTTCGACGAAGCAGCGCCCGCGCTGCTGCAATCCGAAGGGTTGGGGCAGGCCGGGCAGTTGCAGGCGACCGATCTGCGCGTGCGTGCCGGCGAGGTCGTCGGCATCGCCGGCCTGCTCGGCGCGGGCCGCACCGAATTGGCGCGCCTGCTGTTCGGCCTCGAATCGCCCGACCGTGGCGTGCTGAAGATCGACGGCCGCTCTGTCAGCTTTTCGAATCCGGCCGATGCAATCCGCGAAGGCCTCGCGCTGTGCCCCGAAGAGCGCAAGACCGATGGCATCGTGGCCGAGCTGTCGGTGCGCGAGAACATCGCGCTCGCGCTGCAGGCCCGGCTCGGCACGCGGAAATTTCTCTCGCACGCGGAGCAGACTGCGATGGCCGAGCGTTTCGTCGCCTCGCTGGGCATCAAGACCGCGAGTGTCGAGACCCCCATCGGCCTGCTCTCGGGCGGCAACCAGCAGAAGGCCATGATCGCGCGCTGGCTCGCGACCGAGCCGCGCCTGCTGATCCTGGACGAGCCCACGCGCGGCATCGACGTGGCGGCCAAGCAGGAAATCATGGAAGAGATCCTGCGGCTCGCGCGCGCGGGCATGGCGGTGATCTTCATCTCGTCGGAGATGAGCGAGGTGGTGCGCGTGGCGCACCGCATCGTGGTGCTGCGCGACCGGCAGAAGGTGGGAGAGCTGCCGGGCGGCTCCACGGAGGACGAGGTCTACGAAATGATCGCTGCCGCATGAACCGCCTCTCGTCCCTCATGAGCCACCGGCTCGCCTGGCCCGTCATCACGCTGCTGTTGCTGCTCGCGATCAACACCGCGTTCAACGCGAGCTTCCTGCACCTCGAATGGCGCGAGGGCCATCTCTACGGCAGCCTGATCGACATCGTGAACCGCGCGGCGCCGCTGGTGCTGGTCTCGCTCGGCATGACGCTGGTGATCGCCACGCGCGGCATCGACATCTCGGTGGGCGCGGTGGTGGCCATTGCGGCGGCGGTCGCGGCCTGGATGATCGGCGGCTCGGTGTCCAGCGACGTGAGCCGCTTCCCGATGCCGCTCGCGATCCTCGCGGCGCTCGGTGTCGCGCTGCTGTGTGGCCTGTGGAACGGGTTGCTGGTCGCCAAGGTCGGCATGCAGCCGATCATCGCGACGCTGATCCTCATGGTGGCGGGGCGCGGCATCGCGCAGCTGGTCGCGGACGGGCAGATCATCACGATCTACTACAAGCCCTTCTTCTTCCTCGGCAGCGGCTACCTGCTCGGGCTGCCGTTCTCGCTGTTCATCGTGGCGGCGGTGTTCGCGCTGCTGTACCTGGCGATCACGCGCACGGCGCTCGGCCTGTTCATCCAGGCGGTGGGCATCAACCCGACGGCCGCGCGCGTGGCGGGCATCCAGGCGCGGCGGCTGGTCGTCGGCGCGTATGCGTTCTGCGGCGTGTGCGCGGGCGTGGCGGGGTTGCTGATCAGCTCGAACGTGAAGAGCGCGGACGGCAACAACGCCGGCCAGCTGCTGGAGCTCGATGCGATCCTCGCGGTCACGCTCGGCGGCACGGCGCTCACGGGCGGGCGCTTCAGCCTCATGGGCAGCGTGATCGGCGCGCTCATCATCCAGACGCTGACCTACGCGATCTACTCGCTGGGCGTGCCGCCGGAGATCAACCTCGTGGTGAAGGCGGTGGTGGTGTTCGTGGTGATGCTGATGCAGTCGCCGGAGTTCAGGGCGGAGGTTCGCACGCTGGTGCAGCGGCCGGTGCATGACGGGAGCAGGGCATGAGCGCGGTGATCGAGGCGGCGCCCTCGGCCCCACCCGCTCCCGCGCGCGGGAGCAAGGCAAGGCTCAATCCGAAGTACCTGCCGCTCACCGCGACCATCTCGCTGTTCGTGCTGATGGCGACGCTGGGCTCGGTGTTCTACGACGGCTTCTTCTCGGCGCAGGTTTTCCTCAACCTGCTGATCGACAACGCCTTTCTCATCGTCGTCGCGGTCGGCATGACCTTCGTGATTCTCTCGGGTGGCATCGACCTCTCGGTGGGCTCGGTGATCGCGCTCACGACGATGGTGTCGGCCTCGCTGGTCGAGAAGCACGGGTGGAGCCCAGCCATCGTGATCCCGCTGGTGCTGGCGATGGGCACGGCCTTCGGCGCGTTCATGGGGCTGCTCATCGAGCGCTTCCGGCTGCAGCCCTTCATCGTCACGCTCGCGGGCATGTTCCTCGCGCGCGGGCTGTGCTACCTCATCAGCATCGACTCGATCAGCATCACCAACGATTTCTATTCGGAGGTCTCGCAGATCCGAATTCCCATCTGGGGCGAGGCCTCGGTGTCGGTCAGCGCGGTGATCGCCATCGCCGTACTGCTGGCCGCGGTGTTCATCGCGCATTGCACGCCGTTCGGGCGCGCGGTGTACGCCATCGGCGGCAGCGAGCATTCGGCGATGCTCATGGGCCTGCCGGTGCGCCGCACGCTCGTGGGCGTGTACACGCTCTCGGGTTTCTGCTCGGCGCTGGCCGGCGTGATCTTCACCTTCTACATGCTCTCGGGCTACGGCCTGCATGCGCTCGGGCTGGAGCTCGACGCCATCGCGGCGGTGGTGATCGGCGGCACGCTGCTCACGGGCGGCGTGGGCTACGTGGCGGGCACGCTCTTCGGCGTGCTGATGCTCGGGATCATCCAGACGCTGATTTCCTTCGACGGCACGCTGAGTTCGTGGTGGACGCGCATCGTGGTCGGTGCGCTGCTCTTCGTGTTCTGCCTGCTCCAACGTTTCTTCACCTCGCGCGCCCCGCGCCGCTGACCATTTCCCCATGACAAAGAAACTGCGCTCGACCGAATGGTTCGGCTCCGCCGACAAGAACGGCTTCATGTACCGCAGCTGGATGAAGAACCAGGGCATCCCCGACCACGAGTTCGACGGCCGCCCCATCGTCGGCATCTGCAACACCTGGTCGGAACTCACGCCCTGCAACGCGCACTTCCGCAAGATCGCCGAGCATGTGAAGCGCGGCATCTCGGAGGCGGGCGGTTTCCCGGTCGAGTTCCCGGTGTTCTCGAACGGCGAATCGAACCTGCGGCCCACCGCGATGCTCACGCGCAACCTCGCGAGCATGGACGTGGAAGAAGCCATTCGCGGCAACCCGGTCGATGCGGTGGTGCTGCTCACGGGCTGCGACAAGACCACGCCCGCGCTGCTGATGGGCGCGGCCAGCTGCGACATCCCGGCCATCGTGGTCACGGGCGGGCCGATGCTCAACGGCAAGCTCGACGGCAAGGACATCGGCTCGGGCACAGCCGTGTGGCAGCTGCACGAATCGCTGAAGGCGGGCGAGATCAACCTGCACCAGTTCCTCTCGGCCGAGGGCGGCATGTCGCGCTCGGCGGGCACCTGCAACACGATGGGCACGGCCTCCACCATGGCCTGCATGGCCGAGGCGCTGGGCACCTCGCTGCCGCACAACGCGGCGATTCCGGCGGTCGATGCGCGGCGCTACGTGCTGGCGCAGATGTCGGGTGCGCGCGCGGTGCAGATGGCCAAGGACGGGCTCACGCTGTCGAAGATCCTCACGCGCGAGGCCTTCGAGAACGCGATCCGCGTGAACGCGGCCATCGGCGGATCGACCAATGCGGTGATCCACCTGAAGGCGATCGCGGGGCGCATCGGCGTCGAGCTCGAACTGGAAGACTGGACGCGCATCGGCAGCCACACGCCGACCATCGTCGACCTCATGCCCTCGGGGCGCTTCCTCATGGAAGAGTTCTACTACGCGGGCGGCCTGCCCGCCGTGCTGCGCCGCCTCGGCGAGAACGGACTGCTGCCGCACCCCGGCGCGCTCACCGTGAACGGCCAGTCGCTCTGGGACAACGTGCGCGAGGCGCCGAGCCTCAACGACGAGGTGATCCGCCCGCTCGACAACCCGCTCATCGCCGACGGCGGCATCCGTATCCTGCGCGGCAACCTGTCGCCGCGCGGCGCGGTGCTCAAGCCCTCGGCGGCCACGCCCGAGCTGCTCAAGCACCGGGGCCGTGCCGTCGTGTTCGAGAACCTGGAGCACTACAAGGCGCGCATCGTCGATGAAGACCTCGACATCGACGCGAGCTGCGTGATGGTGCTGAAGAACTGCGGCCCCAAGGGCTACCCCGGCATGGCCGAGGTGGGCAACATGGGGCTGCCGCCGAAGCTGCTGCGCCAGGGCGTGAAGGACATGGTGCGCATCTCCGACGCGCGCATGAGCGGCACGGCGTATGGCACGGTGGTGCTGCATGTCGCGCCTGAAGCGGCCGACGGCGGGCCGCTCGCGGCGGTGCGCGATGGCGACTGGATCGAGCTCGACTGCGATGCGGGGCGGCTGCACCTCGACATCAGCGACGAGGAACTCGCGTCGCGCCTCGCGTCGTTGTCCGCCTCCGATGCGCAGCCGATGAGCACGCGCGGCGGCGGCTACCAGAAGCTCTACGTGAACCACGTGCTGCAGGCCGACGAAGGCTGCGACTTCGATTTCCTGGTCGGCTGCAGAGGCTCGGCCGTTCCCCGTCACTCCCACTGATCTCACCATGACCCCCCGATACCGCGGCATCTTCCCGGTGGTGCCCACCACCTTCACCGAACAGGGCGCGCTCGATCTCGAAAGCCAGAAGCGCTGCGTCGATTTCATGATCGACGCGGGCTCCGACGGGCTGTGCATCCTCGCGAATTTCTCCGAGCAGTTCGTGCTGTCCGATGACGAGCGCGAAGTGCTCACGCGCACGATCCTCGACCACGTGAAGGGCCGCGTGCCGGTGATCGTGACGACCACGCACTACAGCACCCAGGTCTGCGCCGAGCGCAGCCGCCGCGCGCAGGCGATGGGCGCGGCGATGCTGATGGTGATGCCGCCGTACCACGGCGCGACCTTCCGCGTGCCCGAGCCGCAGATCCACGAGTTCTACGCGCGGCTCTCGGATGCGGTCGCGATTCCGATCATGGTCCAGGACGCACCCGCCAGCGGCACGGTGCTGTCGGCGCCGTTCCTCGCGCGCATGGCGAAAGAGATCGAGCAGGTCGCGTACTTCAAGATCGAGACCGCCGGTGCCGCGTCGAAGCTGCGCGAGCTGATCCGTTTGGGGGGCGATGCCATCGAAGGCCCGTGGGATGGCGAAGAGGCCATCACGCTGATGTCCGACCTCGATGCCGGCGCGACCGGTGCGATGACCGGCGGCGGTTATCCGGACGGCATCCGCCCGATCATCGAGGCGCACCGTTCAGGCGACCGCGACCAGGCCTTCGCGCTGTACCAGCGGTGGCTGCCGCTCATCAACTGCGAGAACCGCCAGGCGGGCCTGCTGGCCTGCAAGGCGCTCATGAAGGAAGGCGGCGTGATCGCCTGCGAGGCGCCGCGGCATCCGCTGCCCGCGCTGCATCCCGAGACGCGCGCCGGCCTCATCGAGACCGCGCGGCGGCTCGATCCGTTGGTGTTGCGCTGGGGGAAATGAAAAAGGCGGGCCCGGGTACGCCAGGTACCGGACCGCCATGGGACGGGCTCAGGACGCGGCGCTGTTGCCCGCTTCGAGCTCGGTGACTTGCAGCGAGAGATCGAACAGCTTGGACTTGCTGGCGTAGTAGCGGTCCAGGCGCCACTCCTTCAGGATGTCCATCGCAAGCTGGAAGCTCTTGTAGTCGAGGCTGTAGAGCGTGATCAACTCGAAGCTGCGTTCGGCTTCGAGCGCCAGCACGAGTTGGGCAAGGATCTTGGCCGATTCGTTGGCCGGGTCCGTTTCAATGAATCGGCGAGCGACCTTGATGGCATTCATGGGAAAGTGTTCCTCGGTTGGCAGGGACCGGGAACTATAGCTAGCACATGCCTGTATTTTGTGACGATTTGATGACAAACGAGGGCATCGCCCGCGAACGTGTCGTCGGTGTTATCACCGAGGCGCATTCCGGGCGATGCGCACCGGGTCACTGCACCGGCACGGGGCGCGGCATGGGCATCGGCATCGGTTCCGCAGGCATCGGTGCCGGCATCGGCGCGGCCATCGGCGGCGGCAGCGTGGCGGCCGGTATGTTCACCACGCGGGTCGAGACTGATTCGCGGATCACGCCGCCACCCATCACGCTGCCATCGACATTGCTGCGGATGTTGCCCGCGCTGCCCAGCACGCGGGCTTCGCAGTCGGCACGTTCGGCCGGCGGCTGCAGGCCGCAGCGGGCCACGGCGTTGGCGCGGTAGTCGGGCGCGGAGGTGAGGCCGCCGCGCGCCGCGGCCTGGCGCGCGGCGCCGGCTTCGCGGATGCAGGCGGCACGGTCCTGCTGGTTGTGGCCGCAGACCGCAATCTCCTGCTGGTAGGTGCTGCCGCCGCCGTCGCCACGGGCGGCCGTGGCGATGGTGGTGGTGGCCAGCCCGCTGAGTGCGAGCAGTGCAAAGATCATCGAACGCGCATTGTTTGGCATGGTGTGCTCCTTGTTGGCGTATCGGGGTGAAAGCCGGCCTCGCGCGATCAGCGCACCGGCTGCACGGGCTGCGGCGGCAGCGGCGTGACGGTTTCGCGGATCACGCCGCCGCCCATCACGCTGCCTTCGGTCGAGGTGCGCGCACCACCGCGGATGCGGGCTTCGCAGTCCGGACGGTCGGCGACGGGTTGCTCGCGGCAGCGTGCGAGCGCGTTGGCGTCTTCGCGTCCCGCGCTCGGCGTGGTCAGGCCTTGGCGTCCCGCTTCCTGGCGCGCGGCGCCGGCTTCGCGCAGGCAGGCCGCGCGGTCCTGTTGCACGCCGTCGCAGGTGGCGCGCTCCTTCTGCATGCGGGCGTCGCTGCCGGGCGCCTGGGCCGAGGCCAGCGGCGCGCCGGCCATGAAGAAGCCACCGACGGCCACGAGGGCAGCGGTTGAAAGCGTGGAACGGAAGGTGTGGGTCGTCATCGGGGCTCCTGAAGGGGCGCGCCGTGCGAACAGAAAACAGAAAACAAAAGAACGCAGGGCGCGACCGGTGACCCAGTGTGGGCCGGCCGGTGGCGCGGGGCTGTGGGACAAGCCGCACGCCGTGGAGCGGGCCGGACGCGCCCCTGCGTGTGGGACACGTCCGTCAGCGCCAGGAGGGCGGGCCTCCTGCGCTGCGGGGCGGGCGGATCAGCCCTGCGCGATGCGCTGCGCGAGGTGGGCCAGCGCCTCTTCGACCTGGTCGACGAGGATGAGCGACAGGTCGCCCGGCTGCAGCCGCGCCAGCGCCGTGTCGATGGCGACGAACTCGCCGCGGATCTCGTCGATCTGGCGCGTGCGCGACGCGCCCTGCAGGCCCTGGCGCAGCAGCGCCATGACTTCGCCGTCGGCCCGGCCGCGCTGCGCCGCGTCCTGGTACAGGATCACGTCGTCGAAGGCCTGGCCGAGGATCGCGGTCTGGTCGCGGATGTCGGAGTCGCGCCGGTCGCCCGCGCCGCTGATGACCACCGAACGCTTGTTGGCGGGCATGGTGTCCACGGCAGACACCAGCGCCTTCATGGCGTCGGTGTTGTGGCCGTAGTCGGCGATCACGGTGGCGCCGCGGTAGTCCATGACGTTGAAGCGCCCGGGCACGCCGGCCGCGTCGTTCATGAAGCTCGACAGGCCGCTGCGGATGGTGTCCCAATCGAGGCCCACGGCCCACGCGGCGGCCACCGAGGCCATCACGTTGTCGACCTGGAAGCCGATGGTGCCGCCGCGCGTGATCGGCACGTCGCGCAGTGCGATGCGTTCGCGCCACGAGCCTTCGGCGGCCACCAGCGTGTCCTGGTCGACGTACACGGTGCGCTTGCCCTGCGCGCGGTGCGTGGCCATCACCGGGTGCATGCGGTCGGCGGTGAAGAAGATCACGTTGCCGGGGCAGCCGGCCGCCATGGCGGCGACGTTCACGTCGGCCGCGTTGAGCACCGCGTAGCCGTCGGCGGCCACGTTGCGCACGATCACGCGCTTGAGCACCGCCAGGTCTTCCACCGTGGTGATGTAGTTCAGGCCCAGGTGGTCGCCGCTGCCGATGTTGGTGACCACGGCCACTTCGCAGCGGTCGAAGCCCAGGCCTTCGCGCAGCACGCCGCCGCGGGCCACTTCGAACACGGCCGCGTCGACGTCGGGGTGCATCAGCACGTTGCGCGCGCTCTTGGGGCCGCTGCAGTCGCCGCTGTCGGTCTGGCGGCCGTTGACGTACACGCCGTCGGTGTTCGTCATGCCGGTGCGCAGGCCGCTGGAGGCAATGATGTGGTTGATCAGGCGCGCGGTGGTGGTCTTGCCGTTGGTGCCGGTGACGGCCACCACGGGAATGCGGCCGTCGTCGCCGGGCGCGAACAGCGTGTCCATCACGGCTTCGCCGACCGCGCGGCCGCGGCCGAACGAGGGCGAGATGTGCATGCGCAGGCCGGGCGCGGCGTTCACTTCGACCACGCCGCCGTGTTGTTCTTCGAGCGGGCGCAGCACGTTCTCGCAGACCATGTCGACGCCGCAGATGTGCAGGCCGACCATCTGCGCCGCATCGACGGCGCGCGCGGCCACTTCGGGGTGCACGGTGTCGGTGACGTCGGTGGCGGTGCCGCCGGTCGAGAGGTTGGCGTTGTTGCGCAGCACGACGCGCTGGCCCAGCTCGGGCACGCTCTCGGGCGTGAGGCCCTGCGACTCGAGCCGGCCGATGGCGATGTCGTCCAGGCGGATCTTGGTGAGCGAGGTGGCGTGGCCCTCGCCGCGGCGCGGGTCGAGGTTCACGGTGTCGACCAGCTGGCGCACGGTGGAGCTGCCGTCGCCGATGACCTGCGGCGGGTCGCGCCGCGCGGCGGCCACGAGGCGGTCGCCCACCACCAGCAGGCGGAAGTCGAAGCCGGGCAGGAATTTCTCGACCATCACCTCGCCGTACACGGCGGCCGAGTCGTAGGCCGAGGTCAGCTGCTCGCGCGTGGTGATGTTCACCGTGACGCCCTTGCCCTGGTTGCCGTCCTGCGGCTTGACCACGACCGGCAGGCCGATTTCTTCGGCGGCGGCCCAGCCGTCGTCGGCGCTGCTCACGGGGCGGCCCAGCGGCACCGGCACGCCGGCGGCGTTGAGCAGCTGCTTGGTGAGTTCCTTGTCCTGCGCGATCGATTCGGCCACGCCGCTGGTGCTGTCGATCTCGGCGGCCTGGATGCGGCGCTGCTTGGAGCCCCAGCCGAACTGCACCAGGCTGCCGCTGGTGAGGCGGCGGTACGGAATGCCGCGCGCCACGGCGGCGTCGACGATGGAGCCGGTGCTCGGGCCCAGGCGCTCCGATTCGTCGAGGTCGCGCAGCTCGGTGATGGCGGCGTCGGCGTCGAAGGCGGTGTCGGCCAGCGCGGCCTGGATCAGCGCTTCGGCCAGCGCGAGGGCGCGGCGGCCCACGTCTTCCTCGGTGTACTGCACGGTGACCTGGTAGACGCCTTCTTCGGTCGTGGGCGCGGTGTTGCCGAAGTTGACGGCGCAGCCGGCCTGGGCCTGCAGCGCCACGGCGGCGTTCTCGAGCACGTGGGCCAGCGCCAGCGGCTGGCCGAGCACCATCGGATGCAGCTCGCCGATGGTCGGGAAGCGGGCGCGCAGGCGGGCTTCGAACCCGTCGAGCTTGCCGACGGCGTTCTCGTCGCCTTCGCAGGCCACGACGGCCTCGATGGTGGTGTGGCGGCTCCAGAGATTGGGGCCGCGCAGGGCGCGGATGCGGGTGACTTTCATGGCACGAAGTTCTTATTCAAGGAACGCCGTGGAACCGGCTTTGCCGGGCCACTGGTGTTGCCCCCGGGAGGGGGTTGGCGAAGCGACACGAAGTGCGCGGAGCCTGGGGGCGGGCATTGTTAGGCCAGTTGTAGTTGGGGCGAAAGGGGCGAGGCCTGCGACAGCTGCAGCGAGGCCAGGGCCGCCTGCAGGTCGGCTTCGAAGGCCTCGACGCCGGCGCCGATCAGGTTGAGCGGAATGCCCATGGCCCAGGCGGCGGCCACGGCGGCCAGCAGGCTTTCGAGGCTCACGCCGACGTGGGTCGCGCGCCAGATGGTCAGTCGGCCCAGGCCGGGCAGGAACGATTCGCTCGTGCCGTTGGCCAGCACCACGCGGTCCTGGCGCACCAGCACGGCCTTGCCGCCCTCGGCCTGGTGCGCGGCGAGCGCGGCGGCCTGCGGGTCGGCCGCATAGAGGATGACGGCGCCATCGCACAGCGGCGCCAGCGCGGCGATGCGCGGCTCGTCGGCGTTCAGCACGGCCGTGCCTTCGCCCAGCACCACGTCGACCTGGGTGCGCAGCACCTTGACCATCTGGTCGCTCTCGGTGATGTCGTAGTCGGCCAGGGCTTCGCAGCCTTCGAGGTCGGTCACGATGCCGACCTCGCAGCGGTCGTAGGCCAGGCCGTCGCGCAGGATGGTCTCGGCGCCGTTCTCGATCACCACGGCCTCGACGGCGCGGTTCACGAGCAGGCGGTGGCCGGCGTCCCAGTTGGCGCTGTCGCGTGCGTCGACGCGGCGGCGTTCCAGGAACAGGCCGTCGCGGCAGGCCAGGCCGGTGTGGCGCCCGCCGAGGTTGATGAGCCAGGCCACCAGCCGCGCGAGCACGGCGGTGTCGCGCGAACCGGCCACGCCCACCACGGGGATGCGGCCGGGTGCGTCGTTCGGGAACAGGTGGTCGCAGATGGCGCGGCCCACGGGGCGCGGCGAGCCGATGGCCGGCTTCAGGTGCATCAGCAGGCCGGGGCCGGCGTTCACCTCGACGATCGCGCCGCCCTGCGGGCCCAGCGGCTTGGAAATGTCTTGCGCGACCATGTCGATGCCCGCGATGTCCAGGCCGACCACGCGGGCGGCGAGCACGGCGGCATGCGCCACCTCGGGGTGCACGAGGTCGGTGCAGTCGTAGGCCATGTTGCCGTTGCGCTGGATCGTGACCACGCGGCCGGCGGCGGGCACCGAGTTGCCGTCCAGTTCCTGGCGCTTGAGCTCCAGCTGCAGCTTGGCGTCGGTGGCCAGCACGATCACGTCGAGCGGGAATTCTTCTTCGGCGCCGCGGCGCGGGTCGCTGTTGAGTTGCTTGTCGATCAGCCCGGCCACGGTGCTGGTGCCGTCGCCGGTCACGGTGATGATCTCGCCGCGTGCGGCCGCCACCACCTCGCCGCCCACCACCAGCAGGCGGTGTTCGTGGCCGCGGATGAAGCGCTCGACCATCACGTCGCTGCCTTCGGGCTCGGCGACCGCGAAGGCGGCCATGACTTCCTCGCGCGTGGTCAGCTCGAGCGACACGCCGCGGCCATGGTTGGCGTCCGACGGCTTCACGACCACGGGCAGGCCGATGTCTTCGGCGGCTTCCCAGGCTTCTTCGGGCGACTCGACCACCTGGCCGTGCGGCACGGGCACGCCGCAGCTGGCGAGCAGCGACTTGGTCAGTTCCTTGTCGCTGGCGATCGATTCGCCGATGGCGCTGGTGTAGTCGGTTTCCGCGGTCCAGATGCGCTGCTGGTTGGCGCCGTAGCCCAGCTGCACCAGGTTGCCGCTGTTCAGTCGCATGTGCGGAATGCCGCGGTCGGTGGCGGCGGACACGATGGCCGCGGTGCTCGGGCCGAGGTAGCAGTCCTCGACCTTGGCCTTGACGGCCTCGACGGCGGTCTGCACGTCGGCGGCGGTGAACGGGTCGTTGTTGATGGCCGCCATCAGCAGGCGGTGGCCTTCGGTGAGTGCCACGCGGGCGACCTGCTCGTCACGCGCGCGGAACACCATGCGGTACACGCCATGCTCCGAGGTGCTGCGGGTTTGCCCGAAGCCGGTCGGCATGCCGGCCAGGTTCAGCAGTTCGATCACGACGTGTTCCAGCACGTGGCCCGACCAGGTGCCTTCGGTGAGGCGCTGGATGAACCCGCCGCGCTCGCCCACGCCGCAGTGGTGCTCGATGAGCGCCGGCAGCAGGGTGGTCAGCCGGTCGGTGAACCCGTCGATCTTGTTGGAGGGAAAGTCTTCCAGTTGGCCCAGGTCGAGCCAGACTTCGAGCACCGGACGGTAGGTCCAGAGGTTGGGACCGCGCAAATAGTTGATGCGCAGCAATTGGATGTCGTCGAAACGGGTCATGCAAACGTTCGATGTGCTTTGGCCGAGCACCACGGCGCCTTCAAGCGCACCCATGGCGATCGGTCAGAATCGGCGCCCGACCAAGGACGCCATGACGCGGTCCCAGCGGCCCGCGACGGGCAAGAGTCAAATAAACACAATGCAACATCACGATCCAGTCGGCGCCCAGGCGGGCGAAACGGAGGCGGTCTCAGGCGTGCTGAAAAGCCGACTCGCAGGCGCTGAAAACGTTTCGGTAACACTTGCGGTTGACCTCGACGACCAACTTCGCTTCGCCACGGGCCTCGTCGCCCTGACCGACCAGCGGCTCATCGCCCTGGAATCCGGTGGCGAGTGGTGTGAGTGGCCACTCACCGATCAGGCCTTGGAAATGCGTCTTTCCGACCACGCAGGCGTCGGAACCCTCGACCTCATCGGCCCTGCCGGACAGCTCGCCCGCTGGCGCTACACCCTGGCCGGCCAGCCGGCGGCGCTGAAGCTGCTCAAGCTGTTCGGCCAGCGCGCCGCGCCGGCTGTCGCGAAGGCGACAGAGGAGGTGCCCGAACTTCTCGACGTGGACGGCACCGACACCGAGCTGCAGACCCCGCCCTCGACCTGGGTGCTGCTGCGCCTGGGCCGCTTTGCCGGGCCGTACCGCAAGCAGCTGATCCTCGGGTTTGTCCTGACCCTGATTTCCACGGCCGCCACGCTGGTCCCGCCGTACCTGACCATCCCGCTGATGGACGACATCCTGATCCCGTTCCAGAACGGGCAGAAGATCGATTCCGGCCGGGTCGGCCTGTACCTGGGCGGCCTGCTGATCGCGGCGCTGGTCGGCTGGGGGCTGGGCTGGGCGCGCACCTACCTCTTGGCGCTGGTCTCGGAACGCATCGGCGCCGACCTGCGCACCACCACCTACGAGCACCTGCTGACCCTGCCGCTGGACTACTTCGGCGGCAAGCGCACCGGCGACCTCATGGCGCGCATCGGCTCGGAAACCGACCGCATCAACGTCTTCCTGTCGCTGCACGCGCTCGATTTCGCCAACGACGTGCTGATGATCGTCATGACGGCGGCCATCCTCATCTCGATCAACCCGCTGCTGGCCGTGGTCACGCTGGTGCCGCTGCCCTTCATCGCCTGGATGATCCACGTCGTGCGCGACCGCCTGCGCACAGGCTTCGAGAAGATCGACCGCGTCTGGTCCGAAGTGACCAACGTACTGGCCGACACCATCCCCGGCATCCGCGTGGTGAAGGCCTTTGCGCAGGAGCGCCGCGAGGCCGAGCGCTTCCGCGTTGCCAACGCCTACAACCTGCAGGTCAACGACAAGCTCAACCGCACCTGGTCGCTGTTCACGCCGACCGTGTCGCTGCTCACCGAAATCGGCCTGCTCGTGGTCTGGGCCTTCGGCATCTGGCAGGTGGCGCGCGGCAGCATCACGGTGGGTGTGCTCACCGCCTTCATCGCCTACATCGGCCGCTTCTACACGCGGCTCGACTCGATGAGCCGCATCGTCTCGGTCACGCAGAAGGCCGCCGCCGGCGCCAAGCGCATCTTCGACATCCTGGACCACGTGAGCAACGTGCCCGAGCCGGCCAATCCGGTGAAGGTGGAGCGCGTGCAGGGCCGCATCGAGATGAGCGGCCTCGGTTTCCGCTACGGCTCGCGCGCCGTGATCCACGACCTCGACCTGACCATCGAGCCCGGCGAGATGATCGGCCTCGTGGGCCACAGCGGCTCGGGCAAGAGCACGCTGGTCAACCTGATCTGCCGCTTCTACGACGTGACCGACGGCGCCATCAAGGTCGACGGCACCGACATCCGCCGCTTCGCCGTGGCCGACTACCGCCGCCACGTCGGGCTGGTGCTGCAGGAGCCGTTCCTGTTCTTCGGCACCATCGCGCAGAACATCGCCTACGGCAAGCCCGACGCCACGCGCGAAGAAGTCGTTGCGGCGGCCCGCGCGGCCCACGCGCACGACTTCATCCTGCGCCTGCCGCACGGCTACGACTCGCTGGTGGGCGAGCGCGGCCAGGGCCTATCGGGCGGCGAGCGCCAGCGCATCAGCATCGCGCGCGCACTGCTCATCGACCCGCGCATCCTGATCCTCGACGAGGCCACGTCGGCCGTGGACACCGAGACCGAAAAGGAAATCCAGAAGGCGCTCGACAACCTCGTGCAGGGCCGCACCACCATCGCCATCGCCCACCGTTTGTCTACGCTGCGCAAGGCCGACCGCCTCGTGGTCATGGACCGCGGCGAGGTGGTCGAGGTCGGGCCGCACGACGCGCTCATGGCCAAGCAGGGCGCCTACTGGCGCCTCTACCAGGCGCAGCTGCGCCAGGGCGACGAAGACGACGTGAGCGAGGGCGCCGCCGACGAGCGCGCCAACGCCCAGGCGCCGCTGGCCGTGAGCCACGCCGCCCATCCGGCAGGGGACGTGTGATGAGCAGCACCAATACCAACAACATGAGCTTTGAACTCGCCCGCGACACCTTCGGGCGCCTCGTGCTGACCGACGCACAGGGCGAGCACCACGTGGGCGTGACGCCCGTGCGCGCCTTTCCGCTGAGCGCGCCCAACGAGGGCGTGTCGCTCGTCGGCAGCGAAGGCCGCGAACTCGTGTGGGTCGACCGCGTCGACCAGCTGCCCGCGCCCACCCAGGCGCTGCTGACCGAAGAGCTCGCGGTGCGCGACTTCGCGCCCACCTTGCTGAAGCTGCACGGCGTGTCCAGCTTCGGCGTGCCCAGCACCTGGACCGTGAGCACCGACCGCGGCGACACCAGCTTCGTGCTCAAGGCCGAGGAAGACATCCGCCGGCTCGAGGGCGGCGCGCTGCTCATCGCGAGCGCGCACGGCGTGCAGTTCCGCATTCCCGACGCGAAGGCGCTGGATCGCGCGTCGCGCAAGCTGCTGGAGCGCTTTCTCTAGAAGCAGCGCAGAACAGGGCGGCCCGCAGCATCGATCGGCTGCGAAAATCGCGCATTTGCACTACAACGGCCCCGCCGTTGACGGACATGCCCCTGCACACCACCGCCCTAGTTCTCTTCTCCGGCGGCCAGGACTCGGCCACCTGCCTGGCCGAGGCCCTGTCCAAGTACCAGCGCGTCGAAACCCTGGGCTTCGACTACGGCCAGCGCCACCGCGTCGAACTCGACGTGCGCGGCACCGTGCTCGCCAAGATCCGCGAGCGCTTTCCCGAATGGGCGCCGCGCCTGGGCGAAGACCACGTGCTCACGCTGGCCGCGCTGGCGCAGCTCGGCGGCTCGTCGCTCACCGAAGAAGTCGCTTTCGCCATGCAGGCCGACGGCCTGCCCAACACCTTCGTGCCGGGGCGCAACCTGCTGTTCCTCACGCTGGCGGGCGCGCTGGCCTACCGGCGCGGGCTGCAGGTGATCGTCACCGGCGTGTGCGAAACCGACTTCTCGGGCTACCCCGACTGCCGCGACGACACCATGAAGGCCATGCAGCTGGCGCTGTCGCTCGGCCTGGAGCGCCGCCTCGTCATCGAGACGCCGCTCATGTGGATCGACAAGGCCGAGACCTGGGCGCTGGCCCACCGCCTTGGCGGCCAGCCGCTGGTCGACCTGATCGTGGAAGAAACCCACACCTGCTACCTCGGCGACCGCGAACACCGCCAGGCCTGGGGCTACGGCTGCGGCGAATGCCCGGCCTGCGATCTGCGCAAGAAGGGCTGGGAGCGTTACGTCGCTGCGGCCTGAGCCGCTGTAGAGGTATCGAGCCGGTAGCGCGCGCCGCCGGCTGCGCTTTCGTCCTGCGGCACCAGCGTCCACCGCTGGCCGTGGAAATCGCCCACCGCCGGCCGGTGCGCAATCGACACCATCGCACCGCCGCCCGCGCGCACCGTGTCGGCCAGCCGCTGGTAGAGCACGGCTTCGGCCGGTGCATCGAGCGCGCTGGTCACCTCGTCGGCGAAGAGCCACGCCGGCTTCTTCAACAACACCCGTGCGATCGCCAGCCGCTGCTGCTCGCCGCCCGAGAGCTTCTGGCTCCAGGCGTCGCTGTCGTCGAGCCGGTTCACCAGGTCGGGCAGCAGCGCATCGACCAGCGCCTGGCGCAGTTGGTCGTCGCTGAAGCCGGCGGCCGGGTGCGGGTAGGTCAGCGCCTCGCGCAGCTTGCCGTCGGGCAGATAGGGGCGTTGCGGCATGAAGACCGCGTCGGCCGGGGCCTGCACCTTGCCGCGTGCAAACGGCCAGATGCCCGCGAAGGCGCGGAACAGCGTCGACTTGCCGCTGCCCGAAGGGCCTTGCAGCAGCACGCTGTCGCCGGGGCGCACCGCCAGCGCGGCACCGGCCAGCAGCTGCGTGCCATTGGGCAGCGCGAGCGTGAGGTCGCTGGTGCCCAGCGCGGCGGCGCCTTCTTCGCGCTGCAGGGCGTCTTCGCGCGCGGCGTGGGCGCGCATCGCGTCGTCGAAGCTGATCAGGCGGTCGGTGGTGGCGCGCCAGACGGCCACGCGGTCGTAGTTGGCGACGAACCAGCTCAGCGACTCCTGCACCTTGTCGAAGGCCGATGAAATCTGGATCAGCGCGCCCAGCTGGATGGCGCCGCTGAAGAAACGCGGCGCCGACACGATGAACGGAAAGATCACCGACGCCTGCCCGAACATCGCGGTGAAGGTGACCAGGTTCTTCTGCTTCTTGATCAGCTGCAGGTAGTTGCGCAGCACGGCGCCGAAGCGCGTGTCGAGCTGGCCGCGCTCCACCGTCTCGCCGCGGTCGAGCGCGATGGCTTCGCTGTACTCGCGCACGCGCACCAGGTGGTGGCGAAAGTCGGCCTCGAAGCGCTGCTGGCGGAAGTTCAGGCCGATCAGCGGCCGGCCGATGAAGTGCGTGATGACCGTGCCGACCACGCAATAGACCAGCGCCAGCCACACCATCGAGCCGGCGACCTGGTAGGTGCTGCCGCCCAGCGACAGGTCGAAGGTGCCCGACAGGCCCCACAGGATGCCGATGAAGCTCAGCAGCGTGACCACCGCGTTCAGGATCTCCATCGACAGCGTCATGGTGGCATTGGTGAACATCTGCATGTCCTCCTGGATGCGCTGGTCGGGGTTGTCGGGCGTGGTGCCGTCGGCCTGCGCGTAGCGCGCCAGCTCCAGGTGATAGAAGGTGCGGTCGGCCATCCAGCGGCCGAGGTAGTGGCGGGTCATCCACGAGCGCCAGCGCAGCTGCAGCAGCTGCGTCAGGTAGAACTTCGCCACCTGGATCGCGATGTTGAAGAAGGCCAGCCAGGCGAACACGCGGATCTCGCGCCAGAAGACCACCGCGTCCTTGTTCTGCAGCCCGTCATAGAAGCGCCCGTACCACTGGTTGAAGAGCACCAGCGCGTACACGTACGCCAGGTTCAGTGCCACGATGCCCGCGAACATGAGGCGCGCCCGCCATTTTTCTTCGTCCGAACTGAAGTAGGGTGCCGCGAGCCGCAGCACGCGGCGCAGGACCTGGACGAACGCGCCGGCACGCGCCGCGATGGTGGGAGATGGAGCAGATGACATGCGGATTTCCTCGCAGGCGCAGGGGCGCCGGACCTCGTGAGGAAACCATCGTAGACAAATGTTTCTTAAACGGGGCTGAAAGTCGGCCCGCCGTCCCTTCGTCCCGCCGGCCCTCAGCGCAGCATCACGCGCGCCGCCGTCGCCAGGAAATGCGCGAGCGGCGGCGTTCGCAGCCCCTCGGCCTTGGCCGCTTCGTCCCACAGCCGCAGCCGCACCGCGTCGCCCGACCACGGCAGGCCGGCAAAGCGCTGCGCCGCGTCGTCGTCCATCACGCCGCCCTGCAGCGCCAGGCTGCGCACCGAATCGGGCGAGAGCATCGACACGTAGCCCGGGCGCGTCGCGCACAGGTAGCGCTTGGCGTCCACGTGCAGGCGGATCGGTTCGCGCACCGCCACGTCGAAGGCGCCGCGCAGCAGCGGCAGCGCGATGTACTGGTGGCGGTCGTCAATGCCCAGTTCGGTGGGCGAGAGCGACAGCGTCTGGTGCTCGGCGATCAGCAGGTGCCCCAGGTCGTGCAGCAATGCGGCCGTCACGAGCGTGTCGCCGGCGCCGGCCTGTTCGGCCAGCCAGGCGCATTGCAACGCGTGTTCGAGCTGCGACACCGGCTCGCCCGCGTACGCCAGCCCGCCGCGTTCGGCGAACAGGCGAGCGATCTCGGCGAGGTCGAGTGTCATGGAATTGCAAAAGAACGGGTGCGACAGCCTGTACAGGCTCGCGTCGCTCGATGACAGCCGTGTGACGAAAGTGCAAACGCCGCAGCGCGGGTACGGCCGTGTGACAAACCTTTGTCACATAGCGCTGCGAGCATCGCTGCGTTCACGGCCCCGGCCGTGTTTTCTTTTTGCGTACACCGCCTGTTCTTACCTCGAGGGAATCTCCCATGCTGCATCGTCGTCTGATGTGGGCCGCCGTGCCCGCCGCCTTGTTCTCGCTGGCTTTCGCCGCCTCGGCCCAGGGCCGCACCGAGCTGCTGGTCTACACCGCGCTCGAGGCCGACCAGGTGCAGGCCTACAAGGCCGCCTTCGAAAAGGAGAACCCGGCCATCGAGCTGAAGTTCGTGCGCGACTCCACCGGCATCGTCACCGCCAAGCTGCTGGCCGAAAAGGCCAACCCGCAGGCCGACGTGGTGTGGGGCCTGGCCGCCACCTCGCTGATGCTGCTGGACAAGGAAGGCATGCTCCAGCCCTACGCCCCCAAGGGCCTGGACGCCATCAAGCCCACCATGCGCGACACCGCCAACCCGCCCAAGTGGGTCGGCATGGACGTGTGGTCGTCGGCCATCTGCTTCAACACCGCCGAAGCCACGAAGAAGAACCTGCCCAAGCCCACCAGCTGGGCCGACCTGACCAACCCGGTCTACAAGGGCCAGATCACCATGCCCAACCCGGCGGCATCGGGCACCGGCTACCTCATGGTGTCGGGCTGGATCCAGATGATGGGCGAGGACAAGGCCTGGAAGTACATGGACGCGCTGCACCAGAACATCGGCGTGTACAGCCTCTCGGGCAGCAAGCCCTGCCGCCAGGCCGGCGCCGGCGAGTTCGCGCTCGGCATGTCGTTCGAATACCGCGCCAACAAGACCAAGCGCGACGGCGCCCCCATCGACATCGTGCTGCCCAAGGAAGGCCTGGGCTGGGACATGGAAGCCACCGGCATCATCAAGACCAGCAAGAAGCAGGACGCCGCCAAGGCCCTGGCCGACTGGGCCGTGACCAAGCAGGCCAACGAGCTGTACGCGAAGAACTTCGCCGTGCTCGCGCTGCCGGGCATCCAGGAAAAGCTCGAGTTCGTGCCGGGCGACGTCGAGAAGCTGCTGGCCAAGAACGACTTCAACTGGGCCGCTGCCAACCGCGACCGCATCTTGACGGAATGGTCGAAGCGCTACGACGCCAAGGCCGAGAAAAAGCCAATGTGATCGGGGTTCCGGGCAGCCGCACATGACCAGTTTTCTTTCTCTTCGCGGCATCGGCAAGTCCTTTGGCGCCACGCGCGTGCTCGACGGCATCGACCTTGACATCGAGCCCGGCGAGTTCGTCTGCCTGCTCGGTCCTTCGGGCTGCGGCAAGACCACGCTGCTGCGCATCGTGTGCGGCATCGAGCGCGCCGACAGCGGGCAAATCCTGCTCGGCGGCCAGGACATCGCGGGCCTGCCGCCCGCGGCGCGCGGCTTCGGCGTGGTGTTCCAGTCGTATGCGCTGTTCCCCAACCTCACGGCGGCGCAGAACATCGCCTACGGCCTGCACCCCACGGGCGCCCTGGCACGCGAGATGGCCAAGCGCTCGCGCGAGATGCTCGACCTCGTCGGGCTCACCGCGCATGCCGACAAGTACCCCGTGCAACTCTCGGGCGGCCAGCAGCAGCGCATCGCGCTGGCGCGCGCCCTGGCGCCCAACCCGCGCTTGCTGCTGCTCGACGAGCCGCTCTCCGCGCTCGACGCGCAGGTGCGCGCCACGCTGCGCAGCGAAATCCGCGCGCTGCAAAAGCGCCTGGGCATCGTCACCATCATGGTCACGCACGACCAGGAAGAAGCGCTCTCGATGGCCGACCGCGTGGTGCTGATGCACAACGGCCGCATCGAGCAGGCCGGCACGCCCGACGAGCTGTACCGCCAGCCGCGCACCCGCTTCGTGGCGGGCTTCGTGGGCCGCATGAACATGCTGCCCGCCACCGTGCTGGCCGACGGCAAGGTGCGCGTGCGCGACAGCGAACTGTTCTGCGCACCGGGCAACCTCAGCGTCGGTTCGCAAGCCACCGTGGGCATCCGGCCCGAGCATGTGGTGGTGAAGCGCTTCGGTTCCGAACTCGGCACCAACAGCTTCGCCGCGCGCCTGCTCGACACCGAGTTCTTCGGCAACCGCACCTCGGCCCGCCTGGCCTGCGAGCCGCTGGGCATCGAGATCGAGGCCGAGCTGCCCGCCGATGCGCGCAGCGGCGGCGAAGAGCCGCTGGTGCCCAGCAGCATGGTGCACATCCAGCTTCCCTTGAACGCGCTGTCGGTCCTGGCGCAATGACATGACGTCGCGTGTGCGAGGTCCTTGTCGCGTGGTGTGCTGCCATCCAGGGCGCGCTCCCGCCGACGGGGTACCTTGCTCCGCGAATGTCCCCCGCCCTTCGGGCTCCTCCTTGATTTCGCTGCGCAAGGCACCCCGTCGACGCGAGCGTTGTCAGCAGCGGTCGTTGATCGGCCGCGAATGCAGAGCGTGCCCTGGTGCGCAGGGCACTGGGTGCTCCCCGCAGCGAAATCAAGGAGGAGGCCGCAGGCCGGGGGACATTCGCGGAGGGGAGTACCCGGTGTCCTGTGCACGCGCCCCGAACAACGAAACAAGAAGAACAACATGAGCACTCCCTCCGAAGCCCTCGCCCCGATCACAATACCGCGCACGATGCACTTCGACCGCGAACGCTGGCTCACCGGCGCCGCCGTGCTGCTCGTCGTGCTGCTGCTCGTCGTGATCGTCGCGCTCCCCGTCGGCGCGCTCGTCGGCCAGAGCTTCTACGACCGCGCAGGCAGCTTCGTCGGCCTGACCAACTTCGCGCGCTACCTCGAGAGCCCCGCACTCGTGCAGTCGGCCTTCAACAGCGTGCTGCTCGCGGTGATCAGCGCCGTGCTGTGCACCGCCATCGCCTACGTGTACGCCTACGGCCTCACGCTCTCATGCATGCCCGCCAAGGGCCTGCTGCGCGCCGTGGCGCTCATGCCGCTGCTCGCGCCCTCGCTGCTGCCGGCCATCAGCCTGATCTACCTGTTCGGCAACCAGGGCCTGTTCAAGGGGCTGCTGGGCGACCTGTCGATCTACGGCCCGCTGGGCATCGTGCTCGGCTCGGTGTTCTGGACGCTGCCGCACGCGCTGCTGATCCTCACCACCGCCATGGCCACGTCCGACGGGCGTTTGTACGAAGCCGCGCAGACCCTGGGCGCCTCGCGCTGGCGCATCTTCCGCACCGTCACGTTGCCGTCGTCGCGCTACGGCCTCATCGTGGCCGCGATGGTCGTGTTCGTGCTGGTCATCACCGACTTCGGCGTGCCCAAGGTCGTGGGCGGCCAGACCGGCGTGCTCGCGACCGACATCTACAAGCAGGTGGTCGGCCAGCAGAACTTCCAGATGGGCGCGGTGGTCGGCCTCGTGCTGCTGATTCCGGCCGTGCTGTCGTTCCTCGTCGAGCGGCGCGTGCGCCGCAAGCAGGCCGCGGCGCTGTCGGCGCGCGCCACGCCCTACCAGCCCGAGCCGGTGAAATCGCGCGACCGCGCACTGCTCGTGTTCTGCACGCTCACCGCCATCGCCATCGTCGTGATGATCGGCATGGCCGTGTTCGCCTCGCTCGCCAGCTACTGGCCCTACAAGCTCACACCCTCGCTGAAGAACTACGATTTCAGCAACATGGACGGCGGCGGCTGGGGCAGCTACGGCAACTCGCTGCGCCTGGCGCTGTGCGCGGCCGTGGCAGGCGCGCTCGCCACCTTCGTGTCGGCCTACTTCGTGGAGAAGCCGCGCCACTTCGGCCTGCTGCGCGAGCTGCTGAACCTGCTGGCCAACCTGCCGCTCGCCGTGCCGGGGCTCGTGCTCGGCGTGGGCTACATCTTCTTCTTCAACTCGGCGGCGAACCCGCTGCACGGCCTGTACGGCGGCATGGCGATCCTCGTGATCTGTAC
Source organism: Variovorax sp. KBS0712 (assembly GCF_006323185.2). NCBI lineage: Bacteria > Pseudomonadati > Pseudomonadota > Betaproteobacteria > Burkholderiales > Comamonadaceae > Variovorax > Variovorax sp. KBS0712. The sequence goes on along the minus strand of NZ_VCCD02000003.1, from coordinate 295,480 downwards.
CGTGGCGCACTTCTTCTCGGTGGCGCACCTCACCTCGCTCACCGCGCTGCGCCAGCTCGACCGCGAGTACGAGCTGGTGTCCGAGTCGATGGGCGTGCCGTTCTGGCGCACGCTGTGGCGCGTGCACCTGCCGGTGGCGCTGCCCACGGTGCTCAACGTGGCCGGCTACTTCTTCGTCAACGCGATGACCACCGTGTCGGCCGTCGTGTTCCTCTACTCGCCGCAGACCACGCTGGCCGCCATCGCCGTGCTCAACATGGACGATGCCGGCGACGTGGCACCTGCCGCCGCCATGGCCTCGCTCATCATGCTCACGGCCGCCGTCGGCCGCGGCCTGTTCGCGCTGGCCGGGTACTGGGCGCTGAAGCGCACGCAAGCCTGGAGACAACGTTGATGAACCCCAGCATGTCCGTCGACAGCTTCGATGTGATCGTGGTCGGCGCCGGCATCGTCGGCCTGGCCCATGCCTACACCGCCGCGCAGCGCGGCCTGCGCGTGTGCGTGGTCGAACGCGATGCTGCGTGCCTGGGCGCCTCGATCCGCAACTTCGGCTTCATCACCGTCACCGGCCAGGCGCCGGGCGACATGTGGCGCCGCGCCATGCATTCACGCGACGTGTGGCAGGCCATCGCGCCGCAGGCCGGCATCGACATCGTGCACCGCCACCTCTGGCTCGCGGCGTACCGGCCCGAGGCGCATGCCGTGCTCGAAGCCTTCCTGCGCACGCCGATGGCCGAGGCCTGCGCGCTCATCGACGCCGCCGACGCGCAGGAGCGCGCGCCCGGCCTCAACCTGGCGCAGGCGCGCTCGGTGCTGTTCAGCCCGCACGAGTTGCGCGTCGAGTCGCGCACCGCCGTCGGTCTGCTCGCGCGCTGGCTGGCCGAGGTGCACGGTGTCGTGTTCCGCTTCGGCGAAACCGTGCACGAGGTCGAAACCCCGCGCGTGCGCACCTCGCGCGGCACCCTGCGCGGCGAGCGCGTGGTGGTCTGCACCAACACCGAGCTGCACGGCTTGTTCGCCGGCCGCATCGCCGCGCACGACCTCACGCTGTGCCGCCTGCAGATGCTGCGCGTGCAGCCCGAGGCGGGTTTTCGCCTGCCAGGCGCGGTCATGACCGACCTGAGCCTGGTCCGCTACGAGGGCTACAGCAGCTTGCCCGAAGCGGTGGCGCTGCGCGAGCGGCTGATGCAGGAAGAGCGCGCCTCGCTCGACCACGGCATCCACCTCATCGTGGTGCAGAGCGCCGACGGCTCGCTGGTGGTCGGGGATTCGCACCACTACGGCGACGCGCCCGAACCCTTCGCCATCGAGGCGGTCGACCAGCTCATCCTGCGCCACCTGCACAGCACGCTCGACCTCGAGACCGCGCAGGTCACCGAACGCTGGACCGGCGTGTACCCGTCGTCCAAGACCACGCCCTGCGTGATCGACGCGCCCGACGACGCCACGCGCGTGGTGCTGGTCACCAGCGGCAGCGGCGCGAGCACGGGCTTTGGCATTGCCGCCGACGTGTTCGACGCGTGGTGAGCGTCGCCCCTTTTCTTCATCCTTTTTCTTTTTCCCTCGCCATGAACGCCCACTCCCATGCCAGGCTGCAGGCCGTCGTCTTCGACTGGGCCGGCACCATCCTCGACTTCGGTTCCTGCGCGCCCATGGGCGCCTTCGTGAAGCTGTTCGCACAGTTCGGCATCGACATCACCATCGACGAGGCGCGCGCCCCGATGGGCATGGCCAAGTGGGACCACATCAAGGCCCTGGGCACGCAGCCGCGCATCGCCGCGCAGTGGGCAGCGAAGCACGGCCATGCCTTCAGCGACGCCGACGTCGACCGCCTGTACGAGGTGTTCACGCCCATGAACGCGGCCAGCGTGCGCGACCACACCGACTTCATTCCGGGCGCGATCGAGGCCGTCAACGCGGCGCGCGAGCGCGGCCTGAAGATCGGCTCCACCACCGGCTACAACCGCCCGATCATGGACGTCGTGACGCCCATCGCCGCGGCCGGCGGCTATGCGCCCGACAACCTCGTGTGCGCGGGCGACCTCGCGGCGGGGCGTCCGTCGCCGCTCATGATGTACCGCTGCTTCGCCGACCTCGGCGTGTGGCCGCCGCACGCCGTCGTCAAGGTCGACGACACCGGCGTGGGCCTGCAGGAAGGCCTCAACGCCGGCACCTGGGCCGTCGGCGTGTCGGTCAGCGGCAACGTCAACGGCTTGACGCTGGCCGAGTGGCAGGCGCTCGACGCCGACAGCCAGCAGGCCCGCCGCGCCCGCGCCACCGCCGAGCTGCAGGCCGCCGGCGCGCACTACGTGATCGACAGCGTGGCCGACCTGCCGAACGTGCTGGAAGACATCGAGCGCCGCCTGCAGGCCGGCGAGCGGCCGGCGGCCGTGCGCTGACGAAGAAAAAAGTCCGCTTCACCGACGCCGGCTGGCGCCGCCGTCCGACTTGACGCACCGGGGTGCAGGCCTAGGATGCCTTGCATCATGCGAAGTCGCGTCGTGATCCTTCTTCTCTGCCTGGGCACGGCACTGCTGGCCGCGGGCTGCGACGGCAAGCGCAAGCCGGGTGGCATTCCGATGCCCAAGGCTGCCTGGTCGTCGAGCGTCGTGGTGACGGCACCTGCGCCGTTCGTGGGCTGAGGCTGCCGGCGCGTCCAGCGCACCGGCCGCGGCGAACGTCTCAGGACGGGACGTACGCCAGCACTTCATCGCCCGCCGCATCGAATTCGCCCGTGGGCTTCCAGCCCAGGTGCCGGTAGAACCCGTGCGAGCGCACCTGCGGGTCGGGCGAACAGCCCAGGAAGAGCCGCTGGAAGCCCAACCCCTTGAACTCTTCGACCATCAGTGCGAGCAACGCCTTGCCGATGCCCTGGCCTTCGTACGCAGGCAGCAGCGCCAGCACGCTGATCTCGCCGGTGTCGCGCTCGCCGAAGCAATAGCCCGCCAGCTCGCCGTCGACGAGCGCAACGTAGCCGGGCAGGGAGCCGTCGGCGATGCCGGCTTGCCAGCTCTCCAGGGTGATGCCGAGCGCCTCGAGCTCGGCGACGGAGAAGGCGTTCTCTCGCGTGCGGCCGCGCAGGTCGAGGCACGCGGGCGTGTCTTCGGGAATGGCTTGTCTGTAGGTGATGGGCATGCGTCGGGTGCTCGAGGGCACGCGCAGCAGGGGGCGCGGCCTTCCGCGAGAATGACACACGACGTGCGCCACCCGATGCACGCGTGGAGACAAGAAGAATGAAGACGACCCCAGAGACAACCATCGTCCACCAGCCCGACTCGCGCTACGCCATGGTGCGCCTGGCGCTCACGCTGCTGGTCATGACGGTCGGCAGCAGCGGCATGTACGTGGTGTCGGTCATGCTGCCCGCCGTGCAGGCCGAGTTCGGCGTGGCGCGCGCCGATGCCTCCATGCCCTACACGCTGCTCATGCTGGGCTTCGGTTTCGGCGGCGTGCTCATGGGCAAGCTGGCCGACCGCATCGGCGTGATGAAGCCGTTGCTGATGGGCTCGGTCTTCCTGGCCGCCGGCTACATCGCCACGGGCCTGTCGGAAGGCATCGTGTCCTTCACCGTGGCGCAGGCGCTGCTGGTCGGCCTGCTCGGCAGCTCGGTGGCCTTTGCGCCGCTGGTGGCCGACACCTCGCTGTGGTTCGTCAAGCGGCGCGGCATCGCGGTGGCGGTGTGCGCCAGCGGCAACTACCTCGCAGGCGCGGTGTGGCCGCCCATCGCGCAGCACTTCGTCGAGCAGGTGGGCTGGCGCCAGACCTACATCGGCATGGGCATCTTCTGCGGCGTGACGATGGCGCTGCTGGCGCTGTTCTTTCGCGCGCGCCCGCCGGCACTGGCCGAAGTGGCGCCGGTGTCGCACGCCTCGGGCGGCAGCACCCTGGTGCGCGACATGACGCGGCCCTTCGGCCTGAGCATGGGCACGGCGCAGGGCCTGCTGTGCGTGGCGGGCGTGGCCTGCTGCGTGGCGATGGCGATGCCGCAGGTGCACATCGTGGCCTACTGCGGCGACCTGGGCTACGGCCCGGCGCAGGGCGCGATGATGCTGTCGCTGATGCTGGGCTTCGGCATCGTGAGCCGGCTGGTGTCGGGCGCCATCTGCGACCGCATCGGCGGGCTGCGCACGCTGATGCTGGGCGGCGTGCTGCAGTGCGTGGCGCTGCTGCTGTTTTTGCCCTTCGACGGGCTGGTGCCGCTGTACGTGATCTCGGCGTTGTTCGGCCTGTTCCAGGGCGGCATCGTGCCCTCGTACGCGATCATCGTGCGCGAGCACTTCCCGCCCAAGGAAGCCGGCGCGCGCGTGGGCACGGTGCTGATGTTCACGCTGTTCGGCATGGCGCTGGGCGGCTGGATGTCAGGCAAGGTGTTCGACCTGACGGGCAGCTACCACGCGGCCTTCCTGAACGGCATCGGCTGGAACCTGGTGAACGTGAGCATCGCGGCGTTCCTGCTGTTCAGGGTGCGCCGGATGCGACGGGGTGGGGTGGCGGTGGCGGCCTGAGGCCGTGAAAGATCGCGCCGCCTAGCTTTCGCACCACGTGATCGATTCGGGCCGCGCGCCGTTGCGGTCGCGGAAATCGACGAGGGCCTGAAGGCACTGTGCAAGATCGATGCACCACGCGCGCGGGTACTCGTCGACCTGTCCGTTGCCCAGCGTGAAGACTTCCACGCCCGGCCGGTGCGTGTCGCCCACCGACCTGAAGCCGCTGTCGCCCGGTTCCCGCAGGTACATGAGCCAGGCGCTCTCGCCGTTGCGCAGCATGCACATCGAAGGGCCGTCCGGCACGCTGACCCACAACTCGAACCGGGAGGTCGACTGCATCAGATCGAGCGCACGGGCCCACGGGCCCGGCGCCGAAATGTCCAGCAAACGATCGTCGAGCGTCATCTGAATCACGTGCGGCATCTCGTGTCTTGCGTCCGGACGGGCGTTCCTAATTCATCGTCGGCTGCTGCGGCGGCGACGTGATGAAGAACCGGATCGGCACCTCGCGCCACACCACCGTGCCGTCATCCGGCGTCGGCTTGAAGCGCCATGTGCGGACGGTCTCGACGGCCGAGCGGTCCAGCCGTGCGTGGCCGCTCGATTCCTTCACCTCGACGCTCGCGGGCAGGCCGGCCGGCGTGGTGCGCACGCGAAGCAGCACCATGCCTTGCTCCCCGTTCATCCGCGATTCGGCGGGGTAGGGCGCGTTCGGGTTGGGGGGCTGCGGCGACCATTCGCCGGGCGCCGGCGGCGGCGGTGCCGCGCAGGCGGCGAGCAGCGCGGCGGTGGTGGCGCCCGCCAGGAGCGCGTGTCGGGGAGCGTGGCGTGGTGTCTTCATCGGTGTTCCGCAATCCTTCGAAAGGAGGCCCCGCGCATTGTGACCCGGGCGCGTTCGCCGCCTTCGCGCCCGGTACGTAGTTCCCCTCGCGCCCGCGTCAGATTCCGATCAGCTTGCAAAAAGAGCATCGATCCGTCCGGAACTTCCCTCCGGACGGAGACACGCCCGCACCGGTTTTGCTCGGTCGCGGGCGCATTCGAATCACATCACTCCGTGAGCGTATGAATGAAAAATAGAAACCTTGTCAGAGGTCTGTTCCTCATGGCGATCGCGCTGGCCTTCGGCCTGACCGCGCTGCGCTATCCCATCGGCGATTTCAGCCGGGCGGGGCCGGGCCTGTTCCCCGTGATGGTGAGCAGCCTGCTGCTGCTGATCGGCGTGGCCACGGTGGTCCGGTCGTTCGTGGTGGCGCCGGTGACGCTGGACCTGAACTTCAAGAACATCGGACTCATCCTGTCGAGCCTGTGCGGGTTCGCGCTGATCTCGATGTACGTGAACATGATCGCGGGCATCGTCTTCATGGTGTTCTGTTCGGCCTTCGCGGGCAGTTCCAACTCGTGGCTGCGCAACGTGAAGATCTCGGCGGGCCTGATCGCCATGGCGCTGGCGCTGCAGAAGCTGCTCGGTCTGAACCTGCCGCTTTTCTGAGGCCACGACCATGACGGAAGTTTTGAACAACCTGGCGTTCGGTTTCTCGCACGCCCTGACACTGCACAACCTGATGTACTGCGCCATCGGCTGCACGGTGGGCACGCTGGTCGGCCTGCTGCCGGGCCTGGGGCCGCTGGCCACCATCAGCCTGCTGCTGCCGCTGACGTACTCGATTCCCACCACCGGCGCGCTGATCATGCTGGCCGGCATCTACTACGGTGCGCAGTACGGCGACAGCGTGAGCGCGATCACGATGAAGATCCCGCACGCCAGCAGCATCGTGGCCTGCATCGACGGCTACGCGATGACGCTCAAGGGCAAGACGGGCCTGGCGCTGTTCACGGCGGGCTTCTCCAGCTTCATCGGCGGCACGGTCGCGATCCTGGTGCTGTCGTTCCTGGCGCCGACGCTGGGCGAGGTGGCCTTCCTGTTCGGCCCGGCCGACTACGTCGCGATGATGCTGGTGGGCTTCGTGTGCGTGAGCTTCGTGACCACGGGCAGCCTGCTGAACGGGCTGGCGATGTGCATGATCGGCGTGCTGCTGGGCACCATCGGCACCGACGTGAACAGCGGCATGGCGCGCTTCACGATGGACATGCCGTTCCTGACCGACGGCGTGGGCATCGTGAGCATTGCGTTGGGCTGCTTCGGCATCGCCGAGATCACCAAGAACCTCGACTCGCGCGAGGAGCGCTCGCCCTTCAACGGCAAGATCAACCTCATCCCGACCTGGGCGGAGTTCAAGCGGATCATTCCGAGCGCCTTGCGCGGCAGCGTGGTCGGCTCCATCCTGGGCATCCTGCCCGGCGGCGGCCCGACCATTGCGCAGTTCGCGGCGTACGCGCTGGACAAGAAGGTCAGCAAGTACAAGCACGAGATCGGCACCGGCTGCATCGAGGGCGTGGCCGGCCAGGCGGCGGCCGACGAAGCGGCGGCGCGCACGAGCTTCATTCCGCTCATGAGCATCGGCATTCCCGAGAACGCGGTCATGGCGCTGATGCTGGCGGCCTTCATCATCAAGGGCATCCAGCCGGGCCCGAACATGATCGCCAGCCACCCCGAGCTGTTCTGGGGCCTGGTGGCCAGCATGTGGATCGGCAACGTGTTCCTGCTGGTGCTGAACGTGCCGCTGGTGCGCTACTGGCTCTCGGTGTTCAAGATCCCGTACAGCGTGCTGTTCCCGTCGATTTTGTTCTTCTGCTGCATCGGCACCTACAGCGTGAACAACAACCTGCAGGACGTGTTCATCACCGCCGCGTTCGGCTTCATGGGCTACATGTTCATGCGGCTGGAGCTCGACGCCGCACCGCTCATGCTGGGCTTCATCCTCGGGCCGATGCTCGAGGAGAACTTCCGCCGCGCGATGCTGCTGAGTCGTGGCGGCTTCGGCACCTTCGTGTCGCGGCCCATCAGCGGCACGCTGCTGGGGCTGATCGCGGTCTTCGTGGTGTGGCAGCTGGTGGCGTTCGTGCTGCAGGCGCGCAAGAAGAACGGGGCGCCGGCGCCGGTCGCGCTGGAACCGCAGGAGTAGCTCGACAGGCCCGAACAACGCCCGCCCCTTCGGCGGGCGTTGTCGTTTCAGCTCGCTTGTGCCACCAGCCGTCCGAGCGTCTGCAAGGCCTGCTCGCTGTGCGCGTCCCACGCGTGGCCGTAGTTCAGCCGCAAGCAGTTCGAGAACGCGCGCGTGGCCGAGAAGATCGGCCCGGGCGCCACGCTGATGCCACGCTCCAGCGCCTGGCGATGGATCTCCAGCGCATCCACCTGCGGCGGCAGCTCGACCCACAGGAAGTACCCGCCCAGCGGCCGCGTGGCGCGCGTGCCCACCGGGAAGTAGTGCCCCACGGCCTGCGTGAAGCTGGCCTGCTGCATCGCCAGCGTCTGGCGCAGCTTGCGCAGGTGCTTGTCGAAGCCGCCCTTCTCGAGGTAGTCGGCCAGCGCCAGTTGCGCGGGCACCGAGGTGCTGAGCGTGGTCGTGAGCTTCTGGCGCGCCACCTTGCGCGCGAAGCGCCCGGCCGAGGCCCAGCCGATGCGGTAGCCGGGTGCGAGGCTTTTCGAGAACGACGAGCAGTGCAGCACCAGCCCCTGCGTGTCGAAGGCCTTGGCCGGCGGCGGGCGGCGCTCGCCGAAGTAGAGCTCGGCGTACACGTCGTCCTCGATCAGCGGCAGTTCGTGCCGCGCGAGCAGTTCGACCAGCGCCTTCTTCTTCGCGTCGGGCATGAGGCTGCCCAGCGGGTTCTGGAAAGTGGTCATGAGCCAGCAGGCGGTGGGCTTGTGCGCGGCGATGGCCTGCGCCAGCGCGTCGAGGTCGATGCCTTCGCCCGGGTGCGTCGGCACCTCGATGGCGCGCAGGCCCATGCGTTCGAGTGCCTGCAGCGCGGCATAGAAGGTGGGCGACTCGACGATCACCGCGTCGCCCGGCCGCGTGACGGCCGAGAGGCACAGGTTGAGCGCTTCGAGCGCGCCGTTGGTGACGACGATCTCCTCGGCCGGCACCGGCAGGCCGTCGGCCAGGTAGCGCAGCGCGATCTGCCGGCGCAGCGCCGCGCTGCCGGGCGTGAGGTCGTCCACGGTGCGCCACGGGTCGAGCGCCTTGGCGCTGGCCGCCATGAACTGGCCCAGCCGCGCCAGCGGAAACAGCAGCGGGCTCGGAAAGGCCGAGCCGAAGGGCACGACCTGGCGCGACATGCTGGCTTCGAGGATGTCGAACACCTGGTCGCTCACCTCGAGCGCGCGCGGGCCTTCGGCGGGGCGCGAGGTGAGGGTGGTCTCGGGCGGCGCGTCGCGCAGGCCGCCGCCGGCCACGTAGTAGCCCGAGCGGTCGCGCGCGCGCACCAGCCCGCGCGCCTCCAGCAGGTAGTAGGCTTGGAACACGGTGGAGGCGCTCACGCCGCGGCTGCTGCCCGTGTGGCGCACGGAGGGCAGGCGGTCGCCGGTCTTGAGGGTGCCGTTGCGGATCGAGGCCTCGATGTCCGAGGCCAGGGCTTCATAACGCTTCATCGATGGGCCGTTGTCATTCGCGGGGACTCTAATCTGATATGGTGAATCGAGCTGGATCTGCATCTGTTTTTTTTGACCCGTTTGCGCGACAGTGGACCCATGTTCAATCTGATGCGCGCGGTGCGCGCCGTACTCTGGAGCTTCATCGGGCTGGGCGGCCGCCGGGCCGACGCCGACAAGCGGACCGCCCAGCTGGGCATCCTGCCGCTGATCGGCGTGGGGCTGTGCATGGCCCTGCTGCTGATCGCGGGCCTGCTGGCCCTGGCGCATTTCGCGGCAGGCACGTGATGAAGGCCGTGCTCCAACGGGCCGCGCTGGCCCTGGCGCTGCTGTTGCCGCTTGCCCCGGTTGCGGCGCAGGCCGCCACCACCACCGTGCCCGACACCATCGAGCAGCGCGTGGCCGCCTGCATCGCCTGCCATGGGCGCGAGGGCGCCACCACCAACGCCGGTTTCTTCCCGCGCCTGGCGGGCAAGCCGGCGGGCTACCTGTTCAACCAGCTCGTGAGTTTTCGCGACGGGCGCCGCTTCAACAGCGACATGACCTACATGGTCCAGCACCTGTCGGACGACTACCTGCGCGAGATGGCCGAGTACTTCGCCAACCTGTCGCTGCCGTACGCGGCGGTCTCGCCGCAGAGCGACGCTTCGCCCGAGCAGCTGCGCCGTGGCCGCCAGCTGGCGCTCGAGGGCGATGCCGCGCGCCAGATCCCGGCCTGCGTGCAGTGCCACGGCGCCGCGCTCACGGGCGTGCAGCCGGCCATTCCGGGCCTGCTGGGCCTGCCGCGGCTGTATGTGTCGTCGCAGCTGGGCGCCTGGCTCACCAAGGAGCGCCATGCGCCCGCGCCCGACTGCATGGCGCAGATCGGCCAGCGCATGACCACCGCCGACATCAACGCCGTGGCCAGCTGGCTGGCCGTGCAGCCGATGCCGGCCGACACCCGCCCGGTGGCCTCGCTGCCCGCGCCGCTGCCCGTCACCTGCGGCGGCATGCCCACCGCGGCGAAACCCTGAGAACCCGATGACCGCGCGATTGAGACATTTCGGCTGGGCCCTGCTGGGCCTGGTCACCCTGGCGGCCGTGTTGGCCGGCGTCGTGCTGGCGCTGAACCTGCGCGGCGAAGACCCGCTGCCCGAAGGCGCCGAAGCCTTCGAGGCCACGCCGCAGCTGGTCGAGCGCGGGCGCTACCTCGCGCTGGCGGGCAACTGCGCCGGCTGCCACACCACGCGTGGCGGCCAGCCCTATGCGGGCGGCGTGCCGCTCGAAACGCCGTTCGGCACCATCTACGCGACCAACCTCACACCCGATGCGACGCACGGCATCGGCGGCTGGAGCAGCGCGCATTTCTGGCGCGCCATGCACAACGGCCGCAGCAAGGACGGGCGCCTGCTGTACCCGGCCTTCCCGTACCCGAACTTCACGCAGGTCACGCGCGAAGACTCCGACGCCCTGTACGCCTACCTGCGCAGCGTGGCGCCCGCCGCCACGGAAAACAAGGCGCACCGCCTGCGCTTCCCGTACGACACGCAGGCCGCGCTCGCGGTGTGGCGCGCGCTCTCGTTCAAGCCGCAGCCTTTCGTGGCGAACGCGAACAAGCCGGCCGAATGGAACCGCGGTGCCTACCTCGTGGGTGGGCTGGGCCACTGCATCGCCTGCCACGGCAGCCGCAACTCGCTGGGCGCGACCGAAACCAAGCTCGGGCTCTCGGGCGGCCTGATCGCGGTGGAGAACTGGTATGCGCCCTCGCTGGCCGATCCGCACGAAGCTGGCGTGGCCGACTGGCCCGCGGCCGATGTCGTGGCGCTGCTCAAGTCGGGCACCTCCCCGCGGGGCTCGGTGATGGGCCCGATGGCCGACGTCGTGTTCCGCAGCACGCAGTACCTGAGCGACGCCGACCTGGGCGCGATGGCGATCTACCTGAAGGACCTGCCCGAGGCCGTGAAGAAGGACGCACCCGAAGCAACCAAGGCCCCGGCCGCGCCGGTGCGGCGCGACGCCGGCGCGATGGTGCGCGGCGCGAAGATCTACGACCAGCGCTGCGCCTACTGCCACGGCGACCAGGGCCAGGGCGCGGCCGGCGCCTACCCGCCGCTCGCGGGCAACCGCGCGGTGACGATGGCGCGGCCCACCAACCTGATCCAGGTGGTTGCGCACGGCGGCTTCCTGCCCGCGACGGCCGGCAACCCGCGCCCCTACGGCATGCCGCCGTTCGGGCACGCGCTCGACGCCACCGAGGTGGCCGAGGTGCTCACCTACATCCGCGGGTCGTGGGGCAACAACGCCGCGCCGGTCACGCAGCTGGACACCATGCGTCGCTGACGCGCACGGCGCACCGCTTTTTCAGGCGGTGTGTGGATGCCGCGCGCTGTCGTACAGCGTGCGCGCCAGGTCGCGGTGCGTGGCCAGCAGCGGCGCCAGCTCGAAGCCCGTGAAGCGCCCGTCGCGGATGCGGACCACGCCGTCGATCACGCTCAGCGCCGCCGCCACCGGTGTGCAGAACACCAGCGCCGCGACCGGGTCGTGCCAGGCGCCCGCGTGGTCCACGCCGCGCATGTCGAAGGCCACGAGGTCGGCCGACATGCCCGGCGCCAGCGCGCCGATGTCGTCGCGCCCGAGCACGCGCGCGCCACCGACCGTGGCGATCTCCAGCGCCTCGCGCGCCGTCATGGCGGCGGGGCCGTAGCCCACGCGCTGCAGCAGCATGGCCTGGCGTGCCTCGCCCAGCATGTGCGCGCCGTCGTTCGACGCGCTGCCGTCCACGCCCAGGCCCACGGGCACGCCCGCGCGCCGCATGGCCCCGATGGGCGCGATGCCCGAGGCCAGCCGCATGTTCGAGCACGGGCAGTGCGCCACGCCGGTGCCGGTGCGCCCGAAGAGCGCGATGCCGGCGTCGTCGAGCTTCACGCAGTGCGCGTGCCACACGTCGTGGCCGACCCAGCCCAGGTCTTCGGCGTACTCGGCCGGCGTCATGCCGAACTTCTCGCGCGAGTAGGCCACGTCGTTGTCGTTCTCGGCCAGGTGCGTGTGCAGCGACACGCCGCGTTCGCGCGCCAGCTCGGCCGACAGCCGCATCAGGTCGCGCGACACCGAGAACGGCGAGCAGGGCGCCAGCACGATGCGGCGCATCGAATGGCGCGCGGGGTTGTGCCAGCGGTCGATGAGCCGTTCGCTGTCGCGCAGGATCGCGGCCTCGGTCTCCACCACCTCGTCGGGCGGCAGGCCGCCGGCGCTGCGGCCCACGCTCATGCTGCCGCGCGCCGCATGAAAGCGCATGCCCATGGCGTCGGCCGCCTCGATCGAGTCGTCGAGCCGCGAGCCGTTGGGGAACAGGTAGAGGTGGTCGCTGGTGGTGGTGCAGCCCGAGCGCATCAGCTCGGTCATGGCGGTCTGCGTCGACACGCGGATCATCTCGGGCGTGAGCCGCGCCCACAGCAGGTACAGGTTGGTGAGCCAGCCGAAAAGCTCGGCGTCCTGCGCCTCGGGCACGGCGCGCGTGAGGCTCTGGTACATGTGGTGGTGCGTGTTCACCAGCCCGGGCATCACGACATGGCCGTGCATGTCCATGGCCTCGGCCTGGCCGCTGCGCAGCGCGTCGAGGTAGGGCGCCGGCAGCTCGGCCGTGGCGCCCACCCAGGCGACGGCGGGGCCGTCCATCACCACGGCGCCGTCGGCGATCTCGCGCCGGGCGGCGTCCATGGTGACGAGCACGTCGGCGTGGCGCACGATCAGCAGCGGCGGGCGCTGCGGTGAAGAGGACGAAGGGTTCTGGAAAGTCATTCGGTACCGTGCGAAGTGCGCGCCGCCATCGCGAAGGAGCGTTCCTTCGACAGCACGCCGTTGTAGAAAAGATTGAGCAGCACCGCGGCCAGCGTGCCCAGCACGATGCCGCTGTGCGTCAGCGGATGGGTCCAGGCGGGGAAGTGCTGGAAGAAGTTCGGCGACAGCGTGGGCACCAGGCCCAGCCCGATGGAGATGGCGATCACGTACAGCGCGTGGCGGTTCTGCGCATAGTCGATCGCGCCCAGGATGCGCACGCCCGTGGCCGCCACCATGCCGAACATCACGATGCCCGCGCCGCCGAGCACGAACTGCGGCACCGAGGCCACGATGTGCGCGATCTTCGGAAAGAGTGCGAGCGCGATCAGCATCAGGCCACCGCCCGCCGCTACGTAGCGCGAGCGCACGCCCGTCACCGTGACCAGCCCCACGTTCTGCGAGAACGAGGTGTACGGAAAGGTGTTGAACACGCCGCCGATGACGGTGCCCAGCCCGTCGGCGCGCAGCCCGCGCGTGAGCGCGTCGGTCGTCACCTTGCGGCCGGTGATCTCGCCCAGCGCGAGGAACATGCCGGTCGATTCGACCAGCGTGATGAGCATCACGATGCACATCGAGGCGATGGCCGTGAGCTCGAAGCGCGGCATGCCGAAGTGGAAGGGCGTGGTCACGGCCATCCAGCTGGCTTCCTCGAGCCCGTCGAAGTGCATGCGCCCGAGCGCCAGCGACAGGCCCACGCCGAACACGATGCCCAGCAGCACCGCGATGTTGGCGATGAGGCCCTTGCCGAAGCGCGTGATCGCGATGATCACCGCCAGCACCGCCGCGGCAATCGCCAGGTTCACCGGCTCGCCGTAGGCCGGGTTGGCCACCGCGTGCGCCACGCCGTCGACCATGCGGGTCGCGGTGGGCTGGCCGCCCGCGGCCCAGTTGATGGCCACGCCCATGAGCGACACGCCGATCAGCGTGATGACCGTGCCCGTGACCAGCGGCGGAAACACGCCCAGCACGCGCCCCATGAGCGGCGCGACGAGCATGCCGAACACGCCCGCCACGATGGTCGCGCCGTAGATGGCGGGCAGCCCGAGCGAGGGGTCCATGCCGATGGCGATCATCGGCCCGACGGCCGCGAAGGTCACGCCCATCATCACCGGCATGCGGATGCCGAAGCGCCAGAAGCCGATGGCCTGCACCAGCGTGGCGATGCCGGCGGCAAACAGGTCGGCGTTGATGAGGAAGGCGATGTCGGCCTTCGAGAGGCCGAGCGCGCCGCCCACGATGAGCGGCACGGCCACCGTGCCCGCGTACATCACGAGCACGTGCTGCAGGCTCAGTGCGCCGCAGCGGGCGAGCGGAAGCTTCTGGTCGACCCCTTCGCCGTCTCCTGCGGGGGTCTTTTTATCGTTCGAGAACATGGGAACCTTTCCTGCCGATGAACCGGCGCGGCAGTCTAGGAGCGATGTCTTTGCACATGCAAAGTCAATAAATGACGTGCCCTGTGCACAAAAAGTGGACGGTCATCCAGGGTGCATGTCAGGGCGCCAGCAGGTCGTCCAGGCAGGCCACGACATGGTTCGCGAACAGCTCGGCCGCGGCGCTCGGCGCCTGCGCGGCGCGGGTCTCGAGCGTGAGCGTCTGGGCGCGCAGCGTGGTGTCGCGCAGCGGCACGAAGACGAGGGTGCCGTCGTTGCGCTCCTCGTCCACGTCCAGGCGATTGAGCAGCGTGATGCCGCCGCCGTCGCGCACCAGCCGGCGCATCAGCGCGGTGGACGTGGTCTCGACCACCGGCGACACGCGGATGGCCGAGCGCTCGAAGGCGGCGTCGAGGATCGGTCGGATCGACAGCGAAGGCGCGGGCAGGATCAGCGGGTAGCCCACGCACTCGGCCAGCAGCGCGGTCGCATGCGCCGTGAGCGGATGGCCCGGCGGCACCACCGCGCCGATCGGCCACTCGCTGCTGAACAGCGTGCGAAAGCCGGCCGTGCCGGGCACGTCGTAGGCCAGCGCCAGGTCGGCATCGCCTTCGGCCACGCTGCGCAGCACGGCCGCGATGGGCAGGCCCAGCAGTTTCAGCTGGATGCCCGGGTGCGCGGCGCGAAAGCGCTGCACCACGGCCGGCAGGAAGGCGTCGGCCAGGCCGGCGGTGGTGGCCAGCGTGACCTCGCCCTGGCGCAGGCCGCGCACGTCCTCGATGCGCTGGCGCACCAGGTCGAACTCGCGCAGCGTGCCGCGCGCATGCGCCAGCACGATCTCGCCCACGGGCGTGAGCTTGAGCGTGTTGTGGATGCGCTCGAACAGCGGCGCGCCCAGTTCTTCCTCGAGGTTGAGGATCTGGCGGTTGACGGCCGTGGGCACCACGTGCAGCTGCTCGGCCGCCTTGCGGATCGAGCCCGCGCGAACCACTTCGACGAAGTACCGGATGACCTTGGCGTGCATGAATTCCCCCGCGCCGCTGGCGGGCGCGGGGGGATCATGCCTACGTCTTCAGAGGTCGGGCAAGCCCATCGCCGGATCGCTGACCGTGTGCTTGCCGGTTTCCACGCGGCCGGCGAAGCGGCGGTAGAAGGCCGGGTCGCTGTCGCAGGTGACGGCGAAGTCGTACCACTGGCCGCTGGCGGCGAGTTCCCAGTGCTGCTCGGCCTGGGCCCCGCCATTCACCGTCGCGTTCCACGGGCCGTCGTCGCGGTAGGCCTTGGCGCGCACCGTGAACTTGCACCGGGCCTTGCCGTCGTTGCGCATCTGCAGGTAGACGTTGCCGTTGGCGATGTCGTAGCAGACACGCACCTCGGGCGCGGCCACGCCGCCGGCGCGCAGGCGGTTGAGGTCGCCCTTGAAGTGGCGGTGGTAGCCGTTGGGGCCGAGCACCCACAGGTCGTAGAAGCCGCTGTTGTCGATCGCAGCGGTCCAGCTGTCGTCGAGCGTCTTGCCGGCCTCGACCATGTAGCGACGCGGCAGGCGGTCGAGATTGAGCTTGTCGTACACGTGGAACACGGCCGCGGCCTTGCCGGTGTTCGAGAAGATCAGCTTCACAGTGCCGGCGAGGGTGTCGGCCTTGGCGCTCGTGTGCAGCTCGTAGGGCAGGGCGCGCGATGGGCGCGTGCCGGTGGCCTGGCGCGGCAGCTGCGGATCGGTCGGCAGCGGCACCAGCGGCAACGCCTGCTGGTCGTTGCGCACCTTGTCGGCGTCCGTCCTGCTCAGTTTGCCCGCGAGAGTGGGCAGGGCCTCGGTGTTCGGCGTGGCGAAGTTGAAGGCGCTCGTGAGGTCGCCGCACACCGCGCGTCGGAACGGCGAGATGTTGGGCTCCTTCACGCCGAAGCGCGTTTCGAGGAAGCGCAGCACCGAGGTGTGGTCGAAGGCCTGCGAGCTGACCCAGCCGCCGCGGCTCCAGGGCGAGATCACGTACAGCGGCACGCGCGGGCCGGGGCCGAAGACGCGGTTGTCGGGCTTCGGCTGCGAGGTGCTGCCGTCGGGTGCCGGCTGCGTGAAGTACTCGGGCTTCAGGGCGTCGGCGGCGAGCGTGGTCTTGCCGGCCGGCGTCTTGTCGGGATTGAGCGAGGGCGCCGACGGCGAGGGCATGTGGTCGAAGTAGCCGTCGTTCTCGTCGAAGTTGACCAGCAGCACGGTCTTGCTCCAGACCTCGGGCACGGCGGTGAGCGCATCGAGGATTTCCTGGAGGAACCATGCGCCCTGCACCGGGCTGGACGGGCCCGGGTGCTCGCAGTAGGCCGAGGGCGCGTTGATCCAGCTCACCTGCGGCAGGCGGCCGGCTTTGATGTCGCGCCGGAACGCGTCCAGGTAGTCCTCGGGCTTGTCGCCGGGCAGCGTGTTGGCGATGCCCTTGTACAGCGGGTTGCCCGGGTTGTCGCTGGCCGCGTCGTAGGCGTGGAAGGGAAGCTTCTGGCCCGTGTCGGAAAACGGCGCCTTGTAGTAGCCGCTGGTCACCGGGTAGGGCGACGCGCGGTTGGCGCGGCGGAACTGGCGGAACGCGCCCAGCATGTTGTCGCCCCATTCGTCGGGCATGTTCTGGTAGCAGATCCAGCTCACGCCGGCGTCTTCGAGGCGCTCGGCGTAGGTCTTCCACGTGTAGCCGGTGTCGACCTTGCTGGGGGTGGCGTCCAGCCAGTCCCACTCGTTGCTGACGAAGGCCACGTTCTGCGCGGTCGGGCCGTTGGTGCCGGTGATGTGGAACGAGCGGTTCGCGTCGGTGCCGGTGTGCATCGCGCAGTGGTACGCGTCGCACAGCGTGAAGGCATCGGCCAGCGCGAACTGGAACGGGATCTCGGCCTGCTTGTGGTAGCCCATGGCCTTGGGCGTCTTGTAGCGCGCCCATTCGTTCATGCGGCCGCCGCCCCAGGCCTGCTGGCTGTCGTCCCAGTCGTGCGGCGTGCCGCCGTCGCGCTGCGCGTTGCCCTTGCGGCTGTCGAAGTGGTACGGCAGCACCACGTTGCCGTTGGCATCGCTTTGCTGCCACACGTTGAGGCCCTTGGGCAGCGGAATGGGGAAGCGGTCGCCGAAGCCACGCACGCCGGCGAGCGTGCCGAAGTAGTGGTCGAACGAACGGTTCTCCTGCATCAGGATCACGACGTGCTCGACGTCCTTGATCGTGCCGGTCTTGTTGTTGGCCGGAATGGCCAGTGCGCGCCGGATGCTCGGCGGGAAGGCCGAGAGCGCGAGCGCGGCGGCACCGGTGGTGGCGGTGCCGGTGAGGAAGTGGCGGCGGGAGGTCATGGTGTCACCCTGGCCTCAGGCGGCGGCCGTGCCCATGGCCGGGTCGCTCACCGAATGCCGGCCGGTTTCCACGCGGCCCGCGAAGCGCCGGTAGTAGCTGGTGTCGGCGTCGCAGGTCACTTCGAAGTCGTACCAGGCGCCGCTCGCGGCCAGGTCCCAGTGCTGCTCGGCCGAGGTGCCGCCGGCCACGGTCGCGGTCCACGGGCCGTCGGTGCGGTAGGCTCGGGGGCGCACGGTGAACTTGCAGGCGTTGCGACCGCCGTTGAGCATCTGCAGGTAGACATTGCCGTTGGCGATGTCGTAGCACACGCGCACTTCGGGGTTGGGCGCATCGCCGGCGCGCAGGCTGTTCAGGTCACCGCGGAAATGGCGGTGGAAGCCGTTGGGGCCGAGCACCCACAGGTCGTAGAAGCCCGTGTTGTCGAGCATCGCGTTCCAGGTGTCGTCCAGCGTCTTGCCGGCCTCGACCATGTAGCGGCGCGGCAGGCGTTCCAGGTTGAGCTTGTCGTACACATGGAACACGGCGGCGGCCTTGCCGGTGTTGGCGAACAGCAGCCGCACCTTGCCGCTGGTGGCGTCGTTGCGCGCGCTCACGTGCAGTTCGTAGGGCAGGGCGCGCGAAGGGCGCGTGCCGGCGGCCTGGCGCGGCAGCTGCGGTGTGGAGGGCATCGGGACCTGCGCCTGGGCTTCCTGCGCCGCGCGCTTGTCGTTCGCCTGCGTGCGACTCGTGCGGCCGGCCAGCGTCGGCAGCACTTCGTTGTTGGGCGTGGCGAAGTTGAAGGCGCTCGTCAGGTCGCCGCACACCGCGCGACGGAACGGCGAGATGTTCGGCTCCTTCACGCCGAAGCGCGCCTCGATGAAGCGGATCACCGAGGTGTGGTCGAAGGCCTGCGAGTTCACCCAGCCGCCGCGGCTCCAGGGCGAGATCACGTACATCGGCACGCGCACGCCGGGGCCGTAGACGCGGCCGTCGGGCGCGGGCTGCTTGGTGGTGCCCGGCGGCTTGGGGTGCGTGAAGCGTTCGAAGGCGATGTCGGCCTCGGGCAGCGTCGTCTTGCCGGCGGGCGAGCCGTCGGGGTTGAGCGAGGGCGCGGCGGGCGACGGGTAGTGGTCGAAGTAGCCGTCGTTCTCGTCGAAGTTGATGAGCAGCACGGTCTTGCTCCACACCTCGGGCACGGCGGTGAGGGCATCGAGCGTTTCCTGGATGTACCAGCCGCCTTCCACCGGGCTCGACGGTCCGGGGTGCTCCGAGTAGGTGGCGGGCGCGATGATCCACGACACCTGCGGCAGCTTGCCGTTCTTCACGTCGTTGCGGAAGGCGTTCAGGTACTCGTCCACGTTGGCCCCGGGCATCGTGTTGGCGATGCCCTTGTACAGCGGGTTGCCGGCGTCGTCGCTGGCCGGGTCGTAGGCCGGCACCGGGCCGGTGTTCTTGATCGGCTTGCCCGAGGCCTCGCTGGCCTGGCGGTACTGCTTGAAGCCGACCAGCGGGTTGTCGCCGAAGTTGTCGCGCATGTTTTCATACACGATCCAGCTGACGCCGGCGGCCTGCAGGCGCTCGGGGAAGGTCTTCCACTCGTAGCCGGTGGTCGAGGGCGGCGTGTAGCTGTCGTCCCACTCGTTGGTGACCGAGGCCACGTTCGCACCCGTGGGGCCGTTGGTGCCGGTCCAGTGGAACATGCGGTTCGAGTTGGTGCCCGTGTGCATGCTGCAGTGGTAGCCGTCGCACAGCGTGAAGGCGTTGGCCAGCGCGAACTGGTACGGCAGCTCGGCCTGCTCGAGGTAGCCCATGGCCTGGGTGTACGGCGCGGTGCCGGTCTTCTTGTACCTGACCCACTGGTACGCACGGCCGCCGTCCCAGGCGTTCTGGCCGTCGTTCCAGTCGTGCGGCGTGCCGGCCACGCGCTGCGCGTTGCCCTTGGTCTGGTCCAGGTGGTAGGGCAGCACGGGCGCGCCCGTCTCGTCGGCCTGCTGCCACACGTTGCGACCGCCCGGCAGCGGAATGGTGAAGCGATCGCCGAAACCACGCACGCCCATGAGCGTGCCGAAGTAGTGGTCGAACGAACGGTTTTCCTGCATCAGGATGACGATGTGCTCGACGTCCTTGATGGTGCCGGTCTTGTTGTTGGCGGGAATGGCCAGTGCGCGGCGGATGCTCGGCGGGAAGGCCGAGAGGGCGAGGGCGGCCGCGCCGGTGGTGGCGGTGCCCGTGAGGAATTTGCGGCGTGAATTCATGGTCTTGTCGTGGGATGTCATGACGTCGCGGGTCACGGTGCGCAGCGCATTTCGGGCTTCACGCCGGGCTCGGGTTGGGGCTGCGGTTGCGGCGTGATGACGGGCGGAATGCCGCCGCCGCCGTTGTCGCTGCCGCCGCAGGCGGACAGCGTGCAGGCCAGGAGGAAGGCGGCCAGCAGGCGCGCGGGGAGGGAAGCTTGAAGCAGCATGGGGTGATCCTCTCTTGGTGATGTCGTGGAGATCGGGGTGATCGGAGTAATCAAGGCGCCAGTGCCGACAGCGGCTGGCCCGAGGTGTAGATGGCCGTGAGTTCTTCGGCGGTGAGCGCGCGGTTCCAGATCGCGAAGTCGTTGAAGTCCATCGCGCCGCGTGGCGAAGCCGACCAGCGCTGGTAGTACAGGCCGGTGGCGTCTTCGTTCAGGGCGATGCCCTTGCCCAGGCCGCCGAGTGCGGCGACCAGCGCATTCGAGAGCGCGACGCTGCCGGTCTGCGTGCCCTTCACGGGGTCGAACACATAGCCGCTCATGTTCTTGCCGGCCTTGTCGACGACCATCGCGACGTAGGCCCAGCGGCCCGCGCTCAGGAAGTGCTTGCCCTTGATCTCGCCGCGGCCGCTGCCGGTGCCGGTGTTGAAGCGCAGCTCGCAGTTGCTGAACAGGCCGAGCGCCAGGCCGGCGTTGTCGCCGGTGTCGTAGTTCTTGTTGGCGATGACCGAGGCGCCGTTGCTCACGCCCTGGCTGCAGGTGGCGTCGGTGCGCAGCCAGAAGCCGAAGGTGAAGGCGGCCACGGCGGGCGACGTGGTCACGTCGCGCGTCTGCAGCAGCTTGTAGCCGGCCATGCCGCTCGCGTTCTTGATGCGGCTGTCCACGCGCAGCGCCTGCACGCGGTAGGGCGGCAGGAAGTTGTCGTCGGCCACGAGCGAACCGCCATCGGCATCCGCGGCCATGGGCACGAGCGTCGCGGTCGCGTTGAGGTCCAGCGCGGGCAGCGCGTCGAGCGGGAAGAGGTTGACCAGGCCCACCTTCACGTAGGCGATCTGCGCGGAGACCGAGACGTTGGCGCCACCGGCCGCGACCGTGTACTGGAACGCGTAGAGGCCGTCGGTCGCGGCCTTGACGGGGTCGGTGTAGCGTGTGGCACCGGCCGGCAGCGTGGCGATGGGCTTGCCGTCGCGCAGCACCTGCACCGGGCCGCCGAGGTCGCCCGCGAGCGTCCACGAGAGTTCGATGCTGCTGCGGTCGGCGCTGGTGCGGGCCGCGAGCTGCTGCACGGCGGTGGTGGCCTGCAGGGCCTGGCCGTTGAGGTTGTAGGCCGCGGTCGCGGGCAGTGCGCCAAGGTGGCGCAGCACCGTGGGCGCGATGTCGGTCGCGGCGGCCGACTGGCGCAGCGCGGTGTCGTCGGCCGGCGAGGTGGCGCCGACGGCGGGCAGCGCGGGCAGGGTCTTGTTGCTGGCGATGAAGACGGTCTTGTTGTCGACGTCCTTCAGGCTGGTGACGCCGCCGAAGGCATCGAGGCCGTGGCCGGTCGTGAGGATCACGAGCCAGTCTTCCTTCGCGTCGTTGGCCGTGCGTTGCGCGATGCGCGCGAGCAGCTGGCCGACGGCCGTTGCGGTGTCGGAGACGGCGCGCTGGTAGCTGTCGCTGCGCAGGCCGTTGGCGGCCGCGGCGGCGGGCGCGCTGTACTGCGCCACGAGCAGGTCGTAGCCTGCGCCGATGAGGCGCGTGGTGTTGGCGGTCACGCAGGCGTCGGCGCCGGCGCAGTCGACGGCGGTGTCGAGCGTGCCGGTCTCTGCGAGCAGCAGGTTCGGATAGAGCGCGTTGGCGGTGACCGATGCAGTCAGGTAGCCCGCGTCCTTCTTCTGCTTCGCAAAGGCGAAGACCGAGGGCGCGAGCTTGGCGTCGATGCGCTGGTCCGCGGTGTCGGCGCGCACCGCATGGCGCGGCACCCAGGTGCCGGTCAGCAGCGTGGCCCAGCCGGGGCCGTCGGTGGCGGGCTGCTCGCTGAGTGCGCCGTCGGTGCCGCCGGTCCATGCGGGAGCCAGCTGCAGCGATTGCAGCGCGGCCGGCACCTTCTTCTGCGCGATGGCGTCGCGCAGGACGGCATGCGTGAGGCCGTCGATCTCGACGATCAGTGCCTTCGGGCCGCTCTTGCCTTCGTTGGGCGTGCTGCTCGGGGGCGGCGTCGGGGTGCCGCTGAT
This sequence comes from Variovorax sp. KBS0712, assembly GCF_006323185.2. Taxonomy (NCBI): domain Bacteria; kingdom Pseudomonadati; phylum Pseudomonadota; class Betaproteobacteria; order Burkholderiales; family Comamonadaceae; genus Variovorax; species Variovorax sp. KBS0712. Next base: position 273,570 of record NZ_VCCD02000003.1, on the reverse strand, counting down.
CGGGGGAAAGGCAACGCCACCGCCGCCTCCACCGCCGCAGGCCGCGAGCGCGGCGGAAATCGCAAGGGGCAACAGCCAGCGCGTGAGAGGCGCGGCGTTCGTGAGGGGGTTCGGACGCATCGGAAAAGCCGTTCGGTTCTTGTTGTCTGTCGAAGGAGGTGAAAGGCCGGCGCGAAAAAAAAGTGCCACGAAGGCACTGCGCACCGGACAGGCGACAAGACTAGGGAGAACCCGTTACTTGGCAGTGAACGAGCGATGACAGTGGGACGAAACGCGTGTGACAACGCGCTGGTCTGCGGCTTCGTGGAGACCGCGAAAGAGGGGCTGGGGCGCGTGCACAGGACACCGGGTACTCCCCTCCGCGAATGTCCCCCGGGGCTGCGCCCCTCCTCCTTGATTTCGCTGCGGGGAGCACCCAGTGCCCTGCGCACGAGGCACGTTGCTGGTGTGCGGCCGATCAACGACTGCACTGCCCATCGATCACGTCGATGGGGTGCCTTGCGCAGCGAAATAAAGGGGGAGCCCGAAGGGCGGAGGACATTCGCGGAGCAAGGTGCCCCGTCGGCGTGATCGCGCCCTGAACGGCGTCAGGGCTCGTTGCTGATGCCGCTCGATACATGCCCCGCAGGCACATGCCGCGAGGCTGCGTCGACGTGACCGGTCTGGTCGTCGAAGAAGAAGTCGGGCTCGAACTCGCGCAGGAACTCGCCCTTGGGCAGGCCGCCGAGGAACATCGCTTCGTCGACGCGGATGTTCCACTTCATGAGCGTGCGGATCGCGCGCTCGTGTGCCGGCGCGCTGCGCGCCGTGACCAGTGCGGTGCGGATGCGCATCTGCGCATTGCCCGCCATCTGCAGACGGTGCAAGGCCATCAGCAGCGGCTTGAACGGGCCTTCGGGCAGGGGCAGGTCGGCCTTGCTGAGTTCGTGGGCCTGGAAGGCGTCGAGGCCCTCGGCCTGGAACACGCGCTCGGCCTCGTCGCTGAACAGCACGGCATCACCGTCGAAGGCGATGCGCACTTCGTTCGGCCACGCGTCGCTGGCTTTCACCGATTCGACCAGCACGCGCGCGGCGGGAAAGCCTGCGGCGAGCGCTTCGCGCACGTCTTGCGCGTTGACCGACAGGAACAGGTGCGCGCGCAGCGGGCGCAGGTAACCGAAGGGCGGGCGACCTTGGGTGAACACGCCGCGCTGCAGCTTGATGTCGGCCGCGGCGCTCGACTTGAAGATGCGCATGCCCGACACCGGGTCGTTGCGCGAAAGAATGACCACCTCGACGCGCTGCACGCCGTCTTCGTTGAAGCGCAGCAGCTTGCGGATCAGCGACGACGCGATGCCGGGCGCGGCCGGTTCATCGATGCGGTCGAGCTGCAGCTTCATGTAGCCCTCGTTGTCGCCGGCCTCGAAGATCTTGTTTTCTTCTTCGAGGTTGAACAGGGCCCGCGAGGAGATCGCGACCACGAGTTTGTCTTCGAGCGTTACGGGCATGTGAGGGGCTCCCCGTCCGTCGTCACTTGACGAACTGATTGAGCTGGATGATAGGCAGCATGACGGCCAGCACGATGAGCATGACCACGCCGCCCATGGCGACGATGAGCAGCGGCTCCAGGATGGTGGCCAGGTGCATGGCGCGGCGCTGCACTTCGGCGCCGAGCTGGTTGGCGGCGCGTTGCAGCATCACGGGCAGCGTGCCGGTCTGCTCGCCCAGGCGCGCGAACATCGACACCAGCCCCGGGAAGCGTTTCTTCTGCGCCAGCGCAGAGGCCAGCGGCGCGCCCTCGCGCACCAGCACCAGCGCGTCGAGCGCGTCGGCGCGCATGGCGCGGTTGCCCAGTGTTTCGGAGGCGGCCTGTAGCGCGCGCAGGATCGGCACGCCGGCCGTGGCCAGCATGGCGAGCGTGCTGGCGAAGCGCGCCGCGTTGTAGCCGCGCGCGAGCTTGCCGACCAGCGGCAGCTTGAGCCAGGCGGCGTCGAACTTGAGGCGGAAGGCTTCCTGTGCCAGCGCGACACGCACGCCGATGGCTGCGATCACGATGGCACCCAGCATCCACCAGCCGTAGTTGCGCACGGCCGCGCTCAGCGACAGCATCACGGTCGTGAGGAAGGGCAGCGAGCGCTTGGTGCCCGCGAACACCTGCGCCACCTGGGGCACCACGTAGCTCACGAGGAAGATCACGATCACGATCGCCACCAGCGTGACGATGGCCGGGTACAGCGCGGCGCCGATCAGCTTCTGCTGCAACACCTGGCGCTCTTCGAGGTCGTCGGCCAGGCGCTCGAGCACGAGCCCGAGGTTGCCGCTTTGCTCGCCGGCGCCGATCACGGCGGTGTAGATGGGCGAGAACTCGCGCGGGTGCGCCGACAGCGCGCGCGCGAAGGGCGAGCCCGCGTTGACCTCGGCGCGCAGCGAGGCGACGAGGTTGCGCTGCGGTTCCGATTCGGCTTCGTCGGTGAGGGCCGTGAGCGCGCGTTCCAGCGGCAGGCCGGCCGAGATGAGGCCGGCGAGCTGGCGTGTCCACACGGCGAGGTTCGTCGAATTGAAGACCCGCTTGCCGCCGCCAAGCCAGCGCGTGAGCGTGCTGCCGGCGCTGCCGCCACCGCCGGCCGCATCGCCGCCGCCGACCGGCTTGACCGACAGCGGAATGAGCGCCTGTGCCCGCAGCAGGCCGCGTGCGGCGCGCGCGGTGTCGGCCTCGAGCACGCCCTCGCGCGACTGGCCGCTGGCATCGATGGCTTCGAAGGAATAGGCGGGCATCGCGGGTCGCTACTCGCGGGTGACGCGCAGCAGTTCGGCGCGCGAGGTGATGCCGGCCTGCACCAGCCGTTCGCCGTCTTCGCGCATGGAGCGCAGGCCGCCGCGCGCGCCGGCCTCGAACAGCGCGCTCTCGGCGGCCTTGCCGTGGATGAGGGCCTGCACTTCGTCGTCGGCCACGAGCAGCTCGAAGATGCCGGTGCGGCCCTGGTAGCCGGTCTGGCCGCAGGCCTCGCAGCCCGGGCCGCCGCAGGCGGTGCAGACCTTGCGCACGAGGCGCTGCGCCAGCACGCCGAGCAGCGACGAGCTCAGCAGGAAGGGCTCCACGCCCATGTCGGTCAGGCGCGTGACGGCGCTCACCGAATCGTTGGTGTGCAGCGTGGCCAGCACGAGGTGGCCGGTGAGCGAGGCCTGGATGGCGATCTGCGCGGTTTCGAAGTCGCGGATTTCGCCGATCATGATCACGTCGGGGTCTTGCCGCAGGATGGCGCGCAGGGCCTTGGCGAAGGTGAGTTCGATCTTGGCGTTGATCTGCGTCTGGCCCACGCCCGGCAGCTCGTACTCGATGGGGTCTTCCACCGTCATGATGTTGCTGCGGCTCGCATCGAGCCGGGCCAGCGCGGCATACAGCGTGGTGGTCTTGCCCGAGCCGGTAGGGCCGGTCACGAGGATGATGCCGTGCGGCTGCGCAATGAGCTTTTCGAAGCGCGCCAGCGAGTCGCCCTGCATGCCGACCGATTCGAGCGTGAGCTTCGATTCGCTCTTGTCCAGGAGGCGCAGCACGGCGCGTTCGCCATGCGCGCTGGGCAGCGTCGACACCCGCACGTCGACCGCGCGCGTGCCGATGCGCAAGGAGATGCGCCCGTCCTGCGGCAGCCGCTTCTCGGAGATGTCGAGGTCGGCCATGATCTTCAGGCGCGAGATCAGCGCGGCGTGCAGTGCGCGGTTGGGTTGCACCACCTCGCGCAGCGTGCCGTCGATGCGAAAGCGCACCGACGACGTGCGCTCGTAGGGCTCGATGTGGATGTCGCTGGCGCCGTCGCGCGCGGCCTGCGTGAGCAGCGCGTTGAGCATGCGGATGATGGGCGCGTCGCCGGCGCTGGCCAGCAGGTCTTCGACCGCCGGCAGCTCCTGCATCATGCGCGAGAGGTCGGCGTCGTTCTGCACTTCGCTGACCACCGCGGCGGCGCTCGATTCGCCCTGCGCGTAGGCGGCGCTGATGCGCTGCGCGAGCGGGCCGTCGTCGAGCACCTCGAAGGCCTGCACGCCGTACTTGCGGGTCACTTCACCGACCGCGCTGCGTGCCGGGTGGGAAGACATCCACAACGTGTGGCGGCCGTCGTCCGTGGCTTCGAGCAGCAGTTGCTGGCTGCGTGCGAACGCGTAAGGCAGGGGATAGCGCATGGGTGGCGGGCGTGTGCGAAACGGGGCTCAGGGCAGCTCGCGCGAGCTGGTCGGGTCGGCGGTGGGCGGCAGCGCGCCGCGCAGCGGGCTGGGCGCGAGCCGGCGGTTGTCGGTGGCGGGGCGCGGCGGCGGGATCAGCTGCGTGCCTTCCATGCGGGTCTCGCTGTTCTTCTTGCCGCTGTCGTTGCTGTTGAGGCGGTTGATGCGCACCAGCGGCGCCTCGGGCAGCACGGGCGCCGAGTCGACACCGCGCAGCATGATGTTGTCGGTGTTGGGCTGCGTGCGCTGCTGCATGCCGCGGATCTCGTCGTAGCGGTCGTAGGCGAAGGCTTCGGTGGAGGCACCATCGCGCATCACGGCGGGGCGCAGGAACATCATGAGGTTGCTTTTGTCGCGCGTGCGCACCTCGTTCTTGAACAGGTTGCCGAGCACGGGGATGTCGCCGGCCACGGGCACCTTCTCGACGGTGTTGCCGTAGTTGTCCGACAGCAGGCCGCCGAGCATCACGAGGCCGCCGTCTTCCACCAGCACGCTGGACTCGATGGAGCGCTTGTTGGTGGTCGGACCGTTGGGGTCCTTGGCCGTGTTCTGGTCGACCGTGGAGGTCTCCTGGAAGATGGTCATCTTCACGGTGCCGTTCTCGTTGATGGTCGGTCGCACGCGCAGCGTGAGGCCCACGTCCTTGCGCTCCACCGTGGTGAACGGGTTGATGCCGACCGAGCCCGAGGTGCTGGCGTACTGGCCGGTCACGAAGGGCACGTTCTGGCCGATGACGATCTTGGCTTCTTCGTTGTCCAGCGTCAGCAGGTTGGGCGTGGACAGCACGTTGGCGTCGCCGTCGCTGTTGAAGAAGTTGGCGATGGCGCCCAGGATGTACTGGCCGCCGATCTTGCCGGCGATGCCCAGGTTCAGGCCGGTGGAGGGCCGCACGTTGGCCACGTCGCGCGTGGCCAGGGCCTGCGTCAGCGCCAGGATGTTGGCGCTGGCCAGGCTGGAGTTGGTGCCGATGACGGCGTTGTTGCCCAGCGCGCTCTGCCACTGCACGCCGAAGTTGGCGGCCTTCTTGGCGCTGACCTCGACGATGAGCGCCTCGATCATCACCTGCGCGCGGCGCCCGTCGAGCTTGTCGATCACGGCGCGCATCTGGCGGTACTGCGGCTCGGGCGCGGTGATGATGAGCGAGTTGGTGCTCGGGTCGGCCTGGATCTGGCCGCCGGTGGAGGGCTGGTTGGCGTTGTTCAGCGGCGCGTTGGCCGCGGCCGAACCGCCGCCCTGGCTGTTGTTGCCGCCGAAGCTGGCCTGCGTCATCGGCATGCTGGCCGGCGGCACCGACGAACCGGCGCTGCCCGCGGCGCCGGGCGCGCCCGGCACCTGCGACTGCTGCTGGCTCGCGGCCATGGCGGCGCGCAGCGTGGCGGCCAGGCGCACCGCGTCGGCGTTCTTCAGGTAGACCACGTAGATGTTGCCGGCCGCGCCGTTGCTGCTTTCGGCCGGTGCGCGGTCGAGCTTCTCGACCAGCGTGCGCACGAGCTGCGCGCGCGCGGGGTTGGCGGCGCGAAGGATCAGCGAGTTGCTGCGCGGGTCAGCCATCAGCGTGGTGCGGAACGACGCGTCGGCCCCGCCCGGTGCGGCGGCGCCCGGCGCACCCGCACCGCCGCCTTCGACCAGCCGCGTGACCAGCGGCACCATGTCGGTGGCCACCGAATGCTTGAGCTGGATGACTTCGATGTCGGACGCGTTGGGCACGTCGAGCGACGCGATGATGCGCGCCAGCCGGCGCATGTTGTCGGCGTAGTCGGTGATCACGAGCGAGTTGTTGCCCGGGTTCACGTTGATGGTGTTGTTCGGCGGGATCAGCGGGCGCAGCACCGGCAGCAGGCTGTTGGCCGACTCGTAGTTCAGGCGGAAGATCTGCGTGACGATCTGGTTGCCCGCGGCCGCGCTGGCGCCGCCGATGGAGGTGTTGACGGTGCTGGTCTGCAGCTTGGCGTCGGCCTCGGGCACCACCTTGTACAGGCCGTCGGCTTCCACCACCGCGAAGCCCTGCAGGCGCAGCGCGGCGGCAAACTGGTTGAAGGCGGCGGCCGGCGCCAGCGGGCGGTCGGTGACCAGGTTCATGGTGCCCTTGACGCGCGGGTCGACCACCACGTCGCGCCCCGTGACCACGGCCATGGTGCGGGCCACGGCCTCGATGTCGGCGGCGGCGAAGTTCAGCGTGATCGGTTCGCCGCGCCGCGGGGCGTCGCCGGTCTGCGCGTAGGCGGGCGGCAGCACCGGCACGAACGACGCCGCGATCAGCAGGCGTACCGCGAGCGCGACGAGGCCGGGGCGGGCGCCGGACGAGGACAGAGGCTTCTTCATGGTCGGATCAACCCAGGGTGATGATCGAGCGCGCACCGTCGCGCCGCCCGATGATGTTCAACAAATTGGAAAGTGCGTCTTCGCGGCCCGGTGCCGCGCTGGCTTCGCCGTTGAAGCGCAACGCGGTGCCGCTCCAGTCGCCGCTGCCGTTCAGTTCGAGGCTGCCTTCGCGCGTGCTCAGCAGCAGCGTGGGGCGCGTGCCGCCTTCGAGCGACAGGCGGTAGCTGCCCATCGGCCGCAAGGTCGACAGGGCGGATGACACATCGGTGGCGTCGAGCGTGGCCTGGCCTTCGATGCGCAAGGCGGGGCCGTCCCACTGCATGGCGAAGGCGCGGGTGTTGAGGTCGAGCGCGCCTTCGAGCTTGAGCGTGTTCCAGGGCGCGCCCAGGCCGGTGAGCAGCGTGGCGGGCCAGCGCGAGCGGGCGTCCTGCCAGGTGAGTTGCAGGCCGTTGGCGCGCGGGCTGGCCTGCAGGCCGAGGGGCTGCGCCGCGCAGCAGGACAGATCGAGGCGTGCCGAGAGGCCGCGCCAGTTCGGCCACATGCGCCAGTTCAGCAGGCCGGGCAGCGAGACGGCCTGCGTGCCGCCGGCGCCGCTGGCGAACACGACGGCAGCGGTGCCGTTCCAGACCGTGCCGCGCGGGTTGACCAGCAGCAGGCGGCCTTGTGTCCAGCCCGAGAGCGCCGAGGCGAGCCAGCGCGCCGGTGCGAACAGCACAACCGCGACCAGCATGCCGGTGGCGGCGCCGAGCACGGCCCAGCGCCAGCTGCCGCGGCGCGGCTGGAGGTCGGGGACCGGGGGACGTCTCGCCATGCCGTGTGGTGCGTGGGGCTGCTTCAGCGCGGGGCGGGCAGCGCCATCACGAGCGTGCCGTCCCAGCGGGGTTGCGGAGGTTGGTCAGGCGTGGCGGGCGCGGGCTTGGCGCCTGGCGGCGGCGGTGCGATGGGCGCGCGCGTCAGGTGCACTTCGCGCGGCACGGCGTGGGCATTGCCGCGCGCCTGTGCGAGCCATTGCGCCAGGTTCTGGGCGGGCGCGCCGCGCAACGTGACGGTGGCGGCGCCATCGCCACCGGCCGTCATGAGCTGGGCGTTCGTGACGCCCAGGCCGTCGCGCACCGAGCTTTCGAGCGCGCGCAGGGCGTCGTCGCGTGCCAGGCGCGGTTGCGACTGCAGCGCCTTCGCGCGGTTCTGCAAGGTGGCCATCTGCTGGAGCTGGGCGTCGAGCCGCGCGTGTTCGGCCGGGGCCGCGGCCAGCGTGCGCAGCGCGGGGGCGAGCGCGATCCACCAGAGCAAGGCCAGTGCCACCAGCGCGACGGCGCCGATGACGAGGCGGCGCTCGCGCATCCCGAGGACGGCCCAGCGGGCCTTGAGTTGTTCGCTGAAGTTCATCGGTTGGCCTCGGCCTGCACCAGCAGCAGGTCGCCTTCGGTGCGCACCTGGTAGCCGCGCGGCGACAGCGCGGCGGTGATCTGCGTGACCTCCTGCGGCTGCAGCCCGAGGCCACGCAGGCGCAGCTGGCCGGCGCTGAAATCGATCGCGCTCGGGGAGCGGCCGGACGGCAGGGCGGCGGCGATGGCGCCGACCATGGGTTCGAAATCGCTCGGTGCCACGTCGCCCACGGCCTGCTGCAGCGCGGCGACCTCGCGGCCCATCTGCAGCGGCGCGTCGACCACGATCTTCACCGAGGGAAAGGTCTGCGTCAGGATGGCGCGCGTGGCCTGGCGCTTGGACTCGAGCGCGTTGCGCTCCTTCCAGGCCCAGGCGTTCAGGCCGATCAATTGCGTCAGCAACAGCACCGCGACGCCCCAGCGTGCGGCGCGCCATTCGGGCGCGAAGCGAAGTGTTTGAAGCACCGACGCGAACTTCTTGCCGGCGCGCGCGCGGCCCGTCACGGCGAGGTCGAACTGCGCGAGCTCCCAGGGCGTGCGCGTGGCGTGCAGCCAGCGCTGCGGCGCCTGCACGATCGGCACGCGGCGCTGCAGCAGGTGCTCGGCGGCTTCGGCCACGGCGGGTTCGGTGGTGATGACGGCGGTGTCCAGCGGCAGGCCGTTCGACAGGGCCAGGCCCGCGCCGGCCAGTGGCAGCGAGACCACGCCGTCGCCGTCGCACACCGTGAGTTGCGCCGCCTCGGGCTCGCCCGTGACCTGCAGCAGCGGCGGCGCGTCGACCGGCTGCGGCGTGAATTCGGGAACGATGCGCACCACGCGCCGGCCGGCCGCTTCGAGCCCCTGCACGACGCTGCGCAGCCAGATGCGGTTGCAGGCCGCGACCCACACCGGCTCGCCGGCCTTGGCGTCGGGCGCGAGCGCGAAGTGCAGGGCTTCCGGGTCGTCGAGCAGGTGCTCTTCGAGCAGGCCGTCGAGCACGGCGCGCAGCTTCGAGGTGCTGCCCATGCTGCCTTTGGGCAGCGTGACGCGGTGCCACGACAGCGCCGCGGACGGGATGCCGAGCGTGACCTCGGGGCCCGACGGCAACAGCGTCAGCAGCGCGCGGCCCTGGTCGCGCAGGGCGATGCCGTCCTCACCGGCCTGGGCCCAGTCGTACTCGCCCGCGGCATCGGCCGGAGGGAGGGGGGCAAGGAGCAGCAGCGGGGTCATGTCGGGGGGTGTCGGAAAAGCCGGTGATTGTAGGAGGGTGGCTTACAAGTTGTTGCTATTGTTTGAATAGCATATCTTGCAGAGACTACGTGCGTTTGACGGTGTTTTGATCAGAGAAAAGGAAACCGGCCTCAGGGTTTTGCCGGGGGCATGGTGGCGCCCGCGCCACGGGTGCGCCAGACGGTGGTCACGGCCAGGCCCTTGCGAAAGAGCAGCGAGTGCTCCTCGACCCAGGTGCGGTCCAGCCGCAGCCGGCCGTACACCTCGAAATACTGGGTGCCCACGCCGTGCTGGGCCGCGTTGAAGCGGGAGCCGCCGCTGGGCAGGCCGGCATTGGCTTCCTCGATGTTCTTGAAGAAGGAGCGGGTGCGCCGCTCCACCAGCTGGCGTGCGCTGGCGATGCCCAGCGATTCGACGCTCGCGCTGATGGCCTCGGCGCTGGCCGTGTTGAGGTTGAGCGTGGTGCGCTCCGGCAGGATCGTCACGTAAGGCTCGAGCGCGGCGGCGGTGGCGGGCGAGAGGCCGAGCCACACCAGTTGCGCGACTTCCTGCGGCATCAGCGGGGCGGCGCCGGTGTCGGCGCTGGCATCGCCACCGCCGCTGCTGCCGCTACCGCCTGAGGCGGCGTCGGTGCTGCCGGTGTGCAGCGCGCTCGCGAGCCGCGCGGTCATCTGGGTCAGCTCGCCGGCCGGCAGGCCCAGCAGGTTGAAGAGGCGCGTGAAGGTGGCAACGCTGGCCGGCACCGGCTTGCCGGCGTCCACCAGCGACAGCACGTTCAGCTTGGACTGCGCATCGATGATGCGGCCCGACAGGAACGCGTCGGGCAGGCCTTCGAGGTTGTCGCTGGCCACGTTCTTTTCGGCCGACAGGAAGCTGGTGAGGCGGGCTTCCTCGAGCGGCACGGCCCACGGCTCGCCGAGGTGGTCGGGGCCGCCGGCGCGGCCGTCTTCGCCGAGGATCAGGCGCGACCAGTCGAGCGCGCCGATCAGCACCCAGGCCGCCTGCACGCGCGCGCGCTCGGCGCCTTCGACCTCGGCCGAGCGCCACTGCTGCCAGAGCGCGGCGGCGGAGAAGGTGGCGACCAGCATCACGGTCAGCATGGCGGCGAGCAGCGCGGCGCCGTGCTGGCGGCGTGTGCTGGCCACGCGATGGCGTTGCGGCGCGGTCATGAGCGCGGCCCCCCGAGCGTCGGTCGCACCCAATCGCGCGTGAGCGTGCCCGAGAGCCCGTCGCCGGGTGGCAGGGTCAGCACCAGCCGCACGCCGTCGGGCATGGCGATGAGCGCGCCGGCCGGGTTGGACGGGTTCGCCGCCGCCACGGGCAGCGGTTCCGCCGGCACCCAGGCGTTGTTGCGGAAGTACGCGAGCTGCCAGCTGTTGACCGGCATCAGCGCCACGTCGGTGGCGCCGCCGGTGGGCGCGGCGCCGTCCTGCGCCCACGCGGCCGCGAGGTTCCAGGCCTGCACCCATTCGCCGCGCGTGGCGAAGGGCGCCGACTGCCAGCGCCGCCAGCGCGTGCCGTCGGCGCCGGGGCGCAGCGTCCAGGCGACGACCTGCACGGTCGGCGTGCTGGTGTCGCTGCCGCGGCGCGTCATGCGCAGCACGCGGCCGTCCCAGTCGATCGGGCGGGTCTGCGCGAGCAGGGTGATGGCGTCGAGGTCGGCGCTCCACTGCGCGAGCGTGGCCTGCAGCGTGAGCACCGCGTCGGCGCGCTGCTGGTTCTGCGTGGTGGCGCGCGACATGCTGTCCAGGCCGCGCCAGCTCACGAGGGCGAGCAGCGCCATCACCGCGATGGCGACCAGCAGCTCGATCAACGTGAAGCCGTGTGCGCGCGAAGGCTTCGTCATCAGACGCGCCCCACCACGGTCGACACGCGCAGCAGCGGTGCGCTGCCTTCGTCGCGCACCTGCACGTCGACGCGCCGGAAATTCGGGTTGAGCGTGGGCACGGTCGTTGTCGTCACCAGGAAGGTGAGGCCGGCCTGCAGGCAGATCGAGCCCGAGTCGCCGACGGCCGGCATCTGCCGCGACAGGCGCGCCTTGGCGAGTTCGTTTTCGGCGCACAGGCCGGCCAGCACGAGGTCGGACTGGCGCTGCGCATTGCGCGTGAGCGACATCGTGGCCTGCGAGCCGGCCGCCAGCGCGAGTGCGACGATGCCCAGCGCGATCAGCACCTCGACCAGCGTGAAGCCGTGGCTGGAGCCGGCGCGCCGCAGCCGTTGCGTCATGGCACGGCGAACACGGTGAAGGGCCGCAGCCCGTCGGTTGCGACGCGCAGCACGCGCGCGGGCGGGCCGTCGCTGTGCAACATGACCTGCTGCGCCGGAATGATGGGGTCGGGCCCGAGCTGCAGCGCCGCCACCGGCGTGTCGCCGCCCAGCATGGGCTGGGCCGTGATGCCTGCGTGGGTCCAGCCGGTGGGCAGTGCGTCGGCGGGCAGGCCGTCGAAGACGAAGCCGCCGCCTTCGACGAGGCGCCAGCGCACCATGACGCCGCTGGCGCGCGACTGGGCACGCGCCGATTCGAGCAGGGCGGCGAGGCGGTCGGCTTCGCGGTCGAGCGCGGCGGCGTTGGTGTCGCGCATCGCGAAGCTCACGCTGGCGGTCGCGATGGCGATGATCGCGATCACCACGATCAGCTCCAGCAGCGTGAAGCCACGCGCTGCGCGAGGCGGTGGCAGCACCACGCGGCCGCGGGCGATGCGCTTACTGCCAGCTGCCGATGTCGGCATTCTTGCCCTCGCCGCCGCTCTGTCCGTCGGCGCCGAAGGAGAGCACGTCGATTTCGCCCTTGATGCCGGGGTTCATGTACTGGTACGGATGGCCCCAGGGGTCGTTGGGCAGCTTCTCGACGTAGGGCTTCCAGTTGGGCGCGGCCGGGCCCGCGGTGGGGCGGGTCAGCAGCGACTGCAGGCCCTGCTCGGCGGTCGGGTAGCGCTGGTTGTCGAGGCGGTAGAGCTTGAGCGCCTGCATCAGGTTGTTGATGTCGGTGCGGGCGGCGGTGACGCGGGCGTCGTCGGCGCGCTCGATCACGTTCGGCACGATCAGCGCAGCGAGCACGCCGATGATGACAAGCACCACCATGAGTTCGATCAGCGTGAAGCCGCGTTGTGCGGTGCGGGAGACGGAACGAAGGAGTTTGTTCATAGCTTGCGGGGACATGAGGCGGTAAGCGCGCTGCATGATAATCCGCGGCCATGACAAGTCCTTACTCCGCAGCCCGCTGGCATGCCCCACTTGCAACGACGGGGCTTTGGGCGTTGGCCGCGGGCGCCGCGGTGTTCTGGGCGCTGCGGCTGGCCTCGCCGGCCGACGCCGTGGCCGCTGCGGCCACGATGCCGCGCGCACCGGTCGCGGCCGATGCCGAGGCGGTGGCCCGGTTGCTGGGCGTGGTCACGGTGACCTCGAACGCCCCCGTGGCGCCGGAGGCCGCGAGCCGCTTCGCGCTGTCGGGCGTGGTGGCAGACCCGTCGAACCAGGGGGCGGCGCTGATCTCGATCGACGGCAAGCCGCCGCGCCCATTCCGCGTGGGTTCGAAGGTCGGCGAGAGCTATGTGCTGCAGTCGGTGGGCGTGCGCGCGGCGACGCTCGGTGCCCAGCGTGACGGGCCGGCGGCGTTCACGCTGCAGCTGCCGGTGCGTGCGCCGCTGAGCATGGGGCTTCCGACGCCGCCTGCCGGTCTGTCGTCGGTGCAGTCACCTGCGCCAGCCGGACCGTTGCCGGCCACGATGCCGACGATGGTGATGCCGCCGCCGCAGCAACAGCAACTTCCCGCCACGGCGGGCGCCGCGATGGAGCCGCCACCGCAGGCGCAGACCCCTGCGCAGTAAGCGCAGCGGTCTTTTTCTTTCTCTTTTCTTCTTCTTTTCTTCAGGCCTGGAGGAACAGGCGGTAGGCCGGGTTGGCCGTTTCCTCGACGCAGGGATAGCCCAGCGTTTCGAGGAAGCTGTCGAAAGCGGCCGACTCCTCGGCCGGCACCTGCAGGCCCACGAGGATGCGCCCGTAATCGGCGCCTTGGTTGCGGTAGTGGAACAGGCTGATGTTCCAGTTCGGCCGCATCAGGCTCAGGAACTTGAGCAGCGCACCGGGACGTTCGGGGAACACGAAACGCAGCAGGCGCTCGTCGTGCGCCAGCCCCGTGCGGCCACCCACCAGGTGGCGCAGGTGCTCCTTGGCGAGCTCGTCGTGCGTGAGGTCGAGCGCGTCGAAGCCGTGTTCGATGAAGACCTTCGCGATGGTGGCCGACTCGCCACGCGCCGAGGTCGTGAGGCCGACGAACACGTGGGCCTTGGCGGCATCGCTGATGCGGTAGTTGAACTCGGTCACGTTGCGCGGCGCGCCGCCGGCAGGCAGTTGGCTGATGAGTTCGCAAAAGCGACGGAAGCTGCCGCGCTCTTCGGGGATGGTCACGGCGAACAGCGCCTCGCGTTCCTCGCCGACCTCGGCCCGCTCGGCCACGAAGCGCAGCCGGTCGAAGTTCATGTTGGCGCCGCACAGGATCGCCGCGTAGGTCTCGCCTTGCCGGCCGTGCTCGGCCGCGTACTGCTTGATCGCCGCCACGGCCAGCGCGCCGGCCGGCTCGACGATGCTGCGCGTGTCGACGAACACGTCCTTGATGGCGGCGCACACGGCGTCGGTGTCGACCGAGATGTAGCCGTCGACCAGGTTCTGCGCGATGCGGAAGGTTTCTTCGCCGACCAGCTTGACGGCCGTGCCATCGGAGAACAGGCCGACGTCGGGCAGGTTCACGCGCTGGTGCGCGGCGACCGATTGCATCATCGCGTCGGAGTCGTTCATCTGGACGCCGATCACCTTGATCTCGGGCCGCACAGCCTTGATGTAGTTGGCCACGCCGGAGATGAGGCCGCCGCCGCCGATCGCCACGAACACCGCGTCGAGCGGACCTTGGTGCTGGCGCAGGATTTCCATCGCGATGGTGCCCTGGCCCGCGATGACGTCGGGATCGTCGAAGGGGTGGACGAAGGTCAGGTTCTGCTGCGTCTGCAATTCGAGCGCATGCAGGTAGGCGTCGGAATAGCTGTCGCCATGCAGCACGATCTCGCCGCCGAAACCACGCACTGCATCGATCTTCAATTGCGGCGTGGTCACGGGCATCACGATCACGGCGCGCGTGCCGAGCTTGCGCGCACCGAGCGCAACGCCTTGCGCGTGATTGCCGGCCGATGCGCAAATCACACCGCTCGCCAATTGCGCTTTGCTCAGGTGCGCCATCTTGTTATAGGCGCCGCGCAGTTTGAAACTGAATACGGGTTGCTGGTCCTCGCGCTTGAGCAACACGGTATTGCCAAGTCGCTCGCTGAGCGCGCGCGCCTTCTCCAACGCAGACTCGACGGCCACGTCGTAGACCCGCGCATTGAGGATTTTTCTGAGATAGTCGGCGGGCGTTAACGCCGCAGTAACGGGTGCATTGCGCAAGATCTTTTCCAGGGAGTTTTCATTTGCTAACCATCAATCATAAGAGGCATCGGTATTGCATGCGGGGAATGGCATGGACACAAATGTCATAAACCTATTCCGCAAGGCTCCTGCTGCAAATGATTCCGGTTTTTTTGCGCGCACCTATCCCGCGATTCATGCGCCCGCTAATTCACTAACAGTTGGGCAGAATTTGTTATCAGTTTCTGTCAGCGACCTTTCGAAGGGACTGATGCAGGCCGAGGCCGCGCGCGTGCAACGCGGCGAAATCGGACGGCCCACATGGCAGGTCATGGGCAACAGATTGCGTGCGCACATCGTTCCGTTGCTGGGCGATGTGCCGGTGGCTGTGTTCGCGACCGCAGACGTGCAGCGCCTGATCGATCACCTCGGCGAACAAGGCTTTACGAGCACGACGATCGCGCAGTACCTCGTGTTGCTGCGCAAGGTGGTCATGCATGGCGTGCACGGTGGTGCATTGCGCGAGGCCCCCGTGTTTCCGAAGGTCAAGGTGCGCAGCCAGCCGCGCGGCAGCTTCAGCGTGGCGGAGTACCGTGCGCTGATCGCGGCGGCGCGCAGCTTGCGCGGCCATTCGCACCCGGTGCTGGACCGGTTGACGGCCGGCGAACGTTTCTGGATTGCTCGCGAATTGCTCGTCATGCCCGACGAGCTGCCGTGGCTGATCCGCTGGATGGTCAACACCTTCGTGCGCCCCAGCGACATCAAGCTCATGAAGCACAAGCACATCGAGGTGGTGCGAGGCAAGCATGTCTATCTGCGGATGAACCTGCCGGAGACCAAGCGGCACAGCCAGCCCATCGTGAGCCTGCGACCTGCCGTTCGTGTCTATGAATGTCTGCTCGCGTACCGCGAGACGCATGGCTTCGGCGGGGCGGAAGACTACATCTTCATGCCGCACCTGAAGAACCGCGAGCACGCGCTGGCGGTTCTCAATTTCTTCTTTCACTGGGTGCTCGAAAAGACCGGTCTCGAGAAAGGACCGCTGGGTCAGTCGAGGACGCTGTATTGCTTGCGCCATACGGCCATCACGTTGCGGCTCTTGTATGGGCAGGGGATCGACATGCTGACGCTGGCGCGCAACGCGCGAACGAGTGTCAACATGGTCGAGCGTTTCTACGCATCGGTGCTGAGCGGAGAAATGAATGTGGGGCTGCTGCAGAGCAGGCGTGGCCGGATGAATTGAGAAAGGACAAAAAGCCGCCCGGCTTGAACCGGGCGGCTTGAGCGTTTGCAGATTCAAACTGGCGTGGGCCAGCATGTGAATCGACAGCGAACGATCAGAAGGCGTGACGGATGCCGAAGTCGTAGCCCGTCGAGGTCTTCGGCGTGAAACCGTTGCCGGTGCCTTGGAAGCTCGGGCCACCGACGGTCAGCGATGCGCCGTTCTTGTTGCTCACGCGAGCAACGGTGGCGTACAGGGCCGTGCGCTTCGACAGGTTGTGCACGTAGCCGATCGCCAGCTTGTTGGCCTTCTTGTCGGCGGGCAGCACTTCCCACGGGTTGCGGGCAACCAGGTTCTCGTCGTACTTGACGCTCGAGTACGAAGCGCGGATCAGGCCAGCACCGACCGGCACGGTCACACCCAGCAGGTAGCCGGTCAGGTCGATGTCGGGACGGCCGCCGAGGTACGGTTCGACTTCGTAGTCAACCTTGTTCTTGGCGCGCGACAGTTCACCGAACAGCTTCACGGGACCGAAGTCGTACGAAGCGCCCAGGTTCAGTGTGTTGACCTTGGTGGTCGTGCCGACGTAGAACTGATCGCCCACGGTGCTGCTGCCATAAGCCAGCGCCACGTCCAGGGGGCCGTTGGCGTAGCCGAAGCGACCGCCGACATAACGACCGGTGCGCGAGGCGTTTTCCGCGAGGGGCGTTGCGGTGCCGGGGCTGTACTTGGTCTTCTCGTGGAAGCCGTACATCACCTGGCCGTAGAAGCCGCCCAGGTTCGGCGGCAGGAAGTAGCCGATGCTGTTGCCGGCGCGAACGTAGTTGCTGCCACCGGCATCGGGGAGCTGTGGAACGTTCTTGAGGGCATCGGGAAGCTTCTTGCCGTCGGCATAGCCGGTGAAGCCGCCGAATGCGCCATTGGCTGTGTTGACCAGGTTGGAGCCGACGCCATTGGTGCCGAACGGGTCGAACACGGTGTCGTTCCAGAACGTCGGGGTGTAGTCGCGGCCGAGGCGGACTTCACCGAACCCGCCCGACAGGCTCACGGTCGAACGGCGCGTGAATGTCGAGACGCCCGTCTGGCCATCGTCGTTGCTGATCGGGGCTTCGAGCCAGAAGCTGGCGGCCAGGCCACCACCGAGGTCTTCCGTGCCACGGAAGCCCAGGCGGCTGGAGTTGTAGCCCGAGTGGGCCAGTTCGCGGCGGCTCGCCTTGATGCTGCCGCGGTTCAGGTAGAACGGGTTGTAGATGGGGAAGCCGAGCCTGTCGTACGTGACGCCATTGCCCAGGTCACGCGAGGTGGACGAGTAGCCGCTGATCGACGCGTCGACCACACCAAACAGCGTGACGGACGACTGAGCCGAGGCAACACCGGCAACAGCCAGGGCAGCCAGAGCAGCTGCCCTTCCGGGGCCGATGGCTAGAGTGGCGCGGCCATCGGGGCGCACAAAGAAAAAAGCCCCGAGTCTTGCGACTCGAGGCTAAATCCACCAATTGGAAGGGTGGAGGAGACAACTGGGTGCACACCATGAAGTGCGCAGCAATGAAATAGAGTATACCCACCCTTTGTTGCGATGCAACAAGCAGGCGATGCTTTTCCCACACACAAGTTGATGTTTGGTGCGCATTTTTCCGCACGAATTCATCCCAATTGGAGCTGAACACCATGGAATGCACAGTAAGTTGGACCGGTGACGCAGGCACCCGATCGGCCATGGGCTTCGTGGCCGAGACCGGCAGCGGCCATGTCCTGATGATGGACGGCGCCCCGGATGCGGCCAAGCCCGAGAACGGCGGCCAGAACCTGGCGGCGCGGCCGATGGAAACCGTGCTCGCGGGCACGGGCGGTTGCACCGCCTACGACGTGGTGCTCATATTGAAGAGAGGGCGCCATCGCGTCGAGCGCTGCAGCGTCAAGCTGACCAGCGAGCGCGCCGAGAAGGATCCCAAGGTCTTCACGAAGATCCACATGCACTTCACCGTGGCGGGCAAGGGCATTCCGGCCGCCGCCGTGGAGCGGGCGATCGCCCTCAGCCACGAAACCTACTGCTCCGCCAGCATCATGTTGGCGAAGACGGCGGAAATCACGACCAGCTTCGATCTGATCGAGACCTGAAAACCCCGTTGGATGGCGACCGAACGCCCTAGATTCGGTGGGCGACGGTCGTCATGACCCGCGATGCCAGGCGCATCAGGGCCTTGGCCGGGGCCGGCAGTTCCGCTGCGCCCGCGTCGACGGCCTGCGTGGCGTGGCGGGCCTCGTCGACTTTCATTTGCTCGACCACGGCGCGGGACGCGTGATCGGTCGGTGGCAGCCGGTCCAGGTGGCTTTCGAGGTGTGCCTCCACCTGCCGTTCGGTTTCGGCAACAAAGCCGAGGCTCAAGGGATCGCCCAGGCGTCCGGCAATCAGGCCGAGACCGAAGGCGCCTGCATACCAGAGTGGATTCAGCAGGGACGGGCGGGCGCCCAGGTCGTCCAGCCGTTGCCGGGTCCAGGCCAGGTGATCGGTTTCTTCATGCGCGGCTTCCAGGAAGTGCGCGCGCAACGCCGGGTCCCGCGCCACGGCGGCCTGGGCGGTGTACAGCGCCTGGGCACAGACTTCGCCGACATGGTTCACGCGCATCAGCGCACCGGCCTCGCGGCGCTCCGATTCGCTCAATTCACCTTGCGGCTGGATCGCGGGCGGAAGCGCCCGGGTGGCGTGAGATCGGGCAAAAAGCGTGCGCAAAGCCGCATCGGCGGCTGTGAGTGCGGGGTCGAGCAGGGCGGTCATGGGTCTATTTGAACGCACCTGTCCGGCGATGCAAGGACAGCACATTTCGTTTCATATCGTGGCAAAACCACCTGTCTAAGTCCTTTGTTGCACGACTGCAACGAAACACGCGGGGCTTCCAAGATTTAGGGCGATTTGTTTTGCCCTGCCGCAGCGGCTCTGGTGCAATAGCATCAACTTCCCAAAAGGAGGTTGGCCCGGGGTCCGGTGGGAGCACAAAAGTGCCAGTCACGGTGAGCCCTTCGCACCGGAGCCCTATGTTTAACCTTGGAGAAACTTGCAATGAAAAAATCTCTAGTTGCTCTGGCTGCCCTGGCTGTTGCCGGTGTTGCCTCGGCTCAGTCGTCCGTCACGCTGTTTGGTGTGGTCGACGCGTCGATCAGCGGCTACTCGTCCACCTCGCGTGACCTGAACGGCGCCACCTTCCTGAACCCGTTCTACCTGAACCGTGGCAGCGTCAAGGTCAGCCGCACGGCTCTGGCTAACTCGGGTTACAACTCCAGCCGTCTGGGCTTCCGTGGTACGGAAGACCTGGGTGGTGGCCTGGCAGCCAGCTTCTGGCTCGAAGCCCCGATCACCAACGACGACGGCGCAACTGGCGTTTCGACGTTCGCTCGTCGCTCGACCGTGAGCCTGTCGGGTGGTTTCGGTGAAGTTCGTCTGGGCCGTGATTACACCCCGACGTTCTGGAACGACACCGTGTTCGATCCGTTCGGCACCAACGGCGTTGGCACCAACCTGATCTCGACGGCCAGCGGTTTCAACACCACCGGCGGTTCGGGTGGCTTTGGTGGCAACCCGAACTACGTTCGCGCCAGCAACACCATCGGCTACTTCCTGCCCCCGAACCTGGGCGGCTTCTACGGCCAAGTGCAGTACGGCTTCCACGAGAAGGACAAGTTCAGCCCTGGTACCGCTACGCCTAACGTCGCGAACAACTCGCGCACCGGCCGTTACGTCGGTGGCCGCTTCGGCTACGCCAACGGTCCTCTGGACGTTGCGCTGGCCTATGGCAGCAGCACCTCGGGTGACCAGTTCTACGCTGGCGTGACCAACAAGGTCAACACGCTGAACCTGGGCGCTTCGTACGACTTCGGTCCCGTGAAGCTGTTCGGTGAAGTGTCGCGCGTCAAGAACAAGGTCGACTACGAAGTCACCCCCTTCGTCGGCGCTACGCCTGACACCGACCTGACCGGCTACCTGCTCGGCGTGACCGTGCCCGTCGGTGCTGGCCTGATCCGCGCTTCGTACTCGAGCGTCAAGTACGACCTGAACCAGCCGCAAGTGCTGTTCCAGCCGCGTATCGCTGACCCGAAGGCCAACAAGCTGGCTATCGGCTACGTGCACAACCTGTCGAAGCGCACGGCTCTGTACGCTACCGTTGCTCGCGTGAGCAACAAGAACGGTGCAGCCCTGACCGTTGGCGGCCCGGCCTTCATCAACAGCGGTGTCTTCACCCCGAAGAACTCGACCGGCTACGACTTCGGTATCCGTCACGCTTTCTAATTTGATGCTGGCGCAAGCCAGCTTCGAATCGAAAGACTGAAAGCCACCCGGCGCAAGCCGGGTGGCTTTTTCTTTTGGCGCGCACCTGTTCTCACTCGTAAAAATTGCGCCTCCACCCCCGGGGAACCCCCGTGCGGGCACGCTGCTTGCACTGCTAGCATGCCGCGATCACTCTTGTTGCTGAATGACTGCCTTTGTACTGCGCCGCCTGATCCAGGCCGTGATCGTGATGATCGCGGTTGCGTTCATTGCCTTCCTCCTCTTTCAATATGTCGGCGACCCGGTCGTGTTCCTGCTGGGGCAGGATGCCAAGCCCGACCAGATCCGTGAAATGCGCGCCGCATTGGGGCTCGACCGACCCTTCTTCGTGCAGTTCTGGCACTTCCTCGTCAACGCCGCGCAAGGCGAATTCGGACTGAGCCTGCGCCAGGGCGCCAAGGTGTCGCGCCTGATCGGCGAGCGCTTCCCGGCCACGCTCGAACTCGCGCTCGTGGCCGCGGCCCTGGCGTTGTTCGTCGGCATTCCGATGGGCGTGTACACCGCCCTGCGCCGTGGCACCTTCATGAGCCAGGTGTTCATGACCGTGTCGCTGCTCGGTGTGTCGCTGCCCACTTTCCTGATCGGCATCCTGCTGATCCTCGTCTTCGCCGTGACGCTGGGCTGGTTCCCGAGCTTCGGGCGTGGCGACACCGTGCAGTTCGGCTGGTGGACCAGCGGGCTCTTCAAGGCCGACGGCTGGCACCACATCATCCTGCCGGCGGTGACGCTGGCGATCTTCCAGCTCACGCTGATCATGCGGCTGGTGCGCGCCGAGATGCTCGAGGTGCTGCGCACCGACTACATCAAGTTCGCGCGCGCACGGGGCCTGTCGAACCGCGCGATCCATTTCGGCCACGCGCTCAAGAACACGCTGGTACCGGTCATGACCATCACCGGCCTGCAGCTCGGTGGCCTGATCGCCTTTGCCATCATCACGGAGTCGGTGTTCCAGTGGCCCGGCATGGGGCTGCTCTTCATCCAGGCCGTGACCTTCGCGGACATTCCGGTGATGGCCGCCTACCTGTGCCTGATCGCACTGATCTTCGTGGTGATCAACCTCGTGGTCGACCTGTTGTACTTCGTGGTCGATCCCCGGCTGCGCGTGGGCAAGGCGGGAGGCCATTGAGGTGAGTGTCGCAACCGCTGCCGCAACGCCGCGCCTGCAGGCCTCCGGCCGGGCCTTCGCGCACATCGCCAGCTTCTACCCCGAGATCACGGCCTTTCGCCGCGACCTGCATGCCCACCCCGAGCTCGGCTTCGAAGAGGTCTACACGGCGGGCCGCGTGCGCGAGGCGCTGCGCGCCTGTGGCGTGGACGAGATCCACGAGGGCATCGGCAAGACCGGTGTCGTCGGTGTCATCCGCGGCAAGTCGACCGCCAGCGGCCGCATGATCGGCCTGCGTGCCGACATGGACGCGCTGCCCATGCGCGAGGACAACGACTTCGGCTGGCGCTCTGCCAACGACGGTCTGATGCACGGCTGCGGCCACGACGGCCACACCGCCATGCTCGTCGGCGCCGCGCGCTACCTGGCCGAGACGCGCGACTTCGACGGCACCGCCGTGCTGATCTTCCAGCCCGGCGAAGAAGGCTTGGCCGGTGCGCGCGTGATGATCGAAGACGGCCTGTTCGACCGCTTCCCGGTGAACGCTGTCTATGCGATGCACAACTGGCCCGCGATGCCGGCCGGCACCGTCGGCATCAACCGCGGCGCGATGATGGCCGCGGCCGATCGCGTGACGATCGAGATCAAGGGCAAGGGCGGCCACGGCGCGCATGCCTACCAGACCATCGACCCCGTCGTGGTGGCTGCGCACATCATCACCGCGGCGCAGACCATCGTGTCGCGCAGCGTGCGCCCCATCGACGCGGCCGTCGTCAGCATCTGCGCCGTGCAGGCCGGCGACCTCGGCGCGATGAGCGTGATCCCGGGCGAGGCCACGCTGGTCGGCACCGTGCGCACCTTCAGCGCACGCGTGCAGGCGCAGGTCGAGCAGCGACTGAGCGAGCTGTGCACGGCCATTGCCACCGGCTTTGGCGCGACCGCGACGATCAAGTACGAACGCATCTACCCGGCCACCATCAACACCGCGCCCGAAGCGATGTTCGCGGCCGACGTGGCCGAATCGCTGGTCGGTGCGAAGAACGTCGACCGCAACATGGAGCCCAGCATGGGCGCCGAAGATTTTTCCTTCATGCTGCAGAAGAAGGCCGGTGCCTATCTGCGCATCGGCCAGGACGCCCGCAGCGGCGCCTTCCTGCACAACAGCCGCTACGACTTCAACGACGAGATCCTGCCGCTGGGCGCCGCATTGCATGCGGGCCTGATCGAGCAGGGCATGCCGCTTGCTGCTACCCGCAGCACGCAGCCAGGGAAAGCCGCCGCCACCGCGGCGCCGTGATGTGTCCGATTTCAACCCGAGGAGTGTTCCCATGAGTTTCAAGAAGCAAGCGGCTGCGGTCGCTGTCCTGTGCGCCCTGGGCGCCGTCAGCATGGTCGCCAGCGCGCAGACCATCCGCATCGCGAACCAGGGCGATGCCCTGTCGCTCGACCCGCACTCGCTCAACGAGTCGCTGCAGCTGAGCGTCACCGCCAACGTCTATGAAACTCTCGTGGGCCGCAACAAGGACCTGAGCCTGGCACCGCTGCTGGCCACGAGCTGGAAGCAGACCTCGCCGAACGTGTGGCGCTTCGAACTGCGCAAGGGCGTGGTGTTCCATGACGGCACGCCGTTCAGCGCCGACGACGTCGTGTTCAGCTTCGCGCGTGCGCAGGGCGACGGCTCCGACATGAAGGCCACGCTCAGCGAGATCAAGGCCGTGCGCAAGGTCGGCGACCTCGCCGTCGAAATCGAAACCAACGGCCCGTTCCCGATCCTGCCCGACGTGATCTCGCTCACCATGATCATGAGCAAGAAGTGGTGCGAGGAAAACCAGGCCACCAAGCCCGTCGACCGCCGCAAGGGCATCGAGAACACCGCCTCGTTCAAGGCCAACGGCACCGGCCCGTTCCGCGTGCGCGAGCGCCAGCCCAACGTGCGCACGGTGTTCACGCGCAACGGTACCTACTGGGGCAAGATCGACGGCAACGCGCAGGAGATCGTGTTCACGCCCATCGCCAACCCCGCGACCCGCGTGGCCGCGCTGGTCTCCGGCGAAGTCGACGTGATGGAGCCCGTGCCCGTGCAGGACATCGCGCGCATCAACGCCGCGCCCAACGCCCGCGTCATCACCGGCCCCGAGATGCGCACCATCTTCCTGGGCATGGACCAGAAGCGCGACGAGCTGCAGTACTCGAACGTGAAGGGCAAGAACCCCTTCAAGGACAAGCGCGTGCGCCAGGCCTTCTACCAGGCCATCGACATCGCCGGCATCCAGCGCACCGTGATGCGCGGCGCCTCCAAGCCCACCGCGCTGCTCGTCGGCCCGGGCATCAACGGCTGGACCGCCGACCAGGACAAACGCTTGCCTTTCGACGTCGATGCCGCCAAGAAGCTGCTGACCGAAGCCGGCTACCCCAACGGCTTCGAAGTCTCGATGAACTGCCCGAACGACCGCTACGTCAACGACGGCCAGATCTGTCAGAGCGTGGCCGCCAACCTGGCCAAGATCGGCGTCAAGATCAACCTCGTGGCCGAGACCAAGGGCACCTACTTCCCGAAGATCCTGCGCCGCGACACCAGCTTCTACATGCTGGGCTGGACCCCGACCACTTACGACTCGCACAACGCGCTGAGCTCGCTCACCTCGTGCCCCGACGACAAGGGCACGGGCCAGTTCAACCTGGGCGCCTACTGCAACCCGAAGCTGGACGAGCTGACCAAGAAGATCCAGTCCGAGTCGGACAAGGCCAAGCGCAACGAGATGATCAAGGAAGCCTTCAAGGTCCACACCGACGACATCGGCCACCTGCCGCTGCATCAGCAGTCGCTGGCCTGGGGCGTGAGCAAGAAGGTCGAGCTGGTGCAACTGGCCGACAACTTCATGTACTTCAAGTGGATGAGCATCAAGTAAGTCGACCGTGGGCCGCTGCCTGAGCGGCCCGACCATGGGCCCGCTTCTTGCGGGCCCATTCTTTTTTGCCTCACGATGAAAAATAACCCCCACGCGGCCCGGCGATGAAAAAAACCCTTGCTCGCTGGCTCGACAGCGATGTCGGCTACAGCTTCCGCACCTCGCCGGTGGCGATCGCCGCCGCCGTCATTGCGCTGGTGTGCGTCTTCTGTTCGGTGTTCGCCGGATGGGTGTCGCCGCACAACCCTTTCGACCTCGCCACCCTCGAACTTGGTGACGCCCGCCTGCCACCGGCGTGGAGCGCCGAAGGCTCCACCAAATACATCCTCGGCACCGACGACCAGGGCCGCGACATTCTTTCGGCCGTGATCTACGGCGCGCGCATCTCGCTGATCGTCGGCGTGGTGTCGGTGGTGCTGTCGGTGGTCGTCGGCGTGGTGCTCGGCCTGCTGGCCGGCTTCTTCGGCGGCTGGCTCGACTCCTTCCTCATGCGCGTGTGCGACGTGATGCTGTCGTTCCCGCCGATCCTCGTGGCGCTGCTCATCGCCGGCGTCGGCCGCGCGCTCTTTCCGGGCGCGCACGAGTCGCTGGCCTTCGGCGTGCTGATCATCTCGATCTCGCTCACGGGCTGGGTGCAGTACGCGCGCACCGTGCGCGGCTCCACGCTGGTGGAGCGCAACAAGGAATACGTGCAGGCCGCGCGCGTCACTGGCGTGGCGCCGCTGCGCATCATGCTGCGCCACGTGCTGCCCAACGTGATGGGGCCGGTGATGGTGCTGGCCACCATCCAGGTCGCGACCGCGATCATCACCGAGGCCACGCTCTCGTTCCTGGGCGTCGGCGTGCCGCCGACCTCGCCTTCGCTGGGCACGCTCATCAGCATTGGCAACCAGTACCTGTTCTCGGGTGAATGGTGGATCACGGTGTTCCCGGGCCTGATGCTGGTGCTCATCGCCCTCAGCGTGAACCTGCTCGGCGACTGGCTGCGCGACGCGCTCAATCCGCGCTTGCGCTGAACAGAAAAGGAGAACGCCCCCATGACGCTGCTCCAGGTCAAAGACCTCGTCGTCGAATTTCCGAACCGCCGCGGCACGCTGCGCGCGCTCGACCGCATTTCCTTCGACATCGCGCCCGGGGAAATCCTCGGCGTGGTGGGTGAGTCGGGTGCGGGCAAGTCGCTCACCGGCGCGGCCATCATCGGCCTGCTCGAACCGCCGGGCCGCGTGGCCAGCGGCGAGATCCTGCTCGAGGGCCAGCGCATCGACAACCTCGGTTTCGATGCGATGCGCCCCATCCGCGGCCGCAAGATCGGCGCGATCTTCCAAGATCCGCTGACCTCGCTGAACCCGCTGTACACGGTGGGCCGCCAGCTCATCGAGACCATCCGCACCCACTTGCCCGTGACCGAATCGGAAGCGCGCAAGCGCGCCATCGGCCTGCTGCAGGACACCGGCATTCCCGCCGCCGAACAGCGCATCGACCACTTCCCGCACCAGTTCTCGGGCGGCATGCGCCAGCGCGTGGTGATTGCCCTGGCGCTCGCGGCCGAGCCCAAGCTCATCGTGGCCGACGAGCCGACCACCGCGCTCGACGTGTCGATCCAGGCGCAGATCATCCAGCTGCTCAAGCAGGTCTGCAAGGAACGCGGCGCGGCGGTGATGCTCATCACGCACGACATGGGCGTGATCGCCGAAACCTGCGACCGCGTGGCCGTGATGTATGCGGGCCGCATCGCCGAGATCGGCCCGGTGCACGAGGTGATCCACCGGCCCGCGCACCCCTACACCTCGGGCCTGATGGCGTCGATCCCCGACATGACGAGCGACCGCGAACGGCTCAACCAGATCGACGGCGCCATGCCGCGGCTCAATGCCATCCCCACCGGCTGCGCCTACAACCCGCGCTGCCCGCGCACCTTCGCACGTTGCCTGACCGAACGGCCCGAGCTGATGCACGCGGGCGCCACGCGCGCCTCCTGCTGGCTGCACGACGCCACCGACCCGCACGCGGGCCAAGCCGAGATCGCCGCGCAGCACCACGACGCCCTGGCGGCCGGCGAGCGCGCCACGCCCGAGGCGGCCGAACCCCTGGCAGAGGTGACCCGATGAGCGCCGTGATCGAACCCCGCAAGGACGCCGCAGCGGCAAAGACCAAGACCGGTGAGCCGCTTGTGGTCGCGCACGACCTCGCGCGCACCTTCGACGTCTCGCCGCCCTGGCTCAACCGCGTGCTCGAACGCAAGCCGCGCGTGCTGCTGCATGCGGTCGACGGCGTGAGCTTTTCCATCGAGCGCGGCAAGACGCTCGCGCTGGTCGGCGAATCGGGCTGCGGCAAGAGCACCGTGGCGCGCCTGCTGGTGGGCCTGTATGCGCCCACGCGCGGCGGCCTGCAGTTCGACGGGCAGGACGCGCACGCCGCGTTCAAGACGCCCGAAGGCCGGCAGCTGCGCCGCCGCATCCAGATGATCTTCCAGGACCCCTACGCGAGCCTCAACCCGCGCTGGATCGTCGAGGACATCATCGGCGAGCCGCTGCGCGAGCACGGCATCCTGAGCGACAAGGACGCGCTGCGCCAGCGCGTGGGCGAGCTGCTGCAGTCGGTCGGCCTCTCGCCGCTGGACATGAGCAAGTACCCGCACCAGTTCTCGGGCGGCCAGCGCCAGCGCATCTCCATCGCGCGCGCGCTCGCCACGCAGCCCGAGTTCCTCGTGTGCGACGAGCCCACCTCGGCGCTCGACGTGAGCGTGCAGGCGCAGGTGCTCAACATCATGAAGGACCTGCAGCGCGAGCAGGGCCTGACCTACCTCTTCATCTCGCACAACCTCGCGGTGGTGCGTCACGTGGCCGACCAGGTCGGCGTGATGTACCTGGGCCGGCTGGTCGAGGTGGCCGACAAGCAGAAGCTCTTTGCCGAGCCGCAGCATCCGTACACCCGCATGCTGCTCGACGCGATCCCGCAGATGAAGCACACCGGTCGCGCGCGTACGCCGGTGCAGGGCGAAGTGCCGAACCCGCTGAACCCGCCGACCGGTTGTGCTTTTCATCCGCGCTGCCCGCATGCGAATGCGCGGTGTTCGACGGAGCGGCCGTCGCTGTTGAGTCTCAAGGGCGTGCAGGTGGCCTGCCATGCGGTGGAGGAAGGCCGTTTGTGAGTGAAGGCGGCAGCCCGCAGGGCTGGCCGGCGGACTTTCCGTACCGGCCGCACCTGCGCTTCTGCTCGCTGGGCAACGAGAACGTGCGGGAGGTGATGGAGGGCTTTCGCCTCGCCTGCGAACGCCTCGGCTACACCACGAGCATCGCGCCGGGCCCGGGTGTCGACAACGACGACATCAACCTCTTCTTCTTCGCGATGGGCCTGAGCCTGCCCTCGGACGACGAGCTGCCGCCGAACGCGATCGTCGTCAACTTCGAGCCGGCCCTGCCCGCGTTGCTCGCACAGATGCCCGGCTACCAACGGCTGCTGCAGCGCGCTCACGTGTGGGAGTACAGCCTCGAGAACATGGTACACCACCCGGCGCTGGGCATCTACCGGTCGGACTACGTGGGTCCGGGCTTCGAGCCGATGGCCACGCCGCTGCTGCCGGCGTCCGCGGTGCTGGACGACGCGCAGCAGGACATCGACGTCATCTTCTTCGGCGAGACGACGCCCCGGCGGCTGCAGGTGCTGGAGGCGCTGACGGCCGCGGGGCTGCGGGTGGCCTATCCCTTCGGCACCGCCTGGACGCCGGCGCAGCGTGACGCCTTGCTGCCGCGCGCCAAGGTCGGGCTGAACATGCGCAAGGCCGACCACTCCAGCACGGTGGAGCTGCCGCGCCTGTCGATCCTGCTGCGGCATCGCAAGGCCGTGGTGTCGGAGCTGTATCCGCATTCCGAGATTCCGCAGGTGCTGCGCGATGCGGTCGAAGGGTGCACGAAGGACGAGCTGGTCGACCGCGTGCGCGCGCTGGTGGCCGATGCGCCGCGGCGGCGCGCGCTGGAAATCGCCGGGCCGCGGGCGTTGCAATCCTTGCCGTCCCAGCATGAGGTGCTGGCGGGGGCGATGCAGCGCTACCTTGCGGCGGCCCGGCAGCGATGGGTGGGGCAGCAGGCACGGAATACGGCTGAGCTTGCCTCGCACGTGTCCGTCCTGATGGTGACTCGCGACGACGAGGCGAACATCGCGGAGGCTTTGGCATCGATCGCCGAGCAGAGCCTCGCACCGCACCAGATCATCGTGGTGGACGACGGCTCCACCGACGCCACCGTCGCCGTGGTTCGCGCGCGCATGGCCGCCGATCCGCGTCTGGCCGGGCTGCTGCTGTTGCAGGCGCCCGTCCCGATGGGCTGGGCGGCGGCCGCGCAATGGGGGTTGATGCAGGCGCGCGGCGACGCGCTGGCGCTGTGGGCACCGACCGTGCGCTGTGCGCCCGAGCGCCTGCAGGTGCAGTCCGCGTTCCTGCGCGCGTCGCCGGAGATCGGCGCGGTCGGTGCCTGGTTCGCCCGCGATGGCGACGCGGAACCACCGATGCAGCGCCTGCCGGAGATGCACGACCAGATCCTGGCCGCGTTGCTGGCGCATCTGCCGCACGAACAACCGCTGCTGATGGGCGGCCTGATGCTGTCGCTGCCGCGCATCCAGCAACGCGGGCTCGGCTTCGACGCCACGCTCGGCCGGTTCGCATGGCTCGGCCTGCTGCTGGAACTGGTGCGCGGCGGTGTGCGGCTCGCCAACCTCGGCATGAACCTGAGCCACCTGACGCGCCGCCACGCCGCGGGCCTCACGGAAACCGATGTGACGGCGCTGACCCGTGTGCGCGAACGCCTCCTGCCGCTGGTCTTCCCCGACATGCCGTCCGCCGATGCCCTGCGGCTGGCCCGGCTCTACGGCCAGCAGTGGGCGCCCGATGCCGACGATGCCACGGCGCTGCTGCGCGACATGGCGAGTGCCTGCGAGCGGCAGGGCAACGTCCACGCGACCACGGCGCTGCGCGGCGAGAGCCTGCGCGTGTTGGCGGTGTATGCGGAGAACGGTCGACTGGCCCCGGGCTACTTGGACACGCTGATGCGCGAGCCCTTGCTGCGCGATTTCCTGGCGCCGCTGGGCGAGCGCCTGCGTGCATTCGTGCCGTGAACCATGGCCCTTGCGCCGGGCGGTGTGCGTAAACGCACTGTCCCAGCTCCCACTTTGCTGCACAGTCCCGGGTTGGCCCCGAATCCACACCCCTGACACGATGACCTCCACCCCGATGACCCGCCTGCTCGGCCGCCGTGGCTTTCTCATGGGCTCGGCGCTGGGCGCGACCGCCGCGCTCGCGTCGATGACCGAGATCGCGCACGCGGCCGGCGCAGCACCGGCGCGCCGCATGCCGGTCATCTTCATCGGCCACGGCTCGCCGATGAATGCGCTGGCGGACAACGCCTTCACACGCCGCCTCGCCGCCTGGGGCCGCGAGCTGCCGCGCCCCACGGCGATCCTCAGCGTGTCGGCGCACTGGCTCAGCCGGGGCGCGACGGGGGTCACGGTGCAGACGCGGCCCAAGACGATCCACGACTTCGGCGGCTTTCCGCAGGCGCTGTTCGACATCGAGTACCCCGCGGCCGGTCATCCCGCACTGGCGCGCGAAACGATCGGCGCTGTCAAGCAGGCGCCGGTGATCGCCACCGAGCAGTGGGGGCTGGACCACGGCACCTGGACCGTGCTGAAGCACCTGTACCCGAAGGCCGACGTGCCGGTCTTCCAGCTCAGCATCGACTACGACAAGCCGGCGGCGTTCCACCATGCGGTGGGGCGCGACCTGGCGGCCTTGCGCGACCAGGGCGTGCTCGTGATGGGCAGCGGCAACGTGGTGCACAACCTGCGCGCCACCGACCGTGGCACGCCCGATGGGCTCAAGGCGAGCCGCCCGTGGGCGCAGTCGTTCGACGAGGCGGTCAAGGCCGCGTTGGCCGGCCGGGACGACCGCGCGCTGATCGGCTACGAAAAACTCGAAGGGGCGTCGACCGCCGTGGCCACGCCGGACCACTACTTTCCCTTCCTGTATGCCCTGGGCGCTGCGGCGCCGGGCGAGCGTGCGAAGACGGTCTACGAAGGCTTCCAGTCGGGCACGCTCAGCATGCGCTGCCTTCAGTTCGGCTGAAGGCGCGGCGCATTCGGCGGCTTTACTGCTCCTCGCCCCAGGCGAAGCCGTCGCGCGCGATCATGGCGCTCGACGCGCTGGGGCCCCAGGTGCCGGCCGCATAGGGGCGCGGACCGCCGTCGGACTCCCAGGAGTCGATGAGCGGCTCGACCCAGCGCCAGGCTTCTTCCTGCTCGTCGCTGCGCACGAACAGGTTGAGGCGCCCGTCGATCACGTCTAGCAGCAGGCGTTCGTAGGCACCCACGCGCTCGGCGCCGAAGCGCTTGTCGAAGTCGAGGTCGAGCTGCACCGGCGCCAGTTGCGCGGCGCTGGCGTGGCCGTTGCCGCCGCGCTGGCGGTTGTCCTGCGCCTGCGCGAGCATGTGCAGTTCCAGGCCGTCTTTCGGTTGCAGGTTGATCACCAGCTTGTTCACGTTGCCTGCGGGTGCGCGGTAGATGGCGTGCGGCGTGGGGCGGAAGTTGACCTCGATGCGTGCGTCGCGCGAGGCCAGCCGCTTGCCGGTGCGGATGTAGAAGGGCACGCCGGCCCAGCGCCAGTTGGCGATTTCAGTGCGTAGCGCCACGAAGGTTTCGGTGCGGCTGTCGGGGTTCACGCCCGGCTCGTCGCGGTAGCCCTGCACCCGCTCGCCGTAGGCCGTGCCGGCCGTGTACTGGCCGCGCACCGCGTGCAGGCCCAGGCTCTCGGGCGTCCAGGGCTTGAGGGCGCGCAGCACCTTGAGCTTTTCGTCGCGGATGGCGTCGGCGTGCGCGTTGATGGGCGGCTCCATGGCCACGGCGCACAGCAGCTGCAGCGCGTGGTTCTGCACCATGTCGCGCAGCGCGCCGGTCTGGTCGTAGAAGGCGCCGCGCTTTTCCACGCCCAGGTCCTCGGCCATGGTGATCTGGATGTTGGCGATGTGCTCGCGGCGCCAGATGGGCTCGAACAGGGCATTGCCGAAGCGCATCGCGAACAGGTTCTGCACCGAGGGCTTGCCCAGGTAGTGGTCGATGCGAAAGACCTGCTTCTCTTCGAGCACCTTGCCCACCGCGGCGTTGATGGCGCGGTTGGAGGCCAGGTCGTGGCCCAGCGGCTTCTCGAGCACGACGCGGGTGCGCGGGCCGTTGAGCCCGGCGGCGGCGATCTGCTCGACCACCTGCGTGAAGAGCGCGGGCGCCGTGGCCACGTACATCACGACCGTCTTGGCGTCGCGCTGCTTGAGCAGGTCGGCCAGGCTGGCGTAGTCGGCGGGTTTGGACAGGTCCATGCGCAGGTAGTGCAGCATGGACGCGAACTTCTTGAACTCCTCGGGGGAGGGGCGCTTGGCGCCTTCGACGGCGCTGAAGCGCGACTGGATCAGCTCGCGGTACTGGTCGTCCGACAGGTCGTCGCGTGCCACGCCGACGATGCGCCCGTCCTGCGGCAGGCTGCCGTGCCTGAAGGCCTGGAACAGCGCGGGCATCAGCTTGCGCCACGCAAGGTCGCCAGTACCGCCGAACAGAACGAGATCGAAGCTCATGAGAAAACTTTCCTTTGTCTGAATGCCGAGCAGGCAACGTGCCAGTCGCGATGGTACTTGTACCGATTCGGCACACCTGTACTAAAGCTACGCTGTCCCATGGCCGCGAGGCCTTTTTTTATTGCCGAGGCAGGGGAATACCAATGAAGAAGCTTTTCACGGCAGCCGCGCTGCTGGGTCTGTCGGCCGCCGCGTCGGCGCAGACCGTCAACGTCATCTGCTCGGTGCAGGCCGAGTGGTGCAACGTGATCTCCACCGTCTACGCCCGCACCACGGGCGTGCGCATCAACATGGCGCTCAAGGGTTCGGGCGAGGCGCTGGCCCAGCTCATCGCCGAGAAGGACAACCCCAAGACCGACGTCTGGTTCGGCGGCACGGGCGACCCGCACCTGCAGGCGGCCGAGCAGGGGCTCACGCTCGAATACAAGTCGCCCACGCTCACGCAGCTGCATCCCTGGGCCCAGCAGCAGGCCAAGCAGTCGGGCTACAAGACCGTGGGCATCTACTCGGGCCCGCTGGGCTTCGGCTACAACCCCGAGCTGCTGGCCAAGAAGAAGCTGCCCGTGCCCAAGACCTGGGCCGACCTGCTCAAGCCCGAGTACAAGGGCGACATCCAGGTGGCCAACCCCGCATCGAGCGGCACGGCCTACACCATGATCGCCACGCTGGTGCAGCTCATGGGCGAGGACAAGGCCTTCGACTACCTCAAGGCGCTGCACAAGAACGTGGGCCAGTACACGCGCTCGGGCACCGGCCCGATCAAGGCGGTGGCGCGCGGCGAAACCGCGATCTCCATCAGCTTCGTGCACGACGGCCCCGGCGAGAAGATGCAGGGCTTCCCCGTCGAAACCATCACGCCCAGCGACGGCACCGGCGCCGAGATCGGCTCCATGAGCGTCATCAAGGGCGCGCGCAACCTCGATGCGGCCAAGAAGTTCTACGAATGGGCGCTCACGCCCGCCGCGCAGGAGCTGGGCGCCGCCAACAAGCAGTTCCAGCTGCCCAGCAATGCGAGCGCCAAGCTCGATCCGCGCATTCCTGATTTCAAGAAGATCAAGTTCATCAACTACGACTACGCCAAGTACGGCGCCAGCGCCGAGCGTCGCCGCCTGATCGCGCGCTGGGAAAAAGACGTCAACTCGCTGCCGCGCTAAGTGCAGGCGCGTTCCAACGAAGGCGCGCCGGCCAACCCGGCGTCCCTGGCCGCCGCCCGGCGCGCGCGGCGATGGATCTGGGCCTGGGTCGCGCTGGGCCTGGCGGCCTACCTCGTGCTGCCCTGGTATGCGATCCAGGATGCGACCTGGTACGAAGCCGTTCCGCAGGTCTTCGGGCAGGCAGAGGGCGCCAACGGCCTGATGCAGGCCGCGACGCAGGGCCGCAGCTGGCTCTTCATCGGGCTGGCCGGGCTGCTGCTGTGCGCCGTCGGCGCGGCCTTGCCGGCCGGCAAGGCGCAGGGGCGCTGGCTGCTGGCGGGCGGCGCGATCGGCGCCATCGGCTTGGCCGTGGCGGGCTTCACCATCGGCGCGCGCGGCTGGAGCGTCGCGGCACTCAACACCCAGTTCGGCGAACTGGCGGTCAACCAGTTCGGCATCGGCGCGGGCGGCTTCGTGGCGCTCACGGCGCTGGTGCTGCTGGCGGCCTTCGGCATGGCGCGGCTCGGCCTGTTCAAGGGCGATCTGTTCGTCTCTGCCTCGGTGGTCGGCTGCGGCGTGCTGATGGCGCTGTTCATCGCCTACCCGGTGAGCCGGGCGCTGTCGGGCGCCTTCTTCAACGAAGACGGGCAGTGGTCGATCACGGCCTTCGCGGCGCGCGTGTTCACCGAGCGCATCTGGGGCCTGGGTTGCCTGGCGGGCGGCGTGCGCTGCGGCGTGGCCTGGAACACGCTGGTGCTGGCGCTGCTCACCGCGGCCGGCACCACCTTCCTGGGCACGCTGATGGCGCTGATGGCCGAGCGCGGCAGCCGGCGCGGGCAGGGCGCATTGCGCGTGCTGGCGCTGCTGCCGATCATCACGCCGCCGTTCGTGGTCGGCCTGGGCCTGATCCTGCTGTTCGGCCGTGCGGGCATCGTCAACCAGGTGCTGGAGAACGTGTTCGGCATCGAGCCCACGCGCTGGTTCTACGGCATGCCGGGCGTGCTGGTGGCGCAGCTGTTCGCCTTCACGCCCATCGCCTTCATGATCATGCGCGGCGTGGTGCAGGGCATCGCGCCGAGCCTGGAAGAGGCCGCGCAGATGCTGCGCGCCGACCGGCGCCGCGCGTTTTTCACCGTGACGCTGCCGCTGCTCAAGCCCGGGCTGGCCAACGCCTTCCTGGTCGGCTTCATCGAGAGCATTGCCGACTTCGGCAACCCGGTGGTGGTGGGCGGGCAGTTCTCGGTGCTGTCGACCGACATCTTCTTTGCCATCGTCGGCGCGCAGTACGACCAGGGCCGCGCCGCGTCGCTGGCCTGGGTGCTCACGCTGTTCGCGCTCGGCGTGTTCGCGCTGCAGCGCGGCCTGCTCGGCAAGCAGAACTACACGACCGTGAGCGGCAAGGGCGACGCCGGCATCGCGATGGCGCTGCCCGACGGCGTGCGCCGCACCATCCAGTGCATCGCGCTGCCGTGGATCGCCTTCACCGGCGTGGTCTACCTGTTCGCCTTCGCGGGCGGCTTCGTGCAGACCTGGGGACGCGACTACAGCTTCACGCTCAACCACTTCAAGAGCGCCTTCGCGCTGGAGTGGGGCCAGTTCGGGCTGGTGTGGGCCGGCACCGCGTGGAACTCGCTGATCACCACGCTGAAACTGGCCGGCATCTCGGCGCCGATCACCGCGGCGCTGGGCCTGCTGATCGCCTGGCTGCTGGCGCGCAACGAGTTCAAGGGGCAGGGCGCCTTCGAGTTCGGCGCGCTGCTGGCCTTTGCGATCCCGGGCACGGTGCTCGGCGTGAGCTACATCCTGGCCTTCAACGTGCCGCCGTTCGAGCTCACGGGCACCGGGCTCATCATCGTGCTGTGCTTCATGTTCCGCAATCTGCCGGTGGGCGTGCGCGCCGGCACGGCGGCCTTCAAGCAGCTCGACCGCTCGCTCGACGAGGCCTCACTGATGCTGCGCGCGTCCACCTCGCAGACGCTGTTCAAGGTGGTGCTGCCGCTGCTCAAGCCGGCGCTGGTGGCCGCGCTGGTCTATAGCTTCGTGCGCGCCATGACGACGGTGAGCGCCGTGATCTTCCTGGTCACGGCCGAGAACGAACTGGCCACCACCTACATCATCGGCCGCGTCGGCAATGGCGACTACGGCATCGCGCTCGCCTACTGCACGGTGCTCATGGTGCTGATGTCGCTGGCCATTGCGCTGGTGCAGTTCGTGGTCGGAGAGCGCAAGTTGGGAAGACGCGGGGCCACGCCCAATCACCAAGGGCATCACAAAATGGAAAGCCTCTCCGTATGAACGGTATCGAATTCCGCAACGTCACCAAGCGCTACGGCACGGACAAGAACGGCCCGATGGCCGTCAAGGGCATCAGCTTCGAGGTGCCCGTGGGCACGCTCACCACCATCCTCGGCCCCTCGGGCTGCGGCAAGACGACCACGCTGCGCATGATCGCGGGGCTCGAATCGCCGACCTCGGGCTCGATCTTCATGGGCGGGCGCGACGTCACCACGCTCGGGCCGGGCGAGCGCAACGTGAGCATGATGTTCCAGAGCTACGCGCTGTTCCCGCACATGAACGTGATCGAGAACGTGGGCTACGGCCTGCGCATGAGCGGCGTGAAGAGGGACGAGGCCACGGCGCGGGCGCGCGAGGCGCTCAGGGGCGTGGGCCTCGTCGGCTTCGACGAGCGCCTGCCCAGCGAGCTGTCGGGCGGCCAGCAGCAGCGCGTGGCCCTGGCGCGCGCGCTGGTGCTCGAACCGGCGGTGCTGCTGTTCGACGAGCCGCTGTCCAATCTCGATGCCCGCCTGCGGCGCGAGATGCGCGAGGAAATCCGCTCATTGCAGCAGCGCCTGAAGCTCACCGTGGCCTACGTGACGCACGACCAGAGCGAGGCGCTGGCCGTGAGCGACCAGATCATCGTCATGGACCACGGCGTGATCGCCCAGCGCGGCACGCCCGAGCAGCTCTACGGCCGGCCCGAGAGCGAGTTCGTCGCCGGCTTCATGGGCGAGGCGATGGTGTTCCCGGCCGTGGCGCAGGCCGACGGCAGCGTCACGCTCGGCCCGCTGCGGCTGCAGCCGCGCTACGCGGTGGCGCCCGGCACGGTGAAGGTGGCGGTGCGGCCCGAGGCCTGGGACATCGGCGCGCTCGACGGCCTGCCCGCCACGCTGCGCAAGTCGGCGTACCTGGGCAGCTTCTACGAATACGGCTTCGACACCCCGCTGGGGCCGGTCTTCGTGGTCTCGACCGACCTGTCGCGCCCGCTGGCGGCCGGCACGCAGACCACCCTGTCGCTCGGAACCCATGGCGTGAGCGTGGTGCCCGGCGCATGAAACAATGGCGCCATGAACGTGGTTTTCGATCTTGGCGCCGTGCTGTTCGCCTGGGAGCCGGCACGGCTGGTCCAGGCCCATCTCCCCTCTCACGCCCCCACTGACGCCGCCGCCGCGGCCCTGGGCCGGGCCCTTTTCCATCACGACGACTGGACCGGCTTCGACTGCGGCACCCGCACGCTGGACGATGCCATCGCCCGCATGTCGGCACGGCTGGCGCTGCCCGCCGAGTCGCTGCACGCCATGCTCGACGGGCTCGGGGAGCGGCTGGCGCCGATCGACGTCACGGTCGCGATGCTCGAAGAGCTGCTCGTGCAGCGCGATGCCGGCGAGCCGCTGCGGCTGTACTACCTGTCGAACATGCCCGTGCCGTTCGCCCGCGCCCTCGAGCGCCGGCACGCCTTCATGCGCCGCTTCGACGGCGGCGTGTTCTCGGGCGACGTGAAGTTTCTCAAGCCCGAGCGCGAGATCTACGAGCTGCTGGCCATGCGCCACGGCCTCGACCCCGAGCAGACGGTGTTCATCGACGACTCGGCCGCCAACGTCGAGATGGCGCGCGCCTTCGGCTGGCACGCCATCCACTGCACCGCGCCCGACAAGCTGCCGGCGCAACTGCAGCGCTACCTGCCGGTGAGCACCACCCTGTCGGTGTCGAACCCCAGGCTGCGGGCGTAGTCCAGCTCGGCCTGCAGCGCGTCGTCTTCGAGGCGCGGCGCGCGCGACAGCACCCAAAGGTACTCACGGTCGGGCGTGCCGACCAGCGCCACCTGGTAGTCGCGGTCGAGCTTCAGGATCCAGTAGTCGCCCCACACCAGCGGCAGCCAGCCCATCCAGGCGGGGGCGAAGCGCACCTGCAGCCGTCCCGCGCCGGGCTGGCCGGCCACGGGCACCACGCGCGCACTGCCGATGGCCTCGTCGAAGTTGCCGTCGTCGCGCACGCAGCGGTTGCGCACCTGCACGGTGCCGTCGGGCTGCGGGATGTACTCGGCGCTCACCGGGCCGGCGCACTGTTTCTGGAACCGGTTGGGCAGCCGCGCCTGTTCGTGCCAGACACCGGCGTAGCGGTGCAGGTCGACCGGCGCCACCACCTGCAGCGGCGCGCGCATCAGCGGGGCACCGTCGGCCGGGCCGGCGGGCCGGGCACGGGCCGTGCGTGCGGCGCCCAGCGCGTACCAGGTGGCCACGCCGCCCACGACGAACGCGGTGGCCATGGTGCCGATCGCGTGGCTGGTGCGGCGGTCGTCGAAGGCGCGGCCTGCGGCGGTCGCGGGGCGTGGGGGGCGAGGGGTCATGAGGGCTCCTGGGGAAAGTCGTTCTCGGCGTGGATGCCGCGTCCCGTTCAGGGTGCCCCGGGCCGCGGCCGGCTGCCGTCAGCCGGGGACCACAGCCCCTGTAGGGCAGGGCGGCCGACAACCCTTCGCGCTGCAGGCCGATGGAGCTTCGCGAAAACCCGTGCTACGGTTCGCATGAAAACATCGACCGCCGCGCAACTGCGTGCAGGACTTGTCACACCCCTCCCCGGATAATTGATTTCATGAACCAACTCGATGCACTCCGCCAGTGGACCACCGTGGTTGCCGACACCGGCGACTTCAAGCAGCTCAGCATTTCCAAGCCGCAGGACGCGACCACCAACCCGTCGCTGATCCTCAAGGCCGTGCAGAAGGCCGAGTACCGGCCGCTGCTCGACGCGACCGTGAAGGCCCACGCCGGCAAGCCGCTCGACGAGGTCATCGACCGCCTGCTGGTGCGCTTCGGCACCGAAATCCTCTCCATCATCCCGGGCCGCGTGTCCACCGAAGTCGACGCACGCCTCTCGTTCGACACCGCCGCCACCGTGGCCCGCGGCGAGCGCATCGTGGCGCTGTACAAGGCCGAAGGCATCGACACCGAGAAGCGCCTGCTGATCAAGGTCGCCTCCACCTGGGAAGGCATCGAGGCCGCGCGCCTGCTCGAGCAGAAGGGCATCCGCACCAACCTCACGCTGCTGTTCTCGTTCGCGCAGGCCGTGGCCTGCGGCGCGGCCGGCGTGCAGCTCATCTCGCCCTTCGTGGGCCGCATCTACGACTGGTACAAGAAGTCGGCCGGTGCGAAGTGGGACGAAGCCGCCAGCGCGGGCGCCAACGACCCCGGCGTGAAGTCGGTGCGTGAAATCTTCAACTACTACAAGCAGCAGGGCATCAAGACCGAGGTCATGGGCGCGAGCTTCCGCAACGTGGGGCAGATCCAGGCGCTCGCCGGCTGCGACCTGCTGACCATCAGCCCCGAGCTGCTGGCCGAACTGGCCGCGAGCAACGAGCCGCTCACGCACGCGCTCGACGCCAAGGCTGCCGCGAGTGGCACGGCCGAGAAGGTGCACTACGACGAAGCCGGCTTCCGCTTCGCGCTCAACGAAGACGCCATGGCCACCGAGAAGCTCGCCGAGGGCATCCGCGCCTTCGCGGCTGACGCCGTGAAGCTCGAAAAGCTCATGCAGGAAAGCGGCAAGTAAACATGACCATGACCCTGCGCTGTGACCGCGCGCCGGCCTGGGCGCAACTGCAGTCCAGCTTCGACACGGCCGGTCGCCAGTTCGACCTTCGCCATGCCTTCGTGGAGGACGCCGGGCGCTTCGCGCGCTTCAGCCAGGAGGCGCCGCACGTTTTCGCCGACCTGTCGAAGAACCTCATCGACGCGCGCACCGAGGCGCTGCTGTTCACGCTGGCGCGCGAATGCGGCCTCGAAGCCCACCGCGACGCCATGTTCGCGGGCGCGCACATCAACAACACCGAAGACCGCGCCGTGCTGCACACGCTGCTGCGCGCGCCGGCCGACGCGGCCACCGGCCGCCAGACGGCCCACGAGCTGCGCGAAGTGCACGCCACGCTCGACGCCATGCTGGCCTACGCCGAGAAGGTGCGCAGCGACCACACGATCACCGACGTGGTCAACATCGGCATCGGCGGCTCCGACCTCGGCCCGCAAATGGCGGTGCTGGCGCTCGCGGAGTTCGTGGCGCCGGGCAAGCGCTTTCACTTCGTCTCGAACGTCGACGGCCACGAACTGGCGGGCGTGCTCAAGGGCCTGGCGCCCGAGCACACGCTGTTCCTGGTCGCCTCCAAGACCTTCACCACGGCCGAGACGATGACGAACGCGCTCTCGGCCAAGCGCTGGTACGAGCAGTCGGGCGGCACCGACATCGCCGGCCATTTCGCCGCACTTACCACCAACGTCGAGGCCGCGAAGCAGTTCGGCATCGACACCACCTTCGGCTTCTGGGACTGGGTGGGCGGGCGTTACTCGCTGTGGTCGGCCATCGGCCTGCCGATCGCGCTGGCCATCGGCGCCGACGGCTTTCGCCGGCTGCTGGCGGGCGCGCACGCGATGGACGAGCACTTCCGAACCGCGCCGCTCGAGCAGAACCTGCCCGTGCGCCTGGGCCTGCTCGACGTCTGGTACCGCAACTTTCACCGCTTCACGAGCCGCAGCATCGCGCCGTACCACAGCGCCCTGAAGCGCGTGCCGGCCTACCTGCAGCAGCTCGAGATGGAGAGCAACGGCAAGCAGGTCGACGCGAGCGGCGCGCCGCTGGCCTTCGGCACTTCGCCCGTGCTCTGGGGCGAGCCCGGCACCAACGGCCAGCACGCCTACTTCCAGATGCTGCACCAGGGCACCGACGTGATCCCTCTCGAGTTCATGGCGGTG
Source organism: Variovorax sp. KBS0712 (assembly GCF_006323185.2). NCBI lineage: Bacteria > Pseudomonadati > Pseudomonadota > Betaproteobacteria > Burkholderiales > Comamonadaceae > Variovorax > Variovorax sp. KBS0712. Next base: position 233,750 of record NZ_VCCD02000003.1, on the reverse strand, counting down.
CGCGACGCCTCGCACGACCTCGACGGCCACCACCCCAAGCTGCTGGCCAACGCGCTCGCGCAGGCGCAGGCGCTGATGGTCGGCAAGCTCGACGAGGGCGGCCACAAGAACTTCCCGGGCAACCGGCCGAGCACCTTCTTCGTGTTCGAGAAACTCACGCCCGAAGCGCTGGGCGCCTTCCTCGCGATGTACGAGCACCGCGTGTTCACCAGCGGCGCGCTGTGGGGCATCAACAGCTTCGACCAGTGGGGCGTGGAGCTCGGCAAGGTGCTGGCGCGCGACATCGAACCGCGCCTGGCCTCGGGCGATGTCTCGGGGCTCGATGCCTCGACGGCCGGCCTGCTGCAGCGGCTGAGCACCTGACGGCACACGTCACCGCAAGGCTTGCGAGCCTTGGCCAAAGGCTCTATCCACTAGGCCTTTAGGCCATTGGTTTGCAGCGCGGTGGCCGGTTTGGCCGAGTTTGTCGTTGCACAGTGCGCCGATATGATGGCCCCGGGGAAATTTCCCTGGGATTCATCAAGAGGAGCGAGTCAATGGACTTTCAAACAGCGGTCAAGACGTGCATCGCCAAGTACACCGACTTCAGCGGTCGTGCGTCGCGTTCGGAGTTCTGGTGGTTTTTTCTGGCCCAGTTCGGGGTGCTCATCATCACCGGCCTGATCCATCAATACGTGTACGTCATCGCAGCGCTGGGCCTGCTTCTGCCCGCACTCGCCGTGGGCGCGCGCCGCCTGCACGACATCGGCAAGAGCGGCTGGTTCTTGCTGCTGTCGATCGTCCCGCTGATCAATCTCGTGCTGATCTATTTCTTCGTTCAGCCGACGCAGCCGGAGAGCAACGCCTACGGCGAACCGCCGAGCGCCTGAGCTTTTTTCCTTCGAAGGGCCGCACACGCGGCCCTTTTTCTTTGGGGCGCCAGGTGGCTCAGGCCAGCGCCGCCTCGATGGACGCAGGTGCAGCAGGCGCACCGCTTGCCATCCGCACGCACAGGTCGAAAGCCTGCTGCAGCCCTTCGATCTGCGCCACGCCCTGGCCGGCGATGTCGAAGGCGCTGCCGCTGGCCGAGGTGGCCACGGGCACGGGCAGGCCGCCGTGCAAGGTCACGCCCTGCTCGAAGCCCATGAGCTTCATCGCGATCTGGCCCTGGTCGTGGTACATCGACACCACCGCATCGACGTCGCCGCGCCGCGCGCCGATGAACACGGTGTCGGGCGAGAACGGGCCGCGCGCGTCGTGGCCTTCGGCGCGCAGTTGCTCGATGGCGGGCGCGATGATCTCGATCTCTTCCATGCCGATCGAGCCGCCGTCGCCCGCGTGCGGATTGAGCCCGGTCACGGCGATGCGCGGTTGCGCCACGCCGGCGCGGCGCAGTGCCGACGCGATGATCTTCACGGCGTCGCGCACGCCCTCCACTGTGATGTGCCGCGCCACGTCCTTCAGCGGAATGTGCGAGGTCACGCGCGAGGTCCACAGCGACCCGGTGAGGTTGAACTCGCAGACGAAGCCGGTGACCGCGAAGCGTTCCTGCATGTAGCGCAGCTCGTCCTCGTGCACGAGGCCGCCCAGGCGCAGCGAATGCTTGTTGAGCGGCGCGAAGAGGATCGCGTCGGCCTGGCCGTTCCGCACGGCCTGCGTCGCCAGCTCCAGCGCTTCGAACGAGGCCCGGCCCGAGCGCTCGTTCGATTCGCCGAGCACCGGCTCCTCGCCCGCCATCCAGTCGCGCACGAGGAGGCTCGGGCGGCCGTCCTCGAAGCGCAGGTCGTCCAGGGTGTTCACCTGCAAAGGGGCCAGCTTCGCGCCCGCCACGCGCTCGCCCGCGGCCAGCACGACGGGGTCGGCGATCAGCAGCACGCGCGCGGCGTCGAGGTTGCGCTGGCGCGCGAGCAGCTTCACGGCCATCTCGGGGCCGACGCCGCTGGGGTCGCCGAGCAACACGGCGATGCGGGGTTTGGCGGAGGTCACGCGCGGGGTTGTCGAGGGGGTAGACATGGTCGGCAATGGAGGTGGGGAAAAGAGAAAGAAGGGACGGCCTCACTCGGCCTTGACGCGCGCATCGCGCACGAGCCGGCCGTAGTGGTCGAACTCCTGCCGGTTCATCGCCGCGAAGGGTTCGCCGGTCAGCGTGCCGGGCTCGCCGCCCAGGGCCTTGATGCGCGACTGCACGTCCGCCAGGCCCATCGTGCGCGTGAGTTCGGCGCTCAGCCGTTCGACCACCGGGCGCGGCGTGCCGGCCGTCACGTACAGGCCGTACCAGGTCGACACGTCGGCGCCCTTGACGCCTTGCTCGGCGAGCGTCGGCACGTCGGGCAGCTCGGGCGAGCGCTGCGGCGCGCTCACGGCCAGCGCGCGGAACTTGCCGGCGCGGATCTGGCCCATGGCCGAGGAGGTGCTGTCGAACATCATCTCGACCTCGCCCGAGATGATGTCGATGTGCGCCTGCGAGCTGCCCTTGTAGGGCACGTGGATCGAGCTCATGCCCGTGGCCAGGTTGAAGGCTTCGCCGCCCACGTGCTGCGTGCTGCCGATGCCCGACGACGCGTACTTGAAGCCGCCGGGCTTCGCGGCCATCGCGGCCAGCAGGTCCTTCACCGACTTGTAGGGCGAGCTGGCCGACACCACCAGCACGTTGGGCATCACGGCCACGAGGCCGATGGGTTGCAGGTCTTTCAGCGGGTCGTACTTGAGCTTGAGGATGTGCGGCGCCACGGCCTGCGCCGTGTTGGTGGCCAGCAGCAGCGTGGCGCCGTCGGCCGGCGCGCGGGCCGTGAGTTCGCCGGCGATGGTGTTCGATGCGCCGGGGCGGTTCTCCACCGTCACGGGCTGCTTGAGCGCGGGCGCGAACTTGTCGGCCAGCACGCGCGCGAGGATGTCGGTGCCGCCGCCGGGCGAGGCGCCGACCAGGATGCGCAGCGGCTTGTCGGGGTAGGCCGGCTGCGCACCCGCGTTCAGGCAGGCGGCCAGCGCCAGCAGCGCCACCAGGCCGGCACCGCGGGCCAGGGGAAAGAGGGTCATCGCGTCGTCTCCTGCTTGTTGTGGGCCCGAGCCTACGGAGCTTCTGGCGCGCGATCCAATCGAAAAAGGCCGAAGCTCCATATACTTTTGTGCATGAAACCCGGCCTCACCGACGCCTCGCTGATGCTGCATGTGAGGCCGCGCCAGCTGCTGTTGCTGGCCCGGCTCGATGCGCACCGCCATCTTGGCCGAGCGGCCGAGGCCATGAACATCAGCCAGCCCGCGGCCACCAAGCTGCTGCAGCAGCTGGAGGAGTCGCTGGGCGAACAGCTCTTCGAGCGCCTGGCGCGCGGCATGGCCCCCACGCCCTACGGCGAGATCCTGATCCGCTACGCCCACCGCGTGCTCAGCGACTTCGGCACCGCGCGCGAGGAAATGCTCGCGCTGCGTTCCGGCCTGAGCGGCGCGCTGCGCGTGGGCAGCGTGCCGGGTGCGGTGCCCGAGCTGCTGGCGCCGGCGCTGGTCGCCTACCATCTGCGCCATCCGCAGGTGGCCGTGTCGGTGGTGGTCGAGACCAGCGACCTGATGCAGGCGCAGCTGGAGCAGGGCGACGTCGACCTCGTGCTGGGCCGCCTCACCGACGGCCACGACGAGGCCAAGTACGCGAGCGTGCCGCTGCTGGGCGAGTCGCAGGTGGTCGTGGTGCGCGCGGCGCACCCGGTGTTCGAGCGCGCGGCCACGGTCACGCTGGCCGAGATGGCGAGCTGGTCGTGGGTGCTGCAGCCGCCGGGCTCGCCGCAGCGCGGGCGCTTCGAGGCGGCGATGCGCGAGGCGGGCATCCAGGCGCGGCTGGACATCATCGAAACGGCATCGCCCATTGCCATCACGGCGCTGCTGGAGAACTCCGACATGGCCGCCGTCATGCCTGCCTCTCAGGCCAACCATTACGGCCGGCTGGGCGTGCTGCGCACCGTGCCGGTCGAGCTGCCGGTGCGCGTGCCGCCGATCTGCCTCATCACCCGCGAGGACCGCCCGCTGTCGCCGGCGGCGGCGCAGTTCCGGCGCCAGCTGCTGGGCGGGCACGCGTGACGGGCGAGAACTTCAGTCGGACGTTTTTCCATCCTGAATTGCGTTAACTAGGGATTTCACTAGCCAACTGGTGCAAGAGAGTACTGGTTGGGCCGCTCGAAATACCAAAATCGCAAGCGCGTTTCTCCAGAATCCGGGCACGGCGACCACGATACCGAGGCGTCGCTCACCCAAGGAGACACCATGAAGCGCTTTCTGAAAGCGGGCCTCGCCCTCGCACTCATCGGCACGGGCCTTGTGTCCCACGCCGCCACCGAACTCGTGATCGCGACCGTCAACAACGGCCACATGATCGAGATGCAGAAGCTCACGCCCTTCTTCGAAAAGGCCAACCCCGACATCAAGCTCAAGTGGGTCACGCTCGAGGAAGGCACGCTGCGCCAGCGCGTGACCACCGACATCGCCACCAAGGGCGGCCAGTTCGACGTGATGACCATCGGCCTGTACGAAGCGCCGATCTGGTCGAAGAAGGGCTGGCTGCAGCCCATCGCCACCGATGCCGCCTACGACGCCGACGACCTGCTGCCCGCCATCCGCGCCGGCCTGTCGCACGAAGGCAAGCTGTACGCGGCGCCCTTCTATGGCGAGAGCTCGATGCTCATGTACCGCAAGGACTTGGCCGACAAGGTCGGCTTCAAGATGCCCGAGCAGCCCACCTGGGCGCAGGTGAAGGAGCTGGCCGGCAAGATCCATGACCCCAAGGGCGGCCTGTACGGCATGTGCCTGCGCGGCAAGCCGGGCTGGGGCGACAACATGGCCTTCCTGACCACGCTGGTCAACACCAACGGCGGCCAGTGGTTCGACATGCAGTGGAAGCCGCAGATCGACACCAAGCCCTGGAAGGACGCGATCGGCTTCTACGTCGACCTGATGAAGGCCTACGGCCCGCCGGGCGCCTCGGCCAACAGCTTCAACGAGAACCTGGCGCTCTTCAACGAAGGCAAGTGCGGCATGTGGGTCGACGCGACCATCGCGGCCTCGTTCATCAGCGATCCCAAGCAGTCGAAGGTGGCCGACAAGGTGGCCTTCGCGCAAGCACCCGTCGCCGTGACGCCGAAGGGCGCGAACTGGCTGTGGACCTGGAACCTGGCCATTCCCGCCAGCTCGACCAAGGGCGCCGCCGCGCAGACCTTCGTGAAGTGGGCGACCTCCAAGGAGTACGTCAACCTCGTCGCCAAGGAACACGGCTGGGGCACGGTGCCCACCGGCACGCGCAAGTCGACCTACGCGAACCCCGAGTTCCAGAAGGTCGCCAAGTTTGCCGCCGCCGAGAAGAAGGCCATCGACAGCGCCAACCTCAGCGACAGCACCTTGCCCAAGTCGCCGTACGTCGGCGTGCAGTACGCGGCCATTCCCGAGTTCCAGGCCATCGGCGTGGCGGTGGGCCAGCAGATGAGCGCGGCGCTGTCGGGCAAGGTCACGGTCGACCAGGCGCTGAAGACTTCGCAGCTCGCAGCCGAGCGCGAGATGAAGAAAGCGGGCTACTACAAGTAAGCCGCGCTTCTTCCCCTCTCCCCGCGGGGAGAGGGCCGCAGCCTGAGAGGAACAGACCATGAAAAGACTCCTGCCCCGCGCCCTCATGGCGCCCGCCGTGCTCACGCTCTTCCTGTGGATGATCGTGCCGCTGCTGATGACGTTGTACTTCTCGTTCGTGAACTACAACCTCATGCAGCCCGGCGAACGCACGTTCGCGGGCATCGAGAACTTTCACTACTTCGTCACCGACCCCGACTTCTGGCCGGCCACGTGGAACACGCTGTTGCTCATCGGGAGCGTCATCGTCATCACCGTGGTGTTCGGCGTGCTGCTTGCGCTCCTGGTGAACGAGCCCTTCCCGGGCCGCGGCATCGTGCGCGTGCTGCTGATCTCGCCCTTCTTCGTCATGCCCGCAGTGAACGCGCTGCTGTGGAAGCACATGATGATGAACCCCATCTACGGCATCCTGGCCGACGTGTGGCGCTTCTTCGGCGCGCAGCCGGTCGACTGGCTCACCGACGTGCCGCTGTTCTCCGTGATCATCATGGTGGCCTGGCAATGGCTGCCCTTCGCCTGCCTGATCTTCATCACCTCGCTGCAGTCGCTGGACCGCGAACAGATGGAAGCCGCGCGCATGGACGGCGCGAGTTCGTTCCAGCGCTTCTTCTATCTCACCATTCCGCACCTGGGCCGCCCGATGGCCGTGGTGATCATGATCGAGATGATCTTCCTGCTCAGCGTGTTCGCCGAGATCGCCATCACCACCAATGGCGGCCCGGGCAACGAGAGCACGAACATGACCTACATGATCTTCAAGCAGTCGCTCATGAACTTCGACGTGGGCGTGGCGTCGGCCGGTGCGCTGTTCGCGGTGGTGCTGGCCAACATCGTCGCGGTGTTCCTGATCCGCATCATCGGCAAGAACCTGGACTGAAGGAACGACCATGCAACCCAGCAACTTCCTTCCCCAGCTGCTGCGCACCGTCGGTGCGTGGGCCGTGGCACTGCTTCTGTTCTTCCCGCTCGGCTGGCTGTTCCTCACGGCCTTCAAGACGGAGCTGCAGGCGATCCACGTGCCGCCGCTGTTCGTCTTCGAGCCCACGCTCGACAACTTCGGCGAAGTGCAGCGCCGCAGCGACTACCTGCTGTACGCACGCAACTCGCTCATCACGAGCCTGGGCTCGACCATCCTGGGCCTCTTGATCGCCGCGCCCGCCGCGTACTCGATGGCGTTCTTTCGCACGAAGAAGACGCGCGACATCCTCATGTGGATGCTCTCCACCAAGATGATGCCGGCCGTCGGTGCGCTGGTGCCGATCTACGTGCTCGCGCAGACCGCCGGCATGCTGGACTCGCTCACCGCGCTCACCATCGTGTTCACGCTGTCGAACCTGCCGATCATGGTGTGGATGCTCTACAGCGCCTACAAGGACATTCCGAACGAGATCCTCGAGGCCGCGCGCATGGACGGCGCGAGCCTGTGGACCGAGTTCCGCCATGTCGTGATGCCGCTGTCGGTCGGTGGGCTCGCATCGACCGGCCTCCTGTGCCTGGTGCTGAGCTGGAACGAAGCCTTCTGGGCGCTGAACCTCACCTCTGCCAAGGCCGGCACGCTGGCCACGCTCATCGCCTCGTACTCCAGCCCCGAGGGCCTGTTCTGGGCCAAGTTGTCGGCCGCCTCGCTGATGGCCATCGCGCCCATCGTCGTGTTCGGCTGGTTCAGCCAGAAGCAACTGGTGCAAGGCCTGACCTTCGGCGCCGTCAAGTAAAGAAAGGGAGACATCTCATGGCCTACCTCGAACTCAAGAACATCAAGAAGAGCTTTGGCGACGTCCACATCATCAAGGGCGTCGACCTCGAAATCCAGAAGGGCGAGTTCATCGTCTTCGTCGGGCCTTCGGGCTGCGGCAAGTCGACGCTGCTGCGGCTGATCGCGGGGCTCGAACCGATCACCAGCGGCAACCTGCTGCTCGACAGCAAGGACATCACCTGGACGCCGTCGGGCAAGCGCGACCTGGCGATGGTGTTCCAGAGCTACGCGCTGTACCCGCACATGAGCGTGTACGACAACATGTCCTTCGCGCTGAAGCTCGCGGGCGTGGCCAAGGACGAGATCAGGACCAAGGTCGAGTACGCGGCCAAGACGCTCAACCTCACGCAGTACCTGGACCGCACGCCGAAGGATTTGTCGGGTGGCCAGCGCCAGCGCGTGGCCATCGGGCGCGCGATCGTGCGTGCGCCCAAGGTGTTCCTCTTCGACGAGCCGCTGTCGAACCTCGATGCGGCGCTGCGCGGCAACACGCGCGTCGAGATCCACAAGCTGCACCGCGCGCTCGGCGCCACCACCATCTACGTCACGCACGACCAGGTCGAGGCCATGACGCTGGCCGACCGCGTGGTGGTGCTGAAAGACGGGCTCATCGAACAGGTCGGCACGCCGCTGGAGCTGTACGACCGCCCCGCCAACCAGTTCGTCGCGCAGTTCATCGGCATGCCGTCGATGAACATGGTGGCGGCGAGTGCCATTCCGAGTTTTTCCGCCGCCACCGGCGGGCGCCTGCCGAGCGACGGCTTCCTGGGCGTGCGCCCCGAAGGCCTGCGCGTGCATCCGAAGCAGGGCGCGGCCGCCGGCGTGCCGGGCCGTGTCGAGCTCATCGAGGCGCTGGGCGCCGACACGCTGATCCACGTGGACGTGGGCGGCGTGCCGCTCATCGCGCGCCAGAACGAACGCACGCCGCTGCAGGCCGGCGACGACGTGGCGGTCGAGCTCGACCCGTCCGTGCTGCACCTGTTCAGCCGCGAAGGCCGCGCCGTCGCCGCCTGATCCGACGACCCTTACTTTCAACGGACCTTCCCCGTGACCCTCGCAGCAGCGGGCCTCGTGCCCACCCCACCGGCGCCTTCGGAATTCACGGTGCTTCACCTCGGCCTCGGCTCGTTCCATCGCGCCCATCAGGCCGTCTACCTGCAGCGGCTGATCGATGCGGGCGACACCCGCTGGTCGCTGTCGGGCGCCAACATCCGGCCCGACATGGCCGAGGTGGTCGCGGCGTTGCAGGCCCAGGGCGGGCGCTACACGCTCGAGACGGTGTCGCCCGCGGGCGAGTACCGCTACGAGCAGATCGAGGGGATCCGCGAGGTGCTGCCCTACGAGCCCTCGCTGGCCCCGGTGATCGCACGCGGCGCCGCGCCGTCCACGCGCATCGTCTCCTTCACCGTGACCGAGGCCGGCTACTACCTCGACACCAAGGGCAAGCTCGACCTGTCGTTCGCCGATCTCGCGGCCGACATCGAACGCGCGCGGCGCGGCGAGGCCGGCGAGACGATCTACGGCGCGGTCTGCGCGATCCTGCGGGCACGGCGCGCCGCGCAGGCGGGCCCCGTGACGCTGCTGAACTGCGACAACCTGCGCCACAACGGCGACCGCTTTCGCGCGGGCCTGCTCGAGTTCATCGCGCTCGTCGGCGACGCGCCGCTGCAGGCCTGGGTCGATGCCAACACCCGCTGCCCGAACGCGATGGTCGACCGCATCACGCCGCGCCCGCCGCCCGAGCTGCGCGCGCGCGTGCGCGCCGCCACGGGCCGCGACGACGGCGCGGCGGTCACGGGCGAGAGCTTCATCCAGTGGGTGATCGAAGACGACTTCATCGCCGGCCGGCCCGACTGGGGGCGCGTGGGCGTCGAGCTGGTCGAGTCGGTGCAGCCTTACGAAGAGGCCAAGATCCGCATCCTCAACGCCACGCACAGCTGCATCGCCTGGGCCGGCACGCTGGCGGGGCTGGGCTTCATCCACGAAGGCACGCACGACGCGGCCATCCGCCGCATGGCCTTCGACTACGTGACCGACGACGTCATCCCGTGCCTGAGCCCCAGCCCCATCGACCTGGCGGCCTACCGCGACGTGGTGCTCGACCGCTTCGGCAACCCGGCGATCCGCGACACCAACCAGCGCGTGGCGGCCGACGGCTTCTCGAAGATCCCGGGCTTCATCGCGCCGACCGTGCGCGAGCGGCTGGCGGCCGGGCAGGGCATCGACAGCGTGGCGATGCTGCCCGCGCTGTTCCTGGCCTTCCTGCAGCGCTGGCACCGGGGCACGCTGCCCTATGCCTACCAGGACCAGAGCATGGACGACGCCGCCGCGCATGCCATCTGCGACGCGGCCGATCCGGTGGCGGCACTGTGCGCCGATGCCGGGCTGTGGGGCAGCCTCGCGGGCGACGCGCGGCTGGTCGATGCGGTGCGCCGTGCCGGTGCGCGCGTGGCGCGCTTCATCGAAGCGAAGGGCGCCTCATGAGCGGCCGCCTGCAAGACCGCCATGTGCTACTGACCGGTGCTGGCGGCGGCATCGGCCTGGCGGTCGCCGAGGCCTGCATCGCCGAGGGCGCGCGCTGCAGCGTGATCGACCGCGCGACCGCCGCGCCCGAGGCCGTGCGCGCGCTGCAGCAAGCCCACCCCGACACGCTCGCCTACATCGCGGCCGACGTGACCGACACGCAGGCCATCGCGCACATGCTGGCCGAGGCGCAGGTCGCCTTCGGTCCCGTCCACACGCTGTTCAACAACGCCGCCGTGTTCGACCTCGCGCCGCTGCTCGACAGCGACGAGGCCTCGTTCGACCGGCTCTTCGCGGTCAACGTGAAGGGCATGTTCTTCGTGATGCAGGCCGTGCTGCGCCACATGGTCGAGGCCGGCACGCCGGGCGCGTCGGTCATCAACATGGCCTCGCAGGCCGGGCGCCGCGGCGAGGCGCTGGTGTCGCACTACTGCGCGACCAAGGCGGCCGTCATCAGCTACACGCAGAGCGCCGCGCTGGCCATGGCGCCGCACGGCATCCGCGTCAACGGCATCGCCCCCGGTGTGGTCGACACGCCGATGTGGGACCATGTCGACAGCCTGTTCGCCAAGGCCGAAGGGCTGGCGCCGGGCGAGAAGAAGCGGCGTGTCGGCCTCGCCGTGCCGCTCGGGCGCATGGGCGTGCCGGGCGACATCGCCGGGGCGGCGGTGTTTCTCGCCAGCGACGAGGCGCGCTACATCACTGCGCAGACCCTCAATGTCGACGGCGGCAATGTCATGAGCTGAACCCACCTTCCTTTCGCATGAACGACGACTTCCACCTGTACCTCGACAGCGCCGACCTGGCCGAGCTGCAGGCCTGCCTGCCGCACCCGGTGGTGCACGGCGTGACGACCAACCCGACGCTGCTGCAACGCGCCGGCGTGGGGCGCGCCGATGTGCCCGGTCTGCTGAAGCGTTGCATCGACCTGGGCGCGCGCCAGGTGCAGGCCCAGGTGCATTCGAGCGAGGTCGACGGCATGCTGGAAGACGCCGCCGTCCTGCTGCCGCAGTTCGACCCCGGCCAGCTCGTCATCAAGATTCCCGCCACGCGCCAGGGCCTGGACGCCGGCGCGCGACTCATCGCCCAGGGCGTGCCTGTGACGTGGACCGCCGTGTACGCGCCCGAGCAGGCGCACTTCGCCGCGCAGCTGGGCGCGGCCTATGCGGCGCCGTACCTCGGGAGGCTCGAAGACGCCGGCATCGACGGGCTGGCGCTCATCGCGCAGATGCAGTCGCTGGTGGCGCAACGGCCTTCTTCGGGCACGCGGCTGCTGGTGGCGAGCATCCGTTCGCGCGCGGCCTACCTGGCGCTGCTGGGGCTGGGCGTGGGCGCCATCACCATCCCGCCGCGCCTCTTTGCCGAGCTGCTCGACCATCCCGCCACCCTGGCTGCCGAAGCGGGTTTCCTGGCCGACGCCCGCGCCTTGCCCTGACAGAAGAAGAAAATCCAAGCACCATGCGCATTGCACTCACGGGCGAGGCCCTGATCGATTTCACCGCCGCCGAAGGTGGCACCTTGGCGTTCCTCGGCCATGAAGGCGGCTCGCCGCTGAACACGGCCGTGGCCTGCGCGCGGCTGGGGCAGCCGACCGGCTTTCTCACGCAGCTGTCGACCGACCTGTTCGGCGAGCGGCTGGTGGCTTTTCTCGAACGCAACGGCGTCGACACCCGGCTCATCCTGCGCAGCGACGCGCCGTCGACGCTGGCCTTTGTCGAGCGCACGCCGCAAACCAACCGCTACGCCTTCTACACACGCGGCAGTGCCGACGCCACCTGGGCGCCCGAGCCGCTGCCGCAGCTGCCGGCGGAATGCCGCTTCCTGCACTTCGGCTCGATCTCGCTGCTGCAGGAGCCGGCGTCGTCGCGCATCGCCGACCTCGTGGCCGCCCACACGAGGCGCTGCGTGATCGTGTTCGATCCCAACGTGCGGCCCAGCCTGATCCCGGACATGGCCGCCTACCGCGCCCGCGTCAGCGAGTGGTTCGCCATGGCCGACCTGGTCAAGCTCAGTGACGAAGACGCCGCGCTGCTCGCCCCCGGACGGCCGGTCGATGCGCTCGCGGCCGAGTGCCTCACGGCCGGCGCGCGCGCCGTGATCGTCACGCGCGGCGGTGCCGGCGCCACGCTGTGGCGCACCGGCAGCGCGCCGCTCACCGTGGCCGCGCCGCGCGTCGAGGTGGTCGACACCATCGGTGCGGGCGACACCTTCACCGCCGGGCTGTCCGTGGCGCTGCTGGCGCATGGCGTCGAGCATCCGGCGCAACTGGCCGAACTCGGCGACGACGCCTGGCGCGCCGTGATGCGCTTTGCCGCCACCGCCGCGGCCCTGAACTGCACCCGCGAGGGCGCCGATCCACCGACGCTGGAAGCCGTTCGCACGGCGCTTTCGCAGGAAGACAACGAGGCCGTCGCTTCCCGGCCCTGATCGATCCGTGCCGCCATGACCACGACCACCCGCAAACGCGCGATCCCTCGTCAACGCCAACCCGAGCTGGAGCGCGATTTCGCGCGCTCCCCGTCGCTGGGCTACGAGGCCCCGGAAGAAACCGGCCTGGTGCGCTGCCTCGCGCACGGCTTTCCGAGCCCGCTGGTGCGATGGCACTTCCATGAAGACTATGAGCTGCACCTGATCACCGAGACCTCGGGCAAGGCCTTCATCGGCGACTGGATCGGCCCGTTCCAGCCCGGGCATCTCGTGCTGTGCGGGCCGCGCCTGCCGCACAACTGGATCTCGCTCGATGTGCCCGAGGAAGGCGCCGCCGGGCGCGACCGCGTGATCCAGTTCCGCCACGAGCCCATCGAGCGCGCGGCGGCCGAGATTCCCGAGCTGCGCGACGTGATGCCGCTGCTCGACCGCGCGCGCCACGGCATCGAGTTCTTCGGCATGTCGGCGCAGGCGCTGGCGCACTGGGACGCCATCAAGGCCGCGCGTGGCGTGCGCCGCCTGGGCCTGTTCTGCGAGTTCATGGCCGACCTGGCGCAGTGCACCGACTACCGGCTGCTGTCGAGCGTGCAGATGCAGGGCGTGCAGGGCAGCGACGGCGATGCGCAGGTCGACCAGATCAACGACATCGTGAACCGCATCACGAACAACATGACCGACTCGATCTCGATGTCGGACGTCGCCGCCGAGCTGGGCATGAGCGAGAGCCGCTTCAGCCGCTTCTTCCGCCGCTCGACCGGCAACAGCTTCACCGACTTCGTGAACCGCGTGCGCATCAACAGCGCCTGCCACCTGCTGATGCAGACCGACCACTACGTGACCGACATCTGCTACCAGGTGGGCTTCAACAACGTGGCGAACTTCAACCGGCGCTTTCTCGAAATCAAGGGCATGACGCCGAGCGAGTTCAGGCGCCAGGCCGACACGCGCTTCGGCTGACTTCTTTCAAGGCGAACGCGCCCGCTCCGAAGGCGCCATCAGGGAGACCATCTTGTATCTGGGACTCGACCTCGGCACGTCCGAGCTCAAGGCATTGCTGCTCGCGGACGATCACCGCATCGTCGGCGTGGCACGCGCGCCGCTCACGGTCGACCGGCCGCAGCCGCTGTGGTCCGAGCAGGCGCCCGCCCAATGGTGGCAGGCGCTCGAGGCGGTCATGGCCGAGCTGCGCACCACGCACGCCGAGGCGCTGCCGCAGGTGCGCGCCATCGGCTTGTCGGGCCAGATGCACGGCGCCACGCTGCTCGACGCGGTGGGCGAGGTGCTGCGCCCGGCCATCCTCTGGAACGACGGCCGCAGCGGTGCGCAGTGCGAGGCGCTCACGCGCGCCGTGCCGCGCCTGGGCGAGATCGCGGGCAACCTCGCGATGCCCGGCTTCACCGCGCCCAAGCTGCTGTGGGTGCGCGAGCACGAGCCCGAGGTCTTCGCCCGCATGGCGCGCGTGCTGCTGCCGAAGGACTGGCTGCGCTTCATGCTCAGCGGCGAGGCGGTCAGCGAGATGTCGGACGCGGCGGGCACGCTGTGGCTCGACGTGGGCGCGCGCGACTGGTCCGACGAACTGCTCGCCGCCACGGGGCTCACGCGCGCTCACATGCCGCGGCTGGTCGAAGGCAGTGAAGTCTCCGCGCTGCTCAAGCCGAAACTGGCGGCGCGCTGGGGGCTGCGCGAGGGCGTGAAGATCGCCGGCGGCGCGGGCGACAACGCCGCCAGCGCGGTCGGCATGGGGCTCGTGGAGCCGGGGCAGGGCTTCGTCTCGCTCGGCACCTCGGGCGTGGTGTTCGTCTCGACCGACCGCTTTTTGCCGAACCCCGCGCAGGCGATGCATGCCTTCTGCCATGCGCTGCCCAAGCGCTGGCACCAGATGTCGGTGATGCTCTCGGCCGCGAGTGCAGTGAGCTGGGCAGCGAAGACCTTCAAGTTCGTGGACGAGGCGGCGCTGCTCGAAGCCGCGGCCTCGGTTGCGCTGGCGGACCGGGGGCGTTGCCCGCTGTTCCTGCCGTACCTGTCGGGCGAGCGCTCGCCGCACAACAACCCGAATGCGCAAGGGGTGCTGTTCGGCCTGACGCATGCGCACGGCCCCGCGGAGATTGCCTACGCCGTGGTCGAGGGCGTGAGCTTCGGGCTGCGCGATGGCTTCGACACGCTGCGCCTGCCGGTCGACATGCCGCTGCGCGAAGTCGCGCTGGTGGGCGGCGGTGCGCGCAGCATCTGGTGGGGCCAGTTGCTGGCCGACATCTTCCAGGTGCCGTTGACGCTGTATGCGGGCAGCGAGACCGGCGGTGCGCTCGGTGCGGCGCGGTTGGCGTGGCTGGCCGATGGAGGTGCTGTGGCAGAGGTGTGCACGCTGCCGCCGGTGAAGCAGACGCTGACGCCTTCCTCCGAAGGCGCTGGCGCACACAAGACGCGTCATGCGCGATTCCAGGTGCTCTACATGGCGCTGCGCGACCAGTTCCGCTGAACCTTCCGCACAAAGAAAAAGGGCCGCTTTCGCGGCCCTTTTTACTTTGGTGAGCAGAGCTCAGCCGGGCATTACATGCCCATGCCGCCCATGCCGCCCATGCCACCCATGTCGGGCATGCCACCGCCGCCGGCGCCGGACTCGTCCTTGGGTGCGTCAGCAACCATGGCTTCGGTCGTCAGCAGCAGCGAGGACACCGAAGCGGCGTTCTGCAGTGCGGTGCGGGTGACCTTCGTCGGGTCCAGGATGCCCAGCTCGAGCATGTCGCCGTACGTGTCGTTCGCAGCGTTGAAGCCGTAGTTGCCCTTGCCGGCCAGCACAGCGTTCACCACCACCGAGGCTTCGCCGCCGGCGTTGTTCACGATTTCGCGCAGGGGCGCTTCGATGGCCTTCAGCACCAGCTTGATGCCGGCTTCTTGATCAGCGTTGTCGCCCTTGACCGACTCGCCCACGGCTTGCTTGGCACGCAGCAGAGCCACGCCGCCACCAGCCACAACGCCTTCTTCCACTGCAGCGCGGGTGGCGTGCAGGGCGTCTTCGACGCGAGCCTTCTTTTCCTTCATTTCGACTTCGGTGGCAGCGCCAACCTTGATCACTGCCACGCCGCCGGCCAGCTTGGCCACGCGCTCTTGCAGCTTTTCACGGTCGTAGTCGCTGGTCGCTTCTTCGATCTGAACGCGAACTTGCTTCACGCGGGCTTCGATGTCACCAGCAGCGCCAGCGCCGTCGATGATGATCGTGTTTTCCTTGCCCACTTCGATGCGCTTGGCTTGACCCAGGTCGGCCAGCGTCACCTTTTCGAGCGTCAGGCCCACTTCTTCAGCGATGACCTTGCCGCCCGTCAGGATGGCGATGTCTTCCAGCATGGCCTTGCGGCGGTCGCCGAAGCCAGGGGCCTTCACAGCCACGACCTTCAGGATGCCGCGGATCGTGTTCACGACCAAGGTAGCCAGGGCTTCGCCTTCGACTTCTTCGGCAATGATCAGCAGCGGACGGCCAGCCTTGGCGACTTGCTCCAGCACCGGCAGCAGGTCACGGATGTTGCTGATCTTCTTGTCGAACAGCAGCACGAAGGGGTTGTCCAACAGCGCCGATTGCTTCTCGGGGTTGTTGATGAAGTAGGGCGACAGGTAGCCGCGGTCGAACTGCATGCCTTCGACGACGTCGAGTTCGCTGTCCAGCGACTTGCCGTCTTCCACGGTGATCACGCCTTCCTTGCCGACCTTGTCCATCGCGTCAGCGATGAGCTTGCCGATGGTTTCGTCGCTGTTGGCCGAGATGGAGCCGACTTGCGCGATTTCCTTGGAGGTGGTGGTGGGCTTGGAAGCCTTCTTCAGCTCGGCGACCAGGGCCGTGACAGCCTTGTCGATGCCGCGCTTCAGGTCCATCGGGTTCATGCCGGCAGCCACCAGCTTGAAACCTTCGCGAACGATGGCTTGGGCCAGGACCGTGGCGGTCGTGGTGCCGTCACCAGCGTTGTCGCTGGTCTTGGAGGCCACTTCCTTCACGAGCTGGGCGCCCATGTTCTGCAGCTTGTCCTTGAGTTCGATTTCCTTGGCCACGGACACACCGTCCTTGGTCACGGTGGGGGCGCCGAACGAACGCTCGAGCACCACGTTGCGGCCCTTGGGGCCCAGGGTCACTTTGACTGCGTTGGCCAGGATGTTGACACCCTCGACCATGCGTGCGCGGGCTTCGCCGCCGAAGACTACGTCTTTTGCTGCCATGATGAATTAACTCCGAATGGATTGGATTGGATGGGATCGAAAGGGAGGAGAAGAATTACTTCTCGACGACTGCGAACAGGTCGTCTTCCTTCATCACGAGCAGTTCGTCGCCATCGACCTTGACGGTCTGGCCGCTGTACTTGCCGAACAGGACGCGGTCGCCGACCTTGACGGTCAGTGCGGCCAGTTCGCCCTTGTCGTTGCGCTTGCCCGGGCCCACGGCCAGGACTTCACCCTGATCGGGCTTTTCGGCGGCTGCGTCGGGGATGACGATGCCAGAGGCGGTCTTGGTTTCGCTGTCAACACGCTTGACGATCACGCGATCGGCCAAAGGACGAAGTTTCATTGCATCTCCTGGAAGGGTAAGAAACGGGTTTGTTTGTGGTCGGGCGCCGGAGAAACCGGCGACCTGTCGACTGGATGGGAGGGCTGTTAGCACTCGTCAGCAGCGAGTGCTAATCATAAGGGCATTCGATGACCTTTCAAGGGCGGCGCCCTTGCCGCCGTTTGGCACCGCCGTGCTTTTCCGGAGAAACACCGGGTGGCCGGGTGCCTTCGGCCGGGACGCTTTGGGATATTTTGCCCGGGCAAAATAAGGCGATGCCCATGTCGCCGACGCACGGAGGTCGCGCGCGCAGATTGCTTTTTTGTAATCCGGGTGATCGGTGGTGGACGGGCTTGGCTTCCTAGAGTCGCGGCATCCCGGCAACCTCCAAGGACACCATGACACACACCTTCCGCAACACCGTTTTCGCCGCAGGAGCCGCACTGGCCGCTGCCGGCGCCTTTGCCTCGGGCACCCATGCCGGTGGCCACGGCCACGATGCCGAAGCCGCCGTCGGCAAGCCCGGCGTGGCCGCCAAGGTGACGCGCACGGTCCAGGTCGACATGACGGACTCGATGCGCTTCACCCCGGCGGACATCAAGGTCAAGCAGGGGGAGACGGTGCGCTTCGTCGTCAAGAACTCCGGCGTCCTGAAGCACGAGCTCGTGCTCGGGACCGAGAAGGCGCTGCTGGCGCACTACGAGGCCATGAAGAAGAATCCCGAGATGGAGCACGCCGATCCGAACATGGTCACGCTGGCCGCGGGCAAGACCGGCGAGATCGTCTGGCAGTTCACCCAGGCCGGCAAGGTCGACTTCGGCTGCCTGCAGCCGGGCCACTACGACGCCGGAATGAAGGGCGCGGTGCTGGTGGGCAAGGCCGGCAAGTGAGCGCCATGCGTGCGCGTCTTTCACGCGCCGGCCGCCATGCCGGCGCTTTTTCTTCAAGGGTATCGCGCGACAGGGCTTGACCTTCACATCGTGTCAACCTGGACACTGATCGCTTCCCCCTCAAGGGCTTCCCCCTTTCCTGTCGGAGAACGCGAATGAACGACACGTCCACCAGGCACGCAGGACACCCCCACGGTCATCACGACCACCACGATCACCACGCATCGCACGGGCATGCGCCCGCGGGCCCTGCGCAGCCCGCTGCGGAGGGCACGGTCTACACCTGCCCCATGCACCCGGAGATCCGGCAGGGCCACCCGGGCAACTGCCCCAAGTGCGGCATGACGCTGGAGCCCGAGATGCCGACCCTCGACGAGGGCGAAGATCCCGAGCTGAAAGACTTCAAGCGGCGCTTCTTCTGGACGCTGCCGCTCAGCGTCGCCGTCACCGTGCTCGCCATGGCCGGCCACCGCCTGCAGTGGTTCGAGATGGGCACGCAAAGCTGGATCGAGCTCGTGCTCACTGTTCCCATCGTGCTGTGGGCCGGGTGGCCGTTCTTTGTGCGCGCGGTGCAGTCGGTGGCGAACCGCAGCCCGAACATGTGGACCCTGATCGGCCTGGGCACGGCCGCCGCCTTTGCCTACAGCGTCGTGGCCACGGTGGCGCCCGGCGTGTTCCCCGCGTCGTTCGTGTCGATGGGGCGCGTGTCGGTGTACTTCGAAGCGGCCGCGGTGATCATTTCGCTCACCTTGCTGGGCCAGATCCTCGAACTCAAGGCGCGCTCGCAAACCTCCGCGGCGATCAAGTCGCTGCTGGGGCTCGCGCCCAAGACGGCACGCCGGATCGGCGCCGACGGCACCGAGGAAGACGTGCCCATCGGCCACGTGCATGTCGGCGACAAGCTGCGCGTGCGCCCCGGAGAGAAGGTGCCGGTGGACGGTGTGGTGATCGAAGGCGGCAGTGCGGTCGACGAGTCGATGCTCACCGGCGAGCCCTTGCCCGTGACCAAGCGCGTAGGCGACAAGCTCATCGGTGCGACGCTCAACACCAACGGCGCCCTCGTCATGCAATCGGAAAAGGTCGGCTCGCAGACCGTGCTCGCGAGCATCGTGCAGATGGTCGCGCAGGCCCAGCGCTCGCGCGCGCCGATGCAGCGAATGGCCGACCAGGTCGCCGGCTACTTCGTGATGACGGTGATCGCCATCGCGGTGCTGACCTTTTTCGCCTGGGGCTTCTTCGGGCCGCAGCCCAGCTGGGTCTACGGCCTCATCAATGCCGTGGCGGTGCTCATCATTGCCTGCCCCTGTGCGCTCGGCCTCGCGACGCCGATGTCGATCATGGTCGCCACGGGCAAGGCGGCCACGCAGGGCGTGCTGTTCCGCGATGCCGCCGCGATCGAGAACTTCCGCAAGGTCGACACGCTCATCGTCGACAAGACAGGCACCCTGACCGAAGGCCGGCCGCAGTTCGAGCGCGCGGTGCCTGCGCCCGGCTTCACCGTCGACGAGGTGCTGCGCCTGGCCGCCAGCCTGGACCAGGGCAGCGAGCACCCGCTGGCCGACGCCATCGTGCGGGCGGCGCGCGAGCGCCAGCTGGTGCTGGACACGCCCGAGGGTTTCGAATCCAGCAGCGGCATCGGCGTGAGCGGCGGCGTTGACGGCCGGAAGCTGGCGCTGGGCAACACGGCGCTCATGGAGCAGCTGCGCGTGCAGGTCGAAGCGCTCAAGCCGCAGGCCGAGGCCCTGCGGGCCGAGGGCGCGAGTGTCATGTTCCTGGCGGTGGACGGCCAGGCCGCCGGCCTGCTCGCGGTGTCGGACCCGATCAAGCCCACCACGCTGGAGGCGCTGGCCGCGCTCAAGGCTTCGGGCCTGCGCGTCATCATGGCCACCGGCGACGGGCTGACCACCGCCCGCGCCGTCGCCGCGAAGCTGGGCATCGACGAGGTGCACGGCGAAGTGAAGCCGGCCGACAAGCTCGCGCTGGTCGACAAACTGCAGCGCGAGGGCCGCATCGTCGCGATGGCCGGCGACGGCATCAACGACGCGCCCGCGCTCGCCAAGGCCGACGTCGGCGTGGCGATGGGCACCGGCACCGATGTCGCGATGAACAGCGCCCAGGTGACGCTGGTCAAGGGCGACCTGCGCGGCATTGCACAGGCGCGCGTGATTTCCGAGCAGACCATCGCCAACATGAAGCAGAACCTGGGCTTCGCCTTCCTCTACAACGCGTTGGGCGTGCCGCTGGCCGCGGGCGTGCTGTTCCCGTTCACCGGCTGGCTGCTGTCGCCGATGATCGCGGCGCTGGCGATGAGCCTGAGCTCGGCGTCGGTGATCACCAATGCCTTGCGCCTGCGCGGCGCTACCTGGCGCGAGGCTTGAGAAGGCCCGCCAGGGCCTTCTGGTCTTCGGCCAGCTGGATGCGCATGAGCTGGAGCACGCGCACCGCCAGGCCGGACAGCGGCTGTCCCGGCGGCAGCACCAGCAGGCCCGCGAAGGACACCTCCAGCGACAGCGGGCGCACGGCCAGGCCGCGCTGCGCGTACTCCAGCGCGGTGACCGGGTTGACGACGCCGATGCCCATGCCGCTCAGGGCCATCTCGCACACGCTGGCCGCGTACGGGGTCTCGACCAGCACGCTCAAGGCGACGTTGCAGTCCGCCAGGGCCCGCTCCAGGCGCCGCCGGGACGCGTCTTCCGGGTTGAGCGCGAGGAAGGGCTCTTCGGCGAGTTGATGCGGCTGGATGGTCCTGGCGCGGGCCAGCCGGTGCTTCGCATGCATCACCACCACGCCCGGAAAGCGCGCGAATTCGGAGTGCTCCAGGCCGGTCGTCGGCATTTCGTCGGCCATCAGCCCGAAGTCGACCTGGCGCCCCAGCACGGCCTCGTGCACCTCCCGCGAACTGAGCACCTGCAGCGAAATCTGCGGACGGGCGTCGGCGTCGCCGCGCTCGGCCACCAGCCGCGACAGCACCCGCGGCACGAAGCTCAGGCCGAAGGCCGGGTACACCGCCATGCGCAGCGTGTTGACGCCGAAGCGCTTGAGGCTGCGCATGCGGTGCTCGATGCTGCTCAGGCCCACGAAGACGCGCTCGACCTCGGTCAGCAGCGCCTGCGCTTCGGGCGTGGGGTGCAGGCGGCCGCGCAGCCGGCGGAACAGGGGAAAGCCCGCGGCTTCCTCGAGCCTGCGCAGCGACTGGCTGATGGCCGGCTGCGTTACGCCCAGCAGCGCAGCCGCCTTGCTCGCGGAGCCCACGGACATCACGGAACGGAACACCTCGATCTCTCGGAGCAACATATAACAACCGCTTATGGAGAAAGAATTTCGGGCGCGATCCGGATTATCTCCAGCGTCCTAGAGTTGGTGTCTTCAGCCACTTCCCGAAAGACGCGAGATGAACCTTCGAACAGCGCTTGCAGTGACGGTCCTGGCGTGTGCGGCGCCCGCATGGGCGCACGACTTTTCCAGCGACGTCGCCAGGTTCCAGACCCTTGCGGCCACCCGCAAGCCCGACAGCCCGCAGGCGGTGGCCGCCAGGCTGGCGCTGGAGCGGGCGCAGGGCGAGATGGAACAGTCGGACGTGAAGATGCTGCTGCGCATCCGTTCGATGACCAACGCCGGCCTGCGTGCCCTCGGCGAACAGCCGGCCCTGCTCACCAGCGAGTACAAGCGCCTCGAGGCGGCACTGGCCAACCCCAAGACCCAGGACCCGGCCCGGATCGCCACCGCCCGCGAAACCTTCTCCCGCCTGGGCGTGGAGATGAAGGTCTACACCGATCTCGAAACCATGGCCGTCGAGCAGATGAAGCATGCGCTGCAGCTCATCGAATCGGCCCCCGCGAACTGACTTCCATCGTGAACCCATCCATTTCCCATCCCGGCACGTCCCCTGCGGACGCCGCCTTCGCCAGCCTGGCGCCGCCGGTGTGGCGCGCCTCCACGGTCGTCTTCGACTCGCTCGACGATTTCGTGCACCGCCGCACCCGCCTGCCGGACGGCTTCAGCTACGGCACGACGGGCACGCCGACGCAGCGCGCCCTCGAGGCGCGCATCGCCGAGTTGGACGGCGCCGCGCACGGCATCGTCTTTCCTTCCGGACAGGCGGCCATCTGCGGCGTGCTGCTCGCGCTGCTCCAGAAGGGCGACCACCTGTTGATGACCGATGCCGCCTACGGCCTGGCCAAGTCCTTCGCCGTCGAACGGCTGCAGGCGCTGGGCATCGAGGTCGAGTTCTATGCGCCGCGCATCGGCGCGGGCATCGAGCGCCTCGTGCGCCCGAACACGCGGCTCATCTGGCTGGAGTCGCCCGGCACGGTGACGATGGAAGTCGAGGACGTGCCGGCGATCACCGCCGTGGCGCGCGCCCGTGGCGTGCTGACCGCCATCGACAACACCTGGGCCAGCCCGCTGGGCTTTGCCGCGCTGGCGCACGGCGTCGACCTGTGCGTTCACGCATGCACCAAGTACATGGGCGGCCATTCGGACGTGCTGATGGGCAGCGTCACCACCCAGGACGAAGGCCTGTACCGGTCCTTGCGCGGCCTGCAGTCGCTGATGGGGCTGGCCGTGAGCCCGGAGGACTGCTTCCTGGTGGCCCGGGGCCTGGACACGATGCAGGTGCGCATGGAGCGCCAGGCCACCAGCGCGCGCCTGATCGCGGGGCAACTTGCGGCGCACCGCCTCGTGCGCCGGATGCTCTTTCCGGCGCTGCCCGGCGCGCCGGACCATGCGCTGTGGGCGCGCGATTTCGCGCAGCCCGGTTGCGTGATGTCGCTGCAGCTCGTGGACTGTCCCTACGACGCCTACCGGGCGCTGTTCGCCGGCCTGAAGCGCTTTGCCATCGGCGCCAGCTGGGGCGGCGTGCGCAGCATCGCGGCCTTCTACCCGGCGGAGGAACTCGCCAGGCGCAATTTCTGCGACGTCGAAGGTCCGGTCATCCGCCTGTCGATCGGCCTGGACGACCCCCAGGCCCTGCGCGACGAGCTGCTGGGCGCGCTGGACGCCTGCGCCACGCGTTTCGATCTCTGACCCCCGACACCTGGAGCCTGCGATGACTTTCAAGCCGACCCTTCACGCCGCGTTGATCCGTTCCTTCCTCGCCATGGCCGGCCTCGCGCTGTGCGCCGGCGTTGCCGCGCAGACCGCATCGCCGCTGGACGGCACGCTCAAGAAGATCAAGGACACCGGGGCGATCACCGTGGCCACGCGCGGCGCCTCGATCCCGTTCAACTACCTGGACGACCACAACAAGCAGGCCGGCTTCGCCTGGGAAATTTCGCAGCGCGTGGTCGCCCAGGTGAAGAAGGACCTGCAGCTCGCCCGGCTGGAGGTCAAGACCCTGGAAGTCACGCCGCAGACGCGCATTCCGCTGGTGGCCAACCAGACGGTCGACCTGGAGTGCAGCTCGACCACCAACAACGCCGAGCGGCAGAACCAGGTGTCGTTCTCGACGACCTTCTTCGTCGTGGGCGCGCGGCTGCTGGTGCGCAAGAACTCCGGCATCAAGCACTGGGCTGACCTCGTGGGCAAGAACGTCGTGGTCAGCGCGGGCACCACGGCGGAGCGCATGCTGCGGCAGCTCAACGAGAAGAACAAGTGGGGCATCCAGATCATCCTGGCCAAGGACATCAACGAGAACTTCCTGACCGTGGAGACGGGGCGCGCGGTGGCCGCGACGCAGGACGACATCATTCTGTTCAGCAACATCGCCCGCGCCAGGAACCCGGCGGACTGGGAGGTGGTCGGCGTGCCGCAGCAGAAGGAGGCCTATGGCTGCATGCTGCGCAAGGGCGACGCGGCGTTCAAGAAACTTGTCGACGGCGTGATCACCGGGATGATGCGATCGGGCGAGTTCACCGCGCTGTACGAGAAGTACTTCCTCAAGCCCATCGCGGTGAAGGGCAGCGTGACGGTCAACTTCCCGATGTCGCCCGACATGCAGGAGCTCGTGCGCCATCCGAGCGACCAGCCGCTGTAAGGCACGGGCGCGGCGACCCCTTCACGAACCGAACCGCCTGCCGGCACCTTTCGCGATGCACTACACCTGGGATTGGTTGATCTTCTTCAAACCCTCGGTCACGGGGGAGGGCCTGTACGGCCTGATGCTGGTGCGCGGGTTGCTGTGGACGGTCGCGCTGTCGCTGCTGGCCTGGACGCTGGCATTGGGCCTGGGCCTGATCGCCGGCGTGGCACGGACGCTGCCCCACCGGACGGCGCGCACGCTGTCGGCGGTGTACATCCACTGCTTTCGCAACACGCCGCTGCTGGTGCAGCTGTTTCTCTGGTACTTCGTGGTGCCCGAGCTGTTGCCGACCGCCTGGGGCCATGCGATCAAGCAGATGAACCCGACCGCGAACCAGTTCCTCACCGTGCTGGTGGGCCTCACGCTCTACACGGCGGCGAAGGCGGCCGAGCAGGTGCGCGCGGGCATCGAGTCGGTGCCGCGCAGCCAGAAGCAGGCGGCCATGGCGATGGGCCTGGGAACCGTGGCGGCTTACCGGTACGTGATCCTGCCGCAGGCCCTGCGCATCGTCATCCCGCCGCTGACCTCGGACTTCCTGAACGTGTTCAAGAACTCGGCCGTCGCGCTGACGATCGGGCTCATGGAGCTCACCGGGCAGACGCGCCAGCTCAGCGAGTTCAGCGCCCATCCCTTCGAGGCCTTCATCGTGGCGACGCTCATCTACATGGCGATCACCTACGGCGTGATCGTGCTGATGCGCCGCATCGAGCATCGGGTGCGCGTGCCCGGGCTGCTGGGCGCCGCGTGATGGGCTACGACTTCGATTGGGTCGCCCTGCAGCGCGCCTGGCCGTACCTGCTGCAGGGCCTGCAGATGACCGCCCTGCTGGTGGCGGCCTCCATGGCCGCCGGCATCGGCCTGGGGACCCTGCTGGCGATCACGCGGATCTTCGCGCCGCGGCCGGTGGCGGCGCTCGTGGCGGGGTACGTGAACCTGTTCCGCTCGATCCCGCTGATCCTCACGATCCTGTGGATCTACTTCCTGATGCCGGTGGTGCTGCGCGCCGTGACCGGCGACCCGAACCTCGGCGTCGGGCCGATCTACGCCGCGCTCGTGGCGTTCGTGCTCGCGGAGTCCGCGTACTACTGCGAGATCATCCGCGCCGGCATCGGCAGCGTGCGCGCCGGCCAGATGCAGGCGGCGCAGTCGCTGGGGATGTCGCCGGGGCAGGCCCTGCGGCACGTGATCCTGCCGCAGGCGTTTCGCAACATGACGCCCTCGCTCATCAACCAGACCATCGCGCTGCTCAAGGACACCTCGCTGGTCTACGTGATCAGCCTGAACGACTTTCTCGGCGCCGCCAGCAAGGTGGGACAACGCGACGGGCGCGTGGTCGAGGTCTACATCCTGGTCGCCGTCGTCTACCTGGTGCTGTGCACGGCGGGCGCCTGGTGGGTCACCTGGCTGCAGCGGCGCCGCACGGCGGCGGCGACCTGAGGCCTTCTCAGAACTTGGCGCGCAGCGTCAGCTGCACCTCGCGCCCCGGTCCCGGCAGGATCAGGTTGTCCACGCTGCCGTGGGCCGACACGTAGTACTTGCGGTTCGCGATGTTCTTCAGGTTCAGCGCGATCTCGTAGCGCTCGGTCTTGTAGTTGGCCGCGAGGTCGGCGGTCAGGTACGAGGGCAGCGTGACGAGGTTGCTCAGCGAGGCATAGCGCGCGCTGACGTAGTTCAGGCCGCCGCCGGCGCTGAAGCCGTGGCCCAGGTCCTTCATGGCCCACACGAAGGCCGAGTGGCGCGGCGTGAGCGCGGCGGTCTTGCCCTGCACCGGGATCGCGGCGCCCACGGGCAGCTGCAGCGAGCTCACGGTGGCGAGCGACTTGGTCATCTTCGCGTCGAGGTAGGCATAGCCCGCGCTCACGTCCCAGCGGCCCGGCAGGCGGCCGTTGAGCGCGAGCTCCAGGCCGTTGGTGCGCTGCGTGCCGACGTTGATCTGGCGGCGCGGGTTGTTCGGGTCGGTGTTCTTGATGCCCGAGCGTTCCAGGTTGAACAGCGCGGTCGTGAGGTTCAGGCCGCCGTCGAGCAGGTCGAACTTGGCGCCGATTTCCTTGTTGACGGTGATCTCGGGCGCGTTGTCGATGTTGCCGGTGGACAGCGCGAAGTTCTCGCCCGAGGGCTGGAACGAGCGGCTGTACGACACGTAGTACGACTGCACCGTGTCGGGCTGCCACACCACGCCGGCGCGCGGGCTGAACTTGCGGTCGGTGCGTTCCAGCGGCGCGAGCTTGCGCTCGAAGCTGGTGTCCTGCTTGAACACGTCGTAGCGTCCGCCGATCAGCGCCTTCCAGTGCGGTGCCAGCGTGATCTGGTCCTGGACGTACACGGCCGCGGTCTTGAACTCGCTGTTGCTCGGGATCGCGCCGTCGGCGAGGTAGGTGGCCAGCGGGATCGGCAGCGGGTCCGCCACCGGGCTGAACAGGTTCACGCGCTGCGCTCCTGTGGCGGAAGACACGCTGAAGAGGCGCTTGCGCTGCACGCCGAACTCGGCGCCGACCAGCCACTCCTGCTTGAAGCCGCCCAGGTCGTTGCGCCAGGTCAGGTCGGTCTGGTTGAACCAGCCGCTCTCGTCGCGGTCGACGATGCCGCGCGTGCGGCCCACCGTCAGGCGCACCGGGTCGGTAGTGCCGCTGGGCAGGGTGTTGTTGCGGTCCAGGTGGTAGCTCGAATAGCGCGTGGTGTTGCGCAGGCTCAGCGCGTCGCTGAAGCGGTGGTTCAGCGTGGCGGTGAAGGTCTGCACCTTGCTGGTCACGGTGTCGTCGCGCTTGCCGTGCGCCGAGCCGTAGTAGGCGCCGATGGGCACGTCGACCGGGCGGCCGTTGAGCGCCGGAATGCCGAAGTCGGTGAGGCGCTGGTCGCGCAGGTTGGTGTACTGCAGCAGCAGGTCGGTCTGCGGGCTGAACTTGATCGCCAGCGAGGGCGCGATGTTGTGGCGGTCGGTGAACTGCTGGTCGCGGTAGCTGTCCGACTGCTCGCCCGCCACGTTCAGGCGGAAGGCCATGTTCTCGCCGATGGGCGTGTTCAGGTCGATCGTGCTGCGCGTGTAGTGGTGGCTGCCCAGGCCCAGCGAGACCTCTCCGAAGCGGCGCTCGAACACGGGCTTCTTGGTCACGCGGTTGATCAGGCCGCCCGAGGAGCCGCGGCCGTAGAGCACGGCGGCCGGGCCCTTGAGCACCTCAATGCGCTCGGTGTCCGAGAGGTCGCGAAAGTACAGCGCGTCGTCGCGCACGCCATCGACGAACCAGTCGGAGATGCCGCTGAAGCCGCGGATCACGACCTGGTCGCGCTGGCCGTCGCCGTGGTTGAAGCTCACGCCCGGCACGTTGCGCAGGGCGTCCTGCATCGACACGGCGCCCTGGTCGCGCAGCAGCTGCTCCGGCAGCACGTTCACGGCCTGCGGCACGTCGCGCAGCGGCGCGCTGCCCTTGGTGGCGGTGCTGGTGGCGGCGGGGGCGTAGCCCTTGTCGTCCTCGGCGCTGACGGTGACTTCCTTCAGCGTCGTGGCGGCGGTCTGTGCCAGCGCCATGCCCGACAGCGACGCGAGGGCGGCGCCGGCCAGCAGCGAAAGGGGCCACAGCGGGCGCGAGGGGGTGGCGGTGCGGGTGGCTGTGCGGGAAGAGGGCTTCATGTTGTCCGGTTGTGCTTGTTCTTGGAGGGCGGCGCCGCGCAGGGGCAGCCGTACGCGACAACGCCCTTCGTCGCGAGAGACGAAGGGCGTTGTCGTGCCCTGCCTTGAACTGGAAATGTCTGGGTGAGGCAATGGTGCAGCGCGGACGGAAGAAGCTCCGTGGCGGGACGCCATGACGGCCGCTGGACGCGGCGGGCTGAATTCTAAAGAGCTAAATGCGAGGCGTTTGCATTTGTGGCAAGGATGCGACGCGGGGCCGCCCGCTCGCGGCTCACAGCTGGTCGGTCGGCACGAACCACGAGAACAGCAGCAGCTGCAGGCGCGTGAGCATGCTGGAGTCGGGCTCGCTGTCGAGCACCTCGTTGTGCACGTCGCCGGTGCCGATCCATTGCACGTTCTGGCCGTCGGGCTTGAGCACGACGCGGTACACGCCTTCCATGTCGTCCAGCTGGTAGGCGAAGAGCAGCGCCTGCGTCAGCTCGAAGCTGCGCACCCGCACGCCGAACTCGGTGTTCAGCAGGGCCGAGCGCGGGTCGAGGTTCATCGAGCCCAGCAGCACCCACTGGCGGTCGACCAGCGCCAGCTTGGCGTGCAGGCGCCCGCGCGCCTTCTTGAGCAGGCTGCGGAACTGGCCGCTGCGCTTGAGCTGCTGCGTGCTCACCTCGTACAGGTTCACGCCCAGCTTGAGCATGTCGACGCGGTAGCGGTTGTAGTTGATGTTCACCAGCGGCTCGTCGCTGTCGGCGAGCGAGTTGGTGACCACGGTGATGCTCAGGCCGTGGTCGCGGCCCATGCGGATGCGCTCCATGCCCTCGTCGCCGGGAATGAAGTAGGGCGAGATCACCACCACGTTCGACTTCGCGGCGCCCAGCATCTCGTGGAAGCGCTGCGCCAGCGACTCCTGCGGGCGCGCCATCGTGCCCAGGGCCTTGTTCGGGCTGTCGGCGGTGGCGGCGGCCTCGGCGCGGATCCAGCGCGTCTCGCCGATGTTGTCCAGCTGCGCGCCCAGCGGCAGGTCGCCCAACAGGTCGGTGGCGGCCAGCGGGTCGGGCAGGGGCGCAAAGGCGGGCGAGGTCGCGGCGTCGAAGGCGGCCTTGAGCTCGTCGGGCGTGAGCGTCGTGCCGGCCATGCGCTGCAGCGGGTAGACCACGTCGCTGTTCCAGTAGGTGTCGAAGATCCCGGCCGACTGCGGCACCACCGGGCCGGCCAGCAACAGCTCGAAGTCGATGAAGTTGGCGCTCTCGCTGCGCAAAAAATACTCGTCCGCCAAGTTGCGTCCGCCGGCGATGGCCATGGCGCCGTCGGCGATGAACAGCTTGTTGTGCATGCGGTGGTTGAGCCGCCGGAAATCGCCGAAGAACTCCAGCCAGCGCAGCGACGAATGGTCGCGCGCGTTCACGAAGGGGTTGAACAGTCGCACCTGGGCATTGGGCTCGGCGGCCAGCCCGAGCAGCAGGCGGTCCATGCCGGCGGTGTAGAAGTCGTCGAGCAGCAGGCGCACGCGCACGCCGCGCCGGGCGGCGTCGCGCAGTTCGCGCAGCAGCAGGCGGCCGGTCTTGTCGTTGCCGAGCTGGTAGGTCTGCACGTCGAGCGAGGCCCGGGCGCGGCGGATGAGCTCCAGCCGCGCATCGAGCGCGAACGAGGCCTCGATCAGCGGCCGCATGCTCGACAGCCCGTCGGGCGGCGAATCGAGGCTGGCGGCGGCATGGCCGAGCGGGGTGGCGGCCGAAGCGGGAATGGCGATCGAGGGCGGCCCATCGGGCAGGCGCGGCGGCAGGCCGGCGCAGCCGGTGAGCACCAGCACGACCAGCGCCAGCGCCGGGCCGCGCAGCGCGGGAAACAACGAGGCGAGGAGCTTGAGCATGGGGCCTGTCAGCGCACGCAAGGGCGTGCGGGCGGCATCGTAGCCCGGCGCGCGGCGGCGACCGCGGCGGTTTTGCAACGCTTCGCCCCCGTGTGCTGGAAAACCCGTGGACCGCGACTTTCTTGACAATAGAATGCGAATTGTTATCAATAGTGTTCAATGGGCAATAAAAACATGGCAAGAATGAGGGCGCGGCGCAGGGCCGCTTCGGTGCTGGTGGGCTGTCTGGCGATCTACGCGCAACAGCACGTTCTGGCGCAAACGGGCGGTACGGGCTCGCTGCCTGAAGTGCGCGTCGATGCGAACGCCGAAGCCGAGACCGCCACCTCGCCCGTGATCGGCTACCGCGCGAAGAACGCCGTCACCGCCACCAAGACCGACACGCCGCTGTCGGAAACGCCGCAGTCCGTCACCGTGATCACGCGCGACCAGATGGTCGACCAGGGCGCCAACAACCTGCAGGACGCCCTCAACTACGCGGCGGGCGTGCGCTCCGACGCCTACGGTGTCGATTCGCGCACCGACTCGATCCGCGTGCGCGGCGCCTACCCCGACATCTACCTCGATGGCCTGCGCCAGGCCTACGGCTACTACACCAGCACCACGCGCACCGAGCCCTACACGCTGGAGCGTCTCGAAGTGCTGCGCGGCCCCTCGGGCATGCTGTTCGGCGCGGGCACCGCGGCGGGCGTGGTCAACATGGTCAGCAAGCGGCCGCTGCAGGAGGCCCAGCGCGAGGTGGGCGTGCAGTTCGGCAGCTTCGGCCGCAAGCAGGTGCAGGCCGACCTGACCGGTCCGCTGAATGCCGACGGCTCGCTGTCGTACCGGCTGATCGCATTGCAGCGCAAGTCCGATTCGCAAGTGGACAACGTGCCCGACGACCGCAGCGTGATCGCGCCCTCGCTCACCTGGCGGCCCAACGCGGCGACCTCGCTGACGCTGCAGGGCCTGTGGCAGAAGGACAAGAGCGGCAGCAGCTCGCAGTTCCTGCCGTGGGAAGGCACCTTGCTGCCGAACCCGAACGGCCGCGTACCGGCCAGCCGCTTCATCGGCGAGGCCGGCGACTACTACAACAGCGAGCGCCAGACCTTCGGCTGGCAGTTCGAGCACAAGTTCAACGACAGCTGGACCGTGCGCCAGAACTTCCGCTACGCGAAGAACGAAAACGACAACCGCTACCACTACGGCGGCGCGTTCAGCGGCTTCGACAGCTGGTCGACCGACCCGATCTTCAAGCGCGTGTTCCCCCGCTACTTCGACAGCCAGCTGACCCGCAACCGCACGCAGACGCTGGACAACCACGTCGAGGGCCACTTCCAGACCGGCGCGCTCCAGCACACGCTGCTCGTGGGCGCGGACTTCGCGCGCCAGCGCGAGAACGTCTGGGGCGGCACAACGGCCGACACCATCGACATTTACGCGCCGGTGTACGGCCACGTGGACGAACCCGAGCGCGTGGCGCGACCGCGCACCCGCCAGCGCCAGACCGGCCTGTACCTGCAGGACCAGATCAAGCTCGACCACTGGATCTTCGTGGCCGGCCTGCGCCATGACCGCGCCGTGTCCAGCGCCGCCGGCAGCGACGAGCAAAAGAGCAGCGCCACCACCAAGCGCCTGGGCGTGATGTACGCCCATCCCTCGGGCTGGTCGCCGTACCTGAGCTACAGCGAGTCGTTCACGCCGCAGTCGCCGCGCGAAGGCCGCATCTTCTCGCCGCTGCGCGGCGAGCAGTGGGAAGTGGGCCTGAAGTACGAGCCGAAGAACCGCGCCATGGCCTTCAGCGCCGCGGTGTACGACCTGCGCGAGAAGAACCAGATCGTCGAAGAGCAGCCGAAGGTGTTCTCGCAGCGCGGCCTGACCAAGACCAAGGGTGTGGAGCTCGAAGCCAAGGGCTCGGTGGGCGCCAACCTCGACCTGATCGCCCACTACAACTACACCGACGCCGACGCGCAGATCGAAGGCCTGCCCAAGCACCAGGCCAGCTTCTGGGCCAAGTACAGGTTCTCGGTGGCCGGCATGAGCGGCTTCTCGGCCGGCGCCGGCGTGCGCGTGATGAGTTCGTTCCGCGACACCCAGTTCGGCACCGGCCCGCGCATCCCCGGTGTGGCGCTGGCCGACCTGGTGTTTGCTTACGATACGGCCCAGTGGCGCTATGCGCTCAACATCAACAACGTGACGGACAAGGTGTACTTCAGCACCTGCCTCTCGCGCGGCGACTGCTGGTACGGTGCGCGACGCAACATCGTGGCGAGCGCCACCTACCGCTTCTAGCCTTTTCCCCACCCAACGACGCACGACGACATGGACAGCCGAAAGATCAAGACCTGGGCCTGGGTGCACAAGTGGAGCAGCCTTGTCTGCACGGTGTTCATGCTGCTGCTGTGCATCACCGGCCTGCCGCTGATCTTCCACCACGAGATCGGCCACCTGCTGGGCACCGAGGTCGAGGCGCCGAAGATGCCGGCGAACACGCCGCGCATCAGCCTGGACAAGGTGGTCGAGATCGGCCGCGCCAAGCACCCCGACCGCGTGGTGCAGTTCGTCTCGCAGCCCGAGGACGACGACGGCCTGTGGTTCGTCACGCTCACGCCCACGCCCGAACCCACCGAAGACTTCAAGTCGGTGGCGGTCGATGCGCGCACCGGCGTCGTGCTGGCGCAGCCCGAGTTCAGCCAGGGCTTCATGTACATCATGTTCAAGCTGCACGTCGACCTGTTCGCCGGGCTGCCGGGCAAGCTGTTCCTGGGCTTCATGGGACTGCTGCTGCTGGTGGCCATCGTCTCGGGCGTGGTGCTGTATTCGCCGTTCATGCGCAAGCTCGACTTCGGTACCGTGCGGCGCGAGAAGCGTCCGCGCCTGAAGTGGCTCGACCTGCACAACCTGCTGGGCATCGTCACGCTGGTGTGGCTGTTCGTGGTGGGCTCTACCGGCATGATCAACACCTGGGCCGACCTGATCATCAAGTACTGGCAGTACGACCAGCTGAGCACGCTGCTCGCGCCCTACAAGAACGAGCCGGTGGTGCCGGTGGCCGAGCGCGGCTCGCTGCAGCGCTCGATGGAAGGCGCGATGCAGAAGGCGCCGGGCATGAAGCTGTCGTTCATCGCGTTCCCGGGCACCTCGTTCTCGAGCCCGCACCACACGACCTTCTTCCTGCGCGGCAACGAGCCCTTCACCTCGAAGCTGCTGCAGCCGGTGCTGGTCGATGCCAAGACAGCGGAGGTGACGGCGGCGCCGAAGATGCCGTGGTACCTCACGGGCCTGCTGGTGTCGCAGCCGCTGCACTTCGGCGACTACGGCGGCATGCCGATGCAGATCCTGTGGGCGCTGCTGGACATTGCGACCATCATCGTGCTGGGCAGCGGGCTGTACCTGTGGCTCAAGCGTGGCAACACCGTGTCGGCACGGACTGCCACGACTGCGGCGCCCGCCACGGAGCGCGCGCCGCCCTCGGCATCGGGCCCGCAGCCTGACCCGGCACCGGCCATGAAGGTGCAGGCATGACGACGCACCACAAGGCACCGCACCAGTCCTTCTGGCGCATGTGGGGCTGGCCCATCGCGCTGGGCGTGATGACCACGGTCGGCCTCATCACCGCGCTGTTCAGCGACGGCGGCCTCGGCGACATGGTGGCCTGGGTGGGCCTGGGCGTTCCGGTGCTTGTGTGCGCCTGGTACGGCTGGCGCCGCTCGCCGCGCACGGGTTCCCGCTAGGCGCAAGGGGCAGGGCACCGACGCAGAATCGGTGCCGATGAATGCCGCACTCTCCTACCCGCTTCGCCTGCTGATCCTGGGCGCTCCGCTGGCCGTGCATGGCCAGCAGCCCGCCACGTCGCCGGCCGGCACGCTGCGCGATGTCACCGTTTCCACGCCGCGCGGCACGCTGTCTCCGTTTCTCGTGCCCGGCTCGGTCGACCGCGTCGATGGCGACGAGATGCGCGACAGCCGGATGCAGGTCAACCTGTCCGAGAGCCTGGGCGCCGTGCCCGGCCTGCAGGTGCAGAACCGCATGAACTACGCGCAGGACCTGCAGCTGTCGGTGCGCGGCTTCGGCGCGCGCTCGACCTTCGGCGTGCGCGGCGTGCGCCTGTATGTCGACGGCATCCCGGCGACCTTGCCTGACGGGCAGGGGCAGACCTCGAACATCGACATCGGCTCGGTCGACCGCGTCGAGGTGCTGCGCGGGCCGTTCTCGGCGCTGTACGGCAACTCGTCGGGCGGCGTGGTGCAGGCGTTCACGGCCTCGGGGGAGGGCGCGCCGCGCCTGTCGTACTCGCTGGCGGGCGGCAGCTTCGGCAGCTGGCGCCAGTCGCTGCAGCTGAGCGGCTCGCAGGGCGCGGTCGACTACCTGCTCGGCGCGAGCCACTTTCGCACCGACGACTGGCGCGAGCAGAGTGCCGCGCGGCGCAACATCGCGAACGGCAAGCTGGGCATCGCGCTCGACAACGGCGACAAGCTCACGCTGGTGCTCAACAGCGTGCGCATCGAGGCGCAGGACCCGCTGGGCCTGACGGCCGAGCAGGTCGCGCAGGCACCGCACAAGGCGCCGCTCGCGCTGCAGTACGACACGCGCAAGACGGTCGAGCAGACGCAGGTCGGCCTGCGCTACGAGCGGCGCCTGAATGCCGAGCAGGCGCTGCAGTTCATGGTCTATGGCGGCGAGCGCAAGACCGTGCAGTTCCAGTCGATCCCGCCGTCGGCGCAGCAGAGTCCGCTGCATGCGGGCGGCGTGATCGACCTCACGCGCCAGTACGGCGGCGTCGACCTGCGCTGGACCGCCGCGCTGCAGCTGGCCGACCGGCCTTTCGACCTCGTGGCGGGCCTGGGTTACGACAGCCTGCGCGAGCGCCGCCGCGGCTACGAGAACTACCAGGGCCCGGTGGCCGCGCCCCTGCTGGGCGTGCAGGGGCGGCTGCGCCGCAACGAGCGCAACGAGGTCTGGAACCTCGACCCCTATGCGCAGGCCGCCTGGCGCTTCGCCGAGCGCTGGACGCTCGAGGCCGGCGTGCGCCGCAGCCGCGTGCACTTCGATTCGCACGACCTGTACATAGCCGGTGCCAACCGCAACGACAGCGGCAGCGCGAGCTACAGCAAGACCCTGCCCGTGGCCTCGCTGCGCTACCAGGCCACGCCCGATCTCGCGGTGTACGGCTCGGTGGGCCGGGGCTTCGAGACACCGACGCTCAACGAGCTGTCGTACCGCCCGGGCGGCGCCAGCGGGCTCAATTTCGGGCTGCGGCCTTCGGTGAACGACAGCCTCGAGGTGGGCGCGAAGGCGCGGCTGGGCGGCGGTCTGCTGACGGCGGCGCTGTTCCACACCCGCACGCGCGACGAGATCGTCACCGCCACCAACAGCGGCGGCCGCGCCACCTTCCAGAACGCGGGGCGCACGCGGCGCAACGGCTTCGAGCTTGGCTGGCAGCACGAGACGGCCGACCACTGGCGCACGCAGGTCGCCTACACGTGGCTGGACGCGACCTACCGCGATGCGTTCTGCTCGCCGTCGCCCTGCGCGGGCAGCAATGCCGTGAACGCGGGCAACCGCATCCCGGGCATCGCGCGCCAGTCGCTGTTCGCCTCGCTCGGCTGGGTGCCGCCCGAGGGCTGGCGCGCCGGCGTCGAGATGCGCGCGCTGAGCCGCATCCAGGCCAACGACCTGAACACCGCGAGCGCGCACGGCTACGCCGTGGCGGCGCTGTATGCCGGCTACCTGAAGAAGTGGGAGCGCTGGGACTTCAACGCCTTCGCGCGCGTCGACAACCTGTTCGACCGGCGCTACATGGGCTCGGTCATCGTCAACGAAGGCAATGCGCGCTTCTACGAGCCCGCGCCGGGCCGCAACTGGACGGTGGGCCTGAGCGGCGCGTATCGCTTCTGACTGAAGGCGCCATGAAAGGAAAAGGCCCGCCGCCCCGAGGGGACGGCGGGCCTTGAGACCCGGTATTCGCAGTGCTTACTTGAGGCCGGCTGCAGCGCGCAGTGCGGCCGCTTGCGTCGTGGCTTCCCAGGTGAACTCGGGCTCTTCGCGGCCGAAGTGGCCGTAGGCGGCGGTCTTCTGGTAGATCGGGCGCAGCAGATCGAGCATCTGGATGATGCCCTTCGGGCGCAGGTCGAAGTGCTCGCGCACGAGTTCGGCGATCTTCTCGTCGGGGATCATGCCGGTGCCTTCGGTGTAGACCGTGATGTTCATCGGCTGGGCCACGCCGATGGCGTACGCCACCTGGATCTGGCACTGGCGCGCCAGGCCGGCGGCCACGATGTTCTTGGCCACGTAGCGCGCGGCGTAGGCGGCCGAGCGGTCGACCTTCGACGGGTCCTTGCCGGAGAACGCGCCGCCGCCGTGCGGGCAGGCGCCGCCGTAGGTGTCGACGATGATCTTGCGGCCGGTGAGGCCGCAGTCGCCCTGCGGGCCGCCGATGACGAAGCGCCCGGTCGGGTTGATCAGGTAGCGCGTGTTCTGCAGCCATTCCTTGGGCAGCACGGGCTTGATGATCTCTTCGATGATGGCTTCGTTGAACGAGGCCTTCATCTTGGTCGGCGTTTCGCTCTGGTCGGGGCTGTGCTGCGTGGAGAGCACCACGGTGTCGATGCTGTGGGGCTTGCCGTCCACGTAGCGCATCGTGACCTGGCTCTTGGCATCAGGGCGCAGGAAGGGCAGGCGGCCGTCCTTGCGCAGCTGGGCCTGGCGCTCCACGAGGCGGTGCGCGTAGTAGATCGGCGCGGGCATCAGCTCGGGCGTCTCGTCGCAGGCGTAGCCGAACATCAGGCCCTGGTCGCCGGCGCCGGTGTTCAGGTGGTCGTCGGAGGCGTGGTCGACGCCCTGGGCGATGTCGTTGGACTGCTTGTCGTAGCAGACCATCACGGCGCAGCCCTTGTAGTCGATGCCGTACTCGGTGTTGTCGTAGCCGATGCGCTTGATGGTGTCGCGCGCGACCTGGATGTAGTCGACGTGCGCGTTGGTCGTGATCTCGCCGGCAAGCACCACGAGGCCGGTGTTGGTCAGCGTTTCGGCGGCGACGCGGCTGCGGGGGTCTTGTTCGAAGATCGCGTCGAGGATTGCGTCCGAGATCTGGTCCGCGACCTTGTCGGGATGGCCTTCGGAAACCGATTCGGAAGTAAAGAGAAAGTCGTTCGCCACTGTGGTCACTCCTTGAAGTTCAATTGGCGCGTTGCCAACTCTGCGGAGCCCTGGCGAACGCTTTAGCAGATGTCGATGAATCGACGGGACACAATCGCATTCGCGCTTGTGGGTGTCGCCCTGCAAGTTGTTCCGTAACTCGGCGACAATTTGCATTCTATTCGAGCCACGCAATACCATGCGCGCGCGTCCGCCTTTTGACCCTCCCTGACTCTCTCCCCCTCCCCATTCAATGATCACCCTGTTCCGCCTGCTTGCCCGTGTGCCGATGCCGCTGATGCATCGGCTCGGCGCCTTGCTGGGATGGTTGGTCTGGTGGTGCGCGCCGGACTACCGCCGCCGCTTCAAGGCCAACGCCGAGAGCGCCGGCTTCTCGCCCGCGCAGTACCGTCCCGCCATCGCCGCCGCCGGCCACATGGCGTCCGAGCTGCCCTGGCTGTGGCTGCGCCCGCAGGGCGAGAGCGTGCTGACGCGCGTGGTGCGCTGGGAAGGCGTCGAGGCCTTCGAGGCCGCGATGCGCGCGAAAAAGGGCGTGATCCTCGTGGCGCCGCACCTGGGCAGCTGGGAGATGTGCGGTCAGGCCATCGGCGAGCGCTTTCTCGCGGACTTCGGGCCGATCACCGCGCTGTTCCGTCCGGCGCGCAAGAAATGGATGGCCGACCTGATCGCCGCGGGTTCGCGCGACCGGCCCGGCCTGCAGACCCTGCCGACCAACAACACCGGCGTGCGCGGCCTGATCCGCACGCTGCGCAGCGGCGGCTACACCGGCATCCTGCCCGACCAGGTGCCGCCGCTGGGGCAGGGCGTGTGGGCGCCTTTCCTCGGCCGCCCCGCCTACACCATGACCCTGCTTCCCCGTTTGGCCCAACAGACCGGCGCCGCCTGCTTCCTCAGCGTGTGCGAGCGCCTGCCGCACGGCGCGGGCTACGTGATCCGCTTCGAGCCGATCGTCGGCACCGCGCTCACCGACCCCGATGCCTCCATCGAGGACGCCGCCGCCGCCATGAACGACGGCATCGGCCGCCTGATCCACAGCCTGCCCGGTCAGTACGTCTGGGACTACGCGCGCTACAAGGAGCCGCGCGGCGAACCGGCCGTGGTGGCCAACGCCGCTGGAGGGGCTGCGCCATGAGCCTCAGTTCCCGACTCGGCATCGGCTTCATGCGGGTGCTGGCCCCGCTGCCCCTGCCGCTGGTGCGCGGCTTCAGCAGGGTCCTCGGCCGCCTGCTGCACACCATCGCCGTGCCGCGGCGGCGCGTGGTCGACCGGAATCTGGCCCTGTGCTTCCCCGGGAAATCGGAGGCCGAGCGCCGCGCCATCGCGCGCGAGACCTTCGTCTTCGTCGCGCAGTCGTGGCTGGACCGCAGCTGGCTGTGGCATGCGCCCGAACAGGTGGTGAAGAGCCGGCTGAAGATCGTGGGCGCGGCCTCGGAAATCCGCGAGATCGCCGAGGGCGACGCGCCGATGATCCTGTTTGCGCCGCACTTCTACGGCCTTGACGCCGCGGCCACCGCGCTCACCATGCACACGGCACGCCCGTCGGCCACGATCTACACGACCCAGCGCGACCCGATGGTCGATGCCTGGATCCGCGAAGGCCGCACACGCTTCGGCGACGTGGCGGCGCTCAACCGGGTGGACGGCATCAAGCCCATCCTCGCGGGGCTGCGCAAGGGCGGCCTGCTGTACCTGCTGCCCGACATGGATTTCGGGCGCGACCAGACCATCTTCGTGCCCTTCTACGGCGTGCAGGCGGCCACCGTGCCGTCGCTCTCGCGCTTCGCGCGGCTGGGCAAGGCCAAGGTGGTGCCGGTGGTGGCGAAGCTCACGCCCGGTGGTTACGAGATCCAGGTGCTGTCGGCGTGGCAGAACTTCCCGACCGACGACGTCGAGGCCGACACGGCGCTCATGAACGAGCGCCTGCAGGGCTACATCGACACGATGCCGTCCCAGTACTACTGGGTGCATCGCAGGTTCAAGACCCGCCCCGAGGGCGAGCCGCCGATTTACTGATTGCGGGCCAGGAAGCCCTCGATCTCGCGCGCGACCAGCTGCGGCTGCTCGTGCACGATCCAGTGGGTGGCGTTCGGCACCTTCTTGACCTCGAGCTGGGGCACGTACTCTTCCAGCCCTTCGAGCAGGCCCGGCAGCAGCGCGGCGTCGTCGAGTGCCCAGAACACGAAGGTCGGCATGGTCACCGTGAGGCGTTCGCGCGGCAGCACCGGAATGCTGTCGATCGACTGGCCCGGCAGTGGCGGCTTCATCGGCGTCACGCGGTACAGGTTGCAGGCGCCCGTGAGGCCCGCGCTCCAGACTTCGCGGTACTGCTGCTTCACTTCTTCGGTGAGCCAGCCGAAGCCGTCCGGGCCGGCCTTCATCAAGAGGAAGAAGGGCCACATGCGCTTGAAGTCGTCGGCCGCGAGCAGGGCTTCGGCATCGGGGCGCGCCAGGAAGTGCATGTAGGCGCTGGCCTGCTGCTGCGCCGGGTTGTTGCGCAGCTCGCGCGTGAAGGTGCCCGGGTGCGGCGAATTGATGATGACCAGCTTGCCGACCTGCTGCGGGAAGGCGTTGGCGTAGCCCCAGGCGAAGGCGCCGCCCCAGTCGTGGGCCACCAGCGCGGCCATGGTGCCGTCGGCGCTCTCGGTGGCCACGAGCTGCTGGATGTCCTGGATCAGCAGGTGGGCCTTGTAGTCGGCCACTTCCGTGGGCGCGCTGGACTTCTCGAAGCCGCGCAGGTTCGGCGCCACGCAGCGGTAGCCGCCGTGGGCCGGGTCCGAGAAGTAGGCGAGCAGTTCGTCCCAGATGAACGCGGCTTCGGGGAAGCCGTGCAGGAACACCATCAGCGGCTGGCCCGGCTTGCCGGCGGCGCGGCAGCTCAGGGTGGTGCTGTTGGGCAGGCTGCGTTGGAAGGTCTCGATCATGCTTCGTGTCTCCTTGGGTTGACTGTCGCTATTGTTTTGATAGTGAACTTCGCAGGTGGGACGCTCGATGCAGCCGGTTCCTTTAGCGCATCAGGCGTCTTCGGCCGGTGGCGGCGTGGGCGTTGGCGCGGCGTCGTCGGGGTGCACCCAGCGCCACAGCAGCTCAGCCGCTTCGCCGACCCCTTGCTTCTTCAGGGCCGAGAACAGTTTGACCTCGCCGCCGCCGGCGTTCAGTCGCGTAATCGACAGCACCTTGGCGGCTTCGGTGCGGGTGAGCTTGTCGGACTTGGTCAGCAGCACGAGGAATTTGAGGCCTTGCTCGACGCGCGGGCGGATCACGTCGAGCAGGATCTCGTCGAGCTCGGTCATGCCGTGGCGCGGATCGCACATCAGGACAACCCCGCGCAGACTTTCGCGCGTCATGAGGTAGTTGCCCATCACGCGCTGCCAGCGCAGCTTGGCTTCCTTCGGCACGGCCGCGTAGCCGTAGCCGGGCAGGTCGGCCAGCACGGCGTCGTCGACCTTCTGCTTGCCGATGCCGAACAGGTTGATGTGCTGCGTGCGGCCGGGCGTCTTCGAGGCAAAAGCCAGGCGCGTCTGCTGCGTCAGGGTGTTGATGGCGGTCGATTTGCCGGCGTTCGAACGGCCGACAAAAGCGATCTCGGGCAGGTCGACCGGGGGCAGGTGCTCGAGTTGCGGAGCGCTGGTCAGGAAGTGGGCGGTGTGCAGCCAACCGAGGGCCACGCGCTCGCGTTCAGCGACCTGCGGGTCCACGGCAGGGGCCGCGCGGGGAGGATAAGCGGCGGACTTGGCGCGCGGGGAGGTCATCAATGGGCTTTCGGAACGGGGCGCCATTGTAGAATCGCGGGGTTTTGCGCCATAAATTCGAAGCCCCCGATATGAAGTTGTTTGCCAATATTCTGCTTGCAGCCCTCATGGGCGTCGCAGCCAGCGCGAGTTTTGCAGCCGATGAGCATGCAGCTGCCCCCGCAGCGGCAGCCGCCAAGCCGGCCAAGCCCGATCCCGCCAAGGGCGACACGCTGTTCAATGCGACGCCGGCCAACAGCCAAAGCTGCGCTTCGTGCCACAACGCGGACGGCAACTCGGCCATCGCAGCCAATCCCAAGCTGGCGCAACAACACCCCGAATACATCCTCAAGCAGCTGCAGGACTTCAAGTCCGGCAAGCGCAAGAGCGCCATCATGAAGCCGCTGGCCTCGGCGCTGTCCGAAGAAGACATGCGCAACATCGCCTGGTTCGTCGGCTCCAAGAAGATCAAGCCGGGCTTCTCGAAGGAGAAGGACACGGTCGCCCTCGGCGAGAAGATCTACCGCGGCGGCATCGGCGATCGCCAGATCCCCGCCTGCGCCGGCTGCCACAGCCCGAACGGTGCCGGCCTGCCGGCCCAGTACCCGCGCCTGGGCGGCCAGCACGCCGACTACACCGTGGCCCAGCTCGTGGCCTTCCGCGACAACGTCCGCCTGAACAGCTCGCCCATGAACGGCGTGGCCGCCAAGCTCAACGACCGCGAAATCAAGGCCGTGGCCGACTACATCGCCGGCCTGCGCTGATTTCCGCTGTCGCGCTGTCCAGCGTGAACTAACCGCCGATAAAAATCCCAAACAAAGGGCGGGCCGATCCAGGAGGATGGCCCGCCCTTTTGTTTTTTTCCTCTTTCCTGGTTTCCCTCCGATGACCGTTTCCACCCATGGCCTTCGCGTGCATCGCGGCCCGCAGCTGCTTCGCGCCGCGGTGGAACTGCTGTCGTCGATGCGCTTCGCGATCGCGCTGCTCACGGTCATCTGCATCGCCTCGATCATCGGCACCGTGCTCAAGCAGCATGAGCCGATCAACAACTACATCAACCAGTTCGGGCCTTTCTGGGCCGAGCTGTTCCGCACGGCGCGGCTCGACTCGGTCTACAGCGCCTGGTGGTTTCTGCTGATCCTGCTGTTCCTGGTGATCAGCACGTCGCTGTGCGTCGCGCGCAACACGCCGCGCATCCTGATCGACCTGCGCACCTTCAAGGAAGACATCCGCGCGCAGAGCCTGAAGGCCTTCGGCCAGCGCGCCGAGAACCGGCTGGCTGAAACGCCCGACATGGCGGCCAACCGCATCGGCCAGCTGCTCGTGAGCGGCGGCTGGAAGGTCAAGCTGCAGCAGCGCAACGCCAGCGCCGACGGCAAGGCCTCGGCCGGCTGGATGGTCGCGGCGCGCGCCGGCGGCGCCCACAAGCTGGGCTACATCGCCGCGCACAGCGCCATCGTGCTGGTGTGCATCGGCGGCCTGCTCGACGGCGACCTGGTGGTGCGCGCCCAGACCTGGTTCAACGGCAAGAGCGTGTTCACCGGCGGCGGCATGATCGCCGACGTGGCGCCCGAGCACCGCCTGTCGACCGCCAACCCGACCTTCCGCGGCAACATCCTCGTGCCCGAGGGCGGGCGGGGCAACGTGGCCATCCTGAACCAGGCCGACGGCGTGCTGCTGCAGGAGCTGCCGTTCACCATCGAGCTGAAGAAGTTCATCGTCGACTACTACTCGACCGGCATGCCCAAGCTGTTCGCCAGCGAGGTGGTGCTGCACGACCGCGAGAGCGGCGAGCAGGTGCCCGCGCGCATCGAGGTGAACCACCCGGCCAGCTACAAGGGCGTGGAGATCTACCAGTCGAGCTTCGACGACGGCGGCTCCACGGTGAAGCTCAAGGCGGTGCCGATGGCGGCCGCGGCCAAGCCCTTCGAGGTCGAGGGCATCATCGGCGGCCCGAGCACCGAGATCACCAACGGCACCGACAAGCTCACGCTCGAGTACGCCGCGCTGCGCGTGATCAACGTCGAGAACTTCGCCGACGGCGGCGCGATGGGCAGCGGCGCCGACGTGCGCAAGGTCGACCTGCGCCACGGCATCGAGTCGCGCCTGGGCGCCGCCAACAAGACCAACAAGCCCAAGGTGCTGCGCAACATCGGCCCCAGCATCGGCTACAAGCTGCGTGACGCGGCCGGCCAGGCGCGCGAGTACCAGAACTACATGGTGCCGGTCGACGCCGGCGACGGCCAGCCGGTGTTCCTGCTGGGCATGCGCGAGAAGCCCGAGGAGCCGTTCCGCTACCTGCGCGTGCCAGCCGACGAGCAGGGCTCGATGGACGGCTTCGTGCGCATGCGCACCGCGCTGGGCGACCCCGCCACGCGCGAGCGCGCCATCCAGCGCTACATCGCCAAGGCGACTGACCCCAAGCGCCCCGAAATGGCCGAGCAGCTGCGCGTGTCGGCCGCCCGCGCGCTGGCGCTGTTCTCGGGCGCCGAGCGCGCCAAGGCCGACGCCGCGTCGCAGGGCGGCTGGCAGGCGATTGCCGAATTCATGGAAGCCAACGTGCCCGAGGCCGAGCGCGAGCGCGCCGGCACGGTGCTGGTGCGCATCCTCAACGACGTGCTGTTCGAAGTGCTCAACCTGAGCCGCGAAGGCGCCGGCCTGGCCGCGCTGCCGAACGACGAGAAGTCGCAGGGCTACCTGACGCAGGCCGTGCTGGCCCTGAGCGACGCGCACTTCTATCCGGCGCCCGTCGCGATGATGATGACCGACTTCACCCAGGTGCAGGCCAGCGTGTTCCAGGTGGCGCGCGCCCCTGGCAAGAACATCGTCTATCTGGGG
The DNA here is from genome assembly GCF_006323185.2 of Variovorax sp. KBS0712. Lineage (NCBI taxonomy): Bacteria > Pseudomonadati > Pseudomonadota > Betaproteobacteria > Burkholderiales > Comamonadaceae > Variovorax > Variovorax sp. KBS0712. Next base: position 190,841 of record NZ_VCCD02000003.1, on the reverse strand, counting down.
TGTCTGTTGCTGATCGTCGGTATTTTTGCCATGCTGTACGTGCGCGAGCGCCGCCTGTGGGTGTGGCTGACACCCGGCGGCGGCGCCTCTGGAGACAACGACGGCCGCGAAACGGTCGCCACGATGGCGTTCTCGGTCAACCGCAAGACCCTGGACAGCGATCGCGAATTCGAGCACCTGAAGTACAGGTTGCTCGCCCTGAAGAAAGAAGAACCGGCGTCACCATGAACACCACGACCCTCACGCTCCACGAAAGCTGGCTCTCCCGCCGCAACCTGTTCGACTGGGTGTTCGCGGCGCTGGTGCTGGCCGGCGGCGCGTTCGCCTTCATGCGCCACGCCGGCTCGATGGACAGCTACGAAAAGCCGATCCTCGTGGCGGCGCTGGTCTCGGTCATCGGCATCTGCTGGTTCTGGCGCCCGCTGCGGGTGCTGACGCTGGTGGTGGCCGCAGCCTCGCTGCTGGCCATCAGCTCCTACCAGGGCGACCTGGCGCGCGCCGACTCGGTGTTCTGGCTCAAGTACTTCCTGTCGAGCCAGTCGGCCATCCTCTGGATGAGCGTGCTGTTCTTCATGAGCACGCTGTTCTACTGGATCGGCTTCGCCGCCGGCAAGCAGCAGGCCGACACCTTCGACCTGATCGGCTCCCGCCTGGCCTGGGCGGCCGTGACGATGGCGCTGATCGGCACCATGGTGCGCTGGTACGAAAGCCATCAGCTCGGCCCGGACATCGGCCACATCCCGGTGAGCAACCTGTACGAAGTGTTCGTGCTGTTCTGCTGGCTGACGGCCGCGTTCTACCTGTACTTCGAAGAGCGCTACAACACGCGCGCACTGGGCGCCTTCGTGATGCTGGTGGTCAGCGCCGCGGTGGGCTTTTTGCTCTGGTACACGATTGTGCGCGAGGCGCATGAAATCCAGCCGCTGGTGCCTGCGCTGCAGAGCTGGTGGATGAAGCTGCACGTGCCCGCCAACTTCATCGGCTACGGCACCTTCGCGCTCGCGGCCATGGTGGCCTTCGCCTACCTCATCAAGGAACAGGCGAGCGAGACCCGCTGGTACAAGCTCACGCCGATCTGGTTGCTGGGCGTGGCGCTGTGCTTCGTGCCGGTGGCCTTCCGCCAGCGCGTGCAGGAAGCCGGCGGCAGCTACTGGGTGATCTACGCGGGCATCTCGGCGCTGATCGCCGCGGGCATCCTGCTGGGACGCAAGCGCATCGCGGCGCGCCTGCCGGCCAACGAGGTGCTCGACGACGTCATGTACAAGTCGATCACCGTCGGCTTCGCCTTCTTCACCATCGCGACCGTGCTCGGCGCCTTGTGGGCGGCCGACGCCTGGGGCGGCTACTGGAGCTGGGACCCGAAGGAAACCTGGGCGCTGATCGTCTGGCTCAACTACGCGGCCTGGCTGCACATGCGCCTCGTGAAGGGTCTGCGCGGCACCGTGGCGGCCTGGTGGGCGCTGGCCGGCCTGGCCGTGACCACCTTCGCCTTCCTGGGCGTGAACATGTTCCTGAGCGGGCTGCACAGCTACGGCACGCTGTAAGCGCAGGCCTGGCGCCTTTTGCGAAGAATTGAAACCACGCGCCGCCATGGCGCGTAACCAAACCGGGGCATGTCACGAACTACCCTGAGCACAACGATTCACGCGAAAGGCCTGCCATGTCGTTCCCTTCCCGTTCGCACCGTCGCGACACCCACGGTTTCAACCATCCGCTGTCGAGCGAGATCACGCCGCGCGCCGCCTACGAAGGCCGGCGCGACCTGCTCAAGCTGATGGCCGGCGGTGCCGCGGGTGCGGCGCTCGCCACCTTCGCCGGGCGCGAGGCCTTCGCCCAGGCGACCGGCCCGCACAAGCTGGCCCTGCTGCCGGGCGCCAAGTCGGCCGTGCCGGGCGCGCAGACGATGGAAAAGCTCACCGACTACAAGGACGCGAGCAGCTACAACAACTACTACGAGTTCGGCGTCGACAAGGGCGATCCGGTGAAGAACGCCGGCACGCTCAAGACGCGGCCGTGGACCGTGGAGGTCGAGGGGCTGGTCAAGAAGCCGGGCAAGTACGGCATCGAGGACCTGCTCAAGCTCAGCGCGCAGGAAGAGCGCATCTACCGCCTGCGCTGCGTCGAGGGCTGGTCGATGGTGATCCCGTGGGTGGGCTATTCGCTGGCCGAGCTCATCAAGAAGGTCGAGCCGCAGGGCAACGCCAAGTTCGTCGAGTTCGTGACGCTGGCTGACCCGAAGACCATGCCCTTCGTCGGCTCGCGCGTGCTCGACTGGCCCTACACCGAGGGCCTGCGCATGGACGAGGCGATGCACCCGCTCACGCTGCTGGCCTTCGGCATGTACGGCGAGGTGCTGCCCAACCAGAACGGCGCGCCGGTGCGGCTCGTGGTGCCATGGAAGTACGGTTTCAAGTCGGCCAAGTCGATCGTCAAGATCCGCTTCGTCGAGAAGGAGCCGAGCACGGCCTGGAACAAGGCGGCGGCGCAGGAGTACGGCTTCTATTCGAACGTGAACCCGAACGTCGACCACCCGCGCTGGAGCCAGGCGACCGAGCGCCGCATCGGCGACGGCGGCGGCCTGTTCGCGAAGCGGCGCAAGACCGAGATGTTCAACGGCTACGAGGCACAGGTCGGCCAGCTCTACGCCGGCATGGACCTGAAGAAGAACTACTGAGCGGGCGCGCCCGACCGGTCGTTGCGCCATGCTGAACAAGCTGCTCATGCACCCGGCGACCAAGCCGGTCGTCTTCCTGCTGTGCCTGCTGCCGTTCGCGCGGCTGGCCTTCGGTGCCTTCACCGACGGGCTGGGCGCGAACCCGGCCGAGTTCCTGATACGCGCGACGGGCGATTGGACCTTGCGCTTCATCTGCATCGTGCTGGCGGTGACGCCGCTGCGCGTGATTGCCAAGCTCAACGCGCTGGCGCGGCTGCGCCGCATGCTGGGCCTGTTCGCGTACTTCTACGTGGTGCTGCACCTGCTGTGCTACAGCTGGTTCGACATGGGCTTCGAGTGGGGCGAGATCGCCAAGGACATCGCCAAGCGGCCGTTCATCCTGGTGGGCTTCTCGGCCTTCGTGCTGCTGACGCCGCTGGCGGCCACGTCGTTCAATCGCGCGATCAAGGCGATGGGCGCCAAGCGCTGGCAGCTGCTGCACAAGCTGGTTTATGTGATCGCGGGGCTCGGGCTGCTGCACTTCTTCTGGATGCGCGCGGGCAAGAACAACTTCGCCGAAGTGTTCGTCTACGCCGCGATCGTCGGGGTGCTGCTGGCGTGGCGCGTCTGGAATTTCGCGCGCAAGCGCCAGGCCAGGCCCGCAGTGGCCGTGCGCGGCAGCGAGAAGCCGCTGCGCACCGGCTGAGACCGGATCAGCCGTCGATCTCGGCGCGCAGCTGGTCTTCCATCGTCTCGCGGCGGCGGATCAGCTTGGCGCTGGCGCCGCTCACCAGGACCTCGGCCGCACGGCCGCGCGTGTTGTAGTTGCTGGCCATGCTCATGCAGTACGCACCGGCCGACAGCACGGCCAGCAGGTCGCCGGCCACCACGTTGAGCGCACGGTCGCGGCCGATCCAGTCGCCGCTTTCGCAGACCGGGCCCACCACGTCGTAGGTCGGCGCGTCGCCGGCGCGCTCGCGCAGCGGCACGATCTTGTGGAAGGCCTGGTACATCGCGGGGCGCGGCAGGTCGTTCATGGCCGCGTCGACGATGCAGAAGTTCTTGTCTTCGCCGGGCTTGGTGTAGAGCACCTCGGTCACGCAGACGCCGGCATTGCCGACCAGTGAGCGGCCGGGTTCGATCACCAGCTTGCGCTGGCCGAAGCCGCGCGCGTCGAGCTTGGCGAGCAGCTGTTGCCACAGCGCATCGGCCTTGGGCGGCACTTCGCCGTTGTAGTCGATGCCCAGGCCGCCGCCGAAGTCCAGGTGATGGATCGGCACGCCGGCCGCCTCGATGGCCTCCACCAGGTCGAGCACGCGGTCGCAGGCGTCCAGGTAGGGCGAGGCTTCGGTGATCTGCGAGCCGATGTGGCAGTCGATGCCGACCACCTCGAGGCCCGGCAGCCGGGCGGCGTGCTGGTAGGCCTGCACCGCGCGGTCGTGCGCGATGCCGAACTTGTTGCCCTTCAGGCCGGTGGAAATGTACGGGTGCGTCTTCGGGTCGACGTTCGGATTGATGCGGATGCTGATCGGTGCGCGCACCTTCTCGGCCAGCGCCACCTCGTTGAGCACGTCGAGCTCGGCTTCGCTCTCGACGTTGAAGCAGGCGATGCCGGCCGCCAGGGCCTGGCGCATCTCGGCGCGCGTCTTGCCGACGCCCGAGAAGATGATCTTCTTCGGATCGGCGCCCACCGCCAGCACGCGCGACAGTTCGCCGCCTGAGACGATGTCGAAACCGCAGCCGGCCTCGGCGAACACGCGCAGCACGCCGAGGGAGGAATTGGCCTTCATCGCGTAGCAGATCAGCGCGTCGCGGCCCTCGAAGCCGCACTGGTAGGCGGCCAGGGCGTCGAGCATCCACTGCTTCGAATAGACGAACAGCGGCGTGCCGTGCACGCGCGCCAGCGCGTCGAGCGCGACACCCTCGACGTGCAGGGCGCCGTCGCGATGGGCGATGTGGGGGTGGCCGGGCAGGGGGGTGTTCGTCGTCATTTCTGGGGGGAGGCGGGGGCGCTGCTGGCTGCGGCGGGCTTGGGGGCCGCTTCGTTGTCGGAGGCTTTGGAGCCGCCGGGGGTGAGCAATTGGGGCAAGGTGGCGCGCTGGGCAGCCGCCGGATCGGTCGGCAGGTAGAGCGCGCCGCGCTGTCCGCACGCCGCAAGACCGGCCGCGCTGGCGGCAAGGCAGACCATGAGCGCGGTGCGGGCGCGAGCGCTCACTAGAATTTGGCGAACATTCAACATGCTGAAATTGTAATGACCGACACCGAGTACATGGACCGCGCCGAGGCGGCGCTTGCTGCCATCGAGCAGGGCTGCGACCGCATCAACGACGCGACCGACGCTGACATCGACAACCAGCGGGTCGGCGGGATGATCACGATGTCGTTTCGCAATGGCAGCCAGCTGATCGTGAACCTGCAGAAGCCGCTGCAGGAAATCTGGCTGGCGGCGCGCTCCGGCGGCTACCACTACCGGCACGACGGCCGGGTGTGGGTGGACACCAAGACCGGGGAAGAATTCTTCGGCAACCTGTCGCGCGAGGCGACCCTGCAGGCGGGGCAGCCGCTGGTGTTCGCGGCGGCCTGAGCCGCCGCTCCGTCTTTCTCGATCAGTTCCTGAACAGGTCGAGGATGCGGTTGCGCTCCTCGGGCGGTGCGGGCGCGCTGATCGCCGGGCCGCTCAGGGCTTCGGCGGGGGCCACCGGCGCGGAGGATTCCACGCCCAGGCTCGACACGCCGCGGCCCGGCGCGTAGTCGTCGTAGTACCACTCGCCGCCGACGCTCACGATGCCCGAAGGCGGCGTGGTCGACAGGTCGGTCACGGGCACGCCCTTGAGGGCGGTTTCCATGTAGTTGATCCAGATCGGCAGGCTCAGGCCGCCGCCGGTTTCGCGGTCGCCCAGGTTGCGCGGCGTGTCGTAGCCGATCCACGAGATCGCCGTCATGGTGGGCTGGAAGCCCGCGAACCAGGCGTCGAGCGAGTCGTTGGTGGTGCCGGTCTTGCCGTAGAGGTCGGGGCGCTTGAGCATCGCCTGCGCCTTCGCGGCCGTGCCGGCGCGCGTGATGGACTGCAGCAGCGTGTCCATGATGAAGGCGTTGCGCTGCGGGATGGCGCGCGAGGCTTCATTGAGCAATGGCGGCTGGACGTCGACCAGCACGCGGTCCTTGTGGTCGGTGACGCGGGTCACGAGGTACGGATTCACGCGGTAGCCGCCGTTGGCGAACACCGAATAGCCCACCGCCATCTGCATCGGCGTGACGGCACCGGCACCGAGCGCCATCGGGAGGTAGGCGGGGTGCTTGTCCTTGTCGAAGCCGAAGTTGGTGATCCAGTCTTGCGCGTAGCGCGTGCCGATGGATTGCAGGATGCGGATCGACACGAGGTTGCGCGACTTCATCAGCGCGGTGCGCATCGACATCGGGCCGTCGAAGCCGCCGCCGTAGTTCTTGGGCTCCCAGGGCTGGCCGCCAGTGGTGCCAGCGTCGAAGAACAGCGGGCCGTCGTTGATGACCGTGGCGGGGGTGAAGCCCTTTTCGAGCGCCGCCGAGTAGATGAAGGGCTTGAAGCTCGAGCCCGGCTGGCGCCACGCCTGCGTGACGTGGTTGAACTTGTTCTTGCCGAAGTCGAAGCCGCCGACCAGCGCCTTGATGGCGCCGTCGCGCGGGTCCATGGCCACGAACGCGCCCTCCACCTCGGGCAGCTGGGTGATTTCCCAGGTGTTCTTGGGCGTCTTCGCGACGCGAATCACGGCGCCGCGGCGGATCTTGATGTTGGGCGGTGCCTTGTCCGACAGGCCGGACTGCGCAGGCTTGAGGCCGTCGCCCGTGATCTGCACGGCGTCGCCGTTGGCCCGGATGGCCTGGATTTCCTTGGGCGTGGCCTTGAGCACCACGGCCGCCATCACATCGCCGTTGTCGGGGTGGTCGTTCAGCACGTCGTCCACCGCCTCGTCGAGTTCCTTGGGGTCGTTCGGCAGGTCGATGAACTTCTCGGGGCCGCGGTACACCTGACGGCGCTCGTAATCCATGATGCCCTTGCGCAGGGCCTTGTAGGCCGCGGCCTGGTCGGCGGCGACCAGCGAGGTGTAGACCTTGAGGCCGCGCGTGTAGGTGCTGTCGCCGTATTGGGCGTACATCAGCTGGCGCACGGTTTCGGCCACGTACTCGGCGTGCAGGCGGTTCGGGTCGGCGGCGTCGCGCAGATGCAGCTCTTCCTTCTTGGCCTCGGCCGCCTGCTCGGCGGTGATGAAGCCGGCCTCCTGCATGCGATCGATCACGTAGAACTGGCGCCCGCGTGCGCGCTGCGGGTTGTTGACCGGATTGTTCGCGCCGGGCGCCTTCGGCAGGCCGGCGAGCATGGCGGCCTGCGCGATCGTCATCTCGGACAGCGGCTTGCCGAAATAAGCCTCGGAAGCGGCCGCGAAGCCGTAGGCGCGGTTGCCCAGGTAGATCTGGTTCAGGTAGATCTCGAAGATCTGGTCCTTCGTGAGCAGGTGCTCCAGCTTGAAGGTCAGCAACACCTCGTAGATCTTGCGGGTCAGCGTCTTCTCGGAGCTCAGGTAGACGTTGCGGGCCACCTGCATCGTGATGGTGGAGGCGCCCTGGCTCTTCACGCGGTTCAGGTTGGCGAGGCCGGCGCGCACCAGCCCCTTGTAGTCGACGCCGCCGTGGTCATAGAAGCGCGCGTCTTCGGCGGCCAGGACGGCGTCCTTCACGACCTTGGGGATCGCGGCGATGGGGGTGAGGTTGCGCCGCTCTTCCCCGAACTCGCCGATCTGCGTTCCTTCGGCGGAGAACACGCGCAGTGGCAGCTTGGGTCGGTAGTCGGAGAGTTCCGAGATGTCCGGCAGGTTGGGATAGGCCACTGCCAGGGCCACGGCCACCACGCACAGGATGGAAAGCAGGCCCGCCGCAGCGATGCCCGCCCCCCAGAACACGAAACGCAACAGCCATTTCAGCCAGAAGGGGCGTTCGGGTGGAGGAGTCTTGGCGCGCCCTTTCGGGCTGGAAGTTTCTTGCATGGGGGCCCGGAGAGTCACCGGACATTATAAAAAGCCGCCCCCTCGGCGCCTCCGGATCTTTGTTACCTCGCGCATTCCCTCTCCAGGGGCTAAGCAGAAAGTTACAGAATGCGGCTTTGACGTCACGTTTTGACAACGGTTGTCGGTTCCGGGCTTTCTGCACGCTTGGTGGGCGCTGTGCCTGCTGCTAGCATGCAACCGAACGCATATTTTTCCATTGGTTACAAATAACAGGGGGAGAGGGACCTAACTTGGCTGCTCTTGGATCATTGTTTCGTCGTCAGAACGCCCCCCTGCTGGGACTGGACGTCAGTTCGTCCAGCGTGAAGCTGGTGGAGCTCGGCCGTGAGGCCAGCGGCAAGCTGGTTCTGGAGCGCTGCGCCATCGAACCGCTCGAACGCGGCTGGATCACCGACGGCAACGTCGAGAAATTCGACGAAGTCGCCGAAGCCGTGCGCCGCGTCGTGCGCAAGAGCGGCACCAAGACCCGCAACGTGGCGCTGGCGCTGCCGCCCTCGGCGGTCATCACCAAGAAGATCATTCTCCCGGGCGGCATGAGCGAGCAGGAGCTCGAGATCCAGGTCGAATCCGAAGCCAACCAGTACATCCCGTTCTCGCTCGATGAAGTGAGCCTCGACTTCTGCGTGACGGGACCGAGCACGACCTCCGTCGGCGACGTGGAAGTGCTGATCGCCGCCTCCCGCAAGGAGAAGGTGCAGGACCGCGAAGGCCTGGCGGAAGCCGCGGGCCTGAAGGCCATGATTCTCGACGTCGAGTCGTATGCCTCGCGCCTCGCAACCGCGCGCCTGATCGAGCAACTGCCGGGCAAGGGCGTGGACGCCATCGTGGCGCTGTTCGAAGTCGGCGCCTTCACGACCAGCATGCAGGTGCTGCGCAACCAGGAAGTGCTGTACGACCGCGACCAGGCCTTCGGCGGCGCTCAATTGAGCCAGCTGATCGTGCGCCAGTACGGTTTTTCCGCCGAGGAAGCCGAAGCCAAGAAGCGCAGCGGCGACCTGCCCGACGACTACGGCTCGGGCGTGCTCAAGCCCTTCGTCGAAAGCATCGCGCAGGAAATCGCGCGGGCGCTGCAGTTCTTCTTCACCAGCACGCCGCACAACCGCGTCGACTACGTGCTGCTGGCGGGCGGATCGTCGTCGCTGCCGGGGCTGACCAATGCCGTGACCCGCCAGACCTCTTTTGCCTGCTCGCTCGTGAATCCGTTCGACGGCATGGACTTCGGCCCCAGCATTCGCGAGAAGAAGGTCCGCCGTGAAGCGCCTTCCTATCTGACCTCCTGCGGCCTGGCCATGCGGAGGTTCCTGCAGTGATCCTGATCAATCTGCTTCCGCACCGCGAAGCCGCGCGCAAGCGCCGCCGCGAGGCTTTCTACGGCACCCTGGGTGGTGCCGCGCTGCTGGGCGCCCTGATCGCCGGCCTCGGTTACCTGTGGTTCGAGGCCCAGATTTCGGCTCAGCAATCGAAGAACGGTTTCCTTCAGGCCGAGATCAAGAAGCTCGAAGTCGAGATCAAGGAAATCTCGACACTGCAGGAAGAAATCGCAGCCTTGCGCGCGCGCCAGCTGGCCGTGGAAGACCTGCAAGGCGACCGCAACCTGCCCGTGCACCTGCTCAACGAACTCGTCCGGCAACTGCCCGACGGCGTCTATCTCACCAGCATGAAGCAGGAGAACCAGACCGTGACCCTGCAAGGCATGGCGCAGTCGAACGAGCGCGTGTCGGAGCTGCTGCGCAACCTCGGCAACAACAGCCCCTGGCTGGTGAAGCCCGAGTTGGTCGAAATCACCTCGGCCAATGTGAACCTGAGCCAGCGCGACCAGCGCCGCGTGGCGAACTTCACGATGCGCATCGGCCTCAAGCGGCCCACCGACGCCCAGAAGGCGGAGGCCGAGAAGGCCCTGGCCGCCAAGGCGCAGGCGAAGGGGTAATCGATCATGGCCATCAGCAACCGATCCCTCCCCAAAGTCGACGTCGCCACCGCACTGCGGAACTTCGGCGACCAGTTCCGCGGACTGAATCCGAACGATCCTTCCATGTGGCCGGCGGTGCCGCGCTACGCGCTGTGCCTGGCAGTGTCCGCGCTGGTGCTGGCGGGCCTGTGGTTTGTCTGGCTCACGAACTCCAACGACGAACTCGAAGCCGAGCGCGCCAAGGAAGTCACGCTCCGGACCGACTACCAGAAGAAAGTGGCGCAAGCCGCCAACCTCGACCTGCTGAAGAAGCAGCGCGAGCAGGTCCAGCAGTACGTGATCCTTCTCGAGAAGCAACTGCCCAGCAAGGCGGAAATGGACGCGCTTCTCTCGGACATCAACCAGGCCGGCCTCGGCCGCAGCCTGCAGTTCGAACTGTTCCGTCCGGGGCAGGTGTCGGTCAAGGATTACTACGCAGAGCTGCCGATCGCCGTGCGCGTCACGGGCCGCTACCACGACATGGGTGCCTTCGCGGCCGACGTGGCCAGCCTGTCGCGCATCGTGACGCTCAACAACGTGACCGTCACACCGCAGAAGGACAAGGACGTGCTGACGATGGACGCCACCGCGCGCACCTACCGCTACCTCGACGAAGACGAGCGGGCCGCCCAGAAACGCGCCACGGCGCCGAAGGCGAAGAAATGAAGCCGGTCGCCAAAGTCCTGTGGCTGGCATTGGCCACGCTGGGCCTGAGCGCCTGCGGCGATTCCGACCAGGAAGACCTGCAGCGCTGGATGGTCGAGCAGCGCGCCCAGATCAAGCCCTCGGTGCCGCCGATCTCCGAACCCAAGAAGTTCACGCCGCAGGCCTACACCGAGGCGTCGTCGTTCGAGCCCTTCAACATGCTGAAGCTGACCCAGGCGCTGCGCCGGGAGTCGAACCAGCCGAGCACCTCCGAGCTGATCGCGCCGGAACTGGCGCGCCGCAAGGAAGCCCTTGAGGCGTTCCCGCTCGACACGATGGCGATGGTCGGCAGCATGAACCGCAACGGCCAGCCGGTGGCGCTCGTGCGTGTGGACAAGCTGCTCTACAAGGTGCGCGTCGGCGAATACCTGGGGCTCAACTACGGGCGCATCACCCGTATCAACGAAACCGAAGTTGCCCTGCGCGAGGTCGTGCAGGACGCCGCGGGCGAATGGATCGAACGCGTAGCCACGCTGCAGTTGCAAGAGAGTGCGAAATGAACCATAAAAAATCAACGATGGCACAGTGGCTGCGCGCCGCCGGGCTGGGTCTGCTGGCTTTCGGTGCCCTGGCCGTCGCCCATGCGCAAAACGCGATCGAGTCGGTGACGAGCTCGACCCAGTCGGGCGCGGAAGTGATCCGCATCGACCTGGCGCAGCCGCTCACCGCCGTGCCCGCCGGGTTCTCGGTGCAGACGCCGGCGCGCATCGCGCTGGACTTCCCGGGTGTGACGAACGCCATCGGGCGTTCGGCCATCGAGGTGAACCAGGGCAACCTGCGCTCGGTCAATGTGGTGCAGGCCGGTGACCGCAGCCGCGTGGTGCTGAACCTGAAGCAGGCCACGGCGTACAAGGCCGAGATCCAGGGCAAGTCGCTGCTGGTGGTGCTCGAGCCGGTGGCTGGCACGGCACTCGCCGCTTCCGCGGCGACCACTTTCGCCGAGAACCGCAACCGCGACACGCTGCCGTTGCGCGACGTCGATTTCCGCCTGGGCGCCGACAACACCGGCCGCGTGCTGGTCGACCTGCCGAACAACCAGGTGGGCGTCGATGTGAAGCAGCAGGGCAAGAGCCTCGTGGTGGAGTTCACCAAGTCGACGCTGCCCGAGGGCCTGCGCCGCCGCCTCGACGTGGCCGACTTCGGCACGCCGGTGCAGCTGATCACCTCGCAGCAATCGGGCGACCGCGTGCGCATGACGATCGATGCCAAGGGCGACTGGGAGCACAGCGCCTACCAGAGCGAGAACCAGTTCGTGGTGGAAGTGCGCGCGCGCAAGGTCGATCCGAGCAAGCTCACACAAGGCGTCGGCTACAACGGCGAGAAGCTGTCGCTCAACTTCCAGAACATCGAGATCCGCTCGCTGCTGCAGGTGATCGCCGACTTCACGAACTTCAACATCGTGACCTCCGATTCGGTCAGCGGCGCACTGACGCTGCGGCTGAAGGACGTGCCCTGGGACCAGGCGCTCGACATCATCATGCAGGCGAAGAACCTGGGCATGCGCAAGAACGGCAGCGTGCTGTGGATCGCGCCCAAGGACGAGATCAACGCCAAGGAAAAGCTCGAGTTCGAAGCCAAGGCGGCGATCGAGAACCTGGAGCCGCTGCGCACGCAGTCGTTCCAGCTGAACTACACGAAGGCCATTGCCATTGCGCAGGGGCTGACGGGAACGGGTGCCTCCGCTGGCGGCGGTGGTGGCAGCGGTACCACCACACGCATCCTGAGCCCCCGCGGCAGCGTGATCGCCGAATCGCGGACCAACCAGCTGTTCGTGTCCGACATTCCCTCGCGCCTGGCCCAGGTCACCGACCTGATCCAGAAGCTGGACATTCCCGTGCGCCAGGTGCTGATCGAAGCGCGGATCGTGGAAGCCTCGGACACCTTCGGCAAGTCGCTCGGCGTGCGGATGGGTGGCGGTATCTCCCGCGAACGCGTCGCGTCGGCCAACGGCAATCCGGCCTACGGCACCTTCGGCGTCATGCCTGCCACCACCAACGCCGGCGGCGTCGGCGGCGCAGCAGCCACCTGGACCAACTCCAACTTCATCAACCTGCCCGCCGGCGACGCTGGCGGCACCGGCAACGCCGCAGGCACCTTCGCGATCTCGCTGTTCAACTCGAGCCTGTCGCGCATGCTGAACCTCGAAATCTCGGCCCTCGAAGCCGATGGCAAGGGCAAGCTGGTCTCCAGCCCCCGCGTCATCACGGCCGACCAGACCAAGGCGCTGATCGAGCAGGGCGAGGAAATCCCGTACCAGCAGGCCACCTCCAGCGGTGCGACCTCGATCTCGTTCCGCAAGGCGGTGCTGAAGCTCGAAGTCACGCCGCAGATCACGCCCGAGGGCAACATCATCCTGACGCTGGACGTGAGCAAGGACGCCCGCGGCGTCAACACCTCGGCAGGCCCGGCCATCAACACCAAGCACGTGCAGACCGAGGTGCTGGTCGAGAACGGCGGCACGGTCGTCATCGGTGGTATCTTCGAGCTCACCGAAACCAATGACGAATCGCGCGTGCCGGTGCTGGGTGAAATCCCCTACATGGGGGCATTGTTCCGCAAGCGCGAACGCGTTGCCAACAAGACCGAAATGCTCGTCTTTATCACCCCGAAGATGATTACCGACCGCAACGCCGCGCGCTGACGCGCGGGCGTAGCAGCCACCGCGTGGCGGTCGCACTTGTCGGGTTGCCCGGCGCCGGAAAGTCCGCAGTGGGCCGGCGGCTGGGCGCTCGGCTGAACACTCCCTTCATCGACACCGATCATGTGATCGAGCAGCGCATCGGCTGCACGATCCGTGATTTCTTCGACCGCGAGGGCGAAGCCGCCTTCCGCGACATCGAGCAGGCGGTCATCGCCGACCTGGCCGCCCACCCCCACGGCGTGCTGGCGACCGGCGGTGGCGCCGTGCTGCGCGAGGCCAACCGCCAGCAACTACGCGGCCATTTCCACGTCATCTACCTGCGTTCCTCGCCCGAAGACCTGTTCCGGCGCCTGCGTCACGACGTCAAGCGCCCGCTCCTGCAGGTGGCCGACCCGCTGGGCCGGCTGCGCGAACTGCACGACGCGCGCGACCCGTTCTACCGGGAAACGGCCCATGACGTGGTCGACACCGGCCGGCCGTCGATCGCGGTGCTGGTCAACCTCATCGTGATGCAGCTCGAACTGGCGGGCGTGGTCGAACCCGGCGCCCATCCGGAAGAGCCCTCGGACTGACCCCGGCAGGCCCGAGCGCCTAAACTCGCGGCCATGTCCCTGTCTGTTTCGCCTGCACTTTCCGCACCGCCAAAGCCCGAACGCGTCGAGATCCAGCTCGGTGAGCGCAGCTACCCGATCCTGATCGGCGGCGGCCTGCTGGAAGACCCTGCCAGCTTCGGTGTCGTTCCCGCGGCCGCGAGCGCGCTGATCGTCAGCAACACCACCGTGGCGCCGCTCTACGCGCAAGCCTTGCGGACCGTGCTGGCCAAGCGCTTTCGCACGGTTCACCTGCTCGAGTTGCCCGACGGCGAGGCATACAAGAACCTCGAGACCCTCAACCTGATCTTCGACGCCCTGCTGGGCCACGGCAGTGACCGCAAGACGGTGCTGTTCGCGCTCGGCGGCGGGGTGGTGGGCGACATGACCGGCTTCGCGGCCGCCAGCTACATGCGCGGCGTGCCTTTCGTGCAGGTGCCGACCACGCTGCTGGCGCAGGTCGACTCCTCGGTGGGTGGCAAGACGGCCATCAACCACCCGCTGGGCAAGAACATGATCGGCGCGTTCTACCAGCCGCAGCTCGTGCTGTGCGACCTGGACACGCTGCAGACGCTGCCCCCGCGCGAACTGAGTGCCGGCCTGGCCGAAGTCATCAAGTATGGCCCGATCTACGACATGGCTTTCTTCGACTGGATCGAGTCGAACATCGAAGCGCTGGTGGCGCGCGACCCGGCCGCGCTGGCCCATGCCGTGAAGCGCAGCTGCGAGATCAAGGCGCTGGTGGTCGGCCAGGACGAGCGCGAGACCGGCCTGCGCGCCATCCTCAATTTCGGCCACACCTTCGGCCATGCCATCGAGTCGGGCCTGGGCTACGGCGAATGGCTGCACGGCGAAGCAGTCGGCTGCGGCATGGTCATGGCGGCGCAGCTGTCGCAGCGGCTCGGCGGCGTCGACGCGGCCTTCGTCGCGCGGCTCACCCGCCTGATCGAGCGCGCCGGCCTGCCCACCGTGGGGCCGGCACTGGGGGCCGAGCGCTACCTCGAGCTGATGCGCGTCGACAAGAAATCGGAAGCCGGCGAGATCCGCTTCGTCGTGATCGACCGACCCGGCTCCGCCGTCGTGCGCAGCGCGCCCGACGCGATGGTGCGCGACGTGCTCGCGCAGTGCTGCGTGGCATGAGCGCAGCGCGACACGCGGAGATCCGGCCGTGAGCCTTGCGGCGTACGCCTGCCACCCCGCGCGCTCGCGCGGACGGCGCCACGCGGAGCCGCCCGCGCCCACGCGCGACGCCTTCCAGCGCGACCGCGACCGCATCGTCCATTCCACCGCCTTCCGCCGGCTGGTCTACAAGACCCAGGTGTTCCTGAACCACGAGGGCGACCTGTTCCGCACGCGGCTCACGCATTCGCTCGAAGTCGCGCAGCTGGGCCGTTCCATCGCGCGTGCGTTGCGCCTCAACGAAGACCTGGTCGAGGCGATCGCGCTGGCCCATGACCTGGGCCACACGCCCTTCGGCCACGCGGGCCAGGACGCGCTCAATGCCTGCATGGCCGAACACGGTGGCTTCGAACACAACCTGCAGAGCCTGCGCGTGGTCGATGCGCTGGAGCACCGTTACCCGCAGTACGACGGCCTGAACCTCAGCTTCGAGACCCGCGAGGGCATCCTCAAGCACTGCTCGCGCGCCAACGCCGAACGCCTCGAGGCGGCCGAGCCGCAGGGCGTGGCCCGCCGTTTTCTCGACCGCACGCAGCCGGGGCTGGAGGCACAGCTGTGCAACCTGGCCGACGCCATCGCCTACAACGCGCACGACATCGACGACGGTGTGCGCTCGGGCCTCATCAGCGTCGAGCAGCTGGCCGATGTGGAACTGTTCGAACGCTACCGCCGCGAAGCGCTGGCCGAGCATCCGCACCTGCAGGGCCAGGGCCGGCGCGTGCTCTATGAAACCATCCGCCGCATGCTCAGCGCGCAGGTCTACGACGTGATCGACACGACGCGCGCGGCCATCGAGGCGCTGGCGCCCGTGGATGCCGACGCCGTGCGCCAGGCGCCGCCGCTGGTGGCCTTCAGCGGCGTCATGCAGGCGCAGTCGGAGGCGCTCAAGCAGTTCCTGTTCCGCAACCTCTATCGCCACCCGCAGGTCACGCAGACCACCGACCAGGCGAGCGAGGTCGTGCGCGGGCTGTTCGGCGCCTACCTGGCGCGCGGCACCGAGATGCCCGCTTCGTACGCCGAGCGCCGCGATCGGCACCGCGCCGTGGCCGACTACATCGCCGGCATGACCGACCGCTTCGCCATGCGCGAGCACGAGCGGCTGACCGGCCGCCGGGGCATCGCATGACGGCGGCCGTGCGCTCGAGCAGTGCGTCGGCCCGCGTGCCGGCCGCGGCTTTCGCCGTCGTGTTGGGCGGCGTCAGCGCCGCGCTGCACCTGGGCAAGCTGCCGCCCGCCGTGCCGGCGCTGCAGGCGTCGCTCGGCATCGACCTGGTCGAGGCCGGCTTCCTTCTTTCGCTGGTCCAAGTCGCGAGCATGACGCTCGGGCTGCTGGCCGGGCTCGCGGCCGATTCCATCGGCCTGCGGCGCAGCATGCTGGTCGGGCTGGCGGTGCTGACGACGGCCAGCCTGCTCGGAGGTGCCGTCGGCGCCGGCCTGCTGGGCGGCTCGCATGCGGTGCTGTGGCTGTTCGTGCTGCGCGCGGCCGAAGGCATCGGCTTCCTGATGGCGGTGATGCCCGGCCCGGGACTCATCCGCGCACTGACACCGGCGGGCGCCGACAAGGCCGCGCTGGGCCTGTGGGGCGCTTACATGCCGCTCGGCGTGGCGCTGGCGCTGCTCATCGGCCCGGCCCTGATCGGTTGGGGCGGATGGGCCGACTGGTGGTGGACGCTGTCGCTGGTGTCGGCGGGAGCGGCACTCTGGGTGTGGCTGGCGGTGCCGCGCGACCGGCCCCGCGTCGTCGGCGCGAGCTTGCATCCCGCATCGTCCGGTTGGGCGTCGCGGCTGCGCGAGACGGTCGGCGCGCGCGCGCCGTGGCTGGTCGCGTTGACCTTCGCCGTGTACTCGTCTCAGTGGATGGCCGTGATCGGTTTCCTGCCCGCGATCTATGCCGACGCCAAGGTGCCGGCCGCCTGGAGCGCAGTGCTGACCGCGCTGGCCGCGGCGATGAACATCGTCGGCAACCTCATGGGCGGCCGCTGGCTACAGCGCGGCGTGGCTCCCGAGCGCCTGCTGCAATGGGGTTTCCTGACCATGGCGCTGGGTGGCGTCGCCGCCTTCGCACAGGTGGGGCAGGGGGCCGAGGCGCTGGGCCTGCCGCCCGCGATGCGCTATGCCGCGATCTGTGCCTTTTCGCTCGGCGGCGGCATGGTGCCGGCCACGCTGTTCCTGCTGGGCGTACGGCTGGCGCCGGGGCCGAGCACCGTGTCGACCACCGTCGGCCTGATGCAGCAGGCGTCGTCGCTCGGCCAGTTCCTGGCGCCGCCAGCGGTGGCCTGGCTCGCGCACCGCGTCGGCGGCTGGCACTGGACCTGGACCGCCACGCTGGCCTGTTCGCTTGCCGGCATGGCGGTCGCTGCGCGCCTCGGGCGCATTCGCCGACTGACGGAGGCCACGGCATGAGCGACCCGACGGTCACCGACGCCGCGCAGGCCGAAGCCGACACCCGGCGCTGGCTCGAGCGCGCCGTGATCGGCCTCAACCTGTGCCCCTTCGCCAAGGCGGTGCATGTGAAGGGCCAGATCCACTACGTCATCTACCTCGACACCCACGAAGGCCGTCTCATCGACGCGCTGCTGGCCGAGGCCCGCGCGCTCGTGGCGCTCGATGCCGAGGTGCGCGACACCACCTTGTTGATCGTCCCCCACGCGCTGGCGGACTTTCTCGACTTCAACGATTTCACCGAACGCGCCGAGCGCAAGCTCGCCCGCGCGGGCTTCGACGGCGTGCTGCAACTCGCCAGCTTCCATCCGCATTTCCAGTTCGCCGGCACCGAGGCCGACGACATCACCAACGCCACCAACCGCGCGCCGTACCCCACGCTGCACCTGCTGCGCGAAGACAGCGTGGACCGCGCGGTCGAGGCTTTTCCCGAGGCCGAGGCGATCTTCGAGCGCAACATCGAGACGCTCGAAGCCCTGGGCCCGGCCGGCTGGACCGCGCTCGATGTCGGCCCGGGAAGCGCCACGCCATGAACAACAAGAACACCATGCCCCGTCCCGCGAAAGCCCACCCCACCAACAAGGCTGCGAAGGCCGAGGCCGAGCTGGCCGAAGTCCTGCGGCCGGGCCAGTCCGTTGAGCTGCTCAAGGAGCTGCACATCCTCACGCGCGAAGGCCGGCTCAACCAGGATTCGCGGCGCAAGCTCAAGCAGGTCTATCACCTGTTCCAGTTCATCGAGCAGCTGCTGCGCGAGCTGCCGGGCGAGGGCTCCGAGGCCACGCTGGCCGACCACGGGGCGGGCAAGTCGTACCTCGGTTTCATCATCTACGACCTGTTCTTCCGCGCGCGGCAGGGCGGGCATGTCTACGGCATCGAGACGCGCAGCGAACTGGTCGAGCGCTCCCGCGCGCTGGCGCAGCAGCTGGGCTTCGGACGCATGTCGTTCCTGAACCTCACCGTGGCCGAGTCGGCGCAGGCGAGCGAGCTGCCGGCGCAGATCGACGTGGTCACCGCGCTGCACGCCTGCGACACCGCCACCGACGACGCCATCGCCTTCGGCCTGGCCAAGAAGGCGCGCTGCATGGTGCTCGTGCCCTGCTGCCAGGCCGAAGTGGCGGCCTGCCTGCGCGAGACCAAGGCGCTGGCCCTGTCGCGCACGCCGCTGGCCGAGCTGTGGCGCCATCCGCTGCACACGCGCGAGATCGGCAGCCAGCTCACCAACGTGCTGCGCTGCCTGTACCTGGAAGCCAACGGCTACAGCGTGACGGTCACCGAGCTGGTCGGCTGGGAGCACAGCATGAAGAACGAGCTGATCCTGGCGCGCTACACCGGCCAGCGCAAGGCGAGTGCGGCGACGCGGCTGCGCGAGCTGCTGGCGCAGTTCGGGCTCGACACGCTGGGCGACACGCGCTTCCGCCTGACAGACTGAGTATTCGGACGGCGTCGTCCACGTCCCCATGGCCCGTCTCCCCCGTCTCACGCTGGCCGGCATGCCGCACCACGTGATCCAGCGCGGTAACAACCGCCAGTCGATCTTCGTGGACCGTGCCGACCACGAGAAGCTGCTCGGCCTGCTGGCCGAGAATGCCGCGCGCTTCGGCATCGCGCTGCATGCCTACGTGCTGATGGACAACCATTTCCACCTGCTGGCCACGCCCGATAGCGCCACGGGCCTGCCGCAGTTCATGCAGTCGGTCGGGCGCAGCTACGTGCGCTACTTCAACGACCGCCATGGCCGCAGCGGCACCTTGTGGGAAGGGCGCTACAGATCGACCCTGATCCAGACCGAGCGCTACCTGCTGACCTGCATGGCCTACATCGACCTGAATCCGGTGCGCGCCGGCATGGTCACCGAAGCGCGCGACTTCCCGTGGTCCAGCCACGGCCACTACGCCGGCCTGCGGCAGGACCGGCTGCTGACGCCGCACCCGCTGTACTGGGAGCTCGGCAACACGCCCTTCGCGCGGGAGGCGGCGTATGCCGAACTGGTGCGTGGCGGGGTTCGCGCGGCCGATCAGCAGACCCTGACCGAGGCCACCTTGCGCGGCTGGGCGGCCGGCGACGACGGTTTTCTGGACACGTTGCAGAAGTCCACCGAGCGCCGCGTGATCAAGTCCAAGGCCGGCCGGCCGCCCGCGCCCGCCAAAGATTCGGACTGAAAGCGGCCAAAGGCCGCGCCCTTATTGGGTGTTGTGCTACTGTTTTCAATATGTCCCTAATTTAATTCTGACAAGAAAACTCAAGATTTAATAGGAATCTGACCCCCATTAAAGTGTTTGGCATTCTTTGTGCATCGCAATATGCTCCCTTTCCCTGCGAAAACTGAAGGAGCGCGCCATGACGACGGCTGCCGAGATTCAACACCTCCAAGAACACGGTCTGTATTCCGGTGCCGATGAGCACGACGCCTGCGGCGTCGGCTTCGTCGCCCACATCAAGGGCGAGAAGAGCCACGCCATCGTGCTGCAGGGCCTGAAGATCCTCGAGAACCTCGACCACCGCGGCGCCGTCGGCGCTGACAAGCTGATGGGCGACGGCGCCGGCATCCTGATCCAGCTGCCCGACCTGCTGTACCGCGAAGAAATGGCCAAGCAGGGCGTCACGCTGCCCCCGCCCGGCGAATACGGCGTCGGCATGATCTTCCTGCCGAAGGAACACGCCTCGCGTGAAGCCTGCGAACAGGAGATGGAACGCGCCATCAAGGCCGAAGGCCAGGTGCTGCTGGGTTGGCGCGATGTGCCGGTCAACCGCGACATGCCGATGTCGCCCACCGTGCGCGAAAAAGAACCGCTGCTGCGCCAGATCTTCATCGGCCGCGGCAACGACGTGATCGTGCAGGACGCGCTGGAGCGCAAGCTGTACGTGATCCGCAAGACCGCCAGCGCCAACATCCAGCGCCTGAAGCTCAAGCACAGCAAGGAATACTACGTTCCGAGCATGTCCAGCCGCACCGTGGTCTACAAGGGCCTGTTGCTGGCCGACCAGGTCGGTACCTACTACCTCGACCTGCAGGACAAGCGCTGCGTCTCGGCCCTGGGCCTGGTGCACCAGCGCTTCTCGACCAACACCTTCCCCGAATGGCCGCTGGCCCACCCGTACCGCTACGTCGCCCACAACGGCGAAATCAACACGGTCAAGGGCAACTACAACTGGATGAAGGCGCGCGAAGGCGTGATGTCGTCGCCCGTGCTCGGCGCCGACCTGCAGAAGCTCTACCCGATCAGCTTCGCCGGCCAGTCCGACACCGCCACCTTCGACAACTGCCTCGAGCTGCTGACGATGGCCGGCTACCCGATCAGCCAGGCCGTGATGATGATGATTCCCGAGCCCTGGGAACAGCACGCCACCATGGACACGCGCCGCCGCGCGTTCTATGAGTACCACGCAGCCATGCTCGAGCCGTGGGACGGCCCGGCCTCCATCGTGTTCACCGACGGCCGCCAGATCGGCGCCACGCTCGACCGCAACGGCCTGCGCCCCTCGCGCTACTGCGTGACCGACGACGACCTGGTCATCATGGCCTCCGAGTCGGGCGTGCTGCCCGTGCCCGAGCAGAAGATCGTTCGCAAGTGGCGCCTGCAGCCCGGCAAGATGTTCCTGATCGACCTGGAGCAGGGCCGCATGATCGACGACGAGGAGGTCAAGGCCACCCTCGCCAACAGCAAGCCCTACAAGCAGTGGATCGAGAACCTGCGCATCAAGCTCGACAGCGTCAAGGCCGAACCGGCCGCGATTCCCGTGAGCCAGGTCGCGCTGCTCGACCGCCAGCAGGCCTTCGGCTACACCCAGGAAGACATCAAGTTCCTGATGAGCCCGATGGCGCAGGCCGGCGAAGAAGGCATCGGCTCCATGGGCAACGACAGCCCGCTGGCCGTGCTCTCCAGCAAGAACAAGCCGCTGTACAACTACTTCAAGCAGCTGTTCGCGCAGGTGACCAACCCGCCGATCGACCCGATCCGCGAAGCGATCGTGATGTCGCTCGTGTCCTTCATCGGCCCCAAGCCGAACCTGCTGGACATCAACCAGGTCAACCCGCCGATGCGGCTCGAAGTGAGCCAGCCCATTCTCGACTTCGCCGACATGGCGAAGCTGCGCGACATCGGCCGCTACACGCAAGGCAAGTTCAAGAGCTACGTGCTCGACATCACCTACCCGCTGGGCTGGGGCGATGAAGGCGTCGAAGCCAAGCTGGCCTCGCTGTGCGCCGAAGCGGTCGATGCCATCAAGGGCGGCCACAACATCCTGATCGTGAGTGACCGCGGCGTGAGCCCCACGCAAGTGGCGATTCCCGCCGTGCTGGCCCTCTCGGCCGTGCATCAGTACCTGGTCCGTGAAGGCTTGCGCACCACCGCCGGCCTCGTGGTCGAAACCGGCTCGGCGCGCGAAGTGCATCACTTCGGCGTGCTCGCCGGCTACGGCGCGGAAGCCGTGCATCCGTACCTCGCGATGGAAACCCTGGCGGCCATGCACGCCGACCTGCCGGGCGACCTGAGCGCCGACAAGGCGGTCTACAACTACGTCAAGGCCATTGGCAAGGGCCTGTCGAAGATCATGTCGAAGATGGGTGTCAGCACCTACATGAGCTACTGCGGCGCGCAGCTCTTCGAAGCCATCGGCCTGAACACCGAGACGGTGAACAAGTACTTCACCGGCACGGCCAGCCGCGTGGAAGGCATCGGCGTCTTCGAGATCGCCGAGGAAGCCATCCGCATGCACAAGGCCGCGTTCAGCGACGACCCGGTGCTCGCCAACATGCTGGACGCCGGCGGCGAATACGCCTGGCGCACGCGCGGCGAAGAGCACATGTGGACGCCCGACGCCATCGCCAAGCTGCAGCACAGCACGCGCTCCAACAACTGGAACACGTACAAGGAATACGCGCAGCTCATCAACGACCAGAACCGCCGCCACCTCACGCTGCGCGGCCTGTTCGAGTTCAAGATCGATCCGGCCAAGGCCATTCCGGTGGACGAGGTCGAAGCGGCCGCCGACATCGTCAAGCGCTTCGCCACCGGTGCGATGTCGCTCGGCTCGATCAGCACCGAGGCGCACGCCACGCTCGCCATTGCCATGAACCGCATCGGCGGCAAGAGCAACACAGGCGAAGGTGGCGAAGACCCGGCGCGCTACCGCAACGAGCTCAAGGGCATCCCGATCAAGCAAGGCGACACGCTCAAGAGCGTGATCGGTGCGGCCAACGTCGAGGTCGACCTGCCGCTCAACGATGGCGACTCGCTGCGTTCGCGCATCAAGCAGGTCGCGTCGGGCCGCTTCGGCGTCACCGCCGAGTACCTGCACTCGGCCGACCAGATCCAGATCAAGATGGCGCAGGGCGCCAAGCCGGGCGAGGGCGGCCAGCTCCCGGGCGGCAAGGTCACCGAGTACATCGGCAAGCAGCGCTATGCGGTGCCGGGCGTGGGCCTCATCTCGCCGCCGCCGCACCACGACATCTACTCGATCGAAGACCTCGCGCAGCTCATCCACGACCTGAAGAACACCGCGCCGCACGCGAGCATCAGCGTGAAGCTGGTGAGCGAAATCGGTGTCGGCACCATCGCCGCGGGCGTGGCCAAGTGCAAGAGCGACCACGTCGTGATCGCCGGCCATGACGGCGGCACGGGCGCTTCACCCTGGTCGTCGATCAAGCACGCGGGCAGCCCGTGGGAAATCGGCCTGGCCGAAACGCAGCAGACGCTGGTGCTCAACCGCCTGCGCAGCCGCATCCGCGTGCAGGCCGACGGCCAGATGAAGACCGGCCGCGACGTCGCCATCGGCGCGCTGCTGGGCGCGGACGAGTTCGGCTTCGCCACCGCGCCGCTGGTGGTCGAAGGCTGCATCATGATGCGCAAGTGCCACCTGAACACCTGCCCGGTGGGCGTGGCCACGCAAGACCCGATCCTGCGCAAGAAGTTCTCGGGCAAGCCCGAGCACGTCGTCAACTACTTCTTCTTCGTTGCGGAAGAAGTGCGCCAGATCATGGCCCAGCTGGGCATCCGCAAGTTCGACGACCTGATCGGCCGCGCCGACCTGCTCGACATGCGCAAGGGCATCGAGCACTGGAAGGCCTCGGGCCTGGACTTCAGCCGCCTGTTCGCGCTGCCGACCGTGCCGGCCGACGTGCCGCGTTTCCATGTCGAGAACCAGGACCACGGCCTCGAGCGCGCGCTCGACGTGAAGCTCATCGAGAAGTCGCGTCCCGCCATCGACAAGGGCGAGAAGGTGCAGTTCATCGAAGTGGCACGCAACGTCAACCGTTCGGTGGGTGCGATGCTCTCGGGCGCGCTGACCAAGGTGCATCCTCAGGGCTTGCCCGACGACTCGATCCGCATCCAGCTCGAAGGCACGGGCGGCCAGTCGTTCGGCGCCTTCCTGGCACGCGGCATCACGCTGTACCTGATCGGCGACGCCAACGACTACACCGGCAAGGGCCTCTCGGGCGGCCGCGTGGTGGTGCGCCCCAGCCTGGACTTCCGCGGTGAAGCCGCGCGTAACACCATCGTCGGCAACACCGCGCTGTACGGCGCAACCACCGGCGAGGCCTACCTGTGCGGCGTGGCCGGCGAACGCTTCGCGGTGCGCCTGTCGGGCGCCACGGCGGTCATCGAAGGCACCGGCGACCACGGTTGCGAATACATGACCGGCGGCACGGTCGCCGTGCTCGGCAAGACGGGCCGCAACTTCGCGGCCGGCATGAGCGGCGGCGTCGCCTTCGTCTACGACGAAGACGGCCAGTTCGCCTCGCGCTGCAACCTCTCGATGGTGTCGCTCGACAAGGTGCTCACCTCGGCCGAGCAGACCGCCAGCGTGCATCGCAAGATCTGGCACGGCGGCGAGACCGACGAAGCGCAGCTGAAGAAGCTGCTCGAAGAGCACCACCGCTGGACCGGCAGCAAGCGCGCGCGCGAGCTGCTCGACAACTGGGCCGAGTCGCGCACCAAGTTCGTCAAGGTGTTCCCGAACGAGTACAAGCGCGCGCTGGCCGAACTGCACGACCGCCAGGTCGAGCTGGCCAGCAGCGGCAACAACGCCCACGTCGGCCTCGAGCCGCACGCACTGGCCGCGCCCGCCACGGCCGCTGTCTGAGCGCGCCATAGATACGAAGAACAGAGGAAAGCACGATGGGAAAAATCACCGGCTTCATGGAGCATGAGCGCATCGAAGAGGGCTACAAGCCTGTCGAAGAGCGCGTCAAGCACTACAAGGAATTCGTCGTCGGACTGAACACCGACCAGGCCAAGGTGCAGGGCGCACGTTGTATGGACTGCGGCACGCCGTTCTGCAACAGCGGCTGCCCGGTCAACAACATCATTCCGGACTTCAACGACCTCGTGTACCGCGACGACTGGCAGAACGCCTTCGCGGTGCTCGACTCGACCAACAACTTCCCCGAGTTCACCGGCCGCATCTGCCCCGCGCCCTGCGAGGCCGCCTGCGTGCTCAACGTGAACGACGACGCGGTCGGCATCAAGTCGCTGGAGCACGCGATCATCGACCGCGCCTGGGACGAAGGCTGGGTGGCGCCGCGCGTCGCCAAGCACAAGACCGGCAAGAAGGTCGCCGTGGTGGGCTCCGGCCCGGCCGGCATGGCCGCCGCGCAGCAACTGGCGCGCGCCGGCCACGACGTCACGCTGTTCGAGAAGAACGACCGTGTCGGCGGCCTGCTGCGCTACGGCATTCCCGACTTCAAGATGGAGAAGTCGCACATCGACCGCCGCGTCGAGCAGATGAAAGCCGAGGGCGTGACCTTCCGCACCGGCGTGATGGTCGGTGCCGCCAAAGACCCGCTGGGCAAGGGCTCCAAGGTCACCAACCTGGCCAAGGAAACCGTCACGCCCGAGCAGCTGCAGAAGGACTTCGACGCCGTGGTGCTCACCGGCGGCGCCGAGCAGTCGCGCGACCTGCCCGTGCCGGGCCGCGACCTCGACGGCATCCACTTCGCGATGGAGTTCCTGCCGCAGCAGAACCGCGTCAACGCGGGCGACAAGGTCAAGGGCCAGCTGCGCGCCGACGGCAAGCACGTCATCGTGATCGGCGGCGGCGACACCGGCTCCGACTGCGTGGGCACCAGCAACCGCCACGGCGCCGTGAACGTCACGCAGTTCGAACTGATGCCGCAGCCGCCGGAAGAAGAGAACCGTCCGCTGACCTGGCCCTACTGGCCGATCAAGCTGCGCACCAGCTCCAGCCACGAAGAAGGCTGCGAGCGCGAGTTCGCCATCTCGACCAAGGAATTCATCGGCGAGAAGGGCAAGGTCACCGGCCTGAAGACCGTGCGCGTCGAGTGGAAGGACGGCAAGATGCAGGAAGTGCCCGGCAGCGAGCAGGTCCTCAAGGCCGACCTGGTGCTGCTGGCCATGGGCTTCATCAGCCCCGTGGCCACCGTGCTCGACGCCTTCGGTGTCGAGAAGGACGCCCGCGGCAACGCGCGCGCCACGGTCGACTTCATCGGCGGCTATGCCACCAATGTGCCCAAGGTGTTCGCCGCAGGTGACATTCGCCGCGGCCAATCGCTGGTGGTGTGGGCAATTCGCGAGGGCCGTCAAGCGGCGCGTTCGGTCGACGAATTTTTGATGGGATTCAGCGACTTACCGCGCTGATTTTTGTTTCATTTGAAGCGGCGCCGTTCGCGGCCCCGTTATCATCCGCGGAAACCGCATGCCGGGATGCCTGAGAAGGCGCCCGGCTTTTTTATTGAGATGGACCCAGCCACACCCACGTCTTCCTCCTTCGTCGAATTCCGCGATGTCACGTTCGGCTACGGCGCGCGCGCGATCCTCGACGGCGTGTCGTTTTCCGTGCCACGCGGCAAGGTGACGGCGTTGATGGGGGCATCGGGTGGCGGCAAGACCACCGTGCTGCGCCTCATCGGCGGCCAGCAGCGCGCCCAGCGCGGCGAGGTGCTGTTCGACGGGAAGGATGTCGGTCACTTCGATGTCGCGACGCTGTATGCGGCGCGGCGCCGCATGGGCATGCTGTTCCAGTTCGGGGCGCTGTTCACCGACATCAGCGTGTTCGACAACGTGGCCTTTCCGTTGCGCGAGCACACGCAGCTGTCGGAAGCGCTGGTGCGCGACATCGTGCTCATGAAGCTGGACGCCGTCGGCCTGCGCGGCGCGCGCGACCTGATGCCCAGCGAGGTGTCGGGCGGCATGGCGCGGCGCGTGGCGCTGGCCCGCGCGATCGCGCTCGACCCCGACCTCGTGATGTACGACGAACCCTTCGCGGGGCTCGACCCGATCTCGCTCGGAACGGCCGCGCGGCTGATCCGCCAGCTCAACGACGCGCTCGGCCTCACCAGCATCATCGTGTCGCACGACCTCGAGGAAACCTTCCGCATCGCGGACCACGTGATCATCCTAGCCAACGGCGGCATCGCCGCGCAGGGGCGGCCCGATGAGGTGCGCGAGAGCGTCGATCCGCTGGTGCATCAGTTCGTCAATGCACTGCCTGACGGGCCGGTGCACTTCCATTACCCGGGCGTCAGCATCGAAGACGACTTCGGCAATGGCGAAGGAGGGCGCTCATGACCTGGTGGAAGCCCGCCGACGTCGGCTTTGCCGTGCGCAGCCAACTGGCCGACATGGGCCACGCGGCCAAGCTGTTCCTGCGCCTGCTCGGCCCGGGCGCGCAGATCATGCGCCGCTTCGGGCTGGTGCGTGACCAGATCCATTTCCTGGGCAACTACTCGCTCGCCATCATCGGCGTGTCGGGTCTGTTCGTGGGCTTCGTGCTCGGGCTGCAGATGTACTACGCGCTGCAGCGCTACGGCTCGTCCGAAGCGCTCGGCCTGCTGGTGGCGCTGAGCCTCGTGCGCGAACTCGGTCCCGTGGTGGCGGCCCTGCTGTTCACCGGCCGGGCCGGCACCTCGCTGACGGCCGAGATCGGCCTCATGAAAGCCAACGAGCAGTTGAGCGCCATGGAAATGATGGCGGTCGATCCGGTGCAGCGCATCCTCGCGCCGCGCTTCTGGGCCGGCGTCATCACCATGCCGCTGCTGGCGGCCGTGTTCAGTGCGGTCGGCATCATGGGCGGCTATGTCGTGGGCGTGCTGATGCTGGGCGTCGACCCGGGCGCGTTCTGGGGCCAGATGCAGGGCGGCGTCGATGTCTGGCGCGACGTCGGCAACGGCGTCATCAAGAGCATCGTGTTCGGTTTCACCGTGACCTTCGTCGCGCTGCTGCAGGGCTTCGAGGCCCAGCCGACGCCCGAGGGCGTGTCGCGCGCCACCACGCGCACCGTGGTGATGGCGTCGCTGGCGGTCTTGGGGCTCGATTTCTTGCTCACCGCCATGATGTTCAGTATCTAAAGGGGCCCCGGCTCCATCGTTCTAGACAGAGAGTGCAAACCATGCAACGTTCCACCAACGACATCTGGGTCGGCCTGTTCGTGCTGATCGGCGGCGCCGCCTTGCTGTTCCTGGCGCTGCAGTCGGCCAACCTGCTGAGCCTGAACTTCCAGAAGACCTACACGGTCACCGCGCGTTTCGACAACATCGGCGGGCTCAAGCCCCAGACCGCGGTCAAGAGCGCTGGCGTGGTGGTCGGTCGTGTGGAATCCATCGCGTTCAACGACAAGGCCTTTCAGGCCGATGTGACGCTGGCGCTGCAAAACCGTTACAGTTTTCCCAAGGACAGCTCGCTCAAGATCCTGACCAGTGGCCTGCTCGGCGAGCAGTACATCGGCATCGAGGCGGGCGCCGAGGAAAAGAACCTGCAAGCCGGCGACACCATCACCGCGACCCAATCGGCCGTGGTGCTGGAGAACCTGATCAGCCAGTTCCTGTACAGCAAGGCAGCCGAGGGGAATACGGCGCCGGGAACAGCCAACAAGAAATGACCACACGACTTTTTTCGTCGACTGCTATTAAAAGTGTAGCTAGCTCCGCCCGTTGGGCCACCGCCACCGTCGGTTTCGCCCTCGTGGCCGGATGCGCCACCGGATCCGGCGCAAGCCCGACCGACCCCTTCGAGCCGTACAACCGCGGCATGACACGCTTCAACGACACCGTCGACGAGGCCGTGCTGGAGCCCGTGGCCACTGCCTACCAGAACGTGGTGCCCTCGCTGGTGCGCCAGGGCGTGACCAACTTCTTCAGCAACCTCGGTGACATCTGGAGCCTGGCCAACAACGTGGCCCAGCTCAAGCTACAGAACAGCGCCGAGACCTTCATGCGGCTGAACGTCAACACCTTCTTCGGCCTGGGCGGCCTGCTCGACGTCGCTTCCGAGGCGCGCCTGCCGCGCCACGAGGAAGACTTCGGCCAGACGCTGGGCTACTGGGGCGTGGGCGCCGGTCCGTACGTCGTGCTGCCGTTGCTCGGCCCCTCGACGCTGCGCGACACGATCGCCCGGCCGCTCGACATGTACGGCGACGCGCAGGGCCATATCCACGACATCGCCTGGCGCAATTCGCTGGCAGGCCTGCGTGTCGTGGACACCCGCTCGCGCTACCTGGGTGCCACCCGCCTGCTCGACGAAGCCGCGCTCGACAAGTACTCGTTCACGCGCGATGCGTTCCTGCAGCGCCGCCGCAACCAGGTCTACGACGGCAACCCGCCGGACGACGACAACGCCGGCAAGTGACGGCAAAAGGGGGCGGACGGGGTGGTCCTGCTTGCATCCGGTTGCAAGGCTTCACCTCCGCTTCAGGAACCCGGTCGGCCTGGCGCCTGTCGAAACCGTTCCTGTCTCAGCACGGGGCCATTGGCTGCACCGTGCAGGGAAGACAATTCAACCTGAGGGACTCACCATGAACAACAAGATCTTGCTGCAACGACGCGACATGGGCCGCCTGGCATTGGCCGGCGCGCTGCTGTTCGGCGCTGCCACCGCCTTCGTGCATCAGAGCGCATTCGCGGCCGACGAAGCCCCCGACGCGCTCGTCAAGCGCCTGTCGACCGACGTGCTCGAGACCATCAAGGCCGATTCGTCGATCAAGGCCGGTGACATCAACAAGATCATGCTGCTGGTCGACAGCAAGATCATGCCCAACGTCAACTTCCAGCGCATGACCGCCTCGGCCGTCGGCCCGGCCTGGCGCCAAGCCACGCCCGAGCAGCAAAAGCGCCTGCAGGACGAGTTCAAGACCCTGCTCGTGCGCACCTACGCCGGCGCGCTCGACCAGGTGAGTGACCAGACCGTCACCATCCGCCCGTTCCGCGGCGCGCCCACCGACACCGACGTGCTCGTGCGCACCGAGGTCAAGGGCCGCGGCGATCCGGTGCAGCTGGACTACCGCCTCGAAAAGACGCCGGGGCAGGGCGCCGGCTGGAAGGTCTACAACCTGAATGTGCTGGGCGTGTGGCTGGTCGACACCTACCGCACCCAGTTCGCGCAGGAAATCAACAAGAGTGGCATCGATGGCCTGATTGCCGCGCTGGCCGCGCGCAACAAGGGCAACGGCAAGGGCTGACGGGCACACGCCATGCTGGTCCTTCCCTCCCGACTCACCCACGACGAGGCTCCTGCCTGCATGCGCATGCTGCAGCAGGGGCTCAAGGGCCAGACCGACTCGACCTCCACCGTGGTCGACGCCACGGCGCTGGCCCAGTTCGATTCCTCCGCGCTGGCGGTGCTGCTCGAGTGCCGGCGCGAATCCAGCGCGCTGGGCCGGGGGTTCTCGGTCAAGGGCCTGTCGCCGCGCCTGCGCGAGCTGGCCGCGCTGTACGGCATCGCGGGCCTTCTGCCCGCTGCGCCCTGACCCCCTAGCGCGTGCGTGGCACCGCTGCGGTCAGCAGCGAGAGCGCCTTGTTCAGGGTCGAGGTCGCGAATCGCTCTCCCTTGGAGTGGCCGATGCGCACGACCACAAGATCGTGCGACGGAATCACGAGCACGAACTGGCCCCCTGCGCCGAGCATGTAGTAGGCCGTCGTCGGCACCGCCAGCGCTCCCGTCCCATTGATCCAGAAGAATCCCCCGTAGATGGGGCGCTGGTCTGCGGCCCAGGCCGGTGCGGCCGTGCTCACGAAATTGACGAACCCCTCGGGAAGAATGCGCTCCCCGTTCCACACGCCGTCCTGCAGGTAGAGATTGGCCAGCCGGGCCCAATCGCGGGCCGACATGAAGTCGTAGCCTTGCGTGAGGAAGTTGCCGTAGGGATCGGTCTCGATCACCATGGAGCGGATGCCGATCTTGTCGAAGATGGCGCGCTGCGGGAACGAGAGGTACTCTTCGCCGCGCTTCTCGACCCCAAGGCGGACCAGGTAGTTGGCAAGCACCGGATCGGTGTTGCGGTAGCGGCCCACCGTGTTGGGCGGCCATTGCTGCGGTCGGGTCGCGGCGTAGTTGAAGGCGTTGATCCGGCCTGTGTAGTAGTAGATGTGATCGGGGTAGGTGCTGTTGGGGTCGAAGTCCGGATCGTCCGGGGCCTTGATGCGCAGCCCGCTGGACATGCGCAGGATGTCGGCAATGCGGATCTGCTGGCGGCCGTCGCCGGCACCTTGCCATTCGGGAATCGGTGCGGGCTGGTCGAGCTTGTACACACCCTGCTTGATCAGCACGCCCATCATCGTGGCCACGACGCTCTTGCCCATCGACCATGATTCGAGCGGCGTTGTCGCGCTGATGCCGCTCATGTAGCGCTCGCCGATGAGCCGCCCCTTGTGCGTGACCACGAAGGCCGCGGTGTAGGCCTCCGTGGTTTCGAAGGCGGCGCCGATGGCCTGGTTCACCTTGGCCATGTCGACGTCGGCGGGCGGCGGGTCGTTCGGCAGCACATCGCCCATGGGCCAGGGCACGGTCGTGGGGTCGGCCAGCGCGCTCTTGACATTGACGGGGGTGAAGAGAACGTCGTCCTTGCCGGGCGGCAGCGTGATGCAACCCTGCGAGCCGAAGTGGCGGGCCACCAGCGTCGGACCGCCGTTGGGCATCGTGATGCGGACCTCCTTCTTGGTGCGGTCGACCACCGGCGCTCCCACCTTCTTGCGCTGTTCGTACGGCCCCGTGAAGTACCCGATGGTTTCGGCGGCGACTGCAGGATCGAGTCCGGTGATGAAGACCGCCGAGCACATGGCCTTGGCATAGCCGGACGTGTTGTGCTCCAGCACATCGCCGGGTGGTGGCACGTAGGGCGTGTCCAGCTCCAGGCACTTGGCGCGCGCAATGAGTGCATCGCGGGCTGGCAGCTGGGCCGAACCGGCAGATGAAGTGCAAGGTTGGGCGGTGCCACCCCCTGCGCCAGCGCCTGCGCCGCCACCAACAAGGGCGATGCCGCCACCTCCGCCGCCACCTCCACCTCCTCCCCCGCAAGCAGTCAGCACCATCGCCAGGAGCAGGGCGGCAACGGTTGGGAAGGGGCTGCGGGTCAAACACTTCATTGGCGTTCCTCGCGATGGGCGGTTGCGGTGCGCAGAATCGGCACCGGCGGGATTGTGGGTGAACTTCGGGCCGATGCCTAGCGCGGCCGGCTTCCCGCGTTCACCCCTGGGCAGCGCCGAAAAACCCATCGCCCGTAAAATCGCGGGCTCCCATGCCCGCGATCTCATTCCAGTCGGTCTCCAAGACCTACCCTCCCTCCCGTCAGCAACGCGCCCAAGGCAAGCAGGGGCTGCGTGCGGTCGACGAGGTTTCCTTCCAGATCGAGCCGGGCGAGTTCTTCGGCCTGCTCGGGCCCAACGGCGCGGGCAAGACGACTCTCATCAGCATGCTGGCGGGCCTGTCGCGGCCCACGGCGGGGGCGATCAGCGTGCACGGTTTCGACGTGCAGCGCGACTACGCCGAAGCCCGGCGCCAGCTCGGCATCGTGCCGCAGGAGCTGGTGTTCGACCCCTTCTTCAACGTGCGCGAGTCGCTGCGCATCCAGTCGGGCTACTTCGGCATCAAGAACAACGAAGCCTGGATCGACGAGCTGCTGCAGAGCCTGGGCCTGGCCGACAAGGCCACGGCCAACATGCGCCAGCTCTCGGGCGGCATGAAGCGCCGTGTGCTGGTGGCACAGGCGCTGGTGCACAAGCCGCCGGTCATCGTGCTCGACGAGCCCACGGCCGGCGTCGACGTCGAGCTGCGCCAGACGCTCTGGCAGTTCGTGGCCAAGCTCAACAAGCAGGGCAGCACCGTGCTGCTGACCACCCATTACCTCGAAGAGGCCGAGGCCCTGTGCAGCCGCATCGCGATGCTCAAGCTCGGCAAGGTGATCGCCCTGGACCGCACCAGCGAGCTGCTGAAGTCGGCCGCGAGCAATGTGCTGCGCTTCAAGACCGATGCCATGCTGCCCTGGGCCATCGCCCAGCACGCGCGCATCACCGGGCGCATCGTGCAGCTGCCGGCGCAGAACGCGCATGAAGTCGAACAACTGCTGGCCGCGATCCGCGAAGCCGGCGTCGCGGTGGAAGACGTGGAAATGCGCAAGGCCGACCTGGAAGACGTGTTCATCGACCTGATGGCGGGCGAGCAGACGCCGCTGGAGGTGTCGCGATGATGGCTGTTACGGGCTGGCGCGCGCTTCTGTACAAGGAAACGCTGCGCTTCTGGAAGGTCGGCTTCCAGACCGTCGGCGCGCCGGTGCTTACCGCGCTGCTGTACCTCATGGTGTTCGGCCATGTGCTCGAAGGCCGCGTGACGGTCTACGGCACCGTGGGCTACACCGCTTTCCTGATCCCCGGCCTCGTGATGATGAGCGTGCTGCAGAACGCGTTCGCGAACAGCTCGTCCTCGATCATCCAGAGCAAGATCATGGGCAACCTCGTGTTCGTGCTGCTCACGCCGCTGTCGCACTGGGGCTGGTTCTTCGCCTACGTGGGCTCCTCGGTGATCCGCGGGCTGGCGGTGGGCGTGGGCGTGTTCGCCGTGACCGTCTTCTTCGCCGTGCCGAGCTTCGTGGCGCCGGTGTGGATACTGGTGTTCGCGCTGCTGGGCTCGGCCATGCTGGGCACGCTCGGCCTCATCGCCGGGCTCTGGGCCGAGAAGTTCGACCAGATGGCCGTGTTCCAGAATTTCCTGATCATGCCCATGACCTTCCTGTCGGGCGTGTTCTATTCGATCGGCTCGCTGCCGCCGTTCTGGCAGAGCGTGAGCCACCTGAACCCCTTCTTCTACATGATCGACGGCTTCCGCTACGGTTTCTTCGGGGTGAGCGACGCTTCGCCCTGGCTGAGCTTCGGCATCGTCGGTTCCGCCTGGCTGGTGGTGAGCGCCATCGCTGTTCACCTCCTGCGCATCGGCTACAAAATCCGCGGCTGACCGCGACTTCCAAGACCCCATGACCG
Source organism: Variovorax sp. KBS0712 (assembly GCF_006323185.2). Classification (NCBI taxonomy): domain Bacteria; kingdom Pseudomonadati; phylum Pseudomonadota; class Betaproteobacteria; order Burkholderiales; family Comamonadaceae; genus Variovorax; species Variovorax sp. KBS0712. The sequence goes on along the minus strand of NZ_VCCD02000003.1, from coordinate 157,443 downwards.
CTGACGAACTCCAAGCCATCATCGCTGCCCATCTGCCGTGCGAGCACATCACGCTCGAGGGCGACGGCCGACATTGGTACGCGACCATCGTCTCGGCCGAATTCGAGGGCAAGCGCGCCATCCAGCGCCACCAGCGGGTCTACGCCACCCTCGGTGCGAAAATGCACACCGACGAGGTGCATGCGCTCTCGATGAAGACCTACACGCCGGCCGAATGGGCCGCCGTGGACAAATGACTTTCCGGCCCCTGCGGGCCTCCTGATTTCGCTGGATCCTTCATGGACAAACTTCTGATTCGCGGCGGGCGTGAGCTTCGCGGCGAAGTGCTCATTTCCGGCGCCAAGAACGCCGCGCTGCCCGAGCTGTGCGCGGCGCTGCTGACCGACCAGCCCGTGGTGCTGCACAACGTGCCGCGCCTGCAGGACGTGTCGACCATGCTCAAGCTGGTGCGCAACATGGGCGTGACGGCCGAGGCCGACGACAACGGCACCGTGCGCCTGAACGCCGGCGAGCTCGGCAACCCCGAGGCCCCCTACGAACTCGTGAAGACCATGCGCGCCTCGGTGCTGGCGCTGGGCCCGCTGCTGGCGCGCTTCGGCCACGCCAAGGTGTCGCTGCCGGGCGGCTGCGCCATCGGTTCGCGGCCGGTCGACCAGCACATCAAGGGCCTGCAGGCGATGGGCGCCGAAATCGTGGTCGAGCACGGCTACATGGTCGCGCGCCTGCCCGAGGGCCGCACGCGGCTGAAGGGCGCGCGCATCCTGACCGACATGGTCACCGTCACCGGCACCGAGAACTTCCTCATGGCCGCCGCGCTGGCCGAGGGCGAGACGCTGCTCGAGAACGCCGCGCAGGAGCCCGAGATCGTCGACCTGGCCGAGATGCTGATCCGCATGGGCGCGAAGATCGAAGGCCACGGCACCAGCCACATCCGCATCCAGGGCGTCGAGACGCTGCACGGCTGCGAACACGCCGTGGTGGCCGACCGCATCGAGGCCGGCACCTTCCTGTGCGCCGTGGCGGCCACCGGCGGCGAGGCCTTCCTGCGCCACGCGCGCGGCGACCACCTCGACGCCGTGATCGACAAGCTGCGCGACGCCGGCTGCTCCGTTGTGACGGAGCCCGACGGCATCCGCATCGGCTCGCAGGGCCCGGCCTACGACCACCTGAAGGCGCAGAGCTTCAGCACCACCGAATACCCCGGCTTCCCGACCGACATGCAGGCCCAGTTCATGGCCCTGAACGTGATCGCGCGCGGCGCCTCGATGGTCACCGAGACCATCTTCGAGAACCGCTTCATGCACGTGAACGAGATGGTGCGCCTGGGCGCGCGCATCCACGTCGAGGGCAAGGTCGCGATGGTCGAGGGCGTGCAGCAGCTCTCGGGCGCCACCGTGATGGCCACCGACCTGCGCGCGTCCGCCAGCCTCGTCATCGCCGGCCTCGTGGCCGAGGGCGAGACGCTGGTCGACCGCATCTACCACCTCGACCGGGGCTACGACCGCATGGAATCGAAACTGCGCGGCCTGGGCGCCGACATTGAACGCGTGACGGGAGCCGCCGCATGATCACCCTGGCTCTTTCCAAAGGCCGCATCTTCGAAGAGACGATGCCCCTGCTGGCCGCCGCCGGCATCGAGGTCACCGAAGACCCCGAGAAATCGCGCAAGCTCATCCTCGACACCACCCGCCCCGACGTGCGCGTGGTGCTGGTGCGCGCCTCCGACGTGCCCACCTACGTGCAGTACGGCGGCGCCGACCTCGGTGTGACCGGCCTGGACGTGCTGCTCGAGCACGGCAACCAGGGCCTGTACCAGCCGCTGGACCTGCGCATCGCCGCCTGCCGCCTCAGCGTGGCCGTGCGCGCCGACTACGACTACGCTTCGGCCGTGAAGCAGGGCTCGCGCCTGCGCGTGGCCACCAAGTACGTGGGCCTGGCGCGCGACTTCTTCTCCAGCAAGGGCGTGCACGTCGACCTGATCAAGCTCTACGGCAGCATGGAACTGGCACCGCTCACGGGCCTGGCCGACGCCATCGTCGACCTGGTCTCGACCGGCAACACGCTCAAGGCCAACCACCTCGTCGAGGTGGAGCGCATCATGGACATCAGCGCCCGGCTGGTCGTCAACCAGGCCGCGCTCAAGCTCAAGCGCGAACCCATCCGCCGCATCATCGACGCCTTCGCGTCCGCCATTCCCTCCGCCTGAACCTCAAACCCATGACTCTGCAAGCAGCCCCCGCCCGACTGTCCACGAACTCAGCCAGCTTCGACGCTGAATTCAAGGCGCGGCTGCATTGGTCCGCGGACGACGACGCGGCCATCGAGAAGGTGGTGGCCGACATCCTCGCCGACGTGCAAAAGCGCGGCGACGAGGCGGTGCTGGAATACACCAACCGCTTCGACAAGCTCGACGCCAAGACGCTGCCCGAGCTCGAACTCACGCAGGCCGAGCTGAAGGCCGCCTTCGAGGCGCTCCCCGCCGCGCAGCGCGACGCGCTCGAAGCCGCCGCGCGCCGCGTGCGCAGCTACCACGAGGCGCAGAAGAAGGCCTCCGGCGAAAGCTGGAGCTACCGCGACGCCGACGGCACGCTGCTCGGCCAGAAGGTCACGCCACTCGATCGCGTGGGCATCTACGTACCGGGCGGCAAGGCCGCGTACCCGTCGAGCGTGCTGATGAACGCCATTCCCGCGCACGTCGCGGGCGTGGGCGAGATCATCATGGTCGTGCCCACGCCGAAGGGCGAGAAGAACCAGCTCGTGCTCGCCGCCGCCTACGTGGCCGGCGTGACGCGCGGCTTCACCGTCGGCGGTGCGCAGGCCGTGGCCGCGCTGGCCTACGGCACGGCCACCATCCCGGCCTGCGACAAGATCACCGGCCCCGGCAACGCCTACGTGGCCGCCGCCAAGCGCCGCGTGTTCGGCACCGTGGGCATCGACATGATCGCGGGCCCGAGCGAAATCCTGGTGCTGGCCGACGGCTCCACGCCGCCCGACTGGGTGGCCATGGACCTGTTCAGCCAGGCCGAGCACGACGAGCTGGCCCAGAGCATCCTGCTGTGCCCCGACGCCGCCTACATCGACCGTGTGCAGGCCGAGATCGACCGCCTGCTGCCGACCATGCCGCGCGCCGAGATCATCGCCGCCTCGCTCAACGGCCGCGGCGCGCTGATCCACACGAAGAGCATGGAAGAGGCCTGCGAGATCAGCAACCGCATCGCGCCCGAACACTTGGAAGTCAGCAGCAGCGAGCCGCACCGCTGGGAACCGCTGCTGCGCCACGCCGGCGCGATCTTCCTGGGCAACTTCACCAGCGAGAGCCTGGGCGATTACTGCGCCGGCCCGAACCACGTGCTGCCGACCAGCGGCACGGCGCGCTTCTCGAGCCCGCTGGGTGTGTACGACTTCCAGAAGCGCTCCAGCCTCATCGAGGTGAGCGAGGCCGGCGCGCAGGTGCTGGGCCCGATCGCGGTCACGCTGGCCGAAGGCGAGGGCCTGCAGGCGCACGCCGAAGCCGCGCGCATGCGCCTGCGTAAGATCTGAGGCTCCAACAACCCCGCTTCAGGGAGGAGCACGCCAGATGATTCAACGCCTCTATCGCTCGCGATTTTTCCGTTTCGCCACCGGCCTCGTTGCCGGTGCCGCCTTGCTGGCCGCCTGCACCCAGATGCCGCAGAACCGCGCCGAGACGACCGCGATGGCGGCCACGTCCAGTGCTGCAAAGCCCGCACCGGCGCCGGCCCAGCTCGGCACGCAATGGGGCGAGGGCATCGAGTCGAAGACCCGCACCGTCGCCGCCAAGCGCCTGTCCGACCAGCCCGACGACGTGGCCTCGATCGGCTACAACGACGCGGCCAGCGTGCGCCGCGATGCGGGCAGCAACCCCGAGCGCCGGCTGAACCTGCAGCTGGCCCAGGGCGACATCGAATGGTCGGTGCTCGACGAGAACGACCGCCCGCTGCCGCTGCAGCGCGCACGCCGCAGCCACAGCGACGACCTGTTCCGCCTCGCCGGCGTCGAAGGTGCGCGCTACACGCTGCGCTTTCGCAACCTCAGCGACCGCAGCTACGAGGTGATCGCCACCGTCGACGGCCTGGACGTGCTCAACGGCAAGCCCGGCAGCCTGCGCAACGGCGGCTACGTGCTGCGCCCGCAGCAGACGCTCAACATCGAGGGCTTCCGCAAGAGCCAGAGCGAAGTGGCCGCCTTCCGTTTCGCCACGCCGGGCCGTGCCTACGCCGCGAACACCGAGGCCGGCGACGTGCGCAACATCGGCGTGATCGGCGCCGCGCTGTTCGAGCTCGAAGAGCCGAACGCCCCGCGCCGCACCCGCCGCGACGCCTCGCCGTCGCAGCCCAGCGCCTTCCCGGCCGACGGCGCGTACGCGCCGCCGCCGCGCTACCGCAAGTAAACCGGCGAGGCCATGCAACGCGCCGCCGTCCTGCTGTTGCCGCGCCTGCCGGCGCTGCTGCTCGCCCTGGCGACCGGTGCGATCGGTGCCGGCGCGCAGGCGATGAGCATCCGCGAGCTGCGCACGCTCGAAGCCAACGAGAAGGACGGCAAGGCCTACGCCAGCTACTACCTCGTCGGCGTGCTTGAAGGCCTGCGCGAGGGCGTCGAGTCGTCGCAGCGCAACGGCCAGGTGCCGCCGTTCTGCATCGAGGGCCGCCGCCTCGAACCCTCGATGGCCCGCTCGCTCTACCAGACCGAGCTGAGCCGCAACGCCGACAGCTACGAAGCCGACATGCCCGTGCAACTGGTCATGGCCGGCGCCCTCCGCAACAGCTACCGCTGCACCCGATGACCGTTTCCGATTCTTCCGCCTCCGACAACCGTCTGCCGCTCGCGCGCATCCGCGCCGATGTGCGCGCCATGCACGCCTACGCGGTGCAGGACGCGCGCGGCTTCCTCAAGCTCGACGCGATGGAGAACCCCTACGGCCTGCCGCCCGCGCTGCAGGCCGAGCTCGGTGCGCGCCTGGGCGCGCTGGCGCTCAACCGCTACCCCGGCGACCGCGGCGCCGACCTGCAGCGCGCGCTGGCCGTCCATGCGGGCCTGCCCGAAGGCTTCGGGCTGATGCTGGGCAACGGCTCGGACGAACTGATCTCGCTGCTGGGCATCGCCTGCGACCAGCCCGGCGCCGCCGTGCTGGCGCCCGTGCCCGGCTTCGTCATGTACGCGATGAGCGCCCAGCTGCAGGGCCTGCGCTTCGCGGGCGTGCCGCTCACGGCCGATTTCGAGCTCGACGAGGCCGCCATGCTGGCCGCCATCGCGCGCGAGAAGCCCGCCATCGTCTACCTCGCCTACCCGAACAACCCGACCGCCAACCTCTGGGACGACGCCGTCATCGAGAAGATCGTGCAGGCCCAGGGCGCGCAGGGCGGCCTGGTGGTGATCGACGAGGCCTACCAGCCCTTTGCCGCCCGCAGCTACATCGATCGGCTCGCGAACCACCGCCACGTGCTGCTGATGCGCACCCTGAGCAAGTTCGGCCTGGCCGGCATCCGCCTGGGCTACCTCATGGGCCCCGCCGCGCTGGTCGCCGAAATCGACAAGGTGCGCCCGCCGTACAACATCAGCGTGCTCAACTGCGAGGCTGCGCTGTTCGCGCTGGAGCACGCGGCCGTGTTCGAGGCCCAGGCGCGTCAGATCCGCGAAGGGCGCGACCAGCTCATGGCCGCGCTGGCCCGGCTGCCGGGCGTGAAGACCTGGCCCAGCGATGCCAACATGATCCTGCTGCGCGTGCCCGATGCCACCCGTACCTTCGAGGGCATGAAGGCCCGCGGGGTGCTGGTGAAGAACGTTTCTAAAATGCATGAACTGCTCGCCAACTGCCTGCGCCTCACCGTCGGAACGGCCGACGAGAACGCGCAGATGCTGGCGGCGCTCGAAGCCTCACTATGACCACCCCCACGACCCCGGGCAGCACCGATCGCATCGCGACGGTCACCCGCCACACCGCCGAGACGAAGATCACGGTCAGCGTCAACCTCGACGGCACCGGCAAGGCCAAGCTCTCCACGGGCATCGGCTTTTTCGATCACATGCTCGACCAGATCGCCCGCCACGGGCTGATCGACCTGGACATCGACTGCGAGGGCGACCTGCACATCGACGGCCACCACACGGTGGAAGACGTGGGCATCACGCTCGGCCAGGCCGTGGCCAAGGCCATCGGCGACAAAAAGGGCATCCGACGCTACGGCCATGCCTACGTGCCGCTCGACGAGGCATTGAGCCGCGTCGTCATCGATTTCTCGGGCCGCCCGGGCCTCGTGATGCACGTGCCCTTCACCAGCGGCATGATCGGCACCTTCGACAGCCAGCTCACCTACGAGTTCTTCCAGGGCTTCGTGAATCACGCCTTCGTCACGCTGCACATCGACAACCTGAAGGGCGTGAACGCGCACCACCAGTGCGAGACCGTGTTCAAGGCCTTCGCGCGCGCCATGCGCGGCGCGCTGGAGCTCGATCCGCGGTCCGTCGGCGTCATTCCCTCGACCAAAGGTTCGCTCTGAAACTCCCCGGCGAACAGCTATGAAATCTGTAGCAAAAAATTCCGTCGCGGTCGTCGACTACGGCATGGGCAACCTGCACTCCGTGTCGCAGGCCGTGCGCCATGCGGCCGACCAGGTGGGCGTGGAGGTGTTCGTCACCTCCGACCCGGACGTGGTGCGCCAGGCCACCCGCGTGGTGCTGCCGGGGCAGGGCGCCATGCCCGACTGCATGCGCGAGCTGCGCGACTCGGGCCTGCTCGAATCGGTGCTCGAGGCCGCGGCCAGCAAGCCGCTCTTCGGCGTGTGCGTGGGCATGCAGATGCTGCTGTCGCGCAGCGACGAGGGCCCGACCGACGGCCTGGGGCTCATTCCCGGCGAGGTCGTCAAGTTCGACCTGGCCGGTCGCCTGCAGCCCGACGGCAGCCGCTTCAAGGTGCCGCAGATGGGCTGGAACCAGGTGCGCCAGGCCCAGCCGCACGCGGTGTGGACGGGCATTCCCGACCAGAGCTACTTCTATTTCGTGCACAGCTTCTACGCGTGTCCGGCCGATGCCCGGCACAGCGTGGGCGAGGCCGATTACGGGGCATGCTTTACCGCGGCCATCGCACGCGATAACATTTTTGCCACCCAGTTCCACCCGGAGAAGAGTGCGGACCATGGGCTGCAGCTGTATCGCAACTTCCTCCATTGGAACCCCTGACCTTATATTCCCGCCCGGGCCGCACCGTTCGCGGCCCGGCTTTCGCACACTCGCGTCACTTCCATGCTCCTCATTCCCGCCATTGATCTCAAAGACGGCCACTGCGTTCGCCTCAAGCAGGGCGACATGGACCAGTCCACCATCTTCAGCGAAGACCCCGCCGCCATGGCCCGCAAATGGGTCGAGGCCGGCGCCCGTCGGCTGCACCTGGTCGATCTGAATGGCGCCTTCGCCGGCAAGCCGCAGAACCACGCGGCGATCAAGGCGATCCTGAAGGAAGTCGGCGACGACATCCCGGTGCAGTTGGGTGGCGGCATCCGCGACCTGGACACCATCGAGCGCTACATCGACGACGGCCTGCGCTACGTGATCATCGGCACCGCCGCGGTCAAGAACCCCGGCTTCCTGAAGGACGCCTGCAGCGCCTTCGGCGGCCACATCATCGTGGGCCTGGACGCCAAGGACGGCAAGGTCGCCACCGACGGCTGGAGCAAGCTCACGGGCCACGAGGTGGCCGACTTGGGCAAGAAGTTCGAGGACTACGGCGTCGAATCGATCATCTACACCGACATCGGCCGCGACGGCATGCTCTCGGGCATCAACATCGACGCCACCGTCAAGCTCGCGCAGGCGCTGACCATCCCGGTGATCGCCTCGGGCGGCCTGTCGAACATGGCCGACATCGACCAGCTCTGCGCGGTCGAGTCCGAAGGCGTCGAGGGCGTGATCTGCGGCCGCGCCATCTATTCGGGCGACCTCGACTTCGCCGCCGCCCAGGCGCGCGCGGACGAGCTGGCCGGCGCCTGACGCCTTTGCTGTAGCGGCGCGTGCTCTCCGCGCTCGCCATTGCCAACTACCGCTCGCTGCGCCAGCTGACGGTGCCGCTGGGCCGCCTCACGGTGGTCACGGGCGCCAACGGCAGCGGCAAGTCGAGCGTGTACCGCGCGATGCGGCTGCTGGCCGACATCGCCAACGGCGGCGTGATCCGCTCGCTGGTGCGCGAAGGCGGGCTGTCTTCCACGCTGTGGGCCGGGCCCGAGCGCTTTTCGGCGGCCATGCTGCGCGGCGAACAGCCGGTGCAGGGCACCACGCGCAGCGAGCCGGTGGCGCTGAAGCTGGGCTTCGCCGGCGCCGAGGCCGAGGATTTCGGCTACGCCATCGACATCGGCCTGCCGCCGCCGATCCCGTCCTCGGCCTTCTCGCACGACCCGCAGATCAAGCACGAGGCGATCTGGAGCGGCCCGCTGCTGCGCCCCTCCACGCACCTGGTCGACCGCAAGGGCGCCGCGCTGCGCCTGCGTGACGGCAAGGGCTGGCAGGCCGTCGGCCGGCCGATCCCGGCCTTCGCCAGCATGATGACCGAGCACGCCGACCCGCGTGACGCGCCCGAGATGCTCACGCTGCGCGAGCAGATGCGCTCCTGGCGCTTCTACGACCACTTCCGCTCGGACGCCGACGCCCCCGCGCGCCAGCCGCAGCTGGGCACCTACACGCCCGTGCTGGCGAACGATGGGGCCGATCTGGCCGCGGCCCTGCAGACCGTCCGCGAGATCGGCGACGGCGAGGCGCTCGACAGCGCCGTGGACGACGCCTTCCCGGGCGCCCGCATCGAGGTGCACGCGAACGGCGACCGCTTCGAGACGCTGATGCACCAGCACGGCCTGCTGCGGCCCCTGACGGCCGCCGAACTGTCGGATGGCACCCTGCGCTACCTGCTGTGGATCGCGGCGCTGCTGACGCCCCGTCCGCCCGCGCTGCTGGTGCTCAACGAGCCCGAGACCAGCCTGCACCCCGACCTGCTGCCCGCGCTGGGCCGCCTCATCGCGCAGGCCGCGCGGTCGTCGCAGGTGATCGTGGTGTCGCACGCGGCGCGCCTGATCGCCGCCCTGGACGACAGTGAGGGCCTGCAGCCGGTGGTGCTCGAAAAGCGCTTCGGCGAGACCCGCGTCGCGAACCTCGACATGAGCGAGATTCCGCGCTGGGAGTGGCCGGCGCGGTAGAGAAGGGCAGGCGGGCCTATTCGGCCTTCACCGCCATCGTCTGGATGATCGTTTCCAGCTGCGCGCTCATCGGCAAATTGAGGCTTTCCCCCGAAGGCAGCTTGCGCATGAACCAGCGCTTGTACTGCCGGTGGATCTCGCCGTCTTCCGCCAGCACCTGGAAGGTGTCGACCACCACCTTGTTGAGCTGCGGGTCGCCCTTGCGGTACATGACCGCGTACGGGTCGTAGGAGAGGAAGTCGCCCACCACCTCGTACTGCGCCTTGGCGGCGTCGCGGGCGATCAGGCCGTAGAGCAGCACGTCGTCGGTGGCGAAGGCGTCGGCCTGGCCTTCTTTCACGAGTGCGAACGACTCGGCATGGTCGCGCGCCACCTTCAGTTCGATGTTCAGCTTGAACTTCTGCGACAGGTCGCGCAGCGTCTTCTCGTTGGTGGTGCCGGCCGTCACCGCCACCTTCTTGCCGGCCAGGTCGCGAAACGACTGGATCGGCGCGCCCTTCTTCACCAGCACCTTGGTGCCCGAGACGAACATCGTCGGCGAGAAGGCCACGCGCTTCTGGCGCTCCAGGTTGCTGGTGGTGGAGCCGCACTCGAGGTCGACCTGGCCGCTGACGACCGCGTCGATGCGCGAGTCGGAGGTGACGGGCACCCACTTGATCGTGAGGCTCTTGTTGACCGTGTCCTCGATGGCCGTGACGAGCGCGCGGCACAGCTCGATGGAATAGCCGATCGGCTCCTTGCGCGCATTGAGGTACGAAAAGGGCACCGAGGCCTCGCGGTGGCCGATGGCGATGGTGCCGCTCTCGCGCACCTTGGCCAGCGTGCCGGTGAGGAGCTCCTGCGCCTGTGCCGGGCCGGCCGACAAGGCGAGGGCCACGCCCGCCAGCAGCCATGCGGCGACGGCGGAGGGCAGCGTGGCGATGCGCGTCATGGCGTGGCGCCTCACGCGTGCGCCGGGTGGGCGAGGGTGGCGGCGGCTTCCTCGTCGAGCACCTTGGCATTGGCCTCGGCATCGCTCTCGGACAGCAGCTCGCCCTCCCATTTGGCGACCACGGCCGTGGCGATGGAGTTGCCCACCGCGTTGGTGGCCGAGCGGCCCATGTCCAGGAAGGTGTCCACGCCCAGGATCAGCAGCAGGCCGGCCTCGGGAATGTCGAAGTGGTTCAGCGTGGCGGCGATCACCACCAGCGAGGCGCGCGGCACGCCGGCCATGCCCTTGGAGGTGAGCATCAGGATCAGCAGCATGGTGATCTGCGTGCTGATCGGCATGTGGATGTCGTAGGCCTGCGCGATGAACAGCACGGCGAAGGTGCAGTACATCATCGAGCCGTCGAGGTTGAACGAGTAGCCCATCGGCATCACGAAGCTGGAGATCTTGCGCTTCACGCCGAAACGGTCGAGCGCCTGCAGGATCTTCGGGTAGGCGGCTTCGGAGCTCGCGGTGGCGAACGACAGCAGGAACGCCTCCTTGATGAGCACCAGCAGCTTGAACACGCGCGGCCCCAGGAACAGCAGGCCGGCCATGATCAGCACGCCCCACAGCACGAACAGGCCCAGGTAGAAGTCGCGCATGAACACGGCGAACTTGATCAGGATGCCGAGGCCATTCACGGCCACGGTGGCGGCCATGGCGGCCAGCACCGCCAGCGGCGCGAGCTTCATGACGTAGCCCGTGATCTTGAGCATGGCGTGCGACAACTCCTCGATGGCGGCCACCAGCGTCTTGGCCTTGTCGCCGAGCGAGGCCAGCGCCACGCCGAAGAACATCGAGAACACCACGATCTGCAGGATCTCGTTGTTGGCCATCGCCTCCACGAACGACTTGGGCACCGTGTGGCTCACGAAGTCCTTGAAGGTGAACTTGTTGGTCGCCAGGTTGGCCGAGGCGCCGATGTCGGGCAGCGGCAGGCCCAGGTTCTCGCCGGGCTTGAGCAGGTTGGCCATGACGAGGCCGATCACCAGCGAGATCAGCGAGGCGGTGAGGAACCAGCCGATGGCCTTGCCGAACACGCGGCCCACCGACTTGGCGTCGCCCATGTGCGCGATGCCCACCACCAGCGTGGAGAACACCAGCGGGCCGATCAGCATCTTGATCAGGCGCAGGAAGACGTCGGAGACGATGGAGACGTAGTCCGCGATCTCCTTGGCGGCCTTCTTGTCGGGAAAGCTCGTGAAGATCATGTAACCGACGATGATGCCGAGCACCATGGCGATCAGGATCCAGGCGGCCATGGGCAGCTTTTTCTTCATGCGTATCCCCTTTGTCGTGTGAGAGTGGTTCTTTTCGAGTGCACGGGACCGACCCGGCACAGGGTATCCAAGAAAGGCGGATGCACGCAATGGCCTGCTGCCAGGATGCGGCGGCTGCCTACAATTCCTCACATGGATATCCGCTCGATCGAGTTTCGAGGCCAGCCGGCGTTGCACGCCGTGGCGGCCGATGGCAGCACGCTGACGGTGGCGCTGCATGGCGCCCAGGTGCTTTCCTGGGCCCCGGCCCGCGGTGGGGAGCGACTGTATCTGAGTCCGAAGGCCGTTTTTGACGGCCAAACCGCCATCCGCGGCGGCATTCCCCTGTGCTGCCCCCAGTTCAACCAGCGCGGCATGCTCCCCAAGCATGGCTTCATGCGCAATCTGCCTTGGATTCGCGAGGAATCGGGCGCGCCCGACACGCTGCGGCTGGTGCTGCGCGACGACGACGCCACCCGCCGGCTCTGGCCACATGCCTTCGAGGCGCGGATGGACGCCACGCTCGCCGCTGGCCGGCTGCGCACCGCGCTCACCCTGACCAACACCGGCGACGCACCCTGGCCGTTTTCGGCCGCGCTGCACACCTACCTGCGCGTGGACGACATCGCCGCCGTGCGCCTCGAAGGCCTGCAGGGCGCCGCCCGCTGGGACGCGGTGCGCGACGTGCGCCAGACCGAATCGGCCGCCGCGCTGCAGTTCGACGCCGAGTTCGACAGCGTCTACACCGCCCCGGCGCAGCCGCTGCGGCTGGTGCAGCCCGGCGGCACGCTCGAAATCACCCAGAGCGAAACCTGCACCGAAACCGTGGTCTGGAACCCCGGCGCCGCGCTCGGTGCGACACTCGCGGACATGCCCCCAGAGGGCTTCCGCCACATGCTCTGCGTCGAGGCGGCCCGCATCGACGAACCCGTCGTGCTGGCGCCCGGCGCCCAATGGCAGGGCTGGCAACAGCTTTGCGTTCTCTGACCGACTGATTTCTCCTGGTTCACCACCCCATGCTTGCCAAACGCATCATTCCCTGCCTCGACGTCACCGGCGGCCGCGTCGTCAAGGGCGTCAACTTCCTCGAGCTGCGCGATGCCGGCGACCCGGTCGAGATCGCGGCGCGCTACAACGCACAGGGCGCCGACGAACTCACCTTCCTGGACATCACGGCCACCAGCGACGGCCGCGACCTGATCCTGCCGATCATCGAGGCGGTGGCCTCGCAGGTCTTCATTCCGCTGACCGTGGGCGGCGGCGTGCGCACCGTGGCCGACGTGCGCCGGCTGCTCAACGCGGGCGCCGACAAGACCAGCTTCAACTCGGCCGCCATCGCCGACCCGCAGGTGATCAGCGACGCGGCCCAGAAGTACGGCTCGCAGTGCATCGTGGTCGCCATCGACGCCAAGCGCCGCAGCCCCGAAGACGCCGCCACGCGTGGCGCGGGCTGGGACGTCTACAGCCACGGCGGGCGCAAGAACACCGGCCTGGACGTGGTGCAGTGGGCGACCGAGATGGCGCGCCGCGGCGCGGGCGAGATCCTGCTCACCAGCATGGACCGCGACGGCACCAAGAGCGGCTTCGACCTGGCCCTGACGCGCGCCGTGAGCGACGCGGTCAACGTGCCCGTCATCGCCTCGGGCGGCGTCGGCAGCCTCGACGACCTGGCCGACGGCATCCAGAAGGGCGGCGCCGACGCGGTGCTGGCCGCGAGCATCTTCCACTACGGCGAGCACACCGTGGGCGAGGCCAAGGCGCGCATGGCCGAGCGCGGGATTCCCGTGCGCATCGACGCCTGAGCGGGACCGGAAGGGTCTTTTCCTATCCTCGACAATATCCCCATGAATTGGCTCGATGAAGTGAAGTGGGACGCGAACGGGTTGGTGCCCGTGATCGCCCAGGAACAAGGCACGAACGACGTGCTCATGTTCGCGTGGATGAACCGCGAGGCGCTCGAAAAGACCGCCGAGTTGGGCCGCGCGGTGTATTTCAGCCGCTCGCGCAGCAAGCTGTGGTTCAAGGGCGAGGAGTCGGGCCACGTGCAGACCGTGCACGAGATCCGCCTGGACTGCGACAACGACGTCGTGCTGCTCAAGGTGACGCAGCTCGGCCACGAGCCCGGCATCGCCTGCCACACCGGCCGTCACAGCTGCTTCTTCAGCAAGTACGAGAAGGGCCAGTGGACCGTGGTCGAACCGGTCTTGAAAGACCCGGAGTCGATCTACAAATGAGCGCCACAGTGAACGATTCGAACACCTCCGACGCGCTCGCCCGCCTGGCCGCGGTGCTCGAGAGCCGCCTGCCCGCGAACGGCGGCGACCCCGAGAAAAGCTACGTCGCCCGGCTGCTGCACAAGGGCCCCGACGCCTTCCTCAAGAAGATCGGCGAGGAAGCCACGGAGGTCGTGATGGCTGCCAAGGATGCCGATCACGGCGGCGACCGCTCGAAAATAGTGAACGAAGTGGCCGACCTGTGGTTCCACACCATGGTGGCACTGGCCCACTACGGTTTCTCGCCAGCCGACGTCGTCGCGGAGCTCGAGCGCCGCGAAGGCACCAGCGGCATCGAGGAAAAAGCCCTGCGCAAGGTGCAGGCCCGCGAAGCTTCCAACGACTGACTGATCGATTGAAAGGGCATCGACCATGGCCAATGACATCGTGAACGTGGAACCCGACGACTCCCTCAAGACCTGGGGCTGGGTCAGCTACGTGCTGCACCTGATCGTGGCCATCGGCGCGGTCGTGCCGGGCGCGCAGGCCTCCGTGCTGCTGCTGCTCATCGCCCTGCTGATCGATTTCGTGAAGCGCGACGACGCGGCCGGCACCTGGCAGGCCTCGCACTTCAGCTGGCGCATCCGCTCGGTGCTGTGGGCCGGCCTGCTGTACATCGTCACCTCGTGGCTCTGGCTGCTGCTGTTCGTGCCGGGCTGGATCGCCTGGAGCCTGATTTCGCTGTGGTTCCTCTACCGGATCGTGAAAGGCATGATCCGGATGAACGACGGCCGTCCCATGGAACCCAAAGATGTCATCTGATCCGAACTGCGTCTTCTGCAAAATCATCGAAGGCAAGATCCCCTCGCGCAAGGTCTACGAAGACGACGACCTGTTCGGTTTCCACGACATCGCCCCCTGGGCGCCGGTGCATTTCATGCTGGTGCCCAAGAAGCACATCGCCTCGATGGCGCAGCTCACGCCCGAGGATTCGGCGCTCATGGGCAAGATCATGACCCTGGCCCCCCAGCTGGCGCTGGAGCAGGGCTGCCGGCCCTATCCGGACGGCGGCTACCGGGTCGTCGTGAACACCGGCGCCGAGGGCGGGCAGGAGGTTCACCATCTCCATGTGCACGTCATGGGCGGCCCCCGGCCCTGGCTTCGCGGCTGAGCAGGGTTAAGCCAAACTGTCACATTCCCCCCGACTAAAATCGGACACATTCTTAGGAGTTCTCCATGGGTTCTTTTTCCATCTGGCACTGGCTGATCGTGCTGCTCGTCGTGGTCATGATCTTCGGCACCAAGAAGCTGCGGAACATGGGTTCGGATCTCGGTGGCGCCGTCAAGGGCTTCAAGGACGGCATGAAGGACGGCTCGGCCTCCCCTGACGCCTCCGCTGCACCGGCCCCCACGCAGCAAGTGACCGGCCAGCCGGCCAACAGCGACAAGTCGACGATCGACGTCGAAGCGCGCCAGAAGTCCTGAGCACCGCAGGCACACATCCGTGATCGACCTCGGCATTGAGAAGCTGGCGCTCATCGGCGTCGTGGCGCTGATCGTGATCGGGCCGGAGAAGCTGCCGCGCGTTGCACGCACGGTGGGCGCCCTGCTCGGCAAGGCGCAGCGCTATGTGAACGACGTCAAGGCCGAAGTCAACCGTTCGATGGAGCTCGACGAGCTCCGCAAGATGAAGACCACGGTCGAGGACGCGGCGCGCGACGTGGAGCACAGCATCCACACTGGCGCCAGCGAGTTCGAGAAGCAGTTTTCCGGCGCGTCCGGCGACACCCTGTCGGCACTGGCCGAGCCCGAGCAGGCGGTGCCCGAATACAGGCACCCCCGCAAGAACTGGCGCCTGAAGCAGGGCGCCACGCCGAATTGGTACAAGGCGCGCAACGGCGTGCGCACCAAGGCGCTGTCGGGCGCGGCGCGGGTCGCCCGCTTCCGCCCCCACAAGATCAACTGACGCACGCGCACGCCCCGCGGCGTTCCCGGGCGCCCAGTGCGCCTGTGTCTTCTCCCACGCTTTCTCCCCTCCCATGGCCGATTCCGACAACAAGAACAAAGAAGAAGACGAGCTGGCGGGCACCGAGCAGCCGTTCGTGCAGCACCTGGTCGAGCTTCGGGACCGGCTGCTGTACTGCGTCTACGGCCTGGTGGTCGCGGGCGTGCTGCTGGCGATCTGGCCCGGTCCGAGCGGGCTCATGGACATCATCGCCATGCCGATCCGCGCGCACATGCCGCCGGACGCCAAGCTGATCGCCATCGGCGTGTTCTCGCCGTTCTTCGTGCCGCTCAAGGTGCTGATGATGGCGGCCGTGCTGCTGGCGCTGCCCTGGCTCATGTACCAGGCCTGGATGTTCGTCGCGCCGGGCCTGTACAGCCACGAGAAGCGCTTTGCCCTGCCGCTGATCTTCTTCGGCAGCGTGCTGGCCTACGGCGGCATCGCCTTCGTGCAGCTGTTCGTGCTGGACAAGATGTTCGGCTTCATCCAGAAGTTCACGCCCGCGGCGGTGGCGGCCACGCCCGACATCTCGTCGTACGTCGAGGCCATCCTGTCGCTGTACATCGCCTTCGGCGTGGCCTTCCAGGTGCCGATCGTGGTGATGCTGCTGGTGCGCTTCGAGATGGTCACCATCGAGAAGCTGCGCTCGTTCCGCGGCTACTTCATCGTGATCGCCTTCGTGGTGGCCGCGGTGCTCACGCCGCCCGACGTGGTGTCGCAGCTGGCGCTGGCGGTGCCGATGTGCCTGCTGTACGAGGTGGGGATCATCGGGGCGCGCTACTTCGCAGGAACGGGCAAGGCGCCCGAGGGTGAGGAAGAGAGCGCGGGTTCGGGGTCTTCCGGCAGTTCCTGATCCCCCCGGATCGGTCGGCCTCGCACCAGCGGCGGGCCCAAAACGAAAGCGGCCCTCGGGCCGCTTTTTTGTTGCTGTCGGACCTGTCTGGCTGATGCACAGGACATTCCTCAATCAACGCAATCATTGAGCTCGCTTCGGCGAGCTCTTTTTTATCCGGCCGACGAAATAGGGGCCATGCCCGCGCGTGCGGAGGCTCAGACAGGACAGAAGTACCAGGCTTTTTCAGATCGTCCCGGTACTTATCGCTCAGGAAGGAAAGGGCATTTCTTCCATGTGCCCGCGTCGCTGGCGCGATCTAATTTGCAAACAAGAACAAAAACAAGAACACGAACTGCAGCGTGGGACAGGCATGCGCCGGCCTTTCGGCGCTCACCAAGGACGCACATGACCGCGATCACCGGCTCCAACGGCAACGACCTTCTCACCGGCACGGCCGGCAGCGACACCATCAACAGCGGCAACGGGGACGACAGCGTCTACGGCGGAGCCGGGAACGATTCATTGAATGGTGGCGCGGGAGACGACACGCTCGATGGCGGCAGCGGCAGCGACCAGCTCAACGGGGGATCGGGGAACGACACCCTGATCTACAACGTCAGCGAAAACATCGCGGCGGGCACCAAAGACGTGTACACGGGCGGGGCGGGTGTCGATACGCTCCAGCTCCTGTTCACGAGGGCGCAGTGGCTGGAGTCTTCCACCCAGACGCAGATCGCCGCCTACCTGGCCCATCTTGCGGCAGTGACCAACGCCAGGACCGGTGAGGTGTCCAACGGCTCGGCCAGCGATTTCGTTTTCAGCTTCGGGTCGTCCACGCTGACCGTCCAGATGACCGAAACCTTGAGAATCCTCGTGGACGGGGTCGAGGTGAATCCGGCCAACGAGGCGGTCAAGGCGTTGGGCGATGCGGTCGCGACGACCGAAGACGGCCCGGGGATCCAGATCCACGTACTGCAGAACGATCTGGTCCCCGACCTGGTCAAGAGCCTGGCGCTGGCCTCGGCGCCGGCCCACGGGACGGCGACGCTCGTTCAGCCGGCGATGGGCGATCCGTCGACCTGGTATTTCCAGTACCAGCCCCATGCAGCCGCTTTCCAGTACCTGGCAGCGGGCGAGAGCGCCACCGACACCTTCAGCTACGAGGTGAAGGACGCCGATGGCGGGACGGGCCTGGCCACGGTGACCATCACCATCACCGGCAGCAACGATGGTCCGGTGATCACAGCCCAGGACCTGGCGGGCGCGGTGAGCGAGCAGGCCGCGCCGGCGGGCACGCTGAGCGACAGCGGCATCATCGGCTTCAGCGACCTGGACCTGAGCGACGTGCACCTGGTGAGCGCCACCGGCACGCCGGTCGGCAGCGTGCTGGGCAGCTTGACGGCGGTCAAGAACGCCGACACCACGGGGACCGGCACGGGCGGCCAGCTCACCTGGACCTACACCGTGAACGCCACGGCCGTCGAATACCTGGCCGCGGGCCAGACCCGGGTCGAGAGCTTCACCATCACCGTGAACGACCAGCACGGCGGCATCGTCACCCGGCAGATCGACGTGACCATCACCGGCACCAACGATGCGCCGACGATCGGCGCGGCCGATGCCGCTGCGGCGGTGACCGAGGACGCGGCGACGCCGACCCTGAGCGACAGCGGCACGATCACCTTCGACGACGTGGACCTGAGCGATGCGCACGGCGTCAGCGTGGCTGCTGGTCCAGGCAACACCCTGGGCGGGGTGTTGACGGCGGGTGTCAGCGATGCGGCCACGGGCGCGGGCGACGGCACGGTGAGCTGGAACTACAGCGTCGCCAACGCGGCCACGCAGCATCTGGCCCAGGGCCAGACGGCGACGGAGACTTTTACCGTCAGCATCAACGATGGCCACGGCGGCACGGTCAATCAGCAGATCACTGTGACGGTGACCGGGACCAACGATGTGCCGGTGATCGGCGGTGTGGCCAGCGGTGCGGTGAGCGAGGATGCCTCGACGCCGAACCTGAGCACCAGTGGTGCGCTGACGATCGCTGATGTGGATGCGGGCCAGTCGAACTTCGCGCCTCAAGCCAGCACTGCTGGCAGCAATGGCCACGGCAGCTTCACGCTGGCGGCCAATGGCAACTGGAGCTACACGGCCAGCAATGGCCAGACGGCGATCCAACAGCTGGGCGCGGGTCAGTCGATCAGCGATAGCTTCACCGCTGTGTCTTCCGACGGGACAGCCAGCCAGGTGGTGACCGTGACGATTACCGGGACCAACGACGTGCCGGTGATTGGTGGCGTGGCCAGTGGTGCGGTGAGTGAGGATGCCTCGACGCCGAATTTGAGCACCAGTGGTGCGCTGACGATTGCTGATGTGGATGCGGGTCAGTCGAACTTCGCGCCTCAAGCCAGCACGGCAGGCAGCAATGGCCACGGCAGTTTCACGCTGGCGGCCAATGGCGCCTGGACCTACACGGCCAACAACAGCCAGGCGGCGATCCAGCAGCTGGGCGCGGGTCAGTCGCTCAGTGACAGCTTCACTGCAGTCTCGTCCGACGGGACCGCCAGCCAGGTGGTGACCGTGACCATCACCGGGACCAACGACGTGCCGGTGATTGGCGGCGTCGCCAGCGGCGCGGTGACCGAGGATGCCTCGACACCGAACCTGAGCACCAGCGGCGCGCTGACGATTGCCGATGTCGACACAGGCCAGTCCAGCTTCACGGCCCAGGCCGGCACCGCCGGCAGCAACGGCTACGGCAGCTTCGCGCTGGCGGCCAATGGCAACTGGACCTACACGGCCAACAACAGCCAGGCGGCGATCCAACAGCTGGCTGCGGGTCAATCGATCAACGACAGCTTCACGGCAGTGTCGTCCGACGGGACCGCCTGCCAGCTGGTGACGGTGACCATCACCGGGACCAACGATGTTCCGGTGATTGATGGTGCGGCCAGCGGCACGGTCAGCGAGGATGCCTCGACGCCGAACTTGAGCACCAGTGGTGCGCTGACGATCGCCGATGTGGATGCAGGACAGTCCAGCTTCACGGCCCAGCCCGGCACCGCCGGTAGCAACGGCCACGGCAACTTCACGCTGGCAGCCGACGGCAGCTGGAGCTACACGGCCAACAACAGCCAGGCGGCGATCCAGCAACTGGGTGCCGGTCAATCGATCAGCGATAGCTTCACCGCAGTTTCCTCCGACGGCACGGCCAGCCAGCTCGTGACGGTGACCATTACCGGGACCAACGATGTGCCCCTGATCGGTGGCGTGGCCAGCGGTGCGGTGCAAGAAGATCTTGCGGTGGCTGCTGGCAACCTTGCGACTGGTGGTGCGCTGACGATTGCCGATGTCGATGCAGGACAGTCCAGCTTCACAGCCCAGGCCGGCACCGCCGGCAGCAACGGCTACGGCAGCTTCACGCTCGCAGTCGATGGGAATTGGACCTACACCGCTGACAACAGCCAGAGCGCGATCCAGCAACTGGGTGCAGGTCAATCGATCATCGACAGCTTCACCGCCGTGTCCTCCGACGGCACGGCCAGCCAACTCGTGACCGTGACCATCACCGGGACCAACGATGTGCCAGTGATTGGCGGCGTCGCCACCGGCGCGGTGACCGAGGATGCCTCGACCCCGAACCTGAGCACTGGCGGTGCGCTGACGATCGCCGATGTCGACCAGGGCCAGTCGAATTTCGCACCACAGGCGAGCACCGGCGGCACCAACGGCTACGGCAACTTCACGCTGGCAGCCGATGGCACTTGGGCCTATACGGCCGACAACAGCCAAAGCGCGATCCAGCAGCTGGGCGCGGGCCAGTCGCTCAGCGACAGCTTTACTGCAGTCTCGTCCGACGGTACGGCCAGTCAGCTCGTGACGGTGACGATCACTGGCACCAACGACGTTCCGGTGATCGGCGGCATCGCTACCGGCGCGGTCAGCGAGGATGCCTCGACGCCGAACCTGAGCGCCAGTGGTGCGTTGACGATCGCCGATGTGGATGCGGGCCAGTCGAACTTTGTGCCGCAGGCGAGCACTGCCGGCAGCAACGGCCACGGCAACTTCACGCTGGCAGCCGACGGCAGCTGGACCTACATGACCAACAACGGCCAGGCGGCAATCCAACAGCTGGGCGCAGGCCAGTCGATCAGCGACAGCTTCACCGCCGTGTCGTCCGACGGCACGGCCAGCCA
Organism: Variovorax sp. KBS0712; assembly: GCF_006323185.2. NCBI lineage: Bacteria > Pseudomonadati > Pseudomonadota > Betaproteobacteria > Burkholderiales > Comamonadaceae > Variovorax > Variovorax sp. KBS0712. Next base: position 136,771 of record NZ_VCCD02000003.1, on the reverse strand, counting down.
GATGGTGACCGTGACGATTACCGGAACCAACGACGTGCCGGTGATTGGTGGTGTGGCCAGCGGCGCGCTGAGCGAGGATGCTTCGACATCGAACCTGAGCACCGGCGGTGCGCTGACGATTGCTGATGTCGACCAAGGCCAGTCGAACTTCGCGCCTCAAGCGAGCACTGCCGGCAGCAATGGCTACGGCAGCTTCAGCTTGCTGGCCGATGGCAGCTGGAGCTACACGGCCGACAATGGCCAGGCGGCGATCCAACAGTTGGGCGCCGGCGAGTCGATCAGCGACAGCTTCACTGCTGTGTCTTCCGACGGGACAGCCAGCCAGGCGGTGACCGTGACTATTACCGGGACAAACGATATACCGGTGATCGGTGGCGTCGCTAGCGGTGCGGTGAGCGAGGACGCCTCGACACCCAACCTGAGTACCAGCGGTGCGCTGACGATTGCCGATGTTGACCAAGGCCAGTCGAACTTCGCGCCTCAAGCGAGCACTGCCGGCAGCAATGGCTACGGCAGCTTCAACTTGCTGGCCGACGGCAGCTGGAGCTACACGGCCGACAACAGCCAGGCAGCGATCCAGCAACTGGGCGCTGGGGAGTCGATCAGCGATAGCTTCACCGCTGTGTCGTCGGATGGCACCGCCAGCCAGGTGGTGACAGTGACGATCACAGGCACCAATGACGTTCCGGTGATTGGCGGCGTGGCCAGCGGCGCGGTGAGCGAGGATGTCTCGACCCCGAACCTGAGCACCGGCGGTGCACTGACGATTGCCGATGTTGACCAAGGCCAGTCGAACTTCGCGCCACAGGCGAGCACCGGCGGCAGCAATGGCTACGGCAACTTCAACTTGCTGGCTGATGGCAGCTGGAGCTACACGGCCGACAACAGCCAAAGCGCGATCCAGCAGCTGGGCGCCGGCGAGTCGATCAGCGACAGTTTCACGGCAGTGTCATCCGATGGGACGGCCAGCCAAGTGGTGACGGTGACCATTACCGGGACCAACGATGTGCCGGTCATCGGCGGCGTCGCCAGCGGCGCGGCGCAAGAAGATATTGCGGTGGCGGGGGGCAGCCTCGCGGCCAGCGGTGCGCTGACGATCGCGGATGTCGACCAAGGCCAGTCGAACTTCGCGCCACAGGCGAGCACCGGCGGCACCAACGGCTACGGCAACTTCACGCTGGCAGCCGACGGCAGCTGGAGCTACACGGCCAACAACAGCCAGGCGGCGATCCAGCAACTGGGCGCGGGGCAATCGATCAACGACAGCTTCACGGCCGTGTCGTCCGACGGAACGGCCAGCCAGGTGGTGACGGTAACGATCACTGGCACCAATGACGTGCCGGTGATCGGTGGTGTGGCCACCGGCGCGGTCAGCGAGGATGCCTCGACCCCGAACCTGAGCACCAGCGGTGCATTGACGATCGCCGATGTGGATGCGGGTCAGTCGAGCTTCGCGCCTCAAGCAAGCACCGGCGGTAGCAACGGCTACGGCAACTTCACGCTGGCAGCCAATGGCACCTGGACCTACACGGCCAACAACAGCCAGGCGGCGATCCAGCAACTGGGCGCTGGTCAATCAATCATCGACAGCTTCACCGCCGTGTCCTCCGACGGCACGGCCAGCCAGCTCGTGACGGTGACGATCACCGGTACCAATGACGTGCCGGTCATCGGCGGCGCCGCCAGCGGCGCGGCGCAAGAAGACGTTGCAGTGTCCGGTGGCAACCTCGCAACCAGCGGGACGCTGACGATCGCCGATGTGGATGCGGGTCAGTCGAACTTCGCGCCTCAAGCCAGCACTGCCGGCGGCAATGGCTACGGCAGCTTCACGCTGGCGGCCAATGGCGCCTGGACCTACACGGCCAACAACAGCCAGGCGGCGATCCAGCAGCTGGGCGCAGGTCAATCGATCAGCGACAGCTTCACGGCAGTCTCGTCCGACGGGACAGCCAGCCAGCTGGTGACCGTGACCATCACCGGGACCAACGACGTGCCGGTGATTGCTGGCGTCGCCAGCGGCGCGGTGACCGAAGATGCCTCGACACCGAACTTGAGCACAAGTGGTGCGCTGACGATCGTCGATGTCGATGCTGGACAGTCCAGCTTCACAGCCCAGGCCGGCACCGCCGGCAGCAACGGCTACGGCAGCTTCACGCTGGCGGCCAATGGCAACTGGACCTACACGGCCAACAACGGCCAGGCAGAGATCCAGCAGCTGGCCGCAGGTCAATCGATCAGCGACAGCTTCACGGCAGTCTCGTCCGACGGGACTGCCAGCCGGGTGGTGACCGTGACCATCGCCGGCACCAACGATGCACCCGTTCTGAGTGCTGCCGCGACACCCGCTCTGGCGTCGGTCAACGAGGATGCCGGCGCGCCGGTCGGGGCCGTCGGGACGCTCGTATCGAGCCTGGTGAATCTGAATCCGCCGGCCGGCGGTCTCGACAACGTGACCGATGCGGACAACGGCGCCATCACCGGCATCGCGTTGACGGGTGTGAATGCCACCAACGGAAGCTGGTGGTATTCCACCAACGGCGGCGCCAACTGGGCGGCGGTGGGTGCGGTGTCGGGCGCGTCCGCACTGCTGCTGGCCGCGGACGCGAACACGCGTGTCTACTTTCAGGCGAATTCAAACTTCAGCGGGACCGTCAGCGATGGCATCACCTTCCGCGCCTGGGATCAGACGAGCGGCGCGGCGGGCGCCACGGTGAGCACAGTCACGAACGGGAACAGCTCCGCGTTCTCGAGCGCGACCGACACGGCGAGCATCACCGTCATCGCGGTGAACGACAACCCGGTCGCCGTGGCCGACAGGATCATTGTGTCGAACAGCACGCTCGTCACGCTGTCGGTGAGCTCGCTGCTCGGCAACGACACCGACATCGACGGTCTCGCCTTGACGATCACCAGCGTCGGCGGCGCGGTCGGGATTTCCGGCCTGACCCTGGACGCCACCAACGGCACGATTAGCTTCACCAGCGGCAGCACGGCGGGCGCCACGGCCGGCAGCTTCCAGTACACCGTGTCGGACGGCGCCGGGGGCACGACCACGGCGACGGCGACGATCGACATCAGGGCCGTGTCCGGCGGCAACGGCGCCGACACGATCGATCTCGGCGCGACCGGCGCCTACCAGGCCTCCTTCATCGACGGCCGCGGCGGCGCCGACGACCTGACCGGCGGTGTGGGCGGCGACGTCTTCATCGGAGGAAGCGGCAACGGGGCCGACACGCTGCTCGGCGCTTCCGGCAACGACCTCCTGATCGGCGGCGACGGCAACGACACACTGTCGGGCGGCGCCGGCAACGATGTGTTGCGAGGCGGCCTGGGCAGCAACGACTCGATGGATGGCGGCGACGGCAGCGAGGACCTGCTCGACTTCTCGGATGGGTCGGTGGCGGTCAATTTCACGTTGGTCCAGAGTGCCGCACCGACCAGCATCGTCAACGGCACCGCCGGGCTCGGCAACAACGACACCTACCAGAACATCGAAGGCGTGATCGGAACGGGCCTGGCCGACACCCTCACCGGCAGCGCCTCGAACGACATCATCCGCGGCGGCGCCGGCAACGACACGCTCGATGGCGCAGGAGGCACCGGTGACCTGCTCGACTTCTCCGACGGCACGGCCGGGCTCACGTTCACGTTGACGCAGAGCAGCAGCACGACAAGCTTCAATGCCAGCGCCGCCGGGCTCGGCATCGACGGCTACAAGAACTTCGAGGGCGTCATCGGCACGGCCTTCGGCGACACGATCACCGGTTCGGCGTCGAACGACCAATTGCGCGGCGGCGGCGGCAACGATGTGATCAACGGCCTTGCGGGCGACGACCGCATCGTCGGCGGGACCGGCGCCGACCTGCTCACCGGCGGTGCGGACAACGACACCTTCGTTTTCGACTCGGCGCCCAACGCGGTGGATTCGGTCACCGACTTCAATGCTTCGGGATCGGCGGCGAGCGGCGACCTGATCGAGCTGTCGCGCGGCACGTTCACGGCCCTCACGACCGCGAGCGGCAGCACGCTGTCGGCGGCCGAGTTCGCGTCCTTGAACGGCGGCGGTGCCGGAGACACGGTGGGGGCGGGCGTGCATGTGATCTACGACAGTGCGACGGGCAACCTGTACTACGACGCCGACGGCCTCGGCGCCGCCAACCGCACGCTGGTGGCGACGTTGACGCTGAGCAACCCGGCCGACACCTTCGACAGCAACGACATCAAGGCCGGCGTGTGAGATCCCGCTTGCCGCCCGCGCAGGCGGGTGGCGGCACACGAGAGAAATCGACATGAAGCCTCTTCTGCAGCTTCTCGAGCGACCGCTTCTTTTTGTCGCGGGCTTCTCGTTCTTCGTGAACTTGCTGCTGCTCGCCCCCGCGCTCTTCATGCTGCAGGTCTTCGACCGCGTGCTGACGAGCCAGAGCCGGGAGACGCTGCTGGTGCTGCTGCTCGGCGTCGCCGTGGCGCTCGGCCTGATGCTGGTGCTGGACTACCTGCGCAGCCGGCTGCAGGGCGTCGCGGGCAACCTGATCGCCGATCAGCTGTCGCCGGTGGTGGCCAAGGTCATGCTGGCCCGCACGGCGCGCCGCGCCGAGCGCGCGCCCTGCGAAGGCTTGCGCGACGTCGCGGCGCTGCGCAACCTGTTTTCCTCCCAGGGGCTGCTGGCCCTGTTCGATGTGCCATGGACATTCGTCTATGTCGCGGTCATCTGGCTGGCGCATCCGATGCTGGGCATGGCCGCGGCCATCGCGTCGGTGCTGATGCTCGTTCTTGCCGTGGTGAACGACCGCATCACGCGCCGCGATATCGAAGCCCTGCAGAAGGAAGCCGCCAGGGCCACGCGCTACCTCGAAGCCTCGATGCAGAACGCGGAGCTGGCGCAGTCGCTCGGAATGGGAGAGGCGGTGATCGGGCGCTGGCGGAATCTCAACGCCGGCGTCGCCGCGCTGCAGGGGCCGACTGCGCGCAAGTCGGTGGCGATGGCTGCGCTCACGCGCACCACGCGCCAGGCGGTGCAGGTCCTGTTGCAGGCACTGGGCGCCTACCTCGTCATCACGGGCGAAGGCACGCCGGGCATCCTGGTGGCCTGCACCATCCTGCTCGGCCGGGCGCTGGCGCCGGTCGAACAGGTGGTGGGGAGCTGGCGCGTGCTGGCCGAGGGGCGCCTGGCCTTCGCGCGCCTGTCCGAAGTGCTGGGCGCCGCCGAGCGCCAGCCGCAACGCATGGCGCTGCCGGCGCCGAGCGGCCGGCTGTACGCGGAGAGCCTCGTGTTCCGGCCTGCGCAGGGCGAACGGATGATTCTTGCCGGCGTCTCGCTGAGCCTGGAGCCCGGCGAGTCGCTGGCCATCACCGGCCCCAGCGGTGCCGGCAAGTCGACCCTGGTGCGCCTGCTGACCGGCCTGTGGCGGCCCCACGCAGGTGTCGTGCGGCTGGACGACGTCGACCTCGCGCAATGGCCGCGCGAAGAACTTGGCCCCTGGCTCGGCTATGTGCCGCAGGATGTCGAGCTGTTCGCCGGCACCGTCGCCGACAACATCGCGCGGCTGGGCGAGGTCGACCCGGACAAGGTCGTGCAAGCGGCGCAGCGTGCCGGCGTGCATGCGCTGATCCTGACACTGCCCGAGGGCTACGACACCGTCGTCGACAACATGGGCGTGATGCTGTCGCCGGGCCAGCGCCAGCGCATCGCGCTGGCACGCGCGCTCTATGGCAACCCGAAGCTGCTGGTGCTGGACGAGCCCAACTCCAACCTGGACGGGGCGGGCGAACTGGCGCTGGGCGAGGCCTTGAGGGCGCTGCGCGGGCAGGTCACGGTGGTCGTCGTCACGCACCGCAGCGCGTTGGTGCAGCACATGGACAAGCTGCTGGTGCTGGAGGCCGGCCGTGTCAAGCAGTACGGACCGGTGGAGGAAGTGATGCAGACGATCCGGCGCTCGGGCCAGAACACGGGCGGCGCCCAGGTGGTGATGATGCCGCCGCGCCCTGCGGAGAAGGTGTCATGAATCCAGGTGCCATGAACCACGCGGCACACGCGATCGCGGCCAACGACCCGCTGGCGCTCCATGTGCGCGAAATGCGCCGCCTGACGCACTGGGGCCTGGCCGTGCTGGTCTGCGGACTGCTGCCGGCCGCTGCGTGGCTGAGCTTCGCGCCGCTGTCGTCCGCCGTGGTGGCGCAGGCCCACGTGAAGGTGGACCTGAACCGGCGCCCGGTGCAGCATGCCGAGGGCGGCATCGTGCGCGAGGTCCTGGTGCGCGACGGCCAGCATGTGCGGCAGGGGGAGCCCTTGCTGGTGCTGGGCGACGTCTCGGTCGATGCCGACAGCAACCGGCTGGACCACCGCGTCAAGACCGAGCGCGCCAGCCTCGCGCGGCTCGATGCGGAGCAGACCATGGCGCGCGCGATCGCCTTTCCTCCCGACGTGGTCGAGACCGCGGCAGCCGACCCGCGCCTGGCAGCGCAGCTGGACAAGGAGCGCGCACTGTTCGAGGCGCGGCGCGATGCGCTGGTGGGGCAGGTGCGGCTTTTGCGTTCGCAGCGCGAGAAGGTGGCGGAGGAAATCGTCGCGCTGCGCGCCCAGATCATGCGGGCGAGCGAGTCGATGAAGTTCCAGAAGAACGATCTGGAGACCAACCGCAAGCTGCTCAACGACGGCTTCGTCTCGGCCACGCGCATCGCGCAGCTCGAAGGCACCGTGGCCGACTACGGCGTGAAGATCGAGGAGCGGCGCGCGGAGTTGGCGCGCGCCGAGCAGCGCACGGTCGATGCCGATCTGCGCATCCGCTCGCTGGAGAGCGACTACCGCCAGCAGGCGAGCGACCAGCTCAAGGTCACGGCGGCCCGGCTGGCCGAGATCGAGCAGGAGCGGCGCAAGTCGGCCGACGCCTCGGCGCGCCAGGTGATCACGGCGCCGGCCAGCGGCGAGATCATCGATCTGAAGTATTCGACGCCCGGCGCAGTGATCCCGCCTCGCGAAACCATCGCCGACGTCGTGCCGGACGACAGCCGCCTGGTGACCGATGCGCGCGTGCGTCCCGAGGACATCGGCCGGATCCGGCGCGGGCAGCTGGCCGACATCCGCTTCACGGCATTCAAGTACCGCACCACGCAGCTGGTGCACGGCAAGGTGATCTATGTGTCGGGCGACCGCCTGATCGACCGTGCGACCAACGCGCCCTACTACTCGGTGCTGGTCGAGGCCGACAGGGCTGCGCTCGCGACCGCGGGAGACCTGAAGCTGCTTGCCGGCATGCCCGCCGAGATCTATCTGCAGGGGGAGGAGCGCACCGCACTCCAGTACCTGGTGGAGCCGATCACCCAGGTGCTGCGCCGCGCCGCGCGCGAGCGTTGATGCGCCGCGAGCGCTCAGCCGGGCCTGCCGTCCGCTTGCTGTCTGAGGTCTGCGGCCGGAGCCGCTTCCGGCGTCTCTCGCCTACTCGTTGTTGGGCAACTGCTGCCGGATCGGGCTCTTCGGCCGCAGTCCCGGCGTCACGTCCAGTTCCATCTTGTCGGTGCCGCGCTGCAGCGCGAAGCGTGCGGTGTCGCCCGGCTTGAGGCCGGCCACGGCGGTCAGCAGGGCCTGCACGCTGTCGGTCTTCTTCTCGCCCACCGAGGTGATCACGTCGCCCGGGCGGATGCCGGCCTTGGCGGCGGGGCCGTTCTGCAGCACGCCGGTGATGATCACGCCCGCGTCGGCCTTCACGCCGAAGGTCTCGGCCAGTTCGGGCGACAGGTCGCTCGGCTCGACGCCGATCCAGCCGCGGCGTACCTGGCCTTCCTTCACGATGCCCTCGAGCACGATCTTGGCCATCGACACCGGAATGGCGAAGCCGATGCCCATGCTGCCGCCCGAGCGCGAGTAGATCGCGGTGTTGATGCCCTGCAGGTTGCCGTTGACGTCGATCAGCGCGCCGCCCGAGTTGCCGGGGTTGATGGCCGCGTCGGTCTGGATGAAGTTCTCGAACTGGTTGATGCCCAGCTGGTTGCGGCCCAGCGCCGAGACGATGCCGCTGGTCACGGTCTGGCCCACGCCGAAGGGGTTGCCGATGGCCAGCACCTGGTCGCCCACCAGCAGCTCGTCGGAGTTGCCCAGCACGATCACCGGCAGCTTGTCGAGCTCGATCTTGAGCACGGCCAGGTCGGTGTCGGGGTCGGTGCCGATCACCTTGCCGCGCGCGTGGCGGCTGTCGTTCAGGGTGACTTCGATTTCGTCGGCGCCCTCGACCACGTGGTTGTTGGTGAGGATGTAGCCGTCGGTGCTCACGATCACGCCGCTGCCCAGGCCCACCTGGGGCTGGTCGGCCTGGTCGCCGAAGAAGAAGCGGAACCAGGGGTCGTTGCTGCGCGGGTGGCGCTGCGCGGCCTTGCTGGTGTTGATGCTCACGACCGCCGGCGAGGCCTTCTTGGCCGCCGCGCTCAGGCTGCCCGCGGCGGGCACGGCCGGCGCGCCGCTGGGCGCTTCCACGATCGACACCACGCCGCCCAGCGAGGTCGAGCGCTTGTGTATCCACTCGGGCTTGAGCGTCGCGACGACGAAGTAGGCCGCCAGCAGGACGGTCACGGCTTGGGCAAAGAGCAGCCAGGTGCGTTTCATGAAAGCTTGAAGAAAGAGCGTTGGAAAAGCGCTGAAAGACGGCGCCGGTTGCAATTGTCCCTCAACCGGCCTGGCGCCATAGACCGCGCGGCAGGGTCGAGATTGCGCGGCCTGCGGGGCGTGAATACGGGCTAACCCTTAGTATCGGCAGGCGATCCGACCCGGATCGCCCCCTCAGGCCTTCCGCGCCGCCCACCCGGCGGGCGTGGCCAGGCGATTCTTTCGTCGGCGTGCCACGCCCTGCCCCTATCCGGTTCAAGGCAGGCGAGCGGCCACGATACCCCTGCTGCCATGACCTCAGAAGCTACCTACACGGACGGCGCCACGCCCGCTCCGGCGCGCACGCTCGATGCGCGCGACTACAAGACCCTGGCCCTGTCCGCCCTCGGCGGCACGCTCGAGTTCTACGACTTCGTCATCTACGTCTTCTTCGCGACCGTGCTGGGCGCGCTGTTCTTCCCCGCCGACATGCCCGACTGGCTGCGCCAGCTGCAGACCTTCGGCATCTTCGCGGCGGGCTACCTCGCGCGGCCCGTGGGCGGCATCGTCATCGCGCACTTCGGCGACCTGCTGGGGCGCAAGCGCATGTTCACGCTGTCGATCTTCCTGATGGCGGCGCCCACGCTGGTGATCGGCCTCTTGCCCACCTACGCGAGCATCGGCGTCGCGGCGCCCCTGCTGCTGCTGGCCATGCGCGTGCTGCAGGGCGCGGCCATCGGCGGCGAGATGCCCGGCGCCTGGGTGTTCGTGGGCGAGCACGTGCCGGCCAAGCGCTACGGCTTCGGCATCGGCACGCTGACCTCGGGCATCACCGGCGGCATCCTGCTGGGCTCGCTGGTGGCCGTGGCCATCAACCGCCACTACTCGCCGGAGCAGGTGAACGACTTCGCCTGGCGCATTCCCTTCATCCTGGGCGGTGTGTTCGGGCTGTTCTCGGTCTACCTGCGCCGCTTTTTGCACGAGACGCCGGTCTTCAAGGAGCTGGCCGGTCGCAAGACGGTCGCCCGCGAGCTGCCGCTGCGCACCGTGCTGCGCGAACACCGCCTGGCGAGCGTGTACGTGGGGCTGCAGACCTGGGTGCTGTCGGCCGCCATCGTCGTGGTGGTGCTGTACACGCCCACCTACCTGCAGAAGGTGCACCACATTCCGGCGGCGCTGGCGCTCGAGGCCAACGCGCTCGCCACGCTGACCCTGACCATCGGCTGCGTGATCGTCGGCTGGGCCAGCGACCGCATCGGCACGCGTGCCGTGATGCTTATCGGCTGGGGCGGCCTCTTTGCCACCGCCTACCTGTTCTACACCGGGCTGCCCGGCACGCCGGCCACGCTGTTCTGGCACTACGGGCTGGTGGGTCTCTTCGTGGGCACCATCGCCACGGTGCCGATCGCGGGCGTGCGCGCCTTTCCGGCGCCGGTGCGCTTCACGGGGCTTTCGTTCGCCTACAACATGTCTTATGCCGTCTTCGGCGGCCTGACGCCGGTGATCCTCACGCTCTGGCTGCAGCACGACACCATGGCGCCGGCGCACTACGTCGCCGCGCTGGCGGCGCTGGGCTTCCTGCTGGCCCTGTGGCCCCTGGCCGCACGCGGCCACCCGATGCGCGATGGCGCGCCGGCCGCAGGGAGCGCGACAATGTCGCGATGAGCACCACACGCCACGAACTGCTTCACGCATTCGACCTGCTGCTGGCCCCCGGGCGCTTCAAGGACTACGGACCCAACGGCCTGCAGGTCGAGGGGCGCACCGTGGTCCGCAAGATCGTCTCGGGCGTGACCGCCAGCCGCGCGCTGATCGAGGCCGCGATCCACGCCGAGGCGGATGCCATCTTCGTCCACCACGGCCTGTTCTGGCGCGGCCAGGACGGCTGCGTCACCGGCTGGATGAAGCAGCGCCTGGGCCTGCTGCTGGGCGACGACGTCAACCTCTTCGCCTACCACCTGCCGCTCGACGCGCACCCCGAGCTGGGCAACAACGCGCAACTCGGCCTGCAGCTGGGGCTCGTGGCGCACCCGGGATCGGCCGGCCGTTTCGGCGAGCAGGAGCTGGGCTTCCTGGGCGCGCGCGAGAACGGCGAAAACTTCGCGAGCGCCAAGGCCCTGGCGACCCATGTCGAGAAGGTGCTGAAGCGGCCCGTCACGCTGGTCGACACGGCCCACCGCCCGATCAAGAACATCGCATGGTGCACGGGCGGCGCTCAGGGCTACTTCGAGGCTGCCATTGCGGCCGGCGCCGACGCCTTCATCACCGGCGAGATTTCCGAGCCGCAGGCGCACTACGCCCGCGAACTGGGCGTGGCCTTCCTGGCCTGCGGCCACCACGCCACCGAGCGCTACGGCGCGCAGGCCGTGGCCGCCCACGTGGCGGCCCAGCTCGGGCTGAAGCACGAATTCATCGACATCGACAACCCCGCATGAAGGCGCCGATCGCGATCACGCTCGGCGACCCGGCGGGCATCGGCCCCGAGATCATTGCCAAGGCCTTCCGCGACGCGCCCGACGCCGTGCGCGGGGCGTTCGTGGCCGGCGACGTCGGCACGCTGCGCCGTGCGTCGCAGGCGCTCGCGGCGCCGGGGCGACTGGCGTGGCCTGTCGTGGAGATCGCCAGCGTCGCTGAGGCGGCCACCGTGCCGCCGGGGTGCATCCCGGTGCTGCAGGTGATCGCGCCGCCGAAAGGCATCGTGCAGGGGCGCATCAGCGCCGAGGCCGGGCGCGCCGCTGGCGACTGCGTGGTGTGGGCCGCGCGTGCCGCGTTGCGCGGCGAGATCTCGGCCCTCGTCACCGCACCGCTGCACAAGGAGGCGCTGGCCGCGGCCGGCTTTCCGTACCCCGGCCACACCGAGCTGCTGCAGGCCGAGGCCGCCGCCCACCTGGGCCGCACCGTGGCCGACGTGCCCGTGCGCATGATGCTGGCCAACGACGAGTTGCGCACCGTGCTCGTGAGCATCCACATGTCGCTGCGCGACGCCATCGAGGCCGTGCGCTTCGACGGCGTGCTGGACACGCTGCGCATCACCCATCGCGCGCTGACCCACGCGCTCGGCCGGCCGCCGCGCATCGGCGTGGCGGGGCTCAACCCGCACGCGGGCGAGGGCGGCCTGTTCGGTTCGGAAGAGCGCACCGTCATCGCGCCGGCCATCGAGGCCGCACGCGCTGAGGGCATCGACGCCCAGGGGCCCCATGCGCCCGACACCGTCTTCATGCGCGCGCGCGCCAAGGCCGGCGTGCCGTCCAGCGGCGAGTTCGACGTGGTGATCGCGATGTACCACGACCAGGGCCTGATCCCGGTCAAGTACCTCGGGGTGGAGAAGGGCGTGAACGTGACGCTCGGGCTGCCGCTGGTGCGCACCAGCCCGGATCACGGCACGGCGTTCGACATCGCGGGCCAGGGCGTGGCCGATGCGTCGAGCCTTGTCGAGGCGTTGCGCATGGCGCGAACGCTGGCCGGCGCCTGAGCGCGCGGCCAGCAAGAAAAGCTCAGGGGCGCTTCAGGCTGTCGCGGATTTCGCGCAGCAGCGTGATGTCTTCCGGCGTGGCGGCCGGCGCTGCGGGGGCGGCCTCTTCGGTCTTGCGCAGCTTGTTGATCTGCTTGACCATGATGAAGATGATGAAGGCGAGGATCACGAAATTGACAGCAATCGTGATGAAGTTGCCATACGCCAGCACCGGCACGCCGGCCTTCTTCAGCTCCGCCAGCGTGTTCGCCACGCCCGGCGGCACCGTGCCCAGGATTACATAGAGGTTCGAGAAGTCGAGCTTCCCGAACACCATGCCCACGAGCGGCATGATGATGTCGGCCACGAGCGAGTCGACGATCTTGCCGAACGCCGCCCCGATGATCACGCCGACGGCGAGGTCGATGACGTTGCCCTTGACGGCAAACTCCTTGAATTCGCTGAGGATGCTCATGATTCAGAAAGGGTGCTGAAGACCTGCTGTTGAAAGGGGTGCCAGTATGCCTGTGGAAGCGGGGGGCCAAGACGGGCGGCGCGGCGGGTGATGCGGGGCCGCAACTCAGGAATGACCGCTGGCGGTTCCCTGCCTGGAACGGACGGAGGGTACCCAGTCTCCGTAGCTAACCGTTGCCGACTACGCTTTGGAACGTCTTGTTTCCAATTTCGCGGGATGGGTAGAACCGGTCGGATACGCCGTGTTTTGCTCTCGAAAAGAAGGCAAAACGGCGCCGTACGAGCATTCCGGAAGCATCCTGGAACGCAGGCAAAGCCCCATTGACAGTGCACTGCACTGGTACGATGAGAGGGGAGCAGTGGGGAGCGGCCGCGCGAAATCGACCTTCAAGACTTCTGTCTGTCGGAGCGCATTCGCCCTGGGTGCACCAGATTCTTGCGTGACCCCGCGATGAATTCTGCACCTTTGTTGCCTGAATTTGCCAGTTTCAGCGCGACTTTAGCTGTTCAAATTTTTACATAAATGGTGCCGCGTAGTGGCGGCGATCACAAGTGTTTGAAAAAGAAGCGCGATACAAGAGAGCGGATGTGCGAGCCTCGCATGCCTCCGGGAATTGCTGTTCTTTCGCCGCTTCGTTGTTGATACGACTGACTGACTTTCAAGGGACCTGAATTGAGAAGAGATGCGAAAGCCCTCGCGTGGGTAGCGCTTGCCGGCGCGGTATTGCTCCAAGGCTGTGCCGTGGTGCCCGGCATGGGTTCGGTGGAGCCTTACGAAGCGGGTGGCGAGCTGCCGTCACAGTTCCGCTACCTTCCCGATGAAGCGCCTGAAGGCGAAATCACGCCTATCTCGCTGGCGTTGGTGCGTACGCTGGCAGAGGTGTCGCCGAAGGGCGTGCCGCCTGAGGTGCAAGCGCTGTTTGGCAAGGGGGCTCGCTACACCATCGGGTCGGGTGACGTCGTGGGCGTCATCGTGTACGACCACCCTGAGCTGCTGCCCAATGCGGGTGCTGTGATTTCGCAGTCGGCCGACCCGACTGGTGTGCAGGTGGCGCCAGGCTTCATCGTCGATGCGGATGGTGAGATTGCCTTTCCCTACATAGGTCGCGTGCGCGTGGCAGGGCTGAGCGAAGGCGACGCTTCTGACCTGATCGGAAAGCTTCTGCGGCCGCACATTCGCGATCCCCAAGTGACGGTGCGCATCCAGTCCTTCCGAAGCCGCCGCGCCTATATTGAAGGTGAAATACGCAATCCGGGATCGCAGATCTTCACCGACGTGCCCATGACGCTGAACGAGGCGATAAACCGCGCCGGCGGCATGACGGCCAATGCCAATCGCTCGGCCGTCACCCTCATTCGCGATGGTCGGTCGGTCCCGATCGATATGACCCAGTTGCGTGAGGCCGGTTACGACGGGAACAACATTCCCCTGAAGAACGGTGACACCGTCCGCGTGGCGCACCGGGAAGACTCCAAGGTTTTCGTGATGGGCGAAATCATGGCGCCCGTTGCTCTGTCCATGCGCAGCAATGGCCGTTTGAGCTTGAGCGAGGCTCTGGGCGAGGCGGGTGGTCCGATGACGACCACTTCCAATGCCGGCCAGATCTATGTGATTCGCCAAGGCGTGACCGGCGCACCGGCCATCTTCCATCTGAACGCCAAGAATCCGGCGACGTTGGCGTTGGCAAGCCAGTTCCGGTTGCAGTCGCATGACGTCGTGTACGTCGATCCGGTGCCGCTGGTCAAGTGGAACCGTGTGGTCAGCTTGATCCTGCCGTCGGCACAGGTGGTCAACAACGCCAGCGAGGTTTACATCAGGCATCGCTAATCGAGTCTGGACCCGGACCGAGTTCTTGAGGTTCGCGTGACGGGTCTGACTGCTTTTGAAGTCAGCAGCCGCGAATGCGGTGTGGCGGCATGGCTCTTGACTGAGTCTGTCGCCAATTTTTCGTCTCCAGTGCTTTCAACATGCAAGTCATTCAATCAACTCAACCTATCGCGATCATCGGCCTCGGCTACGTGGGCCTTCCCCTCGCCGTGGAATTTGGCAAGAAGCGGCGGGTGGTCGGCTTCGACATCAATGCAAAACGCATCACAGAGCTGCAGGGTGGACACGATCACACACTCGAAACCACTAGCGAAGAGTTGAAGGCGGCGACCCAACTTGTGTTCACGTCGCATGCCGATGACTTGCGCGACTGTGCGGTCTTCATCGTGACTGTGCCTACCCCGATCGACAACGCGAACCGTCCCGATCTGACGCCGCTGGTCAAGGCCAGCGAAACCGTCGGCAAGGTCATGTCGAAGGGTGCAATCGTCATCTTCGAATCGACGGTCTATCCCGGTGCGACGGAAGAAGTGTGTGTGCCCGTGCTGGAAAAATTCAGCGGCAAGAAATTCAATGTTGATTTCTTCTGCGGCTACAGCCCGGAGCGAATCAACCCTGGCGATAAGGAGCACCGCCTGCCTAACATCAAGAAGGTGACCAGCGGCAGCACGCCGGAAGTCGCCGAGGTCGTCGACCAGTTGTATCGCCAGATCATCGTTGCTGGTACCCACAAGGCCAGCAGCATCAAAGTGGCTGAAGCTGCCAAGGTGATCGAAAACACGCAGCGCGATGTGAACATTGCGCTTATGAATGAGCTCAGTCTCATCTTTCATCGGCTCGGCATCGACACTCTTGAAGTGCTGCAAGCCGCGGGCACCAAGTGGAACTTCCTGCCTTTTCGCCCGGGACTTGTGGGCGGCCACTGCATTGGTGTGGATCCTTATTATCTGACGCACAAGGCGGTGGAAGTGGGTTATCACCCCGAGGTGATCCTGGCCGGGCGGCGCATCAACGACAACATGGCTTCGCATGTTGCCGATGAAGTCGTCAAGCTCATGCTGCGCAAGAATCTGCCCGTGCTGAACAGCAAGGTGCTAGTACTGGGGCTGACCTTCAAGGAAAACTGCCCCGATGTGCGCAACACCAAGGTGGTGGATATCGTGCGCACCTTGAAGGGCTACAACACGCAGGTCGATGTCTTTGACCCGTGGATCGACGTGGCGGAGGCTGAGCATGAATATGGGCTGCGGTGCTTGACGGAAATGCCCGCTATCGGCCAGTACGCTGCCATCGTATTGGCAGTGGGCCACCATCAATTCGTAGCCATGGGTGAAGCCGGCATCAAGGCGCTTGGTCAACCCGATGCTGTACTGTTCGATGTGAAGAGTCTGTTGCCTCTCGGCGCTGCAGACGGCCGGCTGTAAGCGTGGTCCTAATGAACCAACCAATGCCCAAGCCGGCGGCCTACGACAAGCTTCGCGCCCATTTGCGTATCGAACCCCACACGTGGCTCGTCACCGGCGTAGCAGGCTTCATCGGCAGCAATTTGTTGGAGGCCCTGCTAAAGCTCAATCAACGCGTGGTTGGCCTTGACAGTTTTGCCACCGGTCACTTGCGCAACTTGACCGAGGTCCGAGCCTTGGTAACGCCTGAGCAGTGGACTAACTTTCATTTCATTGAGGGCGATATCCGCGATGCCGATGTTTGCCAACGTGCCATGGTCTTTCCCCTCTCAGATGTCCCGTCGGGCGGTAGCGAAAGGCGCAATGAACCTGTGGAATACATCCTTCATCAAGCCGCTCTTGGCAGTGTTCCCCGTAGCTTGGCAGACCCTGTCAAAACCAATGACGTAAATATCGCCGGTTTCTTGAACATGCTAGTGGCTGCGCGCGATGCTGGTGTTAAAAGCTTTACGTATGCAGCAAGTAGCAGCACCTATGGGGACCATCCTGGGTTACCCAAAGTCGAGCACGTAATTGGTAAGCCCCTAAGTCCATACGCCGTAACAAAATACGTAAACGAACTGTATGCAGACGTGTTTTCTCGGTGCTATAGCTTTAATACGATTGGCTTGCGCTATTTCAACGTGTTTGGCCCGCGGCAGGACCCTGAAGGAGCCTACGCCGCCGTTATTCCCAAATGGATTGCAGGCTTGCTACAAGGCAAACCCGTTTACATTAACGGCGACGGGGAAACCAGCCGCGACTTCTGCTTTATCGCTAACGTAGTGCAAGCAAATTTGTTGGCTGCCACCGTGGTTGACTTCCCGTTGGTAGTAGAGCAATCCACACCTTCTCGAGTTCAAGGGGAAGCACATGAAGACTTCTCCCCCGTCAATCAGGTTTACAACATCGCCGTCGGAGATCGTACCACTCTAAACGATCTCTACGTTGAATTGCATCGCAATCTATCGCTGCGATATCCCCGCCTGCAGAATGTAACGCCTGTATATCGTGATTTTCGTTCGGGTGACGTGCGGCACAGCCTCGCCGATATAGGCAAGGCCGAGCGCATGTTGGGCTATACGCCCACTCACCGAATAAAAGAGGGATTAGAGCTAGCGATGCCTTGGTATATTGAGCAAGCTGAGCTAGGTCAGTAGTAATCTACAAATTAGCCGAGGCTTGTAAAGCGTATTGTCATGCTGGGTTGAATTTTTTTGGAAAGCTCTGCATGAGACCAAGTGGAATAGCACAGCACGCATACGACGGATCGATTCCGGCGGAGCATTGCATTATGTTATGACCTCTCCGTTCGCGCTAGAGGTATCAGGATTTAATCCTGCTCGAATCGAAACGCATTGTGAACTATTTCATCACGTTATTGATCGGGATTTCGGCAGAGGCAAGTGGCTTGTATCTACCTGGCCTTTGCCATGTGGTCCTGGTCCCCAATTCATCGCGTTATAAGTAGTCTGCCGCCTTGTGAATGTATGGAAGTATAAGGACGGCCGCCGTCATATCGACAAACAATCCATCGTGGTAATCCCTGAGGTATGTGTCTGAGTTAGATCCCTAGCTCAAGAAAACCAACACCTTAAAAATTACTTGTGAGAAAGAATTGAGCATAAAAGCCGTCTCCTTTCAAATTTTCGTGACATTGTTTGCTTTGGTAAAAGGCATTCTAAGCCTAAAGTTAATGACAAAATTGGGGCACGAAAATTACGCGATGCTTGCCCAATTTATGGTTTTTGCAACATTTGGCGTACAGCTCGCGGTCCTCAGTTTTGATGCCCCGCTCGTTTCTTCAATTGCGACAAAGAACAACCAGAAAATCGCCCGCATGTCTTTTTTGCTTTTGCTGGCTATAAATATTTCTTTATTGATATTGGCGGGGAGCTTTTTCTCGAAAGAGATTTCTTTGTCTGTATGGGGAGATGGAGGTTATGCTGAGTACGTTCGATATTTGATAATCTACATTTTTGCACTGACGCTTAATCATTTCTTCCTGGTAAATTATCAAGGGCAAAAGAGATTCAAGGCATATGGCACTGTGCAAATAACGCAGCAGTTGATGCAACTTTCAGCGATATCTATTGGCGTGGTGATGGGTAGTCCGATTGTGCTGATGGTGTCGCTCATAGTGGTGGAATTTGCACTTTGGGTGGTGCTGTGGTTCTTTTACGAAGGCCCATTTCTGACGCGGGTGAGTGTTAAGGAGCTAATGATTTGGCTCTCACGCAGCGCAAAAATTGCGACACCCTTGTTTGTTGCCTTTTTGCTGATATGGGCATTGACAAATGGGGCTAGATTGGCGTTGGTCCATTTTGGTGGGCTGGAAAAATTAGCGCCATTTGCTGCCACCTTTTCTCTTTGCGTACTGGCTGGCGTTGTAATAAATCCTATTTGCGCGATTTTTTTTCCGTATTTTAGCAAGCCAAGCGGTGAGTCAAAAAAAAATAAAGACGCACTAGTTTCTGCGCAGCTTGCATTGGCGTTTTTGACCACACTATCATCAATTTTCATCATAGTGGTGTGCGAAAAATTTCTGTCTTTTCTCGTGGGGGAAAAATTATATGCAGGAGATTTCTTTGTCTTTTGTATTTGCGGAGCGCAGGTGGCTTACGCACAAGCAAGAATCGCAATGCTATATCTTTCTGTGAACGACAAACCAAAACGAGGGGTGCTGTACTTTTTCATCGGAGTAGTCGTAATGCTTGGCATAGATTGGCTCGGAACTAAAAAATACGGAGTGAATGGGGTGGCACTTGGATATTTCGTTGGATGTTTGACGATCGCATTTCTATTTTTTAGAGATGCTTATTTTGACAATGAAAAAATTGGTGTCCTAAGCAGTATGCGAAAGTTGACATTCTTCTTTCTGATTGGCTTTGGGGTAATGATTGCGTGCGCTTCTGTCGCAATTGATTCATGGAAAAAAATGCTTGTGGCGCTGCTCATCTCTTTCTCTTTGTATTTGACTCTTTCCTTTTGGAATTTCTCTCGTGAAATATTCTTGCTCAAACTAAAAAGCAGAATAATTTCTCTTATAAGTGCTAAATATGCTTAAAATACTCGGGAAAATAATTTCAAGAATTAAAAAAATATCTAACGAAAGCAAGTTTTATCGATATAGATCTTTGCGAATAGGCGCTGGTACGCAGTTCGCTTTAGATAATCTTGACGGAATTGCGCCGCAGCTTATAAAAATAGGCCGGGACTGTGTACTGGCGCCAAAGTGTGTTGTGCTAACACATGATGCATGCTTGCTGCCAACCACTGGCAAATACATCTTTGATGGTGTGGAGATCGGTGATCGGGTGTTTGTCGGTTACGGGGCGGTGATTATGCCGGGGGTTAAAATCGGCGACGATGTAATAGTCGGGAGCAATGCGGTTGTCACCAAAGACATTCCTAATGGAGCTGTTGTGGTAGGTGCGCCGGCAAGAATTGTCGGAACCACGGCGGAGTTGGCTGTGGCCCGGGCCGGCAAATTACAGGAGCCGGTGTTCGACTGGCGCAAGGAAATTACACCCGAATGCATTGTGCGCCAGCAGGATGCTCTTCTAAAGCAATTTCAGCTAAACAGATGAATCCACGCGTAAGCATACTAGTTGCAGCATGGAACGCTGCTGCGTATATTGCGGAAACCATCCAGAGCGTTCAATCACAGAGCTTCGCGTCGTGGGAATTAATTCTAGTAGACGACGGATCTACAGACGAGACTGCCGAGATATCAAGAAAATACGCGACCTCCGATCAAAGAATAAAAATATACCAGCAGCCGAACCAAGGCGCGCATATTGCCAGAAATTACGCGTTTTCGAAAAGTAGTGGCGATTACGTCGTGATATTGGACGCGGATGACCGCATACTTCCAAAAAAAATTGAAACCCAAGTGAAAATATTGGATTCCAATTTGAATTACGATGTAGTGTATGGCGACACCTGGCATTGTGATCAGTTCATGAATAGGGTAGTGCTCGAGTCAAAAAAATATCCGGCGCAGCATATTTCAGGTGACATTTTCGACGAAATCATACTGGGAAATCGTTTCGCGGTTCATGCGGGAATGGTACGACGAGTCGTATTAGAGGACGTAGGATTGCATGATCCCAACCCTAATTTAATTGCTGATTGGGATTTCTGGGTGCGGGTGGCTGAAAAGTATAGATTCTTCTACGATAACCAAGTGGTCGCGGAATATAGAATCCACCCTGGTATGTCGGCGAATATTGATTCGGGAAAGAAACAATTTCATCAGCGCATGAACACTGTGGCGAATATCGAGAGATTGAGTCGGTACGCTTTAGTCTCTCGCTCAATCAAAAATAACATCATGTTTGCAAACGCTAGATTTGCTCAAAAATATGGACTGCATGCAGAGGCAATCGAGATTGCAAAAAAAATGATATTCGATCAGCCGTTGCGAATTAGAAATTATCTTTTATATGGGTATTCCTTGCTGAATAAATGCGGCGGCCGGGCCTGATTCGGCAACTTGCGGCACATTGCTTGGGTCGGCAAATCTCTTGAATGTGGCAGAAAATGCTATTTCAATTGCCATTTTGAAAAATGGAGCTTGAATAAAAGAGAAATTGCATAGCTATATCGCTTTTTGAGCTTGAGTTATGGATGCATATGCATGAGATTTTATTGGTCATAACGCTTGGGGGACTGATTTTGTCCTCGACGGGGCGCCTGGGGCTGGCAAATCCATTTCAAATTTACTTTTCCGTTTGGTCTTTTGTTTTTCTGGGGTATTATTTCTTCAGAGAAACATTTATTGATGTATCGGCGATTTTTTTGGCCACCATTGCCGTGGCGCAACTCAGCGCATTTGTGCTGTTGCTGGTGATTCACGGATCGACGAAGAGGAAAGAAATTAGGATCAATAAAGAACCAATCACTGTTAAGAATGGCGGATATGTCTTACTGGCACAGGTTGTCACCGTTTTGGTTATTCCGCTGGTCTACCTTAAGGCTGTTTCTTTGGCCGGCGGCGTTGATATTTTCTCTCCCGACGGTTATATGCGATTGCGCAGCGCAATGACGGAAGATGGGATGGGTTTTGGTGTATTGACTTATTTTTCCATCTTGTCTTATGTAGTGACATCGGTGTCGGTGTTTATGTATTTAAGTCAACAGATGGGAATTCGCCGCTTGCTGGCTTCAATCGGTCCTGGTTTGTTTTATGCATATATCGGTACTGCCCGGACAGGCGTGCTGTTGTTACTCATCTTGATCTCGGTTCCGCTGATTTTGAGGGGCACCTTAAAAATAAAAGGTCTTTTAGTAGTTTCGTCATTCATGCTGTTGATTTTCATGTTCATCGCTGCGATGACCTCTAAAGGCGTGTCCGTTGACGCAGGTTTTCTTGAAAATATTATTTCGTTTTCCAATAATATAAGAAGTTACACTATTGCGCCATTTTTGGCATTTTTTAAGCTGTTTGAAACAGGGTCTCCATTGGATTGGGGGCAGAATTCGTTTCGGATAATTTTCGCCATAGGGAATTTCTTCGGCCTCGATGCCAGCCCAACGAGTTCACTGGAAAGAGCGTATGCGTATGTGCCCGATCAAACCAATGTTTTCACGGTATATGAGGTCTATTTCAGAGATTTTTCATATATAGGACTGATTGCCCCGACCTTTTTTTTGACGATCCACTGGTGGCTCTATAAGAGGGCAAATAAGTTTGGCGGGATTTGGATTTTTTTATATGCAGCGTCTGTCTACCCTCTGGTGATGCAGTTTTTCCAAGATCAATATTTTTCATTGATTTCGATGTGGATCCAAATCGCCTTTTGGCTTTGGATCTTTTTTCGATCAAGGAAGTTTGCCATTTCTCGATAGGAAGAAAATGCTGGATGTAGTAGTGGTTAATTGGAATGCAGGTCCGCAACTGCGTGAATGTGTTGCCTCCATTGACAAGTACGGAGCTGGATTTGTCAAAAAAACTATCGTTGTTGATAATGGCTCTCAGGACGGCTCTGATGGGAGTCTAGATGACTTCGCAAATGTCACTGTAATTCGAGCAGGGTCTAACCTTGGATTCGGTAAAGCATGCAATTTGGGAGCGCGACATGCAACCAGCGAATATTTATTGTTTCTCAATCCTGACGCGGCCTTGTATCCAGATACTCTTTTCAAAGTCTTGGCTTATATGCAAGACCCTGAAAATTCCAAGACTGGCATTTGCGGGGTCCAGTTACTCGACGAGACAGGCCATATCGCTCGCAGTTGTGCACGTTTCCCTTCATTGACCGCTTCCTTGGCTCACTCAGCGGGGTTGGTTCGGTTTTTCCCTCGCCTCGGCTACGCAATGACGGAGTGGGACCATGGGCAAACGCGTAAAGTGGATCAGGTGATTGGCGCCTTTTTCTTGGTCCGACGAAAATTGTTTGAAACGCTAAACGGTTTTGATGAGCGGTTTTTTGTCTATTTTGAAGAGGTCGACTTTTCGTATCGCGCCCGTCAAGCTGATTGGGTAAGCGTCTATTTGGCTGATGCCCAAGCCTTTCATGCTGGAGGGGGTACCTCTAACCAGGTAAAGGCACATCGACTTTTTTATTCACTGCGCAGCCGTGTGTTGTACGCATTTAAGCACTTCTCGCTTTTGAGTGCGATTGGAGTGCTGTTGACTACTCTGCTAATAGAGCCGTTGTCGCGATCGGCACTTGCATTATTGCGTCGTTCTTTATCGAACTTGAAAGAAACCTGGGCTGCTTATAGGATGCTGTGGCACTGGTTGCCGCAGTGGGTATTGAAAGGAGTTACGCGTTGAGCGCGGTGAAGGTACTTGCGCTAACCAAGTACGGCCGCTTGGGGGCGTCGTCTCGGATGCGCTCTCTGCAATATGTGCCGACGCTTGAGCAGGCTGGATGCCAAATTACTGTTGAACCGTTACTTTCAGACGAATTGCTTCAGGCTCGCTATAAGCGAGGCGGCTATGGTATTTCGCTGTTGCGAGCTTATGGTCGCCGTGTACGAGCCTTAAAAGGTCGACGGAAATTTGATGTAGTCTGGATTGAAAAGGAAGCCTTGCCTTGGTGGCCTTTATGGTTGGAATTGTTTATGCTTCGCGGCGTGCCTTATGTATTGGACTACGACGATGCGATTTTCCATAATTACGACCAGCATGCTAGCTCTTGGGTTCGGCGTTTTTTTGGTTCTCGGCTCGATAAGCTGATGGCTAAATCAGCCTTAGTGATAGCTGGGAATCAGTATTTGGCGCAAAGAGCAATTAATGCAGGTGCTCGTTGGGTAGAGGTAGTTCCCACGGTAGTTGACCTAACCCGATATCCATATCCAACTTTTGAAACCCATAGTGAAAAGTCGCCCGCGATCGATAATTTACCTCGTATTGTTTGGATTGGCTCACCCTCCACGGTGCATTACCTTCAATTGCTTCGCAAGCCGTTGCAGGAGTTGGCTGCGCGGCAGCCCTTTGTGCTACGTGTGATTGGCGGAGGCCCATTGGATTTACCAGGCGTCCAAGTGGAAATTATCCCTTGGACCGAAGCCACGGAGGGCGAAAATATCAGAACCTGTCACATAGGAGTGATGCCGCTGCTCGATTCTCTTTGGGAACGTGGTAAATGCGGCTACAAACTAATCCAATACATGGCATGCGGACTGCCCGTTGTGGCATCTGGCGTCGGAGCCAATATTGAAATCGTGCGCCATCACAAGAACGGTTTTTTGGCTAATACCGCGAACGACTGGGTGGCTTCGCTGAGCAAGCTTTTGCAGTCGCCTTCTTTGCGCGAGCAAATGGGCGCGGCTGGACGGATCACAGTTGAGGAAAAATACTCCATTCAGAAGACAAGTCCTCAGATTTCGAATTTTCTTAAGTCAATTGCCGGAAAGCATTAGGCGAGCATGGGAGCTCTAAAAATTTGTTCAAAGGTTAATCTGATGCATTCAAGTGCTGAAGTCGGAGGGGGCGAGTAATGAAGTTTCTGCTGATTGCCGGCTTGGCAGATTCGCTCTTGAATTTTCGCGGCCCATTGATTGCCGCTTTGCAAGCACGCGGATTACAGGTGCATGTTGCTGCCCCGGACTTGATTGTGGATCATCCCATGCGCCGGCAAATGGAGTCACTGGGCTGGACTGTGCATACGGTCTCCATGCGACGCACCGGTACTAATCCGATTGCAGATTTGCGGACGCTTTGTGCTTTGTGGCGTGTTATGCGTCGGGTACGGCCCGAGTACATGATGGGTTACACGATCAAGCCCGTCATTTACGGTTCGCTTGCTGCTTGGCTTGCTGGCGTGCCCAGACGCTTTGCTTTAATCACTGGATTGGGTTACGCCTTTCAAGGTGAAGGCCAGCGTGGGCGATTGCAGGCATTCGTGCAACGTCTTTATGCAGTTGCACTGTCGCGGGTGGAAAAGGTTTTTTTTCAGAATCCGGATGATGAGGCGCTTTTTCGAGCACGCACCATTCTGACGATGAGTACTGCGTCTTGTGTGGTTAATGGTTCTGGAGTTGACGTGAGTAGTTTTAACTTTGCGCCGCTCCCGCCGGGGCCGCCGCGCTTTTTGCTTATAGCGCGCTTGTTGGGCGATAAGGGTGTACGTGAATACGTACAGGCGGCGCGGCGGATTCGGAAGATGCACCCCGATGTGCGTTGCACCTTAGTAGGCTGGATCGATACGAACCCCGACGCTATTACTCAGGCCGAGCTGGACGCATGGGTAAATGAGGGTAGTATCCAATTCGGCGGTCGGCTGTTAGATGTCCGTCCTGCTATAGCCGAAAGCAGTGTCTATGTGCTGCCGTCATATCGAGAGGGTACGCCGCGTACAGTACTTGAAGCTATGGCTATGGGTCGCGCCGTCATTACTACTGATGCACCCGGCTGTCGCGAAACAGTGACGGACGGTTACAACGGTTTTTTAGTGCCAGTTAGGTCGGTTGACATGCTGCAGCAGGCGATGCTGAAGTTCGTCAACGATCGTACTTTAGCTGAACGTATGGGCCGTTGCGCACGAAAGGTAGCTGAGGAAAAATACGACGTGCATAAGGTCAACGCGGTGATGTTGCAGGAAATGGGAATTCAATGAAGCACCGTGTTCTTGCATTTGAATTGGTTTTCATCATGTTTTTTTCCGCATTTGGCATTTCCTCGCAGTTATTTTTGAAGTCAGATGAAGCGTTTTTTTGACATCGTCGCTGCATCTGTTGGTTTGCTATTGCTATGTCTTCCGCTTGCTGTATTAACCTTCATGGTCCGCAGCAAATTGGGTCGTCCTGCACTTTTCCGTCAGCTGCGCCCCGGATTGTGGGGCAAACCGTTTGAAATAATAAAATTCCGCACCATGACGGATGCGCGGGCACCGGATGGTCAGTTGTTACCCGATGCCGAACGGCTTACGGCATTTGGGCGGTTCCTGCGAGCTAGCAGCTTGGACGAGTTGCCTGGGCTCTGGAGCGTCCTTAAGGGCGACATGAGCTTGGTCGGCCCACGTCCGTTGCTGATGGACTACTTGCCGCTGTACTCCGCCGAGCAATCCCGTCGCCATGAGGTGCGCCCGGGTATCACGGGCTGGGCGCAA
Source organism: Variovorax sp. KBS0712 (assembly GCF_006323185.2). Taxonomy (NCBI): domain Bacteria; kingdom Pseudomonadati; phylum Pseudomonadota; class Betaproteobacteria; order Burkholderiales; family Comamonadaceae; genus Variovorax; species Variovorax sp. KBS0712. Next base: position 111,441 of record NZ_VCCD02000003.1, on the reverse strand, counting down.
ATCAATGGGCGCAATGCGTTGAGCTGGGACGAGAAGTTCAAGCTCGATGTCTGGTACGTCGACAACCGTTCGCTCTGGCTCGACATCAAGATCTTGTGGCTGACGGTGCGCAAGGTGCTGGTGCGTGATGGCATCAACGCGGCGGGCGAGGCAACGATGCCCCGCTTTACCGGCTCGCGAATGGAGCACGAGCAATGACGTTGCCGCTCTTTGCCGTGTACGGCGCCAGTGGTTGTGGCCGCGGCGTGATGCCGTTGGCTCGCGCACAGCTGGCGCTCGAAGGTATTCCGGCGGCCCAGTTGGTGTTCATGGACGATCAGCCCGAAGCCGCAGAGGTCAACGGACATCGCGTGCTACGTTACGCGGAGTTCCTGTGTGCCGAGGCGAGCACAAGGCACGTCGTGATTGCCATTTCGAACAGCGCAGTCCGCCAGGTGCTGGCCGATCGTTGCGTGGCCGATGGCGTGCAGCCCTGGACAGTCCAGGCTGCCAATACAGTGGTCATGGACGATGTCTCGCTGGGCGAGGGTGCGGCCCTCAGTCCGTTCGTCACGCTTACCTCCAACATCCGTATTGGCAGGCATTTTCACGCCAACCTGTACAGCTATGTCGAACACGATTCCGTGATCGGAGACTTCGTCACCTTCGCACCCGGTGCCAAGTGCAATGGCAATGTGCACATCGAAGACCACGCCTACATCGGCGCTGGCGCTGTCATCAAGCAAGGCAAGCCGGGCAAGCCTCTGGTGATCGGTCGTGGCGCCGTGGTCGGCATGGGCGCGGTGGTCACGCGCGACGTGCCGCCTGGCATCACCGTGGTTGGAAACCCCGCTAAAGCATTTATCAAGAAAGGTTGAACTGTTGTGTTGAACACCCCCTTTTCCCCTTGGCCCAGCTTCACTGCCGAAGAAGCTGATGCCGTGCAACGCGTGCTCCTGTCCAACAAGGTCAATTATTGGACAGGGCAGGAATGCCGCCTGTTCGAAAAGGAATTCGCTGCGTGGGCAGGTACCGCGCATGCGCTCGCGCTGGCCAACGGCACGCTGGCGCTAGACGTGATCCTCCAGGGCATGAGCATCGGACCGGGTGACGAAGTCATCGTCACGCCACGCACCTTCATTGCGAGCGTGTCGTGCGTGGTGAATGCGGGGGCGACGCCTGTGTTTGCAGATGTCGATGCAGAAAGCGGCAACCTGTCGGCCGAGACCATTGCGCGGGTCGTCACACCGCGCACCAAGGCCGTCATCTGCGTGCATCTGGGGGGGTGGCCGTGTGACATGGATCCGATCATGGCACTTGCGACCAAGCATGATTTCAAGGTAATCGAAGACTGCGCTCAGGCGCATGGTGCCCGCTACAAGGGGCAATCCGTCGGCTCCATCGGTCATGCTGGCGCCTGGTCGTTTTGCCAGGACAAGATCATGACCACGGGCGGGGAGGGCGGCATGGTCACGACCAACGATGAAGCGTTGTGGCGCACCATGTGGCAGTACAAAGATCACGGGAAGAGCTACGAAGCCGTCTACGAGCGCGAGCATCCGCCGGGCTTTCGTTGGGTGCATGAAAGTTTCGGCACCAACTGGCGAATGCTGGAGTTGCAAGCGGTCATCGGCCGGGTCCAACTGCGGCGGATGAGCGACTGGACTTCTGCGCGTACGCGCCATGCACAGGCCCTGTGGAAGGCTGCCAGTCCTCACACGGCAGTGCGTGTGCCCACCTTTGTGGAGCAAGGTGCGGCGGGTAGTGCTCATGCGCACTACAAGTGCTACGTCTACGTGCAGCCGGAAAAGTTGGCGACAGGCTGGAGCCGCGATCGGATCATCGAGGCGATTCAGGCACACGGCATGCCCTGCTATCAGGGGTCCTGTTCCGAGGTTTACTTGGAGCGAGCGTTCGATGATACGGGCTGGCGACCGACTGAGCGCTTGCCCGTTGCGCGCGCACTGGGGGAAACAAGCCTGATGTTTCTTGTGCATCCGACACTCACCTCGATCGAGATGGACAAGAGCTGCCAGGTCATCGGGCAGGTGCTAGCAGAGGCGTCGGCTTGAGTGTGTTGTGGGCTCGCCTCGCGGCTCATGTGATCTTGTGGCGCTGGATGCTAGTCATCGCCATGCTGGCGTTGTTGGTGCTCAGCTTGATGCCTGCTTCTCTTCCGGTGCCGAGTACGGGCTGGGACAAGAGCAATCACGCGCTAGGCTTTGCGGTCCTGGCATTCCTCGCGTATTGGGCGTGGCCGGGGCACATCCACATCCCACTATCTCTATTGGGACTACTCGGCTACGGGGCCCTGATTGAAGTGCTGCAGTCGCTTACGCCTGATCGCATGGCTGAATGGAGCGATCTATGGGCAGATGGCATTGGCCTGCTGGTCGGCACTGTCGTTGCTTTGATGTTGCAGCGGTTGGCGATGATTCGACAGGTCTAAGACGACAGGCTCATCCTGGTTGCAGCCTTGGCAACTGCGAGACCGGTTTCGTCGAGGTTCGGCGCGAGGAGGAGGTGCTTTGACGCCCTCACCCCTCCGAATTGGCTCATTGCGAACGCTCAAGCCTCTTTGTATTTGTACTCGGTATATCGGTAGCCGCCGTATTTATAGCCGTAGCTGCCATAGTGCCGGCGAGAGAGGTCCATGCCGTTGAAGACCACCCCGTTGACTTGCTGGCCCGCATGCGCGAGGCGCTTGACGCTCTCGTTCAGCTCGCCGAGTTGGGTGAGGTTGTCACGAGCAACCAGCAGGACGGCGCCTGCGTGTGCTGCAACCGCCGCAGCGTCGGCAGCCACCAGCACCGGCGGGCTGTCGATCACAACGAGGTCGTAGCGCTCTGAGAAGTCGTTCAGCAGCTCGCCCAGCTTTGACGAAAGCATCATGTTGGCAGGATTGAATGGATAGTTTCCGGTCGTCAAAACATCTAGGTTGGGGATCACTTGCCCATGAATGGCCTGCTCGGGAGGCATATCACCTGCCAAGACGTCGGCTAAACCACCTTTGCGTGGAAGGCCAAATGCCTTTTGGAGGTGACCCTTGCGCAAGTCGGCGTCGATCAACAGCACGCGCTTGCCCGCTTGCGCCATGATGACGGCGAAGTTGCCCGAGACGAAGCTCTTGCCCACCCCAGGTGTGGCGCCTGTGATGAGCACGCGGTTGTTGCCACTCTCCATCAACGTCAGCTGCAAAGACACCCGCAGGTTACGCAGGCTCTCGATGGCAAGGCTTTCGGGAGAGGTGACGGCCAGCAGTTGCACGCCCTTCGCGCCGCCAGCAATGTGTTCCAGAATCGTTTCTTGCTCGAGTGCCAATGGAACGACGGAGTAGACGTTAAGGCCAAGCCGGTCTTCGATCTCTTGAGGATTGCGGATACCGCTCGACAACTTGGTGCGCAGGATTGCCAGCGCCACGCCTGCGAGAAGGCCGAGCACCAGCGAGAGCGCAACGATCAGAGGCTTTTGAGGTTTGACCGCGCTCTTGGGTTCGATGGCCGTGTCGAGCAGACGCACATTGCCGATCTTGCCTTCCTTGACTAGACGCAGTTGCAAAGAGCTATTGAGCAGCGACTTGTAGAGTTCGCCGTTGACGCGAACATCTCGCTCCAACCGCAAGGCGTCTCGCTGTATGGCGGGCATGGCACTCACTCGAGTTTCCAGGCCATTGATCTCATGGTTAATGGCCGCAATCTGGCCATCCACCATGCGGACCTTCGGGTTGGTTTCGGTAAAGCGCGCAAGCAGTTCGCGCCGCTGTTGCTGGGTCTCTAGCAGCTTGGTCTGCAGCTGCACCGACATTCCCAATACAGCCTTGGCTTCTTCGTCGAAGGCGACCGTACCGTTCTTGTTGCGGAAGCGGGCATAAATGTCTTCCGAATCTTCGAGTTGCCGTTTGAATTCGGGCAACTGTTGGTCGAGGAACTCAATGGTCTTCTCTGCCTCTGCAGCTTTGCGCTCGACGTTTTGGCGAACATACTGAGCGCCGATTTCGTTAAGCGTGCGCCGCAGCCGGCCACGGTCACTGCCTTCGAGGGTGACATTGATTACGTTCGATTGCTTACCTTGCTCGCTGAGTTGCACGCGTTTTTGCAAGCTCTCAGTCGTGGCGAGGGACGACGCCCGCGAGACAAGAAATTCGGCGCCGGGTTTCCCGTCGATTCGCGAAACCATCAGAGTGATGGTGCCGCCAGGCACCTGCTGACTGAGCATCTTGCCAGCGCTGCCTGTCAGCGGTTCAGGGAGGTCGGGGTGCGAGAGCGTGTATTGGCCGCCGGCCTGCGCAATGATCGTGAAAGGCTGCTGATCTTCGAGTGCAGAGGGCACATCGAACTTGGCAATATCGATAGCCTCATTGCCGGAAACGTAGCCACCCATGCCCAGAAAGCCGGGGTCCGAAAGTTCCTTTGAACGCCGCGAAAGCCACTCGCCAATGACGGGGGCATAGCGCGGCTGAGCGTTGATATACAGGCGCATGGCTTCCACCGCGCCCCCGATGACCATTCGTGAGCGAATAATCTGGATTTCGCCGGTGGCAGGGGTCTTAACATCGAAGAGGTTGGCCGTATCACCAAGAAAATTCTTGGAATCTGGCGCCGAGTCTTCCACCTGGATCAAGAGATTGGACTCATAGATTGGGGTGGCCAGAAGCGCATAGGCAACTCCAAGCCCAAGGGCCACTGCCGTGATACTTGCCACCAGCCATTTGCGGTCAAGCAGGATGTCGAAGTACTCGGACAAATTGATGACGTGGTCGTCATCGTCGCGTGGTCGTATCGTGTTGGATGCCAAGGGGGCCGATGTAGAGGCGGAAGGGGTCATGAGAGTTTGCGGATGCGTTCGGCCCAAGCGTGGGCACCGTCAGCAATGAGCTGCAGGGCGTGTTCGAAAGCGGGAAGGCCCAGGCGGTAGGGGTCGGGAATGTCGACACGTGCAACTTCGCCCAGGCGGAACAATTTGCCACGGGTCAGCGGATGACGTTGACCGATGTGGATTCGTTGCGCTTCGTCCATCGCAAGAATGAGATCGGCCTGCTGGCACATCTGTCCTGTGAGTTGGCGCGCGCGGTGAGCCTCGATGTCGATGCCGCGTGCGGCCATCAACTTGCGTGCGATCGGATCTGCGGGGTGGCCGACCAGAGCGCCCGTCCCGGCGGACGTGACTTGAACCTGCGGCAATGCTGCAGCGATCAGTGCTTCCCCCATGGGGCTGCGACAGATGTTGCCAATGCATACCACCAGAACGGATTTCATGAGACTTGGCTCCCTGCGTAGGCTTGTGCCTCTGTTGTCAGATTCAACGTATTGCGTGCCGTGTGCTTCATATCCAGCATGAATCACCTGTCATACAGAAATGCCCTCACCATTTGTTCTTCGTTAAGCGATTGGATCGCGCCATCTGAACCAGGGAGCCGAAGGATGGCTGGGCACGCCCTTGGCATTGTAGTCAGGGCCTTGGTGCCACTGCCTTGAGGATGTGGTCGAGCAACTGGCTTTTCTGGGCTCGGATCGGCCATGGCTACCAAGGGACAGCTGATCGTAGGAGTTGATCAACGGCGCTATGACCAAAGTCATGTCGATGCAAAAGATACAAAAAATGACATTGTTAGTGTCGCGAATCCCCTGAATTGGGGGGGAGGGGTGGGTACCCTTCACGGACAATTGTTGCAGCGCGGCGCACTCCAAACGCCGCAGGAGTTTTCAGTGTGATCAATCGTTTGGCTGCGCCCTTGCTTGCCTTGCCGCGCCCCGTGAAGCGCATGCTGGCTCTAGGGGTCGATGCAATGCTCTGCATCCTGTGTGTCTGGTTGGCATTCAGCTTTCGCTTCGAGCAATGGATGGCGCCGCGTGGCGTTCAGTGGTCAGCCGTCGCGGTGGCCGTTGCCCTTGCGCTTCCACTCTTTGTGGTTTTCGGGCTCTACAGAGCCATCTTTCGATATGCCGGAACCGCTGCAGTCATAGCCATCGTGCGCGCTTGCGTGCTCTTTGGCCTCGGCTATACGCTGATCTTTGCGGTGGTCGGTGTGCGAGGAGTGCCGCGCACGGTGGGTTTGCTGGTGCCGTTGCTCTTGTTCTTGGCCATCGCCGGTTCGCGCATGTTTGCGCGCTATTGGCTGGGCGGCCTCTACATGAGCGCTCTGCAGCGTAAGCAACTGCCTCAGGTTGTGATCTACGGTGCCGGTAGCGCGGGTTTGCAACTGGCTGCAGCGTTGGCCCAAAGTCGGGACATGGTCGTCCGCGCTTTCGTTGACGATGATTCGCATCTCCAAGGCAACACGATCAATGGTCTGCGCATTCAGTCCTCGGATTGGCTCAGCAGCAACGCCGCCAGTTTGGGAGTCACGGATGTGCTGTTGGCGATGCCTTCGGCTAGCCGCGGGCGCCGCGTCGAAATTCTGAACCAATTGTTGCCTTTGCATCTGCATGTACGCATGCTGCCGGGACTGCTAGATCTGGCCAACGGCAAGGTCCAAGTCAATGATCTGGTCGAAGTCGACATCGAAGACTTGCTAGGGCGTGATCCGGTGGAGCCGGTGGCAGATCTGCTGCAGAAGCACGTCCGTGGCCAGGTGGTGCTTGTCACTGGTGCTGGAGGCTCGATCGGTAGCGAGCTGTGCCGGCAGATCGTTCAGCTGTCGCCTTCCACGCTGCTGCTCGTGGAGTTGAGCGAGTACGCGCTCTATAGCATCCACCAGGAACTGGAGCAGTTGGCGCCGAGCGTACGTGTTGTCCCGCTGCTCGCTTCGGTGTGCGATGCGGCGCGGCTGCGCGAAGTGATGCGCGCTTGGCGTCCTGACACGGTCTACCACGCGGCGGCATACAAGCATGTGCCGCTCGTCGAGCACAACCCGGCAGAGGGCGTGCGAAACAACGCGATGGGCACGCTCACGACGGCGCGGATCGCCATGGAGTGCAAGGTCCCCAACTTTGTCCTGATCAGTACAGACAAAGCCGTGCGACCGACGAACATCATGGGGGCCAGCAAGCGGGTCGCCGAAATGGCGTTGCAGGGGCTGGCGCAGCAGAGCTCGGACACCTGCTTCTCGATGGTCCGCTTTGGTAACGTGCTGGGTTCCAGTGGCTCGGTGGTGCCGTTGTTTCGTAAGCAGATTGAGGCGGGTGGCCCGATCACGCTCACACATGCGGACATCACGCGCTATTTCATGACCATTCCTGAGGCCGCCCAGTTGGTGATTCAGGCGGGCGCGATGGCGCAGGGCGGTGACGTCTTTGTGCTCGACATGGGGGAGCCGGTGCGGATCATTGATCTCGCCCGCCGGCTGGTGGAGCTTTCAGGGCGCACGGTTCGCGACGAACATTCGCCGGATGGTGATATCGAGCTCCAGGTGACTGGGTTGCGGCCCGGCGAGAAGCTTTACGAAGAGCTTCTGATTGGTGACAGCGCGATGCCTACGGCCCATCCTCGTGTCATGAAGGCGCACGATCCCTGTCTGCCTTGGAACGAGCTCTGGCGTCAGTTTGAGACGCTGAATGCGGCACTCGAAAGCAGCGATGTGCCGATGCTGAAGCGGACGTTGACGCAGATGCTTCCCGGCTATCGGCCTCATGCCGAGGTTGTGGATTGGGTGCATATGGAGCGTCACCGTGTGCGTGACCGGGCTCTGCCGCTCGTAGCCGCAGTCGGTGCTGCGCAGGTGGGCGAGGCCGAACAGCCATCCGCGCCGAATCAGATTGCCGTGGCAATCTGATTCGATAGAACTGCTTCATTCATTTTCCCGCCCTGGCTCAGCGGGATGCTGCTGAGACCAAGAGCCCCGATCGGGGCTCTTTTGCCGCCCGCTGGCGTCGCCTACTGCGCCCGCTTGAAGTCGAGGATGTTGTCCCCCGCCTTGGGTGCTTTGTCATCGGGCGGCGAGAAGCTGAAAGCCTTCGGATCCCGTATCGACGTCATCTCGAACAGTGGGTTGATCCGTCCCAGCTTGGCGCCACCATCCCGTACCAGCGGAGCCCAGGCAAAGTTCGCAGTGAACTTGCTCGAGCGCGGCAGCAATGCATCGAAGGGAATGGAAACGTAGATGCCCTTGTCGAAGCTGCCTTCGCCGAACTGTGCGGCGGACACGTTGGTCTTGGTGGCCCACGCGCCGATCGTCACGCCGTTGTCGAAGCGGCGGCTGATGTCGAGGGTGACACCGCGATCACCCGCCAAGTATTGACCCGCGCTGATCCTGGCCTGGACCCCGTTCCAGCCGGTGTCCCAATAGAGCGTGGCGTGGCCGGTGTTGACCTTGTAGTCGCGCAGACCGAGGTCTTGGGCAAAGTCGCGCTGGCGTACGTGGTTGATGTCGATGCCGAACGCGAACCTGCTGCGCCACGGGCGGTAGAGCCATTCGGCACCCACGCCGGCGAACATCGATTCGAGCGCACCGCCGTAGACGCTGTAGTACTGGTCTTCGTTCAGGCGGCCCACGTGGGTTAGCTGAAACACCGGCATGGTCAGCCGCTTGGTCGTTGCGTACTCGCGCTGGTAGGTTCGCACGCGGGGAAGGTTGCTGGGCGCGGTGTAGGTGAACTTATCGAAGTTGTCGAGCAAGCGCCAGTTCAGCGCGGCGTTCACCCAGGTGCTGGGTGTGAAGCGGTACTCCGCAGTGGCTGAGACGCCGAGTTGGTAGAGGAGGAAGGCATCGGGGCCGCCTAGGATCTGCGAGAAGCTCGGAGTCAGGCCGAAGGTGAGTCTTTCCGTGCGCCGTTCCCATGGCGTCATGGTCGGCGTCTCGCCGGGCGATGCTATGGCGGCGGTTGTTGCCTCGGTGGGTGTGCGCTGCGGCGATGCCGGCACGTAGAGCCCGTCTTCGGTCCGGCCGCGCGGCGGGGCGTAGTCGCGCTGGTCTGTGGCGCGCAGTTCTGCGGGCGTCTGTGCCTGGTAGTGCGCAGTCACCCACTCGCTGCGATCGACAACCTGCGTGTGCAGTGCCAGTCCACGCTCGTTGTAATGGAGGACGAAGTGCTTGATCGATGCCGGAGCATCGCGATGCATGACGGCAATGACCTGCTGTACCCGGGCCTCGCGGTACACGGTGTGGCTTTCGGTGATCCAGACGTGCGCGCTGTCGCCCTGCGGTGCGATGCGCTGCACGGTCCATTCGGTGCGTGCCTGGATCTCCGCAGCAGTGGCGGCCCAGCCGGGTGGATTGGCCGGCGCCTCCGGCGTGAAGCGGGGCGGCGGCGGATCTGCGGGCTTGCTGGACCGCATGTTCGCCATGTTGGTGGACAGGGTCAGCCCCACCATCACTTTGTTGCCGCGCTCCAGACCGGCGGTGAAGGCGACGCCGGGTGAGTAGCGATATTCCAGGCCAACGTTGAAGGGCGAGCGCCGTACCTGGTTGTTCTGCTGGGGCTCGTTCTTGTAGTTGTTGCCTTCGTACTCGAGCTTGACTGTCAGCGGATCCCAGGGCGTGCGCCACTCGACGCCGCCGAACAAGGAGGCTGGACCTCGGAAGAAGGCTTTGAAGTTCGCTTCACCGCCCGTTGCGGAGCTCACCGTGCGCGTTCTGAAGCGATTGCTCAGGGCCAGCAAGGGATTGCGGATGTTTCCGCTGTTGCCCAAGTATCCCCATCCGATGCCGAGGCTGAAGTCGAGGTCGCCGTAGCGCTTGTTGGCGACCAAGTATTCGGCCGAAAAGAGGCCAGTACCGCCAAGGTCGCGAAAGCCCAGTGCAACCTGAGGCACATAGGCGGATTCGCGCAGCAGCCGCAGCTTCACGTCGATGCTCTTGTCCTTGTTGCTCTGGCCTGTGGTGCTGGCGGCGTACGCGCGGTTGCTGATGGAGGTGTAGCGAAAGCCCGCCTCCAGCCAGTCCAGTGGCTGGAACATCACGTTCAGTCGTGTATAGGGCGACACGTGGCTGATCGACGTGCGGAAATCACCGGCCTCGCCCATGCGTGCCGTCGGCGTCTGGAGCAGGCCGGTTTCGCCCCAGTCGTTGCTGCTTGTGCGAGGTGCTTTGTATTGCGGGGCCGATGCGTCGGGGCGCACGGAGATGACGCTTTCCGGCGGCACTGATGGCGGGATGGATGCATTGATCACCGCGGCCGGCTTGGCCACTGCAAGCGCGGCAGTGGTGGTGCCCAGCGCCGCTGCCTGAGGCGAAGGGCCCTGGGTCGCCAGGAACTTGATGATGCCTTCCGATGCGTCGACCAGTTCGGTCATGCCGCGCGGCGCTGCCCAGATCCATGCGCCGGGCGCCGGCTCATCGGAGGGGTGGCCATTCCAGGGGGCGATGCCTACGCGGGACGTCCGACCATCGGGTTGCGCCACCCATGCCCAATCGTGAGTCGTGTTGGGGGCGCAGGCGATGACGTAGTCCCAGGCGGTCCGGCCGGCTTCGTGCGCCACGTGACACAACTCGCCATTGGGGCGGACAACCGCGATGGTTTTCAATTGCGGGGAGGGCGCAACGAGCTGCTGGCCGGCCGACAGCACAGGGTCTTGGTCCGGGTGTGCCTGCAGCCAGCGGGGGTCCACGATGCCCAGCGCCACGCGGCCGGTGACCGGCAGGTTCTGCAGCCACGTGATGAGCTTCAGTCGATCGAGTTGCTCGGAGCGCGGTGCGCGCCTGCTGGCCGCCTCGAGGCGCACGAGCAGGGTGTTCTTCAGGAACTGCTGGGCCAGTCGCTCCTGCGGCACGCGCCATGCCAGCCCGGGCGCTGCAGTGCCTTCTGGCTGACGCAGCAACCAAGTGCTCAGTCGTTCGCCGGGTCGCACCTCGGCATCGCTTGCAGGTTCAACTGTCGCCGCGTTCTGCGACGGCTCCGCCGCGGCGCCAAGGCTTGCCATCAACGCGCAGGCAAGGGCCGTTCGACGGGGCCAATGCGGGGGGCTGATGGCGCGCAGGAAGAGGGGGCTCATGTACCAGCGCGCGCCGCGGTGCCGGCTGCTGGTGCGGGGGGTGTCCACTGTTCGAAGCTCATGCAGAGGTCGCGGGAAATACATTGCTCCGAATACACGACCTGAGGGGCGTCAGAAGCAAATGAAACGCCGAAGCGGGCGGGAGGAACAGAGGCTGTCGCAGGGCGGGACACGCTGCGTTCTTCATACCAGCGCAAGGCGCTTGCGGGCACGCCGGCGAGAGCGCTGTCAGTGGGCGGCGCGATCGATGTGCGCGCGATGTCGTCGCGAATGCCGAAGCGATAGCCCGGCATCAGGTCGCGTTCGCGCGCGTAGGTCTGCGTGGTGTTGGCAGTGTGGGCTTGCCAGGCGGGTGGGTTGGCGAGCCGAACGTCGCGCCAGTCGATGGACAGCCCGGTCGTGCCGACCAGTTGACCATTCAGAAGTCGGACGACTTCGCCCGTGCCGCTGTACCAGACCTCAACCGGCCCTTCGGCGCGCTGATCGATATAGCCGAGCACCATGTACAGGACGCGCCCATCGACGGTGGCCCGCAGGTACCGATAGCTGGGATTGAAATTGGGCTGGGTTGCTGCAGACTCGCCGCGATAGAGCAGTCGAGCTGAATCCAGCATGGCCGAAGTTCCGGAGGAGCAACCGCCAACGCCCAAGAAAAACGTTGCCCAAAGGCAACGTTCTAAGAGTCGCGTGGCGGAAGCAACGCGCGGACTTTTCAGCGAATGCCCTCCTTTCAGGAGGGCAACCAGCATTAACGCGTGCCGGTGGTGCCCGTGCCGGTGGTGCCCGTGCCAGGGACGAAGAAGCCGCCGCCGCCGTTGCCGTTGTTGCTGCTGCCGAGGGCCAGCATCAGAGCGCCGGTGCCTCCAACAGCGCCCCATTGAGCGGGGGTCAGGCCGCCAAGGCCACCAGCGGTTGCGGCCGGAGCGCCAGCAGGGCCCGGTGCAAATGCGCGATTGTTGTTGCTTGCAGGCGCAGGGGTAACCTGCGTTTGGGCAAAAGCCGACGAGATTGCCAGGGTGGCAAGGGCGACGGTAGCAACCAGTTTGTTCGTCTTCACAGTGATCCTCTCAAAGGGTTTTTATGCTCTTGACTTGAGGTTAGCAGCATCAGAAGTGTGCCGCAACTAATTTGGCCTGGAGGATGGGGCGTTTGCCACGGCCTCCTTGTAACCGTGTATTGCCTCGATTTTTGTGGAGGAGTGTGACGGGTGCATGTGTATCTCAATGCTACGTAACGTTCCGCCTGCGACGACCGTAACGGCGACGACTGGTGCGTACCTCTTATCCGCGGGGCAGCCGGTGTTGCCTCCGCATTTCTTCAATGAAATCAACGCACTCACCGAGCCATTGTTGTGATGGGCCGCCTGGCCGACTCCCAGGCATCGTTCCTGCAGTACCCCGAAACGAAAGTTGACATTCAAGATAGGCCGCGGGGCACAACAAGGGGATATGCGTGGTTCGATTGTCTGAAGGTGGGGTCGCGAAGGGTTTGCGAGTGCGCGGGCCCGTGGTCGGCGGCGTGATCGGAGGCGTCTGCTCATGATGAATCAGCTGTCTGCCAGCAGCGCACACTCGGCGCCGGCACTCACCGGCCGGTACGCCGCCTTGGGCTGTGCCTTCTTCGGTGCCCTGATCGTCGAGGGCGACCTGGCCCTGGCCGACCGCATGCGACGCCTTCTCTGCGATCTGGCTCCGGGTCGCCGCGTCGTGATCGCCTCCACGCACACGGAAGCGATCCGTCTGCTGGCCGCGTTGCCCTACGACTTGGTGCTGGTCGACATGCACCTAACTGATAACGGCGGCGTCGTGCTCCTGTCGCACCTGCGGCGTACCTACCCGCAGATCGACGCCATCGCCATGTCGAGGGGCGACGACCGCCTGCTGGTCGAAGCCGCGATCTCGTCAAGAGCCTCCGGCTATCTGCTGACGAGCGCCGACGATGCTGAACTTTTTTTTTGCTGCGCTCGATCGAGCGCGGCGGTTCGCCGATGGACGCGCGCGTCGCGCGCCGCGTCCTCGGCCTGATTGCTGCGTCCGCGAAACCGGAGGGTGTCGAGTCCGCGCTGCGCGACGGCGACACGGTCTCGCCCACGATGCCTGCTCCCGGGCTGCTGTCACCTCGGGAGCTCAATGTGCTGCGCCTGATCGCGCAAGGCTGGAGCAATCGGCAGATTGCCGAAGCGATCTGCCTCTCGATCAACACGGTCGAGTTCCACGCCAAGCGGATCTACCGCAAGCTGGCCGTCAAGTCGCGAACCCAGGCCGTCCGGCAGGCGACCCAGTACGGGCTGCTGAGCTGAGCGCCGAGGGCCGTCGCGTGCTGTCGCGCACGTGCTGCGGCGCCGTGCGCACGCGCGGCAATCATTGAAAAACCCTTTTGCGCCCCGCTACAATCTCGGGTTGACCTTGCTGTGGCAAAGGTCAGCCCCTGCTCCAGCGAAGAAGACTTAGAGGATCCCCATGAGTGACATGACCTCCGGCTCGCCCCGGATCGACACAAGCAAGCGGACGTGGTTGATCGCATCCAGCTGTGCCGGCGTAGCGGGCGGCGTGGCCACCGCAATCCCTTTTGTGAGCACATTCCAGCCGTCCGAAAAGGCCAAGGCCGCGGGCGCCGCGGTCGAAGTGGACATCTCGACCCTCAAGGTCGGCGAAAAGATCACCGTCGAATGGCGCGGCAAGCCGGTCTGGATCCTCAAGCGCAGCCCTGACCAGGTCGCCGAACTCGCCAAGCTCGATGGCCAGCTCGCCGATCCGCTCTCCAAGCGTCACCCCGACGAATTCACGCCCAAGTACGCACAGAACGGCCATCGTTCGATCAAGCCCGACGTGCTGGTCGTGGTCGGCATCTGCACCCACCTCGGCTGCTCGCCGGTTGATCGCCTGCAGGCCGGCCCGCAACCCTCGCTGCCGAACGACTGGGAAGGCGGCTTCCTCTGCCCTTGCCACGGTTCCACGTTCGACCTCGCCGGTCGCGTCTTCAAGAACAAGCCCGCGCCTGACAACCTCCCTGTGCCTCCGCACATGTACCTGTCCGACACGCGCCTGCTCATCGGCGACGACAGCAAGAAGGCCTGAGGGAGACCACGAACATGGCTGAATTTCACGAAGTTTCCCCCAACGCTCCCGCCGGCGAGAAGCTGCTCAACTGGGTCGACAACCGCTTCCCGCTGACCAAGCTCTGGAACGACCAGTGGGGCAAGTACTACGCGCCGAAGAATTTCAACTTCTGGTACATCTTCGGCTCGCTCGCGATGCTGGTCCTCGTGATCCAGATCGTGACCGGCATCTTCCTCGTCATGCACTACAAGCCCGACGCGAACCAGGCGTTCGCATCGGTCGAGTACATCATGCGCGACGTGCCCTGGGGCTGGCTCATCCGCTACATCCACTCGACGGGCGCCTCGGCGTTCTTCATCGTGGTGTACCTGCACATGTTCCGCGGCCTCATGTACGGCAGCTACCGCAAGCCGCGCGAGCTGATCTGGGTGTTCGGCTGCGCGATCTTCCTGTGCCTCATGGCCGAAGCCTTCATGGGCTACCTGCTGCCCTGGGGCCAGATGTCCTATTGGGGCGCCCAGGTGATCGTGAACCTGTTCGCCGCCATCCCGTTCATCGGCCCTGACCTGGCCCTGCTGATCCGCGGCGACTACGTCGTGAGCGACGCCACGCTGAACCGCTTCTTCAGCTTCCACGTCATCGCCGTGCCGCTGGTGCTGCTCGGCCTCGTGGTGGCCCACCTGATCGCGCTGCACGAAGTGGGTTCGAACAACCCCGACGGCATCGAGATCAAGGCCAAGCGCGGTCCTGACGGCCATCCGCTCGACGGCATCCCGTCGCACCCGTACTACACGGTGCACGACATCTTCGGCGTGGTGGTGTTCCTCACGATCTTCTCGGCCGTGATCTTCTTCGCGCCTGAAGCCGGTGGGTACTTCCTGGAGTACAACAACTTCATCCCGGCCGACTCGCTGAAGACGCCGAACCACATCGCTCCGGTCTGGTACTTCACGCCGTTCTATTCGATGCTGCGCGCCACCACCGACGACATGGTCAACGTGTTCGCGCTGATCATCGCGGCCGCTGCCGTTTGGAACTTCATCAAGGGCAAGTCGGGCATGGGTCTGAAGGTTGCCGCCGTGGTAGTGGCCGCCGTCGTTATCTTCCTGCTCAAGACCTTCGACGCCAAGTTCTGGGGCGTGGTCATCATGGGCGGCTCGGTCATCATCCTGTTCTTCCTGCCGTGGCTCGACCACAGCGAAGTCAAGTCGATCCGCTACCGTCCGAGCTGGCACAAGTATGTCTACGGCGTGTTCGTGTTCTTCTTCCTGATCCTGGGCTACCTGGGCATCCAGGCGCCTGGCGTCTGGGGCAACCTGGTCATCGGCTCGTTCGCCCTGGACATCGCCCAGACCATCTCGCAGATCGGCACGCTCTTCTACTTCGGCTTCTTCCTGCTGATGCCGTGGTGGAGCCGCAAGGGCGAATTCAAGACCGTGCCCGAGCGCGTGGTCTTCGCCGCCCATTGATGCGCGCACAAGTGCAAGAGAGCTTGAGAGAAACACGATGAAGAAAAGAATTTCCGGCTGGCTCGCTGTCATGGGTCTGGCACTGGGCCTGACCTTCTCCGCGGCCGCATCCGCCGAATCGGGCGGTCTGGCGTGGGACAAGTCGCCCAACAAGACCACCGACGTAGCGGCCCTGCAGAACGGCGCCAAGCTGTTCGTCAACTACTGCCTGAACTGCCACTCGGCCGCCTTCATGCGCTACAACCGCCTGCAGGACATCGGCATCAGCGAGCAGCAGATCAAGGACAACCTTCTGTTCACGACCGACAAGGTCGGCGAGACCATGAAGGCCAACATCGACGCGCGCCAGGCCAAGGAATGGTTCGGCACCACGCCGCCCGACCTGACGCTGGTCGCACGTTCGCGCGCCGGCCACGGCGGCACGGGCCCCGACTACCTGTACACCTTCCTGCGCAGCTTCTACCGCGACGACACCAAGGCCACCGGCTGGAACAACCTGCTGTTCCCGAGCGTCGCCATGCCGAACCCGCTGTGGGAGCTGCAGGGCGAGCGCCTGCCGGTGCACGCCAAGGTCGAGCAGCACGGTCATGCCACCGACGTGTTCACGGGCAAGTGGGAGCAAGTGACCCCCGGCACGCTGACCCCGGTGCAGTTCGACAGCGCAGTGGGCGACCTCGTCGGCTACCTGCAGTGGATGGCCGAGCCGGCACAGAACACCCGCGTGCGCATCGGCGTCTGGGTGCTGCTGTTTCTGGCCATGTCGGTGGTTTTCGTATGGCGACTGAACGCCTCGTACTGGAAAGACGTCAAGTAATTCCGTTCACGCCGACCGGGCGCCTCGTGCGTCCGGTCCCACAGAGTGGGTTGCCCAGGCGACCCACTCTTTTTGATTTTTAGGAGTCTCTCGCCATGATGGTCTTGTATTCAGGAACGACCTGCCCCTTCTCCCACCGCTGCCGCTTCGTGTTGTTCGAAAAGGGCATGGACTTCGAGATCCGCGACGTCGATCTCTACAACAAGCCCGAAGACATCAGCGTGATGAACCCGTACGGCCAGGTGCCGATCCTGGTCGAGCGCGACCTGATCCTGTACGAGTCGAACATCATCAATGAGTACATCGACGAGCGCTTCCCGCATCCGCAACTGATGCCCGGCGACCCGGTCGACCGCGCCCGCGTGCGTCTGTTCCTGCTCAACTTCGAGAAGGAACTGTTCGTGCACGTCGCCACGCTTGAAAATCGGAACACCAAAGGCAACGATAAGGCGCTCGAAAAGGCCCGTTCGCACATCCGTGACCGCCTCACGCAGCTCGCCCCCGTGTTCCTCAAGAACAAGTACATGCTGGGCGACAACTTCTCGATGCTCGACGTGGCCATCGCACCGCTGCTGTGGCGTCTCGACTACTACGGCATCGATCTCAGCAAGAACGCGGCACCGCTGCTGAAGTACGCCGAACGCATCTTCTCGCGTCCGGCCTACATCGAAGCACTGACGCCTTCCGAAAAGGTCATGCGAAAGTAAGTAAGCTGCGTGCTTGCTTCCTTCGTTTTTCGCCGTCCTTCATGATCAACGCGCTCGAGTCTTCTTCCACCCGCCCGTACCTTATCCGGGCGCTGTACGAGTGGTGCACCGACAACGGGTTCACGCCCTATGTCGCGGTGCTGGTCGACGACACCGTCCAGGTGCCGCGCGAGTACGTGAAGAACGGCGAGATCGTGCTGAACATCAGCTTCGACGCGACCAGCTCGCTGAAGCTGGGCAACGACTTCATCGAGTTCAAGGCCCGCTTCGCCGGCACGGCGCGCGAAATCAGCGTGCCGGTTGGCCGCGTGATCGCGATCTATGCGCGTGAAAACGGGCAGGGCATGGCGTTTCCGGCACCCGTGCCGGCGGCCACGTCGGGCGAGGGTGACGATGACGCTGCAACGGCCGCTTCTTCGCCGAACAGCGCGCCGCGCATGCCGCTGCGTGATGCCTCGCGCGGTACCGAAGGCGATGCCAGCAAGGTGTTCCACCTGGTGACGGGCGAAGACGGTGACGAGACGGTCGATGCCAGCTCAGAGCCTGCCGATCCGACCGACGAGCCGCCGCGCCCGCCGGCTGGTGGCGGCACCCGGCCCTCGCTCAAGCGTGTCAAGTGACGACGTGGTCGGTCCCAAAACCGGCCGCTTACAATCACCTTCAGCACTGCTTTCTTTCAGCCGCTTTAGCTCAATTGGTAGAGCACCCGCCTTGTAAGCGGAAGGTCGTCAGTTCGATTCCGACAAGCGGCACCAAAACAAAGCCCGGTAACGTCCAAGGACGGCCGGGCTTTTTCTTTTTTCGCTCGAAGGAGCCTCGTCTTGCCCGCTATGAATGCTCGAAGTCGTCCGAAAAAGTGTGCCTGAATCCGACGCATGTGGGGGCATGTTTGGGGGAGCGGAGTAAAAAAGTGGGCACAACGGGGGGGCGGACAAAAACTTGGACTGCCAGGAGGTTCATGTACTCATACGAAGACAGAATTCGAGCGGTTGAGCTGTACATCAAGCTCGGCAAACGCATCGGCGAGACCATTCGTCAATTGGGGTACCCGACCAAGAATGCATTGAAGGGATGGCGCCGTGAGTACGAGCGGCGGTTCGATCGACCAAAGAGCTATGCGCGTTCGACGCCAAAGTATTCTCTGGAGCAGAAGGGGGGAACTGTCAGGCACTTTCCGCGGGCAGGGCTTTACTGGATTCAAGCTATTGCGCCAATCGATCCGACAAAGAACCACGCCTTCATGGTCGAAATCCATTTCGTATCGAGTACTTGGCTCACGTCAACAAAGAGCGATGGCATCGACGCCTCATTACTGGCGGCCTATCTTCCAGTTCAGCACCTCCCCCGCTCTCGGCACCCGCACACGGTCGCACCTCGACACCTGTGCTGAGAGGCGAGACTGACTACGCCGATGGCTGTTTTTAGGCAGCCGCAGTAAATTGTCAAAAACCAATGAAATCTGTCTGCCCGCAAGGGGCAGGCAGATTCACTTATTTTTTGAAAACACGACTTGGTTGCGCACTGACTGAATCGACAGTGAGGCTGATGTCAACTGATCAGCCGTGGGGATATGCCTTAACGAAGGCGGTCAAAAAATCTCATGCCAAAGAGCTTGTCGTCCTCTGTCCGATTTCGCGGTACTTGGTTTGCCTTAGCCATGTAATTGGCGATGAACGCCTGCAACGACTCTCTCTTCGAGTTGTCATGGCGGTTGACTTGCCCTATGCCGACGCCCCAGCGTTTCAGTTTTTCTTTGTTGGCATTGGTATTCCAGTAGTCACCCCATCCGCGTGTCACCTCATTGACCCAATGCTCGCCAATCTCTTGGGCAACTATCACGTCAGACTTGCGTTGCGCCGAATAAAAGATTAAGAGGTGCAAATGCAATCCAGAGCGATCTCCTTCTTCTAATTTCCAGATGATTCCTCGAACCATCTGCAGCAAAGCAGTGGGGTACTCCTTTATGTGACGAAGAAACAGGTCTCGGTGATTTTGTATTGTACTAAGCGTCACGCCATTTCGATATTTTCTCTGATAGCTCGTGGTAATGTGCAATATCAGATGGCGAGAGCTGTTGATGAACATCTCTTCCTCGAAGCCCAGTCCACTGTGTCTATTTCTCCGCATCCTTGCTTGAGTTGTCCTGCGGCTCCTTAATTCATCGTCGTACTGTGAGTTTTCAGGGTATCCATTTTTATCGAACATGCTTGATCTCGTTGGTTATGCCAACGAATCAGTGGCCCAGATATTTTTTAATGAATGTGAATCTCAAATGCACTTCCATTGACCTTTGGTATCTGGTATGAGTTGAATCCTGTTCGTTGGCCGTCTTCTTATCTATTTCATAAGAAGCAATATAAGAGGTTGCTGAAATCATGTCGCACAAGACGAAAACCCCGACGACCTTCGATGTCGGTGTTGATAATTTTTGTCTTTCTTTAAGGGATTTTATGTCGCTGCTGCAAGAGATGATGCGCTAGGGTGCGTGGGAGATTCAAGCCGTAAATATCCGCCGAAGGCCAGCCCATCCTCTCCACTGATCGCCACTTAAATTTCCCAACCTGGACAATGCGATGGTTGCTGCCCAATTTGTGCTGCAACGCTGGTGGTTCCGTTCCCTTAGCGCGAGCAACACTGAGTCGTGAAACGCCTCCTGACTCTCCTGGCTACGCATGAGAAGTGCTAGAGCAAACGGAAAAATGCACATCCAAAATGGTTCTCATTCATTGAGAACCATTTTGGATGTGAAAAATTTTTCATGAACCTTAGATTTTTATGCCGTTGGTATCAACTTGTGCCCCATCGGGCGGGCATTCACGCCCTGGTACGCGGCCGCCCAGGGCGTCCAAACAACGGTCCCGGCAAATGCCCTGTCATGAAGGTCTTGGATTTCGGTGATGCCTTCACGCGAACGAACTGATCTTTCTTCGCCAAACACATCAGTTCGTGCATCAGATCGCGGCGCTTTTCTATGTCGTGATGGCTTATCAGGCCGGTCCCTGGGAACTTGGAGGCGTGGCGATTGCAGTTGTGGTAATAGCCACGTCCGCCTGTTAGCTCTACCCAGTATCCCCCGATCAATTCGCCAAGCCATTCATGCTGCATGATCTCTGAGCCGTCAAAGATCAATGCTGCATGCAAGTAGTGCCCTCCTGTGCTGGAGAATTCGACGGAGCAGGCGTAGCCGGCCAAGTTCCGGAATAGTGATGGCTTGCCACGCATATTGTCTTTGAGGTGACGCCAGTCTTCCGTCGCAGTAATAATATCTACGCGTGGTAAATCATCGCCGTAATCATCAAGCGCCTCTTCTTGGGATAACGCTGTACGCTCTCGAATATTTCGATCTCGAAGTATCGCGTTCCATTCCTTCGCCTGTACGATGTCCCGGCATGCCGCTTGTCGATATCTTAGGTCAAGGCGAATTACCGTCAGGTGCGCATAGCGATCATGCAAGGTATTGATATAAACTTTCAGCCGCTTGGAGTTTTCGCTGGAATTACGTCGCCAACTTTGCATCAAACGCTTGACGCCGCTACGCTTTCCCTCCGCTCGCAGCGCCACCACGAAGTCGTTGAAGATTTCTGCAGCCCCTCTGCCAATCAATTGCTCATATGCAGCACGAAATTGGCCGATGGCATGCATGGAGTAGACACGATGAAATAAGTCTAGGTCTGGTGACAAAGCCAAACCGTCAAAGACCAGCCGTTCGAATGCGGGTAGCAATTCTGCATACCTAGCCATTTCGCCTTCCACGATATCTATCGTGTCGTCGATATTACGCCTGATCTCGAAAGGCAGTTGATCTGTCTCGATCACGCACTGCATGAACTTGATTTGGAGAATGAGCATATTGACGCCTGCCCCGATCCGATAGGCTTTGCCGTTGAGGCCATAGGCAATGCCCATGTTTCGCTCTAGATTCCTCACTATTCCGCGAATTTCATCACTGCCATCGCTAATCAGGTCGAGGTCTTCATTATTTTTTCTGTTCACCATGGGTCATCTGCTCAAGGCTAGAAGAGAAATTGATTATTTTTTTAGAGTCGTCTTGCTCAATGAGCCCTCTCAATGTATGCCGCCACGGCTCAGGACATTGTCCAGTGCGTCAAACGGAGGGAGCACTTCGATGAAGTGCGTGCCCTTTATCGTCAAGAAACGAGCACGATCCTGGTTGAACAACTCCCCGATTGCGCTGCGTAGGCGGGGCTGCGTCATTCCCAATCTAATTGCAATCTCGTTGCGGTGCCGATAGTTGAATTGCCGTAGACCAATTCTCTGCAGCCACTGCGCCAGGGCGGCTGCATCACGCTCGCGCTGCAACTCTTGGTCAAGGGGGTTGTGAGTCCACTGATACGCTTCAAAGTGATACCAGCAAATTTGCTCCGCGCTTTCGATCAACTCGACCGATATATCTCCGTCACGTCCCAGGAACACGTGGTTCTTGGCAGCCATGCGGGCAATATGTCCTGTCATCTTCGCCAGAAAGTCACGGCAATGCGCAAGTTCGGGGTGCGACATCAAATCAAGATTCCGATCTTGAAGGTGACGCAGGCTTGTCTTCGCATTGCGGCCAAACGCAACGGAAGGAATTTCTTTCTTGCCGGAACGAATGCGGGTATTCAGGTCGTTCAACATCGCGGTCACGCGCTCGCCGTACTCGGCATGCGCGCGACCGATGAAGGCATCTTCCTGATGTTCCGAGCCGATCCATTCGTCGAGGACGATGTGGTACAGGAAACGAGCATCTAGGCCACTGGCCTTCAGTTCGTCGCCGCGCTTTTTGCAGAACGATTTAAAAAGCCCAGGCTGAACCATGAACAACATGGTCAGATAGCCTTGGATTTCCTTGCGCGGTTCGTCGACACGGCTGTGCCGGATCACCTTGCCGCCAAAGAGATTTGCCAGAGTTGGGAAGTCCTTGGTACGGAGCATGTTCAGCGCGATCATGCCTTCATCGACAATCCAGCCGGACACAGGCCAATGCTCCAGGCTGCGCAGTACCGCTTGCATGGAGGCATCGTCCTGCAGAAGAGTCGGAATAACAGCAGGACGAGGTTCCTGTTCCAGCATCTTGGCGAGCAGCGCTTCGATCTCGTCCGTTCCTTCGTCATTCACCAAGCGTTTTTGAATGTCCTTGTCGAACATTGCCACGCGCTTCTGCCACACCCGATGTGCGGCCTTCTGCTGGTATTGAGCTATGGGGGTCTGCTCAGAGTGCTTTGCGCACCATTGAGATATGGCCTCGGTTAGCGGCTCATGATGAAAACTTTTGCCCGCGCCCGAAGACGCCAGCAAGATGCCGAACGAAGTCAGTGGCGCGGTGCCGCCTCCTGGCTTGTCATAGACCGCCAGCCCCGATGAAACCAAGGAACTGACGGCTTCGAGTATGGACGCGCCGATGGCATCATCTTTGGGCGTCTTTGATCGTTCTTGCAGCACGCTGCCCAACAAGCCGGGCAAAGCCGTGTAAGGAAAATCCGGAACTTCCGAGGCATTTCCGATGGAGCCTTTCCCGTTTCTCATGTGATTTCTTTGGGCAAGTGACGACATGCATGTGCGTTTTTCACGGGGGCCTCCTCCTCGCTCTTTGCGGTGAATAAGATGGTTGAAAAAAGGGATTTGAGATATGGGGTACGCGTATCAGCGGAAGTTCGAGCACCCCGGTGCGCCACTTGCCGCACTGACGCCGCTGCCGACATGACATCGTTTGGCAATGCTTGCACGGCACCAAACCAGATCGACTTTTCCTTGGGCCGTACATCGCTTCTTTGAGGCGCCGCAGTGCACGCCAGGCTGGCGATTGTCGAGCCTTGGCCTTTATGGCAGTTCACGCCTCGACGGCCGGCGTGTCATATCCGCGGGTGTAGACCCATCAGAGAGTGCAGGGGGGCCTGCAATCGACAGTCGGCAAAATTTGGAAGCTTTACCTCGATGGGGCTGTGCCCATCGGTGCGCAAGTACGCGTGCCACGACAACTCCACGGCGTTGGCTCGGGCTGGTGCCCGGATTGAATGAGTTTCCAGAAATTTTCAGCGATATATGACATAGCTGAACAAACACCTGAATGTGTCCTTTTTGCATTTCTGTGCGACTTGGGGCACGGGTTGTCTGTTTTGCATGTTCATCACTGATTTTTCGATTCGACGAAAGGAATTCTCAACCATGTCCAAATGCCCTCAATGCCGGTCCGAGCGGATCGTGCAGCGTGACCTTGGAAAAAAAGTAGGTGCTGCACTGGGCACCGCAACCGGCGTGGCCCTGGGCGCCACATCTGCGCTGCGCGGTGCGCAAGGTGGTGCATTGGTCGGCGCTGTCTTAGGACCGGCGGGCGCCTTGCTGGGGGCCATTGCCGGCGCTGCGCTGGCGGGGTTGGTCAGCGGGGTGGCGGTCGGTGAGGCCGTGGACGTCAATATCCTGGACAACCACGAGTGCCTCGAGTGCGGCCATATCTTTGGCGCCAGGGCGCTTTGACGTGTCGGTTTCCGGCCTGCTGGTCTTTCGCGTAATTTCTGCCGCGAACTGAAACGCTCCCGCGTCTGCGGTCTTCGCGTTCACGCTTTCCCTTCCCCGCTCGCTCGTTTCACGGTTGCTCGCATAGGGCTGTTGCTGCTGCCTTGTCGCAGCGGCTTGACCGTGCGCGTCTGCAATCTACCGCTTCACTCAGCCGTCTATCCCTTCACAAGGAATCTCCCATGGCACACCTCATCGAACAAATGGCTTACGCAGGCGAAACACCCTGGCATCTGTTGGGCAACCCCCTGCCGCCCAAGCAACCCCTGGAGGTCTGGGCGCGCAAGGCCGGCATGGACTGGACCATTCGCGAAACCCCCGTGCGCTACATGGCACAGGACCTCCAGGCGCCCGAGGCCATTCAACCTTTTGAAAGCCTGGAGTCGTTTCGCGACCAGAAGGTGCTGTATCGCAGCGACACGCGTTTGCCCCTGTCCGTCGTGAGCCGCCGCTACCAGGTGGTCCAGCCCCGCGACGTTCTCGAGTTCTACCGGGATCTGACCGAGGTCTCGGGCTACGAGATGGAGACGGCCGGCGTTCTCAAGGCGGGCCGGAAATTCTGGGCCCTGGCGCGCACCGGCAAGCAGGCTGTGCTCAAGGGCACGGACGTCGTCAACGGCTATCTGCTGCTGGCCACCTCCTGCGACGGCACGCTGGCGACCACCGTCACGCCCACCACGGTGCGGGTGGTCTGCAACAACACCTTGTCCATCGCGCTGGACGGTGCGAGCGATGCTATCCGGGTGCCGCACCGCAGCAGCTTTGATGCCGACGCGGTCAAACGCCAACTGGGCATTGCGGTGTCGCAGTGGGATGGTTTCATGTACCGCATGAAGCTCTTGTCCGAGCGCAAGGTCAAGAACAAGGAGGCCGCGGATTATTTCCTCCAGGTGCTGTGCGGACCGACCGCCAGTGGGCGCGAGGGCAAGCAGGGGTTCGCCACTGTCATCCCCGAGATCAAGGTGCTGCCTCACGAGCGTGCGCTCAAGAAAATCCAATCTCTCTACGAGGGCCATGGCCGCGGCGCCGAGCTCGCTGCAGCCAAGGGAACGGCGTGGGGGCTGCTCAGCGCCATGACCGAATTCGTCGATCACGAGCGCCGAGCCCTCAGCCGCGAGTCCCGGCTCGACAGTGCCTGGTTCGGCCAAGGCGCGGCCTTGAAGCAACGAGCGCTGGACCGTGCGCTGGAGCTTGTGTCCTGAAGCCTCGCCCCACCTTACTCACCTTCCACCTCGCCCCAAGAAGCCCTGTCTCTCCATCAGGAGGACGGGGCTTTTTGCTGGGCACCAATGAACCTTCCATCAACCTTCCAAGGAGAACCAAACATGGTGAACACACGTGCAGAGCGGTTGCGCACGGTGCGAGCTTCGTCGAGAAGCCGCGCATCGCTGCAATTGGTAAAGCCGGCAGCGACGGTCGCTGCGATCGACGATCGACGCTTCGAGCGTCTTGCCTCGAGCGATACGGGCATCGCCAGTGCCGAAGCGGCCGCTGCCGTCGGCATGGATCCCTTCAAGTCGCCCGTGCGCCTGTGGATGGAAAAGACCGGCCGACAGGATCTGCTGCACCCGACGCAAGTGCGCGACGACAGGCTCACTGACTGGGGCCGGCAGCTCGAGCCGCTCATGGCGGCGCACTATGTCCGAAGGACCGGGCGCAGGGTCTTGCACCCGCCCGCAGCAATACCTGCAGTGCTGCAGCACCCGCACCACCCCTGGATGCTCGCGCCCGCCGGACGAGAAGTCGTCGGCGCAAGCGACGTCCAACTCCTCGAATGCGTGTCCGTCGGGATCCCTACCGTCCAGTTGTGGGACGGCGGCATCCCGACGTACCTGCGCCTGCAGGTGCTGCATCGGCTGGCCGTCACGGGCGCGCGAGCGGCCGATGTGGTGGTGCTGATGTGCGGCCACGAACTGCAGGTCTATCGCATCGAACGAGATGAAACGCTCATTGCCCGACTCATCGAGCAGGAGCGGGCGTTCTGGCGTTGCGTGGAACTGGACCAGGCGCCGCCCGCAGATGGTCGGCCGCTGGACGATGCGCTGTGCTGAGTTGACTAGACACAGGGCACCGCTCGATCAGTCGACCACCCGGCGTCACGAGCTTACTTGGCCATCCCCTCCGGCCGTCCTTGTTCCTTACCTCATCGCACCTTCTTCCCTTCCTCTTTTCTTCTTTTCTTCTGCTTCCCATGACCACTCACCCAGCCCGCTTCGTGCGGGCTTTTTTACGTCTGTTCAACCCGGCGCATCACGGTGTCGCCACCTCAGGAGGCTCATCCATGAACCCTCACATCAAAACCGGTGTCCGGCTGCACACCACCTTGCCCGCCTACACGCGCAACCCGTTGTCCAAGGACATGCTCAAGTGGTCGGCGCAGTTCGACGTCCCGCAGATTGGCCAGGACATCTTCATCCATATCAACGCCATCGGCCGCGCCAAGGTGGTCGGCTACGGCGCATTGGACGGCTACCTGGGTGTGATGACCGTGCCATCCGACCCGCCCGGCTGGTGGATTCGGCAGAACGGGCTGCCCGGCGCTGACAACGCCGCGCTGGCGTTCGGCGCGGAGATCTCGCTGGCTCCTGCAGGGGAGGGCGTATGAAAGAGCTGACTCGTGCGACGCTGGTGTTCACGGCCGAGATCACGGTGTACGACGAAGAGGCACTGCGTCGGGCGGCCCTCGCCCGTGCGCAGGAGGACGGCTTGAGCGAGCTGGAATGGGCGGCCATACGTCAGAACCCTGGTCAGAGCCAAGGCCAGGCGGTAGCCCACGACCTGGTGATGCTGCTGGACCCCGGCTTGATCGATGGCGCGGGCTTCGAGATCCTGCACTCCCAGTGCGAGGCGGTCGAACCATGAACGCGATCGTCGTTCCCGAGGCCGAGTACGCCTGGCTGCAAGCAGTGCACGGCGTGGATCTGCAGGAGGCCCGCGTTGTCATTCTCCATGGCAGCCAATTTACCCCCGAGAAGATCGAAGTGTTTGCGCACGACAGCCACCGTGCCAAGCCCATGCGGGTGTACTTCCCCGCAGCCTGCCCCGAGTACACGGTCACCGTCAGCCATCTGGGCCAGGTGTACCGAGGATCGAAGCGGCAGGAGGCCCTTCGGGCATTTCATCACTTCAGGTCGCGAGCGATCGCAAGGCGGTGTTCCCAGGACGAGGCGCAGAGCGAGAAGGGCGGCGCCGCCGGCGTCTGCGATCGCTCGGGCGACGGGCCGGTCACCTTGATGCGCGATCACGAGATCGAGCGTGCCTACAGGCCTGGACCCAGGGAGCCCAGGTCGACAAACGTTCCGTTAACCGGGACCGGACACAGGGGGGCCTCATGAGGGCACCCGTGAATCCACGCACGAACATCGAGTTCGTGAGCGACCTGATGACGTACTCGGCGCACGGCGCGTTGATCCAGGCGTTCGTGTTGCAGGCGCTGGAGCAGTACGCCAGGCGCGTGGCTGAAACGGATCCCGAAGCACTGGACACCCCCATGGTCAGTGGTCGTGCCTGGCATGGCTGCGCCGTGGAGGTGAGGGACAAGCTGGCGAGACGGCTTGGTCGCAACGAAGCAGGCCCAACTGCAGCTTCGCCCACGCAAGGGCATTGACTCTCGACGACCGCTGACTGCCTGCAGTGGCACCAACGTACCGCGCACAACCCACCGCCCCTGGTCTCTCTGGCCTGAGGCGTGGTGGATGCGTGCGCGTGGGTCTGGCCAGCCCTTCGGGACCGGCACTTCATGACGCTGCCGGCGACGGCGGCATTCACAACACAGAGGCTTCGACTTTGTCCATCTCAATCATGGCGCGGGCCCAAGCTCGCCCGAACCCCAACTGGTCGCTTCAACAGCGTCCGATTCACGCACTCGGAACTCACCCCGAGCAGGACGTCTGCACCTATCACCTGGTGCGCGTCAGCCGCAACCGCAAGACGGGGCCCATACCGGTGACGACCACGAGTGCGAACTCGTGTCCACCGACCTGTGGCTTCAAGGGCAACGGCTGCTACGCGCAAAGCGGACCCTTGGCGATTCATTGGAAGTGCGTCTCTGAGGGACGCCGAGGCTACTCCTTCGATGAACTGCTGCTGGAGATCTCCACACTGCGGCGCCATGCCTTGTGGCGTCACAACCAGGCGGGCGACCTGACGCCCGAGGCACCCGGCGTCATCGACGGTCGCAAGCTCACGAGGCTGGCCATGGCGAACCGGGGGCGTCGTGGATTCACGTACACCCACTACTTGCCGACGCCCGCCAATCGGATCGCGATCCGTCAGGCGAACCGGCTCGGTTTCACGGTGAACCTCAGCGCCGAGTCGCTTCGACAGGCCGATGAGTACTTGGATCACGGCGTGGCACCGGTCGTCGTCGTGCTGCCACCTAGCGCCGTGAAGGCCACGCGCACGCCAGCAGGACGTCACGTCATCGTGTGTCCGGCCAGTACCGGCAATGCCGACTGCTTGAACTGCGGTATCTGTCAGCAACGCGATCGCACGTCGATCGTGGGCTTCCCCGCCCACGGAAGCGGCGCCAAACGTGTCGAGGCGATCTTCTTCAAGGAGGTGCGCCCATGACAGCCGCGTGCAAGGGCATGTCCGCCGAAGGGCAGGGCGCCTCGATTGAGCTCGATGAGGCCTTCTTTCGGCGCGTGGACCACGCGGACCTGGCCCGCAAACAAGGCGACCCCTACCGTTTGGAGCAGGTGCATCGGGCGCTCGAGGAAGAGGCCTACCTGGCGAGCGTCAATGGCGCGATGTACCTGGATCGACCGCCCAGGCGAGATCCATTTTGACGAACGCCCCGTGCATCGAGGGACCCCGACTCACTCAACACCTTCATCTGACCGACATGACTCACCCTTCTGCTTGCCCCCGATGCAACTCTACCGAGATCGACGCTCACAACTACGCCCGCAAGATAGGCAGCACTGTAGGCACTGCCGCCGGGGCTGCCGGTAGTGCTGCTGCTGCACTCGGGGGCGCTGAAGCCGGTGCCGCCCTTGGCATGGTCGCCGGCCCAGCCGGTTCCCTCCTTGGCGGGTTGGCTGGCGCCCTCATGGGTGCCTTGTTCGGGGGCGCGGCCGGCTGTGCCGCCGGAGCCGCGGTTGGCGAAGCCATCGACACCAATGTGCTCGACAACTACGAGTGCCAAGCGTGCGGCCACAGCTTCGGCAGGCCAGGACGATCGCCCGACCTCTAGCCACCACGAGTTGGTCCTTCCTGCCGCAACACGTCAGAGAACCCCAAAGCAATCGCGATTTGCGCGACGCACATCTGCTGCTTTCTTCATCAATCCCCGCCCGGCAGCCTTTGGCTGGCCGGGCTTTCTTTTGGAGATTTCTCATGCCGCATTCCACCGTCGAACCCGAACGTTCCGCGCCGCGTCTTCAACTCGGCAAGGTAGTCATCACCGATGCCGCCTTGGCCGCCCTGGAAAGAGTCGGAACAGAGGGCGTCCTCTTGCTCGCCCGCCATCTGCATGGCAATTGGGGC
Source organism: Variovorax sp. KBS0712 (assembly GCF_006323185.2). NCBI lineage: Bacteria > Pseudomonadati > Pseudomonadota > Betaproteobacteria > Burkholderiales > Comamonadaceae > Variovorax > Variovorax sp. KBS0712. Next base: position 82,544 of record NZ_VCCD02000003.1, on the reverse strand, counting down.
GATGTCACCGAGCAGGACGCACTGCAAAACGAGTTGGCCTTGTTGCTGGGCCTGCGTGTGCTGTCCCGCTACGTCATCGCCGACAACGTTGTGATCTGGATCATGACCGAGCCCGGTCGGGCAAGCACCACGATCATGCTGGCGGATGGACACCCGAAGCGGGCAAGTGACCCGCCCGCCGACTAGAGCTGCGATGGCTGCGCGCTGGCGTATCAGGGGCGGCGTTGTTCCAGCCGGTGGGCCAACGTCTCGACGATGTCCACCACCATTGTTCGATCCGTGCTGCCGAGCTTGGACAACAGCCGCGCCAAGTGGCTCGCTTGGTCGGTGGCTCGCGAGCTGGTTTCCGTCAGCAGCTCGGCGATGTTGCACTCGAAGATCTCGGCCAACTCGCTCAGCCGGAGCACGGTAGGCAAGGCGACACCGCGCTCGATGCGCGACATCGCTTCCACGCCGATCCCCAGGCGCTCGGCCACCCGCTCTTGCGTGAGCTCGCTGGCGATGCGTCGCTTCGCGATGGCCCGGCCTACGGCAGTGGCCAATCGCTTCTCTTCCTCTTGCGGCATACGCCCTCCATTTCCAACTGGAATGGTTGGGTATCGCCCTACTAAGAGGAAGGACTTTTAAGGTCTGCAGTCAACCTAAAAGGTTGTTTATAGTCTCGGTTACATCCACCAACACTTTGACCCAGGAGAAAACGTTGAAACACCCATTCCGACAGCTTGCCTTGGCTGGCGCCATCGCCGTCGCCACTGCCGCTACCTCTCATGCAAGCGAAACCCCTTTTCAAGTTTCCGTCCAAGTCGTTCAAGGCGTCTCGGTCGTTCAACTCGAATCCGTAGCCAATCACGTCGTCCTCAAGGGCTTCGATGTGAATCGCGGCAACTGCAAGACCAAGTTGGGCGGCATCGACCCCTTGCCGTTGACGTTCAAGTTCGGCAACGGCGTCAAGCTCTTTGCCTACTCGTGCAGCGTGAAGGAAGTTTCCGTTGCCACCAACCAGGGCACGTTCACCTATTCCTTTGGCCGATAGGCCGGCCCCATGTCAAGAGCATGCGCAGTGCGCTGCTCCTGCATCTTTTCGCTTCCGGCTGCGCCCGGAATCAGTTTGGAAAAACGTCAATCAATGAAAAATCTCAAGAACACTATTCGAATGGCAGCAGCGTCTGCCGTGATTCCGGCTCTGGCCGCGTGCGGTGGCGGCGGTGGATCTGGTGGGGGTTCCGGTTTCCCGGTCGGGATAGTTCCCCCCACGACCACTCCTGAGCCAGCCGTGATATCCAGCGGCACCGCCGCTGTCGGCCTGCCAATCGTCGGTGGTCAGGTCACCATGAAATGCGCTTCCGGCACCACCACGACGGCGGTCACGGAAAACACCGGGGCCTGGCAGACGTCCGCCCGCAACAGCGACTACCCTTGTGTCATCCAGGTATCCGGCGGCATGGCCGGCGGCGTCGAACGCACGACGTCGCTGTACTCGGTCGCCAGCGGTCCTGGCGTTTCCAACATCACGCCGCTGACCGACCTGATCGTGGCCGCTCTGAGCGGGCAAGAGCCTGGGGCCTGGTTTGCCAGTGCCAGCAAAGGCGCGTTGAGTGGCGCAATCACGCCGGCAGGGCTCTCGGATGCGCTCGGCAAGATCAAGTCGGTCATCGCGACTTTGCCGGGCAAGCTGAGCCTGCCTGACGGGTTCGACCCGATCACCACCGGCTTCAACGCCACCAAGGGCGATGCAGTCGACGGTCTTCTCGAGGTCTACGGCGTTGCTCTGACGACAGCAGGGGTCACGCAAGCTGATGCAGGCAAGGCGGCTGCATCCGGTACCGCGCTGACGAAAGAAGCGTTCTCATTGACGGCGTACACCACGCCGAATTTGACCGCGATCAAGATGGGCACTTCCAAGAATCTGGATGACACCTTCGGCATCTCGATTCCCGATTTGAACCGAGGCAGCTACACAGCGAAGGCCAGTATCGATTCAGATGGCAATCTGAGTGCGTTGGGTGCGGGCAGTCCATTCAACGGGTATGTGTCGCTTCTGGGCAATCGGATCGGTCAGTTGTGTACGGCCAACAAGGGCGGCATGAATCCAAAAATGGCCAGCCAATACGTGTATGTGTCCTCGGAACTGACAGAAGTCACCGATGCCACTGAACTGTTCGGCAAGAACTTTGTGGAATACGAAGACTGCGCTTCCTACGGCACTTCGAAGATCCGAGCAGATGGCGCCTTCATCTTCACTGAAACCGCATCGGGAGACAGCAATGAGCCCGACTTGAGTTTTGCTCAAGCACTGACCGGCAATGGCCGTGTTGATGCGGCAAACGGCTCAGTGATTCGTGGCAAGGTTTACAAGTACGCCGTTGGCGGAGTCACCACGTATGTCTATCTGATCGTCAGCACCAAGCAAGGGACTTCAACACCTGTGCTGAACGGCGAGACTGACTATGTGGTGATGGGCGTCTCTCTGCAGCCTTGATGAAACGATGACCAACAAGACCATCTCCCCTTTGCGGGTCGGTGGATTTGTTGTCTCGTGAGTCGTTCAAACCACGGGCTTGATCGCCTGGCACACCGATCTGGCTCCCGAGACAATCCGGTGCGCAGGATCCATTTCGCTAGACAAAGAGCGCGCGTAGCGTGATCCACTTTCCGCCGGTGGTGCAGAGCAATTCTCCCAGAGTGGAGGATTGCTCTGAACGCCCCAAGCCCCGTCTATTTTTCTTTGTTCGACAAGGATTCATCAGCTGTCGTTGAGGTTGATGGCCCACTCTTGCGCCTTGGAGCGTTCCCGCTTCATTCGACTGAATTCCGGTCGTGCTCGGATCGTTGTCACGCCTCGGTGGATGCCGTTGAGCGATCTCGGTGCTTGACGGAGTGACCCGTTTCCGACGAGAACCCGTCCGTGCCAAATGAGGTTCCTCATACTTGGCCCCATGCATCAACTCCCCGTAGTTGATCGCCACCAACCATAAGAGCTAGACGCGGTGTTTCGCAAGACACGCGTCATCCGACGGCTCGAAGTGCAGCCAAGTGCTCACTTGAACATCAGCAGCTTTGCCTTGCTGATGATGCGACCCAAACAAAATTCATCAGTAACCGCATGACGCCGACTAGGGATCCAAATGCAGCTTCGTTTGGCTCGTCAAGCATCCCGTCAGGGTATCGGGTAGCTAAATTTCGCGACCTATCGCGCGACTTGCCCGCAGTCAGTCGAATCAGCAACATGGGCCATGTTCTTCAGACTTCGTGCCCGATCGCGGTGGCGAAATCGGCCGAATGGCAGTTCATGTCCCATGTGCCGTTGACCTGAGACGAGTGAGCAGGGCCGCGGCGGCAATTGGTGATTGCTTGACCCCACGGTTCCTGGATTTGTCGATGTGCGCTGACATGATCCAATGCACTTCGCATATATGCTCGCGCTTCTCTTTAATTTGAGGCGAACTTATGGCAAAGACCTTCCTGCAAGTGAAAAAACAGATCGAACAGTTGCAACGCGAGGCCGAACAACTGCGCAAGAAGGAGGCTGATGGCGTGCTCCTCCGCATCAAGGAGGCCATTGCTGTGTACGGCTTCACGGCTGCTGATCTCGGCGTTGGAGCGGCGGCGGGGCGTGCGTCGGTGGCTGTGAAGCGGGGGGGCAAGAAGATTCGTATGGGCAAGAAGCAGAACAGCGATGCGACCGCGCCGAAGTTCAAGGACGGCCAAGGGAATGTCTGGAGCGGACGCGGTCCACGTCCGGCATGGTTCAAGGCCGCACTTGAGGCGGGTAAGTCTGCCGACGAACTGCTCGCCAAGTAGCAAGACTGCTACGGACCCTGGAGGGGGCGAATATCGAGTCGTGCGCACTGCACGGCGATGCCGTCGGTGTGGCGGTTTCGGAGACCGTGATCGAGAAGGCCGAGACGTCGAGGTCGGTCGGTAAGTCCACAGTGGCGCTCATTGCTCCGATCCTTTCCCGTCAGGATCTGGAGCGTACTTCTCGTAGGCGACCAAGAGCGACGCGCAAACCCATGTCCCTGCGAGCAAGGCAAACGCAACTGCAGCGCCTCGGGCGTCTTCGAGCCAGTCGAGTCCCGGGACCGCTAGCATCAAGGGTGCTACGCAGGTACCCACAACCGCTAAGACCAGCAGGAAAAACACCAACCAACGCATCACCGAATCTCCGCGGCTTCGGACTTGTCGGTCGCGCCTGAGGTGTCGCCGTGATCGGCTTCGGGCTGGGCGAGGGGACTGCAGTTCTCTTGCTGCGCGGATCTCTGGCGTGACCAAGGCGCCAAGCGGGATGCCGGTGTATAAGGGCTGTGACGAGCAGGTCCAGGACAGATGCACGCATTGAGCGCGGAAGGTAAGCCCCGAGACCAAGGTGGTGATTGTTGAACGAGCAGGAGCTGGAGCACGTGGATCTTTGCTTCAGAAAAGCAGAGAAGAATAGGTGTGAACCGGGCACTCGGAATGCCTCTTGCGGGCATCATGAACGCCAAGCTCGAACTTCGAGCGTCAGGGCTGCGGCAGCGTTTGCTGCTTTAGAAAAATGGCGACCGAGAGGCCGCCATTTGCGTAGTTCAGTACTGGCGAGATGGCGCGAGCTTGCGAAGAATCGATGCCTGCCACAGCTCTCGGGAGGCATCGCCCACCGTCATGACGGGCAGGCCACGTCGCTTGCTGCCGTTCTCGGCCTGGTGCGGCGCAGCATTTCACACCCTCGGGAGTGATAGCCAGATGTTCGTAATTTCGCGGCATCCATCTCGGCTTGCTAGACGTGCTGATACGTTGCCAGTCAGTCACCCAAAACCACTGAGACCAATTAATCTTGTAATCTCAGGCTCCCTTGCTATGAACAGAGTAAAACGAGGGCAAGCCATCGACAAGGAGGCCATGGTTCCGCAACTTCCCGCGCACGCACGTACGGTTGTCGCCAAGCAGCAACTCTGGCACGAGCTGGATATGCTGTGCCGGCTCGGCGTGGGCCTTGCCCCAATTGCACCGGAAGTATGTGGCGCGCTGCGCACGCTCGTCGGCGCCGATGCGGCCGCGCTGTTCTGGATGGACGAGCAAGGCCTTCCCGCGGGTTTTTTTCATGAGGATTCGCCCGCATCGACGCAGAACCTGTTTCTCAACGAGTTCGAACGTTTGTTCGTCGGTGCACGGGAAACGAACGTGTTTGCTCTTGCCCGGCCCGACGGCCCGCGCGTGGGCCGTTTGCTCACGCCCGATGCGAGCTACTTTCGTTCCAATAGTTATAACTTGCTGGTTCGCGCCAGTGGTCACCACCACGTACTGGACATGCGGGTGGAGGTGCTTGGCCGCACGCGTGCTGTGGTCAGCCTGTTCCGGGCGCCGGGCGCGCGTGGCTTTGATGCAGACAATGCCGCTGTACTCGAACGCACCACGGCCCACCTTGCCCGCGCCTTTGCACGCGCACCCACACCCCCTTGGAACGATAGCATCGACAGTTTGGTGGGGCACGTCCTGCTCGATGCCGCCGACCGACGCCCCGTTCTGGTCGATGTACCCGCAAGACTGCTGCTGCAAACCGCCAACCTGCGGGGGGTGGGTCTCAAGGGCGGCTCGGATGCACCACTGCCCTCCGATATTGCCAGCCACTTGGGGTTGCGGTCGGATCTGACAGACCAGCCCATCCGCATTCCTGTACCTCACGGCGTGCTGGTCGTGAAAGCACACCTAATGCATCCGCCAACAGGTACGGCGGGCAGTTCCGCACAGCTGTTGCTCACTCTCCAACTGCAGCGCATGCGTCAGATCGACGTGGTGCGCCGAATACGGGAACTGCCTCTCAGTCCCCTTCAGCGCGAAATCGCGGCTTTGGCCGGGTTGGGGCACGCGCGCGCCGACTGCACCGCACTCACCGGGGTGGGCCAGGCGGCGCTCAAGAAGCATCTGCGCGTCATCCTTGACGTTGCGGGCGCGACCGATTGGGACAGCTTGGCCCGGGCTTTGCGCGCGTAAGGCGCGTACGTTCGCGAGATCGCTCTCATCGTACCCCTTGGGGGAATGGCGCGCGGCAGCGCTGAGTCCAACAATGCCGCCACGCATAGCTGCTCCTGTAGCTATCTCGACTCCGTCATTTTCCCCTCTCGACGACGTTGCCTTTGCTGTACGACTGCGCTCGTCGCGTGGCGCAGATCAAGGCATTGCCGTCGACGAGCGGTAGTCCTTGGCCCCTTCATGTTGGAGATCTGTCCGTGCCATCTTCCCTGTCTCACGTCCAATGGGACCTGTTGACTTCATCGCGTCCCAAATACTGGGGCTGGACCTGGCGATGGCACCTGCCTGTCAAACTTATATGTGGATGGCCTGCCGTGGTGGGCCGCGCCCATGGCCCCACATGCACCTCCGACCAGGGAGCTGGTACCCATGCATGAATGGCACTCGGACTTTCAGCTGATTGAAAGGCCAACGGGGCGACATGATGCCTTCGTCGGATGCTCCGCACAGGCGGCGACCACGGTGCTCAAGAGGCCCGCATCGCCCTCTGCGGAGGGGGTCCGAGAAACCATGGTCCAGAGCCTTCGCTTCGAGCCATTTCTCAACTTCCAGATTCGTTTTGGTCGTTCTTTCTGCGTGCACATCGACAGTCGCCGACGCGCACCAATCTATGTGATTGGTGGAGATGACTGCTGGCTGCAATTCGGCAATGAATCCGCCGTGGCGTTGAAGCACGGCGATGTCGTCTTCCTGCCGCGCGGTGGCAAGCACCGCGTTTTCTCCGATCCGGCTGCACCGCCTTCCAGCTTCGAGGATCTGATGGCGTGTCGACCGACGCGGCGCGGGTCGACGTATGACCTGCAAGTGGCCGGCAACGACAGTGTTTGGAGCGGGAGCTTCTACTGGAGTGCCAATCTGGCCTCTCATCCACTGGTAGCGTCCTTACCGTCGGTGCTGCATCTGCGTGCAGCGGACGCCACTTCCTGGCTGCCGTTCATGACTGACCTGGTGCGCTGGATGGCTGATGGGCACACAGGCGGAAAAGGCGTAGGCATGACAGAGACGGTCGGGGTTCTGATGCGGCACATGGTGCTGGACTGGCTGCGACGTACGGATACAGGCCAGTACGCCGACGGGTCATTGGCCGCGGACCTGGAGGACCCGCGGTTGCTCTCGGCGCTTGGAGCCATCCATGCTCAACCTGCGCATCCGTGGACTGCGGAGTCACTGGCTGAGCTCTGCCATATGAGCCGCAGCACGTTTTCCACTCGGTTCCAGGCGCAAATGCATCAATCACCCATGCGCTACCTCGCATGCTGGCGCATCCACCTGGCCGCTCGCCTGCTGCGCGAACAGCGAATTTCGCTCGACCAGGTGGCCGAGCGTGTGGGCTATTCGACTGGAGCTATCCTCGCTCGAGCCTACAAGCGTGTACTTGGAATTTCTCCACGAGGCAGTGAACGCAAATAGACCGACGCGTGTGCCTTTTCCCGGGCGCACGAAGTACATCGTGCAGCATGCGCTCCGATCCCACTGAAAGTGGACCTTTTTTCACGCTCGATCGAAGCAGCCAATCGTGATGGCGCTGTAAGACTCCCGAGTTCGTGGTGCTCAGCAAGCCCTGATTCAGCTCGTCGATGCTCGCGATGTGCCTGCAGAATCGATACAGTGATGGGGGCCCCCATGGGGGCTTTGAGGGCGGCGGCGATCCTAGATGCTTCGCACAAGTTGCTAGAGGATGGAACTTGCGTGCGGAGTGTACGTCGCCTACGAGTCCCATTGAATCCTCACGCCCGGCGTTCAATATACATAGACGCTGCCCGAACGATAAGCCGAATCGTTTGCAGCATCACCATTGATGCCTGTTGCGTTGCTGGCCTCTCCCAAGGCGCCTACGACCAGGTTTGCGCCGTCTTTCGTCACGGCCAGTGAGATGCCAAAACCGTCGTACTTTCCAGTATTTGTAGCTTTCACATAGGTCTGCTGCTTCCAGGATCCCCCCTTCTCGCGCGCGTACAAGTAGACAGCTCCTGCGTCATACATGGTCCCGGCAACTTGGTTGCCATTGAGGCCGATTTCACTGTTGGTCTCGTAGGGCGCACCGACCGCCATGAAGCGCCCATCCAGGGTTAGGGAAATAGATGCGCCGAAGGAGTGAGACGCACCTGTGTTCGAGGCTTTTATATAAGCCTGCTGTTCCCACGCTCCATCCGTACGGGAAAAGACGTAAACCGCACCGGAATATGCCGCGCTGTTGTCAAGTTGGTTTCCGTTGACACCCGTTGCACTACTGCTCTCTCCATTGGCTCCGACAGCCAGCGTATCTCCGTTCGCCGATAACGCGACGCTCAAGCCGAACTGGTCCGAACCATCAGTATTGGAAGCCTTCACATAGGCTTGCTGCGCCCATGCGGTATCGGTGTTCCGGGCGTACACATAGACAGCGCCTGCGCGGGTTGCACTGTTGTTTTTTTGGTCGCCATTGATGCCGGTAGCGTTGCTTCCTTCATTGATTGCACCCACTGCAAGCGTAAGTCCGTTTGCCGACAGTGCCAGGCTCGAACCGAACGAATCCGAGTCTTGGCTATTGGACGCTTTCACGTAGGTGTTCTGCAGCCAACTTTCCGCAGTTTTTTCGAACACATAGACCGCACCAGCAGAAGTGGCGCTGTTGTCGGCTTGATTGCCGTTGATGCCGGTGGCATTGCTATCCTCTCGCTCGGCAGACACGGCCAGAACGGTACCATCGCTTGACAGCGCTACCCTCGAGCCGAAGAGGTCGGAAGCGTCGGTATTCGAAGCCTTTACGTAAGCCTTCTGTGTCCATACGCCGTCCTGGCGAGAGAAGACATACACCGCACCGGAGTTTGGCGAAGCGCTGTTGGATTGGTCGCCCCCAACACCTGTTGCATTGCTCGACTCACCTTGAGCGCCAACAGCCATCGTGTTCCCGTTTCCAGACAACGCGACGCTATAGCCAAACTGACTGTACATTCTCGTGTTGGACGCTTTGACATACGCCTGTTGGACCCATTTCCCATCCAATCGCGTGAAGACATACACCGCGCCAGCTGCGTACGCGCTCCCGTCCGCCTGATCGCCGTTGATGCCGACGGCGTTGCTGTTCTCGAAGCTTGCCCCCACGGCCAGAGTTTCTCCATCGGCTGACAAGGCAACGGCTGCGCCGAAGGAGTCATATTCGAATGTGTTGGAGGCTTTGAAATAGCCGATGGCCTTGACTAGATCGGGGGTGACCGATTCGGAACTGGGGCCGCAACCTGCGCTGTTGCAGGCCCGCACTGCGTAAACGGCATTCACACGCGAATGCAGCGACACAAGGTATTTGTATTCGGTGCTGCTGGCTTGGCCCTCGAGTGGCACAGGTGCTGCAGGGCCGGCGCCGTCGAGGTCTTCCAGAATTTCATAGTGGGTCGCGCCCTCTACGGGCTCCCAGCGAAAGTCATAGCGTTGAGGAGCGTAGTTCAGGCTCAGGTTGGCGGGAGACGCCGCTGGCGCATCAACCGGTGCCCGATCGTCGCCACCTGAGGACGGTGGCGGGCCTTGAAAGAACGGCATTCCATTTCCTCCTCCGCTGCCGCCGCCGCAACCACTCGCAAGAGAAATCAGAAGTCCGCTAGCGAGTATGGATGCGAAGTGGCGAAAGCCAGCGAGGGGGCGTCCTTTGTTGCGCAGGGTTGAGAATGGGAGCATGTTGGGTCGCTTTCGATGAGTAAGTGCAATGCGAAAGCGGCGCAGGATAGATGCGGTGAGGTTGGTTCTGAGTCCAGCTTTGGTGCTTAGAGTCGCCTGACAGCGAGATCGAGCGGTTGAGCTGTCCGCTGTCGCGATCTGAGTCAGCCGGAGCTGGATCTCCAAAAGTCCATGGATGGAAATGCAATCCTTCTGGATGCCAACGAATTCCATCCTTTGCCTGTTCGATGGCCAATCTGGTTGTTTCAGAAGGAGCGTGGCAGGTCGAGCAAGTGTTCCGCGACGTAAGCGAGGATCAGGTTGGTCGAGATCGGCGCCACCTGGTAGAGCCGGGTCTCCCGGAATTTGCGTTCGACGTCGTACTCGTTGGCAAAGCCGAAACCGCCATGAAACTGCAGGCACGCATTGGCGGCCTCCCAGCTGGCTTTGGCGGCCAGGTACTTCGCCATGTTCGCTTCCGCGCCGCAAGGCTGCCGGGCGTCGAAAAGCTCGCAGGCACGCCAGCGCATGAGGTCGGCGGCTTCCACCTCGATGTGGCTCTCGGCAATCGGAAACTGCACACCCTGGTTCTGACCGATCGGGCGGCCGAACACGACACGGTCCTTCACATACCCGGTCACGCGGTCAATGAACCACTTGCCGTCGCCGATGCATTCCGCGGCAATCAGTGTGCGCTCTGCGTTAAGACCGTCGAGGATGTAGCGGAAGCCCTGGCCTTCCTCGCCGATCAGGTGGTCTGCCGGAATCTCCAGGTTTTCGATGAACAGCTCATTGGTCTCGTGGTTCACCATGTTCGCGATCGGCTGTACGGTCAGGCCGTTGCCGATGGCCTGGTGCAGGTCGACCAGAAAGATCGACATGCCTTCGGATTTCTTCTTCACCTCGGCCAGCGGCGTGGTGCGCGCCAAGAGGATCATCAGGTCGGAGTGCTGCACGCGCGAGATCCACACCTTCTGCCCGTTGACGACATAGGTGTCGCCCTTGCGCACGGCGGTGGTCTTGATCTTCGTGGTGTCGGTGCCGGTGGTGGGCTCGGTCACGCCCATCGACTGAAGCCGCAGCTCGCCGCTGGCGATCCTTGGCAGGTAGCGGCTTTTCTGCGCCTCGCTGCCGTGGCGCAGCAGCGTGCCCATGTTGTACATCTGGCCGTGGCAGGCGCCGGAGTTGCCGCCGCAGCGGTTGATCTCCTCCATGATCACCGAGGCTTCCGCGAGCCCGAGGCCGGAGCCGCCGTAGGACTGCGGGATCAGTGCTGCCAGCCAGCCCGCGGCAGTCAGTGCATCGACAAAGGCTTCGGGGTAAGCGCGTTGCTCGTCGATCTTGCGGTGGTATTCGTCGGGAAACTCGGCGCACAGCGCGCGCACGGCGTCACGGATGTCCTGGTAGTTGTCGGAAGAACGGTTCATGGTGTATCTCGCTGGCAGGGTGAGTGGGGCATCGGCCGCGCGAGCGCGCGCATTCCTTGCGGCCACGAGGGCGCAATGAACGATCGATGCAGGGAACGGAAAGAAGCGAAGGGGGCCGGGCGGCCCCGGGGTGTCAGGCGGGCGCCGTCATCAGTGGGATGAGTTCGCGCACGTCAGGCAGCTCCTCGAGCCGGCGCAGTGCCGAATCCAGTGTTTCGGCCTGTGACGGCGGCAGCCGCGGCTTGATCGAGGCGCAGCAGGCCATGAACTTGGCCTGCTGATCCGGCGCGGGCAGCGGCCGGCCAGGGCTGCCGAGAAAGTGCGGCACGGCCAGCCGCAGCGTGTCGCCCCGTTTGAGCACCACTTCGACCACTTGCGGACCCAGGGCGTTCGGGTTGGGGTTGCCGTCGTCCAGCACCTCGACCCGGCGTGCCAGTTCGAAGGTGCGCGCGTCGTTCAACGCGGGCGGGTCGAAGGCCTCGATGCCCACCCGACCCTTGCGCAGCGCCGTGGCCACCACGTAGCCCATGCTGAGCTTGGCGCTGGCAGAGTCCATGCCAGGCTGCGCCGGCCGCCCCACGAGCCGTGCGATCAGCGCCGAGGCATGCACGCGCACGGTTTCCACGTCGTCCGCTCCGAAGCCATGCGCGGCCATGAGATCGACGACCGCATCGACGCCCGCGTGGGTCGCGCGGCCGGTGGGGTAGGGCTTGTGGCTCATGCGCGCGATCTGGAAGACCTGGCCGACGTCGTTCGCCACGTCGGCCCAGCGCGACTGGCCGAAGTCATAGAGCGCGAAGTAGCCGAACGGGCCCTCCAGGATGTCTCGCGGTCCCGGGAAGCCGGCACGCGCCAGTTCGAAGGCGGTGACGGCTGCGCGTGCGTTCAGGCCCACCTGCAGGCCGACCGCGGGCGAGCCCTCGGCATGGGCCTGCATGGTGCCGGAGAGGTGGCTGTACATGAGGCCGAGTGCGTTGTGCATCGTGTCGGCGTCCATGCCGGCGAGCTTGCACAGTGCGGCCGTGGCGCCGAGGCCGCCGCACATGGCAGGGCGGAAGAAGCGCATCGGCGCACGCTGCGCCAGCGCGACGTAGATGGCCACGTCGAGTCCCAGCGTCACGGCCGTGATCAACGCCTTGCCCGAGACGCCGCCTTCGCGTTGTGCATAGCCGAATGCGGCCGGCACGATGCAGGCGAAGGCGTGGACCACGGCGACGTCGTGCACCGCATCGAATTCCTGGTTGAACACCTGGTAGGCGTTGAGCATCACGGCCGACGGGAATGGCAGCTTCTCGCCGCTGCCCCAGACCGTGACGGCGTCGCCGTCGCCCAGGGACTGCGCTGCCTGCTTGAGTGCCGGCATGCGCGGATGGCGCGAGCCGGAGATGCCGACGCCGATGGTGTCGTAGATGAACATCCGCGCCGCATTCACCGCTTCGGGTGGCAGGGAGCCGAAATCGCGCGAGCGCACGTGGGCGATGAGGGTGTCGATGGCGTTCATTGAGGCATCGGGACAAAGGGGACGTCGCCGGACCGGGCAACGAGCGGCGCCGGCGCGGGGACCTGCGCGGCGTACCAGTCATGGAGGGACGAACCCGTGACCACCCGCACCATCGGGTGCGCGAGCAGCAGGTCCAGCATGGCTTCGAAATCGCCGAAGCGGTGGGGCACGCCCATCAGGTGCGGATGCAGCCCGATGGCCAGCACCCGGGGTTGGCCCAGGCGGGCGACTTCGCGCGCAAAGACCTCCAGGGTGCGTTCGAGCCGCAGCTTCATTTCGGGCGAGGAGTGCTTCTCGACCGCATAGATCACCGAATCATTGACCTCCAGCATGTAGGGCAGAGCCATCAGCGGACGGTGCTCGGTTTGCATCCAGCACGGCAAGTCGTCCAGGCACCAGTCGAACACATGATCGATGCCGGCGGCGGCGAGGATGTCGGGTGTGTCCGCCGCTTCGCGCAGGCCGGGCGAGAGCCAGCCGCGCGGACGAACGCCGGTGAAGGCGGCGATGCGGTCGAGCGACTTCACGATGGCTTCCGCCTGGGCGTGCCCGTCGAGTTGCGCCAGCGATTGCTGCTGCACCCCGTGGCCGATGAATTCCCAGCCGGCCTCCAGGATGGCCTGCGCGGCGCTCGGGTGAGAGTCGATCACCGAGGCGTTGAGGCTGGCGGACGCGCGCAAGCCGCGACTGCGCAGCGCCTCGATCATGCGTGGCAGCCCGCAGCGCAGGCCGTACTCGGCCCAGCTGAAGTTCGGCACGTCGGGCACCGTCTCCTTGCCGTGCGGCGGCGTCAGCAGCGTGCGCGGCATGGGGCGGTCGAAAGGCCAGTGCTCCACGTTCACGACGATGTGCGCGAGGATGTGGCCGCCGTCCAGCGGCATCAACGGCGGGCGCTCGGACGAGAGTTGAAAGGGGACGCGTGGATTGCTCATGAGGGGTTCTCTTGCAGGGTGGCGGTCATCGGTTCAGCTCCCTTCGAAACGCGGCGCGCGCCGCTCGGCAAATGCAGCCTGGCCCTCGGCGTAGTCCCGGCTGGCGAAGCATTGGCGCACCATCGCGTCGATCGCTTCCCGGGCCTGCGCTGTCGGGGGCTCCAGCGTAGCGAGAATCGCGGCCTTTGCGGCCCGCAAGGCCAGCGGCGCGTTCTGGGCGATCAGTGCCGCGCGTGACGTCACTTCGGCGTCGAAGATCTCGGCGTCGATGCAGTCGTTGACCAGGCCCAGGCGCATCGCCTCGGGGGCGTGGAGGCTGCGCGCCGTGTAGAACAGGTCGAAGGTGGCCGGTGCGCCCAGCAATCTCACCAGCCGCTGCATGCCCTCGAACGCGTAGCCCAGGCCGATGCGCGCGGCCGGCATGCGAAAGCGCGCGTTGGATGCGGCGAAGCGAAGGTCGCAGGCGAGGGCGATGCCCATGCCGCCGCCCATGCAGATGCCCTGGATGCGCGCCACTGTCGGCTTGGCGCATTCGGCCAGCACGCGCTGAGCGGTCGCCACCGCGTGGTCGTAGGCGGTCACGGCGTCGGTGCCGCTGCGCTGTTGCGCAAACTCGCTGATGTCGGCGCCCGAGACGAAAGCGGCGTCGCCTTCACCGGTGACGACAATCACGCGCACGGCGCGGTCGTCGGCCAGCGCCTGTACGGCTTCGGCGAGTTGCTGCCACATGGCCAGCGTCATCGCGTTGTGTTTGCGCGCATGGCTGATCACCAGGGTTCCGACCCCCGCTGCGGTCTCGGTCCGGATGTGTCCTTCGCTCATACCGCGGCCTTCGCTTGCAGCTGTTCGATGTCGGAGGGCGTGTAGCCGATCTCGGTCAGCATCTCGGTGGTGTGCTCGCCCCAGGCCGGGGCGGCGTGCGCGATGCGCGCTGGCGTGCGCGCCAGCGTGATGGGCTGCGACACCAGCCGGTAGCGCCGGCCATTGCCCGCTTCCACATCCTGCGCGATGCCCAGATGGTTCACCTGGGCGTCCTCGAAGACTTGTGGAATCGAATAGACAGGGCCCGCGGGCACGCCGGCGCGGTTCAGCAGTTCGACCCAGTGAGCAACCGTCTGGCTCTTGAAGACCTCGGCCAGGGCCTCGTTGAGTGCCAGCCGGTGTTCGACTCGCAGCTTCTCGGTGGCGAATTCGGGCACCGCCCTCAACTGCGGCGTCTGCAGGCATTCGCACAACCGCACCCAGTTGCCTTCGCCGGACGCGCCGAGATTGAACACACCGTCGCTGGCCTGGAAGAGGCCCATCGGGCTGCTCGTCGGGTGGTCGTTGCCTGCCTGGGCGGGCACGTCGCCGTCGTTGAGATAGCGCGCGGCCTGGAAGTCCATCAGCGCCACCTGCGTGTGCAGCAGCGAGCCGTGCACCCATTGCCCCTGCCCGGAACGCTCGCGCTCCAGCAGCGCGATCAGGATGCCCGCTGCCGCATAGACGCCGGTGCCCGAATCGGCCACCGCGAGGCCGGCGCGCACGGGGCCCTGTGCCGGGAAGCCCGTGACCGACATCAACCCGCCCATGCCCTGGATGATCTGGTCGAAGCCCGGGCGCCAGGCATAGGGACCGTCCTGGCCGAAGCCCGAGATGCTCGCGAGGATGATCCGGGGATTGACCGCGCGCAGCGCCTCGTAGTCGATGCCCAGTCGCGCCTTGACGTCGGGGCGCCAGTTTTCCACCACCACGTCGGCTGTTTCCACTAGCCGCATGAACGCCTCGAGCCCTTCCGGCTTCTTGAGGTTCAGCGTCATCGATCGCTTGTTGCGGTTGAGGTTCTGGAAGTCGCCGCCCCAGCGGTCGGCTGCGAACATCGCCTCGTTCGGGTCGACACCCGCCGGGGGCTCGATGCGGATCACGTCGGCGCCGAAATCCGCAAGGATGCGCACGCACGTGGGGCCGGCGCGAACGCGGGACAGGTCGAGCACGCGAAAGCGTGCGAGGGCAGGGGAGGCGTTGATCTTGGGCATGGTTTCTCCGAGGGAAGTCAATGAAGCGGGGTGCTGGCGCGCTGGGCGGTGCGCGCCGCGGGAACGGAAGGAGCGCCCGTCGGCGCGGCGAACTGGTGCCCGAAGGCCAGCAGCTCGGCCTCGGCGCCCGGCGCACCGATGGCCTGGATGCAAACCGGCCGGCCGCGCGCATCGGTGCCGATCGGGAACGACAACGAAGGGAGCCCGAGGTAGTTCACAAAGGCGTGGTACCGGTGCAGTGCGACCAGTTCGCGCGGGTCGAAGCGGTCGGAGGTGGTGGTCACCGTTTGCGCGTCGGGCACGCCGCGCGGCAGCGAAGGCAACAGCAGCACGTCGGCTTGCGCAAGGTGCCTGGTGACGAAGGCGTCTCGCCAGTCCGCGCGGGCTTCGCAGGCGTGTCGGTACCAGGCGGCCGGGACGGCCCAGCCCGGCAGGAGGATCGACTGCGTGATCGGCGCCAGCGAGCCGAGTGCGTGGCGCACGCTGTGCGCATGCGTGGCCGCGGCCTCGACGTGCAGCACGATCTGGGCAAGACACGACAGTTCGTCGAGCCCGTGCAAGGGCGCGCGGTGCCATGCCACCGCGTGCGAGGTGGCGCGAGATTCGAATGCCCCGAGCCGGCTTGCAACGTCGTCGCGCAGGTCGGGCTGGTCCAGTGCCGACGCCACGCGCCAGCGGCGGTGGCGCGACAGGTCTTCCTCGATGCCTTCCAGGCTGAGCAGACGCTGCGCCATCGGCGCTTCGTCGGGCAGCAGCGCCGCGAACACATGGGCCGCATCCGACACCGAGCGCGCCACCACGCCGACGGTGTCCAGCGACGGCGCCAGCTGCGACACGCCACCCGCGTCGATCACGTCGGCGCCGGGCTTGAATCCGACCACGCCGCAGGTGGATGCGGGAATGCGCACCGACCCCGCGGTGTCCGTCCCCAGCGAGGCCCGGCACAAGCCGGCAGCCACCGCCACGGCCGAGCCGCTGGACGACCCGCCGACCGCCGCCGCCGGGTCCAGCGGATTCAGCGGTGCGGGAAAGTGCGGGTTCTCCGCGGTGGCGCCGCAAGCGTACTCCGCCATCACAAGGGCGCCGAGGTAGGTCGCGCCATGCTCGGAGAGGCGTCGCAAGGGGGCAGAGGGAGTGCTGATCAACGCATCGGTCGCAGCGCCTTCCGGTCGTCCTTGCCCTGCGGCGCGCAGCCCTGTGCCGAACACGTCCTTGTGCGCCATCGCGATGCCGGAGAGCGGCGCATGCGCGACCGGCCGGCTGTCCGTAGCGCGCTCGACCACGCAGCGATGGACCGCAGCGCCGCGCTCGAAGGCGTCGCGCTGCAAGGCCAGCGCTTCGTCGGCCGAGCTGGCACCCGTGGCAATCGACCGGCGCAGCGCGGCGATGGAGGGCGTGCCCGCATCACTCATGCGCGTGCTCCACGGGGCGGATGTCGAACGGCGGTGTGGTGCCGGCGGCCAGACGGCTCGCCATGGGCGCCAGCCGTGCCAGCGTGCGCGCCGCGCGGACCTGAAGTCCGGGTGCGGCATCGATGCCATGCAACTGCAGGCTCAGCGTGACCCATGTCTTCCATGGCTCGAGGGTGGGGTCGGTCAAAGCGGTCTCCTGGCACCGTGCGCGCTCTCTGGAGCAGGTAAAATTAAAAGATGGATGAGGTCTATAAATATATTTATAACTCACAAAAATGTTTTATTCAATCGTTGTTTTACGGGAGCTCGCCCCATGAAAACCGCTGAACGCATCCGCCTTGCGGTCGAGGAGTCCATCCGCGACGGCACGCTCTTGCCCGGAGACACGGTGGACGAACAGGCGCTGATGACGGCCTACGAGGTTTCGCGCACGCCGGTGCGCGAGGCGCTGCTTCAGCTGCAGGCCCAGGGCCTGGTGGAAAGCCTGCCGCGTGGCGGCATGGTCGTCGCGAAGATGGACATGACCCAGCTGCTGGCCATGTGGGAGCTGCTGGCTGAGCTCGAGGGCCTGTGCGTGCGGCTGGCCTGTGAGCGCATGACACCCGAAGAGCGGCTGGATCTCGCCAAGTCGCACGAGCGCGCCGCCGCCGCGGTCAAGAAAGAAGACGTCAAGGCCTGGCAGGAGCACAACCGGCGCTTCCACGAGGCGCTCTACCAGGGGGCACGCAACCCCTACCTGCGCCAGGAAATCCTGCGGATGCGTTCGCAGACCGGCGCCTACAGGCGCCACGCCTTTGCCGCGTTCGGGCGCCTCAAGTCGTCATGGGAGCAGCATTCCAAGCTGCTCGACGCGATTCAGCGGCGCGATGCCAGGGCGGCGGCCGAACTGATGGTCGAGCACATGAGCCCCGGCCAGGGCTCGACCAACTTCGCATCGTTCATGGCGGCGCTGCCGAAGGAACTGATGGGGTGAGCGGCGGCAACTGCTGCTTCAGGAAGGTGACCAGCGCGTGCACCTTCAGCATCAGGTGGTCGCGCGTCGGGTAGACCGCAAAGAGGCGCCGAGGCGGCGCCACGTAGGCGTCGAGCGCGGTCTGCAACGAGCCATCGGCCAGTGCATCCTTCACCATCACCGACGGCACCAGGCCCAGCCCGACGCCCCGGCGCATCGCGTCGATCAGCAGCAGGCTGTTGTCGGCGCGGAACGTGCCGCTGACCCGCACACGCGCGCGCCCGTCCGGTCCGTCGAACACCCATTCATCGCGGTCGTCGCCCAACAGGTACTGCAGGCAGTTGTGGCCCGACAGGTCGGCGGGTGTCGAGGGCCGGCCGTGGCGCTCCCAATAGGCGGGTGCGGCGCACACCACGCGGGCCAGGTCCATCAGCGGCATCGCGACCAGGCTCGAGTCTTCCAGCCGTGCCTGGCCGCGCAGCGCGACGTCGATGCCTTCGCGCACCAGATCGACCGGCCGGTCGTTCAGCCGCATCTCGAGTTCGATGCCCGGGTGTTGCGCCTGGAACGCATGCAGATGCACGTGCAGATGCGACAGCGTGAGCGACACCGGCGCCGCCACGACCAGCCGCCCGGTCAACCCGCGGCTCACCGAGCGGACATCGGTCAGCGTGCGCTCGGTGTCTGCCAGCGTTCGCTGGCAGAAGCTGTAGAAGCGTTCGCCGGCTTCGGTGAGCTGCATGCTGCGCGTGGTTCGCGCGAGCAGGCGGCAATCGGTCCAGGCTTCCAGCGACTGGATGGCCTTCGTGACGACCGAGTTCGAGAGGTTCAGCGCGCGGGCGCCGGCGGCCAGGCTGCCCTGCTCGACGACGCGGCAAAAGTACTGCATGGCAGCGTAGCGATCCATGGCGCCGAGCGTACCAGCCGACGAGGCCAACGCAGCACGCGCGAGCGTCTCAGCGCCGCAGCGGGATGGCGATGGGGCGCATCGGTGCGGCGTCGCCGCCACGCAGCTTGAGCGACGCACCGATGAACGCGAACTCGTAGACGCGGTCCTTGGCGAGCGCTTCCAGGTTGACCAGCTCGATGATCGGCGCGCCCTGCTGCGCGAGCAGGTAGGTGTGCACCGGCACGTAGTTGTCGTCGGCGTCGGGCGGGAAAGTCTCGAAGCTCAGGTTGTCGGCACCCACGACCATCGCGCCACCCGACTCCACGAGAAAGCGCGCGGCATCCACGCTCATGCCCGGCGGCGAATCCATGTAGGCGTCGGCCTTGTCGTAGAGCTTCATGCGGCCGGTGCGGATCAGGACCACGTCGCCTGTCTCCAGCTTCACGCGCTGCTTGTCGAGCGTCTCCTGCAGATCGGCCCGGGTGACGCGGTAGCCGGGCGCCAGCATCTCGACGCCCTTGGCGGCCGCAACGTCGATCAGGACGCCGCGGGCCACGATCGGCGGGATGGTCTCGGCGCCGGTCTTCTTCCAGCCGCGGTCGCCCAGGTGTTCGCGCGCCTCGAAGCCGTTCCAGATCTTGCCGTCGAGGCCGAAATGGTTGAGCGCGTCGATGTGCGTGCCCATGTGGGTGTACATCGAGATGGCTGCGCCGGTGTAGCTCACGTGCTTGTTCTGCGTGTGGCCGACGCCCATCGGGTCATCGACCACGGTGCCGTGCGGCGTGTGCGTCATCCAGATCTGGTAGCGCGGATCGCCGATGCCGTGCCAGCTCGGCATGCCGACGAAGTACTCGACCGACAGGTCGTACACACGCGCACCGTCCGCGCGGGAAAGCACCTGGGCCTTGGTGCTCGCGGTCATGAGGTTGAGTCGGCCGAGTTCGTCGTTCGGGCCCCACGGGCTCTTGCCCACGACGGGGGCTGCGAAGGCGAGGGTGACGCTCATTGCGCCCCACACAGACGCCGCGGCGCCGATCCTGCGTATCCATTGCGACATTGAAAACTGCTCCATTTCGTTCGGTTGCTTGGTTGGCTTGGCACGCACTGCGCAGTGCCAGGTGCTGACCTTAGGAGGAACGAAGTCGCGCGGAAACCGTGCCGACGGCAAAGGTCCTTTCTCGATCCGAGAACGATGAAATCGGCGGAGGAAGCCCACGGAGGGTAACTACTAATGTGCATAGACTCATCTATAAATATATTTATAGACATTATGCGTACATCATGAAAGACTGGCGCATTCCTGAAGTTCTGTCATTGAAGGAAAAAAGGAAACTGCTGTGGACGCTACCTCTGTCTCATCCCTTGCGCGGCCTTTGGCCGACGCCCATGTCCCCTCGGACCACGACCGCATGCACCGCAAGATCGCCTGGCGGCTGGTGCCGTTCCTGGTGTTCTTGTTCCTGCTGGCGTGGATCGACCGCGTCAACGTGGGCTTCGCCAAGTTGCAGATGCTGCAAGACCTTCAGTTCAGCGAGGCGGTCTACGGGCTGGGCGCCGGCATCTTCTTCATCGGCTACTTCCTGTTCGAGGTGCCGAGCAACCTGCTGCTGCAGAAGATCGGCGCGCGCAAGACGCTCGCGCGCATCACGATCCTCTGGGGCCTCACGTCGATGGCGATGATCTACGTGGAAACGCCCACGTCCTTCTATGTGCTGCGCTTCCTGCTCGGCGCATTCGAGGCCGGATTTTTCCCGGGCGTGATGCTGTACCTGACGTACTGGGTGCCGGCGCATCGTCGCGGCAAGATCAACGGGCTCTTCATGACCTCGTTCGCCATCGCGGGCGTTGTCGGCGGGCCGCTCGCGGGGCTGATCATGAGCGGCATGGAAGGGGTCGCGCCGTTTCGAAACTGGCAATGGCTCTTTCTGCTCGAAGGCTCTCCTTCCGTGCTCGCCGGCTTCGCGGTGCTGGCCTGGTTGCCGGATCGCCCACAAACCGCACGCTGGCTGACCGAGACCGAGAAGCACGCGCTGGTTACCGAGCTGCAAAAGGAGAACATCGATGCTCCCAAGCAATCGAACTTCGGCCTGGCATTACGCAACCCCATGCTGTGGCTGTGCACTGCCGCCTACTTCTGCATCGTGAGCGGCAACGCCACCATTGCGTTCTGGACACCCTCGATCGTCAAGGAACTGGGCGTGAAGGGCACGTTGAACATCGGCCTGCTGTCGGCCATTCCGTTCATTCTCGGAACGGTCGCGATGGTGCTCAATGGCATGCATTCGGACGCCACCGGTGAGCGCCGCCGGCACTGCGCCTATGCGACGCTGATTGCCGGAATCGGTCTTGCAGCAACGGGTGTGTTGATCAAGCAACCCGTGCTCGCCATGGCTGCGCTGAGTTTCGCGACCATCGGCATCCTCGCTGCTTTTCCTGTGTTTTGGTCGATCCCGGCTTCTTTCCTCACGGGCACTGCGGCAGCCGGCGGCATCGCTTTCATCAACTCGGTTGGCAACCTGGCGGGTTTCGCCGCACCCTTCACGATGGGGTGGTTCAAGACGTCAACGGGCAGTGTGGCCGCTGGCCTCTACGCCGTTGCGGGACTCGAAATCATCGCGACGCTTGTGCTGCTGTATGCCATGCGAAACCGCGCGCGCTAGATGTTCTCGGGGGCATCGAATTCCCGATGATGGTGCCCACGCCTCTGCGATGCGCTACGCATGGCCCCGGCTCTCCCAGGTGCCACAGAGGGCTCGCACGAAGTCGATGAAGGCGTTCGCGGCGGGCGAGATGTAGTGACGGTGGGGAACGATGGCGTACACCCCACCTGGGTTCGCCCGATACGGTCGAAGCACTTCCACCAGCCTACCGGCTTCCAGGTCTTTGGCGACATGGAATGTGTAGAACCCTCCCAGTCCCAGACCTTCGAGGCAGCAGAAGCGCAATGCATCGCCGTTGTCCGAGGCAAACGCCTTGCGGATCGGATAGCGTTTGATCTGGCGCCCCATCAGGAACGGCCACTCTTCGGCGTAGGGTGAGCCGTGGCCCAGCAACCCCGCGTGGCGCTTCAGATCCGCGGGCGATTCCGGGATGCCGTGTCGATCGAGGTAGGCCGGGGAAGCACACACGACGCAGTTGTTGCGTGCAAGCTTGATCGACGGCGCCTTGTTTCTTTGAGGCAATTCAAGCGTCATCCAGATATCGACACCCTCGCGAATCAGGTCCACGTGCGCGGAGCCCACGCGAAGGTCGATCGCAAGCTGAGGGTGGGTGGCCATGAACGTTGGCAACGCGGGCAGGAGAACGCTCGCAGTAAAGGACGGCGAGGCGACGACGCGGAGTTCGCCTTTGAGGGTGGTCAAAGGCTCCGCGAGGAGGCTTGCCTGATCCACTTCTTGAAGGATCGCCTTGCAGCGCTCATAGAAGCGGTTGCCGGACTGCGTGACTTCGAGGCGGCGTGTGGTGCGATGAATCAATGCCACTCGCAACCCACTCTCCAACGCACCAATGTGCTTGCTCATCGTCGAAGAGGCGAGCCCCAGTTGCTTGGCCGCAGGAGAGAAGCCGCCGCACTCGACGACCGCGGCAAAACTTCGCAGAACCGCGATGCTTGCGAAATCCAGTGAATGAGCTTTGTTCATGGTGATGGCCAAGACATTCCGTCCAAGATGGAACAAGTGTCCTTCATTCATGCCCCATTGTGAAATTTAGACGGCAAGCAAAGAATTCGCCTCACCGGACGCAGCCCGCTTCCGGGTCCAAAAAAAGGAGTCTTTCCATGCCCAGAGTTTCCGAACATCGACTGATGCGTAGTGCACTGGGTCTGTTGCTAGGCATTGGCGCCACTTTGGCGCAGGCCGAAGTTTTTCCAAGCAAGGCTGTTCGCATCATCATTCCGGCCGCGCCCGGTGGGAGCGCCGACAAGAACGCCAGAGCCATTGCGGACAAGCTCAGTGAGCTGTGGAAGCAACCGGTCATCGTCGACCTCAAACCAGGCGCGAACACGCTGATCGGTACGGACTACGTCGCGAAGAGCGCCCCGGACGGCTATACGCTGCTCATGAATTCAGCGGCGATCGTTGTCAATCCCAGCGTGTACGCCAAGCTGCCCTACGACACGCTCAACGACCTGGTTCCTGTCGCATTGGTCAGTACCGCACCTTTCGCGGTCGTGGTTCATCCTTCGGTACCTGCCAGATCGATCAAGGAGTTCATTGCGCTTGCCCGCACCAACCCCCAGCTGCTTTCCTTTGGGACGGCAGAGTCGAGGGCAATGCTCGCAGGACATCAATTCAACCTGCTGGCCAGGACGCAGCTCCAGAGCATTCCCTACAAGGGGGCGGGGCCGTTGATGAACGATCTGGTGGCGGGTCATGTGCCCGTCTCTTTCTCTGCATTGAGCTCGGTGCAGGCACAGGTTCAAGCGGGCCGCCTGAGGCTTCTGGGCGTGGCGTCGAGCCAGCGTTCGAGCCTGTCACCAGAGGCCGAGCCCATCGCGGCGAACGAGTTGCCGGGGTTTGAAGCGGCCTCATGGTTCGGGCTCTTTGCACCCAAGGGAACGCCCAAGTCGTTGGCCAGCAAGATCCATCAGGATGTGGCCGAGGTACTGAGAGACCCGGTCGTGGCAAAGCGGTTTGCAGATATGGGCGCGCAGCCGAGCGGCGAGGGACCGGAGCCGTTCGCCCTGCGGATGCGTGCCGAGGTCGAGAGCTCTGCCAAGGTTGCCAGGGCCGCCAATATCCAACCCGAGTGAAGCAACGCGAGCACCAGCCATGCAATTCATGCTGAACATCGACCTGACGCTGCCCTCGAATTTCACCAAGGAAGACGCTGCGGAATTGAGAGCGCGAGAGAACGCGCACGCGCTTGCACTCATGGAGCGAAAGATCTTGCTGGGCATATGGCGTGTGGTGGGGCGAACCTCCAACTTCAGTCTGTGGGAAGCGTCCACCCTGGAGCAACTCCATGCCACGTTGTCCGACCTGCCGATGTTTCCCTTCATGAAAATTCAGGTAACACCTTTGATCGAGCACCCGGTAGCCGCAGCTTTTGCACAACGCGAAGATCGGGAACACACGTGACACCCTCGGAAGAATTCGCTGAACTGGAACAACGTGGCTTCGGTCGTCGTGTGGGCTTCGGCCGCTCCCCGGCGTTGCTCGTCGTCGACTTTCTGCAAGCCTTCACTGACCCGGAATCAGCACTCGGTGCTGCGGTGGACAACGAGATATCGGCGGTCAATCGCCTGTTGGATTCCGCTCACCAGGCCTCGGTGCCCGTGTTCTTCTCGAGCATCAGCTACAGCGAAGTCGACCTCGGCGACGCGGGCGTCTGGTTGCGAAAAATTGGCGGACTTGCCGCGCTGCGTGAGAACACGCCGGAAGTCGCGCAGGACCCCCGATTGCATGTGAACGCCGGCGACGGGCTGATCGTCAAGAAGTATGCGAGCTGCTTCTTCGGAACCGATCTGCAGTCGCGCCTGCAGTTTCGCCGTATCGACACCCTGGTGGTCGCCGGCTGCTCCACCAGCGGATGTGTGCGCGCGACCGTGGTGGATGCGTGCCAGCTGGGGTTGCATGCCATCGTTGCACGCGAGGCCGTGGCCGACCGATCGGACCGGGCCCATCGACAAAGCCTCATCGACATCGAGATGAAGTACGGCGATGTGCGTTCCGTAGCGCAGATCGCGGCGTACTTCGCGCAAGGAAGCCAGCGAATTTCAGAATGAGAAGCGCCAAAAAAACGGGGAGGCGCTGTGCGTTTGCACCATCGAGGCGGGACGGGCCTTTTCGAGAAATCTAAGGTGTTCTTAAGATTTGAGTAGGCTCTTCTTAGCAATCCTCATTGCGCACTTTTCCTAGACTGGCACTGAACTTTGAGTCGCTCGATCCGGGGCGAAAAAGTCCAATGAACTTTGGCTGGCGCTGCATGCGCTGTTGGAATGGGATCTGCGATGAGCTCTGACGTTTTGAATGGCGAATCGGTATCGAGAAAAGATTCGTGGCGGCTGCCGATGGCCCCTTCTGAATTCCATAAGGGAGTTCGAAAGGCGCTGTGCGCGCTGATGACCGACGCGCTCCTCTCGCTGGGCCGCATGGATGAAAACGAGAGGGAAGAAGTCGCTCAGAGCTGTCAGCGTGTCGAGGAGTTGCTGGATTTCTGTGCGGCATGCGCGGCGAACGAAGGCCTGTTTCCGCTGGCCTCCACCGCGGCCTCCAGCTACGAGCGGCGCACGCAAGACATCGCACGGTTGCGGGCGCTGAATCGATCTCTGCGCGATGCAGTGGAAGATCTGCGCGCAAAGGCTGCGGTCGACCTGTACCGTCAGATGTCTCTTTTCATCGCGGACTACGTCATGTGCATGCATGACCATGGCTCGGCGTGCAAGCCGCTGGGAACCAACGATGCATCAGCCGTAAGCCATGTGAGTCTGGCGCAGTCCATCGCGCCCGAGGCACTGACGTACATCTTGCGCCGGTTGGTGCCGTTCATGAATCCGGTGGAGCGCTTGGCCGTCATGGTGGGCGTTCGTTCGAGCGCACCCGTTCAGGTGTTCGATGCCGCGCTGGAGATGGTGCGCGCCCGCTTGAGTTGTACCGAATGGAGCAAGTTGGTGAAGGGGCTGAAATTGCATGAAGGGCATGAAGCCGGCCAGGAGCGAAGGGAGAGGGCAGTGGCCCCGTCGCTGCTGATGCTCGACGCTCGCATCCACACCGCCATTCAGGCGATCCATGCGAGCCCGGAGCAGGCGTGGTCCGTGTCCTCGTTGGCGGCACTCAGCCATCTGAGTCGGGCTGCCTTCACGACCCGCTTTCGTCAACAGACGATGCGCTCCCCCATGGACTATCTTGCGAACTGCCGGGTTGCGCTCGCTGCCAGATTCATCCGGGAAGAGAAGCTCTCGCTGGACCAGGTGGCGGCACGAGTCGGCTACTCCAGTGGGGCGATTCTGGCGCGGGCGTACAAGCGAATCCTGGGCAAGTCCCCGCGGGAGACTCCTGGTGTCCCTCGGGCAATCGGAGCGGGCTTCCCTCGCTTGCCGTCGAACAAGACCCAGGGCGCATCCCTGCGAATGTGGCAATAGCGCCGGTCGCCGGTCGGGCTCTTCCTCGGTGTCCGTTTCCAGTTCAAGCAGTTTCGTGGAGTGACGATTCGAGCCGACGCTGGAGAGCCTCGGGTGACTGTAGCGTTCCACTGGCACCGTCTCCCGATGCAGGCACTCGTTGCCGGCGTCCCGAGCCTCGTCTGACATGACGGGCCGGCCCCTGCTGCTCGGTTTCGGGTGTTCGTCCTGTACGAGGCCAATGCTCGCCTTTCAAGAGGGCAGGGCAGCCCTTTGTTTCATGTATCTCGTGAGAAGCCTATGAAAATCTACTTTCTCAAATCTGACAATATTCACTGCAAAAGGTCCCTGGTGCCGCCATTTTTCTCAAGCAGGCCAGTGCGTCCGTGGGCATCCTTGCTCCAGCGCATCGCAGGTAGCACTTTCTTGGGAGGCATCGTGATCGTCTTGGCTTCCTGCGGCGGTGGCGGGTCAGGCGGAGGGGCCGCTCTTCCGAGCTTCCCAGTTGCCTCGCAGCAGCAGCAGCAGGCGCCTGCAAACTACAAGATCAGCGGTGTTGTGAGCGGGCTGGATGGAGAAAGTATCGTTCTGAAGAATAGCGGCGGGGACGATTTGGTCGTTGCTTCCGACGGGCGCTTCAGTTTCAACACTCCGATCGTCGAAGGCGGTGACTACGCCGTGTCCGTGGGTGCTCGTCCATTGTGGAAGCTCTGCGCTGTGAGCAATGCCGTCGGGAAGGCTGTATCGGAGGTGAGCAATGTGGCGATCACATGCTCGGTGGCGTTGGCACAAGTCACGACACTGGCAGGCACTGGAGGGCCGGGCTCAGGCAATGGGAACGGCGCCTCCGCATCGTTCAAATTTCCATACGGGGTGGCGTTCGATTCGGGTGGAAATCTCTATGTAAGCGACTTGGGAAACAGCTTGATTCGAAAGATCACGCCAGATAGAGATGTCACGACATTCGCGGGGTCTGGCCAAAGAGGTGCAGACAATGGTCCAAGTCCTTTGGCAACGTTCAGCAACCCGTATAGCACCGCTGTAGACAGCGTCGGCAATGTCTATGTTGCCGACTACTACAACCATCAGATCCGGAAGATATCGCCTGCGAATGACGTTACAACGTTGGCCGGCTCGATGGTGGCAGGATCGACCGACGGGAAGGGAAGTGCAGCTTCTTTCCGTTACCCAACAGGAGTGGCAGTGGATGCGAAAGACAACGTCTATGTAGCCGACTACGAGAACAACCTGGTCCGAAAGATCACTTCGGCGGGCGAAGTCACAACGCTGGCTGGGTCCGGTGCAATGGGGTCGAAGGATGGGGTGGGGAAAGACGCGACGTTCAACCGCCCCGTCAGCGTGGCAGTAGATGTCGGTGGCAATGTCTATGTGGGTGACTACGACAACTACATGATTCGAAAGATCACGCCAACAGGCTCTGTGACGACGTTGGCCGGTTCCGGAACACCTGGATCGGCCGATGGGATTGGCCGTTCGGCTTCGTTCAGCAATCCGGCTGGGGTGACGGTAGATGCCAATGGAAGCGTCTATGTGGCAGATTCGGACAATCAACTGATCCGCAGGATTGGGCCGACGGGCGTCGTCACGACTTTGGCGGGCTCCGTGGGAAAGTATGGCGCTGTGGATGGCATCGGGGGCGTCGCCCTATTCAAAACACCGTTCTCTCTGGCGATTGACGGAAGTGGAACAATCTATGTGGCTGATACGTTCAATCATCTGATCCGAAAGATCACACCGATGCCGACGCCTTAGGGTTGAAGGTTGAGAAATCGCAGAGGAAAACGCTTGCGACGCAGCGAAGCGCAATCGACGGCTTCGCTCGCTTGTGCATGCTCTGATAGCCCGAGTTGCCGAAGGCCGCATGCGCCTCGCCGTGCAGCAGCGCGCCAGCTGCATGGATGTCGCTCAGATCGGCGAAATAGTCCCCTCGAGGCCGGTGATGAAAGTAGGGTGGTTCGTGGCGTGACGTCTGTAACGTGTTGAGGCAGAGCGAGCGTCACGCGCCACGCACGGCCGTTGCAGTGAACAGTGACTGTGCGCTGGTTGATCCGAACGATTTCTCCCACCTGAGGCTACAGGCTTGGGTCGGTGATCTGCTCTTGCGGGGAGAGCCGTTGGCGGCATTGGCAGCGCGATCGTGTTGGTGCTGCTCAGAATCAAAAACCACCGCTTCAGCGCTGTCAGGTCGCCTGGCTGGATGGTCTACCTCCCTCCTCGGTACCGCAGGTAGAGCTCCATCACGCGTTCATCAAGGTTGGTCAACCTGGTTCGACGCCTTGCCATCCAAGCCAGGAGATCTCCGATCACATTGAGGCAGCGCCAAGTGCCCTGGCCTGCGAGCCTGACTTCGAGAAGAGGTGTCACGAAAAGCGCGACGAGCTCTCCGTGAACGCCGCTCTTGAGGCGCCGGAACAGCCGGCTCACGTTGCACTTGCTGGATTACATGGCCGGCCGGCGCTCATCCGCTGCAGGCCGTTGGCGCGCAGGTGAAGTTGCGCTTTCCATCGGCAATCTTCCCATCGCGCACCGCGAAATCGAAACGGATTGGGCTGTGTGTCGGAGCTTGGAGAGTTCGTGGACCTTTGCCTTCTTGACGGCTGGTTGCCTGGTTGCCTGCTGCTCGCGGCGATGCTGACGGCGCGTAGGAAACTCTGGAACGCGCATAGCAGAAGGGCGAGGCCTAGCGGGCGGCCTAGCCCTTCCCGACCGCCCGCGCTATAGCGGGGATGGCCCTAGCTTGTCCGCGAATCCCCTTCTCCGACGTACAGGACAAGAGAGCGGTGCGTTCCAGCTCCGGGGTGGTCTGGCCGCACTGACGGGGGTCCCCTGCAGGCTGCGCGCACCACGGCGCGGACGTCTGGCTGCGTTTTTGAGCGCATCGGCTCTGGCTTGCGCCAAGAGTCCCGCGAAGAATTGCCCACTCTCGCTTGCCGGCATTGAAGACCGCGAGTGACGGGTCATTTTTCTATTCCAACGGAGTCTTATGCAAGTGCTTTGTAGTTTGCGGCGGCATGGGTTCGCCGCGTTTCTGGGCATTGCCTTGGCCCTGGGAGGCTGCGGCGGCGGAGGTGGTGGCGGCGCAGGCTCCGTGTTCGGGTGGAACCCTGTAGGGGGTGGGCAGGAGCCGCCGCCGGCCGAAGAAGTGGTCGACAGCGATGCGCGTTTCGCGGCGATGGACCGCGTGGACCTGCAGTTCGAGAAGATCACCGGCGGCAGGCAAACCGCGACGTCCGCTGAATGGGAGCAGCTGCGCGACTGGGCACGGGCACAGCCCGAATTCGCCGACGCCGGCGTGGGCGACGCCAGCTTCTGGGCGCGCTTCAAAGACGGGCGCCACTACCTCTTGACGGACAACTGGCGCGTGCCGGCGGGGGTGGTGCCTGAATCCTTGCCTGAGTCACCGAAGAAGAAAGCGGGTCTCGCGAACACCGCCCTCGACGAGCCCACGGGATCGGTCATCAAGTCCGTGCCCGCCAGCGCGAAGGCAGCCCTTTTCATTCACTCCGGTCCGCCCGCCCCCCAAGACAACGAGTTCGAGCTCGGCGCCCCTGTGCTGCGCTATATGAAGGATGCACTCACCGAGCGCGGCTATACAGTGACCCGGAATGCCTTGAATGTGGAGAACCTCAAGCAGATGGGAGAGGTAGGTTTCCTCTACTTCAACTCGCACTCGGCGATGTACGGGCCGGACGACAACGTCAAGGAGTTCGCGGTCATGCTCGACGACCTCGCCACCCCGTACAACGATGTGATCTACGGCGACGATCTGAAGGCGGGAAACCTCATCTACCACCGCAAGCGAACCCTGGCGCAGACCCATGGCTTCGGCAACCCGCCCAAGCTGGCCTTTACCTCGAAGTTCGTCACGCAGTACCTGAAATTTGCGCAGAACTCCTTGGTCATCACGTTCTCGTGCAACAGCGGCAACGCACAGTCGACGGTGTTTCGCGGGGCCCTGAAGGCAAAGGGTGCCGGCACCATCGTGGGCTGGGACGGCTTGTCCAGCCCCAATGGATATCCGGCTATTGAACTTCTTGTGGATCGAATGGCCGGCGTCAACAAGTTTGAGCCGGTCGCCATGCCGAATCGCTCGTTTGTTTTTGCCGACGTGATGAAGTACCTTGGGCAGCGCGGCCTGCTGACCTCGCCCGGCGTCGCGGACGATCACGGCCACATCACTCCGAATGCGTTCCTCCGGACAGATGGGAGCGGCTTTACTAAGCTGGCGCCGGTGATCACCCACCTGGAAATGAAAGCAGACAACATGCTCGCGGTGCATGGTGATTTCGGTGACGAGCCGGGCGAAGTCAGCGTGGGCGGTGTGCCGGTCAATGCGGTGTGGGGCCCGACGGAGGTCAAGGCCCTGCTTGCCAACGCAACCCACGGCGACGTGGTGGTCACCGCCAGAAATCTTAAGAGCAATCCGCGGCAGCTCGGCTCCTGGCAGGGGCGGGTCACGTACCAGAGCAAGCGCGTGGACCCGAGCTGCGCCGGCGCGACGTTCATCGCCGACGTGGATGTGGATCTGCACCTGCGCGCCGACATGCAGGCTCGGCGCACGGAAGTTGATGGGCCCCTGAAGAACAACCACTCGGTCATCGTCCCCGCCAACGACACCAAGGGCCAATGGGCCGCGAGCGGCAAATGCATTGAGGGCGGCAGGGTCGTGCAAGGGCACTCCGGCTCGGGAGCGCTGTCCCTGCTGCCCTTCGTCGACTACAAGGACGTGGCACCGTTCTCGGACATCGTCTACGCCCGCCTGAATGCCGTCGAGAAGCGGTTCCATGTGGGGAGCACATTCGGCAAGTCCCAGATGACACTCCAGACAGACGACACGTCCGTGCTGGCGCGGTTGCAGATCTGGTACCAGCTCTCCGACTACTTCTACGACGGCAGCCCCAGCTGGCCTCAGGATGAGCGCTTTCCCCATGCGTTCTACCTGCCGCTCGATGCCAAGTTGAATGCCGGGCAAGGCCAGACCGACAACCAGGATCCTTCGAGCAGCGGCATGAGCTTGAAGTTCCAGTGGGGCGCCATGCAGGTCTCGCCCGAACTCAAGGACACGGTCGGGCACTGAGCGCCCGAGAGTGGGCCTGGACGTGCGTCAGTGCGTCCGCCCACCCGCCGGTCCCTGCAGGAAGGCGGGTCCCCGAAGGCGCACCGGGGGCTGATCGGTTGGCGGCGTTACCGCTTCATTGCGACATCGTCCGGGCCGCGACCTACGGTCGGATTGTGATGAATCGATCCTTTTCCTGAAGGATCGGCGGCCGCCACTTGGCGGCGCTGCACCTGCGGCATCCCATGCCGCTAATCCGACATCGGTGATCACGTATCGAACCGCGAGGCATGGCCGATCTCGCGTTGCAAGGACGGGGCTTTTGGCTACCCCTCAGAGGACAACACATGGAATTTCAGAAAAAGACAAGGCGCTCGTTCATGGCGCTGTCGGTCGCCGCCTTAACTGCTTGCGGCGGCGGAAGTGGAGGGGGAGGTTTGGGCTTCGGTGGTCTTGGCGGGCATGACCCGCAAGGTGGAGATGGCGACGGGCAAACGTCGGCATTCACGGCGCAAGAGCGCTCTGAGGCCACATTGCGTATTCACGACAAGTACGAGGAGCTACTCTTGGCAAAGGTGTCTGAGCCCTTCGAAGCGTTGAAGGCGTGGGCCTTGACCCAGCCGGAGTACGACGACGCGGGAACGGGCGACCTGACCTTGTGGACGCGTTTCAAGGACGGGCGGTACTTCGTCTACACCGACAACCGCGAACAGTTGAACTTGCCGGAGCCGACGCGCGCTGCGCTCAGTCTTCGCGCCGACGAAAGAGTTGCGAGCCTGGGTGCTTCGGGAAAGCCGGAGATCGCCGAAAGCGACCTGGCAGTCATCCTCTGTGCGGATGATTCGGGCAAATTCGTATGGACGAACAACTCGCAGCAACGCGTCGCAAAGACTTTGAAGGACAGCGGATGGAATATCCATCCGCAAAGGTCTTTCACGATCGATGCACTCATGGGATTGCAAGGAAAGAGCATCGGGCTGCTCTACATCGCGTCTCATGGGGCCATCCTCGGCCCCACGGGGAGAAAGCAATACGGACTCTTTTCGGAGACCCGGGCGACTGAGGAGAACGAGAAGAAATACAAGGCGGAGTTCGATGACGGCGTGCTCATCTACCACCGCGATCGCGATCGCACAAAGGAGCAGCGCGGCGAGCAGTTGCCCCCGGTGTACGGCGTGACTGCGCAATTCGCATTCAAGTACCTCCAGTTCTCGGACGCTTCTCTCGTCGTCATGTTGGCCTGCATGTCGGGATCTCCGGAAGCCCTGGTCTTTCGAGATGCCTTGCAGCTGAGACAGGCCGGAACGATCGTCGCATGGGCTGGCAACAGCAACGACCACGGCGCCGAGTCGATGGAGTACATGTTCGACAGGCTCGCCGGTGCCAACAAAGTCGATCCTGGAACGCCCAACAACCGGGCCTTCAACATGGACGCCGTCTGGGAGTACATGGGCACAAAATCCACCGCCGAAATCAAGCCCAACCTTCTGGTCACACCGGCAGTCGAAGACGACAAGGCCGACGCATTCATCAAGCGATTCGGCAACGGGTTCGATCTGAGCAACCCCGTGATCTCGGAGCTGGAAGTGGATTGGAAGGACAAGCTGATCGTTCACGGCAACTTTGGTACCGAGGCCGGAGAGGTCACGGTCGGAGGTGCCAAGGTCGACGTTTCGTCCTGGGCTGACGACAAGCTCGAGCTGACGCTTCCGACCGACAAGGCGGATCCCCCGGGTTCCTTCGGCGAGGTTCGTGTGACGGCGCGCAAGCGCAAGAGCAATCCGCGCGTGCTGACCTCGTGGCGCGGAACGGTGGAATACACGTTCGAAACGCTGCCTCAACCTGGAAGCACGGGCATGCTGTCCAACGTCATCACCGTGGACCTGCATGTGCGTGGCGATGCCCACGAACTGCGGCGAAAGGTGGACGGCTCGCTCGTGCGCAGCACGCGCCCGCTCGTGCCGGCCTCCGATACAGAGGTCAAGTACGAGGCCAAGGGGAAGAACGACGCGGGCCTGCTCAAGACAGCGTGGAGCGGAAGTGGATCGCTGCCGTTCACGGGTAACGGATTCGAAGGCGGGAACTCGCTCGTGATGTTCGCGAGTCTCGACACCGTCGAGCGCGTCCTCAAGCTCAGCCCCGCCGTAGTGAGCCAGGACGTGGTGACCGTCACGACCACCACGTCGACGGGCGTGCCGACGACCAGGAAGTCATCGCTCAGCCTCTGGACGAACGCCCTGGGATTCACGGACCCGTATGGCGGCGATCTGGTGTCATTCGGAACGGCGCTGCCTTTCGGTTTCGGCAGGCCGGACGTGGCGCCCTACGACAAGCAGTTGCCCGTGCCGACGCTGCCCGCCAATTCTGGCTGGATGCGAGTGAAGACGACCGGTCTCACGGCATCACCACCGTTCGACGACACGATCGGCCGCTGACGAATTCAAGCGGAATGCGCAGTAGCTCGCTGCCGCGTGGCGGACGGTGAGTTGCTGCCGATCTCCCTACAAAAGAAAAAAAGGAAAAAGATATTCATGAAACAAGATTCAAGCGGTCGCGCTGGAGCCATCGGGTTCGCGCGCAAGGGATGCATCGCGGCCTTCACCGGCCTGGTTGCCTTGCTGGCTTCCTGTGGGGGCGGCGGCTCCGGCGGTGGGAGCGTCTTCCCGATAGGCCAGTTGCAGCAGCAGACACCGCCGCCGCCACCACCGCCCAACTACAAGGTCGGCGGCACCGTGACGGGCCTGGCCGGCAAGCTGATCCTTCAGAACAACGCAGACAACGAGCTCGCCGTCAACGAAGATGGAAGCTTCACCTTTGCGTCGCCTGTGGCGGAAGGTGCGGACTATGCCGTCACGATCCGCGCCCAACCGCTGTGGCAGTTCTGCTCCGTGAGCAACGGCAGCGGCAAAGCCACTTCCGAGGTCATCTCCGTGACGGTCGCGTGTTCGGCGGCGCTTGCAAAGGTCACGACGTTTGCGGGCTCCGGACAACCCGGATCCGGCAACGGCACTGGCGCCGCGGCATCCTTCGATCTGCCGTTCGGATTGACCATCGATGCCGAAAACAATCTCTATGTCGGGGACCTGAGGAACAATTTGATCCGGAAGGTGACACCGGCGAGTGATGTCAGCACGCTGGCAGGCTCTGGCCATTCAGGCTCGTCCAATGGAACTGGCACTGCCGCATCGTTCCGTGGCCCCTATGGTGTGGCGGCAGATGTCCATGGCAACCTGCATGTCGCCGATTTTGAAAACAACCTGATCCGCAAGGTCACGCCCGCCGGTGTGGTCTCGACAACGGCAGGTTCCGGCGCGAGAGGTTCTGCCGATGGCACCGGTGCAGCCGCAACCTTCTACAAACCAGCGGGCGCTGCCGTCGACGGCAGCGGCAACATCTATGTCGCTGACTTCGAGAACCACCTGATCCGCAAGATCACGCCGACGGGAGAGGTGACCACACTGGCTGGTTCCGGGGTGGCCGGATCAGCTGACGGCACCGGCACTTCCGCATCGTTCAATGCCCCCCTCGCAGTGGCGCTGGATCTGCAAGGCAACATCTACGTGAGCGACTTTCGCAACAACCTGATCCGCAAGATCACGCCCACAGGCGTTGTTACGACACTGGCGGGCTCCGGGGAAATGGGGGCCGAGGATGGCACGGGATCGGCAGCATCTTTCAGGTACGTCGGTGGATTGGTCGTTGATGGCAGCGGTAACGTCTTTGTGGCTGACAGTGGGAACCATCTGATCCGGAAGATCACGTCAACGGGTGTCGTGACCACGTTGGCTGGCTCGCGGGGAGAGCCGGGCACCGATGACGGGGTGGGTGCCGCAGCGTCGTTCGCCGATCCTTATGGCATCGCGGTAGACGCTGCAGGCCATCTCTACGTGGCGGACACCAGCAACCATCTGATTCGCAAGATCACCCCGATACCCGCGAACTGAATCGTTGCATCCGGCGTACAGCAAGGTCCGGCACCCGAAGACCGGATATATGAAGGCTCGGAAATGAACAATGATCCTCCTGTGCCCGGTCCGCGAGGCGCTTCAATCCCGGGCGATCTGCGCGCCCTGATGGAAAAGGGTGTTTCCGCGATCGTCAGCAGCAGCGGGCTCGCACTGTTGCCCAGTGTCATGCGCGCCGTTGCGACGGCGCTGTGCGCCGACGGTGTCACCGTCTACCTGTCACGCCCGCAGTCGATGCAGCTGCTGCAGGACATCTCCAGCACGGGTCGCATCGCCGTGGTGTTCTCTGAGCCGATCTCTCATCGCACCGTGCAAGTCAAGGGAGCGGATGCGCGCATCCGGTCCATCCGCCCGGGCGACCTGAAAAAAATTGAGCGCTATCTCGCCTCGATGGAGATCGAAATACAGCAGGTCGGGTTTGATTCAGCATTCACTCATGCGATGCTCGCGCATCGGATGGATGACCTGGTTGCGGTCGCTTTTGTACCAACGCAGGCGTTCGACCAGACACCCGGCGCCAAAGCCGGGGCTTCGTTTTCATCGATCGAAGAACGGGAGGCGCGGGGTGCCTAGATCTTCTCGCCCATCGCTTGCCGACATTCGTCCTTGCTTGGAGGGCGCCATACCGGCCGCTATGGCAACGTGCGGTGTGGATGGCACGCCCAACGTCACCTTCATCTCACAGGTGTTCTATGTGGATGAGCGCCACGTGGCGCTGTCCTTTCAGTTCTTCAACAAGACACGCCAGAACATCCTGTCCAATCCTCACGCGACGGCGGTGGTCTTGCATCCTTCGACTGCAGAGTCCTACCGGCTCCAGCTTCGCTACTTGAGAACCGAGACGCAGGGCGCCATCTACGAGGGAATGAAGGCGCAGCTCGCGGGCATTGCATCTCACAGCGGCATGACGGAGGTGTTCGCGCTGCGCGGCTCCGACATCTACTGCGTGGAAGCTATCGAGAGCATCGAGAGTGTCGGCTCGCGTGCATCGATGGCTCCGCCACGCACCAGTCCGCTCAGTGCCGTGCGCCGCGGCGGCGAGCGGCTGTCGCGTTGCACCGGGTTGGCGGATGCATTGAATGCAACGCTGTCGACCCTCAATGAATTTCTCGGTGTCCGCTACGCGATCGTCCTGCTGCTGGACCGTCAGATGGGGCGCCTGTACACCGTCGCCACCTGCGGCTACGTGGCCTCTGGAGTCGGCTCCGAGATCGCGATCGGCGAGGGCGTGATCGGAGTGGCCGCGAGGGAATGCACACCGGTTCGCATCGTTCACATGAGCCTGGCCTACAGCTACCACCATGCCATTCGAACCAGTCTGCTACCCGGCAGTCCGGTGCCGGCACATGAGATAGAAACCATCCCCTTTCCCGGCCTGGTGGAGCCGCACAGCCAGATGGCAGCGCCCATCATGTCAGGGGGCGTGTTGCTGGGCGTGCTGTTCGCCGAAAGTCCGGTCGATGCGCGATTCGATTATCAGGACGAAGATGCGCTGGTGGCACTGGCATCGCACCTGGGCACTGCGATCGATCTCGCACAGTGCACGGCCGACGCCGGCGAACATTCTGTGTCGAATGCCTCGTCTGCTGCACTGCGATTGAATCAAAGGCCGGTGCTGAAAGTTAGGCATTTCCATGCCAACGACAGCATTTTTCTGGATGACGCCTACCTGATCAAAGGTGTCGCCGGCGCCATCTTCTGGAAATTGGTCCGCGATTTCCGTGATGCAGGCCGCACGGAATTCACTAACCGTGAATTGCGCCTGGACCCGAGCCTTGGACTGCCAGACGTGACTGACAACCTGGAAGCCCGATTGCTGATGCTACAGCGACGTTTGGATGAACACGGCACCGACGTGCGCGTCGAGAAGACGGGGAGGGGGCGCTTTCGTCTGGTAGTCCAGCGACCCCTGGAACTGCTGAACATGGCGCACTGAGGTTGAGCAGGTCGTTCGCCTCCCCGCTGACTAGTCGCTCTCCCTCGAACGCGCTCAAGCGATTCGCATCTGACTGTTCTGCGACTCGATGTCCTCGACGTCCACACAAGCGCTCCGAGGTGCCTCCCCGGCATTCTGAGGAGAAGCCGATGGCTTGAAAGATCTCGGGTACAAGACCGAAACGGTGCGCTGATTGGGCAGTTCCACTCCCG
Organism: Variovorax sp. KBS0712; assembly: GCF_006323185.2. Classification (NCBI taxonomy): domain Bacteria; kingdom Pseudomonadati; phylum Pseudomonadota; class Betaproteobacteria; order Burkholderiales; family Comamonadaceae; genus Variovorax; species Variovorax sp. KBS0712. The sequence continues at coordinate 45,524 of NZ_VCCD02000003.1, read as the reverse complement.
ATGTCCCGCCGCGATGCGCTGTTACAACCCTCTCCAGAAGCTGCTTCAGCTCGACGGCTTGCGCGCGGTAGTCTCGAATTCCTCGGGTGACCGTATGTGAAGGTGCGCCATGCTTGTCAGGGTCGCTCAGTGCCTGAAGAACAGCATCTCGAAATGCGTTCTGATCGTTGCTACCGACGATTCGTCCATTGACGCCGTCGACAATGTCCTCGACCACGCCACCTGAGGCGGTCGCGATCACCCAAATACCGCGCGCGAGGGCTTCGCGGACCGAAAGACCAAAGCTCTCTTTTGCTTGCGAAGGGACGAGCAGTACATCGACCGTATCGAAAAAATCGTCCATTTCCGTCTGTTTGTATGGCGGAAGAACTTCGATTTGCCCATTGACGTTCCACTCGCTCGCCTGGATGGACGGCGGTCCCATCTGCATGGCAATGTCGGGAATCTTGAGGACATAGCCATCTTCCGGCAAGGACTCGAAGAGATCCTTGAGCCAGAAGTATCCCTTATGGGCTGCACGCCCGCCCAGGTAGGCGAAGCGAACGCGTGCGTTCGGGGCGCGGGCAGGGCGAGGTCGGTCGGGGAGGAGCACGCCGTTCTTGTTGACGACGACGCGGTGCGGTGCCAAGCCGTTGGCGATATAAAGCTGGCGCTGGAACTCGCTGGGTGCAAGCAGCAGCGCAGCGCCTTCGAGCGATTTGCGCAAGTGAAAGCTGCGCTTGAAAGCGTGGCCACTGTCGGCGACGCACTTCGAGCAGGTCCCCAGGTCGACGGTCTTTTGACCGCAGTACCGGCCATCTTCACGCACCATGAACTGCCGTTCGCACAACCACCAAGCGTCATGCAGCGTGATTGCATAGGGAATGTTCTCCTGCGCGCATGCCTCGATCAAGGACGAACTCAGCATCTGGATGGAATGCAGGTGCACGACATTGGGCTTCACCGCACGGATCGCCTGCACGAAGATTTCTTTCATTGCGGGATCGTTGTATTCCAGTGTTGGATCCCCATTGTTGGGAAGTTGAACCGCAATGACCGGCAGGCCTAACGCCTCGTAGCGAACGACTTGGTAGTTCGGGAGATGCGATGCTGTGATGCCTGTGAACACAGAAATTCCGCAACCGTCGGCGGCGAGCTGGCGCGCCAGTTGTTCGGCCACAATCGTCGCGCCACCAAAGCTGTGAGGCGAGAAAAGCACGTTGGCGATTAGAACCTTCAGGCCTTGCGGTTTCGGCGATGGACGCAGATGGTCGAGGATTGGTTGTAAAGGACCTGCAGCCATCGCCGTGGGGCGGTATCGGCTCATGGCTGAGCGGTACGCTTCGTTTCCCATCCGATGACGAAGCGGTCTGTCCGTGATGAGCAGCGTCAAGGCCTGCTCCCACTCCTCGGAGTTTCGGGCCAGCATACCGTTCAGCCCATGTGTGATTACCGCACTGAACGGACCCGTTGCAGAGCAGATGCTTGGGATTCGGAATGCAGCAGCTTCGATAAACTTGATGTTGCTCTTGGCGTGATTGAAGGTGGTGTTCTCGAGTGGAGCGATGCTGATATGCCATGACGACAGTGCGAGCAGGTAGTCATCTGCTTCGAGAAACGGAACGCTGAAAATTCGATCTGCGTGCTGAGCGAGCGAAGGGGGGACCTTCAACGGACCGTGCACAACCAGACGCACGTTTGCATGCCGTTGCATGACTCTGGCCAATGCGTCGGCTGCGACGATAAAGTCCGCATCATGTGTTCGTGAGCCGCTTCCATAGCCAATCGTGACAACATCGATGGATGTTGCTTCGGAAGAAGGTGCTGCCCTCTCTGCTATCCGCAAGATTTGATCGTCGAGACCGTTCTCGAGAATATGGACTTCGCCCGCAACATGCCCTTTCATATGGCGCGCGATGGTCGGCGTGCTTGCGATGCCGTGAAGGCAGAGGCGAAGCATCTCGCGATACTGGCGTGCGCCGTCAAGAGCGGCCTCTCTCATTTCCGATGGCAAGCCCAATGCCTCGAGGTTCTCTCGGTACTCATCGACCTCAAAAACAAGATCATCCACATCAAAGAAGGTCGGGACGAGAAGTCGTCGCGCTTCTTCGGCGAGTTTCACGGTTTCCGTAGAGGCCGGAACACGATAGAAGATGACGAGACCATGGAACTGCATCGCCCTCATGCATCTAGCATGGTCGCGCCAATCTATAGCGCTCGCTTCGTATCCAACGATATTGAACATCGCGAGCTTTTGATCCACGCGATATCGCTTGCAAGCCGGTAGCGAGAGCTCGGCGACGATCAATATCCGTTGCCCCCGGCTTTCTCGGCTGACCGTCGTCAGCCCATGCTGCCAAGGAAAAGAGGAATTCGGGGCGCCTAGGCGATTTGTAGAACCCTGGAGCTTGGTGGACGCATGGCGTGTCGGTCTATGCCTTGGCTTCGCGTCCACGTGCATGAAGAGGTCTCGATGCTTTTCATAGAGGAGGCCCCGCCGGGTTCCCAATGGAAACCAGCGCGCGCGCAGTCTCCAGTAGCGCTGCACGAATGCCCAGCCCACGCTCTCGTGGATTGTGGAAAGCTCAGTAGTCTGCCGTGAGATAGTAGATAGAAGCTCGTTGAGGTGAGATTTGTTTTGCGCAATATCTCTGTTGAGGGCGCGGACATCTTCTTCCAGCTGACTTACGACCGCGTCCCGGTTACGTAGTTCTAGTTCCCAGTGTCGGTTGCGCTCATGCGACGCCCCGAGCTTGTGCGAGAGCTGCTCTTCGATAGACGTCGAAACAAGCAATCTCTCGCGAATTTTCTGGTGTTCCAGGACGGACTGTGCCAAGGCGAGTCGCAGATCTGTCGTCCGAAGCTTCTCGCTGAGGCGGGAGCCCAGTGCAGAAAAGGTGAGTTTGAGGGCCTTCGAGTCCTCGTCGCGAGAGTCCCAGAAGGCGTTGAGAACTTCCGGTGGTTCGGAGCCAACAAGCAATACGCCAAGCCCGCTGTCATGATGGAACTGAAAGCAGCAAAACTTGGTACGGAGTAGTGCCCAAGCATGGCGATCTTCATTCCCGAGATCGGCGGATTCGATGCCGCGAACGATGATGAGGCCGGACCGGCTCATTTTCGGGTGCCAATGCCGAATCTGGTCTTCTAGACGTATGAGTGGATGGCTTGCGTCGATGTGAAGGATGTCGATGCTTCCGAGGTCGAAGGACTGCGAGGCATCCGCCGGCGTTGTCGGGATCAGAGCAGAAAAGTGGCCGTACAGCGGATCGTGATGTTGCCGAAGAGCGGCAATCCCCGAGGCATCCGTTCGTGTGTCTGGATCAAAAATCGCCATGGCAAAGCACTGCGTGGAGAGCTCGAGACTCGCTACCGTCTGGCAACTGGCGAGATAGACATTCCCGCCGCGGGTGCCCAACTCGACCAATCGCTGGGGTCGTACTGCGCTGACGAGCCACATCGCGAATGGAACGTGCTCGATCGAAGCGTCGGCGGAGAGGAGGCGATCAGGGTTGGAGAGGCAGACCGGATGGTCCATCGGGTTCAGGGCAGGAGGCATCGAGGAATTGTTCCGTTCGCAGCGTTCCCCGTACACAGCCCAATGACGCGATCTGACAGCCCTGTGGCTTCATCTCAGTTCTCAGTGGTCGATGAAGTTCAAAGGGATGAAAAAACTTTCGTTCCAAAACGTTCGGCTGTGCCTGCAAGTGTTTTGACTGTGGTCTGTTGGCAAGGGAAGGTGAACACTCGAGATTTTGAGAATGGAATCGATTGTTCATGCCTAACGTTGTGAAACCCCCGCGTTTCGACCTCTACGGAGGAATTCACAAGGCGTTGCGTGCGCTGATGACGGATACCCTGATCTCCCTCGGGCGAATGGATGGTGACGATCCGGATGAATATGCCGAGATGACGCAACGTGTCTTGACACTGCTGGAGTTCTGCCGTTCACACGCAGACCACGAGAGCCGGTTTATTCATGCCGCGTTGGAGGCTCGCGCAGAAGGATCGACCCGATTTGTCGAGGAAGACCATGAAGCCCATGAGCGAGAGATCGAGAAGCTGGTTGAGGCCACAATCAAGCTGCAGAAATGCGCTCCTGAGCACCGCTCTGCTGATACGAATGTTCTCTACAGATCGCTAGCCTTGTTCATTGCTCGAAACTTCGAGCACCTTCACATCGAGGAAGTCGTTCACAACGCGATACTGTGGAAGCACTACTCAGACGTCGAAATTGGCGCAATGCACGACGCCATTCTCCGCTCCCTCACTCCTCAAGAGGCTGGTTTCATCCTCCGTTGGTTGATTCCATTCTTGAGTCCTTCGGAGCGCTCACTGGCGATGTCGAAGATGAAATCAACTTCACCTCCCGCTGCGTTCGTCGCCGCACTGGAGGCCGTGAAGCCACATCTGGGAGAGCGGGAATGGTTGAAGCTTTTGACCAGCTTGGAGATGCTCGACGAGGAATATGAGCGGGCATGAGCGACGGCACTTTTCCTCGGCGCTATCCGACCGAGTTTATTGAGATATGGAAACTTCGGAACGGGTCTCGTTTTCTTTTACGTCCCGTGCTTCCGCAAGACGAAACCTTGATCGCTGAGATGGTGAGGAGGCTCTCGCCTACTGCTCGTGGTTATCGATTTCACGGTGGATTGCGGGAGCTCTCGCAGGCGCAGTGTAGAAAAATGAGCTGCGTGGATTTTGAGAGCCATGTCGCTGTCGTGGTGACTTGTCGGGATCAGGGTGGAGAGATAGTTGTCGCTGAGGCTAGGTATGCGGTCAACAGGGATGCCGGTGACCGCTCAGCCGAATTTGCGCTTGTGGTGGAGGACTACTGGCAACGTCGTGGCCTGGGATTTCTGATCATGAATACGCTAATCCTCAGCGCTAGAAATTCAGGCCTGCAATGGCTATATGGCGACGTCCTGGTGAGAAATGAGCCCATGCTCAAACTGATGCGGCGCTGTGGGTTCTGCTGTTCTCCCGATCGTGAAGACCCATACCTGGTTCGAGCCGAGCTCGCTCTTGCTGGTGCGGGAACGTGGACCCGCCACAACAGTGGATTTCCTTCACATTGGAGGAGGTGGTGGCGACGGCTGTTCTGCGTGTCAAAAGTTGGGGACAGGTATCGCACAAGGTAGCGGCATATGAAAAATCAGCCCAGAGAGGATGAAATGAAACCACATCGGTCGACCTCGATTGAGGACGCTGAGATTCGGTCTGCCCTGCGCGCAATCGCTGTAGTCACGCGCATGCATCTTTGCTTGCGAGAGATCAGTGAAGAACTGCTTGCACTTTTCCCCGATGTCCTTCCCCCGGACTCATCCGAGATGTCTCGCCAGGATTGCACCGCAAAAGATAGTAGACCGTGAATCCCTCCGCGTAGTGCTGACGCCGTCGGCATACAACTCGACCTCAGCCCGCACGAAACATCATGGACATCCCAAGTGCAAGAGTGAAAGATCCCTCTCAAAAAGGACTCGCAACAGTGAGGAGCCGCGCGATTCCTCTAGCTCCTCACTGTAGAGGGCGTGCCGACCGAGTTTTCCGCACAACCAGGCGCATGAGAGTGCACCGCTGATTTGCTCGGCTATTCGAGAAAAAAATGTCAGACGGCCAGCTCAAGGACGATTCTTTCGCATGCCCTTAGTAACCATTTGCCTCGCGCGTCGTGAACCAGCGACCTCGAAAGAACAAAAGGCCGCGCTGATCGCTGGCGCTACTAAGCTGTTGCACGACGTGCTGGGCAAGCGGCCGGAAGACGTGACTGTTCTGATCGAAGAGGTCGATCCAGACAACTGGGGCCAGGGCGGGGAAAGCGCGGCGGCATTGCGGCGGCGCAGACATTCGGTCGGGGAACAATCGAGTTCCTAGCATGCACGACGCATCGTCCAATCCCACGCGAAGTTTCAGTCGGTGCCAGAGCGGCCAACGCCCATCAATGACAATCGGCCAACTTGTACCCCTTCCAGAATGGGCTGTGTTGATTGCCGCCGAAAATTGACCCTCTAAAGCCAGTAATTTCCGTCTAAGACTGACCCACGTAAAACTCTACCCTGCTCATTCTTAAAGCAGGGGATCCTAGGAGTGATAGACGTGGCGACATTGAGTGTCATCAGACGCTGGGCCCTGCGCGAGCAGATGTCCATTCGCGAGATAGCCAGGCGTACAGGCCTGTCTCGCAACACCGTAAAGAAGTACCTGCGAGCCGGCGATGAAGAGCCGCGCTACGCCAAGCGGATGAGTTCAAGCAAGCTCGATCCCTATGCCGAGAAGCTCGGGACCTGGCTCGCGATCGAGGCCACCAAATCGCGGAAACAGCGGCGCAATCTGCGGCAGATCCACACACACCAAGCACTTATCCACACCGTGAAGCCTTCAGGCTCACAAAGCGGGTGGGTCAGTATTCGATGGAAATCTAGGGTCAGAGATCGGCGGAATCCAACAGTCGGCGGGTTGCAGTCGTGGAGTGGTTCGGCTCACGCGGGGCGCTCCTTCTCTTCTCGATGGAATGGCATGGAAGAGGGCGAGCTTAGGCTTCAGCCGGACTGCCTATTCAGTCCAATTTCTTCTCTACGGGCAGACCACATTCCCGAAGTCTCGCGTCTATGCAAGCGCCTCGGCCAGCCGCTGGATGGCTGTCTCGATCTCATGCGGCGTGAGCGCCGCGAACCCCAGCAACCACCCGCCTCTGCTTGGCGGCCTGGCATACAGGCGGCTGAGCCCGGGCAGTTCGATGCCGACTCGCGCGGCCTGCCTGATCGTGTCCAGCTCCGACCGGCCTTCGGTCAGCAGGCAAGGCATCTGCAAGCCGCCTGGAGGAAGATGCGCCGTCACGATGCCTGAAAGGTGCCGCTGCACGGCGTGGGCCATCGCCTCCCGACGCGCTGCATAGATCTTGCGCATCGACCGGATGTGCGCGCCGAAGTGGCCAGCCTCCATGAAGCGGGCCAGCGTCAGCTGGGCGATTTGCGGGGTGTGGCCGTCGAGGATGCTGCGCGCATGGCTCATGGGTTTGACCAGCTCGTGCGGCAGCACCATGTAACCCATCCGCAAACCGGGATACAGCGACTTGCTGAAGGTCCCGAGGTAGATGGTCCGCTGGAAGGTGTCCAGGCCCTGCACGCAGGCCGTGGGCAGGCCTTCGTAGTGGAACTGGCTGTCGTAGTCGTCCTCGATGATCCAGCCCTGGCGCTGCGCCGCCCAGGCCGTCAGTTCAAGGCGCCGCTCCAGGGCCATCGTGACGCCCGTGGGATATTGGTGCGAGGGTGTGACGTAGATGGTGTTGGCGCCGCTCCTGTCCACGCGCAGCCGGTCGGTGCGCACACCTTTTTCGTCTACGGGGACCGGCACGATCTGGAGTTGGGCCATCTCGAAGGCCTTGCGTGCACCGAAGTAACCCGGGTCTTCCATCAGGATCGGCTGGCCGGCATCGACGAGGACTTGGGCGCACATGAAGAGCGCCTGCCGGGTGCTGGTCAGCACCAGCACCTGATCGGCCGTCGCCTTGGCTCCGCGCTCCAGATTCAGGTAGTCCGCAATGGCCTGCCTCAAGGGCTCGGCGCCTTGCGGGTCGCCGTGCAGCAACACGCTGGCGCGATGGTCCTTCGAGGCTTGGCGCTGCAGGCGCTCCCAGACGGCCATGGGGAAGGTGCGCGTTTCGGGAAGCCCGGTCGCGAAGGCCTTGACGACCTGCTGGTCGCAGACGCCGCCACCGGCGAGGAGGTCGGCGCCCCTCGAACTCAGTGCCGCCGGGGCGCGGGCCCGCGGCCGCAACGGTGCCGCCGGCAGGTTGCTTTTTCTGCCGCGCGTTCCGAGAAGGCTCGGTCCTATCTTGTCGGAGACAAAACTGCCCGAGCCTTTGCGCCGTTGGATGTAGCCGTCGAGTTGCAACTGGGCGTAGGCCGTTTCCACCGTGTCGCGCGACAGGCCCAACGACTGCGAGAGCGTACGCGTGGCGGGCAGCCGATAGCCCGGTGCCAGCATGCCATCCAGGATCAGCTGGCGCAGTGCGCGCTGCACACGGACCCGCAACTCCAGCGATGCCAACCTGGGATCGGCGATGTGGATCTTGAGCGTGTCCAGCGCGAGATTGCGTGCCATGTGGTCTGTCGACAGCCGGAGGCTGCGAGTTTCGAACAGTCCATTTTGCGCGACGGTGTCCGCCGGTCTTGTCTACAGACTCATCCGGTACTCGATAAACCCCGAGTTCTGTGCAACCCAGTTGTACAGCTTCTGCGCGCGCTTATTGGTTTCATGCGTGTGCCAATAAAGCCGTGCACATTGACGCTGCTGCGCGAGGGCCTGCACCGACTCGATCAGCAGTTTCCCGATTCCACCACTCCGAACAGTAGGCGAAACATACAGGTCTTCGAGATAGCAGAAATCGGCCGTCGACCATGTGGAGTGGTGCACGACCGAATTCACGAAGCCGATCAAGCGATCGCCTTGCGTGGCGACGGTAGAGAACACAGGCTCGTCGGGATCCAAGAATCGATCGAAGGTGGTGCGCGTGACTTCTGCAGGCAGCTTCACTTCGTAGAAGGCCTGGTAGTCCAGCCAGAGCTGGCGCCATGCTTCGTAGTCGTTTTCTTCGATGGGCCGTGCGAGCGGTGGTGCTTGATTGCTGTTCATCTGATCCTGCGTTTCTGATGATTGAAGGGAGTGGGTGTTTCATCCTTCCCGGATTCGCCAAATGGTAGGCGCCCCGATCAGTCCGAACCCGACCAATTCGGGCCGCAAGAGCAGGCCAATTTCAAGGATTGACGCCCTGAACTGCTGAACGGACTTCGAGGCGAAGCACTTCGCCACTTCCCGCAAAGGGGCGCCATCTGACATGTTTCAGGCGCTGCTGGTATGGCGGCCACGACACGGCGTATCAGGCGTACCAGGAACTCCACGCTTCGGCGGGGTCGAGACCCAGCTCATCGACCGAGTGTCCGAGGATACGGGCGTACTGACGGGTGCCCAGGGACGGAACTGCGTACAGATCGCGAGGGAGTTTCGCTCTCTGAAAATCCCCTCGCTGCTGCAGCCCAGGACTTGATGGGAGTGGCGCCCCGCTGTTGGCAGGGCGTTCGGAAAACACGAATGGACTTGAGTCCGAGCGGTTTTGATTGGTGGAACGCCCCTTTGGGGAAGTGAGGCCGCATGCGGCACACCAAGGTCGCTGCCAAGAGGTAGCCCGCCCCTGGGAGGCGCCGAAGTGGACGATGTTGCCAAGCGGGTGCAGGTGTTCTGGCTCTCGGGCAACGGGGGGAGCACATCGTGCCCCTCGCCACTCCTCGGCGAGCGGCCACGACAGTAAATGGTTCGTGTGACTTGTTTACCTGTTTTAGGTGATTGTTTACAAAAGTTTCAATCACTACGATTGGTTAGATCGGGTGAATGAACTCGATTCAATTTCTTATCCAAGTCGCCCGCAGGAACCCCCCATGTCCAAAATCAGTCAACCTTTCGTCGCATCGGTCGTTGCCCAGAACGCCTTCTCTGACCAGAGAGGGCCGGAGAACGGCGGGGGCTGCGCTCGAGCAGCAAGTGTTGGCAGCCATGCAACTCACAGCAAGCACGAGGCGGGAATGCGGGTACACCGAGGGCTGGCACCGTCCTCGCTGACACGTGCGCTGCTGGCGGCGGGCTGCGTACTGGGCGCTGCGCTGGCTCCGGTGGGCGGCGTGGCTTGGGCGCAGGGCGTGCAGATCGGCAGCGGGGGGGATGGAGCAGCGGGTGGGCTGGGCTTCGCGGGCACAGCCGGCCAGGGTGGTGCGGTGGGCCAGTCAGGTGGCAATGGCAGCCAACCCTACCCGGGCACCGGCGGGACGCCGGGTGCAGGCGGTGGAGGTGGCGCGCTCGCAAATGGCGGCGGCGGCGGCGGCTCTACGGCTGCCAACGGCGCCGTCGCCATCGGCAGCGGCGCCAACGGTTCCAATCTGAATCCCTATTCCGTTCCGGCAGCCAACGGGCTGGGAACAGGAGGCTCCGGCGGTGGCGGTGCTTCGGCCAGCATTGCGGGCGCAACCGCCATCGGCGGCGGCGGCGGCGGAGGCTCGGGAAAGATCATGGGTGTTGGTGCTTATTCCGCCGGCGCAGGTGGCGCAGGAGCATCCGCCTCGAATACAGGCACTACCGCAATAGGCAGCGGTGGCAGCGGTGGCGCCGGTGGTGTTGAAGGCGGTGCTGGCGGCAACGGCGCCATCGCCAGCGGCATTGGCAGTACAGCCATCGGCAGCGGTGCTAAGGGAGGGGACAACCCCAACGGTAACGGCCAAGCCGGCGGCGCCGGCGCCGTAGCCAGTGGCAACTACACCACCGCCATCGGTGGCAGCAACGCCGGCATGCAAGCGGCCCAGGCCTTGGCCGACAACGCCACCGCCCTGGGCAACGGCGCGGTGGTCGGCAGCGGCGGCACCAACTCCGTTGCTCTGGGCCAAGGTTCGGTCGCCAACGCCGCCAATACCGTCTCCATCGGCGGCAACGGCACCACTCGAACCCTAACGAACCTGACTGCCGGCAGCATTGCTGTCGGCAGCACCGATGGCGTCAACGGCGGCCAGCTCTACACCGTCTCCACCAGTCTGAGCACCCTGACCACCAGCGTCAGCACCCTCTCGGGCAACCTGAGCACCGTGGCCGGCACTGTGAGCAGCCTGTCCACCGGCCTGAATACCACGAACGCCAACCTGGCCACCACCAACAGCAACCTCAGCACTCTGTCCACCAGCACCGCTGGACAAGTCAGCAGCCTGTCCACTGGCCTGAACACCACCAACACCAACCTGGCCGCTACCAACAGTAGCCTCAGCTCCCTGTCCGCCAGCACCGCCGGGCAAGTCAGCAGCCTGTCCACCGGCCTGAATACCACGAACGCCAACTTGGCCACCACCAACAGCAACCTCAGCACTCTGTCCACCAGCACCGCCGGGCAAGTCAGCAGCCTGTCCACTGGCCTGAACACCACGAACACCAACCTGGCCGCTACCAACAGCAGTCTCAGCTCCCTGTCCGCCAGCACCGCCGGGCAAGTCAGCAGCCTGTCCACCGGCCTGAATACCACGAACGCCAACCTGGCCACCACCAACAGCAACCTCAGCACTCTGTCCACCAGCACTGCCGGGCAAGTCAGCAGCCTGTCCACTGGTCTGAACACGACCAATGCCAATCTAGCCACAACAAACAACAACCTCAGTAGTCTGTCCAGCAGCACCGCCGGGCAGGTCAGCAGCCTGTCCACCGGCGTCTCCACCGCCCAGGGCACCGCCAACCAGGCGCTCACCATAGCTAACAACTCGGCCCAATACGCCAACAGCGGCCAGACCCTGCAACTCAACGGCAACGGCGGCCAAGGCACCACCATCGGCAACGTGGCCGCCGGGCAGGCCAGCACCGACGCGGTGAACGTGGGGCAATTGCAGCAGACGGCGCAGGGCACGCTGAGCAGCGCCAACGGCTTCACTACCCAGCAGGTGATGGCCCTGCAAACGCTGATGAACCAAGCCTTCCAGAACGGGCTGTGCAACTTCAGCGGCGGCAACGTCACCTGCGGCCCCGGCGCGACAGCGCAAGGCACCGGTGCCACCGCCCTGGGCCAGGGCGCCCAAGCCAATGGCGACAACACCACCGCGCTGGGTACCGGGGCGCAGGCCAACTACGCCGGCTCTGTGGCCATCGGCGCCGGCGCGCGCGCGTTGGCAGATCCGACCACGGCAGTGGGCAACAACGCCGTGGCCGCAGGCAACAACAGCGTGGCACTGGGCGCCAATACGCTGGCGACCGGTAGCAACTCGGTGGCCCTGGGCCAAGGCTCGGTGGCCGTCCGTGACAACATCGTCTCGGTCGGCAATGGCGCGGCCGGCCTGACGCGCCAGATTACCGACGTGGCCGCGGGCGTGATGCCCACCGACGCGGTGAACCTCTTCCAGATGCAGCAAGCGGTGGGCGCGGCGCAGAACACGGCCATCCAATACGCCTCGCGCGGGGTGGCCGCCGCCATGGCCATGCCGCAGATGCCCATGCTGTCGGCGGGCAAGCAGTGGGTGGGAGCGGCCGTGGGCAACTACGGCGGTGCCAGTGCGCTGGGCGTGGCTTGGGGCTATCAGGTCAACGAGAGTCTGAACCTGGGCGTGGGCCTGTCCAGCGCCACCAGCGGCGGGGGCGACAGCGGTGGGCGCAAACTTGGGGCGCGAGTGCAGGTGGGCTACGCTTGGTAGGGCGGGCGAAGCCTTCACGCCGCGGCTGACCGCAGAAGCCGACGGAACGCCGCGGATCAGCCCACCTCCACCGTCACCCGCAGGAACGTCGCAGCGATCAGGCAGGTGTTGGGGTACTGGCTCTGGTTCTGGCTCTGGAACAGCGTCAGCAGCTCCGTGCGCAGTTCGTCGGTGCGCCCCGCCTGGGCTGCCGCGTCGAATGCGTTCATGGTCGGGCCATAGAACTGCCGGAACGTGTCGACGAATTCCTCCGCTGAGCCTTTGAAGTCGAAGATGTAGCTGTCGCGTTCCCAGCTGATCGCCTCCGAGGCAATGCCCACCGCGCCAAAGCGCTCGAGGATGTTCGGGGTCGAGCCCCAGCCCATCGGGCTCACGAAACCCTCGGGCGGCGGGGGCGCATACGACGAACTGATCTTCAGGATCTGCGCCACCAGCGTCGGGTCGTTCGGGATCCAGTTGCCCATGAGGATGCGGCCGCCCGGGCGCGTGACACGCACCATCTCCCGTGCCACGTCGAAGGGCCTGGGCGCGAACATGGCGCCGAACATGCTGATGACGAGGTCGAAGGACTTGTTCTCGAGTCGCAGCTCGCAGGCGTCCCCTTCCTCGAACCTGCAGCTGGCCGACAGCCCGGCCTGGGCCGCCCGCCGGTTGCCCGCGGCGACCAGGTTGGCGGCGATGTCCACGCCCAGCACCTGCGCGCCGAGTTTCGCGGCCGGGATGGCGGTGTTGCCGTCGCCACAGCCGAGGTCCAGCACCTTCATGCCGGGCGTGATGCGGGCGTGCCGCACGACGTCTTCACCGCTCTCGCGCATGCTCTCGGCGATGCGGGTGAAGTCGCCTTTTTCCCAGAGGGCCTTGTTCGGGTTCATGACTTCACCTTCTCGATCATGTGGTCGATCACGTGCGTGTGCTCGTGTTGCGGGCTGAACATCACGATCTCCGCGTCGGCGTCGACCTTGACGTTGTGGCCAGGCGGCCAATAGAACAGGTCGTTGGTTTGGACGGTCTCCTGCTCCCCGGCGTCGTCGGTGGTGGTGATCTGGCCCTTGATCACGAACCCCCAGTGCGGGCACTGGCAGGAGTTGTGGTTGTTCAGGCCCTGGAAGAGCGGCGTCGTGTCGACGCCCGCCGACAGCGTGAAGTACTCGCCGCTGATCTTGCTGTAGCCGGTCGCGTCGCCGAAGTTCAAACGCTGCCGGATCAGGGCACCGGGAATTTCCATCTTCACGTCGACTTCGTCTTTTGCGATATGCATGAGGTACTCCTTGAGGGTCCGCGGGCGCGAGGGTGGTGCGTCTATTCGTTGCACCCGCCAGGTTCGATAGACGGCATACTCATCCTCCACGCTTGGCATTCCTGAAACGTTCCCGGCCCGTGCCGGGGGAAAGGAATCGCGATGTCGCCCCCACCGACTCTGCCGTCCGAAGCCGTGTCCATCCGGCTGCTGGGCCCGTTCCACCTGAGCGTGGCCGGCGACGACCCGCAGATTCCACCAGTGCCGCTGACCCGGCGCGCCGCCGAGCTGCTGCAGCTGCTGGCCCTGCAGCCCGGACGCAGCCTGGCGAACGAGCAGGTGGTGGACGCCCTGTGGCCGCACCTGGACCCCGACGCCGGCAGCGCCAACCTGCGCAAGGCCGCACACCACGCGCGCCAGTTCATCGGCCAGCCCGACGCCCTGGTGCTGCGAAGCGGCCGCGTTTTCCTGCTGCCCGACCGTGCGGTGGCGTGCGACGCCGAGCAGTTCGAGCGCGCAGCGGACGAGGCCCTGCGCAGCGGCGATCCGCAGACCTGCAAGGCGGCCGCACAGCTCTACGGTGGCGACCTCCTGCCGGACGCCCGCTACGAAGCCTGGACCGAGGCGCCGCGCCAGCGGTTGCGCGACAAGTTCCTGCGGTTGCTGCGCCAGACCGGCGACCTGGAACGGCTGGTGCGCGAAGACCCCACCGACGAGGCAGCCCATATCCAGCTGATGCGCGAGGAACTGGCGGCCGGGCGGCGCTCTTCGGCGCTGCGCTGGTACGGCCACCTGCGCGACCATCTGCAGCAGACCCTGGACATGCGTCCCGGCCCGTCGGCCGAAGCGCTGTACCGCGAATGCGTGGCGGGCCTGGAAGGCGCCGCGCCGCGTTTCGTCGGCCGTGCCATGGAACTGGTGCGTGTCCTGGGGTGGCTGCGCGCCAGCCTCGCGGGCCGTCCGGGGGGCGCGATGGTGCGCGCGCCGGCGGGAATGGGCAAGACCGCGTTCTGCCGCCGTGTCGCCGAAGAAGCGCGGGGCCTGGGTTGGCAGGTGCGCTCGTTGCAGGCCGGCGACTGGACCCGGCCCTACGGCATCGCGGCCGACCTAGTGGAGCCCCTGCTCGGCGAACTGCCCGACGCGGCGCAGGCCATCGGTGCGCACGCCCAGGCCGTGCTGGCGCAGATGACCGCCTCGGGCGACGTGAAACCGCTGGCCCTGCCGCTCGGGCGCCACCAGATGGTGGGCGCGGTGCGCCGGCTGCTGCTGGCCACGGCCGCGCACAAGCCGGTGCTGCTCATCGTCGACGATGCGCACGCGGCGGACGACGCGAGCGCCCAGGCGCTGACGCAGCTGGCGGCAAGCGGCCCCCCGGTGTTCGTGCTGCTCGCGTGCCGTCATGCGCTGCCGCCGCTGCTGGATCGGAACACTTCGCGCTTGCAGCGTGCCGGCCAGCTGGAGGCGCTTGAACTGGGGCCGCTGTCCGAGGAAGAAGCGGCGCTGCTCGCGGCCCGTTCGGCCGACGCACCGATGGCGGCCGAGGCCGCCACCGCCATCGCGCGTCGTGCCGAAGGCCTGCCGTTTGCCGTGGTCGAGCTCGCGCGCGGTGCGGCCACCTCAGACGGCGCCATGGCGGTGATGTCCCGCAGCCTGTCGTCGGCCCTGGCCGAACGCCTGTGCGACCTGGACCCCGGCGCGACGGAGGCCCTGCGCCGGTTGGCCCTGTCGGCCGAAGATTTCGACGTGGCCACGGCCGTGGCGCTGGCCGCCGATGAAGGCCACGACGCGTTGGCGCGGCTCGACCAGGCGTTGGCCGCGGGCGTGCTGGTGGTGGCCGATGGCCGCTACCGCTTCCGCCACGCCCTCGTGCGGGACGCGCTGGCCGAAGGCATCCCGCCGCATCGGCGTGTGCTGTGGCATCGCGACGTGGCGGCGCGGCTCGCGCAAGGCGGTGCGGCACCGGGCCTGGTGGGCCATCACTGGCTCGCCGCGGGCGACGCCGAGCAGGCGATGCCGTGTGCGCTGGCGGCTGCGCGCCAGGCCTTTCGCCTCGGCGCCTACGAGGACGTGTTGCGCCATGTCGAGCCGCTGCTCGCGCACCGGGCGACGCAGCCGGAAGCCCTGGCGCTGCGTGCCGAGTCCCTGGACGCCCTGGGCCGGCCGGGCACGCTGGCCGCCTACGATGCGGCCGCCGCCGTCGCGCCGGACGCGCTGTCCCACGAACTGCGCGCCAAGCGGGCCTTGGCGCAAGTGAAGATGAGCGACCCGCCCGGCGCCCTGCAGTATCTGAAGGATGTGCATCCCACCACGGTGGCGGGGCGCCTCGCCGAAGCGCTGGCCTACAGCGGCGCGGCGGCCCTGGGCTTCGGGGACCCCGCCGAAGGCACGCGCCGGTCGGCCGAAGTGCGTCGGATTGCCTTGGAGACCGGCGACGAAGGCACGCTCGTGATCGCCTCCTGGTCGCAGGCCGCGGCGGCGCACGCGCGCGGCGACCTGCATGGCAGCGTGTGGGCCGACCTCCAGGAGACGAGCCACCTGCCGCAGCTGGCGGTGCGCGTGTTCGACGGCCACCTGTGCATCACGCAGCGCTTCCTGTACGGCTCGCGGCCGTATGCCGAGGTCATCGCGTTCGCCGATGCGCTGGCCACGGAAGCGCAGCGTCTGGGCGCAGCGCGCGGGCATGCGTTCGCGGTCACGCTGCGCGGCGAGGCCTGGCTGCTCAGCGGCCAGCTCGACGCCGCCGAGCAGGACCTGGTGGCGGGCGGGCGCATGCACCGCGCGATCGGCGGCGCGACCGGCGAAGCGCTGTCGCTGCAGCGCCGCTCCGAACTGGCGATCTACCGCGGGCAGATGGACCGGGCGCGCGGCCTGCTCGATGAAGCGCTCGACGTCGCGCGCCAGTCCGACGTCGGCTTCCACCTGCTGGACCGCATCTACGGCACCCGCATCGCAATGGCCACGCAGCCCGATGCCGCGCTGGGCGTGCTGGAGGAGGCCGAGGCCAACGTGCGCGGCCCGCTGGAAAGCTGCCCCGGCTGCCGCATCACCTTCGCCATCCCGGCCACCATTGCGGCCGCGAGAGCGCACGAACTGGACCTGGCGGCCAGCCACCAGCAGCAGTCCGAATACCTGGCCAACGTGGTGATGAAACTGCCGGCCTGGTACGCGTCGCTGCACGAGGCGCAGGCCCACATCGAACGGGCCACCGGCCGTGTCGCTGCCGCACGCGAAGGCTTCGCCGCGGCGGCGCGGGAGTTCCATGCCTGCGGCCATGCGCTGGACGCCGCGCGCTGCCGGGAGTTGGCCAGCTAGGAAGTCCGCGCGGCACCGGCGTGACGAGCGGACAGCAAGACGCTGCGCCGCCTGCGCCAGGCCGGTCTCACGCCTTGCGCACGAATTCCGACTTCAGCTTCATCGCGCCAATGCCATCGATCTTGCAATCGATGTCGTGATCGCCCTCGATCAGGCGGATGTTCTTCGCCTTGGTGCCGACCTTCACGACCAGCGACGAGCCCTTGACCTTGAGGTCCTTGATGACGGTGACGGTGTCGCCGTCGTTCAGGACGTTGCCGACCGAATCCTTGATGACCCGGCCCTCATCGGCCGTGCTTTCGGCGGCAGCGCCCGAGGCGGACCATTCGTGAGCGCATTCGGGGCAGACAAGGTTAAGGCCGTCTTCGTAGGTGAATTCCGAATGGCATTGGGGGCAAGGGGGCAGGGTGCTCACGGCGGTAGGTAGGGTCCGTATCGGTTGAAGGACGTGGATACTAGCCTGCCCTCATGGACGCAGGTCCTGTTCCTGTTGGCCGCAGCGGCTCAATCCAAGGTGTCGAAGAGCCGGAAGATCCACGACAGCTGGTAAGCCAGCGTGCCCGCGACGAAGGCCGTGTGAAAGCGCGGGTTGGCCGACCGGGCTGCCGCGATGCACAGGCCCACGAGGATGGGCGTGCGGATGAGGTACTCCATCGCAAAGCGGGCGAAGTGCGCTTCGCCCTTGATCAGCGTGTCGACCACGTCGAGCAGGTAGGTGGCGGCCAGCAAGCCGAAGAACCACGCGCGGCGGGCGTAGAAGTAGTCGCGGTAGCTCGCGTAGTCCTGCATGCTGTCCGGAAAGAGCAGCGCGCACAGCAAGAAGAGCAGGATCGCGTAGCTGACGATGAAGGCGTAGGTGCCGAAGGTCCAGCTGTCGATCTGGTACAGGCCGAACTCCCACCACCAGAAATGCACCAGGGCCAGCAGCACCGAGGCGACCCAGGCCAGGTGCACGGCATAAAGCCGGTACTGCGTCGGGTGCTGCACGATGCGCGCCACGCCCGACAGCAGCCGGGTCACGCCCAGGCCGATGACCATGCCCATCACGACACGGATGTGCGGAAAGATGTCGTGGGCCGAGATGGCTTCTTGCTGCATTCGAGAGTGCCCGGTCGAATGGATGGGCCTCCAGTCTAGGCCGCCCGCGTCACACCTCCGCGCCTTCGACCAGAAAGCGCAACCGGCGCACCCCTTGCCACTCGTCCGCATCCAGCCGGAACGCCAGCTTCACGCGCGGCGGCAGCGGCTCGGTGTGGCTGAACCAGATCGCATCGATGGGCTGGCCCTGGTGCTTGAGCTTGAGCGCCAGGTGCTTCTCGCCCACCAGCCGCTGCGACACCACCTCGACCTCTTCGCTGAAGGTGGGCGGCGCAAAGCCCTGGCCCCAGACCTCGCGGTGCAGCGTGTCGACGAGGTCGATGCGCATGTACTCGCGCGCGATGGGCCCGTCGGTCTCGATCTGGCGCGTCAGCGCGGCCTCCGCCAGCCATTCGCCGGCCACCTGGGCCAGCGCGCGCTCGAAGACGGGAAAGTGCTCGCGCGCCACGGTGCAGCCCGCGGCCATCGCGTGGCCGCCGAAGCGCAGCAGCACGCCGGGGTGGCGCTTGGCCACGAGGTCGAGCGCATCGCGCAGGTGAAAGCCCGGAATCGATCGGCCCGAGCCCTTCAGCTCCTGCTCCTTGCCCGGCGCCGCGCTGGCCGCGAACACGAAGGTCGGGCGATGGAAGCGGTCCTTGATGCGCGAGGCCACGATGCCCACCACGCCTTCGTGGAAGTCCGCGCCGAACACGCTGATGGCCGGCGGCGGCGCTTCCACGCCTTCGCCATCGGCCGCGAACAGCGACTCGGCCAGCAGCAGCGCCTGGTCGCGCATGCCGCCCTCGATGTCGCGTCGCTCGCGGTTGATGCCGTCGAGCATGCGCGCGAGTTCGTCGGCGCGACCCGCGTCGTCGGTCAGCAGGCACTCGATGCCCAGCGTCATGTCGGCCAGCCGCCCGGCCGCGTTGATGCGCGGGCCGAGGGCAAAGCCGAAATCGAAGGTGGTCGCGGCCGAGGCGGTGCGCCCCGCCGCCTTGAACAGCGCCGCCACGCCGGCGGGCATCGCGCCCGCGCGGATGCGGCGCAGGCCCTGCGCCACGAGGCGGCGGTTGTTGGCGTCGAGCTTCACCACGTCGGCCACGGTGCCCAGCGCCACCAGCGGCAGCAGCGCATCGAGCTTGGGTTGCGTGGCGGTGTCGAACACGCCGCGCGTGCGCAGTTCGGAGCGCAACGCAAGCAGTACGTAGAACATCACGCCGACACCGGCGATGCTCTTGCTTTCGAACTCGCAGCCGGGCTGGTTCGGGTTCACCATCACGTCGGCCAGGGGCAGCTCGGGGCCGGGCAGGTGGTGGTCGGTCACCAGCACCTGCAGGCCGCGCGCCTTGGCGGCGGCCACGCCTTCGACGCTGGCGATGCCGTTGTCGACGGTGATCAGCATGTCAGCGCCGGCCGCGGCCACGCGCTCGGCAATCGGCGGCGTCAGGCCGTAGCCGTCCACCACGCGGTCGGGCACGAGGTAGCTCACGTGCTTGCCGCCCAGCAGGCGCAGGCCGCGCACGCCGACCGCGCAGGCGGTGGCGCCGTCGCAGTCGTAGTCGGCCACGATGCACAGGCGCTTGTCCTGTGCGATGGCATCGGCCAGCAGCACGGCGGCTTCGCGCGTGCCGCGCAGCGTGTCGGGCGGCAGCAGGCGCGCAAGGCCATCGTCGAGCTCGTCCTTGCCGCGCACGCCGCGCGCGGCAAAGAGGCGCGCCAGCAGCGGGTGCACGCCGGCCTGTTCCAGCGCCCAGACGGTGCGCGGCGGGATGTCCCGGGCAATGATCTTCATAGGGACTCCAGCACCTGCGTGGCGCGGTTGCGGTCGAACAGGCCCTTGGCCCAGCGGGTGAGGCCGCGCGGCTGCACGGTGAAAAGCTGTGCGCCCCGGTCGCCGCACAGCGAGAGCGCCACGTCGGCGCCGCGCGTGAGGTCGGCGAGCAGGCCGGCGACGGTGCCAGCGTCCAGCGCCTGCCAGGCGGCGGCCCAGGCCAGGCCGTCGTCGCGCAGCGCGGCGTCGCGCAGCGCGAGGTCGACGACCGGCGTGCGCGTGGCGGGTGGCGAGGGCAGGTCGCCGTCCTTCAGGACGCCGGTGCCGCTGAGCCAGAACGAATTGATCGGCGGCACGCCGCGCGCGGTGCGCTCGTCGTTCACGCGCTGCGTGTACAGCAGCATCTGCATCTCGTTCTGCAGCCGGCGCAGCGGCCGCGAGACATCGCCCAGCGGCGACCACTGCGAAATGGGGTACCCCACCGCGCGGTCGATGGAGGCCGTGGCCAGCCCGTCGAAGATGGGCGCGCGCGCGAGCCAGCGGCCTGGCGTGTCGGAGGGGTACAGCGCGATGCCGTCTTCCTCGAAGAACGGGTCTGCAACGGCCAGCAGGGCCATCGATTCGGCGGCGTCGATCTCGATGCCGCTCGGGTCGCCCAGCGCCACGTCGTCGATGCCGACCTGCCAGTTGCACAGCGTCACCAGGCCCCAGGCCTCGTGGTCGCCGGGCGCGGCCAGGCCGGTCTTGCGGGCTTCGAGCGCGGCCCAGGGAATGCAGCCGTCGTCGGCGGGAGGCAGGCCCAGCGCGCGGGCCAGGGCGCGTTCGTGCGGCGGGGAGCGGGTGCTGTCGTCCTGCGTGTCGGTGTCGGCGAGCGTCAGGCGCAGCAGCAGGGTTTCGAGGTTCGGCAGCCGCAGGGTCGCGAGCGCCGCGCGGCAAGCCGGGGAACCGCGGCCGGCAAAGGGAATCAACAGATGACGTGGGAGAGGTTCGGCCATTTCCCTATTGTCCGGGATGCCACAATTCCACCGTATGACCTACCCCCTCGCTCCTCACCCCGAGTATTTGCCGCCCCCCGCGGGTGCGCCCATGCCCCTTGAGGCCACGGGGCGAGGCCGCTGATGCGATTCCCCTACGAACTGCAGCTCGGCTGGCGCTACACGCGCGCAGGCCGTGCCACGCGACGCAACGGCTTCATCTCCTTCATCTCCGGCGTGTCGATGCTCGGCATCGCCCTGGGCGTGGCGGCGCTGATCATCGTGCTCAGTGTGATGAACGGCTTCCAGAAGGAAGTGCGCGACCGCATGCTCAGCGTGGTCTCGCACATCGAGATCTTCTCGCGCGACGGCCAGGCCCTGCAGGACATCGACGCCATCATGGCCGACGCCCGCAAGAACCCCGAGGTGATCGGCGCGGCGCCGTTCATCAACACGCAGGCGCTGATCGCGCGCGGCGAAGACATGAAGGGCGCGATCGTGCGCGGCATCGACCCCGCGCTCGAGCCCGAGGTCACCGACACCGGCGGCATCGCCAAGGGCGGCACCTTCGACAAGCTGGTGCCGGGCGAGTTCGGCATCGTGCTGGGCATCGAGCTGGCACGCTCCATGTTCGTGCAGCCCGGCGACCAGGTCACGCTGGTGGCGCCGGGCGGGCAGGTCACGCCGGCCGGCGTGGTGCCGCGCCTGAAGCAGTTCACCGTGGTCGGCGTGTTCGACTCGGGCCACTACGAGTACGACTCGGCGCTGGCGATGGTGCACGAGAAAGACGCCGCCAAGGTGTTCCGCCTCGAAGGCCCGACCGGCATCCGCCTCAAGCTGAAAGACCTGCACGAAGCGCGCGAGGTGGCCGACCAGCTCGCCGTCACGCTGCCGGGCCAGTTCCTCATCCGCGACTGGACGCGCCAGAACAAGACCTGGTTCGCGGCCGTGCAGGTCGAGAAACGCATGATGTTCATCATCCTCACGCTGATCGTCGCGGTGGCGGCGTTCAACCTCGTGTCGACGCTGGTGATGACCGTGACCGACAAGCGCGCCGACATCGCCATCCTGCGCACGCTGGGCAGCTCGCCGCGCAGCATCATGGCCATCTTCGTGGTGCAGGGCGCCATGGTGGGCGTGATCGGCACCGTGGGCGGCCTGCTGCTGGGCCTGGGCATCGCCTACAACATCGACGTGATCGTGCCCTTCCTCGAGCAGCTCTTCCACGCCAGCTTCCTGCCCAAGGACATCTACCTGATCAGCAAGATGCCGAGCGACCCGCAGCAAAGCGACATCATGCCGATCGCGATCATTTCCCTCATCCTGGCCTTCCTGGCCACGCTGTATCCGAGCTGGCGCGCCAGCCGCGTCAATCCTGCCGAGGCCCTGCGCTATGAGTGATGTCGTCCTGAAGGCCCGCGGCCTCACCAAGCGCTTCCATGAAGGCCGCATCGACCTCACCGTGCTGCACGGTGTCGACCTCGACGTGCACGCCGGCGAAACGCTGGCCATCGTCGGCGCGTCCGGCTCCGGCAAGAGCACGCTGCTGCACCTGATGGGCGGGCTCGACGCACCCACCGCGGGCAAGGTCGAACTGCTCGGCAAGGACATCGCGCATGCCGACCCCGCCGAGCAGGGCCGGCTGCGCAACCAGCACCTGGGCTTCGTCTACCAGTTCCATCACCTGCTGCCCGAGTTCAGCGCGCTCGACAACGTCGCGATGCCGCTGAAGATCCGCCGCGTCGAGGCCGGCGAAGCGTCGCAGGCCGCGGCCAAGATCCTCGCCAGCGTGGGCCTGGGCGAGCGCCTGCACCACCGGCCGGCCGAGCTGTCGGGCGGCGAGCGCCAGCGTGTGGCCATTGCGCGTGCGCTGGTCACGAAGCCCGCCTGCGTGCTGGCCGACGAGCCCACCGGCAACCTCGACCGCAGCACGGCCGACGCCGTGTTCGCGCTGATGCTCGACCTCGCGCACCGGCACCGCACGGCCTTCGTGATGGTCACGCACGACCAGGACCTGGCCAAGCGCTGCGACCGCGTGCTGCAGCTGGTGGCGGGGCGGCTGGCGGGCTGAGCGTCGGTCGGCCGCTCGAGGGGCGTCCTCGGGCTTCCTGCGGCACACGGGACGCGCGCCACGCGCTGGGGTGCAGGAAGGTCTGACGTTGCAACGAGACCGTCACACGCCGGTGACAGCATGCAAGTTTCCCGACTGGCGTGCGCTCCTTGCCGACTCGACTTTTCTCCCTGCCATGGCTTTCGCATCCTCACGGCGGGCGTGACGATGCGCGCGGCATCGTTGCGCCGCGAGGGTGAGCGAGGTGCACCCTGGGTTCGCGGGCTCGGCAGGCCGCAGCGTCGCACTCTGCGCGCTCGCGCTGTCGTGGCTGGCCGGCACGGCCTGGGCGAGCGATGGGCCTGCATCACCGCTGCGTGAGGGCGAGGCCCCGGCCGGCGCGGTTCCAGGCGCGGGTGACGCCGCACTGGCGTTCGACATTCCCTCGCTTCCCCTGGCCGATGCGCTCAAGCGCTATGCCGCCGTCACGCGGCAGCCTGCACTCTTTCGCAGCGAAATCCTGGCCGGGCTGATGTCCTCCGCGGTGCGCGGGCTTTACGCCCCCGACACCGCGCTTGAACTGTTGCTGGAAGGCACGGGCCTGGTGGCCGAAAAGGTCCGCACGGGTTCGGCCGTCACGCTCGCGCTGAGGCCGGCGCAGGCCCGGGTGGAGGCCCCGCGCGCGGCCAGCCTGGGAAGCCTGGCGGGCTACCCCAGCCTGCTGCAGGCGCAGGTCTGGGAGGCGTTGTGCGGCAATGTGCGCACGCGGCCGGGAACGTACCGGTCCTTGCTGCGCTTCGAGGTGGACGAGGGGGGCCAGCTTCGCCGGCCGCGCCTGCTCGGCCTGACCGGCGACGCGGCCCGCGACGCCGAGATGCTGGAGGTTCTGCGGGGCGTGCGCCTCGCGCATGCGCCGCCGCCGGACCTGCCGCAGCCCTTGACGCTGCTCATCCTGCCCACCGATGCGCGCGGCGGAACGCGCTGCCGCGCGGCGGCCGGCCGCTCGCCGTCCTGACCTGTCCATGGCCGAAGACGTCCGCCCCGTGCTCATGGACTACCTGTCCAGGCACTACGACGCCCTCAAGCGCCAGCTGGGCCGCGCGTTGCGCAATGCAGACCTGGCTGAGGACGCGCTGCACGACACCTGGCTGCGCGTGAACGACCAGGACGGAAGCGACGCAGGGCCGATCCAGCGGCCGGGCGGCTATCTCGTGCGCATGGCGTTCAACATTGCGCTGGACATCCAGCGTCGCCAGAGCCGCAACCTGCCTTTCGAAGAAATCGATGCGCTGATGGAACTGGCCGACACGGCGCCGGGACCCGCGCGGATCGCCGAGGCGCGTTCGCAGCTGGACGCCGTGATCAAGTTGCTGGACCGCATGCCGGCGCGGCGGCGCGAGGTCGTCGTGCTCGTGCACATGGAGGGACTGACGCAGCCCGAAGTGGCCCGGCGCCTGGGCATTTCCCTGCGCACCGTCGAATACGAACTCAAGCATGCGCACGATTACCTGAGTGCCCGGATGGCCCATGACAAAAAATAGTTGCGGGATCGGCGCGGCCCGTTCGTCGTACGGAGTGAAGAATCGAATCATCCTGGCGCTCGCAGCGGGCCGAGGCCCAGAAGAAGGGCGGCGGCCGTGATGCACGACCCCCTGACCGCACCGGTCGACGATCCCGCCCTCGCGGCCGACACGACGCGGCACGAGGCCTGGGAGTGGCTGCGGCTGCTTCATTCGGGTGCCGTCAAGCCGCAGGACGCCCAGCGCTTCAAGCACTGGCTGGCGCGCAGCCCGGCGCACGCGGCGGTCTTCAAGGAGGCCAGGGCGCAATGGGCCGTGCTCGGCCGGGCCTCTGCCGGCGTGCTTCGCACCAATGCCGATGCGGCGGCGTTTCATGCGCGCCACCGGCCCCGGCCGGTGCTCGCGCGCCGCGCTTTCCTCGGTGCGGCAGCGGGCGCGGCGGCCATGGCCGGTGTCGCGGGCGTGGCGGTGTTCCATCCGTCCGCGGGCTTGTGGCCCGCGCCGGCGGGATCGGGTGCCGACTACCGCACCGCCACCGGCGAGCAGCTGGAGGTGGGCCTCACCGACCGGGTGCAGGTCACCCTGAACACCCAGACCCGCATCCGGCGCCGCACGGTGGACGGCCGGACGACCGGCGTCGACCTGCTCGAGGGCGAGGCCGCGTTCGATCTGTCGTCGGCCAGTGGCGCACGGCCCTTCGGCGTCGTGGCCGGGGTCGGCCGCAGCCTGGCCGAGTCGGGGCGTTTCGAGGTCCGCTACCTGGACGCCAAGGTGTGCGTGACCTGCATCGAAGGCGCGGTGCGCGTGGAGCATCCCGCGGGCGCGCGTGAGCTGCGCGCGCGCCAGCAGACGGTGTACGACGGCACGTCGGTGAGCAGCGTGGCGCTGGTCGGCGCCGCCAACCTGTCGGCCTGGCGCAAGGGCGAGCTGGTGTTCACGCAGGCCCGGTTGTCCGACGTGCTCGACGAGATCAACCGCTACCGGCGCGGCCGTGTGGTGCTGATGAACTCGGCCGCGCGCAGCCGCCTGGTCACCGGGAGCTTCTACATCGCATCGCTCGACCTGGCGCTGGTGCAGCTGCAGCATGCCTTCGATCTCGACGCCCGTTCGTTGCCGGGCGGGTTGACCGTTCTCAGCTGAATCGGACGGCCGTGGTGCGCGGCCTGAAAAATAAGTTGCGGGGTCGTGGGGCGCCCGTTCGTCGTAGTGCATCGACTCAACTTTCCGGCGGAAACGACTCATGAGCACACGCGGGCCCCTCACACCGATCCACGCAACGAAGGCGCGCAACCGGCGGCAGGCGCGGCGCTTTCGCATGGCGCCGATCGCACGCGCCATTGCCATGACGCTGGCGGCCAACGGCGCCCTGGTGCTCGATGCCCAGGCCCAGCAGGCCTTCAGCGGCGCCTGGTTCGCCAACAAGAGCGCGGTGCAGAACACCGCCTCGGCGACGGGCCGCCTGCCCAACGGCATGCCGGCATCGATGCTGACCAACCCGCTGGAGCAGCGCAAGGCCGGCGAACAGTTGCAGCGCTCCATGGGCAACCTGAACATGGCGGCGCGTTCCATTGCCGCGCAACAGGCGGCGCAGGCGGCCGCACGCGAGGCCGCATCGAACGGGGGCTCGGACATCCCCGACGGCCTGGCCGACGGCGGGCTCAAGGTCGATACGAACAGCCTCACCGCAGGCTGGCTCAATGCCAGGGCGCCGGTGCAGACCGCGGCGGGCGGCCGCACCGTGGTCGGCATCGAGCAGACCGACGACAAGGCGATCCTGAACTGGGAGAGCTTCAACGTCGGGAAGCACACCACGGTGCAGTTCGACCAGAAGGGCGGCGCCAAGCCCGACGGCACCAACGCATGGATCGCGCTGAACCGCATCAACGACCCGAGCGGCCGACCCAGCCAGATCGCGGGGCAGATCAAGGCCGACGGCTCGGTGTACCTCATCAACCGCAACGGCATCGTCTTCACCGGCTCCAGCCAGGTGGACACGCGCTCGCTGGTCGCGTCCAGCCTTGCGCTGTCGGACAAGCAGTTCAAGCTGGGCATCAACAACCCGCAGGTGCTCTCCAACCAGGGCAACGATTTCCCGATTCCGCAGTTCGGCGAATTCACCTCCGCACGGCCCGAGATCTATGGCGACAACGGCTTCAAGGCCGGCACCGGCGGCGCGCCCGACCGCATGGGCAACGTGGACCGCTTCGATCCCGGCGCGGCACCCGGCGCGGTGCGGGTCGACGCCGGCGCGCAGCTGTCGGCGAGCAGCGGCGGCAAGGTCATGCTGTTCGCGCCCAAGGTGCAGAACGCGGGCCGCATCTCGGCGCCCGACGGCCAGGTCATCCTGGCGGCCGGCGAAAACATCTACCTGAAGACGCCGTCCGCGCAGGACCCGAACGCGCCCCGCGGCCTGGATGTGAGCGCGTCGGCCGTGCCCGGCTGGGCCTTCACCGGCGGCCAGGTGCTGGGCGCACTCAACCTGTCGCCGGTCTATGCCGACGCCAACTTCGTTGCCGGTCTGCGCGATGTCGTCATGCCCGAGATGGCCGCGCGCGCCAAGGCCGTCGGTTACGAGGTGGTCAACACCGGCACCGTGCAGGCTGAGCGCGGCAATATCACGCTGCAGGCGCAGGACGTGCGCCAGTCCGGCGTGCTGAACGCCACGACGGCGTTGAACAACCGCAATGGCTCGATCCTGATGCGCGCGTGGGGCCTGGGTACCCACATGTACGCGGACGGCGTGAACGATTTCATCAACTGGTCGGCCGGCACGCTGACGCTGGGCGAAGGCAGCATCTCGCAGGTCCTGCCCGACGCCTCGGACACCAGCGAGATCGAGGCCTCTGCGCTCGCCACGCGCTACCAGCCCGGCCGGGTGAGCCTGTACGGGCAACTGATCGACGTGCGGGCGAGGGCCGGCGTGCTGGTGCCGGCGGGAACGATCAAGGTCGAATCGGCGGTCAACCCGCTGTTCACGCAGCTTCAGTTTTACAAGCCCGGCAGCCGGGGCGACGCGAGCCGCATCTACGTGGACGGCGAGGCGTTCCTGAGCGTGGCCGGCCTGCAGGGCATGCGCGTGGACATGTCGCGCAACTTCATCGAGGCCGAGATGCGCATCAACGAACTGCGCGACTCGCCGCTGCAGCTCGACGCCTGGATTCGCGGCAAGAAAGTGATCGTCGACCGGCGCGTGAACGGCGTGTTCAGGGACGGTCCGATGGCGGGCGTGCAGTGGGTGCTCGGCCCCGACGGCGTCACCTACATTCCCGGCGCCTGGGTGGGAACGCCGCTGGGCGACGTGACCGGCTGGGTCGGCGTGGGCAAGACCGACCTGCGCGAACTCTCGGCCGACGCGGGCCGCATCGAACTGCGCGCCGGGGGCTCGGTGATCACGCGCGCCGGCTCGATGCTCGACGTGTCCGGCGGCTCGGTGCGCTACACCGACGGCATGAACACGGCGACCAAGCTCATGGGCGCCGACGGCCGCATCCACACGATGGACCGGGCTATGTCCGACACCGGCTACACCGGCATCGCCGGCGAGTTCACGAAAGAGCATCTGCGCTGGGGCGTGAAGACCACCTGGCGCACGCCGCTCATCGGCGCCGACTACAAGGAAGCAGGCTATACCGAAGGGCGTAAGGCCGGCGCGGTGCAGATCCATGCGGGCGACGCCATGGTGCTCGAGGGCGACATGCTGGGCGGCGTGGTGGTGGGCGAGCGCCAGTCGCAGAACCCGGGTGGGAACAAGGGCGGGCGACTGGAGTTGGGCGAGAACACGCCGGACGGCCGGCCTTGGTCGCCGGGCACCATCGTCGTCACGCACGACCCGAAGCGCCTCGCGCAGGACTTCGAAGCCAGGACCAAACTCGGCGACGACTTCTACGTGCAGCTCAAGCCCGACGAACAGAAGTCGCGCAAGCTCACTTTCCTTTCGGACGACATGCTCAGCGATTCGGGCATGGGCACCATCGTGCTGAACACCATCAACGGCGACTTCGAGCTGGCAGGCGGCGCCGCAGTCACCCTGTCGCCGGGCGCGTCGCTGTTCGTGGCGGGCACCGAAGGCTCGACGAACGACATCCGCATCCACGGCCAGATCCGCGCCCCCGGCGGGCAGATCAGCCTGTCCTCGGCCAACGGCTTGCTCGAAGTGGGCGAGCACGGCCGCCTGGACGCCAGCGGGCAGTGGATCAACACCTGGCGCGACGGCGCGTTGCGCGGCGCCTGGGCCGTGGATGGCGGTGCCATCACGGTCAATGTCGGAAAGATCTCGGCCCACAAGGCGGCCGTGTTCGATGTGTCGGGTGGCGGCCGTACGGACCTCGGCAAGAAGGGTTTGCCGACGCTGCGCGTGGGCGATGCGGGCGCGATCTCGCTGACCGGCGTGACACCCGACCTGGACCTGGGCGCGCTGAACCTGCGCGCCCACGCCGCGGGCTCGGCGGGCAGCCTGTCGCTGGCAACCGCTTCATCCGTGCAGGTCGGCGGCGTTGCGCCCGCAGTGCAGCCGGGCGATACCGCCGCATCAGCGGATGCAGCAGCAGCTGCTGCTGCTGTCGTGCTGCCCGCCACGCTCTTCGGAGAGCGCGGCTTCGGCAAGGTCTCGGTCTCGGTGCGCGGCGAAGGCAAGGGCATCACGCTGCCTGAGGACGCAGCGGTGTCGCAGCAGGCCACCAGCATTGACCTGGGCAGCTTCGCCTGGCGCGATCTGCCCAGCGGGCGCAACCTGGCCGACGTGGCGCCGCTGGTCGTGCTGCGACCCGAAGAGCGTGCGGCGCGAGACCCCGCATCGCTGCGGCTCGGCACGGAAAACGGTCCGATCCGGATGGCGCGCGGCGCCACGGTGCGCACCGACACCGGCGGCAGCCTGTCGCTCAGCGCCGGCGGCGACCTGGGCGTGCTCACGGTGGCGGGCCGACTCGACGCGCCGGCCGGGCGCATCGGCCTGAACGGCCGCACGGTCGCCCTCGAAGCCGGCGGCGAACTGCTGGCGCGCGGCGTGCCGCTGATCCACGTCGACAGCACCGGCCGCCGCGTGGGCGAGGTGCGTGACGGCGGCACGGTGACGGTCCAGGCGGGCGAACTGCGGCTCGAGAAAGACGGACTCATCGACGTCTCGGGCGCCACCGGCACGATCGACGATGTCGCCGATGCCGGCCCTTCGGGCACCCGCGTGCCCCGGCCCGCGCAGGCGATCCAGCTGGACAGCAACGGCGGCCTGATCGAGATCACGGGCGCAGGCCTGATCGAAAGCACGATGCGGGGCACGGCCGGCGGACCCGGCGGCATCGGCGGGCGCATCCGCCTGAACATGACCGCGTCGTCCGGCCTGAACGGCTCGCCGCTAGAGCAGCTCGCGCGCGCACTGCCCGACCCCGATTGCTACGGCTTCCGCGTGGACGGCGCGTGCAGCGACTGGAAGCAGGGCCTGGACTTCGACTGGGCGCCCGGCCTTCGCGAATGGGGCTACGACATCGCCGGCCCGATGGTGCTGCCGTCGTCGCTGGCCGCGGCGCTGGCGGACACCAAGGAACTGGTGGTGTCCGACCGGTTGCCATTGCCATTGCCCGGCCCCTCCAGCCCGCTCGATCCGGCGCAGTTCGGACTGTCCGCGCAAACGCTGGACAACTTCCGCGACATCTTCTTTTCGGGCGGCGAGCTGCTGCGCGACCTGCTCGACAAGCCCGGCCGCCAGTTCGCGCTGACGGTGCGTCCGCAGGCGTTCAAGGACGGCGGCTTTGCCGACCTCTCGCTGGTGAATGCAACGCAAGGTGCGATCCGGCTGGACAACGCGCACTTCGCGCTCGGTCGCTCGATCTCGCTGCAGGGGCCGATCGTCGGGCACGCGGCCTCGTCGTCGTCGCTGCGCGCGCCGCACATCGTGCTGTCGGCCGTGCCCGAGGCGTTGCGCGCTCCGTCGGCAGCATCCGCCGCGGCGACGGGCCAGCTCACCCTGGCCGGTTCGCTGATCGACATCACGACCTCGGAGAACGAGGGGCAGTTCCAGACCGGCGCCGTGCGCATCGGCGGCTTCGGCCGCACGGTGCTCGAAGCCGGCGAGATCCGCATCGGTGGCGCGCTGCCCACGCAGATCACCGAAGAAACGAAGCTGCAGGTCAACCTGGACGTCGACGGCCACCTCGTGCTGCGGGCCGGCCAGGTCTACCCGACGACCGCGATGGCCGGCGTGGTCCGCGCGGGCGATTCGATCACCGTCGAGCGCGAAGGCGATGCCGGCGGCGCGCCGTTGTCGGCCGGCGGCAGCCTGCGCCTGCAAGCGCCGGTGATCGCGCAGAACGGCGTGCTGCGCGCGCCCTTCGGCCAGATCGAACTGGATGCGGGCGAACGCCTGTCGCTGGGCGCGGGCAGCCTCACGTCGGTGTCGGGCGCCGGGGTCACCGTGCCCTTCGGCACGTTGTCCAACAACGAACATTGGCACGACCCGACCCAGGGCGTCGACGTCGCCAATCCGTCGCGCGGCTCCCTGGTTGCGCCGCCCGAGAAGCGCATCACCATGAAGTCGCCCGACGTGGCACTGGCACGCGGCGCGGTGGTGGACATCGCGGGCGGCGGCGACCTGCATGCCTCCGAATTCGTGCCGGGCCCGGGCGGCTCGCACGACGTGCTGGCCATGCCGGGCATGTACGCGATCCTGCCCGGCCAAGCCGGTGCGGCACCTGTGGCTGCCGGCGCGGGCGCTGGCGCGGCGGGGCAGCGCGTCTGGCTCGCCGGCGGCCCCGGGCTGGCGGCCG
Source organism: Variovorax sp. KBS0712 (assembly GCF_006323185.2). NCBI lineage: Bacteria > Pseudomonadati > Pseudomonadota > Betaproteobacteria > Burkholderiales > Comamonadaceae > Variovorax > Variovorax sp. KBS0712. The sequence goes on along the minus strand of NZ_VCCD02000003.1, from coordinate 14,646 downwards.
GCTGGTACCAGTTGTTGCCCGCGCGCTTTGCGCTGCTGCCCGGCGCCTTCGCGGTGCAGGCGACGGGCAAGGCATGGGGCGGCGCACGTGCGCCGGCCACCCGCGCGCCGGACGGCAGCCTGGTCATGCAGGGCCGGGCCGGCGACACCCATGGCGGCCGCCAGGACGCGCGGACCACGGCCTGGCGCGTGATGTCCGGCGGCACGCTGCGCCGCTATTCCGAATACAACGAGGCCACGGCCAACGACTTCTTTTCGTCCGAAGCCTTCAAGCTCACGCAGTACCGTCTCACTGGCCAGGACGTCGTCACGCCCCGCCTGCCGCGCGACGGCGGCGCGGTCGTGTTCGACGCGCAGCGACGCCTGGTGCTGGACGGCACGCTGCGCTCGGCACCCGATGCGGGCGGGCGCGGCGGGCTGGTCGACATCGCCGGCAAGAAAATTGCCATCGTCGGCAGCGGGCAGGACACCGCCAGCCTGCAGGCCGACGGCTACCTCGTCATCGATTCGGCGAGCCTGTCGAACTTCGGCGCGGGCAGCCTGCTGGTGGGCGGCAAGCGCCAGGGCAATGCGCTCGGCCTGGAGCTGGACGTGACCGCGACCGACATCGTCGTGCGCAACAACGAAGGCTCCGAACTCTTCGGTCCCGAAATCATCCTGGCGGCCAGCGATCAGGTCGCCATCGAGGGCGCAAGCCGCGTCAGCGCACGGGGCGCCGGCGGCCGGGGCTCGGGCAACCTGGTCATGAAGCCGAGAGTGGCGGCGGTCTACACCGACCCGGACGGCAACCTGGACGACAACTCCGACGGCGTGATCGACGCCAAGGACGCCGTGGACGATGTGCTTACCACGCCCGCCAAAGACTGGGGCGCGCTGGTCCGCGTGACCACCGGCGATGCGGCCAAGGTCATCCGCCAGGGCGTGGACACCTCGCGCGGCGGGCTGGTCTCGATCGGTGCCGGTGCCGTCGTCGACGGCGGCGCGGCCTTGCTCATCGACGCGACGCGCACGACGGAGCTGGCCGCCTCGGCGCAGATCGCCGGCACCGACCTGTCGGTGGCGGCCGGCCGCATCGGCTTCGGCGGCGGCACCGAAGGCATGGTGCTGGACAGCGGTGCGCTCGCGCAGCTGGCCCATTCGACGCGGCTGACGCTGCGCAGCTACACCGGCTTCGACTTCTACGGCTCGCTCGACCTGGGCGCGGCCGGCCTCAAGGCGCTGACCTTCGATGGCGCCGCGTTCGTCGGGCGAGGCGCGGGCGATGTGGTCATCAAGGGCGAGAGCATCGCGCTCATCAACAGCGGCGGCGGCGCGAACGTGCCGGCCGGCGCGGGTGCGGGTGGCTTCACCCTCGACGCCGCCACGCTCGTGCTGGGCGCGGGCCAGAAGACGTTCTCGGGCTTCGGCGCCGTGACGCTGGCCGGCCGCGATGCCATCGTCGGCGAAGGCGCGGGCGGCATCGACACCGGCGCCGCGCCGCTCACGCTGCGCACGCCGCTGCTCACCGGCCGCGGTGGCGCGGCGCAGTCCATTGCCACGGGCGGTGCCTTGCAGGTCATGGCATCGCCGGAAGGCACGGCCGCACCGTTCGACCTACAGGAAAGCCTGGGCCTGCGGCTGGACCTCACTGGCCGCAGCATCGCCTTCGGCGGCCGGGCGGTCGCGCGGGGCGGCAGCATCGACATGACGGCCACCGGCGGCAGCCTGGTCGTGACGCAGGGCGCGCTGATCGACGTGGGCGGCTCGGCCCAGCAGTTCTTCGACGTGGCCGAGCACGCGGATGCGGGGCGCATCACCTTGTCTGCGGCGGGCGGCGACGTGCGGCTGGACGCCGGCAGCCGGCTTCATCTGGCCGCGCACCCGGACGGCGGCGACGCCGGCACGCTGAGCCTGGCGGCATCGCAGGGCGGCACGGTGGTGCTCGACGGCCTGATCGCTGCGCAGGCCAGCCGCACCGGTGGCAAGGCCGGCAGTTTCTCGCTCGACATCGAGGCGCTGCCCGACTTCGCCGGCTTCAGCCAACGGCTGAACGACGCGGGCTTCAACGGGTCGCGCCAGTTCCGCATCCGCCAGGGCGACGTGGCGCTGGGCGGCTTCACGCAGGTGGAAGACTTCGGCCTCACGGCGGACCGGGGCCGCATCGACATCACCGGCACGGTGGATGCGCGCTCGGCCTACGGCGGCGCCATCCGCATCACGGCCGGCAACGGCGTGGCGATGCAGCCCGGCGCGCAGCTGCTCGCCGGTGCGACCGGCCGCCTCGGCAACGGCCGCGTCACGCTCGAAGCGGCCGGCGGGCAGCTGAACCTCGTGGGTGGCCTGATCGACGTGGCCGGCAACGAAGGCGGCAAGGTGCGCCTGCGCGCGCAACAGAACGCGGCGCATGACGACCTCGCGGTGACCGCACTGCGCACCACCGTCACCGGCGCGCGCTCGGCGGTGCTCGAGGGCGTCAGCACCTACGACGTGAAGGACTACGACGGTGCCACGGTCGATTCGGTCAAGGCCGACGCCATCGCGCATGCCGCGCGTTTTCGCGGTGCATCGGGCGCGGTGGCCGCACGGCTGGGCACGGCCCTGGACGTCATGCCGGGCATCGAGATCCGCAGCGCGGGCGATCTTGCGCTGAACAGCGACTGGAACCTGTACAGCGATTTCCCGAATGCGCGCGAAGGCACATTGACCTTGCGCGCGGGCGGCAACCTGGCCATCAACGGCCACCTGAGCGACGGCTTCGACGCGGCGGACCGCAGCGGCCTGTTGCAGGCGGGCCCTTCGTGGAACCTGCGGCTGGTGGCGGGCGGGGAGCTGGCCTCGGCCGATGCCATGGCGCTGCGGCCCCTCGTCGCGCAGACTACGGGCAAGGGCTCGATCACCGTGGGCACGGCCAACACCGCCGTCCCGACGGACGACGACCCGGCGCCCGACAACGGCGCAGGCAAGCTCGTGCGCACCGGCACGGGCGATCTCGAGGTGCGCGCGGGCCGCGACCTTCGCCTGGCGCACAAGGAATCGGTGATCTACACCGCCGGGCGCAAGGACACGACGATGTGGAGCGACTTCTCCACCGCCAACCGCAACGCGAGCTACGGCGTGGAAGGCGGCAACCTCGTCATCGGTGCACTGGGCAGCATCGAGGCCATGCCCTCGGGCCAGCATTTCACCGAATGGCTCAACCGCCAGGGCACGCTCAACGCCGAGCGCTTCTTCGGCGAGTACACCAACGGCGAGAACGCCATGCATCCGGACGGCACCTACGGCCCTGTCATCCACGCGCCGGAGCAATCGAGCTGGTGGATCGACTACGCGCGCTTCCAGCAGGGCGTGGGCGCGCTGGGCGGCGGCAACGTCACCGTGGACGCGGGCGGCGACCTGCGCAACCTGCTGGTCGCCTTGCCGACCCACATGCGCATGCGCGGCGGCCGTTCCGCCAGCGAGGCGATGACCATGGAAATGCGCAATGGCGGTGCCATGACGGTGCAGGCCGGCGGTGCGATCCGCGGCGGCCAGTACTACGTGGCGCGCGGCGCCGGCGACATCCGTGCCGGCGAGACGGCGGTCGGCCACACGGTCGTGCTGACCCGCGACGACAGTGCCGGCGGCTTCACGAAGACGAACTACACCGTGGCCCCGGTGCTCGCGCTGGGCGATGCCACGCTGAGCCTGCGCACGGCGGGCGACCTGCGCCTGCAGACCGTGATCGATCCGCTGCTGGTGACGTACGGCGAAGGCCTGCGCAACGACGGCCAGGTGCTGAACTACGGCGCCTACATGAGCGGCTACACCGATCGCAGCGCGCTGCGGCTGGTGTCGACCGGCGGCAACATCACCTTCGTGAACCGCGCGACGTTCATCTTCCGCGACCTGCTGCTCAACAGCTTCGACACCGACACGCTGGTGGGCTTCGGCGGCAACCGCTATCCGGCGCGGTTCTCGGCGGCCGCTTTGAACGGAGGCATCGCCATCGACGGGCCGCTGCACGTGCTGCCGGGCACCACCAACGACGTGAGGCTGGTGGCGAAGAGCGACATCCGCTTCGACGCGCCGCTGCTCATGGCCTATGCCACGCCCGCGATGATGCCCTCGGGCTACATGCCGGCCGGCGCGGGCTCGCCGGTCAGTCAGATGAACATGGAGGACATGCTCGACAACCTGATCGGCCCGGCCTCGTCCACCTTCATCAACACCGCATACCTGCGCAGCGTCCACAACCCCGAGGTGCTGCCGCTGGCCAACGACTTCGAGCCCAGCCGCATCTATGCATCGCGGGGCTCCATCGTCGGGCTCGACGTGAAGGCCAACGAGCAGACCTGGGTGCGCGCGGGCACCGACATCCGCGGCCTTCGCCTGGCCGGGCGCAACCTGCGCGGCTCCGACGTCACGCTGCTGGAAGCGGGCAACGACATCCTGGCGATGGAAGGCGTGCTGCGCCTGGACCGCGACAACGAATTCCCGGTCGGCCTGACGGGCAACATCGAACTGCAGGGCCCGGGTGCCCTGGTGCTCGCCGCCGGCCGCGACCTGTACGCGGACAACCTGCAGGTGCAGACGCTGGGCAACCAGCGCTACGACAGGGACAACCGCGCACGGCCCGAGTCGCAGGTCAAGGGGTTGCCGGCGCAGGGCGCCACGATCACCGCCATGGCCGGACTGAACCGCGCGGTGGGCTACGAGGCGTTCACGCGCGCCTACCTCGATCCCGCGGCCGTCGCGTCCATGCCCGACCACCTGAAGGCCCGCGGCGCCGACGGCACGGTGCTGCCCATCTACCTGACGGACCAGCTCGAAGCGCGCGAAGGTGGACAGGAAAAGACCGTGCGCCGGGGGCTGGTGTCGTACATGAAGGACATGACCGGCGAGACGCTGGCACCGCTGGACGCCTGGACGCGCTTCCAGCAATTGCCTGCACTCGCACAGCAGCAGTTCCTGCGGCAGATCTTCCTCATCGAACTGCGCGAAGCGGGGCGCGACCAGAACGAACCGGGCACCGGCGGGCTGCCGCGCAACGGCGGCTACAACCGCGGCTACGCGGCCATCAAGACGCTGTTCCCGGGCGATGACTGGAAGGGCGACGTGGCGGCCAACAAGCTCATGCTGCGCACGATGGCCGGCGGCGACATCGACGTGCTCACGCCCGGCGGGGGCCTGCAGGTGGCAGCGCTGGGCGCCACGGTGCCGGCCGGCTATGGCCTGGTGACGCTGGCCTCGGGGCACATCGGCATCTTCGCAAAGGACGACGTGACGGTGAACCAGTCGCGCATCCTGTCCTTCGTGCCCGAGGTCACCAAGGAGGGCAGCGACCAGATCATCTGGGCCACCGTTGGCGACATCGATGCGGGGCGCGGCGCCAAGACCCTGCGCGTGCCCTCGGCGCCCGAGGTGGCCACCGACCTGGACGGCGTGACGGTGATCCGCGAGAAGTCGGACATGAGCGGCAGCGGCATCGGCACCGTGGGCGACGGCGACGTCGACCTGGTCGCGCCGCGCGGCACCGTGAACGCCGGCGATGCGGGCTTGCGCGTGGCGGGCAACCTGAACATTGCGGCGCTGCAGGTGCTCAACGCGGACAACATTCAGGTCAAGGGCGAGACCAAGGGCCTGCCGGTGATCGCGTCGGTGAACATCGGCGCGCTCACCAACGCGAGCGCTGCCGCTGCGCAGGCGACGGCCGCGGCGCAGGACGCGGTGCAGCGCGAGCGCGCGGCCGCGCGGCAGGCGCTGGCGTCGGTCTTCACGGTGCGCGTGCTCGGCTTCGGCAACGAGCCCGCACAAGAGGGGCGCGACGCGCCGGCGCCGCGGTCGGGACTGCAATCCGGGGCGCAGGTCGACTACGACCCGCAGAACCCCGTGCAGGTGGTGGGCATGGGCCGCAAGATCGACCCCAGGCACTGGGCCGCCCTGAGCAGCGACGAGCGTCGTCGCCTGCAGCAGGACCGCTAGGCGGGCAGGAGCGGCATGTCATGGCACCCAGTGTCCTTTGCGAACAGGAAGCACCGGCGCGCGACGAGGCGGCCGATGCGCTGCGGGACGAAGCGCAGCGTCGCCTGGCGCTGCAGGTCTTTCTCTGCGCCAACTACGAAGGGTTGCGGCGCAAGCTGACCCGCCATCTCGGGTGCGCCGAGATGGCCAGCGAATGCCTGCACGACGCCTGGCTGCGGCTGGGCCACCTGCGGGTGGGCGCGCCCGTGGAGAACCCCAACGCCTACGTCTATCGCGTGGCCTGCAACCTGGCCATGGACCGGTTGCGCAGCGAGGGGGCATGGCGCTATGTGGACGACCCGCACACCGCCGTCGAGTCGGCCATCGACCACGCGCCCGGGCCCGAGGACATGGCCGAAGTGCGCGCCGAAGTCGGTTCGGTCGACCGCGCGATGCAGGGCCTGCCGCGGCGTCACCGGGCGGTGCTCGAGGCCTTGCGCATCGAGGAGAAGACGCGCCAGGAGGTGGCCTCCCACTACGGGCTGTCGCTGCGCAACGTGGATACCGTCCTGCGCCAGGCGCTGGACCATTGCGGCGCGATGACGGGCCGGCCGGTGCTGGCCGGCGTCGGTACACCCCGAAGGGCCGTGGTGTCGCCCCGGATGGCCGCCTGAGCGGCACGTGGCACCGCGGCACCACGGCGCAGCTTGCCACAGCAGGCGCAATGTCACGAAACTGTGGGCTTGTTCGTCAAGACAGTTCAACCACAGGAGCTTTCTTCATGCAGCCCATGTTTTCAACACTGGAAACCGACGACGACACCCCGCCCGCAGCGACGGCCGAGCCGCGCAATTCCTACCTCGAGGAAAAGGCGTTCAAGTCGCGCACGCTGCTGATCTTCGGCAGCATCACCGACAGCGTGGCCGCCGATGTCACGCGCCGGCTCATCGCGCTCGATGCCGACAGCGGCGACAAACCCATCGACATCCTCGTGAGCTCGCCCGGCGGGCACCTGGAGTCGGGCGACGCGATCCACGACGTGGTGCGTTTCATCAGCGCGCCGGTGCACATGATCGGCACCGGCTGGGTGGGCAGCGCCGCCACGCACCTGTTTTTGGCGGCGCCGCGCGAGCGCCGCGTGTGCCTGCCTAACACGCGCTTTTTGATCCACCAGCCCAGCGGCGGCGCGGGCGGCCAGGCGACCGACATCGCGATCCAGGCGCAGGAAATCATCAAGGCCCGCCAGCGCATCGCGCACGAGATCGCACGCGAAACCGGCAAACCGATCGACGTGGTGCTGGCCGACATCGAGCGCGACCGCTGGCTGTCGGCCACGGAGGCCGTGGAGTACGGGCTGGTCTCGCGCATCGTGCAGCGCAAGACCGAGTTGCGACCGGCCTGATCAGGCCTTGGGCTTGTAGGCGACGACGTCGATCTCGACCTTCGCATCGACCATGAGGCGCGCCTCGGTGGTCGAGCGCGCCGGCTTGTTTTCACCGAAGTAGCTCATGTAGACGCGGTTGAAGGCACCAAAGTCGCGCGCGTCGTGCAGCCAGACGGTGCTCTTGCACACGTCGTCGAGCGTGGCGCCGGCCAGCGCGAGCACGGTCTTCAGGTTCTCCATCACCTGGCGCGTCTGCACCTCGATGCCGCCGGCCACGATCTCGCCCTGCGCGTTGGCGGGCACCTGGCCCGACACGTAGACGAAATCGCCCGCGCGCACGGCGGGGGAGAAGGGGCGGGCCTGGCGGTCGGAAGCGATGGGCGGGGCGCCGAGGTATTCGAGGGGCATGGGAACTCCTGTGAGTGAGAGGGGTTGAGTGGGGCGGGTGAGGGCCGCAGTATCCGTCTGATTTGAAAGACTTTTTCAGAATAACCCCTCAACAAGGGTTAACGCGGATGATTTGGCATGAAGTCTGCTTCAGAGTTCGGCCTAGAAAGAAAATTTCTTTCATAAATCAGTCCGCCCCATGAAGGAGTTCTCCATGTCTCACGCCGGTCTTGTCCAGCGCCTGCCCCGCCTGTCGAAGCGCAGCCTGCTGGGAGCTTCCCTGCTCGCGATGCTGTGTGCCGCACTGCCTCACCCCAGCGCCCACGCGCAGGGCCCGCGCAACTTCGCCACGCTGGCGATGGTGGCCGAGCCGCAGACGCTCGACCCGATGGCCTCCACGGCCGATCTGGTCGGAACCATCATGCAGCACGTGTACGAGACGCTCTACACCTTCGACGCCAAGTGGAACGTGGTGCCGATGCTGGCCGAGACGATGCCCAAGATCTCCGCAGACGGCAAGACCTACGCCATCACGCTGCGCAAGGGCGTGGCGCTGCACAACGGGCGCGATCTCACGGCCGACGACGTGGTGGCCAGCCTGCAGCGCTGGATGGACCAGTCGCCGCGCGGCAAGGCCGTGGGCAAGGAAATCGAGAGCCTCAAGGCCAAGGGCCCGCTGGGCGTGGAGATCGTGCTGAAGGCGCCGTACGCGCCGCTGCTGTCGCAGCTCGCACTGCCCAGCGGCATGGCGGCCATCATGGCCAAGGACTCCATCGCCTCGCCGTTGAAGGACTTCGTCGGCACCGGCCCCTACAAGTTCAAGGAGCGCCGCCCCGACCAGTTCGTGCTGCTCACGCGCTTCGACAAGTACGCCGCGCGCAAGGAGCCCGCGAGCGGCTACGGCGGCAAGCGCGAAGCCGCCATCGAAGAGCTGCGCTTCGTGCCCGTGCCCAACGCCAGCACGCGCGTCGAGGGCGCGCTGGCCGGCCAGTACGACTTCGCCGACCTGCTGCCGGTGGAAGCGCTGCCGCGCCTGGAGAAGGCCGGTGGCAAGACGCTGCCGATCATGACGCCGTCGTTCGGCTTCCCCTACCTCGTGCTCAACACCAAGGAAGGCGTGGCCGCCAACCCGGCGGTGCGCCAGGCCGTGCAGACCGCGCTGGGCCAGGGCGAGATGCTCGCGGCCGGCTTCGGCGACACGCGCTTCTTCGTGGCCGAGGCCAACCACTTCCCCAAAGGCTCGCCGTTCTACTCGGCGGCCGGCGCCGACCACTACAACCAGCGCAACGCCACCAAGGCGAAGGACGCCGCGGCCAAGGCCGGCTACAAGGGCGAGCCGATCCGCGTGCTCACCAGCCGCCAATACGACTTTCACTACAACATGTCGCTGCTGATGGCCGAGCAGCTCAAGCGCGCCGGCTTCAAGGTCGACCTCAACGTGGTCGACTGGGCCACGCTGGTGCAACGGCGCAACGACCCGAAGCTGTGGGACATCTACGTGACCCACTCGGGCCAGTTCCCCGAGCCCATGCTCTCGCCGCCGCAACTGGGCGACGGCGCACCCGGCTGGTGGGATTCGCCCGCCAAGAAGGCCGCACTCAGCGCCTTCAACACCGAGAGCGACCCGGCCAAGCGCGGCGCGCTGTGGGGCAAGGTGCAGCAGGTGGTGTACGACGAGGTGCCGTACATCAACGTCGGCAAGTTCAACGGCCTCTCTGCCAAGAGCCCGGCGCTGGACAACTACCAGCCCGCGACCTGGCCGTTCTTCTGGAACGCGAAGATCAAGTAAGGCCGCAAGCACCGCCATGCCGTCGCGTCGTCAACTTCTGCAAGTCAGCGCACTGGCCTCCGGCCTGGGCGCCCTCGGACTCAAACCATCCATGGCCACTCCCGCTCAAGCCACCACTTCGGACCCCGTGTACGCCTACGTCGGCACCTACAGCGACGGCGGCAAGCCGTGGCGCGGCGGACGCGGGCTCGGCGTGCACCAGTTCGTGGTGGACGGCGCGACCGGCGCGCTCAAGCCCATCCCCGGTGCACCCCCGGCCGTGGCCAGCGCGGGCAGCGATGCCAAGCTGCGCAACCCCGCCTCGCTCGCACGCCACCCGACGCTGCCGATGCTCTACGCGGCCAACGAGTTCGAGGCCGGCTCCGTCTCGGCCTTTCGCATCGGCGCGAACGGCGCGTTGTCGTTCGTGGCCGAGATGCCCTGCGGCGGCAAGGACCCGGCGCACTGAGCGTGCACCCCGACGGCCGCTTCGTGTTCACCGCCAACTACGCCAGTGGCGACGTCAGCGTGATCGCGCTGCGCACCGACGGAAGCTTCGACACCGACCGCGCCGCCGTCGTCTACAAGGACGTCGCGGCCTGCGGCGCCGCCACGCCCTGCAAGCCCGGCGCCGACGTGGTGCCGCTGGCCGCGCGCTCGCACGAAGGCTTTGCCACCAGCGACCACGACGGCCCGCACGCCCACATGGTGCAGGCCGACCCGGCCGGTAACTTCGTGCTCGTGGCCGACCTGGGGCTCGACCGCGTCATCTCGTACCGCTTCGATCGCGCCACCGGCGTGCTGAGCCAGCCGAGCACGGTGGCCGTGTCCGAAAGCTCGGGCGCGCGCCACTTCGCCTTCCATCCGAACGGCAAGTGGGTCTACCTCGTGAACGAAGAGGCCTCGACCATCGCCTTCCTGCGCTACGACGGCGTCACCGGCGTGCTCACGCTGGTGAGCGAAACCTCGGCGCTGCCGGCCGGCTTCAAGGGCACCAGCTACGCCTCGGGCATCCGCATGCTGCCGGGCGGCACGCACTTCGTGTCGCTCAACCGGCTGCACGATTCGATCTCCATCTTCAAGATCGATGCGCGCACCGGCGCGCCCACGCTGGTGCGCGAGGAGTGGACGCGCGGCAACTACCCGCGCAGCTGCACGCTCGAGCCGAGCGGGCGCTTTCTCTACGTGTGCCACAACAAGCAGGGCGACAACGTGACCATCTTCCGCGTGAAGAAAAACGGCGACGTGCAGTTCACCGGCCAGTACGTGGCCGTCGGCAGCGCCGCCGCCATCGAGTTCTCGTCATGATCAAGAGCGCATCGCTTCGCTACATCGCCTCGCGCGCGGGCGGCATGCTCATCGTGCTGGCGCTGGTGGCCGTGCTGGTCTTCGTGCTCACCCGCGCGGCCTCGGGCGACCCCATCTCGGTGCTGCTGGGCGACCAGGCCACCGCTGCCGACATCGCCCGCGTGCAGAAGGACTACGGCCTGGACAAACCCCTGCCCGTGCAGTTCGGCTACTGGCTGCGCGAAGTGCTGCAGGGCAACCTGGGCACCTCGATCTTCCTGCAGCGCCCGGTCACGCAGGCACTGTGGGAGCGCGCCGAGCCCACCACCTTGCTCGCGCTGCTGGCCGTGGCCATCGCGGCGCTCATCGGCGTGCCCTGCGGCATCGTCTCTGCGGTGTTCCGCGGCCGCGTGGTCGACCAGTTCTTCACCGGCATCGCGATGCTGGGCGCCAGCATCCCCAGCTTCTGGCTGGGCATCGTGCTGATCCAGATCTTTGCGGTGTCCTTCGGCTGGTTCCCGGTCTCGGGGTACGGCGCACCCGATGCGCCGTTTGCCGAGAGATTGCACGCGCTGGTGCTGCCCGCCACCGTGCTGGGCCTGCTGAACTCCGCACTCATCATCCGTTTCACGCGCGCCTCGATGCTCGACGTGCTGGGCGAAGACTACGTGCGCACCGCGCGCTCCAAGGGCCTGAGCGAGAAGGTCGTCGTCTTGAAGCATGCGCTGCGCAATGCATTGGTGCCCATCGTCACTGTGATCGGCCTCACCGTCGCGCTGATGATCGGCGGCGCCGTCATCACCGAGACCGTGTTCGGCCTGCCCGGCGTGGGCAACCTCGTGGTCAACGCCGTGTTGCGGCGCGACTACCCCGTCATTCAAGGTGCGCTGCTCGTGATTGCCGCGATCTACGTGCTCATCAATTTCTCGATCGACCTGCTGTACGCGGTGGTCGATCCGCGCGTGAAGGTCTGAACGATGCGCATGCCTCGAATGCTCCGCCAGCTGATGCACCGCCGCATCGTGATGGTGTCCGCCCTGGTGCTGCTGGTGATCGCCGTGCTCGCTGTCGGTGCACCGCTGTTCGCGTCGGCCGACCCTAACGACACGGCCGTGCTGCAGCGCCTGAAGGCGCCCAGCGCCGAACACCTGCTCGGAACCGACGAACTCGGGCGCGACATGTATTCGCGCATCGTGCACGGCGCCCGTTACTCGCTCGCCATTGCGGCGCTCACGGCGCTGGGCGCGGTCATCGCCGGCACGGTGCTGGGTTTGATGGCCGGGTTCTTCCGCCGTCTCGATGCTCCCTTGATGCGCGTGGTCGACGCCATGATGTCCTTCCCCGACATCCTGCTGGCCATCGCGCTGGTGGCCATCCTGGGACCGTCGCTGATGAACACCGTGCTCGCACTGGTGCTGGTCTACACGCCGCGTGTCGCACGCGTGGTGCGGGCCTCGACCTTGGTGGTGCGCGAGCTGCTGTTCGTCGAAGCCGTGCGCGCTTTGGGTGTGCGCACCTCGCGCATCCTCTGGCGCCACATCCTGCCGAACCTGATGTCGCCGATCCTCGTGCAGGTGTCGTTCATCTTCGCCTACGCGATCCTGGCCGAAGCCGGCCTCTCGTTCCTCGGCGTGGGCGTGCCGCCCGAGATCCCCACCTGGGGCACCATGGTCGCGGGCAGCCAGCAGTACGCGCACCAGGCCTTCTGGGTGGTGCTGTTCCCGGGCCTGGCGATCATCTTCACGGCGCTGTCGCTGCAACTGCTCGGTGACGGCGTGCGCGACCTGCTGGACCCCAAGCTCAAGAAGACCTCGTGATGCAAAAAGTCAACCAGACCCCACGCCTCACGGTCACCAACCTGAGCACGAGCTTCCCCACTGAAGACGGATTGATCCGTTCAGTGGCCGACGTGAGCTTTGCCATCCAGCCCGGCAAGACCACCGCGCTCGTGGGCGAATCCGGCTCGGGCAAGTCGGTCACCAGCCTCACGCTGATGCGCCTGCTGCCCAAGACCGCCAACGCACAGGTCAGCGGATCGGCATCTTTCGTCACCCGCGAAGGCAAGACACTCGACCTGCTGCAGATCGGTGAACGCGAGATGCGCTCGCTGCGCGGCAACCAGCTGTCGATGATCTTCCAGGAGCCCATGACGAGCCTGAACCCGGTCTTCACCATCGGCGAGCAGATTGCCGAGAGCGTGCGCCTGCACAAGGGGCTCGACCGCAAGGCGGCATTGGCCCATGCGCTGCGCATGCTGGAGCTGGTGGAGATTCCGGCGGCCGCGCAACGCATCCACGAGTACCCGCACCAGCTGTCGGGCGGCATGCGCCAGCGCGTGATGATCGCGCTGGCCATGGCCTGCGACCCGACGCTGCTGATCGCCGATGAGCCCACCACCGCGCTGGACGTGACCATCCAGGCGCAGATCCTCGAACTCATGCGCCGGCTGCAGGCCGAGACGGGCATGAGCATCCTGTTCATCACGCACAACCTGGGCGTGGTGGCGCACCATGCCGACGACGTGGTGGTCATGTACTCGGGCCGCGTGGTCGAGCGTGCGCCCGTGCGGCCGTTGTTCGCGCAGCCCGAGCATCCGTACACGCAGGGCCTGCTGGCCTGCCTGCCGGGCAAGGCACGGATTCCTGGGCAACCCAAGCCCAAGCGCTTGTTCGCCATTCGCGGGCAGGTGTCGAGCCCATTGGCCCCGCCGCCGGGCTGCGCCTTCGAGCCGCGCTGCGACCAGGCGCTGGCGAGCTGCAAAGACGCGATGCCGCCGCTGATCGACATCCGCCAGGACCGCCAGGCGCGCTGCGTGCGCGTGCAGCCTGACCAACCGCTCGCGAGGGCTGCATGATGACCACCGCTGTTTCTTCCTCGCCCCTCATCGAAGTCCGCGGCCTCAAGAAGTACTTCGGCAGCAGCGAGCGCCCCGTGCGCGCGGTGGACGACGTGTCCTTCGCGATCCACCCCGGCGAGACCCTCGGCCTGGTCGGCGAATCGGGCTCGGGCAAGAGCACCATCGGGCGCACCGTGCTGCGCCTGGTCGAGCGCACCGAGGGCCAGGTGCTGTACCGGGGCGACGACATCGGCGGTCTCTCGGGCGAGCGCATGCGCAAGCTGCGCAGCAAGCTGCAGATCATCTTCCAGGACCCGTACGCCAGCCTGAACCCGAAGATGCGCATCAGCGCCATCCTGGGCGAGGCGCTGTCCACGCACGGCCTGCACAAGGGCGCAGCGGCACGCGACAAGCGCATCGCCGAGCTGCTGGAGACCGTGGGCCTGCGCCCCGAGCACGCCAGCCGCTTCCCGCACGAGTTCTCGGGCGGCCAGCGCCAGCGCATCGGCGTGGCCCGCGCGCTGGCCGTGGAGCCCGAGTTCATCGTGGCCGACGAGCCGCTGTCGGCGCTGGACGTGTCCATTCAATCGCAGGTCATCAATCTGCTGGCGGACCTGCGCGAGCGCCTGGGCCTGACGATGCTCTTCATCTCGCACGACCTCGACGTGGTCGAGTACCTGTGCGACCGCGTGGTGGTGCTGTACCTGGGCAAGGTGATGGAAGTGGCCACCACCGAGGAGCTGTTCGCGAACCCCTCGCACCCCTACACCCAGGCGCTGCTGGCCGCGAGCCCGAAGCCTGATCCCGAGCTGGCCACCGAGCGCATCGCACTGAAGGGCGACATTCCCAGCCCGATCTCGCCGCCCTCGGGCTGCGTGTTCCGCACGCGCTGCCCGCACGCCATCGAGGCCTGTGCGCAGACGGTGCCCAGCCTCGACGAGATTTCCCCCGCACACTACAGCGCCTGCATCCGCAAAGAACTGCTCCCCCACATCGCCGTTGCACGACCATGACCGACATTTCTTCCTCGACACACGATTTCATCGACCCGCTGCTGAGCGACCGT
>NZ_VCCD02000002.1:1072500-1705689 GCF_006323185.2 Variovorax sp. KBS0712 | reverse complement strand
CCGGCCCGATGACGCGCACCGTGGCCGATGCGGCGCTGATGATGGCTTCGGTCGCGCAGCCCGACGACCGCGACTATTCGGAACTGCCGCCGCCCGTGATCGACTGGAACGCCTTCGAGGTCGATCCGTCGTTCCTCAAGGGCAAGCGCGTGGCGCTGCACATGGACGCCGGCTGCGGCCTGCCGCTCGATCCGCAGATCGCGCAGGCCGTGCGCGATGCCGCCAGGCGCATCGAGGCCGCCGGCGCGCACGTCGAGGAAATCCCCGCCTTCATGACGCCGCAGATGCTGCAGGGCATGGACCACTTCTGGCGCATGCGCTCGTGCCTGGACATGCAGGCCATGAGCGCCGAGCAGCGCGCGAAGATCCTGCCGTACATCCGCGAGTGGGCCGAGAGCGCCGCCGGTTTCTCGGGTGCGCACGTCTTCGACGGCTACAGCCAGTTCGTCGCCACGCGCGCGGCCACGGTCGCCGCCACCAAGGCCTACGACTTCGTGATCTCGCCGGTGTCGCCCAACATGCCCGCGCCCGCGGACCATGCCTCGCCCACCAACGACCCGATGCGGCCGCTGGAACACATCGGCTTCACGGTGCCTTACAACATGTCGGAGCAGCCTGCTGCGTCGGTCAACTGCGGCTACTCGACCGAAGGCCTGCCCATCGGCCTGCAGGTGGCCGGCCGCCGCTTCGACGACCTGGGCGTGCTGCAGTTCAGCCGCGCCTTCGAACAGATTCGCGACGCCCAGAAGCCCTGGCCAGAGAAGGTGTGAACGAACCCGCCATGCCCGCTCATCCCGCCCAGACACACCCCCTCTGCGTTGCAAATGCTCGCCATAGCCCGGCTATGGCTGCGCTTTGCGCCTTGAGGGGGCGCGCCTGGGCAGGCTGCTCGGCCACGCCGGATTCATTCACACCTTCTGAGCGCGGCGCGGCGCTAGAGTCCGGGGCTGGATGAACTCGAACCCCGGACACACCGTGCCTCTTTCTTCTTCGCTGTCGACCCCCGCGCGTCGGCTCTTCCTGGCGCTGGCCTGCGCCGCCTTCGGCCTGCTGCAGGTGGGCTGCGCCAGCACCCCCGAGGGCGACCCCGTCCACGGCAAGGACCGCGTGCTGAGCTTCGTGGCGGCCAAGGACGGCCGCAAGGTCGCCATCGCCGGCGAGAACTACCACTACGTGTTCGACGGCGACCCGTCCGTGGCCGCGCTGCTGCGCTGGGACGGCCGCACCAAAGTCACGCCCGCGCTCATCGGCGAACTGAAGGTGGCGCGCAACCAGAGCTTCGAAGGCCAGTACGTGCTGATGGCCTTCGACGCCGACCTGACCCCCGAAGACCGCAACTTCCTCGTCCAGACCGGCTTCGCGAAGGCCGAGGTGAAGTACGGCGACCGCACCGGGCCGGTGCTGCGCTACTTCGGCACGGTCTACGGCAAGCGCTACGCGGCGGTGGCGCTGAAGTCGGCCGACACGGTCGATTTCTCGCGGCGCCAGTACCTGAAGTACGTCGAGCAGGAAACGCTCAGCGGCCCCTTCACCCAGGCCGCGCGTTCGCCGCTGGCGTACGGCGCCGACGGCGCGATGCTGCTGGGCGGTGTGCCGGTGCGCATGGTGGACGGCGGCACTGACCACGGCTGCAGCCTGCGCCTGATGCTGGACATCTGCTTCTTCAAGTAGGCCCGCCGGGCGCCGCTGACCGGGCCGCGACAGCGCGCGGGCCCGGCCTTTGCTATCGTCGTGGATTGCTTTTCTGCGCCGAATCCCTTCCCCCGATGACCCCCGAACCCGTCCTTGCCGCCCGCCTCGTTGCCGACCTCGTCGCCCTCATGCAGCTCGAACCGCTGGGCGGCGACCGCTTCCTGGCCCAGAGCGAGGACATCGGCACGCCCGCCGTCTTCGGCGGCCAGGTGCTCGGCCAGTCGCTCATGGCCGCCAGCCTCACGGTGGGCGCCGAGCGCCCGGTGCATTCGATGCACGCCTACTTCCTGCTGCCCGGCGAGCACGCGCCCATCGAGTACAGCGTCGACCGCGTGCGCGACGGCCGCAGCTTCACCACGCGCCATGTGGTGGCGCGCCAGCAGGACCGCATCATTTTCGAGATGTCGGCCTCGTTCCAGACCGTGGACGAGGGCGTCGAGCACCAGTTCCCCATGCCTGCGGTCGAAGGCCCCGAGGGCCTGACCAGCGAACTCGACCAGCGCATCGCGCTCGGCGACCGCCTGCCCGAGCCCTGGCGCTCCAAGGCCATCCAGCCGCACGGCATCGAGTACCGGCGCGTCGACCCCGAAGACCTGCTGCGGCCCGAGGTGCGCCCCACCGAGAACCAGAGCGCCATCTGGATGCGCGCCATCGCGCCGCTGCCTGACGACCTGACGGTGCACCGCGCGCTGCTGGCCTATGCCTCCGACCACGGCCTGCTGCGCGCCGCGATGCTGCCGCACGGCCTGAGCTTCATGAGCGGCCAGGTGCGCCCCGCCAGCCTGGACCACGCGATGTGGTTCCACCGCGATTTCCGCTTCGACGACTGGCTGCTCTACGTGGTCGACTCGCCCAGCGCGGGCGGCGCGCGCGGCCTGTGCCGCGGCAGCCTCTACACGCGCGACGGCCGCCTCGTGGCTTCGGCGGCGCAAGAGGGCATGCTGCGCATCCGCAAGCCGGGATCGCCGCGCACGCCGATCACGGGCTGAACGGCCTGCCTCCTTTTTCAACACCTACTCGATCACTCCGGCCATGAAGATCTTCTTCTCTCCCGCGTCTCCCTTCGTGCGCAAGTGCATGGTCGTGGCCCACGAGCTGGGCGTGGCCGACCGCATCGAGAAGCTGCCCAGCGCGGCCGGCCCGGTGAAGCGCGACGCCCGCATCCTGCCGACCAACCCGCTGGGCCAGGTGCCGACCTTTCTCACCGACGACGGCCAGGCGCTGTTCGACAGCCGCGTGATCTGCGAGTACCTCGACACCGTGCACACTGGCGGCCTGTTCCCGGCCACCGGGCCTGCGCGCTGGGCGCGCCTGACCGAGCTGTCATTGGCCGACGGCATGACCGGCGCCGCGCTGCTCGCGCGCTACGAGACCATGCTGCGGCCCGAGGCGCTGCGCTGGAGCGACTGGACCGACGGCCAGCTCGACAAGGTGCGCACCGGCCTCGAATGGCTGGAAGCGGCGGCGCCGTCGTTCGGCGATCGCGTCGACATCGGCACCATCGCCTTCGGCTGCGCGCTGGGCTACATGGACTTCCGCTTTCCCTCGGTGGACTGGCGCGCCCAGGCGCCGAACAGCGCGAAGTGGTTCGCCGTGTTCAACCACCGGCCGTCGATGCAGGCCACGTTGCCGACGGCCTGAGCGATGACGTTCGACGATCTCTCGCGCCGCACCGGCATCGAAATTCCCCCGCTGCTGCAACAGCTCCTCGCCAGCGGGCCGCCTGATCTGGTCGGCTTCCCCGACTTCGAGTGGCTGGACGCCGAGCAGGCGGCCAACGACCTCGACGAGTGGCTCGACGCCAAGTGGCAGGACGGCCGTCGCTTCCTGCCCTTTGCGCAATCGGGCGCGGGCGACGCCTACTGCCTCGTGCCGCTGGATGGCGGCGCCGTGGGCGTGGCCTTCGTGTGGCACGACGACGAGGAAAGCAGCGTCGGCCACGGCTCGTTCGCCGATTTCGTCTGCGCGAAATTCCTGGAAGCCTTCGTCGACCTGAGCTACCTCAGCGACTGGGACCTGTCCGAGCCCGAGATGGCCGAGCGCATCGCGGCCGACGTGGCCACCGTCACGGCTTTCATGGACGACACGGAAACCGCCGCCTACCTGCAGGCGCTGAGCCGGCAGCCGCTGGTGTCGCGGCCCTTCAAGACGGGCCCGCGCGCCAGGCCCGAGCAGGTGCCCTCGCTGATGCCGCAGGCCGAGTTCGAGGAAGACCTGAAGCGCTTCACCCTGCAGGACAGCGCGCCTTTCCCCGTGAAAGCGCGCTGGGACATCGAGGGGTAGGCTACGGGGTTTCATCCGAAGGAGGAACCCACCATGTCAGATCAGAAAGTAGCCATCGTCACCGCCGGCGGCAGCGGCATGGGCGCCGCGGCGGCGCGCAAGCTCGCGGACGACGGCTTTCGCGTCGCCATCCTGTCCTCGTCGGGCAAGGGCGAGGCGCTGGCGCAGGAACTCGGCGGCCTCGGCGTCACCGGCTCCAACCAGTCGAACGACGACATCCAGCGCCTCGTGGACAAGGTCATCGCCGAATGGGGCCGCATCGACGTGCTCGTGAACAGCGCCGGCCACGGCCCGCGCGCGCCGATCCTGGAGATCAGCGACGACGACTGGCACCGCGGCATGGACGTCTACTTCCTGAGCGCCGTGCGCCCCGCGCGCCTCGTGGCGCCGCACATGGTGAAGCAGGGCGGCGGCGCGATCATCAACATCTCGACCTTTGCCGCCTTCGAGCCCGACCCGGTGTTCCCGACCTCGGGCGTGTTCCGCGCCGGCCTCGCGGCCTTCACCAAGCTCTTCGCCGACCAGTACGCGAAGCACAACGTGCGCATGAACAACGTGCTGCCCGGCTTCATCGACAGCCTGCCCGAGAAGGACGTGTTCCGCGAACGCATCCCGATGGGCCGCTACGGCCGCAGCGCCGAGATCGCCGCCACCATCGGCTTCCTGGCCTCCGAGGGCGCGGGCTACATCACCGGGCAGAACCTGCGCGTGGACGGCGGCATCACGCGCTCGGTCTGAACCCGGCAGAGGCGCCCATGACCGCCCCCACCCCGGTGCACGAGCACATGGACCGCACCCTTGCGTCCTACGAAGCGTCCGCGCGCGACTACAACGCGATCGTGGCGGGCCACCGGCCGCCCGAGATCGAGGAGGCGGTGCGCCGCATGATGCAGCGCGTGCCCGCCGGCGGCAGCGTGCTCGAGATCGGTTCCGGGTCGGGGCAGGACGCCGACTTCGTCGAATCCCTGGGCGGGGTCGTGAGGCGCACCGATGCGGTCCAGGCGTTTCTCGATCTGCAGGCCGAGCGCGGCAAGAAGGGCGAGCTGCTCAACGTCGTCACGGATGCGCTGGGCGGGCCTTACGACGCGATCCTCGCGATGTGCGTGCTGATCCATGTCGATCGCGCGCAGATCGCATCGGTGCTGCGCAAGGTGTTCGACGCGCTCGCGCCCGGCGGGGTTTTCCTCGCGGCCATGCGCATCGGCGAAGGCGAGACCCTCGGCGACTACCAGACCGTGTATTGGTCGAAAGACGCGTTCGCCGAAGCGCTGGCGGCGGCGGGCCTTCACCTGCAATGGGACAGCCAGTGGATCGGCCGCGACGACGTGACGTGGGCCAACTTCCTGGCGTGCCGTCCGCGCTAGCAGCGAGCGGACGAACGCCGGCTCACACGCCCAGGTAGCGCGTCCACAGCGACCGGTCGGCGTCGAGCGCGGCCGAGTCGCCCTGCCACACCACGCGTCCGCGTTCGAGGATCACGTGGCGGTCGGCCAGCGGCAGCAGGCGCTGCACGTACTTGTCGACCACCAGGATCGCCTCGCCCTCCGACTTCAGCGTGGCGATGCAGTGCCAGATCTCCTCGCGGATCACCGGGGCCAGGCCTTCGGTGGCTTCGTCGAGGATCAGCAGGCGCGGGTGTGTCGACAGTGCGCGCGCAATGGCCAGCATCTGCTGCTCGCCGCCCGAGAGCTGGTTGCCCGCGTTGGCCTTGCGTTCCGACAGGCGCGGAAAGAGCTTGTACAGCGCCTCCACGGTCCAACGCGGCGCGCTGCCGGGCCGGGGCCGTGCGAAGGCGCGCAGGTGCTCGTCCACGCTGAGGTTGGGGAACACGTGGCGCCCCTCGGGCACGATGGCCATGCCGCGTCGCGCGATGGCGTCGGGCCGGTGGCCGCCGATGGCCGCGCCGCAGAACTGCACGCCGCCGCGCATCGGCGCGATCGTGCCGGTCAGCACCTTCAGCAGCGTGCTCTTGCCCATGCCGTTGCGGCCCAGCAGCGCCATCACTTCGCCCGCACCGACGCGCACGTCGACGCCGAACAGCACCTGGCTGGCGCCGTAGCCGGCTTCGATGGCGGTGGCCTCGAGCAGGGTGGATTTTGTGGTCGTGGTGCTCATGCGTGTCCTTCCGCTTCGGTGCCGAGGTACACGGCTTGCACATCGGGGTGGCCCCGAACTTCGTCGGCCGTGCCGCTCATCAGCACCTTGCCCTGCACCAGCACCGTGAGCCGGTTGGCGAGGCGGAACACGGCGTCCATGTCGTGCTCGATGAGCAGGATGGCCATCGATTCGCGCAGCGATTCGATGAGATCGACCATGCGCGCCGATTCGTCGGGGCCCATGCCGGCCATCGGCTCGTCGAGCAGCAGCAGCTTGGGTTCGGCGGCCAGCGCCAGTGCCACGTCGAGCGCGCGCTGCGCGCCGTGCGGCAGCGTGCCCGCGATGCGGTGGCGCTCGCTGCCCAGGCCCACGCGGTCGGCCAGCGCGTGGGCGCGGTCGACCAGGTCGCGTTCGTTCGCACGCGGTGCCAGGAAACGCAGGCTGCTCCCTGCATGGGCCTGCGCCGCGAGCATCAGGTTGTCGTGCACCGTTTCCTTCGCGAACACGCGCGTCACCTGGAAGCAGCGCGACATGCCGGCGGCCACGCGCTGGTGGTCCTTGTAGGCCGTGATGTCCTGCCCGTCGAGCATCAGCCGGCCCGCGTCGGCCTCCAGCAGGCCGGTGATGAGGTTCACCAGCGTGGTCTTGCCCGCGCCGTTGGGACCGATGAGCGCATGCACCTCGCCGCGCTCCACCGTGAGGCTCACATGGTCGGTCGCCAGCAGGCCGCCGAAGCGCTTGACCAACCCTTCGATTCTGAACAGGCTCATGGCTTGGCGCTCCCTGCGGCAGTTGCAGCGGAAGCCGCTGCTGCTGCGACCGTGCGGCGTTTCGTCGACAGTGCGGCCAGGCCGCGCGGGGTCCAAAGGGCGACGGCGATCAGCAGCAGGCCCAGCGGCATGTGCCAGTGCTCGGTGTGCTGCTTGAGCGCTTCCTCCAGCACCAGCCAGACCACGGCGCCGACCGGCCCGCCCCAGCTGCGGCCCAGGCCGCCGATGACGACCATCACCACCAGCGTGGCCGACTGCGTCCAGTGCATCGTGGCCGGGCTCACGAAGCCATTGCCGCCGGCCAGCAGCGCGCCGGCCAGCCCGGCGATCGCGCCCGCGATGGCAAAGGCCACGAGCTGCAGCCGGAACACCGGGTAGCCCAGCGCGCGCATGCGCGTCTCGTTGTCGCGGATGCCCATCAGCGCATGGCCGAAGCGCGCCTGCGTGGCGCGGTGCAGCCACCACAGCGCGAGCGCGACCACCACGAGCACCACCCAATAGAAGGTCGACTCGTTGCCGAGGTCGAGGCCCGGCAGCAGCGTGGGACGCGACATCAGCGTGTAGCCGTCGTCGCCGCCGTACTTGCGCAGTGACACGACGACGAAGTACAGCATCTGCGCGAAGGCCAGCGTGGTCATGATGAAGTACACGCCGCGCGTGCGCAGCGCCACCGTGCCGATCAGCGCGGCGACAAGGCCGGCCACCAGCGCGGCCAGCGGCCACAGGATCCAGGCCGACATCACGCCGGCGTCGCTGAGCGCCACCACCGTGTAGGCGCCCATGCCGATGAAGCCCGCGTGCCCGAGCGCCACCATGCCGCCGAAGCCGAGGATGAAGTTCAGGCTCGCGGCGGCCAGCGCGACGACGAGCACGCGCCGCACGAAGCCGATGTAGAAGTCGAGCCCGAACAGCGGCGCGACCAGCGGAAAGGCCGCGAGCGCCACGAGGAGCAGCCCGAGGCCGAAGGTGCGTGACGAGGGTTTCATGCGCGGGCGGAGAAAAGGCCCGAGGGCCGGAAGATCAGGACGACGACCATGAGCGCGTACATCGCCACCTCGGCGAACAGCGGCCCCAGGTCGGCCGCCGTGGCGGGCGGCAGCGTGGCGCGCAGCAGCATCGGCACGAAGGCGCGGCCGATGGTGTCGACCACGCCGACCAGCAGCGCGGCCACGAAGGCGCCGCGCACCGAGCCGATGCCGCCGATCACCAGCACCACCAGCGCCGGGATCAGGATGGCTTCGCCCATGCCCACCTGCACCGCGACGATCGGGCCCATGAGCGCGCCGGCCAGTGCGGCCAGCGCCGCGCCGAGCAGGAACACGCCGTTGAAGATGCGGCCCACGCGCACGCCCATCAGCTCGGCCATCGGCCGGTCGGACGCGCCTGCGCGCACCCGCATGCCGATGCGCGTGTGGTTCACCAGCACGTACAGCGCCAGCGCCATCAGCACGCCACCCGCGAGGATCACGAGTCGGTACGAGGGGTAGGGCAGGCCGTCCATCAGCTCGACCGGGCCCGAGAGCGCGGCCGGCGTGGGGGCCATCACGGGCGAGGGGCCCCAGATCATCTTGACGATGTCGTCGGCCACCAGGATCACGCCGAAGGTGGCGAGCACCTGCGCCAGGTGGTCGCGCTTGTAGAGGCGGCGCATCAGCAGCACCTCGATGAGCAGCGCCACGACCACGGTGACGAGCACCGCCACCACGATGGCGGCGGCGAACGAGCCGGTGCGCGTGTGCGCCTCGGCTGCCACATACGCGCCGGCCATGAACAGCGAGCCGTGCGCCAGGTTCAGCACGTCCATGATGCCGAACACCAGCGTGAGGCCCGCCGCCAGAAGAAAGAGCATCAGGCCGTAGCCGATGCCGTTGAGCAATTGCTCGAGGACGAGGATGCCGCTCATGGAAAGACGAGCCGCATCACTTCATTGCGCACTTGCTGGCGTAGCTGTCGCCGTAGCTTGTCAGCACGGTGTTGATCAGCTTGTTCGTCACCTTGCCTTGCGCGTCCTTGCCGATCACGCGCAGGTAGAAGTTCTCGATGGGGAAGTGGTTGTTCGCGTACTTGAAGGTGCCGCGCGTCGAGGCGTAGTTGGCCTTCTTCAGGGCGGCGACCACGGCGTCGCGGTTCTGCGCGTTGCCGCCCGATTGCTTCACGGCGGCGTCCATCGCGAGGATCGCGTCATAGGCCTGCGCGGCGTACACCGACGGGTAGCGGCCGTTGTATTCCTTGCGGAAGGCGGCCACGAAGGCCTTGTTGGCGGCGTTGTCCAGGTCGTGCGCCCAGTGCGAGGTGTTGAACAGGCCGAGCATCGGCTCGCCCACGGCGCCGATCACGTCCTCGTCGGCCGAGAAGCCGCTGGTGACCAGCGTGATGTCCTTCGACAAGCCTGCGCCCACGAACTGCTTGATGAAGTTGATGCCCATCGCGCCGGGCAGGAAGAAGTAGATCGAGTCGGGCTTGGCCGCGCGCAGCTGCGCGAGTTCGGCGGCGTAGTCGATCTGGCCCAGCTTGGTGTACAGCTCGTCGGCCACCTGGCCCTTGAACTGGCGCTTGAAGCCGCCCAGCGCATCCTTGCCGGCCGGGTAGTTGGGGGCGATGAGCACGATCTTCTTGAACGCGCGGTCCTGCGCGAACTTGCCGGCGGCCTCGTGGAACTGGTCGTTCTGGTAGGCGGTGCCGAAGAAGTAGGGGCTGCACTGCGCGCCGGCGAACTGGCTCGGGCCGGCGTTGGCCGAGAGGTAGGGCACCTTGGCGTTGAACAGCGTCGGGCCCACGGCCAGCGCCACGTTGGAGCCGATGGGGCCGCTGAAGATGTCGATCTTGTCGCGCTGGATCATGCGGTCGACCAGCTGCTTGGCCTGGTCGGGGCTGCCGGCCATGTCGGCCTGCACGAACTCCACGTCCTGCCCGCCGAGCTTGCCGTTCAGCTGCTTGATGCCGAGCGCGAAGCCGTCACGCGCCTCGGCGCCCAGGGCCGCGAAAGGCCCCGAGATGTCAAGGGCCAAACCTACCTTGACCGGCGCGGCCACGGCCGACACCGAGGCCCCGAGGGCGGCGCCGCACAGCAGCAGCGAGATCAGGGTGCGCGGCAGCGCGGGCGATTTCAGGAACGTGGGGCGCATCGGGTTCTCCGGCTAGGGAAGGGTTGAGACAACTGAACTGTTGATAGTTAAATACTTTAGCCGTAAACAATTCGGTGTCAACGGTACTAGCACGAATGGTGCCAGTGAACCGTGTCGCCTTCGCCGTGCCGGACCCTC
This sequence comes from Variovorax sp. KBS0712, assembly GCF_006323185.2. NCBI lineage: Bacteria > Pseudomonadati > Pseudomonadota > Betaproteobacteria > Burkholderiales > Comamonadaceae > Variovorax > Variovorax sp. KBS0712. The sequence continues at coordinate 1,695,584 of NZ_VCCD02000002.1, read as the reverse complement.
GCGAAAGGTTACGCAAACGTCAACCGAACGGACTTGCAGTGGCGAACCAGAGGCCGATGCCGGTCGCGATGATGAAGGCGCCGTCGGTCACGCCTGCGACCAGGAAGAACTTGGTCTGCAGCGTGTCGACCAGCTCGGGCTGGCGCGTCGTGCCTTCGAGGAACTTCTGGCCCACCAGCGCGATGCCGATGCACGACCCCAGTGCGGCAATGCCGATCAGCAGGGCGACGGCGAGCGGGAGGATGTTGAAGCCGGTCATGGTTTTTTCTCCTGGTTGGTGAATCGATGGACCCACTGTTCCAGAACGGGTGCATCGAATCCATGACGCGGGAGGTCATGCGCCAGACGAAAAAAAGGCCGGCCGTCGAAACGGCCGGCCTGGGCTCAGGCGCGAAGCGGGGTGCTTACGGCAGCTGCGTCCAGTTCTGGTTGTTGCCGCCGTTGCAGGTCCAGGTGATCAGCGCCGTGTCCTGCGTGGTCGAGCCGTTCGGCACGTCCAGGCAGGAGCCCGAGGCGCGGTTGCGCACCGTGCCGCCCACCAGGCTCCACTGCGCCGTGTTGCCCGACGAGCAGGCCACCTGCACCACGGCCGCGTTCGTGGTCGCCGTGCCGTTCTGCGCCAGGCACAGCCCGCTGTGCTCGGCGATGAACTGCACGTAGCCGCCGGTGACGGGCGTCATCGTGAACTTCTCGTTGCCCGCGTTGCCGCACGGCCACTGCACCGCCGTCGCGCCGCTGGTGGTCGAGGCCCCCTTGATGTTCACGCACATCGTCGGGTTGAGGTCGGAGCGCAGCCGCGTGACCACCGCCGGGGCGGTGTCCTGCGAGCGCACGTACTCGCGCAGCGCCACCACATCGTTCGCCGGCAGGCTGGAGGCGTTGCCGTGGCCGCCCGCGAGCAGGTCCTGCAGCGTGGCCGCCTGGCCGTTGTGGAAGAACGCGGTGGTGTTCCAGGTGCCCGACAGGGTCGGCGTGTCGAAGCCCACGCCCGCCAGCGGCTGGTTGCTGCCCTTGCCCGACGAGGCCTGGATGGTGCCCACGTCGTGCCGCAGGCCGTCGCGGAAGGTGGCGCCCGTGTGGCAGGTGGCGCACTGGGCCGTGTTGAACACGGTCTGTCCGCGCACCGCGTCCACGCTCAGGCTGCCGTCCGCGGCGCGGGCCGGACTGCGCATGTACTTGTTGAGCGATCCCAGGTACACGGCCAGGTCGTCCAGCTGCGCGCTCTTGCCGGCCTTCGGAGCGCCCAGCGGGGCCTGCGTGGCGGCCCAGTCGGCGTTGCTCAGGAAGCCGGTGCCGCCGAACTCGTTGCGGATGTCGTTCTCGAAGTCCTGCACCTCGTCGAAGTTGGCCGTCCAGTGCAGCTTGCCGTGGCTGGTGCCGCGCCGCCCCTGCAGGCTGATGGTGCGGCGCAGGCCTTCGCCGCGCTGGGTGAAGTCCCACACCATGCCGTCGTCGCCGCCGTCCGCGTGGCAACTGGCGCAGGAGATGTAGTTGTCTTTGCTCATGCGCCGGTCGGCCGCGTTGTAGAACACCTGCTTGCCGCGCAGCGCCGCGGCCGCCATCGGCTCCTGCGCCACGGTGGCCACGTTCTGCAGGAAGATCGCCGCGTTGGTCTCGGCCGACAGCACCTTCGCCACGTCGTGCACCGACACCGAGCGCGCCAGGAAGTTGTTCACGAACAACCGCTTGCGCGCCGCATCGAGGTACAGGCCGTGCGGGGCGCTGCTGGCGTTGATCTCGCCGCGAATCGCGCGGGTGTAACTGTCGACGATGGCGACGCGGTTGCCTTCCATCTGCGCCACGAACAGGTAGTCGCCGGCGGGCGAATACAGCGCGGCGCGCGCGGGGGCGCGGTCGTCGAAGTCGATCTGCTCGGAGAACACCTCGGCGGCGCTTTGCAGGTTCACCTGCGACAGGATGGAGCGCACCGTCTGGTCGTGCGGCAGGTCCTTGCCGTCGCGGAAGCGCCCGCGCACGATGTTGTCCTTCTTCGAAGGCAGCACGGCGCGTGAGCCGTCGGGCGAGATCACCACCTGGCTCAGGTAGTTGGCCACGCCGCGCGCGCGGCTCTCGGTGTCGACGGTCGTGGTGTCCACCGGCAGCGGGATGGTCTGCAGCGCGGTCAGCGACTGCAGGTTGACCTTGTGCAGCTGGCCGCCCGTCATCTTCGACTTGAAGCGCGTGACGTAGGCCACCTGCGAGTCGGCGCTCACGGCGATGCCGCGCACGCCGCCCTCGAGCGCCAGCGCGCCGGTGGTGGCGCCGTTGCTCGGGTCGAAGCTCATGAGCACCGACTTGCTTTCCAGCGTGAGCAGGCCCTTGGCGCCGTTGGGCGTGAAGGCCACGCCGTAGGGGCCGCTGCCGTAGGCCAGCGGGATCGACACCGACTGCGAGCCGTCGGCGGCGTTGAGCGCCACCAGCTTGTCCTCGCCCTGCACCGCGACCCAGATGCGGCCGTCGGGGCCCACGGCCAGCGTCTTGGCTTCATCGCCGACGCGCACTTCCCACAGCTTGGCGAGGGTCTGCGCGTCGATGGCGGCCACCGTGCCGCTGTCGGGGTTCACCGAGTACACCCGGCTCGCATCGCCCGCGATGTTGGTCGTGTGCGTGGGCGCGGTCGCGGTGACCGGCGCGATGACGGTCACGTTGTAGGTGTAGTAGGTCTCGCGGCCGCTGCTGTCCTTCACCGTCAGGGTCACCGTGTAGTGGCCGGGGGTGGTGTAGGTGTAGCTGGCGTTGGGCTGGTTCGAGAACGCCGTCTGCGTGCCGTTGCCGAAGTTCCAGCGGAACTGCACGCCGCTGGCGCCGAGCGTCGCGGGGTTGAAGCTCAGCTGGCCGTTGACCAGCTTGGGCCCGCCGCCCAGGCCCGGGTCGCCGATGATGGCCTGGCCGCGCAGCGTGTCCACCTCGGCCTGGCCGAGCACGCGGCCGTACACGCGCACCTCGGCCAGCGTGCCCTTGAAGAGCGCGGTGTTGCCCTGGATCTGGCCCATGACCTGGAACTTGGTCGACAGGCCCTTGGTGCCGGTCGGCCCGGTCGAGGTGGTCTTCACGCCGTCGACGTACACCGCCTGCGCGCCCGAGGCCGCGTCGCGCGTGAGCACCACGTGGTGCCAGTTGCCGTCGTTCACGGCCGCGGTGGAGGCAGTGCCGCCGTCGTTGCCCACCGAGAGCTTGATGCGCCCGCCGGTGTCCAGCCAGCCCCAGAACACGTCGTCGGTGCCGCCCGACTGGTCGCGACCGAAGATGCCGGGCGCGGTCCACGAGTTGGCAGCGCCGGCCTGCGTGGTCTTCATGTAGAAGCTCAGCGAGGCCGTGCCGCCCAGCGCGCTGGCCACGGTGTCGTTCTTCAGCGGCACGCCGGCGGTGCGGTTCGCGAAGTTCAGGCCGATGCTCTCGAACGCGTCGCCGGTGGCGGGCGTGCCGTTGTTGGCGCCGATCTGGTCGCCCAGGTTGCCCGTCAGCGGCCAGTGGTGCATCAGGTTGATGTCGCTGGCGTTGCCGGTGTTGAAGGTGGAGCGGTAGTCGGCGCCGATGGCGTTGCCCGCATAGTCCTTCACGCCGTTGGCCGGCAGGAACACCTCATAGCTGGTGCCCGGCAGCAGCGGCTGCGCGGGATGGAAGTTGACGATGCCCAGCTGCACGCTGTAGGTGCCCGCCAGCGTGTTGCCGCCCACCGGACGCACGATGAAGGTGTTGCTGTTCACGCTCTCGGGCAGGATGTTGTCGGTCATGCCCAGGCCGATGCGCGAGCTGAGGGCCTGCTGCTTCGCACCGTTGGCGGGCGAGACCTGCTTCACTTCGGGCTTGGTGGTGTCGGGGTCCACCGCGTGCACGACGAAGCCGCTGCCCGAGCCGTGGTCGTTGCCCACGAAGACGAGGTTGCCGAACATCGCGACCTGGCCGTTGTCCGAGTGCGAGAAGTTCGGGTCGTCCTCGCGCAGGATGCTGCCGCGGCCCACCTCCACGTGGTTGAGTGGGTTGCTCACGTCGACCTTGTGGATGCGGGTCTGCGCGCCTTGAATGACGTAGTTGTCCTGCGTGGCGCAGTACAGCTGTTCGTCGATGACGAGCCGGTTGTCCTCGGCCACGAAGCGCGAGCGGTCGCTCAGGTCGTAGCTGTACATCTTGGCGCCGCTGCCGCGCGCGGAGGCGTGCACGCTCTTGCCGTCGAAGCAGGTCGCGTAATAGAACGGCGTGGCGCCGGCGATGGAATCGAGCACCTTGGGGTTGAGCGGGTCGGAGATGTCCAGGCTCGCGAAACCGCCGTTGCTTTCCATCGCGGTCAGCACCATGTGGTTGCCCATCGTGAAGATCGGGCCGAGCCGGAAGCCGCCGAGTTCGCCGGTGGGCACCGGGTTGGGCTTGCCGGCGCCGCGGTTGGCGACCACCGCGTTCGCGGGGTCCGTCGCGTCGACGATGAACATGCCCCGGCCGGCCGAGGCCACGTACAGGTAGGGCGCCTGCCACCACAGCTGCCAGGACACGTTCTCGTAGTCGCCCGAGTTGACGCCGGGCAGCGCCAGCTTCTTCACCTGCTTGATGTCGTTGATGTCGGTGAAGTCCCAGAACTCGACGCCGTTGATGCTGGGCAGCACGACGTAGGTCTTGCCGCCGATCTTCGCGGTGCCGAAGGAGTGCGTTTCGCGGAATTCCTTGGTGCGGCCGCCTGTCGCGTCATCGGGCTCGTAGATCTTCTTGACGAGCCTGATCTGGCGCGGGTTCGACACGTCGTACAGCAGGAAGCCGCCCGGGCCGAGGCCGCTGTCCGGCGCGAAGGAGGTGAGGAAGTAGCCGTTGACCATGATGCCGGCGTTCATGCCGTAGTCCTTGCGGCCCGGGTAGGTGGCGGGCACGTCGCGCGCCTCGTAGGCGTCGCTGTGCGCCGGGTCGAGCGGGTGCGCGGCGCTGGTGATCATCGACACCGGCTTGAACAGTTCCGCCGAGGTGTAGGTGAGGTTGCCCAGGCCCGGCCCCTGCAGCGGGAGCGGGTCGGCCACGACAGCGGCAGCCGCCGTGGCCATCTTGTTGAGGGTCGTCATCGGACTGACCCCGGTGATTGCCGCATGCGTCAGCAATGTGACGCACGGCACCAGGAACGCCATCAGGAAATACCGGATCTTCATCGTCGCCTCCAGGTTGTTTGAAGTTCGCAGGGAACCCTCTTGTCCTTGGTTCTCTCGAGTCACTCGGTCGCTTGCAGGGAAAGCGCACGCGCAGGCGCGCCCCCGGCGGACAACGCATGCGTTGTCCGCCGTCCACTTCTTCTTCTGTCTTGCTCTCCCGCTGGTTGGCGCCGGCGCCTTCCGGGTGGAAGACGTCAGCGCCTGGGCGCTGTTACTTCACGCCGCCCGATTCGTAGAGGTTCCAGGCCGCTTCGGCGCTGGCACCGTCGTGGATCATGGCCATCAGTGCGCTCACCACCGCCGAGGGGTTGGCGTGCTGGTAGACGTTGCGGCCGTACACCATGCCGACGGCACCCTGGTCCAGGAGCACGCGCGAGCGCGCGAACACCTGCTGCAGGTCTTCGCGCCCGCCGCCGCGCACGAGCACGGGGCAGCGCGCGGCCTGCACCACGCGGTGGAAGTCGGTGGCGTCGGTGGTGGGGTCGGCCTTGACGATGTCGGCGCCCATCTCGCGCGCCAGGCGCGTGAGCGTGACGATTTTTTCGGCGTCGCCGTCCACCATGTAGCGGCTGGTGGCCGTGGGCGCCTGCATCACGAGCGGCTCGATCATGAGCGGCATGCCGTAGCGGTCGCAGTCGGCGCGCACGCGGGCGATGTTCTGCACGCACTGGCGGAACAGGTCGGGCTCGTCGGGCAGCATGAACAGGTTGACGACCACGCAGGCCGCGTCCCGCTGCACGGCGGGCAGCACCGGGTCGTCCTGGTTCTGCAGCACGGCCCACATCACGCGGTGGTGCACGGCGTTGTAAGGGTTGCCCATGTCCAGGCGCATCACCAGCGCGGGGCGGTCGCGCCCGGGCCGGTCCTGCAGCAGGTCGGACTGCCCGTAGTTCAGCTGGATCGCGTCGGGCTTGGCAGCCACGAGCTTGTCGATCACGCCGGGCATGTCCTCCAGGCCGTCCAGGAAGGTGGGTTCGTTGCACACGCCGTGGTCCAGGGCGATGTCCAGGCAGCGGCCGTTGTGCAGCAGGCGGTTGAGCCGCGCGGTCTTGTCTTTCGACATGAAGGAAGAACTCCGTGTTGAGGAAAAAGGAAGGGAAGAAATGCGCGCGCTCAGGCGAGCGCGTCCAGGTGGCGCTTGGCTGCAGCGTCGATCAGCTGCAGGGCCTCGCCATCGAGCACGACCGCACCGGCGCCGGCGTTTTCAATGGCCTGCTGGCGCACGCGCGCACCGCACAGCGCCACCGAGACGGTGCCGCGGGCCACGGTCCAGGCGATCATCATCTGGCCGAAGGAGCAGCCCAGGTGCGTGCGCAGCGGCTCCAGCGTGTCGAAGAAGGCCTTCAGCTTGGCGCGGTTGGCTTCGCTGAAACGCGGGTTGGTGGCGCGCTGGTCGTCGCCCTTGAACTCGCGCGCGGGGTCGATGGGCCCGGCCAGCAGGCCCAGCGCCAGCGACGAGTAGCCCAGCACCGCCACGTTGTGCTCGGCGCACAGCGGCGCCAGCGTGGTCTCGATGCCGCGGTCGATGAGGCTGTAGAGCTCCTGCGCTGCATCGACCGGCCCGTGCTTCAGGTACTCCGAAAGAATCTCGGGCGTCGCGTTGCTCACGCCGATGGCGCGGATCTTTCCCTGCTTCTTGAGCGCCAGCAGCGCGTCCATGGTCTCGGCCACGGGCGTCGTGTGGTCCTGCCAGTGCGTGATGTACAGGTCGATGTAGTCGGTCTGCAGGCGCTTCAGGCTCTCTTCGCATTCATGGAAGATCGAGTCGCGACCGAGGTAGCGGTACACCGGGTGGCCGTCTTCCTCGAAGAAGTGCGTGCCCTGCTGCGTGTGCCACACCAGGCCGCACTTGGTGGCGATCACGGCCTCGTGGCGGCGGCCCTTGAGCGCGGTGCCGACGATGCTCTCGGAGCGGCCCAGGCCGTAGGCCGGTGCGGTGTCGATCAGGGTCACGCCCGCATCGAGCGAGGCCTGGATGGCGATCACGGCGGCTGCGTTGTCGCCGCCGCCCCACATCCATCCGCCCATGGCCCAGGTGCCCAGGCCGATGGCCGAGCTTTCGATGCCCGAGGGGCCCAGGGTGGTTTTCTTCATCTGCGTTGCGCTGCTCATCGCTTGGTCTTTCGGGTGTTCAGGATGTGGTCGATGGTCACGGCCGCGAGCAGGATCAAGCCCTTGATCACGTCCTGCCAGTAAGGCGACACGTCGAGCAGGATCAGCGAGCTGGTCACCACCGACAGCAGGGCCAGGCCGAGCACGGCGCCGAGCACGGTGCCCGAGCCGCCCTTGAGGCTGGCGCCGCCGATCACGGCCGCGGCAATCACGTTGAGTTCCATGCCCATGCCGAAGGTCGGCGTGGCAGCGCCGAAGCGCGCCGTGTAGATCACGCCGGCCAGGCCCGCCGAGGCGGAGCACAGCACCGTGACCCAGAACTTCACGCGGCCCACGCGGATGCCGGCGTACAGCGCGGCCTTCTCGTTGCTGCCGGTGTAGAACACGCGGCGCAGCAGGGTGGAGCGGCGCAGCACGAAGTCGCTCACGATCACGATGGCCAGGAAGATCAGGATCACGGCCGGCACGCCGAACAGCGTGCCCTGGCCGATGAACTTGAACTCGGCTGGCAGCGAGAACAGCGACTGCGGCGTGCCCTGCGTGAGCGCCAGGCACAGGCCGCGCACGATCACCATGAAGGCCAGCGAGGCGATGAAGTGGTTCAGCCCGATGCGCGTGACGCAGCCGCCGATCATGGCGCCGATGAGGCCGCTGGCGCCGATGGCCACCAGGCTCGCGAGCCACGGGTCCATGCCCATGAGAAAGAGCTTGCCGGTCACCACCATCGCGAAGCACACCACCGAGCCCACCGACAGGTCGATGCCGCCGACGATGAGCAGGATGGTCATGCCCACCACCACGATGCCTTCGATGGAGAAGGACAGCAGCATCGCGCGCACGTTGTCCCAGGTGAGGAAGTAGGGCGATGCGAAGCTCATCGCGACGCACAGCGCCACGATGATCAGCACCAGCCCGGCCTCGCGCATGCTCGTGAGCTTGTTGGCCTGCTTCACGGGGTCTCCTGTTCGGCGGGGTTGCAGGGAGCCGGCCGTGGCCGTGGCCGCGGCGCCTGCGTCGATTCTGGTCGGAAAGTTCATGCCATTGCCTCTTCGGGTTCGCAAAGTCCGGAGGCCAGCCGCAGCAGGGCTTCCTCCGTCATCTCGTCATGGGCCAGTTCGCCCGCCAATCGCCCTTCGCGGATCACCAGTGCGCGGTCGCACAGGCCGATGATCTCGGGCAGTTCGGAAGAGATCACCACCACGCCCACGCCCTGGTCGGCCAGGTCGCGCAGGATGTGGTGGATCTCGGATTTCGCGCCCACGTCCACGCCGCGCGTGGGCTCGTCCATCAGCAGCACCGCGGGCTGCGTGGCCAGCAGCTTGGCGATCGCCACCTTCTGCTGGTTGCCGCCCGACAGGCTCGACACCTCGATCGCCACGCCGTCCGACTTCAGGTTGAGCTTGGCGCCCAGCTGCACCGCGAGCCGGTGCTCGGTGGCGCGCTGCAGCAGGCCCAGGGCCGAGCTCACGCGGCGCAGCGCCATCGACGAGATGTTCTGTGCAATCGGCAGGTCGAGGAACACGCCGGCCGCCTTGCGGTCTTCGCTGAGGTAGGCGATGCCTTCGCGCAGCGCGTCGCTGTACTTGCGGATGGCGAGCGTCTTGCCGTTCAGGCGTACTTCGCCGCGTCGCGCGGGGCGCAGGCCGCACACGGTCTCGGCCAGCTCGCTGCGTCCGGCGCCCATGAGGCCGGCGATGCCGAGGATCTCGCCACGCTTCAGCGTGAAGGAGATGCCATGCACGCGGTCGTCGTCGGCAATGTTGTCGACTTCGAGCACGGGACCGGCGTTCGCATCGGTGGCGGCGCCGGATTGCTTGGGCGGGTAGTAGTTGCCCAGGTCGCGCCCGACCATGCGGCGCACCAGCTCGTCGGGCGTCATGCCTTCGAGCGGGCCGCTGTGCACGTTGCGCCCGTCGCGCAGCACGGTGGCGCGGTCGCAGTGCGTGAAGATCTCGGCCATGCGATGGCTGATGTAGATGATGCCGATGCCCTGCGCCTTGAGGTCGTGCAGCACGCGAAAGAGCGCGGCCGATTCGTTGTCGGTGAGGGCGGCGGTGGGCTCGTCGAGGATGAGCACCTTGCAGTCGAGCGTGAGCGCCTTGGCGATCTCCACCAGCTGCTGGCTCGAAATGCTCAGGTCGCGCACCAGCGCGGCCGGGTCGATGTCCTGGCCCAGGCGCGCCAGCACTTTTGCGGCGCGCGTGTTCAAGGCGGAGAAGTTCATCCACGCCTGCTTGCCGGCGTTGATTTCCGGCATGAAGATGTTCTCGGCCACGGTGGCGTCGGCGCACAGGGCGATTTCCTGGTGCACCAGGCCGATGCCCAGGCGCATGGCGTGGGCGGGGCCGTCGATGACGACCTTCTGGCCGCACAGCACGATCTCGCCTTCGTCGGGCTGGTGGATGCCGTCGATGATGTTCATCAGCGTCGACTTCCCCGCGCCGTTCTCGCCGCACAGGGCGTGGATCTCGCCGGCCTGCAGCGAGAAGTCCACGCCCGAGAGCGCGCGCGAAGCGCCGAAGCGCTTCGCGATGCCGCGCAGTTCAAGCAATGCGGCAGGGGTGCTCACTCGCCGATTCCCTTGGTGCCACGGCGGGCGAGGTACTTGTCCCAGTAGAAGTCGTCGGCGTTGGCCTTGCTGACCACGGCCAGGCCGTTGTCCAGGAAGGGCACCGACATCGGGTTCGTGCCGTTGCGCTTGGCGTCGTTCATCGGATCGATGAGGCCGGGGTTCTTGGCCAGGAACAGCATCATCATGCCCATGTAGCCCTGCATGCCCTGGTTCGGGTTGATGGCACCGAACACGTCGCCCGACTTGATCATGTCCAGGATCTTGGCGTTGACGTCGCAGCACATCACCTTGATGTTCTTCTTGGTCTCGACCTTGGCCTGCGCTGCGCCGAGCGCCGAGTTGGCCTCGGGCATGAACAGCGCGCCCAGGTTCGGGTTGGCCTGCGCCAGGCTCAGCACGGCCTGGTAGGCCTTGTTCGGGTCCTGGTTGCTGGCGGCGCGGCCGACCAGCTTCATGCCGGGGTGCTTGGCCTTCATGCGGTTGACGAAGGCGGCGATGCGGCGGTCGTGGTTGTCCTGGCCCGGGTTCTCGAGCACGGCGTACTCGCCCTTGCCGTTCAGCGAGGCGGCGATGGCGTCGGCGGCCTGGTTGCCTTCGCGGTCGTTGTCGGAGGTGATGAACGAGGTGCGCTTGGAGTTGGGCGAGTCGGCCGCGAAGGTCACGACCGGGATGCCCATCGCGGCGGCGCGGTTGATGGGTTCGATGAACGGATCGGGGTTCATCGGGTGCAGCAGGATGCCGGCGGGCTTGCGCGCCAGTTCCTGTTCGAACGAAGCGAGCTGCTTGTTCACGTCGTACTCCGGCGTGCCGGTGTAGCGGGTGCGAACGCCCAGCGTGCGGCCGAGCTGCTTCATCATTTCGTAGACCGGGAACCAGTACTCGACGCCCGAGACCATCACGTTCATCACGTAGACGTCGCTGGCATTGCCGCGCAGGCCGGCACCCGCCGCGGGGGCTGCGGCTTGCTGTTGCGCGAACGCGCTCGCACCGGCCAGGCCGATACCGGCGGCGGCCGCGGACTTCAGGAAATTACGCCTCATTCTTTGTCTCCTCACGTTGACTGGCAGAGCTTTCGGCCCGCCGTTGCGTGGCGGACCTGTGGACCGTGGTGTCACGACAGTTGTTATGACAGGCTAGAATGTAATGGCGGGCCGTTTCTCCCGATAACTAGGGGAAACGCTACTGGTGACAGCCTTTTTTTCCGCCGAAGCTGTTATGACATGAAGACCAAAATACTGATCGGCATCGACATGGGCTCGAGCAGCCTGAAGGCGCTGGCCCTGGACGCGGGGAGCGGGCGCAGCCTGGCCGTGTCGCGCCTGCCCCTGCGGCATGCGCGGCTGCCCGGCGGCGGGTGCGAGGTGGGCGCGGCGGCGATCCGCGCGGGGCTGACCCACGTGCTCGGCGACGTGGCGCGCCAGCTCGGCCCGCGCGCGGCGGACGTGTGCGCCATCGGCTGCACCGGCCACGGGGCGGGCCTGTACGCGCTCGATGCACACAACGAACTCGTCGGCGGCCGCGCCGTCGCCTCCACCGACCAGCGCGCCGATGCGCGCGCACTCGCCCTCTCGGCACGCCACGGCGACCGGCTGTTCGCCGACGTGGGCTGCCGCCCCTGGCCCGGCCAGCCCACGGTGATCGCGGCCCAGCTGCTCGGCGCCGACGCCGTGCAGCGCGGCGAACTGCACCGCCTGCTGTTCGCCAAGGACTACCTCGGCTTCCTGCTGACCGGCGAAATCGCCACCGACGCGAGCGACGCCAGCACCGCCGGCCTGCTCTCGCTGGCCACCGGCGACTGGTCGAACCTCGCCTTCGAGGTCGCGGGCATCGACGGCCTCGGGCCGCGTGCCTTCGGCCCGCTGGTGCCCAGCGGCCAGACCATGGGCCGGCTGCGCGCGGCCGAGGCGGCGCTGTGCGGCCTGCCCGCCGGCATTCCGGTGGCGATGGGCGCCATCGACCTGCTCGCCTCGATGACCGCCATCGGCGCCGAAGACCGCGGCCGCGCCGTGTCGGTGCTGGGCACGTGGTGCGTCAATGCGGTCATCGGTCCGGTGATCGAACCGCAGCCCGAGGTCGCCGCGCTCGTCAACTTCGGCCGCACGCGCGAGCGCCTGTACATGGAGAACAGCCCCTCGTCGATGGCCAACATCGCGTGGCTGGCCGGCGCGCTCGGGCTGCCCGATGCGCGCGCCGTGGTCGACCTGGCCATGGGCGTGCCGCTCGGCGCGAACGGGCTGCGCTTCCTGCCCTTCATCAACGGCGGGGGCGGCATCACGGCCGGCTTCGTCGGGCTCAAGAGCCACCACACGCCGGCCGACATGGCGCGCGCCGTGGTCGATGCCGTGGCCGCGCTGCATGCGCGCCACACCGCACGCCTGGCGTCGCAGGGCCTGCCGGTGTCGGCCTCCAGCGTGCTGGGCGGCGGTGCCAGCGATGCACGGCTGGTGCGCCTGCTCGCGGCACTGCTGGGCCACCCGGTCGAGCGCTGCGCCGACGACGAAACCGGCGCGCGCGGCGCTGCCCTCTATGCCGCGATGTCGCAGGACCTCGACGACGCGGGGCCTGCCAGCCCGCTGCGCGCGCCCTGCGAACTCATCGAACCCGACGCGCGCGACGCGCGGGCCCATGCCGATTTCAACGCCGAATTCAACGAACTGATCGATCGCATGTCTCCTGTCTTCAACCATCTGTCGGGCGGTGCGTCATGAGCGCGTGGCAACTGCCTTTTGTCCGCCCAGCCTCTCTTGAGGGCCGCCACTTTTCGACGGTGATCGTCGGCGCCGGCATCAACGGCGTGGGCGTGTTCCGCGACCTGTCGCTGCAGCGCGTCGATTGCCTCATCGTCGACAAGGGCGACTTCGGCGCGGGCGCCAGCAGTGCGCCCTCGCGCATGATCCACGGCGGCCTGCGCTACCTCGAAAACGGCAGCTTCTCGTTGGTGGCCGAGGCCACGCGCGAGCGCAACCTGCTGCTGCGCAATGCGCCGCACCTGGTGCAGCCGCTGAAGACGGTGGTGCCGCTGTCGAGCTTCTTCGGCGGCCTGCTGAGCAGCGCGCTCAAGTTCTTCGGACGCACGCCGCCGCAGCGCACGCGCGGCCTGCTGGCCGTGGCCGCGGGCCTGCGTCTGTACGACCTGCTGGGCCGGCGCCAGCGCGTGATGCCGGGTCACCGCATCAGCCGCGTGCCCACCAACGACCGCCGCCTGTTCCGCGCCGCGATCCGCTGGACCGCAACCTTCTTCGACGCCTGGATCAGCCATCCCGAGTGGCTGATCCTTGAGCTCATCGGCGACGCCTGCCGCGACCAGCCGCGCTCGGCCGCCGCCAACTACTGCCGCGTGACGGGCTGCGCGGGCAACATCCTCACGCTGCGCGACGAGATCACCGGCGCGCTGGTGCGCGTCACGGCCGACACCGTGGTGAACGCCACCGGCGCCTGGCTCGACCGCAGCGCGGCCGTGCTCGGCGGCGCCGGCCCGCGCGTGATGGGCACCAAGGGCTCGCACCTCGTGCTCGACCACCCGGCGTTGCGCGACGCGCTCGAAGGCCGCATGGCCTACTTCGAGGCGGTGGACGGGCGCGTGTGCATCGTCTACCCCTTCCTCGACCGCGTGCTGGTGGGCTCCACCGACATCCCGGTGGAAGATCCCGACCAGATCGTCACCGAGCCGGCCGAGATCGACTACTTGATCGACGTGCTGCGCGAGGTGTTCCCGAACATGGCCTTCGACCGCAACCACGTGATCTACACCTACGTCGGCGTGCGCCCGCTGGCGCGCTCCGACGCCGACAAGCCGGGTCAGATCTCGCGCGACCACTCGGTGGTGGTCGACCCGCCGAGCGCCACGCGCGACGTGCCCATCGTCGGCCTCGTGGGCGGCAAGTGGACCACCTTCCGCGCGCTGGCCGAAGAAGCCACCGACCACGTGCTGCGCCACCTGGGCCGCTCGCGCACCGCCTCGACCGAGTCGCTGCCCATCGGCGGTGGCGCCGAGCTGCCGGCCGACGCGGCCGCCACCGAACGCTTCATCGACAAGATGACGGCCGGCTCGGGCCTGGGCCGCGCGCGCGCGCTGGGCCTGCTGCGCCGCTACGGCTCGAAGGCGCTGCCGCTGGCGCAGCGCCTCGCGGCCTCGGGCGACACGCCGCTGCGCCATGCGCCCGAGTACTCGGCGGCCGAACTCTCGTACCTGTGCATGGAGACCGGCGTCGTGCACCTGGACGACCTTGTGATCCGCCGCACGCTGCTGGCGATCCGCGGGCTGGTCACCGACGACGCGCTCGCCGAGATCGCCGCCGTGGCCGCCGAAGCCCTCGGCTGGGACGCGACCCGCGCCCACCAGGAACTCAGCGCCTGCGCCGCCGCCCTGCGCGAGCGGCATGGCGTGCGCCTGCAGCCGGTGGCGGCCAATGAGCCGGCGCCTTCCGCTTTCGATGCATCATTGATGGCCAGCCCCGTCCTCGGCCCGACCTAACGTGACCCTTTCCACCGCCCCCGACACCGTGTCGACGACCTCGCTCGACCGCAACTCCGAATCGCCGCTGTGGGCGCAGTTCCGCGACGCCATCCGGCTGCAGATCCTGCAGGGCGTGCTGCCCATCGGCGCCAAGCTGCCGTCCGAAGCCGAGCTGGGCGAGCAGTTCGGCATCTCGCGCATCGTGGTGCGCGAGGCGCTCGCCGACCTGGTGCGCAACAACCTCATCTACAAGATCAAGGGACGCGGCGCCTTCGTGTCGGCGCGCGAGCGCGACGAAGACTTTGTCTCCACCGTGCTGGGCTTTTCCGACGAGATGGAACGCAAGGGCCGCTCGGTGCGCACGCAGATCCTCGTGCAGGAACTGCGCGCCGCCACCGCGCAGGAAGCCGCCGCGCTCGGCCTCACCGAAGACGCGCAGGTGGTCGGCCTCAAGCGCCTGCGCAGCGTCGACGGCGAACTGCGCCTCCTGGTCGAGACGGCCGTGCCGGCCGACCTGGCGCCGGGCCTGCACCGCACGCGGCTGGACGACCGCTCGCTGTACGACGTGCTGCGCCGCCAGTACGGCGTGCGGCTGGTGCGTGCCGAACGCTGGATCGATGCCGTGCTGCCCGACGCGGAAACCTGCCGCCTCCTCGACCTGCCGCAGCCCGAGCCGCTGCTGCGCATCGAATCGATCGCCTACGGCGCCAACGGCCGGCCGCTGGAGCACTACCGCGCGCTGCACCGCTGCAAGACCAGCCGCCTGCACGTGCAGACGACGACCTGAGCTCAGGCCTTCGCGTTGCTGCTGCTGCGCGAAGGCAAGAGCACCGAGGCGATGGCGACCATCATCAGCGCCACCGCCACCCAGTCCTGCCAGTGCACGACCTCGCCGAGCCACACGGCGCCGCTGAACACGCCGAGCACGGGGATGAACATCACGCTCAGGGTCGAGGCCACCGGCGGCAGGCCGCGCGCCAGGTAGAACCAGGCTGCGTGCGCGAAGCCGAAGATCAGCACCGCGTTGTAGGCGATCGATCCCCAGGTCACCGCGCCCGGCGAGCGCCACTGGTCGCGCTCGAACAGCAGCGACAGCACCGTCATCACCACGGCCGTCATGGCCGTCATCCAGAACGAGAGCGTGAGCGTGGGCAGGCCGATGCGCGTGTGGCGCAGCAGCTGCGTGCCCAGCGCCCAGGTGGCGGCGGCCACCAGCGCCAGTGCCACGTAGCCGGGGCGGCCGGCGAAGTCGGTGAGCTCGTGCCACAGCAGCAGCCCGACGCCGATGGCGCAGGCGCCCACGCCGGTCCACGCGCGGCGCGTGAGCACGGCCGAGAACAGCAGCGCGCCGATGACCGCGGAGAACACCGGCATCGTGTAGCCCAGGATCGCGGCGCGCCCGCCCGACAGCGCCTTCACCGCGAGGATGATGCAGGCGTGCCAGACGAACATGTTGGTCGCGCCCAGCCACACCAGCTCGGGCCAGGCGCTGCGCGGCACGCGGAACGGCACCTTCATCACCACCAGCGCGATCGCCAGCACGGGCACGCCCAGCCAGATCGAAATCGCGCGGAAGGCCAGCGGCGAGTAGTCGGCCACGCCGAGCTTCATCACCGGCCAGTTGAAGCCCCACGCGAGGGTGAGGAGCACGAGAAGAACGAACTGGCGCGGCGTGAAGGAAGGCATGGGCCGCGATTGTGGCGCGGCCCGTGCATTCGTGCTGGCGGTGCGGCTACAGCAGGCGCTTGAGGTAGCGGCCCGTGTGGCTCGCCTCGTTCGCCGCGATGTCTTCCGGCGTGCCTTCGCCCACCACCGTGCCGCCGCCGGCACCGCCCTCGGGGCCCATGTCGATGAGCCAGTCGGCGGTCTTGATGACGTCCAGGTTGTGCTCGATCACGACGATGGTGTTGCCCGCGTCGCGCAGCTGGTGCAGCACCTTGAGCAGCAGTTCGATGTCCGCGAAGTGCAGGCCGGTCGTCGGCTCGTCGAGGATGTAGAGCGTGCGGCCCGTGTCGCGCTTGCTGAGTTCGAGCGCGAGCTTCACGCGCTGCGCCTCGCCGCCCGACAGCGTGGTGGCCGACTGGCCGAGCTTGATGTAGGAGAGGCCCACGTCCAGCAGCGTGCGCAGCTTGCGCTCGATGGTCGGCACGGCTTTCAGGAACTCGTGCGCGACCTCGACCGTCATCTCGAGGATCTGCGCGATGTTCCGGCCCTTGTACTGGACCTCGAGCGTCTCGCGGTTGTAGCGCTGGCCGTGGCAGACCTCGCAGGGCACGTACACGTCGGGCAGGAAGTGCATCTCGACCTTCACCACGCCGTCGCCCTGGCAGGCCTCGCAGCGGCCACCGGCCACGTTGAAGCTGAAGCGGCCCGGGCCGTAGCCGCGCTCGCGTGCGGTGTTGGTCTCGGCCATGAGCTCGCGGATGGGCGTGAACAGGCCCGTGTAGGTGGCCGGGTTGCTGCGCGGCGTGCGGCCGATGGGGCTCTGGTCGACGTTGATGACCTTGTCGAAATACTCGATGCCTTCCACCGACTCGTGCGCGGCCGGCTCTTCGTGCGCGCGGTACAGCGTGCGTGCCACGGCGGTGTAGAGCGTGTCGTTCACCAGCGTCGACTTGCCCGAGCCCGACACGCCGGTCACGCAGGTCAAGAGGCCCACGGGGAAGGCCACGCTCACGTTCTTCAGGTTGTTGCCGGTGGCGCCGACCACGCGGATCTCCTGCAGGTCGGTCTGCGAAGCCAGGTGCGCCGCCTCGCGCGCCGCGCGGCGTTCGGCCGCGGGGCTCTGCGGAAAGCGCGAGGGCTTCTTGCCTTCGTTGAAGGCCGGCTTCTTCACCGCCGGCAGCCAGGCGGTGCGGTGCTTGGGCACCTCGATCTTCTTCACGCCCGAGAGGTACTGGCCGGTGAGCGACTCGGGGTTGGCCGACACCTGGGCGTAGGTGCCCTGCGCCATCACGCGTCCGCCGTGCACGCCGGCGCCGGGGCCCATGTCGATCACGTGGTCGGCGGCGTGGATCATGTCCTCGTCGTGCTCCACCACGATCACGCTGTTGCCGATGTCGCGCAGGTGCTTCAGCGTGCCGATGAGGCGGTCGTTGTCGCGCTGGTGCAGGCCGATGCTGGGCTCGTCGAGCACGTACATCACGCCCGTGAGGCCCGAACCGATCTGCGACGCGAGGCGGATGCGCTGCGCCTCGCCGCCCGAGAGCGTCTCGGCGCTGCGGTCCAGGCTCAGGTAATTGAGGCCCACGTCGTTGAGGAATTTCAGGCGCAGGCCGATCTCGCGCACCACCTTGTCGGCGATGTCGGCCTTGGCGCCGCGCAGCTTCAGAGTGCTGAACCAGGCGTAGGCATCGCGCAACGTGAGGTGGCTGAGTTCAAAAATGGCCATGCGCGGCGGCTCGCCGCCGTTCGCGCCCACGTGCCCGGCATCGTCGACCAGGAACACGTTGCGCGCCTCGCGCCGCAGCCGCGAGCCGCCGCAGTCGGGGCAGGGCTGCTGGTTGCGAAAGCGCGCGAGGTCTTCGCGCACCATCACCGAATCGGTCTCGCGGTAGCGCCGCGTCATGTTCGGGATGATCCCCTCGAAGGGGTGCTTCTTCGTGAGCTTCTTGCCCGCGAAGTTGCCCGACTCCATGGTGTAGTTGAACTTGATCTCTTCACCGCCCGAGCCGTGCAGCAGCGTCTGCTGCACCGAGGCCGGCAGCGACTCGAAGGGCGCGTCGACGTCGAACTTGTAGTGCTTGGCGACGCTCTCGACCATGCTGAAGTAGTAGCCATTGCGGCGGTCCCAGCCCTTGATGGCGCCGCTGGCGATCGACAGCGACGGAAACGCCACCACGCGCACCGGGTCGAACACCTCGCGGTGGCCCAGGCCGTCGCAGCTCGGGCAGGCGCCCACGGGCGAGTTGAACGAGAACAGGCGCGGTTCGAGCTCCGACAGCGAGTAGTGGCAGATCGGGCAGGCGAACTTGGCGTTGAACAGGTGTTCCTTGTCGGGCGCCCCCGCAGCGCCATCGGCGCTGCCTTCCGGCCTTGCGCCCAGCTCCAGCGCAATGGCGCGGCCCTCCGCCAGGCGCAGCGCGGCCTCGAAGCTCTCGGCCAGGCGCTGCTGCATGTCGGGGCGCGCGCGCAGGCGGTCGATGACCACGTCGATGTCGTGCTTCTCGGTCTTCTTGAGCTTGGGCAGGTCGTTGTATTCGTAGGTCTGCCCGTCGACGCGAAAGCGCACGTAGCCGGCCGCCTGCATCTCGGTGAAGAGCTCGAGGAACTCGCCCTTCTTCTCGCGCGCCACCGGTGCCAGGATCATCAGCCGGGGCTCGTCGGGCAGGGCCAGCACCGCGTCGACCATCTGCGACACCGTCTGCGCCTGCAGCGGCAGGTGGTGGTCGGGGCAGAAGGGCGTGCCGGCGCGGGCGTACAAGAGGCGCAGGTAGTCGTGGATCTCGGTCACCGTGCCCACGGTGGAGCGCGGGTTGTGGCTGGTGGCCTTCTGCTCGATGCTGATGGCGGGCGACAGGCCCTCGATCACGTCGACGTCGGGCTTGTCCATGAGCTGCAGGAACTGCCGCGCATAGGCCGAGAGGCTTTCCACGTAGCGCCGCTGCCCCTCGGCATACAGCGTGTCGAACGCCAGGCTCGACTTGCCCGAGCCCGACAGGCCGGTGATCACCACCAGCTTGTTGCGCGGGATGTCGAGATCGACGTTCTTCAGGTTGTGGGTGCGCGCGCCGCGGATGCTGATGCGCTGCTGGGCGAGCAGGGCGCCAAGGTAGGCGTCACGCTCCGGGGTGTCTTCAGTGGTGGGTGAATTCAAGGGGTGCGGTCGTCCGAGGGCAACCGGACATGATAGAGGCGCCGGCTCCGCCTGTCATGACCAGGGGATGGACGGCGGCGGACGCCCCCGCCCAGGCTGGCCGGCGCCGGGCCGATTTCGGCTCAGGCAGAATGGAGGGTTCCTCTCAACCTCCTCCTTCATCTACTTATCAGGGGCAGTGCATATGGCATCGGTCAATAAAGTCATCGTCGTCGGCAACCTGGGGCGCGACCCCGAAATGCGGACATTCCCGAGCGGCGATCAGGTCGCAAACGTCACCGTGGCCACCACCGATCGCTGGAAAGACAAGCAAAGCGGTGAGATGCGCGAAGCCACCGAATGGCACCGCATCGTGTTCAACGGCCGCCTGGCCGAAATCGCCGGCCAGTACCTGCGCAAGGGCTCGCAGGTGTATGTCGAAGGCTCGCTGCGCACGCGCAAGTGGACCGACAAGGACGGCATCGAAAAATACACCACCGAAATCCGCGCCGACCAGATGCAGATGCTGGGCAGCCGCCAGGGCCAGGGCGGCCCGTCGGGTCCGAGCGACGACGACGGCGGCTACTCGCAAGGCGGGGGCGGCGGCGGTGGTTATTCGCAAGGTGGTGGTGGCGGCGGTGGCGGTTACGCCCCGCGTGCTCCCGCGGCCGCACCGCGTGCCCCGGCACCGGCGCCGCGCCAGGCGCCGGCCAAGTCGTCGTCGGGCTTCGACGACATGGACGACGACATTCCGTTCTGAAACCGGCTCCTCGAGCGTTTCAATGAAGGCCTGCCTTTTCGAAGGCAGGCTTTTTTTTGCCCTTTTTATTTCGAATTCTCTCCATGGGCGGTCGCGCCCGGGAAAGTGCTGTCTTGCCAAGGAAGTGCAGCCTCTGTGTTCGTCTGGCCGTTGAGCGCAGCGGAAGCGTTTGACGTGAGCCCCTTTTCGACGGCAATGACTGTGTTCAGAGGGGCAATTCCCGGCGGCAATCGACCCATTGGCTCCGGCCGTTCTGCTGAATAGCGCCGTGCAGCAGCGCATCGCCGTCGGCCGGTTCGCCGCGATTGGTCCGCCTCGGCGCGCGGAATTGGTCCTTGTCCCGCACCGTGCGGCGTCGGAGCATGCAGGCCATAGAACACCGAGACAAGCACGACATGCAGAGCGCCGCCTCCCACTGCCCGCCATCGACCGTCGCACGCGCCGAAGTCCAGGCCCTGCGGTCCTCGAAGATCCGCGAGGTCGCCAATGCGGGCATGGACCGCAAGGACATCCTGCCTTTCTGGTTCGGTGAGCCCGACGAGGAGACGCCGGACGAGATTTGTGGCGCTGCGATCGCAGCCCTCGAGAACAGGCGCACCTTCTACGTCCAGACGCTGGGCGAGCCCGCGTTGCGCGAGGAGATCGCCCGGTATCTGTCGCGCTGGCATGGCTCGATCGGCGTCGAACGGGTGGCGGTGACGAGTTCGGGCACGCATGCGCTGATGCTGGCCCTGCAGGCACTGCTGAACCCCGGCGACCGCGTCGTGGCCGTGACGCCGTTGTGGCCCAACCTGGTCGAGATGCCCAAGGTGCTGGGCGCGCACGTCGAGACCGTCGCATTGCAGTTCACCGCGGCGGGCTGGGTGCTCGACGAGCAGCGCCTTCTGGAAGCGCTTCGGCCGGACACCCGCGCGCTGCTGCTGAACGCGCCCAACAACCCGACGGGCTGGACGCTCTCGCGCGAGTCGCAGGAGACCATCCTCGCGCACTGCCGGCGCCTGGGCATCTGGATCGTCAGCGACGATGTCTACCAGCGCATCAGCTTCGATGCGCCGTGCGCGCCGTCCTTCCTGGACATCGCGACGCCCGAGGACCGGGTCATCAGCTGCAACTCCTTTTCCAAGGCCTGGCGCATGACCGGATGGCGCCTGGGCTGGATCGTCGTGCCGCCGGCGATGCTGGGCGACATCGGCAAGCTGATCGAGTACAGCAGCACCTGCGCGCCGCCCTTCGTGCAGGCGGCGGGGGTGGTCGCCCTGGCGCGCGGGGAAGATGCCATTGCCCGCACCGTCGAGCGGTTGCGTCAGGGCAGGGACCACCTGGCGGCGCGCCTGGGGAGCGTGCCGGGGGTCGAGCTCGCCGCGCCCGCCCGGGGCGCGATGTACACCTTCTTCCGTGTCGACGGCGTGACGGACAGCCTCGCGTTCTGCAAGCAGCTCGTGGCCGAGGCCGGGCTGGGGCTGGCGCCCGGCGTGGCCTTCGGCCCCGAGGGCGAAGGCTACCTGCGCTGGTGCTATGCCAGCGGCACGCCGCGCCTGGACGATGGCGTTCGCCGCCTGGCCGCCTACCTGGAACACCACCCAACCACACGATGAGGATGCGATGAACACCCAAGACATTGCGGGCGCCCTTTGGCAAGCCATGGAGGACGGACGCCACATGCCGTCGGAATGGGCCGGGAAGTTTTCCCTGCAGCAGGGCTACGAAGTGCAGCTGGCCCTGTTGCACAGGCGCCTGGCCAGGGGCGAGCGGCAGACGGGCTGGAAGGTCGGCCTCACCGCCGAGGCCATGCGCGTGCAGCAGCAGGTGCACGAGCCCTGCTTCGGCTATCTGCTGGAAAGCGGCCGGCATGCGAGCGGCCAGGCCTATCGCTTCTCCGAGCTGATCGCGCCCGGCTTCGAGAACGAGCTGTGCCTGACCATCGGCAAGACGCTGCGCGGACCCGGCGTGAGCCTGGAGGAGGTCGCTGCCGCCGTGACGCATGCGGCGCCGGCCCTGGAGATCGTGGAGGTCCGCGGTCCGTTTGCCGGCAACCTGGCGCTGGCCATGGCGGACAACGCGCAGCAGAAGGCCTATGTGACGGGGGCGGCCGTGCCGCTGACGGCCGACAACCGCGACCTGGCCGGCGCCAATGTGACGGTGCAGGTCGATGGCGCCGTCAGCGAGACGGCCTCCGGCTCGGCGGTCATGCAGGGCGGCGGGCTGCTCTCGGTGCTGTGGCTGGCGAACAAGCTGGCCGAATTCGGGCTGGCCCTCGAGGCGGGGATGCAGGTGATGTCCGGCTCCTTCACGCGGCAGTACCGCGCGTCGCAGGGCATGCGGGTGCATTCCTCGTTCGACCGCTTCGGCACGGTCGCCGCGAACTTCATCTGAGGCAAGAGGTCGCCATGGATCTGGGAATCAAGGGCAAGACGGCGCTGGTGTGCGCCGCGAGCAAGGGGCTGGGCCGGGCGTGCGCGTTCGCGCTGGCGGAAGACGGCGCATCGCTGACCATCGTGGCGCGCGGCGCGCAGGCGCTCGAGGCCACCGCTGACGACATCCGCGAGGCCACCGGCGTGCACGTGCGCACGGTGGCCGCCGACGTCACGACGGTGCAGGGGCGGGCGCTCGTCCTCGAGGCCTGCCCCGCGCCGGACATCCTGGTGACCAATGCCGCAGGTCCCAAGCCGGGCGACTTCCGCCAATGGACGTGCGACGACTGGATGGTGGCGCTCAACGCCAACATGCTGACACCCATCGAGCTGATCAAGGCGACGGTGGACGGCATGATGGCGCGCGGCTTTGGCCGCATCGTCAACATCACCTCGTCCTCGGTGAAGGCGCCCATCGACATCCTGGGGCTGTCCAACGGCGCGCGCAGCGGGCTCACCGGCTTCGTGGCGGGCCTGGCGCGGCGCACGGCGCATCGCAACGTCACCATCAACAACCTGCTGCCCGGCTCGTTCGCCACCGACCGCCTGCGCGCCACGGTGGAGGCTGCCGCGGCCGGGTCGGGTCGCTCGTTCGAGGCCGAGCAGACCGAATGGCAGGGCCGCAGCCCGGCCGCGCGCTTCGGCGATCCGATGGAGTTCGGCCGTGCCTGCGCTTTCCTGTGCAGCGCCCATGCCGGCTACATCAACGCACAGAATCTGCTGCTCGACGGCGGGGCCTATCCCGGGACCTTCTAGGCGAAGCGCCAGCACCGTTCAAAAGGAACTCACTTGAGCGACCCCCAACGACAACAGGGCAGGCAGATCGTGTCTGCCACCGGCATCGAGAAACGCTTCGGCGCGCTGGACGTGCTGCGCGGCATCGACCTGTGCGCGCACGAGCACGACGTGGTCACGCTGATCGGTGCCAGCGGCTCGGGCAAGAGCACCTTCCTGCGCTGCCTCAACCTGCTCGAAGTGCCCGACGCCGGCACCGTCGCCATCGATGGCGAGGAGATCCGCATGCGCCGGTCGTCGGCAGGGCAGTCGAGCCCCGCCAGCAAGAGCCAGGTGAACCGGCTGCGCGCGGGCATCGGCATGGTGTTCCAGAACTTCAACCTGTGGAGCCACATGACCGTGCTGGAGAACGTGGCCATGCCGCCCATGAAGGTGCTGGGGCTGTCGCGCCGCGAAGCGACGGAACGGGCCGAAGCGCTGCTGGCGAAGGTCGGGCTCGGCGACCGGCTTCGGCACTATCCGGCCCACATCTCGGGCGGCCAGCAGCAGCGCTGCGCGATCGCCCGTGCGCTGGCGATGGAGCCCAAGCTGCTGCTGTTCGACGAGCCCACATCCGCCCTCGACCCCGAGCTCGTGGGCGAGGTGCTGAAGGTGATCCGCCTGCTGGCCGAGGAGGGGCGCACCATGGTGATGGTCACCCACGAGATGGCGTTCGCACGCGAGGTCTCGACCGAGGTCGCCTTCCTGCACAAGGGAAAGATCGAGGAACGCGGGGCGCCTGCCGACGTGTTCGGCAACCCGCGCAGCGAGCGCTGCCGCAAGTTCCTCGACAGCGTCCTGTAGCCACGACATCACGAACCAAGAACTGGAGACGAAATGAAGAAATGGTTGTTCGCAGGCCTGCTGGCCGCGTGCTCCCTCGCCGCCATGGGCCGCGAGATCAAGGCCGGGGTGCAGTGCACCTATCCGCCCTTCAACTACCGCGATGCGTCGGGCGAGCTGAAGGGTTTCGAGATCGACATCGCCCGCGAGATCGGGCGGCGGATGAACGCCAACGTGCAGTTCGTCTGCCTGGGGTTCGACGGGCTGATTCCCGCGCTGCTTTCCAGGAAGATCGATGTCGTCACGTCGAGCCTGTCGATCACCGAGGCGCGCAAGAAGAGCATCGACTTCTCCGTTCCCTACCGGGCCTCCACGGCGCGCTTCGTGGGCCGCAAGAACGGGGGGCTGCTCCCGATGAAGCCCGACAACACGCCCAACGCAGGCGCGCTCAAGGGCAAGGTGGTGGGCGTGCAGCGGGCCACCACGAACGACAGCTACCTTGCGGGCGAGTTCTCCGGCGTCGAGATCACGCGCTACGACTCGGCCGAGAACATGCTGCTGGACCTCGTGGCCGGCCGCATCGACCTCATGCTCGTGAGCCCCATGAAGGTTCGCACCGACTTCCTGGAAAAGCCGGAAGGGCGCAACTACGAGTTCGTCAGCCCCGAGATCGAGGCGCCCAAGTACCTGGGCGAAGGCGTGGCCGTCGGCTTGCCCAAGGGGGCCGCGGCGCTGCGCGACGAGATCAACGCGGCGCTCAAGGGCATGTTTGCCGACGGGACCTTCAAGGCGATCAACCAGAAGTACTGGAGCTTCAGTGTGCTGCCCGCGGTCTGGCACTGACGCCGTCGCACCGCCCAATCCGCTCATCGATTTCTGACGACACCATGGACATGTTCAACGGCTGGGGGCCGACCATCGCGCAGGGCGCCTGGACGACCGTGGAGGTGGCGCTGGTGTCGTCGGTGTTCGGCATCGCGCTGGGGCTTCTGGGCGCGGCGGCCTGCCTGTCCCGCTTCAAGGCGGTGCGCTGGCTGGCCGAGGCCTACATCACGACGATACGGGGCATCCCGCAACTGCTGCTGATCCTGATGGTGTACTTCGGCAGCACGGTGGTCTTGAGCCGGCTGCTCGCGCTGGTCAGGCCCGACGCGGGCATGGTCGAGATTCCGCCGTATCCGGCGGGTGTGTTTGCACTGGCGCTGATCTTCGGCGGCTACGCCTCGGAGGTGTTCCGCGGCGCGCTCACGGCCATTCCCCGCGGGCAGGTGGAGGCCGGCATGGCCGTGGGCATGGGCACCCTGCAGATCTTCTTCGTGATCCAGTGCCCGCAGATGCTGCGGCTGGCGCTGCCGGGCCTGGGCAACATCTGGATCTCGACGCTCAAGGACACCTCGCTGATCTCCATCGTGGGGCTGAGCGAGCTGATGAAGGCCTCCGAACTGGCCACCAGCGACACGCGCCGCGCCCTGTTCTTCTACCTCAGTGCCGGCGCCATCTACCTCACGCTGACCGTGCTGAGTTCGCTCGTGCTGCATCAGCTCGAGCGCCGCGGCGCCCGCGGTGAAAGGACGGCCTGACCATGGATGTCGAACTCATTGTCGAGAGCCTTCCGGTGCTCTGGCAGGGCGCGCTGCTCACGCTGGAGCTCTTCGCGATCACGATGGTGCTCGCGACGCTGCTGGCGGTGCCGCTGGCCATCGTGCGCGTCCAGAAGGCCTGGTGGCTGCGCTGGCCCGTCGAGGTGTTCTCGCAGGTCTTCCGGGGAACGCCGCTGCTGGTGCAGATCTTCATCCTGTACTACGGCATTGCCCAGATCGATGCGGTGCGCGACAGCTGGGCCTGGCCCTACCTGCGCAAGCCGTACTGGTGCGCCGTCATCACCTTCGTGCTGAACACGACGGCCTACGCCGTGCACATCTTCCGCGGGGCGATCCAGGCGGTGCCGCACGGGGAGGTCGAGGCCGGCCAGGCCTTCGGGCTGTCCTTCGGTGCGCTGTACCGCCACGTCATCCTGCCGCGGGCGATGCTGCTGGCGCTGCCGGCCTACGGCAACGAGGTGATCAAGACGATCAAGCGCACGTCGCTGGCCAGCGCCATCACGCTGTCGGAGCTGACGGGCGTGGCCAACACCCTGGTGGCGCGCACCTTCGCCCCCTACGAGATCTTCATTGCGGCCGGGTTGATCTACCTTGCCTTCGCGTTCGCCGCCAACCACCTGGTGCGGCGGCTGGAGCACCGCATGTCTCGCCATCTTCGCCACTTGCCGGCGCAGCACGGCACCGGGCCCATGCCCACTTGATCCAGGAGACCGCGTGTCCACTTCTTCCGTTCCAGAGTCGGCGATGGCCGAATTCCTCGCCTTCGCCCATGGGCTGGCCGACGCCAGCGGCGCCATCCTGCGCGAGAACCTGTACAGCCGCAGGGGCTTCGAGTCCAAGGAGGACGACAGCCCCGTCACCGTCGTGGACAAGCATGTCGAGCAGACGCTGCGCACGCTGATCCGCCACCGCTATCCCTCGCACGGCATCCTCGGCGAGGAGTTCGAAGGCCAGGACCTCGATGCCGAGTACGTCTGGGTGCTCGACCCGATCGACGGCACCAAGGCCTTCATCACGGGCATTCCCATCTACGGGACGCTGATTTCGCTGGCGCGCCACGGCACGCCGATCATCGGCGTGATCGACCACCCCATCACCAACGACCGATGGGCTGGGGCGCAGGGCCAGCCGTCCACCTTCAATGGCCAGCGCATCCGCAGCCGCGAATGCCCGTCGCTGGCCGACGCGCTGGTGTCGTGCAGCAACCCGGAGCCCTTCGGGCCGCGCGAGCGCGAGGCGTTCGAGACGCTGCGCAGCGCCGCCAAATGGTGCGTGTACGGATCGAGCTGCTATGCGTACGGCTGCATCGCCAACGGAACGATCGACATCGGCATCGATTGCGGCCGCCATCGCGAGGTCGACTACTGCGCGCTGGTGCCGGTGATCGAGGGCGCCGGCGGCGTCATCACCGATTGGGAGGGGCGTCCGCTCACGATCTACTCCGGCAACCGGCTGGTCGCGTCGGGCAACCCCCGCCGCCACGAGGAGGTCCTGCGCATGCTTGCGGGCGCCTAGCGCGGGCGACCGGGCCGTATATTCGAAGGCCGCCGCAGCCCTGTCCGGCATGGGCGGCATGGAGATCTCGTATGCCGCGGCACTTCAACTACCCGACCTGGAGTTCGCTTTCGCTGGACCGCAGCGGCTCCGATCCGCTGCACGTCCAGGTGTTCGAGCAGATCCGCCAGGCCATCGTGCAGGGCCGGATCTCCAAGAACTCGCGGCTGCCGCCCACCCGCCAGCTGGCCGCGGAACTCGGCGTGTCGCGCAACACCGTGGTCCTCGTCTACGAACGGCTGCTGGCCGAGGGCTATGTCAGCGGCCGCGTCGGGGCGGGCACCTACATTGCCGCCGTGCTGCCCGAGGAGCGCAGCGCGCCGGCCGGGGCGCCGTCGAATGCCCCTGTCGCCGCGCCGGCGCCCCGGCACATCTCGCGGCGTGCGCAGGCGATGTCCGAACTGGCGCTGCCGCCCGAGCGCAATGCCACGTTCGACCTCAGCCCGACCGTTCCCGCGCTCGACCAGCTGCCGTTCGAGCAGTTCGCCAAGGTCTCGTCGCAGTACTGGCGTTCGGCGCCGGCCGCGGAGCTGGGCTACGGCTCGCCGATGGGGCTGCCCGAACTGCGCCAGCAGATCGCGGACTATGTGGGCGAGGCACACGGTATTTCCTGCCTGCCGGACCAGGTGCTCGTGGTCGACGGCACGACGCAGGGCTTCGTGCTGGCCGGCCAGGTGCTGACCGACCACGGCGATCGCATCATCGTGGAAGACCCGGGCTACATCACGCGGCTTGCCGCCTTGATGGGCTTCGGCGCGGACCTGGTGCCCGTGCCCATCGACCTGCAGGGCCTGGACAGCAGCCGGTTCGACAGCCATGCGCCCGACGCGCGGCTGATCGTGGCGTCGCCCACCAACCAGTTCCCCTTCGGCAGCACGATGCCGCTGGAGCGACGCCTCTCGCTCCTGCAGTGGGCGCACGAGCGCAACGCCTGGGTGATCGAGTACGACTTCAACAACGCCTTCCATTTCCGCGGCAGGCCGCTGCCTCCGCTGGCGGCGCTGGACCACGGGGGGCGGGTCATCTACATCGGGAACTTCAACCGTTCCATCTCGCCCGCGCTCAACCTGGCCTACCTGGTGGTCCCGCCCGACCTGGCGGACGCCTTCGCCTGCGCCACGCAGATCTTCTCGTTCAAGGCCTCCATGCCGACCCAGGGCGTGGTGGCCGACTTCATGGCGAGCGGGCAGCTGGCGGCCCACATCCGGCGCATGGGCGTGCGCTATCGCGAACGCGCGCAGCTCATGGAGCACTGCTTCAGGACGCTGGTGGGGCGCGATTTCGAGCTGTCGACCACCGGCTCGGGGCTGCACCTGTCGGCCATCTCGCGCACGCCGATCGACGATGCGGCGGTCTCCCAGGCGCTGCTGGCGCACCGTATCGATGTGCCCGCGATCTCGGCCTACTGCCTGAGCGAGCAGGTCCGCACGGGCTTCGTCTTCGGCTTCGGCAACACGCCCGCCGAGCGGATCGCCCCGGCGTTGGCGCTCTTTGGCAGTGCGGTCGCGAACGCCTGAGCATCGCGACTGCCCTTCAATTGTTTCGAATCCGTGAACACCGCGGTTCGTTTTGCTACGGGTTTTTACCTAGATCGAGGCGCACAATTCATCTCACGGACCAGCCCTCAAAGCTGATCTGGGTGAACAGGGCCCCGAGCGAGGTGGCCGCCCTCCGAAAAAGAACAGAGGGGCGGTGACTCACCCAAGACCGGTTCGACATCCGAAGCAAGAACTTGAACTGAATTGAAGAAGGAAGAAATCCAAATGACCGCCTCGAAGATCCTCTCCGCCGTTGCTGTTGCCCTGATGGCCGTTGCCGGCGCCGCCCATGCCGAAAGCTATGAAGGCGTGCATCAACTGACCTCGGCCGCCAGCCGCGCCGACGTTGCCGCCCAAGCCGTCGTGGCCGCGCACAGCGCCAACCCCTACGCCACCGGCGCCAATGCAGGCCCCGCGCAAGTGATCGTGTCGAACACCAGCCGCGCCGCCGTGCGTGCCGACGCTGTCGCCGCCGCACACAGCGCCGACCCGTACGCCGAAGGCGCTTCGTCGGGCGTGGCCCCGATCGTCGCCAGCACCGTCGACCGCGCTGCGGTTCGCGCCGCAGCCCGCGCTGCTGCCCACGGCGACGCACTGCCGCTGTAAGCAACAGCCAGAACGCTTCGCCGACGGGATCGGCGAAGGTTCCAGGTCTTCATGAAAAGCCGGCCCTGCCAACGCAGGGCCGGCTTTTTTCATGGGCCATGACCGTGAATTCTTGGCCGAAAGTCACATTGCCTTGGCCTTGCGCATCCCTCATGATTTGGGCGCGGGAGGGATGGCCGCCAGAGCGCATGCTTTCGCATTAACGCATCGCCGTGGTGCGGACACGCGAGAATCGAGCGTCGTTCCGACCGCGAAAAATGAAAGCACGATCCGTCGCCAACCAAGCGACGACCCACTACGCATGGCCCTCACTCTCGACCCCGAAGACACGCGCGGACGCATCCACGACCTGGTGTGGAGCGGCTTCCATGTCGATGCCGACATCGGCTGGATGATCACCGACGAGTACCTCGATCCGGATGAGCTCACGCCCGAGGACCGCGCCTGGATCAAGGCCGAAACCACGCGCGCCTGCGCCGCCAAGCGCGCCGCCGAGGCGCAGTGGCCCGCGCAGACCGAGTACGACCGGCTCGAGGCCGTGTTCGCGCAGCTGCGCAGCGAAAAGATCATCGCCCTGCACCGCGCCGGCAACACGCTGTCCGACGGGCACGACGACGTGCGCGAGCAGTGGCGTGCGGCCGGGCGGCTCGAGTCCGGCATCCGCGGCTGCTGCTTCTATCACGCACAGGACCTGGATGGCGCCGTGCGCTCCGGCCGCCTGTACCTCGCCTTCAGCGGCGGCATGATCCCCGAGATCGCGCAGCGCGAAGCCAACACCGTCGTGGTCGGCCGCCGCATCGTCGAGCTGCTGCGCGACGCCGGCTTCGGCGCGCAATGGAGCGGCAACATCAACGAGCGCATCGAAGCCGACCTCGGCCAATGGCGCAAGCGAGGCCCCGCCGCGTGAGTGCGCAGGCCTGGCAGCCGCCGCGCCGCATCGACGCGATCGACTTCTGGCTGCGCTCGCGGCTGCTCGCCACGGCCCACGCCCTGCGCGAAACCCTGCGGCCCTCGGCCCGGCGCTGGCCCACAGGCCAACACGCGCTGGCCGATGCGCCGGTGCTCGCGCAGTACCGAACCCCCTTGTGGTCCGACGGCCGGGCCGATGAATTTCCCTTGGTCGCCGGCAAGGTGCACAACCTGCGCGTGGCGCGGCCGGCCTTCGACGCCATCGAGGTGCCGGCCGGCGAGGTGCTGAGCTTCTGGCGCCAGCTGGGGCGACCGGGCGCCGGGCGCGGCTTCGTGGTCGGGCGCGAGGTGCGCGGCGGCTGCGTGGTGCCGACGCTGGCCGGCGGGCTGTGCCAGCTGTCGAACGCGCTCGCCACGGTGGCCGTGCGCGCGGGCTTCGAGCTGGTCGAGCGCCACGGCCACACGGCGCGCATCGAGCAGGCCGACACGCCGGACGGCGACGCCGTCGATGCGACGGTGTTCTGGAACTACGTCGACGTGAAGCTGCGCGCCCGGCACGCCTGGCGGCTCGAAGTGGCGCTGACCGACACCGAGCTCGTGGTGCGCATCCGCGCGCGCAAGCCGCGGGCGGTGCCGGCCGAGCCCGTCACGCTGCGGCGCACGAACGACGACACGCCCACGGCGCTGCCGCTGGCGCTGGCGCGCGGCTGCCTGAGCTGCGACCAGACGGCATGCTTTCGCCACCGTCCGCCGGTCGATGTCGGCGCCGAAGGGCGCACCGCCGTGCTCGTCGATGGCTGGACGCCGGAGTTCGCACGCCACCTGCGCGAGGCGCATCCGCAAGCGCAGCGCATGCAGCCCGTGCCGCTGCGGCTCGCGTTCTGGCGCGTGCCTTCCACCGGTTGGCATCGCGAGCCCGCGACGAACGCAGCGGTGACCACCGCGTGGGCCGCGAGCCTGCGCCGCGCCGTGTGGCAGCGGCTCTGGGCGCGGCAGGCAGGCCGGCGCCAGGCCAGCCTGATCGACGGCCAGCGCTGGCTCGCGCAGGCCTTTGCCGCGCGGCTGGTGCCTGCGCACACGCACCTGGTGGTCGAGCAGTCGCTGCTGTCGCACCTGCAGCGCCTCGGCGCGCTCGACGGGCGCCGCATCACCGTGCTGGCCAGCGCACTGCTGATGGCCGAGATTGAAAAGCGGCTCGATGCCGCATCGCAGCGCTGGCCCGGCGACGCCACCTTGCGCGACTTCCGCGCCGATGCATCGCTGGTGCGCGACGAAGCGCTGGCGCTCGCGCGCGCGGCGGTCGTCGTCACGCCGCATGCAGGGGTGGCACAGGCCATGGCGCAGTACGCGCCGCAGGCCACGCTGCAGCGGCTCGACTGGGCGCTGCCGCAGGTGAAGACGACGCACAGCAAGCGCGAAGAACCACCGCTCGTCGTGTTCGCCGCCAGCGCGCTGGCGCGCAAGGGCGCGCGCGAACTCGCGGCCGCGCTGCAAGGCTGGCCGTGCCGCCTGCGCGTGCTGGGCGCGCCGTCGGACGACGCGCAGCTCTGGCAGGGCATCGAACACATTCAACACATGAACTGGCAAGGCGATGTGCTGGCCGGTGCGAGCGTCGTCGTGCTGCCCGCGCATGTCGAGCACGCCCCGCGCGCATTGCTGCGCGCCGTGGCGACCGGCGTGCCCGTGGTGGCATCGACGGCCTGCGGCCTGGCCGGCGTGCCGGGCGTGCACGAGGTCGCACCCGGCGACATCGACGCACTGCGCACCGCATTGCAGCAGGCCGTCCGCCTGACCTGAACGGAGAACAACCCCCGTGGCATCGATCGAACAGGCCCGCGCGGCCCTGGCTTCCCATGGCGCGCTGGCGCCGCAATCCGCCGCCGAGCACTGGCACGGCGAGCTGGCCTTGCCCGCCGCCCTCGTCACCTTCTACGAACAGGTCGGCCCGCTCGGCGAGTGGGTCAACGAGCGCGTGGGCTACGCGGGCCTCACGGTGCCGACCACCGGCAACCCGTTCAGCATTCCCGCGCTCTCGCGCCTGTGGCAGCTGCAGGCGGGCTACCGCTGGCACGGCATCACCGGCGAGCGCATCGCCGACTGGCCCGAGCATTGGCTCGTGGTGGCCGACCAGGGCGCCGATCCGTTCATCTTCGACCTGCGCACCGGCGCGATCCAGTTCGCGATGCACGGCACGGGCGCCTGG
Organism: Variovorax sp. KBS0712; assembly: GCF_006323185.2. Taxonomy (NCBI): domain Bacteria; kingdom Pseudomonadati; phylum Pseudomonadota; class Betaproteobacteria; order Burkholderiales; family Comamonadaceae; genus Variovorax; species Variovorax sp. KBS0712. The sequence continues at coordinate 1,663,384 of NZ_VCCD02000002.1, read as the reverse complement.
GAAGAAGACGAACCGCTCTTCGCCGACATCTTCGAGATGGCCGCCTGCCTGGGCACCATCGGCCAGGTGTGGGACGAAGCGGGCGACGCCATCTTCACCGACGAGGACGACTGCGAGGTCGATCCGGTGCACCGCGCGCGCCTGGTCGATCGCCTCGCGCCGCTGCTGGGCAGTGCGGCGGCGGCCGAAAACGTCGTCGACGTGTTCGGCTGGTAAGGGACAAAAGAAAACACATGAGCATCGACCTGCAGACCCTCAAATGCGGCGAATGCGGCAGCAGCGCGCTGCGCCGCACCGGCCTGAACGAATACACCTGCGCGCACTGCGGCTCGATGTCGCTGGTGGAAGACGACGTGTCCGACCGCCTCGAGCGCGTGCTGCAGCAGGTCAAGCACCACGCCGGCCAGCAGATCGCGGCCGAACAGGCGCTGCGCCAGAAGCAGATGGTGCGCACGGTCGGCTTCGTCGTGATCGGCTTTCTCGGCGTGGCGGTGGCCGTCCAGGTCGCGATGCTGCTGTTCGGTTCTGGCCAGCGCAGCGATACGCCTTCGGTGGCGCGCGCGATCGTCGATCGCACCATCGCGACCGACGGCCTGAAGCTCTCCGAGCCGCGCCAGGTGCTGGTCGGCGAGCGGCCGAAGCTCTTGGTGCTGGCGCGCAACGAGACCGGCCGGCCGCTCGAGCGGCCCGGCCTGAAGGTGGTGTTCCACGACGGCGACACGCGGCTGAACGAGCGCAACGAATCCCTGCCGATCGACGTGCTGATGCCCGGCGAGTCCGCGCCCGTGCTGGTCGACCTGCCCTCGGGCCAGAACGTCACGCGGCAGGACGTGACGGTCGAGAAGCTGTCCGAACCCCGCAGCGCCGCCGAAGGGCCGCGCCTGGCGTTCTCGCGCGTGCGGCTGGTGCAGCAGGGCGAGCGCGTGCGCCTGGTCGGGCGCCTCGTGCATGCGGGCGCCGCGGGCGCACCGGCGTTCGGCAGCATCGAGGCGCTGGTCACCCTGTACGACGACGCGGGCCAGGTGATCGGCGTCGGGCGCGGCCATGCGCCGGGTTCCGAGCTGGCGCCCGGCGCACGCACGGCGATCGATGTCGACCTCAGCCGCTTCGGCCGAGGCGCCGCCATCGCGGCGTGGGACTACCGCATCGGCTACCGCACGGTCACGCCCTCGGGCGCGCGCACGACGGTGCTGAGCGCCGACCGCGTGATCCGCACGGCCGGTGCGCCGGAGGCCTTCCACCCCGACCTGCGGCTGGGCACCGAAGACCTGCTGGCCGACGACAGCGAGCGCTTCGACCCGCGGCAGCTCGAACTGCTGCCCCTGGTGGCGGGGCGCAGCACGATCCAGCGGCCGCTGTTCATGACCGAGCTGGTGAACCGCAGCACCGACGCCATCGCCATCGCGCCCGGCGCCGTGATCTCGCGCTTCGGCGGCAGCACGGCCGACGGCACCACGCGCCTCGATGCGCTGGCCTCCCTGTACCCGGGCGAGCGCTTTCCGATCCTGCTGGAGCCCAAGGCCGTGGACCGCATCACGCAGACCCGCGTCGAGTGGAAGCCGATGCGCCGCGCCGCGCTGCCCGGCCCGCGCAAGCCGCTGGAGGTGCAGGTGACGGGCACCCAGGCCGGCACCGGCAGCGTGCTGCTCAACTTCAGCCAGCGCTTCACCTACAAGAGCGTGGAGGTCACGGGCACGGTGAAGAACCCCGGCACGGCCATCGCGGCCAAGGTGCGCCTGTGGGTCAGCCTGCGCGACCGCAACGACCAGCTGACCGGCTTCAAGCTGATCGAGAACCTGCCGGCCATCGCGCCGGGCGAGAGCGTGCCCTTCCAGGTCCATGTGACGCAGCACGGGCGCGATTTCGCGAGCGTCGCGACGCTATACCAAACCGAATAGCCCCGCGCGTGACGGCATCGGGCGGTTCGCGCCATGATCGCGCCATGATTCCGCTTTCGATCCTCGACCTTTCCCCGATCACCGAAGGCAGCGATGCCGCGCAGTCGTTCCGCAACTCGCTGTCGCTGGCGCAGCACGGCGAGAAGCTGGGCTACACGCGCTACTGGCTGGCCGAGCACCACGGCATGCCGGGCATCGCGAGCGCGGCCACGGCCGTGCTGCTGTCGCATGTGGGCGCGGGCACCTCCACCATCCGCATCGGCGCCGGCGGCGTGATGCTGCCGAACCACTCGCCGCTGGTGATCGCCGAGCAGTTCGGCACGCTGGAGTCGCTGTACCCGGGGCGCGTCGACCTGGGCCTGGGCCGCGCGCCCGGCTCCGACCAGCGCACCGCGCGCGCCCTGCGGCGCAACCTGGAGTCGGACGCCGACCAGTTCCCACAGGACGTGATGGAGCTCATGGACTTCATGTCGAAGAACCCGCAGCAGGCCGTGCGCGCCGTGCCCGGCGCGGGACTCGAGGTGCCGGTGTGGATCCTGGGCTCGAGCACCTTCGGCGCGCAGCTGGCGGCGCACCTGGGGCTGCCGTATGCCTTTGCCTCGCACTTCGCGCCGCAGCAGATCATGCAGGCCATCCAGATCTACCGCGAGACCTTCAAGCCTTCGGCGCAGCTGCAGAAACCGTACGTGATGCTGGGCTTCAACGTGTTCGCGGCCGACACCGACGCCGAGGCCGAGTTCCGCGCCACCTCGTGGCAGCAGGCCTTCGTGAACCTGCGCAGCGGCCGCCCGGGTCGCCTGCCGCCGCCGGTGGAGAACTACCGCCAGAAGGTCGGCCCGGCCGAGAACGCGCTGCTGGACTCGGTGCTGTCGTGCTCGGCGGTGGGCTCGGTCGAGACCGTGAAGCAGGGCGTGGAAGCGTTCGTGGCGCGCACCGGCGCCGACGAACTCATGATCACCTCGCAGGTGTTCGACCACGTCGCCCGGCTGCGCTCGTACGAGCTGCTGGCCGAAGCGTTCGGCCAGAAGAAGTAAAGCTAGGGCCTGTTCGCCCTATTTCTGGCGTCGCGAAGGTCTGCCACGGCGGGCCAATCAAGGCGCGTGACGCCGCGTGTGCATGCGCACACGCAAGGAGCGCAACGCCGAGTGGCCCGCCGTGGCAGACCTTCCCTTCGGGTTGGCTGGCAAAGGGGCCGTCTGCGGCGTTGCCCGCGCTTGCAAGGCTTCAGCCTTGCTGCGCACGGGCGCCTTGCAGCCAGCCCCTTTGCCAGCCAACGCGACGCCAGAAATAGGGTGAACAGGCCCTAGGCCCGCTTGCGGGCTTCCTCGTCCACGAGGTCTTTCTTCGAGAGCTTGCCCACGGCGGTCTTGGGCAGCTCGGCGCGGATCTCGAGCGCGCCGATCATCTCGTGCTTGCCCAGGCGGCTCTTCAGGAAGGTCTTGAGCGCGTCGAGCGTGAGGTCGTCCGCGCCGTCCTTCAGTTTCACGAAGGCCTTGGGCGACTGGCCGCGGTACTCGTCGGGCACGCCGATCACGCAGACCTCGGCCACCGACGGGTGTTCGTACACCGCTTCCTCGAGCACGCGCGGGTACACGTTGTAGCCGCCGCACAGCAGCATGTCCTTGGTGCGGTCGACGATGTACAGGTAGCCGTCGGCGTCCATCTTCGCGACGTCGCCGCTGCGGAAATAGCCGTCGGCGGTCATCGACTCGGCGGTGGCCTTCGGGTTGTTCCAGTAGCCCTTCATGACGTTCGGGCCCTGCACGCACAGCTCGCCGGGCTCGCCGAACGCGGTCACGTCCTGGGTCGGGTCGTCCAGGCTCACGAGTTTGATGCGCACGCGCGGCAGCGGCATGCCGCACGAACCGGCCTTGCGCACGCCGCGCGCGGGCGTGAAGGTGCCCACGGGCGAGGTCTCGGTCATGCCCCAGCCTTCGTTGAGGTGGCAGCCGGTGAGTTCGAAGAAGCGCTGCTCCACCTCCACCGGCAACGGTGCGCCGCCGGAGCCGCAGAACTTCAGCGAGCGCAGGTCCATCTCTTTGGCCTTGGGGTGCGAAAGGATGGCGGTGTACATGGTCGGCACGCCGGGGAACACGCTGATCCGGCTGGCCGCGAGCTCGTTCATCACCGCGTCGACATCGAAGCGCGTGTGCAGCACCAGCGCTGCGCCCAGGCGCACGCCCAGCAGCATCGCGGCGCTGAGCGCGAAGATGTGGAACAGCGGCAGCACGACCAGGAAGCGCTCCTTGCCCTCATCGAGGATCGGCGGCTCGCCGCGCGTCGATTCGTAGTACTGCGCGGAGGCCGACGTGAGGTTGGCGTGCGTGAGCATCGCGCCCTTGGGCAGGCCGGTGGTGCCGCCGGTGTACTGCAGCACGACGATCTCTTCGGCGAGGTCGCCCAGCGGGTAGGTCTGGCGCGCGCCTTCGCTCTTGAGCAGGTTGGTGAAGCGCACGTGCTGGTCGTCGGTGGGCACCGGTGCGATCTGGCCGGCACCCTCCAGCTGGGCCTGCACCTTGTCGCCCGCCGCGCCGTAGTCACCAAGGCTGCCGACCACCAGCGTCTTCAGGCGCGAGCTGTCGAGCAGGCGCGCCATCAGCGGGTACAGGTTCACGAGGTCGAGCGTGACGAGGATGTCGGTGCGGCTGTCCTCGATCTTGTGGGCCAGCACGCGCTCGGCGTCCAGCGGCGAGTAGTTCACCACCGTGCCGCCGGCCTTGAGCACGGCGAAGAATGCGATGGGGTAGTGCGGCGTGTTCGGCAGGTAGAGGCCGACATGCACGCCCGGCTTCACGCCCAGGTCCTGCAGGCCCTTGGCGGCGCGGTCGACCGCTGCGCCGAGCTGGCGGTAGCTGAGCGACTGGCCCATGAACTCGACGGCCGAATGGTCGGGCCAGCGCGCGACCGCTTCGTCGAGCATCTGCTGCACCGGCTTGACGGGCAGGTCGGCGTCCCAGCGCATGCCGGGCGGGTAGTTGCGCGTCCAGGGGGTGGGGTCGCCAGAGAGGGAAGGGGTCGCCATGCGTGTTGTCTCCGCTGTGTTTCGGGGCACTGTAGCGCCGGCCTTTCGCATCGTGGAGTGGCGGCTGACAAGCCGGCGACACGGGTTTTCCCGATTTCCCACACGCCGGATGCCCCTGTCGCCGGGCTGGGACAATGGCGGGCTTATGGCAAAACAACGGATCGTGGTCGGGCTGAGCGGCGGGGTGGACTCCGCGGTCACCGCGCACCTGCTCAAGCAGCAGGGGCACGAGGTGGTCGGCATCTTCATGAAGAACTGGGAAGACGACGACGACAGCGAATACTGCTCGTCGAACATCGACTTCGTGGACGCCGCCAGCGTGGCCGACGTGCTGGGCATCGAGATCGAGCACGTCAACTTCGCCGCCGACTACAAGGACCGCGTGTTCGCCGAGTTCCTGCGCGAGTACAAGGCCGGCCGCACGCCGAACCCCGACGTGCTGTGCAACGCCGAGATCAAGTTCAAAGCCTTCCTCGACCACGCCATGCGGCTGGGCGCCGAGAAGATCGCCACGGGCCACTACGCCCGCGTGCGCCTCGACGAAGCTTCGGGCCGGCACGAGCTGCTCAAGGGGCTCGACAACTCGAAGGACCAGAGCTACTTCCTGCACCGCCTGAACCAGGCGCAGCTGTCGAAGACGCTGTTCCCGGTCGGCGAGCTGCACAAGACCGAGGTGCGCCGCATCGCGGAAGAGATCGGCCTGCCCAACGCGAAGAAGAAGGACTCGACCGGCATCTGCTTCATCGGCGAGCGGCCGTTCCGCGACTTCCTGAACCGCTACATCTCCAAGGAGCCGGGCCCGATCAAGGACGACCGCGGCCGCAAGCTCGGCGAGCACCAGGGCCTGAGCTTCTACACGCTGGGCCAGCGCCAGGGGCTGGGCATCGGCGGCGTGAAGGAGAAGGGTGCACAGCGCGGCGCGGGCGACCATTCGCCCTGGTTCGTCGCGCGCAAGGACGTCGAGAAGAACACGCTGTGGGTGGTGCAGGGGCACGACCATCCGTGGCTGCTGTCGTCCGAACTGAAGGCGGACGACGCGAGCTGGGTCGCCGGCGAGGCGCCCACCGCGGGCGCCTACGGTTCGAAGGCCCGCTACCGGCAGGCCGATGCGGCCTGCGAGATGGCCGAGGGCGCCAACGGCGCCTTCAGCCTGCGCTTCGGAGCGCCGCAATGGGCGGTCACGCCGGGGCAGTCGGCCGTGCTGTACGACGGCGAACGCTGCCTCGGGGGCGGCGTCATCGTCTGAACCTGCCCTAGCGCGGCTGCCGCACGCTGTCTTCGGTGTGGATCAGCGCGAGCGGGTGGCGCTTGCCGGCGAGGTAGTCCTCGACGCAGCGCAGCAGCAGCGGGCTGCGATGGCGCGCCACGCTGGCGCGGATCTCGTCCACCGTCATCCACAGCGTGCGCACGATGCCTTCGTCGAGCGCGCGACCTTCCTCGCGCGCGCCCAGTTCGCCGGTGAAGGCAAAGCGCATGTAGGTCACGTCGGACTGCTCGGCCGAGCGCGCCATGTACACGCCGAGCAGCGCGGTCGGCGCGAAGGCGTGGGCCGTTTCCTCGAGCGTCTCGCGGATGCAGCCGTCCTCGGGCGACTCGCCGGGGTCGAGGTGGCCGGCGGGGTTGTTGAGCTTCAGGCCGTCGTCGGTCTGCTCTTCGACGAGCAGGAAGCGGCCGTCTTGCTCGATCACCGCGGCCACGGTGACATTGGGTTTCCAGCGTGTGGGCATCGTGGGCGCGAGTCTATCGGCATCTCGGCTATCGCACGACATAGCCGCTGAAGCGCCAGATGCGGTCGGCGTCGAGCCGGAAGCTCACCCGTTCGCGCAGCGTGCGCTCGGGGGTGTTGCCGAAGCGGGTCTCGTACTCGACGCTGACGTACTGGCCGGCCGCATCGGCGTCCGGGTCGGTCAGGACCTGCCGGTGCACGGCCACCCAGGTGCGCTGCTGCGGTCCGCCGAGCGGGGCGCGGCTTTTGGCCACCTTGCTGGCGAAGTCGGTGCGGGTGATGCGCTTGCGGGTGGCGGGCGTGGCGCCGTCCCACAGCTCGCCGGCCTCGTTTCGGTCGATCATCTGGATCGCCTGCAGGCCGCCGCGCACCATGTCGCTGGCCTCGACGTCTTCAGCGAGGGCGGGGAACAGGCCGCTGCACAGCAGGAGCAGTGCGGCCAGGAGGAGCCGGGGCATGGGGAAGGGCACTTGTTCGGACGGAACAAGTTGGAGGCCGACGGGAAGGAGGGGTTCCCCGCCCGGCCTGCCGGGGCGTGCGCTCAGCGAGCGTTGGAAGCTGCAGCGGCGGGCCGTGTGTCGACCTCGATGGTTTCCAGCCGGTAGCCCAGTCCGTACACCGCCAGCAGCAGGAAGCCATTCGAGGGGCGCAGCTCGAGCTTGGTGCGCAGGCGCGACACGTGGGTGTCGAGCGAGCGCGACAGCGCCTCGACCCCCAGCCCCCAGACCGCCTCGTGCAGGTGCTCGCGCGACAGCAGGCGCCCCAGGTTCTGGAACAGGAAGAGCGCGAGTTCGTACTCACGGTTCTTCAGTTCGACCAGCTCGCCGTGGACCCGGATGGTGCGCGAGGGCGGAAAGAAGTGGTACGGGCCGAACACCATTTCGGGCTCGTTGCGCGAGGGGTAGGCGCGGCGCAGCAGGGCGTTGATGCGGGCCTCGAACTCGATCGGGCGCAGCGGCTTGGCCATGAAGTCGTCGGCGCCGACATTGAGGCCTTCGACCATGTCGCTGTCGTCGTGGTGCTCGGTCACGAACAGGATCGGCATGCGGCTCTTGTAGTCCTGCCGGATCGTCTTGACGACGTCCGGGCCATTCATGTCCGGCAGGCGCCAGTCGAGGACCAGCAGGTCGAAGGTTTCGCGGCGCATGGCGTGCAGCAGCGCCTTGCCGGCGGCGTACGTGTGGCACTCGTGACCGAGGCTCGCCATGGATTGGTTGATCAACCGGAGTTGGTCCGGCTCGGTGTCGAGTACTGCAATGCGCATTCCATTCCCTTGTTCCGCCCTGTGTGGACCTCTATGTGTCCGCAATATGAATCGAAGTGTATCTATCTGCGTCTGAAATCATTGCTGTGAATTGCTATTAATTCACGCAAATTGATTTTATGTATGTGGTTCAATTGCTAATTGAATCCAATTGGTGTTAGTTGATTGCAATCTAGAACCAGAGCGAGCGAAGGCGCCACAAGCGCTTCTGCGGCGGTCACCCGTGTTTCCCCCGGGGTCGTGCCGGCCGCCAATTTGCTATCAATTAAATAGCTACATGTGCAGTGCCTGCGGGCGTTGAGCAGCAAAAAGAACGCGGCATTCTGGCGACAGGTGCGCTTGTAATCTTGCTGTAAGCTCTGCCCGCAATCCGTGCTGCCCCTTCCCCCTGAGGAGAACTCTATGTTGATAGGCGTGCCTGCCGAGACAGCGGCTGGCGAAACCCGAGTGGCCGTTACACCCGAAACGGTGAAGAAACTGGTGGCCTCCGGGCATACCGTGCGTGTGCAGGCCGGTGCCGGCATTGCAGCCAGCGTCACCGACGCGGCGTACCAGACGGCAGGCGCCGAGATCACCGATGCGGCCGGGGCGCTCTCCGCCGACATGGTGCTCAAGGTGCGCACGCCCAGCGACGCCGAGGCGGCGCAGCTGAAGGCCGGCGCGGTCGTCATCGGCATGCTCAATCCTTTCGACGCGGCCGGCTTGCAGCGCCTGGCCGCTGCGGGCGTCACGGGCTTCGCGCTCGAAGCCGCGCCGCGCACCACCCGTGCCCAGAGCATGGACGTGCTCAGCTCGCAGGCCAACATCGCCGGCTACAAGGCCGTGATGATCGCGGCCGACAGGTACCAGCGCTTCTTTCCCATGCTGATGACCGCCGCCGGCACCGTGAAGGCCGCGCGCGTCGTCATCCTGGGCGTCGGCGTGGCCGGCCTGCAGGCCATTGCCACGGCCAAGCGCCTGGGCGCCGTCATCGAGGCCTCGGACGTGCGTCCGAGCGTCAAGGAACAGATCGAGTCGCTGGGCGGCAAGTTCATCGACGTGCCCTACGAGACGCAGGAAGAGAAAGACGCGGCCGAAGGCGTCGGCGGCTACGCCCGTCCGATGCCCGCCAGCTGGCTCACGCGCCAGCAGGCCGAGGTCGCCAAGCGCGTCGCGCTGGCCGACGTGGTCATCAGCACCGCGCTCATCCCGGGCCGCGCCGCGCCCACCCTCGTCACCGAGGACATGGTCAAGTCGATGAAGCCGGGTTCGGTGATCGTCGACATCGCGGCCGGCAAGGGCGCCGACGGCATCGGCGGCAACTGCCCGCTGTCGGAGGCCGACAAGACCGTGGTCAAGCACGGCGTGACCATCGTCGGCGAAACCAACCTCGCGGCGCTGGTGGCGGCCGACGCGTCGGCGCTGTATGCGCGCAACGTGCTCGACTTCCTCAAGCTCGTCGTCACGAAGGAAGGCGCGCTCAAGATCGACCTCGAGGACGACATCGTCGCCGCCTGCCGCGTCACGCAGGACGGCCAGGTCACGCGCAAGTAAGAGCAGGCTGCCTTCCATGAACCGCACCATGCTCCGCGCGAAGCTGCATCGCGCCACCGTGACCGAAGCCGACCTGCACTACGAAGGCTCGTGCGGCATCGACGAAGACCTGCTCGACGCGGCCGACATGCGCGAGTACGAAAAGATCGAGCTGTACAACGTCAACAACGGCGAGCGCTTCTCGACCTACATCATCAAGGCGGCGCGCGGTTCGGGCGCCATCTCGCTCAACGGCGCGGCGGCGCGCAAGGCGCATGTGGGCGACCTGCTCATCATCTGCACCTACGCCCCCATGACCGAGGCCGAAGCCGCCGATTACAAGCCGAAGGTGGTGCTGCTTGGCGATGCCAACCGCATCAACGAAGTCAAGAAGCTCTGACAGAGCCCTGGACAAGAGACCGAGACCGAACGAGGAGAACACAACACCATGGAAATCGTTTCGCACACCGTCATCAACCTGACCATCTTCGTGCTGGCCATCTACGTCGGCTACCACGTGGTCTGGACCGTCACGCCCGCGCTGCACACGCCGCTCATGGCCGTGACCAACGCCATCTCGGCCATCGTGATCGTGGGCGCCATGCTGGCCGCCGCGCTCACCACCACCCCGCTGGGCAAGACCATGGGCGTGCTCGCCGTGGCGCTGGCCGCGGTGAACGTCTTCGGCGGCTTCCTGGTCACGCGCCGGATGCTCGAGATGTTCAAGAAGAAAGACAAGAAGGCCGCCCCCAAGGCTGCAGAGGGAGTCGCCAAGTGAGCATGAACCTCGTCACGCTGCTGTACCTCGTTGCCAGCGTCTGCTTCATCCAGGCCCTGAAGGGCCTCTCGCATCCCACCACCTCGATCCGCGGCAACGTCTTCGGCATGACCGGCATGGCGATCGCCGTGCTGACCACCATCGCGCTCGTCCACGGACAGGCGCGCGCCCTCAACGTCGACTTCACCACCGGCATCGCCTGGGTGCTGGCCGCCGTCGTGGTCGGTGGCGGCCTGGGCGCGTTCATGGCCAACAAGGTCGAGATGACCAAGATGCCCGAGTTGGTCGCCTTCATGCACAGCATGATCGGCCTGGCCGCGGTGTTCATCGGCGTGGCCGCGGTGGCCGAGCCCTGGGCCTTCGGCATCACCGCCGCGCCCGTGGCGGCTGTCGTCGGTGCGCGCACGCCCGACGGCGCGGTCCTCTTCGAGGGCTTCGTGCGCCACGCCATTCCGTACGGCAACCGGCTCGAGCTGTTCCTGGGTGCGGCCATCGGCGCCATCACCTTCAGCGGCTCGGTCATCGCCTTCGGCAAGCTCTCGGGCAAGTACAAGTTCCGCCTGTTCCAGGGCGCGCCGGTGCAGTTCTCGGGCCAGCACATGCTGAACCTGGTGCTGGGCCTGGCGACCATCGCACTGGGCCTGGTGTTCGTGGCCACCGAAAGCTGGCCGGCGTTCTTCGCGATGCTGGCGCTGGCCTTCGTGATGGGCGTGCTCATCATCATCCCGATCGGCGGCGCCGACATGCCGGTGGTGGTGTCGATGCTCAACAGCTACTCGGGCTGGGCTGCGGCCGGCATCGGCTTCAGCCTGAACAACGCGATGCTGATCGTGGCCGGTTCGCTGGTGGGCTCTTCGGGCGCGATCCTGAGCTACATCATGTGCAAGGCCATGAACCGCTCGTTCTTCAACGTGATCCTGGGCGGCTTCGGCGGCGAGGCAACCACCGCCACCGACGGCGCCAAGGAACAGCGCCCCGTGAAGAGCGGCAGCGCCGACGACGCGGCCTACATGCTGTCCAACGCCGAGACGGTGATCATCGTTCCGGGCTACGGCCTGGCCGTGGCGCGCGCCCAGCACGCGGTGAACGAACTGGCCGAGAAGCTCACGCACAAGGGCGTCAACGTGAAGTACGCCATCCACCCCGTGGCCGGCCGCATGCCGGGCCACATGAACGTGCTGCTGGCCGAGGCCGAGGTGCCCTACGACCAGGTGTTCGAGATGGAAGACATCAACGGCGAGTTCGCGCAGGCCGACGTGGCGATCATCCTGGGCGCCAACGACGTGGTGAACCCGGCCGCGCTCACCAAGGGCACGCCGATCTACGGCATGCCGATCCTGGAAGCCTACAAGGCCAAGACCGTCATCGTGAACAAGCGCTCCATGGCCGCCGGTTACGCGGGCCTGGACAACGAGCTCTTCTACATGGACAAGACCATGATGGTCTTTGGCGATGCGAAAAAAGTAGTGGAAGATATGGGCAAGGCCATCGAATAGGCCGAAGGTCCGTGCCCGCGATGCGGGCCTGATCGTCGCGGCGCCTCACGTGCGCCGTTTTCGTTTTTAAAAACTCATCCGACTCCGAGGAGACACATCCATGACCGAACGCCCCTGGCTCAGCAGCTACCCGCAAGGCGTGCCCGCCGACATCGACGCGTCGCACTACCCGTCGCTGGTGGCGCTCATGGAGGAGAGCTTCACCAAGTACGCCGACCGCACGGCCTACAGCTTCATGGGCAAGGACGTGAGCTACGGCGAGACCGACAAGCTCAGCAAGGCCTTCGCGGCCTACCTGCAGGGCCTGGGCCTCGTGAAGGGCGACCGCGTCGCCGCGATGATGCCCAACTGCCCGCAGTACCCGATCGCGGTGGCCGCCATCCTGCGCGCCGGCCTGATCCTGGTGAACGTGAACCCGCTGTACACGCCGCGCGAACTCGAGCACCAGCTCAAGGACTCGGGCGCCAAGGCGATCGTCATCATGGAGAACTTCGGCACCACGCTGCAGCAGTGCATCGCGAGCACGCCGATCAAGCACATCGTGCTGGCCTCCATGGGCGACCGGCTCGGCTTCCTGAAGGGCGCGCTGGTCAATTACGTGGTGCGCAACGTCAAGAAGCTGGTGCCGCACTTCAGCCTGCCGGGCGCGGTGCGCTTCAACGATGCGCTCGACAAGGGCGCGGGCGGTTCGCTCAAGCCCGTGGCCACCGGCCCCGACGACGTGGCCGTGCTGCAGTACACCGGCGGCACCACCGGCGTGTCCAAGGGCGCGGTGCTGCTGCATCGCAACGTGATCGCCAACGTGCTGCAGTCCGAGGCCTGGAACGAGCCCGTCATGGCCAAGGTGCCGGCCAACGAGCAGCCCACCAGCGTGTGCGCGTTGCCGCTGTATCACATCTTCGCGTTCACGGTCGGCATGATGCTGAGCATGCGCACGGGCGGCAAGCTGATCCTGATCCCGAACCCGCGCGACATTCCCGGCGTGCTCAAGGAACTGTCGAAGCACACCATCCACAGCTTCCCGGCCGTCAACACGCTGTTCAACGGGCTGGCGAACCACCCCGACTTCAACACCGTCAACTGGAAGAACCTGAAGGTCTCGGTCGGCGGCGGCATGGCGGTGCAGGCCGCGGTGGCCAAGCTCTGGCTCGAGAAAACCGGCTGCCCCATCTGCGAAGGCTACGGCCTCTCGGAAACCTCGCCCTCGACCACCTGCAACCCGACCAACAGCACGGCCTACACCGGCACCATCGGCCTGCCGCTGCCGAGCACCTGGCTCAAGCTGCTCGACGACGACGGCAACGAGGTGCCCACCGGCGAGCGCGGCGAGATCGCCATCAAGGGCCCGCAGGTCATGGCCGGCTACTGGCAGCGCCCCGACGAGACCGCCAAGGTCATGACGCCCGACGGCTACTTCAAGAGCGGCGACATCGGCGTGGTCGACGAGCGCGGCTACTTCAAGGTGGTCGACCGCAAGAAGGACATGATCCTGGTGTCGGGCTTCAACGTGTACCCGAACGAGATCGAGGACGTGGTGGCAATGCTGCCCGGCGTGCTCGAATGCGCCGCGGTCGGCGTGCCCGACGAGAAGACCGGCGAGGCCGTGAAGCTCGTCATCGTCAAGAAGGACGAGTCGCTCACCGAAGCGCAGGTGCGCGAGTACTGCCGCGCCAACCTCACGGGCTACAAGCAGCCGCGCGTGATCGAGTTCCGCACCGACATGCCCAAGACCCCGGTGGGCAAGATCCTGCGGCGCGAACTGCGGGATAGCAAGAAGTAGTAAGGGTTCCGCCCGGGTGGGGCCGGGGCATCGATCTTGCATATTCGCGGGTCGATGCTCAGATTCATTTACGTTCGCCTAGGCTTGCTCGTGCCGACCTTCATCGGCATGACGCTGCTGGCCTTCTTTCTCATCCGGCTGGTGCCGGGTGACCCCATCGAGACGATGGCCGGCGAGCGCGGCATCGACCCCGCGCGCCACGCCGAGCTGCGCACCGCCATGGGCCTGGACAAGCCCTTGCTCGTGCAATACGGCATCTACATCGGCCGCGTGCTGCAGGGCGACCTGGGCAAGTCGCTCATCACGCAGGACACGGTGATGAGCGAGTTCCTCGCGCTCTTTCCGGCCACCGTCGAACTCGGCGTGTGCGCGATTCTCTTCGCGCTGCTGCTCGGGCTGCCGGCCGGCATCGTCGCGGCGGTGCGGCGCAATTCGATCTTCGACCACGGTGTGATGGCCACGTCGCTCACCGGCTACTCGATGCCGATCTTCTGGTGGGGCCTGCTGCTGATCCTGTTCTTCTCGGTGCAGCTGGGCTGGACGCCGGTGTCGGGTCGCATCTCGGTGCAGTACTTCGTCGAGCCGCAGACCGGCTTCCTGCTGATCGACGCGCTGCGCGCCGGCGAGACCGAGGCCTTCTGGTCGGCGCTGCACCACCTCATTCTTCCGGCCATCGTGCTGGGCACCGTGCCGCTGGCCGTCATCGCGCGCATGACGCGCTCGGCCATGCTCGAGGTGCTGGGCGAGGACTACATCCGCACCGCGCGCGCCAAGGGCCTGTCGCGCTTTCGCGTGGTGGGCTTGCATGCGCTGCGCAATGCGCTGATCCCGGTCGTCACGGTGATCGGCCTGCAGATCGGCGTGCTCTTCACCGGTGCGATCCTCACCGAGACCATCTTCTCCTGGCCCGGCGTCGGCAAGTGGCTCATCGAGGCCATCGGCCGGCGCGACTACCCGGTGCTGCAGGGCGGCATGTTGCTGCTGGGCGGCATCGTGATGCTGCTCAACCTGCTGGTGGACATCGCCTACGGCGTCATCAACCCGCGGATCAGGCACTGAGTCGATGACGAGCAACACCCACGCAGTGCCCCCCGGCTCGCAGGCCTCGGCGCCTCCCGGTCCCTGGCGCGAGTTCTGGACCGCCTTCTCGGCGAACCGGGGCGCGGTCATCGGCCTCGTCACCATCGTGGTGCTGCTGCTGGTGGCGCTGTTCGCGCCGTGGATCGCGCCGCATGCACCGAACGAAACCAACGCCGCCGCGTTCCTCAAGCCGCCGGCCTGGCAGGAGGGCGGCTCGTGGACCTACCTGCTGGGAACGGACGCCATCGGGCGCGACATCCTGTCGCGGCTCATGCACGGCGCGCGGCTGTCGCTGTCGATCGGCGTCGCGGTGGTGGCGCTGTCGGTCGTGGTGGGCGTGGTGCTCGGGCTCGTCGCCGGCTTCTTCCGCGGCGCGCTGGAGATCGCGATCATGCGGATGATGGACATCATCCTCACGATGCCCAGCCTGCTGATGGCCATCGTGATCGTCGCGATCCTCGGGCCGGGGCTCGTCAACGCCATGCTCGCGGTGGCCATCGTGGTGCTGCCGCACTACGTGCGCATCACGCGCGCCACGGTCATCGCCGAGGTCTCGCGCGACTACGTGACCGCGGCGCGCGTGAGCGGCGCCAGCACGCTGCGCCTGATGTTCCGCGAGGTGCTGCCCAACTGTTCGGCGCCGCTGATCGTGCAGGCTTCGCTGGGCGTCTCGACCGCCATCCTCGACGCGGCGGCGCTCGGCTTCATCGGCCTGGGCGCACAGCCGCCGTCGCCCGAGTGGGGAACGATGCTGGCCGATGCGCGCGAGTTCGTGCTGCGCGCGTGGTGGGTCGTGACCTTTCCGGGGCTCGCCATCCTTGCGGCCGTGCTGGCCTTCAACCTGCTGGGCGACGGGCTGCGCGATGCGCTCGACCCGAAGCTCAAGCGCTGACGCAAAGGAAAGAACAGATGCCTTTGCTTGAAATCAAAGATCTGCACGTCGAGTTCCCCACGCAAGGCGGCGTGCTGCATGCCGTCGACGGCGTGAGCCTCACGCTCGAAGAAGGCGAGGTGCTCGGCATCGTCGGCGAATCGGGCTCGGGCAAGAGCGTCACGATGATGGCGCTCATGGGCCTCGTCGGCTTTCCGGGCCGCGTGCGCGCGGACCACATGCGCTTTGCGGGCAAGGACTTGCTCGGCATCTCCGACAAGGCGCGCCGCACGCTGGTCGGCAAGGAGGTCGCGATGATCTTCCAGGAGCCGACCACCAGCCTCAACCCCTGCTTCACCATCGGCTTCCAGCTGATGGAAACGCTGCGCCTGCACCTGAAGCTCGACAAGCGCGAAGCGAAGAAACGCGCCACCGAACTGCTCGAGCAGGTGGGCATCCCCGCCGCCTCGTCGCGCCTGGGCAGCTACCCGCACCAGCTCTCGGGTGGCATGAACCAGCGCGTGATGATCGCCATGGCCATCGCCTGCAACCCGCGCCTGTTGATCGCCGACGAGCCGACCACCGCGCTCGACGTGACCATCCAGGCGCAGATCCTCGACCTGCTGCGCGACCTGCAGAAGGAGCGCGGCATGGCGCTCGTGCTCATCACGCACAACATGGGCGTGGTCAGCGAGATGGCGCAGCGCATCGCCGTGATGTACGCGGGGCAGGTGATGGAGCACCAGCGCGTCGATCGCTTGTTCGCATCGCCGCAGCATCCCTACACCGAGGCGCTGCTCGCGGCGCTGCCCGAGCGTGCCGCGCCCGAGGGGCGGCTCGCCACCATCAGCGGCGTGGTGCCCGGCGTGCACGACCGGCCCGCGGGCTGCCTGTTCGCGCCGCGCTGCGGCTACGTGACCGAGCGCGCCTGCCAGGTGCGACCTGCGCTGCGTGCGTGGCAGGGCGCCGAGGTGCGCTGCCACTTTCCGCTCGGCGAGCCGGGGCGCGCCGAAGCCATCGCGCACGACCCACCGCGCGCCGCCGTCGCGGAGGTGCTGCCATGAGCGACGCATCGCCCCCGGAGATCGTCGCCGAGGCGCGCAACCTGCAGCGCACCTACGCCGTGCGGCGCGGGCTGTTCCGCGCACCGGCGCAGTTGCGCGCCGTGGGCGACATCTCGTTCCGCCTCGAACGCGGGCGCACGCTCGCGGTGGTGGGCGAATCGGGCTGCGGCAAGTCGACGCTCGCGCGCATGGTCGCGCTGATCGAGAAACCCACGGCCGGGCAGCTGACGCTGATCGGTGCCGATGCCGTGAGCCCGCCGCATGAACGCAAGCGCGAGCTGCGCCAGGCGGTGCAGCTGGTGTTCCAGAACCCGTATGGCTCGCTCAACCCGCGCAAGAAGATCTCGGCGGTGCTCGAAGACCCGCTGGCCATCAACACCACGCTGAGCAAGCCGGAGCGCACCGAGCGCGCGCGCGAGATGCTGGCCCGCGTCGGCCTGCGCCCCGAGTACGCCAACCGCTACCCGCACATGTTCTCGGGCGGCCAGCGCCAGCGCATCGCCATCGCGCGCGCGCTCATGCTGTCGCCGCGCCTCCTGGTGGCCGACGAGCCCGTGTCGGCGCTCGACGTGTCGATCCAGGCGCAGGTGCTGAACCTGCTGGCCGACCTGCAGGCCGAGCTGGGGCTGGCCTACCTCTTCATCTCGCACGACCTGGGCGTGGTGCGCCACATCGCGCACGACGTGCTCGTGATGTACCTGGGCCACGCGGTGGAGCAGGGCCCCAAGTCGCGCATCTTCGCGCGGCCGCTGCATCCCTACACGCAGGCGCTGCTGGCCTCGACGCCGGGCCTGAGCAGCCAGCGCATCGTGCTCAAGGGCGAGCTGCCGTCGCCGCTGGACCCGCCCTCGGGCTGCGTCTTCAGCACGCGCTGCCCGCACGTGCAGCCGCGCTGCCGCGAGGAGCGTCCCGCGCTGCGCGCGCTCGACGAACGGCTGGTGGCCTGCCACTTCGCCGAGCAGTTTCTCGATGGCGCGCCTGTCGTGCGCGCCGATGGTCCCGTGCTCGCCGCGTCCTGAAGAAGAGTGGAGTGGCGATTTTTTCAACCCTGTCTCGAGGAGTCCCCATGACGACCCAGTCCTCCGTTTCGCGCCGCTCACAAAAGCTGGCGCTCCTGGCACCGGCAGCGCTCACGGCCCTTACCCTGGCCTGCGGCGCCGTGTCAGCCAAGACGTTGGTGTACTGCTCCGAAGGAAGCCCGGAAAACTTCTACCCGGGCATGAACACCACCGGCACGTCCTTCGACGTGACCACGCAGGTCTACAACACCATCGTCGAGTTCGAGCGCGGCGGCACCAAGGTGATGCCGGGCCTCGCTGAAAAATGGGACATCTCGGCCGACGGCACCGTGTACACCTTCCACCTGCGCAAGGGCGTGAAGTGGCACACCACGAGCAAGAGCTTCAAGCCCACGCGCGACTTCAACGCCGACGACTTCATCTTCATGCTCGAGCGCCAGTGGAAGGAGAGCGACCCCTTCTTCAAGGTCACGAGCCAGAACCACTCCTACTTCAACGACATGGGCATGCCCAAGTTGCTGAAGTCGGTGGACCGCATCGACGACCACACGGTGAAGATCACGCTCAACCAGGCCGAGGCGCCGTTCCTCGCGAACCTGGCGATGCAGTACGCGGGCATCCAGTCGAAGGAGTACGCCATCGCGATGCTGAAGGCCGGCACGCCCGAGAAGGTCGACCAGGACCCGGTCGGCACCGGCCCGTTCTACCTCGTGCAGTACCAGAAGGACGCGATCATCCGCTTCAAGGCCTTCCCGCAGTACTGGGGCGGCAAGGCCAAGATCGACGACCTCGTGTTCGCGATCACGCCCGATGCGTCGGTGCGCTGGGCCAAGCTGCAAAAGGGCGAGTGCCACGTCATGCCGTACCCGAACCCGGCCGACCTCGACGCGATCCGCAAGGACCCGAACGTGCAGGTGCTGGAGCAGCCGGGCCTGAACGTGGGCTACCTCTCGTACAACACGACGAAGAAGCCCTTCGACGACGTGCGCGTGCGCAAGGCCATCAACATGGCGATCAACAAGAAGGCCATCATCGACGGCGTGTACCTCACGACCGGCGTGGCGGCGAAGAACCCGATCCCGCCCACGCTGTGGTCCTACAACGATGCCGTGAAGGACGACCCGTACGACCCCGAAGCCGCCAAGAAGCTGCTGGCGCAGGCTGGCTTCCCCGACGGCTTCAGCACCGACCTGTGGGCCATGCCGGTGCAGCGCCCGTACAACCCGAACGCCAAGCGCATCGCCGAGCTGATGCAGGCCGACCTGGCCAAGATCAACGTCAAGGCCGAGATCAAGAGCTTCGAGTGGGGCGAGTACCGCAAGCGTCTGCAGGCCGGCGAGCACCAGATGGGCATGCTGGGCTGGACCGGCGACAACGGCGACCCGGACAACTTCATGTACACCCTGCTGGGCTGCGCCTCGGCCAAGTCGGCCAGCGGCAGCAACATCTCGAAGTTCTGCTACCAGCCGTATGAAGACCTCGTGGTGAAGGCCAAGAGCGCGACCAAGCAGTCGGAGCGCGACGCGCTCTACAAGAAGGCGCAGGTCATCTTCAAGGAGCAGGCGCCGTGGTTCACCATCGCGCACGCGGTGCAGCTGAAGCCGGTGCGCAAGGAAGTGGTCGACTTCAAGCTCAGCCCCTTCGGCCGCCACACCTTCTACGGCGTGGACATCAAGTAAGCCGTGGCCGCTGCGCCCATCGCCATCGTCGCGGCCATGCACGAGGAGCTGAGTGCGCTCCTCGCGCGCATGCCCGACGAGCAGCGCGTGCGCGTGGCCGGCCGCGACTTCTGGGTCGGCCACCTGCAGGGCCAGCCCGTGGTCGCGGTGCTGTCGCGCATCGGCAAGGTCGCGGCGGCGGTCACGGCCACGGTGCTGCTCGAGCGCTTCGGCGTGCGGGCGATCGTGTTCACGGGCGTGGCGGGCGGGCTGGCGCCGGGCGTGAACGTCGGCGACGTGGTCGTGGCGACCGAGCTGCTGCAGCACGACATGGACGCCTCGCCGATCTTTCCGAAGTACGAGGTGCCGCTGATGGGGCGTTCGCGCTTCGCGGCCGATGCGGCCATCGGCGATGCGCTGGCGGCAGTGGCCGAAGGCACGCTGCGCGATCCGGTGAGCCTGGTGGGGCAGAAGGCGGTCGATGAGTTCCATCTGCGTTCACCGAAGGTGCATCGAGGCCTGCTGATCAGCGGCGACCGTTTCGTGTCGACCACCGCGGAGTGCGGGGCCCTGCAGCGCTCGCTGCCCGACGCGCTCGCCGTCGAGATGGAAGGCGCTGCGATGGCGCAGGCCTGCCACGACTACGGCGTGCCCTTCGCGGCGCTGCGGACCATCTCGGATCGCGCCGACGACGCCGCGCACGGCGACTTCACGCGCTTCGTGGCCGAGGTGGCGAGCCGCTACAGCCTCGCGCTCGTCGACGCCTGGCTCGCCTCCCTGCCGCGCGACACGGCCTGAAGAACCCGCCTACGGCGCGAGCCGGCGCAGCTGCGGCAGGTCGCGCAGCAGCGGCGGGATCGACAGCGCCAGCAGCAGCGCGGCCAGCGGCACGACGCAGATGAATCCCACGTGCTTGAAGCCCAGCGCGCCCACGGCGCCGCCGAGCACGAACATGGCGACCAGGCCGCCGCAGCGGCGCAGCCGGCTGCGGTCGTGGCGCACCGGCAGCGGCGTGGACGGCGCGCGCCGGTTCCAGTAGAGCATCTTGCCCAGCTCGATCCCCACGTCGGTGATGTTGCCGGTCATGTGGGTGGTGCGCGTGCTGCCGCCCGAGGTCTTCGACGCCACGGCGTTCTGCAGGCCCATGATGAACGACAGCAGCAGCACCGTGAGCGGCACCGCGAACGGCGTGGCCCAGGTCAGCGTGATGGCGCCGGCGAGCCCGAACGGGAACATCAGCGCGGCCTCCAGCAGCAGCGGCAGCGCATACACGCCATGCAGCCGGTGCTGCCGCGCCCAGTTCACCAGCACCGCGCAGACCGCGGCGCCGCTCACGAACGCCAGGATCGCGCCCAGCGCGTTCAGCAGCAGCGTGAGGTTGCCCAGCACCATGCCGTCCGCCAGCTGCGAGGCGAAGCCGGTCATGTGCGAGGTGTACATGTGCAGCACGAGGAAGCCGCCCGCATTGATGGCGCCGGCGTTGAAGGCCAGCAGTAGCCCGAGCGCGGTGTTCGTCGACGGCGCGCGGTGGCGGTTGGTGAGGAAACGAAGTCTGCGCACGGGGCTCTCCAGGGTCAGCTGCCTGCCGGCAGTCACTCTAGCACCCAGTACAGCGACTACTTGAGCCAGCCGCGCCGGCGGAAGTACCACATCGGCACCAGCGCGCTCGCGGCCATCAGCGCGATGGCGTAGGGGTAGCCCATGGCCCAGTCGAGCTCGGGCATGAACTTGAAGTTCATGCCGTAGATGCTCGCGATCAGCGTGGGCGGCAGCAGCGCGACGCTGGCCACCGAGAAGATCTTGATGGTCTTGTTCTGGTTGATGTTGATGAAACCGACGGTCGCATCCATCAGGAAGTTGATCTTGTCGAAGAGGAACGCCGTGTGGTTGTCCAGCGACTCGATGTCGCGCAGGATCTGCCGCGCCTCCTCGAACTGCTCGGCGTTGAGCATCTTGCTGCGCATCATGAAGCTCACGGCGCGGCGCGTGTCCATCACGTTGCGGCGGATGCGGCCGTTCAAGTCTTCCTGCCGCGCGATGGCGCCGAGCACCTCGCCGGCCAGCTCGTCGCTGACGTTGCCCGACAGCACCTTCTTGCCCGCCACCTCGAGCTCGTCGTAGATGTTCTCCAGCGTGTCGGCCGAGTACTCGGCGTCGGCGTCGAAGAGCTTGAGCATCACTTCTTTCGCGTCTTCGATCAGCCCCGGCGCGCGGCGTGCGCGCATGCGCAGCAGGCGGAACACGGGCACGTCTTCGTCGTGGATCGAGAACAGCACGCCGCGGCTGCGCAGGTCGGTGTTGTGCTGGTTGAGGATGAAGGCGACGCGCACCGTGCGCGGGTCTTCGTCGTCGTCGATCAGGAAGTCGGAGCGGATGTGCAGTTCGCCGTTGTCTTCCTCGTAGAAGCGGGCCGATTCCTCGATGTCCTCGTCCATCGCGTCTTCGGGAATCGAGAGGCCGTAGTACTGCTTGATCCAGCGCTTTTCCTCGAGCGTGGGCGACTCGAGGTCGACCCAGATCGGCTGGAACTTGGAGAGCTCTTCGAGCGACTCGATCTCTTCCTGGACGAGGCGGCCGTTGGCGAGCGTAAAGATGTTGAGCATGGGCTCACTCCCGGGGGTGACTGAACGATGGGCGAGGGCGGGGCGCTTTCAATTCCCGCGGACCCAGCGTCAGTACATCACGCGCAGCGTCGCCAGGGAGTTGAAAGCTGCCGAGACGGGGCGGTTTCCAAGGGGAGTCTCCGGTTGCAGCGAGGCGCGATTATGTCACCGGCCACAGGGCGACAAGGCACTCGAACTGGACGGACATACAGTAAAGTCGTGCCCATGCAGACCCCTGCGTCCCCCGTTCTTTCCACCCCCCCGAAGACGCAAGCCGAGCGCCTGGCCGCGGCGCTTGCCGCGCTCAACGACGACCAGCGCGCGGCGGTCGAGCACGGCGTGGGCGCGGCGGTCGGCGTCGACCACCGGCCGCTGCTCGTGATCGCCGGCGCCGGCTCGGGCAAGACCAGCACGCTGGCGCACCGCGTGGCGCACCTGATCGCGGACGGGGTCGATCCGCAGCGCCTGCTGCTGCTCACCTTCTCGCGCCGCGCCGCGCAGGAAATGGAGCGCCGCGCGGGCCAGGTGCTGGCACGCGTGCTGGGCCTGAAGTCGGAGCGCCCGCCCGCGCTGCCGTGGGCCGGCACCTTCCACGGCATCGGCGCGCGGCTGCTGCGCGAGTACGCCGCGCAGATCGGGCTGGACGAGAACTTCACCATCCACGACCGCGGCGACGCCGAAGACCTCATGGGGCTGGTGCGGCACGAGCTGAGCCTGTCGTCCACGGTCAACCGCTTCCCGCGCAAGGGCACCTGCCTGTCGATCTACTCGCGCTGCGTGAATACGCGCGCGCCCCTGGCCGCCGTGCTGAAGGACAGCTTTCCCTGGTGCGCCGAGTGGGAGGCGCAGCTCAAGACGCTGTTCGGTGCCTACGTCGAGGCCAAGCAGCAGCAGAACGTGCTCGACTACGACGACCTCTTGCTCTACTGGGCCGAGATGGTCGCCGAGCCCGCGCTGGCCGCGCACGTCGGCGCGCGCTTCGACCACGTGCTGGTCGACGAGTACCAGGACACCAACCTGCTGCAGGCCGAGATCCTGCGCGCGATGAAGCCCGACGGGCGCGGCGTGACGGTGGTGGGCGACGACGCGCAGTCGATTTATTCGTTCCGCGGCGCGACGGTGCGCAACATCCTCGACTTTCCCTCGCAGTTCTCGCAAGAGGCGCGCATCGTCACGCTGGAGCGCAATTACCGCTCGACGCAGCCGATCCTCGACGTGTCGAACCGCGTCATCGCGCAGGCCGCCGAACGGCACGCCAAGACGCTGTGGACCGACAAGCCCTCGGCCGGCAAGCCGGTGCTGGTGCTCGTGCCCGACGAGGCCGGGCAGGCGCGCTGGGTGGCCGACAAGATCCTGGCGCACCGCGAGGGCGGGCTGGCGCTGAAGTCGCAGGCGGTGCTGTTTCGCACCTCGTCGCACAGCGCGGCGCTCGAACTGGAACTGGCGCGGCGCAACATCCCGTTCGTGAAGTTCGGCGGGCTCAAGTTCCTCGAGGCCTCGCATGTGAAGGACCTGCTCGCCGTGCTGCGTTTCGCGCAGAACCCGCGCGGGCGCATGGCGGGCTTCCGGGTCACGCAGCTCATTCCCGGCGTGGGGCCGGCCACCGGCACGCGCCTGCTCGACGCGATGGACCAGGCGGGCGACCCGGCCGCGGCGGTGCGCGACTTCGTGCCGCCGTCGGCCGCGCGTGAACAGTGGGCCGACTTCGCCCAGGCCTACGCCGCCTTGCGCGCGCCGTCGCTGCAGTGGCCGGCCGACGTCGAGGTGGCCATGCAGTGGTACCAGCCGCACCTGGAGCGGCTGTACGAAGACACCTCGGGCGTGCGGCGTGCCGACGTCGAGCAGCTGGCGCGGCTGGCGGCCGGCTATGGCTCGCGCGAGCGCTTTCTCACCGAGCTCACGCTCGACCCGCCCGAGGCCACGAGTGACCGGCCTGGCCCGCCCTCGCTCGACGAGGACTACCTGATCCTGTCGACCATCCATTCGGCCAAGGGGCAGGAGTGGAATTCGGTGCATGTCATCAACGTGGTCGACGGTTGCATGCCCGCCGACGTGGCGCAGGGCGCGCATGAACTCGAGGAAGAGCGGCGCCTGCTCTACGTGGCGATGACGCGGGCCCGCGACCACCTGCACCTGGTGATGCCGCAGCGCTTCCACATCACGCAGCAGGCGGCGCGCGGCGACCGGCACCTGTACGCCAACCGCACCCGCTTCATCACCGAGTCTGACCTGGCGGGCTTCGAACTGCAGACCTGGCCGCCGCCGCCGGTGCTGCCGCCTGCGGTGCCGCCGCCGGCCGCGGTGATCGACCTGCGCAACCGCATGCGCGCCGCCTGGCGCTGAACGGGCCGGCCCTTCGGGCGTGAGGGTCACTGCGCGCTGCACATGGAAACACTTGCTTCCAATGTGCCGCAACGGCATGCCACTGCACGGGGGCAGCTATGGAATCAATAGCGGATTAGGGCATGCAATACACCGGCCCGTCACTCGGGCAAGCCCCGGTATTGCAATACCGTGACAGCTTGGGCATAGTGAATCCGACCGCCCCTTTCTTCATCTCCCTTCCTCTTCCCCCTCTCTCCCAACCTCACCTGTTTCGCCGGCCACGCTTCATCCCGGAGCGCGGTCATTTCCCCAACCGTCAATTCTCAGGAGGTCATTCATGAATTTGACGATCAGCGGTCATCACCTCGACGTCACACCTGCCTTGCGCACCTACGTCACGAGCAAGCTGGACCGGATCACGCGACATTTCGACCAGGTGGTCGATGTCAAGGTGATCCTCACGGTGGAAAAGCAGAAGGAAAAGGAACGCCGCCAAAGGGCGGAGTGCAACATTCACGTCAAGGGCAATGACATGTTCGCGGAATCGAGCCACGCTGATCTGTACGCCGCGGTTGATGAGCTGGTCGACAAGCTCGACCGCCAGGTGGTCCGCCACAAGGATCGCCTGCAGGACCACCATCACGTGGCGCCCAAGCGCGTGATGTAAACGCCGGGCCCCGCGCCCCGCATCCCAGGCCGCCTTCGGGCGGCCTTTTGTTTGTCCGACCACATTGGTGGGGCTTTGCAAGGCCCTCAGAGGAAGCGACGCCTCACGGCAACACATGTAGACGAAAGTAATTAGGGGGACTGGGGGTTTTTACCGAGGAGGTGCATAATCGCCCCCGCTCTGACCCCACCATGAATCGCCTCGCGTCCATCCTGCCGCCCGCTCAAGTGCTCGTGAGCGTTGACGCCACCAGCAAGAAACGTGCTTTCGAAGAAGCCGGCCTGCTGTTCGAGAGCCTTCACGGTCTGGGCCGTGCCCTCATCACCGACAGCCTGTTTGCGCGCGAGCGCCTCGGCTCCACCGGCCTGGGCCACGGCGTCGCCATTCCACATGGCCGCATCAAGGGCCTCAAGGCGCCGATGGCCGCGGTGTTCCAGCTGGCGAACCCCATCGGCTTCGACGCTCCCGACGAGCAGCCCGTGGCGCTGCTGATCTTCCTGCTGGTGCCCGAAGCGGCCACGCAGAAGCACCTCGAAATCCTGTCCGAAATTGCCGAGCTGCTGAGCGACGCAGGCCTGCGCGAGCAGATCAAGTCCAGCACCGACGCCGCCGCGCTGCACGGCCTCATTGCCGGCTGGCAGTCGACCCAGGTCGCCTGAGCGCCCGTGCCGGGCCTGCCGCTGCTGCTGATAAGCTGCGGCGACGCTTTTCTCTCCCTCCATCCTGACCAGAATGCCGGCGCCCCGCGCCGGCCGCCGCACGCATGAAGCCGACCGTCATCAGCGCCGATGCCATGTTCGAGGAGTTCCGCGGGTCGCTCCGCTGGGAATGGCTCGCGGGCCTGGGCGCCTCGGAGCGCCAGTTCGACCCCGACGTCATCAGCCGCGCGCAGTCGGCCGCCGACCTGGTCGGCTACCTGAACTACATCCACCCGTACCGCGTGCAGATCCTCGGCGCGCGCGAGGTGGCCTACCTCACGCGCGGCAGCAAGGAAGACTGCGTGCGCCGTATCGGCCGCATCGTCACGCTGGAGCCGCCGATGCTGGTGCTGGCCGACGGCCAGGCCGCGCCCGACGAGCTGCTGTCGATCTGCGAACGCGCCCAGCTGCCGCTGTTCGCCACGCGCGAGTCGTCGGCCTTCGTGATCGACCTGCTGCGCGCCTACCTGTCCAAGCACTTCGCCGAGCGCACCTCGATGCACGGCGTGTTCATGGACATCCTGGGCATGGGCGTGATGATCACGGGCGAGTCGGGCCTCGGAAAGAGCGAGCTCGGCCTGGAGCTGATCTCGCGCGGCAACGGCCTGGTGGCCGACGACGCGGTCGACCTGTACCGCATCAACCAGAACACCATCGAAGGGCGCTGCCCCGACCTGCTGCTGAACCTGCTGGAGGTGCGCGGCATCGGCCTGCTGGACATCCGCGCGATCTTCGGCGAGACGGCCGTGCGCCGGAAGATGCGCCTGAAGCTCATCGTGCACCTCGTGCGGCGCGACAGCTTCGAGCGCGACTACGAGCGCATGCCCTCGGCGCCGCTCACGCAGGACGTGCTGGGCATCCCGGTGCGCAAGGTCATCATCCAGGTGGTGGCGGGGCGCAACATCGCCGTGCTGGTGGAAGCCGCGGTGCGCAATTCGATCCTGCAGCTGCGCGGCATCGACACCTATGCCGACTTCGTGGCGCGCCACCACAAGGCGATGGAGAGCGGGCGCGATCCGGACTGAGCAAAGAAAAAAGCCCTTCAAAGTGAAGGGCCGCTTTCTGCTTCAGCAGGTCTTCAGCGTCAGCGCTTCTTGACGCAGTCGCCGCACAGGCCGTACAGCGACATGGCGTGGTCCTGCAGGACCCAGCCCTTGTCCTTGGCGATCATCTGCTGGCGCCGCTCGATCTCGGCGTCGTAGAACTCCTCGACCTTGCCGCACGAGGTGCAGACCAGGTGGTCGTGGTGCGTGCCTTCGTTCAGTTCGTAGACCGCCTTGCCGCTTTCGAAGTGGCTGCGTTCGAGGATGCCGGCCTGCTCGAACTGCGTGAGCACGCGGTACACGGTGGCCAGGCCGATGTCGGAGTGTTCGTTGAGCAGCACGCGGAAGACGTCTTCCGCGGTCATGTGCCGCTGGCTGCCGGTCTGGAAGATCTCGAGGATCTTCAGTCGCGGCAAGGTGGCCTTGAGGCCGGTGTTCTTGAGTTCGTCGATGTTGGCCATGATGGTTCCTGCGCCCTGGGCTGAGGCCGGGCCTTCAGGCTCGGCCGCTACAATGTTCGATCATATCGCTACCCCCCTCTTCTCCCATGCCTGCCATCCTCCAACGCCGGCCCTGGTTGCTGGTTGCTGCCATTGCGGCGACGCTCGCCCTCGGTGCCTGCAGCGGTTTCAGCGAACGCACGCGTGGCGCGCTGTCTGCCGTCACCCCCTACAAAGTCGAAGTGGTGCAGGGCAATTTCGTGTCGAAGGAACAGGTCGCGGCACTCAAGCCCGGCATGTCGCGCCAGCAGGTGCGCGAGATCCTCGGCACCTCGCTGCTGAACGACGTCTTCCACGCCAACCGCTGGGACTACGTCTTCACGATCCGCCGCCAGGGCGTCGATCCGCAGGAGCGCCGCCTGACCGTGTTCTTCAACGGTGAACTCATGGACCGCTTCGAGGGCGATGAAATGCCCAGCGAAGAAGAATTCGTCGCCACGCTCGACACCCGCCGCAAGAGCGGCAAGGTGCCGCAGCTCGAGGCCACCGAAGAAGAGCTCAAGAAATTCGCGCCCAAGGCCGACAAGAAAGCCGACACCACCGGCACCCCGGCAGCCCCCATGCCCGCGCTGCCGGCCGCCTACCCCCCGCTCGAAGCCGCGCGCTGAGCGTGCGCGGCAGGGCTCCGGCGGCGGCCACCCCTCCTGCGGGCGGTGCCCGCCGGACCGGTGGGGCGGCTTTCGTCGGTGTCCATGGCTCCCGTAGGGACTTTTCAACGACCGAATCCCCGTGACTGAACCGACCACCACCCCCACCTCCGTTTCCGATTCTTCCTCCGCTCCCGCGCTGCGCCGGGTGGCGATCGCCGGCGCCTCGGGCCGCATGGGCCACATGCTCATCGAAGCCGTGCGCAACGCGCCCGACTGCCGTCTGGCCGGCGCGCTCGACATCGCCGGCAGCGCCGCCCTCGGCGCCGATGCCGCGGCCTTCCTGGGCTTCACCAGCGGCGTGCCCATCGTGGCCGACCTGCGCACCGGCCTGCAGGACGCCCAGGTGATGATCGACTTCACCCGCCCCGAAGGCACGATGGCGCACCTGGCCGTGTGCCGCGAGCTGGGCGTGCAGGCCGTGATCGGCACCACCGGCTTCAGCGACGCGCAGAAGGCCGAGATCGCCGAGATCGCGAAAGACATCGCCATCATGATGGCGCCCAACATGAGCGTGGGCGTCAACGTCACGCTCAAGCTGCTCGACATGGCCGCCCGCGCCATGGCCACCGGCTACGACATCGAGATCGTCGAGGCCCACCACCGCTTCAAGGTCGACGCGCCCTCGGGCACCGCGCTCAAGATGGGCGAGGTGATCGCCGACGCGCTGGGCCGCGACCTCAAGGACTGCGCCGTGTACGGCCGCGAAGGCATCACGGGCGAGCGCGACCCGTCGACCATCGGCTTCGCCACCATCCGCGGCGGCGACATCGTGGGCGACCACACCGTGCTGTTCGCGGGCATCGGCGAGCGCATCGAAATCTCCCACAAGTCGTCCAGCCGCGTGACCTACGCGCAAGGCGCGCTGCGTGCGGTGCGCTTCCTGAGCGGCCAGCGCAACGGCCTGTACGACATGTTCGACGTGCTGGGTCTGCGTTAAGCATCGCGGCCAACAAAGGACGACGCGAATGAGCGTGCTCGAACTGCTGACCCACGGTGACGGCGTCAGCCGTTCGGTGGCCGCGCTGCTGCTCGCGATGTCGATCGCCAGCTGGGTCGTGATCCTCTGGAAAGCCTGGCTGTTGCGCGGCGGCACGCGCGACGTGCTGCGCAGCATCGCGGCGTTCTGGCAGTCGGCCACCCTGGTCGAGGCCGAGCAGAAGCTCCAGGCCTTCGACCGCGCCGAACTCGTGCGCCCCGCTGTGGCCGCGCTGCGCCAGGCCGCCACCGAAGCGCCCGGCGGCACGCTGGGCGCCACGGTCGACCGCAACCAGCGCCTCACGCGCGTGCTGCGCGGTGCATTGCACGGCGCGCTGCGGCGCCTGCAGGCCGGGCAGATCCTGCTGGCCACCGTCGGCGCCACCGCGCCCTTCGTCGGCCTGCTCGGCACCGTCTGGGGCATCTACGGTGCCCTGGCGGGCATCGCGGGCCAGACCGGCGGTTTCACCATCGACAAGGTGGCCGGGCCGGTCGGCGAGGCGCTCGTCATGACGGCCTTCGGCCTCGCCGTCGCCATTCCGGCCGTGCTGGCCTACAACGTGTTCGGCCGTGTGGTGGGCCGGGTCGAAGCCGAGCTCGAAGGCTTTGCGCACGACCTGCTCGGCAGCTTCGGCGAAGCGCCGGCACCCGCTGCACCGCCGCCCGCGCGGCCGATGCCCGTCTAAGGCGCAGCGCACACCATGGCCTTCGGACGCACCTCACTGGGCAGCAGCGCCGCAGGCGGCGGGCGGGCCATGGGTGCGGGCGGGCAGCGTCCGCTGTCCGACATCAACGTCACGCCGCTGGTCGACGTGATGCTGGTGCTGTTGGTGATCTTCATCATCACCGCGCCGCTGATGGCGAGCTCGATCAAGCTCGACCTGCCGCAGACCGACGCGGGCCAGCCCAACGACACGCCGAAGTTCGTGAGCCTGTCGGTCGATGCGTCGGGCAAGGTCTTCCTGAACGACAAGCCCGTGACCGACGAGGAGCTGACCGCGCAGCTCGAAAAGGCCGCCGCCGACAGCAAGGACACCGAGGTGCAATTGCGCGCCGACCAGACCGTGCCCTACGGCAAGGTGGTGGCGCTCATGGGCATTGCGAACAAGGCCGGGTTGAGCCGCATCGGCTTTGTCACCGAGGCCGAGGCGGCCCCCGCCAAACCGCGCTGAGCTTGCGGGCCTGGCCCACTCGCCTCAGCTGAGCACGACCGGCTTCGTGTGCCAGATCTCATGCGCGTATTCGGCGATCGTCCGGTCCGACGAGAACGCGCCCATTCCCGCCACGTTGAGGATCGCCATGCGCGTCCAGGCCTCTGCATCGCGGTACAGCGCATCGACCTCGGCCTGCTTCGCGACATAGCTCGCGTAGTCGGCCAGCAGCAGGTAGTGGTCGCCCCAGTTCACGAGCGCGTCGTAGATGCCCTGGTAGCGCGCCGGCTCGCCCGGCGAGAACGCACCGTCTCGAATGGCATCGAGCACGCGCTTGAGTTCGGCGTTCTCCTCGTAGATCTCGCGCGGCTGGTAGCCGCGCGCGCGGATGTCGGCCACCTCGGGCGTGGTGTGGCCGAAGATGAAGATGTTCTCGGGGCCGACGTTCTCGCGCATCTCGACATTGGCGCCGTCGAGCGTGCCGATGGTGAGCGCGCCGTTGAGCGCGAACTTCATGTTGCCGGTGCCTGACGCTTCCGTGCCCGCGGTGGAAATCTGCTCCGACAGGTCGGCCGCCGGCATGATGATCTCGGCCAGGCTCACGCTGTAGTTCGGCAGGAACACCACCTTCAGCAGCTTGCCCACGCGCGCGTCGGCATTCACGGTGGCCGCCACGTCGTTGATGAGCCGGAT
This sequence comes from Variovorax sp. KBS0712, assembly GCF_006323185.2. Classification (NCBI taxonomy): domain Bacteria; kingdom Pseudomonadati; phylum Pseudomonadota; class Betaproteobacteria; order Burkholderiales; family Comamonadaceae; genus Variovorax; species Variovorax sp. KBS0712. Next base: position 1,632,911 of record NZ_VCCD02000002.1, on the reverse strand, counting down.
CACCTGCTTGGCCATCGCATAGGCCGAAGCCGCCTTGCCCGCGAACACGACCACGCGCGGCACGATGTCGAGCGGCGTGCCGCTGGCCTGCGCATCGAGGATGCAGTGATAGCGCGCGATCACGTGCAGCACGTTGAGCAGCTGCCGCTTGTACTCGTGGATGCGCTTGACCTGCACGTCGAACATCGCGTCGGTGTCCAGGTCGAGCTTCAGGTGCTCGCCGACCCAGTTGGCCAGCCGCAGCTTGTTCTCGCGCTTGGCATGGCGAAAGGCGCGCACGAAGGCGGGCTGCGCGACCATCGGGCGCAATGCTTCGAGCTGCGACAGGTCGCGCCGCCAGCCCTTGCCGATGCGCTGGTCGAGCAGCGCGGCCAGCGGCGGGTTGGCCTGCGCGAGCCAGCGGCGCGGCGTGACGCCGTTGGTCTTGTTGTTGAAGCGCTCAGGAAAGATCTTCGCGAAGTCGGCAAAGATCGACTGCTTCATCAGCTCCGAGTGCAGCCCCGACACGCCGTTCACCGAATGGCTCGCGAGCACCGCCACGTAGGCCATGCGCACGCGGCGCTCACCGGTCTCGTCGATCAGCGAGAGGCGGCGCACCAGCTCGACGTCCTGACCGTGCGTCTGCGTCACGGCGGCCAGGAACTTCGCGTTGATGTCGTACAGGATCTGCAGGTGGCGCGGCAGGATGCGGCCCAGCATCTCGACCGGCCAGGTTTCCAATGCCTCGTGCATCAGCGTGTGGTTGGTGTAGCTGAACACCTTCTGCGTGTGGCCCCAGGCCACGTCCCACGCCAGGCCGTGCTCGTCGAGCAGCAGGCGCATGAGCTCGGGCACGGCCAGCACCGGGTGCGTGTCGTTCAGGTGGATGCTGACTTTTTCCGACAGCTGGTCGAAGCTCGTGTGGTTGCGCAGGTAGCGCCGCAGCAAATCCTGCACGCTGGCGCTGCAGAAGAAGTACTCCTGGTGCAGCCGCAGCTCGCGGCCCGAGGGCGTGGAGTCGTCGGGGTAGAGCACGCGCGAGACGTTCTCGGAGTGGTTCTTGCTCTCCACCGCCGCCATGTAGTTGCCGCGGTTGAAGGCCGACAGGTCGATCTCCTCGGTGGCGCGCGCCGACCACAGCCGCAAGGTGTTGGTGGCCTGCGTGCCGTAGCCGGGAATGATGGTGTCGTAGGCCACGGCGAGCACGTCGTGCGTGTCGACCCAGTCGGCCGCGCCGTAGGGCGCGTTCTTGCCTTCGCGCTTTTGCACATGGCCGCCGAAGCGCACGCGGTAGTTCACCTCGGGCCGCTGGAACTCCCACGGGTTGCCGCGCGTGAGCCAGTAGTCGGGCGTTTCGACCTGCTGGCCGTCGACGATGCGCTGGCGGAACATGCCGTACTCGTAGCGGATGCCGTAGCCCATGCCGGGCACGCCGAGCGTGGCCATCGAATCGAGAAAGCAGGCCGCGAGCCGCCCCAGGCCACCGTTGCCGAGCGCTGCATCGGGCTCGCGCTCGGCCAGCGCCGCCATGTCGACGCCGAAGTCGGCCAGCGCCTCGCGCACGGTGCCGTACAGGTCGACGGCGAGCAGCGCGTTGGTGAAGGTGCGCCCGATGAGGAACTCCATCGAGAGGTAATACACGCGCTTGAGGTCCTGCGCGTAGTTGGCGCGCGTGGTCGTCATCCAGCGCTCGACGAGCTGGTCGCGCACGGCCAGCGCGGTGGCGTGCAGCCAGTCATCCTGGCTGGCGGCCACGGGGTCCTTGCCGACGGCGTAGATCAGCTTGTTGGCCACCGCGCGCTTGAAGGCGGCAACGTCGCGGTCGGGGTGGTCGTAGGCGAAGTCCTTGATCGTCATGGAGGCGTTCCCGGAGTGGGTGGTGGGGTGTGGGGCGGGGGCTTCAGGCCAACGCCCGTTGGTACACATCGATGTACTGCGCGGCCGCCGTGCCCCAGTCGGCCGGGCGCCGCATGGCGTTGCCGCGCACGCGGCGCCAGTCGGGGGCGCGCTCGTACAGCGCGAAGGCGCGGCGCAGGGCGCGGTCGTAGTCGGCGTCCTCGAAGCGGTCGAACACGAAGCCGGTGGCGGCGCCGCTGGCCATGTCTTCCAGCGTGCAATCGACGACGGTGTCGGCCAGCCCGCCGACGCGGCGCACCAGCGGCAGGCTGCCGTACTTCAGGCCGTACATCTGCGTGAGGCCGCAGGGCTCGAACAGCGAAGGCACGATCGTCACGTCGCCCGCGCCGAAGAGCTGGTGCGCCAGCGTCTCGTCGTAGCCGATGGTGACGCTCACCGAGGCGGGCGCCGCCGCCGCGCGCTGGCGGAAGGCTTCTTCGAGCCAGCCTTCGCCGCTGCCCAGCAGCGCCAGCTGGCCGCCCTGCGCCAGCAGCGTGTCGAGGCCGCCGAGCACGAGGTGCAGGCCCTTCTGTTCGGTGAGCCGGCTTACCACGATGAACAGCGGCGCGTCGGGGCGCTCGGCCAGCCCCAGCTGGCGCTGCAGCACCGACTTGCAGCGCGCCTTGCCGGCCATGTGGCGGCCCTCGGGCGCCTGGTAGCCCTGCACCAGCGCGGCGTCGGTGGCCGGGTTCCAGACCTGGTCGTCCACCGCGTTGAGGATGCCGCTGAGCACGCCGGCGCGCTGGCGCAGCAGGCCATCGAGGCCGCAGCCCTGCTCGGGGGTCTGGATCTCGAGCGCGTAGGTGGGGCTCACGGTGGTGAGTTGGTCGGCAAAGTACAGGCCGCCCTTCATGAAGGAGATCTGGCCGTGGTATTCCAGCCCGTTCATGTGGAAGGCCGGCGCCGGCAGCCCGAGCTCGGCGAAGTGCCAGGGCGCGAACACGCCCTGGTAGGCCAGGTTGTGCACCGTGAACACGCTGCCCGTGCGCGGGCCGCCCGCGCGCCGCGCGAAGGCCAGGTAGGCGGGCGCGAGCGCCGCGTGCCAGTCGTGCGCGTGCACGATGTCGGGCCGCCAGCCGGGGTCGAGCCCCTGCGCGAGCTGCGCCGCCGCCCACCCCAGCAGCGCGAAGCGCCGGTGGTTGTCGCTGTAAGGCTGGCGCGTCGTGTCTTCGTACGGATTGCCGGGTCGGTCGTAGAGCGCGGGCGCGTCGATCACGTAGGTGGGAATCGGCGGCGCGCCGGCGATGGCGACGTGCCCGGCGCGCAGGCCGAAGCGCTCGCCCCAGGGCGCGGTGAACTCGGCCACCGGCACCAGGTCGCGCACGCCGGCCACGATGGCGGGAAAGCCCGGCAGCAGCGCGCGCGCCTCCTGCCCCGCGGCCATGAGCGCCAGGGGCAGGGCGCCGGCGATGTCCGCCAGGCCGCCGGTCTTCAGGAGGGGAAACAGCTCGGCGCTGACCTGGAGGATGCGCATGGTGGTGCGGTCGATCAGGCGGCGGCTGCGGGCGCGGGGTCCGGCGCGAGTCGCTTGAGCATTTCGCGCGTGACCAGCACCACGCCCGTTTCCGTGCGCTCGAAGCGCGCGGCATCAGCCTCGGCGTCTTCGCCGATGACCGTGTCGTCGGGGATCACGCAGCCGCGGTCGATCACCACGCGGTTCAGCCGGCAGCCGCGGCCCACTTCCACATCGGGCAGCAGCACAACTTCGTTGATCTCGCAGAAGGAGTGGATGCGCACGCCCGAGAACAGCACCGCGCTGCTGATCTTCGAGCCCGAGACGATGCAGCCGCCCGAGACGATGGTGTTGACCGTCATGCCGTGCTTGCCCTCGCGGTCGAGCACGAACTTGGCCGGCGGCAGCTGTCGCTGGTAGGTCCAGATGGGCCAGTCCGTGTCATAGATGTCGAGCTCCGGGGTGATCGAGGCCAGGTCGAGGTTGGCTGCCCAGAATGCATCAATCGTGCCCACGTCGCGCCAGTAGGCCTTGGCGTCGGGCCCGCGCGAGGCGCGCGTGACGCACGACATGCTGAACGGGTGCGCCAGCGCGCGGCCCTCGGCCACGGCGCGCGGAATGATGTCCTTGCCGAAGTCGTGGCTCGAGTCGGGGTTGGCGTTGTCTTCCTCGAGCAGCCGGTACAGGTAGGCCGAGTCGAAGATGTAGATGCCCATGCTGGCCAGCGCCAGGTCGGGGTGGCCGGGCATGGCGGGCGGGTCGGCGGGCTTTTCGAGGAAGCTGGTGATCTGGCGGCCGTCGTCCACCGCCATCACGCCGAAGGCCGTGGCCTCGTGGCGCGGCACCTCGATGCAGCCGACCGTGCAGCCCAGGCCGCGCTCGGCGTGGTCCTTGAGCATGATGGAGTAGTCCATCTTGTAGATGTGGTCGCCGGCCAGCACCACCACGTAGTCGTGCGGCGTGGAGCGGGTGCTGATGATGTCCAGGTTCTGGTACACCGCGTCGGCCGTGCCGCGGTACCAGTGCTCGTCGCCCATGCGCTGCTGCGCGGGCAGCACGTCGACCATCTCGTTGAGCTCGGCGCGCAGGAAGCTCCAGCCGCGCTGCAGGTGACGCATGAGCGAGTGCGACTTGTACTGCGTGACCACCGCCATGCGCCGGATGCCGGAGTTCAGGCAGTTGGACAGCGCGAAGTCGATGATGCGGAACTTGCCGCCGAAGTACACGGCCGGCTTGGCGCGCCGGTCGGTGAGCTGCTTGAGGCGGGAGCCCCGGCCGCCGGCCAGCACCAGCGCGATGGTGCGGCGGACCAGTTGATGGGCCTGCAGGGGCGCCTGCGGGGCCTGGGTACCCTGGGTGTTGAGCGTGTCCATCTGTGTCTCCGTTCGTTCGCTTGTTGAGTTCGTCGTCAGAGTGTCCGCACCGAGTCTGGCACTGCGCCGTGGGCTTGGCTCCTACGTTCTTGCAAGCCAGAGGCTCGAAACCGGCACCTCGACCGCGCGGCCCAGCAGGCGGGGCGCGGTGCGCAGGTCGTCGGGGTCTTCGGCATCGGTAGCCAGGCAGCAGCGCCAGTCGCCCTGCGGCAACGTGAAGGCGACGGGGCTCGGGCCCGCATTCACCAGCACCAGCCAGGCGCCTTCGGCATCCCCGAACAGGATCGCAAGGGCCGTGCCCGCATGCCAGTCGGCCGGCGCCATCGGCTGGCCGTCGGGGCGCAGCCAGCGCAGGCCCGGGGGGGCGTCGGTCGGCGGTTCGGCCGGCCACCAGTGCGCGCTGCGCAGCGCCGGCGCTTCGCGCCGCAGCGCGGTGAGCCGTGCGACGAAGGCCGTCAGGCGCGCGCGCTCGCTGGCCGGGTCGGACAGCCCGATCCAGCCGAGCCAGGTGGTCTCGTTGTCCTGGCAGTAGGCGTTGTTGTTGCCGCCCTGGCTGTGGCCGAGTTCGTCGCCGGCCAGCAGCATCGGTGTGCCCTGCGACAGCAGCAGCGTGGCGAGCAGCGTGCGTTGCAGGCGTGCGCGCATCGCGCGCACGGCGGGGTCGTCGCTCGGGCCTTCGACGCCGCAGTTGGAGCTCAGGTTGTGGGCATGGCCGTCGCGGTTGTCTTCGCCGTTGGCGAGGTTGTGGCGCTGTTCGTAGCTCACGAGGTCGCGCAGCGTGAAGCCGTCGTGCGCGGTGATGAAGTTGACGCTCGCGGTCGGCGCGCGGCCGTCGTGCGCGAAGCTCGCGCTGGAGGCCGTGAAGCGGTGCGCGAAGTCGCCCAGCCCGGTGGCGCCCTCGCGCCCCTGGCGCAGCCAGAAGCCGCGTTGCGTGTCGCGGAAGCGGTCGTTCCATTCGAGCCAGCCGGGCGGGAACTCGCCGAGCCGGTAGCCGCCGGGGCCGAGGTCCCAGGGCTCGGCGATGCGCAGCGTGCGCGACAGCACCGGGTCTTGCGCCATCGCCGCGAAGAAGGGCGCGCGCGCATCGAAACCGCGCTGCGCGTCGCGGCCGAGCACCGGGGCGAGGTCGAAGCGGAAGCCATCGACGCCCATCTCGCAGGCCCAGAAGCGCAGGCTGTCCATCACGAGCTGCAGCACGCGCGGCTCGCCGAGGTTCAGGCAATTGCCCGTGCCGGCCCAGTTCTCGTACAGGGCGCGGTCGTCGGGGCGCAGGTGGTAGTACAGGGCGTTGTCGATGCCGCGCAGCGAGAGCGTGGGGCCGAGTTCGTCGCTTTCGGCGCTGTGGTTGTAGACCACGTCGATCACCAGCTCCATGCCGCGCGCGTGCACCGCATCGGCCATGGCGCGGAACTCGCTGGCGGGCGTGGTGCCGGGGCGGCCGCTCCAGAAGCGCGCCTCGGGGGCGAACCAGCCGATGGTGTTGTAGCCCCAGTGGTTGGTCAGGCCCTTGGCGAGCAGGCGCTGTTCGTCGGCGCGGTGCTGCACGGGCATGAGGCTGAGGGTGGTGATGCCCAGGCGTTGCAGGTGGTCGAGGAGGGCGGGTTCGGCCAGGCCTGCGTAGGTGCCTCTTAGCGGTTCGGGAACGCCTGGGTGCTGGTGGGTGAGGCTGCGGATGTGCAGCTCGTACAGGACGCGGTCTGTGGGAGGAATGTGGGCGCGGCCTGTTGTTTTGGGTGCGTTGCTGGGTGCTGTGACGCGGGCCTTGAGGGCGATCGAGCCGTTGTCTCTGTTGTCGCGTTGGGTCGGGTCTGTGGGGGCGTGGCCCAGGAAGAGGTCGCTGCCGTTGTAGTGGCCGAGGATTTCTCGGGCGTAAGGGTCTAGGAGGAGCTTGGCGGGGTTGAAGCGCTTGCCCTCATGGGGTGCCCACGGGCCGTGGACTCGGTAGCCGTAGATCAGGCCGGCTCTTGCGTTGGGAAGCAGGCCGTGCCAGATGCCGTCGGTGCATTCTGGGAGTGGAAGGCGCTGTTGTTCGTTCTGGCCTGTGCTGTCGAAGAGGCAGAGTTCTACCTTGCTTGCTGAGGGCGCTGCGATGGCGAAGTTGATGCCTTGCTGTGATGGGGTTGCGCCTAAGGGGAGGGGGGTGCCTGGGCTCAGCATGTTGCTTGTGCTCCTGGGCGTTTGCTTCCCGAGGCCGGGACTCGCCCCGGCAGGCGACCTACTTTTCTTTGCTTCGCCAAAGAAAAGTAGGCAAAAGAAAGGCGACCCCACTGTCTGCGACCCTCCGCTTCGCTGCGGGCAACCTGCGGTGCTCGCGTTTCGCGGGGTCTCGCAGAACTCGCTTCGCTCAAACAGCTGCGAGCCCTGATCCGCGAAACGCTGCGCTCCTCGGCGCAGCCAGAGGGGCTTTGATACCGAGCGGGCCGTCGCTTCGCTCGGCCCGGGAGTCTCCAACAGCCAAATCCCGTGCTCGTGTTGGTGCTCGTGCACGTAGGCACGTCTGCACTCGCGCGCGCGCCTCCGTTCAAGTTCCAACCAACGTCGCGACCAGTCCCAGCCGCAGCAGGCGCGCAGCGCCTGCTGCGGCCCACTGGCCGAGCGAAGCGATGGCCCGCTGGTATCCAAATCCCTTCTGTATGCGCCGAGGAGCGCAGCGTTTCGCGGATCAGGGCTCGCCCTTGTTTGAGCGAAGCGAGTTTGGGCGAGACCCCGCGAAACGCGAGCACCGCAGGTTGCCCGTAGCGAAGCGGAGGGACGCAGGCAGCAGGGTCGCCTTTCTTTTGCCTACGTTTCTTTGGCGAAGCAAAGAAAAGTAGGTCGGCCGCCGGGCCGAGACCCGGCCTCGGAACACAAGCCAGCACGGAGCGGTTCAAGCCAGCACCCACATCAAAGTACCAAGCGGCGGCACGCTGACAACAATCGAATCCGCTTTCCCATGCCAAGGCACAGAAGCACTCTCGACCACGCCGTTCCCAACCCCGCTCCCCCCATACACAGCCCCATCGGTATTGATGATTTCCCGATAGGCACCAGCATAAGGCACCCCCAACCGATAGCCAAGCCGAGGCACAGGCGTGAAGTTGCAAACCACCACAACCCCCCCCCCATCCCGAGCCCGCCGAACAAACGCAAACACCGACTGCGCCACATCGTCATGCACCAACCACTCGAACCCGGACCCTTCATGGTCCAGCTCATGCAAAGCAGGAAAGTGCCGATACACATTGTTCAGATCGCGCACCAACCGCCGCACCCCTTGATGCCCCGCATGCTCGAGCAAGTGCCAGTCCAACCCCCGATCCGCATTCCACTCCGCGTACTGCGCAAACTCCCCCCCCATGAACAGCAGCTTCTTCCCCGGATAAGCCCACAGGTACCCATAAAGGTTGCGCAACCCCGCGAACTTCTGCCACTCGTCTCCAGGCATGCGCCCGATCATCGACCCCTTGCCGTGCACCACTTCGTCATGCGACAGCGGCAACACGAAGTTCTCGCTGTGCGCGTACATCAGGCCAAAAGTGATCTGTTGGTGATGGTGCTTGCGGTAGACCGGATCGGTCCCGGCATACGCCAGCGTGTCGTTCATCCACCCCATGTTCCACTTGTAGTGAAACCCCAGCCCGCCGTCTTCCGGCGGTCGCGTCACCCCCGGAAAGCTCGTCGACTCTTCCGCAATGGTCACAGCCCCCGGACGCTCCACGCCCACCACGCGGTTCATGCGGCGAAGGAAGTCGATGGCCTCCAGGTTCTCGCGCCCGCCCTGCGCATTCGGCAACCACTCGCCGGCCTTGCGGCTGTAGTCGCGGTACAGCATCGACGCCACCGCATCCACGCGCAGGCCGTCCACGCCATAGCGCTCCAGCCAGTACAGCGCGTTGCCGACGAGGTAGTTGCGCACCTCCGTGCGGGCGTAGTTGAAGATCAGCGTCTGCCAGTCGTTGTGGAAACCCTCGCGCGGATCGGCGTACTCGTACAGCGCGGTGCCGTCGAAGTTGCCCAAACCATGCGCGTCGGTCGGAAAGTGCGCGGGCACCCAGTCGAGGATCACGCCCAGCCCCGCGGCATGCGCGGCTTCGACGAAATGGCGGAAGTCGCCGGGCGTGCCGAAGCGCGAGGTCGGGGCATACAGGCCGATGGGCTGGTAGCCCCACGAGCCGTCGAAGGGGTGCTCGGTGATGGGCAGCAGCTCGATGTGCGTGAAGCCCATGTCGCGCACATAGGGCACGAGCGTGTCGGCCAGCTCGCGGTAGTCCAGCCATTCCTGCCCATGGTGCTTGCGGCGCCACGAGCCCAGGTGCACTTCATAAATGCTGATCGGCGCCTGGTGCGCGTTGGCCTCGGCGCGCCCGGCGGGCATCGGCACGGGCGCGGGCAGCGGCGCCACGACGCAGGCGGTGCCGGGGCGCAGCTGCGACGAGAAGGCGAAGGGGTCGGCCTTACGCAGCACCTCGCCGCGCGACGACAGGATCTCGAACTCGTAGCTGTCGCCGGTCGCCACGTGCGGCGCGAAGATCTCCCACACGCCGCACTCGCGGCGCAGCCGCATCATGTGGCGCCGGCCGTCCCAGTTGTTGAAGTTGCCGACCACCGACACGCGCCGCGCATTCGGCGCCCACACGGCAAAGGCCACGCCCTTCACGCCATCGATCTCGCGCAGGTGCGCGCCCAGCCGCTCCCACGGCCGCAAGTGCGTGCCCTCGGCCAGCAGCCACACGTCGGTCTCGCCGAGCACGAACGGAAAACGGTAGGGGTCTTCGAGTCGCGAGGCGTGCCCGTTCTCCCAGTCGACCTGGAACGAGTAGCCCATGCGCGCCTCGGCCGCGGGCACGAGGCCGCTGAACAGGTCGGAGCCCTCGTGCCGCGCAAGGATCGACAGCGGCCAGCCCGTGCGCGAATGCACCACGGCCACCTGCCGTGCGCCGGGCATCAGCGCGCGCACCTCGAGGCCGTCGGCGGTCTCGTGGGGGCCGAGCACGGCGAACGGATCGCCGTGCTCGGCGCGCATCAGCGCCTGGATGTCGGCCGGGAGGAGAAAAGGAGAAGGGGGCATGGGGTTCAGCGTCCTCCTGCTTCGGCCGGCGTGCCGAAGTACACGCCATAAGGCGCCAATGTCAGCAGGGGCTTTGGAGCGGCGGTGACCGTTGCGGTCGGTGCGAGCGGGTGGCCCGTCAGCGGCACCAGCGGCTCGGGCAAGGGAATCGAGACCGGTTCGATGCCTGTATTGAAGATCGCATGCAGCACCGCGTCCCCGTCGCTTCGCACGATGTGCAGCAGCGGCGCGGGCGCATCGACGAACGCCAGCGCGCCCGTGCGCAGCAGCGGCTGGGTGCGGCGCCAGTGCAGCAGCGCGCGGCTGAAGGCGAGCATCGAGCCGGGGTCGGCTTCCTGCTGGTTGACGGCCAGCGGCAGGTGGGCGCCGTCCATCGGCAGCCAGGGCGTGCCGGTGCTGAAGCCGGCGTTGGGCGCCTGGGCGGTCCAGGGCATCGGCGTGCGGCAGCCGTCGCGGCCCTTGAACTCGGGCCAGAAGGCGCGGCCGTAGGGGTCTTGCAGCAGTTCGAAGGGCACGTCGGCCTCGGGCAGGCCCAGCTCTTCGCCCTGGTAGAGGCTGGCGCTGCCGCGCAGCGCGAGCAGCAGCGCGAGCCAGAGCCGGTCGCGGCGCGGGTCGGGCGCCTGGCCGTCGCTCCAGCGCGTGGCGACGCGCGGCACGTCGTGGTTCGACACTGCCCAGCAGCCCCAGCCGTTCGTCACGGCCAGTGCGGTGTCGAGCGATTCGACCTGGTGGCGCAGGTGCTTCGGGCTGTGGTCGGCCGTGAGCAGGCTGAAGCTGTAGGCCAGGTGCAGGCGCTTGCCGAGTTCGGTGTACTGGGCCATGACGGGCGGTGCGTTCTCGTCGCCGACCTCGCCCAGCGCGACCGCGCCGTAGCCGTCGAGCAGCCGGCGCAGGCGCTCGAGGAACACGAGGTTCTCGGGCTGGCTCTTGTCGTACAGGTGGACCTGCATCGCATACGGGTTGTCGGCGCGCACGGTGCTGACCTCGCCCATCGACTCGACCGTGGCGGGCGGGTTGTCGCGCAGCAGCGCGTCGTGGAACTGGTGGTTGCAGGCGTCGAAGCGAAAGCCGTCCACGCCGCGCTCGCACCAGAAGCGCACCTCGCCGAGCAGCGCGTCCTGCACGGCGGGGCAATGGAAGTTGAGATCGGGCTGCTCGGCGAGAAAGCTGTGCAGGTAGTACTGCCGCCGGCGCGAGTCCCACTGCCAGGCCGGGCCGCCGAAGACCGAGAGCCAGTTGGTGGGCGGCGTGCCGTCGGGCTGGGGGTCGGCCCAGACGTACCAGTCGGCCTTCGGGTTGTCGCGCGAGCTGCGGCTTTCGGCGAACCAGGCGTGCTGGTCGGAGGTGTGCGAGAGCACCTGGTCGATGATGAGCTTCAGGCCCAGCGCATGCATGCGTGCGCGCATGGCGTCGAAGTCGGCCAGCGTGCCGAACAGCGGATCGACCGCGCGGTAGTCGGCCACGTCGTAGCCGAAGTCTTTCATGGGGGAGCGGAAGAAGGGCGAGACCCAGACCGCGTCGACGCCCAGGCGGGCGACGTGGTCGAGCTTCGACGTGATGCCGGGCAGGTCGCCGACGCCGTCGCCGTTGCTGTCCATGAAGCTGCGCGGGTAGATCTGGTAGATCACCGCGCCCCGCCACCATTCGCCGTTGCTGCCGCTCATGCCTGCCCCTGTGGTCGAAATTCATTGTGGCATGCGAAATCCGGGCCAGCGGTACGCTGTGGCAGGCGGGCGCCGCGCGGAAGTGGGTAAATTCAGCAGGGCGGGGCGCTGCCGCCCCGACCCCCGACCGATGACCACCGACGACACCGCTTTCTCCCCCTCCGCCCCACCCATCGGCCTTGCCGCGCTCGAACGCCGGCTCGCCCAGGACCTCGACTACCTCGGCTGGCCCGCCCGCGCCTGGGTGCCGCCGCGCCAGGTCGACGGCGAACCCGTGCTCGACGTGGCCATCATCGGCGGCGGCCAGGCCGGGCTGGCCGCGGCGGGCGCGCTGGCGCAGCAGGGCATCCGCGCCGTGGTCTTCGACCGCGCGCCGGCCGGGCGCGAAGGCCCCTGGGCCACCACGGCGCGCATGGAAACCCTGCGCTCGCCCAAGGAGCTCACGGGCCCCGCGCTGGGGCTGCCCTCGCTGACTTTCCGCGCCTGGTTCGAGGCCCAGTTCGGCACCGAGGCCTGGGCCGCGATGGACAAGATCCCGCGCCTGCAGTGGATGGACTACCTGGTCTGGTACCGCCGCGTGATGGGCGTGGACGTGCGCAACGACACCGCTGTGACGGGCCTGCAACCGTTGCCCGACGCCAGCGCCGTGCGCCTGGACCTGCGCACGCCCGAGGGCGAGCGCCGCGTGCTGGCGCGCCGCGTCGTGCTGGCCACCGGCCGCGACGGCCTGGGCGGCCCGGCCGTGCCCGCCTTTGTCGATGGCCTGCCACGCGCCAAGTGGGCGCACTCCTCCGACGAGATGGACTACGGCCGCCTCAAGGGCCTGCGCGTGGGCGTGGTCGGCGCGGGCTCCTCGGCCATGGACAGCGCCGCCACCGCGCTCGAGGCCGGCGCGCGCAGCGTCGAGCTGCTGATCCGCCGGCCCGACCTGCCGCGCGTCAACAAGGGCAAGGGCGCCGGCGTGCCGGGGCTCACGCAGGGGCACTACGACCTGCCCGACGAACTGAAGTGGCGCATCCGCCACTACATCAACGTGCTGAACGTGCCGCCGCCGCACGGCAGCACGCTGCGGGTGTCGCGGCACGCCAACGCCTTCTTCAACTTCGACTGCCCCATCCTCGCCGTGGCGCCGCAGGGCGAGGCGCTGCGCGTGGCCACGCCCAAGGGTGATTTCGAATTCGACTTTTTGATCGTGTCGACCGGTTTCCAGGTCGACTGGGCCGCCCGCCCCGAATTCGCAGGCATTGCCGCGCACATTCGTATCTGGAAAGACCGTTTCACGCCCGCGCCCGGCGACGAAGACCGCGAACTGGCCGATTCGCCCGACCTCGGGCCGGCCTTCGAATTCCAGGAAAGCGCGCCGGGTGCCTGCCCGGGGCTGGATCGCATCCACTGCTTCTGCTACCCGGCGGCGCTGTCGCACGGCACGGTGTCGGGCGACATTCCGGCCATCAGCGACGGCGCGCGGCGCCTGGCGGCGGGGCTTGCCAGCCTGTTCTACCGGGAAGACGCGGCCCACCACTGGGCGAATCTGGAGGCCTACAGCGAGCCGGAACTGTTCGGCGACGAGTGGACGCCCGCCCCGCCGCCGCAGGAAAGGGCCTGATTCCGGCATGGGGCCCGGGGGACGATCACGCACGGCGCGATAATCCGCCTTCCCGGCCGCCGTCGAGCCGGGCCCTGCCGAGATGTCATGAACCCCAGCTACAAACCCAGCGACGTCGAGTCCGCTGCCCAGGCGCAATGGCGCGCCGCCGATGTCTACCGTGTCACCGAGGACGCGAGCCGCAAGAAGTACTACGCCTGCTCGATGCTGCCGTACCCGAGCGGCAAGCTGCACATGGGCCACGTGCGCAACTACACGATCAACGACATGCTCACGCGCTACCTGCGCATGAGCGGCTACAACGTGCTGATGCCCATGGGCTGGGACGCCTTCGGCCTGCCGGCCGAGAACGCGGCGCTGAAGAACGGCGTGCCGCCGGCCAAGTGGACCTACGAGAACATCGCCTACATGAAGGGCCAGCTCCAGGCCATGGGCCTGGCGATCGACTGGAGCCGCGAGATCGCCACCTGCGACCCGAGCTACTACAAGTGGAACCAGTGGCTGTTCCTGAAGATGCTCGAAAAGGGCATCGCCTACCGCAAGACCCAGGTCGTGAACTGGGACCCGGTCGACCAGACCGTGCTGGCCAACGAGCAGGTGATCGATGGCAAGGGCTGGCGCACCGGCGCCACGGTCGAGCGTCGCGAGATCCCCGGCTACTACCTGAAGATCAGCGACTACGCCGAAGAACTGCTCGAGCACACCCAGCACAAGCTGCCGGGCTGGCCCGAGCGCGTGAAGCTGATGCAGGAAAACTGGATCGGCAAGAGCGAAGGCCTGCGTTTCGCGTTCACGCATGACATCCGGGACGCGGGCGGCAAGCTGATCCAGGACGGTCGCATGTACGTGTTCACCACGCGTGCCGACACCATCATGGGCGTCACTTTCTGCGCCGTCGCGCCCGAGCATCCGCTGGCCGCGCACGCCGCCACGCTCGATCCGAAGGTCGCGGCCTTCATCGAAGAGTGCAAGGGTGGCGGCACGACCGAAGCCGAGCTGGCCACGCAGGAGAAGAAGGGCGTGCCCACGGGCCTGACCGTGAAGCACCCGATCACCGAGGAGCAGGTGCCGGTCTGGGTGGGCAATTACGTGCTCATCGGCTACGGCGACGGCGCCGTGATGGGCGTGCCCGCGCACGACGAGCGCGACTTCGCCTTCGCCAACAAGTACGGCATCGAGATCATCCAGGTCGTGCTGGTCGACGACGAGCCGCACTTCGACTATCACAAGTGGCAGGACTGGTACGGCGACAAGCAGCGCGGCGTGACCATCAACTCGGACAACTTCAGCGGCATGACCTACAAGGAGGCCGTGGCCGCCGTGGCGCATGCGCTGGGCCAGAAGGACCTGGGCGAGCTGCAGACCACCTGGCGCCTGCGCGACTGGGGCGTGAGCCGCCAGCGCTACTGGGGCACGCCGATCCCGATCATCCATTGCGAAGAACACGGCGCGGTGCCGGTCCCCGAGAAGGACCTGCCCGTGGTGCTGCCGACCGACTGCGTGCCCGACGGCTCGGGCAACCCGCTGGCCAAGCACGAAGGCTTCCACGCCGGCGTGGTGTGCCCGGTGTGCGGCAAGGCTGCGCGGCGCGAGACCGACACGATGGACACCTTCGTCGATTCGTCGTGGTACTTCATGCGCTACTGCGACCCGACCAACGACAAGGCCATGGTCGCCGAGGGCGCCGACTACTGGATGCCGATGGACCAGTACATCGGCGGCATCGAGCACGCGATTCTTCACCTGCTGTACGCGCGCTTCTGGACCAAGGTCATGCGCGACCTCGGCCTCGTGAAGGCCGACGAGCCCTTCGCCAAGCTGCTCACGCAGGGCATGGTGCTCAACCACATCTTCTACAAGCGCAACGAGAAGGGCGGCAAGGACTACTTCCCGCCGCTCGAAGTCACGGCGGTGCTCGACGCGCAGGGCCGCATCACCGGCGGCACGCTGGCCGATGGCACCAAGGTCGAGTACGGCGGCGTGGGCAAGATGGGCAAGAGCGAACGCAACGGCGTCGACCCGCAGGACCTGATCGAGAAGTACGGCGCCGACACCGCGCGCCTGTACACCATGTTCACCGCGCCGCCCGAAGCCACGCTCGAGTGGAACGACGCGGCCGTCGAAGGCAGCTACCGCTTCCTGCGCCGCGTGTGGAACTACGGCGTGGCCCAGGCCGACGTGGCGCCCGTGGCGCTCGCCGGCCAGAGCTTCGGCAAGCCCGCCCAGGCCCTGCGCCGCGAGGTCCACACCGTGCTGCGCCAGATCGACTACGACTACCAGCGCATGCAATACAACACGGTGGTGTCGGGCGCGATGAAGCTGCTCAATGCGCTCGAGGGCTTCAAGCCCGACGGCAGCGCGGGCGACGCGGCCGCCGCGCGCGAGGGCTTCGGCATCCTGCTGCGCTGCCTCTACCCGGCCACGCCGCACATCGCGCACCAGCTGTGGCAACAGCTCGGCTACGACAAGGCATCGGGCGACCTGCTCGACGCCCCCTGGCCCGTGGTCGACGTGGCCGCGCTGGCGCAGGACGAGGTCGAGCTCATGCTGCAGGTCAACGGCAAGCTGCGCGGCAAGCTGCTGGTGCCCGCCGGTGCCTCGAAGGACGAGATCGAGCGGCTGGCGCTCGCCTGCGACGACTTCGTCAACTTCGCCGAAGGCGCGCCGGCCAAGCGCGTGATCGTGGTGCCCGGGCGCCTGGTCAACGTGGTCATCTGAACCCGACACTGCAGAACGACGGAAACGACAGACGCATGAACATTCGCAATGCCTCGCAGCCGCGCCGCGGCTTTCTCCTGGGTCTCGGCGTGGCAGGCGCTTCGCTGGCCCTGTCCGGCTGCGGCTTCGCGCTGCGCAAGGCGCCGAACTTCGCGTTCAAGACGCTGTCGCTCGAAGGCAATACGGCGCTCATCAACCAGCTGCGGCGCGAGCTGCGCGCGGCCGGCAACGTGACGCTGGTGCCCAAGGAAGAAGCCAGCACCGCCGACGCCGTGCTGGTCGTGCTGGGCGAGGACCGCGACCGCTTCGTGATCTCGACCAACTCCGCCGGCCTGCTGCGCGAGCTGCAGCTGCGCCTGCGCGTGCGCTTCAGCCTGCGCACGCCGGGCGGCAAGGAATTGCTGCCCGCGTCCGAGGTCTCGCAGACGCGCGACCTGAGCTTCAACGAAACCAACGCGCTGGCCAAGGAAGGCGAGGCCGACCTGCTGTTCCGCGACATGCAGGCCGACATCGCGCAGCAGCTGATGCGCCGGCTGGCGGCGGTGCAGTCCCTGTAAGCGTCGCTTCCGTTCTTTTTTCAATGCAACTTGCCAGTGCCCAGCTCGGCGCCCACCTGCAAAAGGGCCTGAAGCCGCTTTACACGATCCACGGCGACGAGCCGCTGCTCGCGCAGGAGGCGGCCGACGCCATCCGCGCCGCCGCGCGCGCCCAGGGCCACACCGAGCGCAGCTCGTACACCGTGGCCGGCGCGCACTTCGACTGGAGCGCGGTGCTCGCGGCTGGGGGCTCGCTCTCGCTGTTCGCCGACAAGCAGATCGTCGAGATCCGCATTCCTTCGGGCAAGCCCGGCAAGGACGGCAGCGTCGCGTTGCAGCAGCTGGCCGAGGGCGCGCCCGGCAACGACAGCACGCTCACGCTGGTGATGCTGCCGCGCCTGGACAAGGCCACGCGCACCGGCGCGTGGTTCTCGGCGCTGGAGAACAACGGCGTGAGCATCCAGGTCGACCCGATCGAGCGCGCCGCGCTGCCGCAATGGATCGCGCAGCGCCTGGGGCTGCAGAACCAGCGCGTGATGCCCGGCGACGAAGGCCAGCGCACGCTGCAGTTCTTTGCCGACCGCGTCGAAGGCAACCTGCTCGCCGCGCACCAGGAAATCCAGAAGCTCGCGCTGCTGCACCCGGCGGGCGAGCTGAGCTGGGAGCAGGTCGAGGGCGCCGTCAACAACGTGGCGCGCTACGACGTGTTCAAGCTCTCCGAGGCCGTGCTGGCCGGCAACCCGCAGCGCGTGGCGCGCATGCTCGACGGCCTGCAGGCCGAGGGCGAGGCCGAGGTGCTGGTGCACTACACGATCGCCGAGGACATCCGCGCCCTCAAGCGCGTGAAGGACGCCATGGCCGCCGGCCGTCCGCTGCCGATGGCGCTGCGTGAGAACCGCATCTGGGGCCCGCGCGAGCGCGCCTTCGAGCGCGTGCTGCCGCGCCTGGACGACCGCATGCTGACCCGACTGTTGCGCGCGGCCCACCTGGTCGACGGCATCTGCAAGGGCCTGAAGCAGCCCGACTGGCCCGCCAGCGGCTGGCAGGCGCTGCAGCGGCTGGCGCTGATGCTGTGCCGTGCCTGCAGCACGGCCGCGGCGCCGCGCCGGGCCTGACGCTCCCGCCGTCGATCGCCATCAAAAGGCCCGCGTCAGCCGGGCCGAAGGTCCGCGTGGGAAAATGCCGGTCATGAACGCGTTCAACGTCAGCGAGCACATGCAGACCCTCGGTCTGCAAGCCAAAGCCGCTGCATTCCTCATGGCCCGTGCGGATGCAGCTACCAAAAACAGAGCACTGAAAGCGCTGGCCCGGCGCCTGCGCGAAGCCGGCCCCGCGCTGGCCGTCGCCAATCAAAAGGACCTGGAGCGCGCCACGGCCGCCGGCCTGTCGGCCCCGATGGTCGACCGGCTCAAGCTCACGCCCAAGGTCCTGGAGACCGTGGCCGAGGGCTGCGAGCAGCTGGCCGGCATGGCCGACGTGATCGGCGAGATCATCGGCATGAAGCAGCAGCCCAGCGGCATCCGCGTGGGCCAGATGCGCGTGCCGATCGGCGTCTTCGGCATGATCTACGAGAGCCGCCCCAACGTGACCATCGAGGCCGCGAGCCTGGCGATCAAGAGCGGCAACGCCGCCATCCTGCGCGGCGGCTCGGAAGCCATCGACTCGAACAAGGCGCTGGCGCTGCTGGTGTCCGAAGCGTTGGCCGAAGCCGGCCTGCCGGTCGATGCGGTGCAGCTGGTGCAGACCACCGACCGCGAAGCCGTGGGCCAGCTCATCGCCATGCCCGAATACGTCGACGTGATCATTCCGCGCGGCGGCAAGGGCCTGATCGAGCGCATCAGCCGCGACGCCAAGGTGCCCGTCATCAAGCACCTGGACGGCAACTGCCACGTCTACGTGGACGACACGGCCGAGTTCGACATGGCGCTGCGCATCGTCGACAACGCCAAGACCCAGAAGTACAGCCCCTGCAACGCCGCCGAAGGCCTGCTGGTGGCGGCTTCGGTGGCCGACCACTTCCTGCCCGAGATCGCCGCCATCTTCGCCGCCAAGGGCGTCGAGATGCGCTGCGACCCGGCCGCCGCCGCGATCCTGCGCGCCAGCGAGGCGCACCATCCGCAGGCGAAGGTGATCGATGCGGTCGAGTCCGACTGGTCCGAGGAGTACCTGGCCGCCGTCATCAGCATCAAGGTGGTGGCGGGGCTGGACGAGGCCATTGCGCACATCAACCGCTACTCGAGCCACCACACCGACGCCATCGTCACGCGCGACCACATCAACGCCCAGCGCTTCCTGCGCGAGGTCGATTCGGCCAGCGTGATGGTGAATGCGAGCACGCGCTTCGCGGACGGATTCGAGTACGGGCTGGGCGCCGAAATCGGCATCAGCACCGACAAGTTCCACGCGCGCGGCCCGGTCGGCATCGAAGGCCTGACCTCGCTCAAGTACGTGGTGCTGGGGCAGGGCGAAGTCCGCGGTTAATCGGGGTCCGAAGGGCCGGGGCCATCGGGCCGGCGGCGCGGCGAGGCTCGTGCCGCGGTGTTCTTGCAACGTGTGTTGTGGATTGGGGTGCTTTGTTCTCTTTGGCTGCTTGTCATCGGGCGCGCCATCCCCAAATCCTACAATTCCACTCCACCTTTAAGCACAAAACCAACAAGGCCGCTGCATGGTTCCGCATCTCGTCACTGCCCTGACCGGCCCGATCAACGAACTGGAGCAGCGGGTGCTCGACTCGATGCCCGCCATCGAGCGCTGGTTCCGCCTCGAGTGGATGGAGCACACGCCGCCGTTCTACAGCGCCGTCGATATCCGCAACGCGGGCTTCAAGCTGGCTCCGGTCGACACCAACCTGTTCCCGGGTGGCTGGAACAACCTCACCAAGGAAATGCTGCCGCTGGCGGTGCAGGCCGCGCAGGCGGCCATCGAGAAGATCTGTCCGGAGGCGCGCAACCTGCTCGTCATTCCTGAAAACCACTCGAAAAACACCTTTTATCTCGCCAACGTCGCGCAACTGGTGCGCATCTTCCACATGGCGGGCCTCAATGTGCGCATCGGCTCGATCGATCCGGCCATCAAGTCGCCCAAGAAGATCGAGCTGCCCAACGGCGAGACCGTGACGCTCGAACCGGTGGTGCGTTCCAAGCGCCGCCTGGGCCTGAAGAACTTCGATCCCTGCACAATCTTGCTCAACAACGAGCTTTCTGCAGGAACGCCCGGCATCCTCGAAGACCTGCACGAGCAGTACCTGCTGCCGCCGCTGCACGCGGGCTGGTCGGTGCGCCGCAAGAGCAACCACCTGCACAGCTACGAAGAGCTGTGCAAGCGCTTCGGCAAGCTGCTGGGCATCGACCCCTGGCTGATCAACCCGATCTACGCGCGCGCCGAAGGCGTCGACGTGGCCGAGGGCCGCGGCATCGACGTGCTCACCAGCCATGTCGACGCGGTGCTCACCAAGGTGCGCCGCAAGTACAAGGAATACGGCATCAACGAGAAGCCCTTCGTGGTCGTCAAGGGCGGCCACAGCGGCAGCGGCAGCCCCGGCGTCGTGACCGTGCGCGACGCCAAGGAGGTCGAGGCGCTGATCGGCAAGTCGCGCACCGCCACCTCGTCGCCCGCCAAGACCAGCGCCGGGCGCGACCTGCGCGAGCCCACCGAGCTGATCGTGCAGGAAGGCGTGCTGACCAACGAGCGCGTGCACAACGGCGTGGCCGAGCCGGTCGTCTACATGATGGACCGCTACGTGGTGGGCGGCTTCTACCGCGTGCACGCCGAGCGCGCCGCCGACGAGAACCTCAAGCAGCCGGGCGCCAGCTACGTGCCGCTGGCCTTCTCGGAAAGCGCGCAGCTGCCGCAGCCGGGCGCCAAGCCCGGCGCCAGCGCCCCCAACCGTTTTTACATGTATGGCGTGGTGGGCCGCCTGGCCATGGTCGCGGCCAGTTACGAGATGGAAGCGACCGACCCGGACGCCGAAATCTACGAATGAGCGGCGGGGGCGGGTTGCGGCGTCGGCGGGCAACGGCAAAATAGCGGCCCCACAGCAACGGAACCAAAAGGGCGGAGGGATGCGCGGCGCGGCCGCGGCACCCCGGCGTGACTGACGCGTCGATCATTGCGAGCCAACCTTTTCCCATCGACCCCCGTGTCAGCCCCCAAAAACATCTCTGCCGGCCTCATCGTCGGCGCCATCGGCGTCGTCTATGGCGACATCGGCACCAGCGTTCTCTATGCGGTCAAGGAAGTCTTCGGTCACGGCCATGTGCCGTTCACCGTGGAGAACGTCTACGGCATCCTGTCGATGTTCTTCTGGACCCTCACGGTCATCGTCTCGATCAAGTACGTCGTGCTCGTGCTGCGCGCCGACAACGAAGGCGAGGGTGGCCTGGTCGCGATGCTCGCGCTGGCCTCCCAGGCCGTGGCCGACAAGCCCAGGCTGCGCCAGCTGCTCTTGATCGTCGGCATCTTCGGCACCTCGCTGTTCTATGGCGACGGTGTGATCACGCCGGCCATCTCGGTGCTGTCGGCGGTCGAGGGCCTGGAGGTGGTGTCGCCGCACTTCAAGCACTACGTGATCCCGATCACGCTGGTCGTGCTGTTCTGCCTGTTCGCGGTGCAAAAGCGCGGCACGGCGGGCATCGGCAAGTTCTTCGGCCCCGTCACGCTGGCCTGGTTCGCGGCCATCGCCGTGCTGGGCGTGTGGCAGATCGCGCACCACCCCGAGATCATCAAGGCGCTGAGCCCCTGGTACGCGCTGAAGTTCATCTGGGACAACCCGGGCACCAGCTTCATCCTGCTGGGCGCCATGGTGCTGTGCGTGACCGGCGCCGAGGCGCTGTACGCCGACCTGGGCCACTTCGGCAAGAAGCCGATCCGCATCGCGTGGTTCTCGGTCGTCATGCCGGCGCTCACGCTCAACTACCTGGGCCAGGGCGCGCTGCTCCTGGAGAACCCCGAGGCCGTGAAGAACCCGTTCTTCATGATGGCGCCTGAATGGGCGCTGATTCCGCTGGTGCTGTTGGCCACGCTCTCGACGGTGATCGCCTCGCAGGCGCTCATCACCGGCGCCTTCAGCGTCACGCGCCAGGTGATCCAGCTGGGCTACCTGCCGCGCCTGAACATCGAGCACACCAGCGTGCGCACGGCGGGGCAGATCTACATTCCGCTGGTCAACTGGGGCCTGTTCGTGGCCATCGTGATGGCGGTCGTGATGTTCCGCACCTCGAGCAGCCTGGCCGCGGCCTACGGCATTGCCGTGACCACTGACATGCTGATCACCACGATCCTCACCTTCTTCGTGATCCGCTACGCGTGGAAGCTGCCGCTGGCGCTGTGCATCGCCTCGACCGCGATCTTCTTCGTGGTCGACTTCCTGTTCTTCGCCTCGAACCTGCTCAAGCTGTTCGAAGGCGGCTGGTTCCCGCTCCTGATCGGCGGCGCCGTGTTCACGCTGATGGTCACCTGGAAGGAAGGCCGCCGCCTCATGGGCGAGGCGCAGCATGCCGACGCGATCGACCTGAAGTCGTTCCTCGGCTCGGTGTTCATGAGCCCGCCCGCGCGCGTGGACGGCACGGCCGTGTTCCTCACGGCCGAACCGGGCGTGGTGCCCAACGCGCTGCTGCACAACCTCAAGCACAACAAGGTGCTGCACGAGCAGAACATGTTCGTCACCGTGCGCAACCACGAGGTGCCCTGGATCCCGATGGACAAGCGCATCGAGATCGAGGCGCTGGGCAACCACTGCTGGCAGGTGATCGTGCACTACGGCTTCAAGAACGACATCGACCTGCCGCGCGCGCTCGACAACGCACGCATGCGCGGCTGCCAGCTCGAGCCGATGACGACCAGCTACTTCCTCTCGCGCGACGTCGTGATCCCCACGCTGGGCAGCGGCATGGCGCCGTGGCGCGAGAAGCTCTTCGCGCAGATGCACCACAACGCGAGCGGTGCGGCGGCCTTCCTTGGGCTGCCCAACAACGCGGTCGTCGAGCTGGGTTCGAAGATCGAGATCTGAGGCGCGCAGCGCCAGGCCGCGCGCCCCGGCAGAATCGCGGCATGCGATTCTTCAAGGACCTGAGCCTTTCGGCCTTCACCGCGGGCTTCGTCGCCGTGCTCGTGGGTTTCACGAGTTCGGTGGCCATCGTGTTCCAGGCCGCCCAGGCCTTCGGCGCCACGCCCGAGATGGCGGCCTCGTGGATGTGGGCGCTGGGCATCGGCATGGGACTGGCCTCGGCGCTGCCCTCGCTGTGGTGGCGCAAGCCCGTCATGATTGCCTGGAGCACCCCCGGTGCGGCCGTGCTGGCCGTGGCCGGCGCGGGCTACGGCATGGGCGAGGCGGTGGGCGCCTTCATCGTCTGCGCGGTGCTGATCGTGCTCGCGGGTGCCACGGGCTGGTTCGAGCGCGTGATGAACAAGATCCCGATGGCCATCGCCTCGGCGCTGCTGGCCGGCGTGCTCGCGCGCTTCGGCATCTCGGCCTTCACGGCGGCGCAGACCGCGCTGCCGCTGGTGCTGCTGATGCTCGCCACCTACCTCCTGGGCAAGCGCCTGCTGCCGCGCTATGCGGTGCCGCTCACGCTGCTGGTGGCCATCGCCTTCACGGCCGCGCGCGGCGAGCTGGCGTGGTCGGCTGTGCACTTCTCGCTCACCTGGCCGGTGTTCACGGTGCCGGTGTTCACCTGGCAAGCCATCGTGAGCCTGGCGCTGCCGCTGTTCGTCGTGACCATGGCCTCGCAGAACCTGCCCGGTGTGGCGGCGATCCGCGCCAGTGGCTACAGCGATCTGCCGGTCAGCAAGCTCATCACCATCAGCGGCCTTGCCACGCTGGTGCTCGCGCCCTTCGGGGCCTTTGCGCTCAACCTCAGCGCGATCACGGCCGCCATGTGCATGGGCCGCGAGGCGCACGAAGACCCGGCGCGACGCTACACGGCGGCCGTGAGCTGCGGCGCCATCTACGTGGTGATCGGCCTGTTCGGCGCGGCCGTCACTGGCCTGCTCACAGCGTTCCCGAAAGAGCTGGTCGCGGCCATCGCCGGGCTGGCGCTGCTGGGCACCATCGGCGGCGGGCTGGCGGCGGCGGTGCGCGACGAGGCGCACCGCGAGGCCGCGCTCATCACCTTCCTGGTCACGCTCTCGGGCGTGACGCTGGCCGGCATCGGCTCCGCCTTCTGGGGCGTGGTGGCCGGCGCGGTGGCGCTGGCGGTGCAGCAGGTCGGCCGCGCACGGGTGCAGGTGCCCGTTGAAAAAGCCCCCGCCGGCAAGGACATCGCCGCTTCCGGCAACATGCCGCCAGAAACCCCCTCCACAGCCGCCGCTCCCGGCGCCGGAAAGAACGCCTGATGAAAAACATCCTCTTCGTCGCCGACCCGCTCGATCACTTCAAGATCTACAAGGACACGACCTTCTCGATGATGCGCGAGGCCCAGCGCCGCGGCCACCGCATCGCGGCCTGCCTGCCGCAGGACATCCAGTGGACCTCCGGCGGACGCGTCTCGGCCGTGGTGCAGCAGATCACGCTGACGGGTGACCCGAAGGACTGGTACCGCGTCGACATCGTCGAGTCGAAGGCGCTGAAGGACTTCGACGCCGTGCTGATGCGCAAGGACCCGCCCTTCGACGCCGAGTACATCTACTCGACGCACCTGCTGCAGCAGGCCGAGCGCGAGGGCGCGAAGGTGGTCAACTCGCCGCGCGCGCTGCGCGACCACCCCGAGAAGCTCGCGATCATGGAGTTTCCGCAGTTCGTCACGCCCACGCTGGTCACGCGCAGCGCGCAGGCCGTGCGCGACTTCCATGCCGAGCACGGCGACATCATCCTCAAGCCGCTCGACGGCATGGGCGGCATGGGCATCTTCCGCGTGAAGCAGGACGCGCTCAACCTCGGCTCCATCGTCGAGACACTCAACAAGGACGGCGCCGAAACCATCATGGTGCAGCGCTTCGTGCCCGAGGTGACGCAGGGCGACAAGCGCATCCTGATCATCGCGGGCGAGCCGGCGCCCTTCGTGCTGGCGCGCATTCCGCAGGGCACCGAGGTGCGCGGCAACCTCGCGGCTGGCGGCAAGGGCGTGGCCCAGCCGCTCACGGCGCGCAACCGCGAGATCGCCGAAGCCATCGGCAAGGTGCTGGCGCCGCGCGGGCTGCTCTTGATCGGGCTCGACGTGATCGGCGACTCGGTCACCGAGATCAACGTGACCAGCCCGACCTGCTTTCAGGAGATCACCGAACAGACCGGCTTCGACGTGCCGAAGATGTTCATCGATGCGCTCGAGGCGCACCTGGCTTCGGCCTGATCAGAAGTCGACCGACGCCGACAGCGTGAAGGTGCGCGGCGCGCCGAGCACCAGGTAGCCGTTGTTCGGGTAGCCGCCCACCGAGGCCCAGTAGTTGCGGTTGGTCAGGTTGTCGATGCGCGCGCGCAGCGTCACCAGCTTGCCGGCCACCTCGGTGAGGTAGCGCGCGCCGACGTCGAAGCGCGTCCAGCCCGGCACGCGCAGCGTGTTGGCGGCGTCGGCGTAGCTCGGGCCCGTGGCCACCACGCGGCCGTCCAGCGACAGGCCGCGCACGCCCGGCACGTCCCATTCCACGCCCAGGGTGCCCTGTGTCTTCGCGATGCCGATGACGCGGCGGCCGTCGGTCGTGGCGTCGCCCGTGGCACGCTGCTTGGCGTCCAGGAAGGTGATGCCGCCCATCAGGCGCACGCCCTTGGCCGCTTCGCCGAACGCGGTCAGCTCCAGGCCCTGGTGGCGGTCGCGGCCTTCGGCCACGTAGTAGCCGGCGCTGTTGACGAGGGCGCGCGGCTTGTCGGTGGTGAAGAAGGCCAGGCCGCCGCCGATGCGGCCGCCGTCGAACTTGATGCCGATCTCCTTCTGCTTGGACACATAGGGCGACAGCTGCGTGCCCGCGTTGCGCACGGCGCCGCCGGTCGACACCGTGGGCGCGGTGTCGCCCTTGCTCAGGCCCTCGATGTAGTTCGCGTACAGCGACACCTGCGGCTGCAGCTTGAACACGAAGCCGGCCATCGGGCTGGTGCGGCTCTTCTCGTACGCGGTGGGCTTGCCGGTGTCGTAGGCGAAGTCGGTGCTCTCCAGCTTCTGGCGCCGCACGCCGAGCGTGAGCTGCGCGCGGTCGTCCAGGAACGACAGCGTGTCGCCGATCGCCAGGCTGCTCAGGCGCGTCTGGGTCAGCAGCGCGGGGTTGTCCATGTCGTTGCCGCGGAACGCGCTCGCCGTGTAGGCCGGGATCGGGTAGCCGACGGGCGCATACAGGTTGGTCTTCAGGGGGTTGAAGAAGTCCCACTTGTAGGCGTTCTTCTCCTTGAGCTGGTAGTAGGAGTACGAGGCCACCACCGTGTGGTTCACCGGGCCGGTCGCGAACTTGCCGCGCACGCCGGCTTCGGCCGTGCGGGTGCTGTCCTGGCGCTGGTTCTCGAAGCGCGACATGTTGCCCATGCCGAGGTTGTTCGTGAGCGTGAGGCCGGCGAGCGCATTGCCCTCGTGGCTCTTGCGCGCGCCGCCGGCGATCCAGGCCGTGACGTTGTCGGTGATGTCGTACTCGCCGCGCAGCGAGCCGAAGGTGTCGCGCTCGTTGGAGTAGGTCCAGGGCTGCGCGTAGTTGAGCTGGTTGTCGGGCGCGGACGGCACGCGCGTCACGCCGGCGCCGAGCGTCACGTTCGGGCGCGTGCGCGAGAGCCGGTGTTCCTGGTGGCCGAGGTCCGCCGAGATGCGCGCATTGCGGCTGCGCCAGTCGAAGCCGACCGAGGCCACGTCGAGCTTCACCTGCTCGGCGTTCACGCCGGTGCCGCCGTCGCGGTGGGCCGCGTTCAGGCGCACGCCCAGGCTCTGGTCGGGCCCGAAGCGGCGCGCGACGTCGGTCGACACATAGCTCTGCGAGCCGCTGGCCGTGCCGAGCGTGACCTGCGTGAGCGGGTCGTTCGGCGCGCGCTTGGGCAGCAGGTTGATGTTGCCGCCGATGCCGCCGCCCGTGGGCGTGGCGCCGTTCAGGAAGGCGCTCGCGCCGCGCAGCACCTCGACGCGCTCGAACAGCTCCGACGAGATGTACTGGCGCGGCAGCAGGCCGTACAGGCCGTTGTAGGCAATGTCGTCCGAATTCACCACGAAGCCGCGGATGAAGTACGACTCCTGGAAGTTGCCGAAGCCGCGCGCCACGCGCACCGACGGGTCGTTCTGCAGCACGTCGGCCACGCTTCTGGCCTGCTGGTTCTGGATCAGCTCGTGCGTGTAGCTGGTGCTGGAGAAGGGCGAATCCATCATGTCCTGGTTGCCCAGGATGCCCACCCGCCCGCCGCGCGCCACCTGCCCGCCCGCGAAGGGCTTGGTCAGGCCTTCGGCCGAGGCGTCGGCGCTGGCTTCGACGGTGACGGTGCTCAGCGTGCCGCTGGCGGGGGCCGCCGGTTCGGCGGGTGGTGTCTGCGCCAGGGCCGTCAGGGCGTGAAGGGCCAGCAGCGAGGCGGCCACGGTCGGGCGGAGAAAGAAACGGGGAGCGGGCATGAACGATCGATTGGATGCAAATGAGAACAGTTATTGTTCATTGTTTGCACTCACTCATCGATACTTTCTTGCGCTGTTGCAAAAAAGTGTCAGCCAAAAGACTGAATGTCAGGCCTCAGCGTGGCATCCGTTGGCCGTCCACGAACACATGCAACTCGCCCGAGGCGAAGGGCGTCCAGGTCTCGTTGGTGGTGAGCGGCGCCGTCACCACCACGGCCACGCGGTCGGTGGGCGTGGTGTGCTGGGCGAAGTCGATCTCCAGGTCTTCGTCCGACAGCTGCGCCGTCACGAAGGGGTGGCGGCGCTCCACGTACCAGAGGTTGGTGGAGGCATGCGCCCACAGCGCCTGCCCGTTGGACAGCATGAAGTTGAAGGTGCCGTGCGCCGCCAGCTGCGGCGCCAGTTCGCGCAGCGTGAGCGTGAGCTCCTCGACGCTGGGCACGCCCGCGTGCGACTTGGCCAGCTCCTGCATGATCCAGCAGAAGGCGTGCTCGCTGTCGGTGTTGCCCACCGGGTGGAAGTTGCCGTGCAGGCGCGGGCGGAAGTCCTTCAGGTCGCCGTTGTGGGCGAACACCCAGTAGCGGCCCCACAGCTCGCGCACGAAGGGGTGGCAGTTCTGCAGGTTGACCTCGCCCTGCGTCGCCTTGCGGATGTGCGCGATGACGTTGCGGCTCTGAATCGGGTAGCGCCGGATCAGCTCGGCCACCGGCGACTCGCAGGCCGGCTGGTGGTCCACGAAGTGGCGCAGCCCGCGGTCCTCGAAGAACGCGATGCCCCAGCCGTCGGCATGGTGGTCGGTGCGGCCACCGCGCTGCGCGAACCCCGTGAAGCTGAAGGTCACGTCGGTCGGCGTGTTGCAGTTCATCCCTAGCAATTGGCACATGGCTGTGATTAGACCGCGATTCAGGGTTTGGAGGAGGAGGCGGGCAGCCGCAGCCACCCGAGCACGCGCGCGGTGCCCAGCTGCGTGCGGCCTTCAGCGAGTACCAGCGGCAGGCGCTCGCGCGAGGTGCCGAAGGGCCCGGGGTTCTGCTGCACGATCTCGACCGCGTCGGCGTCCACGCGCGACACGATCGCCACGTGGCCGTAGGGATTGAAGAGCCACGGCGCGAACACGACGATGTCGCCCACGGCGGGCGCCACCGCGCCGCCGTTGCGGTGCTGCACCAGGTTGCGTGCCGTGTTCAGCGCGCCATCGGCCACGGCCGCGTCGAAGAAGGCCTTGGCGTGGCCGCGCGCCTCGGGCATGCGGTGCTGGTGCCGCTCGTAGTAGTAGCGCTTGACGAACTCCACGCACTGCCAGCGCAGGCCGATGTTGTAGCCGTCGGGCGCCACGCTGCGGCCGTCGACGTGGTTGATGGCGCCGTTGAAGTACACCGGCACGCCCTCGAACTGGTCGATCACCTCGCCGGGCGCGTGCGCCGGGTTGACGTTGAAGCGGCTCGCGCCCCACAGGCCGAGCAGGGCGACGAGGACGAGGGCAGAGAGAACGACGACGGTGCAGCGGTTGATGAAACGGGGCATGGACGGTGAAGCAGGACGCGCGGCCACGGGCCGGCAGCGACGAGCTTAGTCCATGGAAAGACCCGTCTCGCCTCAGAGCCCGTGCAACGCAGCCATCTCGCCAATCAATTCACGCTGGAACGCATCGAAGCGCGCTGACGGTTGCTGCAGCCCGAAGAAGTCGCTGAACGGGTCTTCCACCTCGGTGCGGTGGCCCGACAGTTCTTCCACCACCGCCAGTCCGCAGAAGGGCACGCAGGCTTCCGAGTAGCCGCCTTCGTGCACCACCACCACGCGCCCGTTGCAGTGCTTCGCGGCCAGCGCGTTGACCTGCCGCATCATCTGGCGGAACGACTCGGGGTGCAGCTGCATGCGCGCCAGCGGATCGACGCCGTTGGCGTCCAGCCCGCTCGCCACCACGATCAGCTCGGGTCGGTAGCGGTCGATCACCGGCGTCACGATGCGCTCGAAGGCGTGCATGTAGGCCGCGTGCCCGCCGCCGGGCTGCAGCGGAATGTTGACGTTGAAGCCCAGCCCCGCGCCCGTGCCCCGGTCTTCGGCGCCGCTGTAGCCGGGCGGGAAGCAGTTCTCCTGGTGCAGCGACAGCGTGAGCACGTCGGGGCGGTCGTAGAAGATCTCCTGCGTGCCGTTGCCGTGGTGCACGTCCCAGTCGATCACGGCCACGCGGCCCAGGCCGTGGCGCGCCTTCATGGTCTCGATGGCCACCGCGATGTTGTTGAACAGGCAGAAACCCATGCTGTGCTCGCGCAGGCAGTGGTGGCCCGGCGGACGCGTGAGCGCAAAAGCGTTGCGGTGGCGGCCCTGCAGCACGCTGTCCATCGCGGCAATGGCCAGGCCGGTCGAGAGTTTCGCGATCTCGTAGCTGCCCGGGCCGAAGGGCGCGACCTCGCCCAGGTCGCCGCCGCCGGCGTCGCTGGCGGCCTTGAACTTCTGCAGGTAACCCGCGGGGTGCACGCGCTGCAGGTCTTCTTCGCTGGCCATCGGCGCGCTCAGCACGTCCAGCTGCGCGCTCAGGCCCGACACGTCCATCAGCGACTTGATGCGCCGCTTGGAATCGGGCGACTCGGCCATGCCGCTGCCGGCCATGGGCTGCACCCAGCCGCCCACCGGCAGGAACAGGGCATGCAGCCCGCCGGGCACATGCCAGAAGGTGCGTTCGTCGTGAAAGAAGGCGGTGGTCTTCATGCGGTGCGTCCTTGCGTGGAGGGAGGAAGGGGAGAAGAAGAAAGGGCCGTCTCGTCGCGCGGCGGCGGATGGCGCTGCACGCTCAGGCCGCGCCAGCCCCAGCGTTCGCGCGCCAGCCCCCACAGGCCGCGCGGTGCCAGCAGCATGACAGCGATGGCGATGCAGCCCATCGCGATCAGGTACCAGCCGCCCGACATCGCGAACCAGGTGTTGAACAGCTCGCGCAGCCCGAAGTAGATGACGGTGCCGATCAGCGGCCCCTCGATGGTGCCGATGCCCCCGATGATCACGATGAACATCGCCGTCACCACCCAGTTGATGTCGAAGGCCGAGTCGGGCGAGACGAACATCGTGCCCATGAAGTGCGCCCCGCCGGCCAGCCCGAAGCCCAGCCCCGACAGCACGAAGGCGATGAAGCGGTTGCGCCACACATTCACGCCGATGCTGGTGGCGGCCAGTTCGTTGTCGCGCACCGCCATCAGCCCCAGGCCGAAGGGCGAGCGCATCAGCAGGTACACGCCGGCCACTGCTGCCAGGCCGATGGCGCCCGAGATCCAGAACGCGTTCTGCTGGAAGGTCTCGGCCTCCACCAGCCGCACCGCCTGCAGCGGCACGCCCGACTCGCCGCCGAACAGCGGGAACTTGGCGACCAGCAGCCGCACGATCTCGGCCAGCACCCACATGCCGATCGAGAAGTAGGCATCGCGCAGGCGGAACATCAGCGGCGCCACCACGGCGGCCAGCAGCGCGCCGCCCAGGCCCGCCACCGGCACCATCCAGTAGGGCGAGATGCCCAGCCGGTCGGAGGCCACGAACAGCAGGTAGGCGCCGATGCCGGCAAAGGCCTGGTGGCCCATCGATACCAGCCCGGTGTAGCCGGCCAGCAGGTTCCACATCTGGGCCATGGCCAGCGTGATCAGCACCTCGCTGAGCAGGCGCAGCAGGCCGCCGTCGGCCACGGTGGGCGCGAAGGCGATGGCAAGGGCCGCGGCGGCGAAGCCGAGCCAGGGGACAAGAGACGGAGGACGCATCGAAGTCATCTCAGGTACGTGCGCCAGCGATGCCGTTGGGGCGCACCATCAGGACCGCGAAGAACAGCAGGTGGGCGTACAGCGCGCCCGCGTTGGAATCGAGCCGCTGGCCCACGAGCTGCGCCACGCCCAGCGCGATGCCGCCGACCAGCGCCCAGCGGAACGAGCCCAGGCCGCCGATGATCACGACCTCGAACGCGCCCAGCAGCCGCTCCACGCCCGAGAAGGGCGTGAACGAGGTGCGCAGCGCCAGCAGCAGCCCCGCCACCGACGCGAAGGCCAGCGACAGCCCCATCACCACCGCATACACATGGCGCGGGCGCACGCCCATCGTGCGCACGATCTCGCGGTGGTCCGAGGTGGCGCGCACCACGAGCCCGAAGCGCGAGTGCTGCAGCAGCCACTGCAGCGCGCCGAAGGCCAGCACCGCGAGCACCAGCACCAGCACCGGGTACCAGCCGATGCGCAGCCCGCCGATCTCGAAGCCCGCCGTGGCCAGCGCGCCGCCGTCCAGCGCGCGCGGGTCGGCGCCGAACAGCTCGACCATCAGGTTACGCAGCACCACCGCGATGCCGAAGGTGACCAGCACCGGCGTGAGCGGATCGTCGGTGGCCACCGCGCGGTTCAGCAGCAGCCGCTGCAGCAGGTAGCCCATGCCGAAGGCCGCCAGCGCCACCGGCGCGATGAAGAACAGCGGCGACACGCCGGGGAACTGCGTGGCCAGGAAGACCGCGAAGTACGCCGCGAGCACCACGAACTCGCCGTGCGCGAGGTTGACCATGCGCATCACGCCGAAGACCAGCGCCAGCCCGAGGCCGAAGAGCGCATAGAGGCCGCCGAGCAGCACGCCGTTGATGAGGGTTTCGAGCCAGGCCATGGGGAGATGTGTTCAGTGTCCGAAGTAGGCGTTGGCGATCTGCGCGGCGCTGAAGTCGCTCGCGCGGCCCGCCAGCGTGACGCGGCCCTTGAGCAGGCAGTACACGCGCTGCGCGATGCGGCAGGCACGCGTCACGTCCTGCTCCACCACCAAAAGCGCCGTGCCCTGCGCGCGGATGTCGCCGAAGGCGCGGTAGATCTGCTCGATGACCACGGGCGCCAGGCCCAGCGAGATTTCGTCGCACAGCATCAGGCGCGGGTTGGCCATGAGCGCGCGGCCGATGCTCACCATCTGCTGCTGCCCGCCCGACAGCTGCGTGGCCGGCCGGTGGCGGAACTCCTGCAGGATCGGGAACAGCGCGTACACGGTGGGCAGCGTCCAGTGGCCCGTGCGCCCGCACAGCGCGCCCATGCGCAGGTTCTCTTCCACGGTGAGCGAGGGGAACAGCATCCGCCCCTCGGGCACCAGCGCGATGCCACGGCGCGCGATGCGCTCGGCCGGCTCGGCCTCGATGGCCTGGCCGTCGAAGCGGATGCCGCCACGGCTGCGTGAGCCCAGCCCGGCAATGGCGCGGATCAGCGTCGACTTGCCCGCGCCGTTGGCGCCGATGAGCGCGGTGGCTTCGCCTTCCGCCACGTCGAGCGACAGGTCGAACAGCGCCTGCAGGTCGCCGTAGTGGCTGCACAGGTCGCGCACTTCAAGCAGCGGCATGGGTGCTCTCCTGCAAGGTGTCTTCGTCGCCCACGCCCATGTAGACCTCACGCACCTCGCGGCTGGCCATGGCGGCGGCGGGTGTGTCTTCCAGCAGCTTGCGGCCGAAGTTCAGCACCATGATGCGATCGGCCACGGCCATCAGCGCCTGCGCGATGTGCTCGATCCAGATCATCGCCACGTCCTGCTTCAGCTCGAGCACCAGCGCCACCAGCACCTGCACCTCGGCCTCGGTGAGGCCGCCGGCGATCTCGTCGAGCAGCAGCAGGTGCGGCCGCGCCGCCAGGCCCTTGGCCAGTTCGAGTCGCTTGCGGTCCAGCAGCGGCAGGCGGCCGGCCGGCACGTCGGCGCGGTCGGCCAGCCCGGTGCGCTCCAGCATGGCCCAGGCCTGGCGCGCGGCCTGCGCGCGCGGCAGCCGCGCGGCGAAGGTGGCGGCGGCCAGTGCGTTCTCGTACGCACTCAGGTGCGCGAAGGGCTGCGGGATCTGGAAGGCGCGCGCCACGCCCAGCCGCGCCCGCGCATCGGCGCGCAGCCCGACCAGCTCGCGGCCTTCGAGCCGGATGCTGCCGGCATCGGGCACGGCCACGCCGGTGATCAGGTTGAACAGCGAGCTCTTGCCCGCGCCGTTCGGCCCGACCACGCCCAGGCACTCGCCGCGTGCGAGCGAGAGCGCCACCTGGTCGGCCACGACGATCTCGCCGTAGCGCTTGCACAGGCCGTCGATGACGAGGCAATCGCTCATGCAGCTTTCAGCTGCGACAGCAGCTTGAGCTCGTCTTCCACCGGAATCTGCTTGGCCGTGCTGTTGTGCGTGATGACCAGTTCGTACGGGAACTTGCTGCCCGCCTTGGTCTTGCGCCACTGGCCCGCCACCATCGGCGTGACGGCCACGCTCTTGATCGGGCTGCCCTTGAAGTCGATGCGCCCCACCACTGAATCGAGCTGCAGGTTGGCCAGCGCGTCGCGCACGGCCTTCTTGTCCTTCGGGTTGGAGGCGTTCTTCAGCGCGGCGATGCCGACCTCGAACAGCGCGTGGCCGTAGCCGATGGGCTGCGTCCATTGCTTGCCGGTGGTGGCCTCCCAGTCGGCCGCCAGCGCCTTGGCGCTCTGGCCCGTGAGCGAGGACTTGAACGGGAAGTTGGGCGTCCACCAGACCTCGGTCGACATGCCGTTGCCCGCCGCGCCCAGCGACTCCACCGCGCTCGGGAACAGGAACGACGCCGCCATCGTCACCACCTCGGGCCGGTAGCCCGCCTGCTGCGCCTGCTTCCAGAAGGTGGCGAAGTGGTTGGCGTAGGCAAAGCCCGAGACGATGTTCGCGCGCGCCGCCTTGAAGCTGGAGACCTGGTTGCTGAAGTCGTCGGTCGCGATCTTGAAGAAGCCGCCGTTGGTCTCCTTGTAGCCGCGCTGCTTCGCGCCGCCCGGGATGCCCGTGGCCGGATCGGCGAAGGCGTGGCCCGGGCCGTTGTCGATGTACAGCGTGCCCAGCGTGCGCTCCACCTTCAGCGGCTCCCACATGCCGAAGAAGTTCTTCAGCACGTCGTCGGCGCCCCAGAAGAAATGGAAGGAGAACGGAAAACCTTTTTGCGGCGTGGAGCCGCGACCGAAGGTGATGGCCTGCCACGGGCCCATGGTCGAGACCATCGGCACGCCGTTGACGTCGCACAGCTGGCCCGCGGCCAGCGCGGCGTCGCTGTCCTGCACCAGCAGCAGGTCGACCTTCTCGCGCAGCAGCAGCTCGCTGGACATGGTGGCGCCGCGGTTGGCGTCGGACTGCGTGTCGCGCACCGCGATCTCCACCTTGTAGGTCGTGCCGCCGATGGTCAGGCCGTCCTTCAGCGTGGCGCGCACGCGCTCCAGGCTCCAGGGGTCGGCCTCGCCGAAGTTGGCGCGAACGCCCGACAGCGTGGTGAGGTAGCCGATCTTGATGGTCTTCGATTGCGCATGCGCCAGCGCGGGCACGCCGGCCAGCGCGGCCGCGCCGCCGCCGATGACGAGTTGGCGGCGCGTGAGGGCGCCGGAGGCTGCGGGGAAAAGGTCGGCGGACATGGAGGTTCTCCTTGGCGGATGAAGGATGGACAGGTCCGCATCCTCTCTCTGCGCGCCGCCGCGGCGTTATCGAAAACTGGCAAAACGCGGGCCCGTGCCCGCGGATGTCATTCGGGCCGCAGGTTCACCGACTTGGCGATGGCGCGGTAGCGCTCCATGTCGGCCTGGTAGCCGCGACGCAGCTCGGCCAGCGTCTGTTCGGGCGCCACCTTGCTGCCGCCGAGTTCCAGTGCACGGCGCAGCTCGGGCTTGAGCATCATCTGGTTGAAGGCCGTGTGCAGCCGCTGCTGCGCTTCCTCGGGCACGCGGTGCGACACCTGGATGCCGGCCCACAGGCTGTAGACGAAGTCGTCCAGGCCCTTGCTGTTGCGGATCAGCGGAATGGTGGTGAAGCGCTCGTGCGGCGCCGAGGCCGCGATGCCCAGCGCCTTGACCTTGCCGGCGTCCAGCAGGTCGGGCACGTTGCCGGCCAGCGGCGCGAACACCAGGTCGATCTGCCCGCCCAGCAGGTCGTTCACCAGCGGCGCGAAGCCCTTGTAGGGCACGTGCAGCATCTTGGTGCCAGTCTGCTGCATGAAGCGCTCGCCCAGCAGGTGGTACAGCGACCCGGGGCCGATGCTGCCGTAGCTCAGCTCCTTGGTGTCGGGCCGGCGCAGCAGTGCAATGAGTTCGTCGACGCTGCCCACGCCCAGGTCCTTGCGCGCCAGCAGCACCATCGAGGTGACGGCCATCACGCCGATGGGGCGGAAGTCCTCGGCCTTGTAGCGCGCGCTGCTGAGCGTGAGCGGCGTGAGCATCAGCTCCATCGGCGAACCCACGAGCAGCGCCGAGCCGTCGGCCGGTGCATTCGCCGCCTTCATCACGCCGAGCGAGCCGCTGGCGCCGGGCACGTTGTCGACGATGGCCGGCTGGCCCAGCAGCCGCGAGAGCTCGGGCGCGGCCAGGCGCGCGTTGATGTCGGAGCCGCCGCCCGCGGGGTAGGGCACGATCAGGTTCAGGGTCTTGCCCCCCAGGCCCTGCGCCAGGGCGGGCAGGGCGATGGGGGACAGGCCGGCGGCCAGGCCGGCAGCAATCAGCGAACGTCTGCGCATGGGTTCTCTCCTCGGGTTGTGTGAGATGTGTCGGAGTACGGAAAACAGGGGGCTTGTTGTTGCTGCTACGGCTGCAGCAGCGGCGGCTGCACGTTCGCGAAGGGCACGGCCTGGTGCCAGCCGTGCGCCATGCGCAGCACGTCGAGGTCGGCGCCGGGGCGGCCGATGAGCTGCAGGCCCATCGGCAGGCCGCGCGTGCCCTCGGCTTGCGAGAAGCCGGCCGGGATCGCCATCGCGGGCAGGCCGGCGAGCGAGGGGCCGATGGTCACTTCCATCCAGCGGTGGTAGGTGTCCATGGCGCGGCCGCCGACTTCGCGCGGCCAGTGCGTGTCGACCGGCAGCGGGAACACCTGCGCGGCCGGCAGCACCAGGAAGTCGAAGCGTTCGAAGAGCTGCAGCAGCGCGGCATGCCACTGCGTGCGCGTGACGGCCGCCTCATGCAGCGCGGCGGCGCTCAGGCGCTCGCCCTGCTCGATCTCCCAGCAGGCCTCGGGCTTGAGCTGCGCGCGCGTGGCCGGGTCGGCATGCAGCCCGCGCAGCGCGCCGGCCACGATGAAGCCGCGCAGGCGCAGCCAGGCGGTCCACAGGGCGTTGAAATCGAAGGCGGGCACGGCGGGTGCGACGCTGCAGCCCAGCGTGTCGAAATGCTGCAGCGCCGATTCGCACAGCGCCATCACGCCCGGGTCCATCGGCAGGTGGCCGCCGAGGTCGCCGAGCCAGGCGATGCGCTGGCCGCGCAGTTCCGCATCGAGCGGTTGCGCGAAGGCCTCGCCGTCACCGGCCAGGCTCAGCGGCGAGCGCGCGTCGTAGCCGGCCTGCACCGACAGCAGCCAGGCCACGTCCTCGGGCGTGCGGCCCATCGGCCCTTCGCAGCCCAGCTGCTGGAAGAACAGCTCCCGCCCCGGCCCGGTGGGCACGCGGCCCAGCGACGGGCGCAGGCCGTAGACATGGTTCCAGGCCGCGGGGTTGCGCAGCGAACCCATCATGTCGCTGCCGTCGGCCACCGGCAGCATGTGCAGCGCGAGCGCCACCGCGGCGCCGCCACTGCTGCCGCCGGCCGCGTGGTCGAGGTTCCATGCGTTGCGCGTGGTGCCGAACACCGTGTTGT
Organism: Variovorax sp. KBS0712; assembly: GCF_006323185.2. NCBI lineage: Bacteria > Pseudomonadati > Pseudomonadota > Betaproteobacteria > Burkholderiales > Comamonadaceae > Variovorax > Variovorax sp. KBS0712. The sequence continues at coordinate 1,596,561 of NZ_VCCD02000002.1, read as the reverse complement.
AGGTGTGCGAGCCCAGGCCGAACTCGGGTGTGTTGCTGCGGCCCACGAAGAGCGCGCCGGCGCGGCGCAGGCGCTCGACCATGATCGCGTCGTGCGGCGTGACCTGCTTGGCGAACACCGGGCTGCCCATGGTGGTCGGCAGGCCGGCGGTGGCGACGAAATCCTTCGGCGCCATCGGGAAGCCGTGCAGCCGGCCCACCGCGTCGCCGCGCGCGCGTTGGGCATCGCAGGCATCGGCCTGGCGCAGCATCTCCTCGGGCGCTTGCAGCGACACCAACGCGTTGACCTGCGGGTTGAAGCGGTCGATGCGCGCGAGGCAGGTCTGCATCAGGTCGCGGCACGAGAGCTCGCGGCGTTGCAGGGCGGCGGCGAGCGAACGGGCACTCGGCAGAGTTGGCAGCGTGGCGGACATATGGCGGTCAACGATAGCGACCGCCTCCGCAAGCAGGTATCAAAAAACGGCAAAACTGGCGCTCCGAAAACCGAGGGATTCCCCTCGGCCCGTGCACCGGATCAGTGCCTCGTGAGCGCCGCGCCGCGCAGCGTCTGCGAGGGCAGCTCGCCGAACTGGCGCCGGTAGTCCGTCGCGAACTGGCTCAGGTGCCAGAAGCCCCAGTGCGCCGCGATGTCCTGCACCGAGCGCGACTCGGGCCGCTTGAGTGCGCGGCGCACGCCATTGAGGCGCAGCGCCCGCAGGTAGCGCGCGGGGCTCAGGCCCAGCGTTTCCTGGAAGCAGTAGTTCAGCTTGCGCTGGCTCGCGCCGATGCGGCTGCACACCTGCAGCATCGACAGCGGCTCGTCGGGCCGCGACATCATCAGCTCGCAGGCGCGGCGCACCACGCGGCGGTGCGCCTCGGTGGAACGCAGCTCGCGCAGGTCGACGTCTTCGGGCAGCGCGTTGAGCCAGGCCAGCAGCACGTCGTCGCGCAGCTGCACCGTGGCGACGGGGTCGTCGAGCAGGCCGGGCATCGCGTCGAGTGCGCTGAAGGCGCCGCGCAAGGTGCCACGCAGCGACTGCATGGTGGGGTCGTCGAAGTGCAGCACCACGCGCCGTTCGAGCCAGGCCGGCGGCGCGCGGTCGTTCAGGCGTTCGGTGAGCGATTGCAGCAGCGCGTTGTCGACCACGATGCCCGTCAGCTCGAAGCCCGGCGGGCTGCACAGGTCGAGCTCGTCGCAGCGCCCGACCATCACCGATTCGGTGTCCAGCCGCTGGCCCGAGAAGCGCGCCTCGCCGTCCTGCCGGCAGGTGAGGGCGAAGCCGCAGCAGTCGGGGTTCATCTCGCCGTGCTGGCGCAGCGCGCGGTTGGTGGTCTCGCGCACCAGCCGCAGGCCGGGCAGTTGCACGTGGTCGAGAAAGCCGGCGAAGCTGCCGCCCGAGAGCATGTCGCACGCCAGGTGCCAGCCGTTCTGGCCGCTGGCATAGGCGTCGATGTCGTGCGTGGACAGGGTCCAGCGCGTCGCGACGGTGGGGGCGGAGTCAGGAAGAACGGAGGCGGTCTGGCTGGTCATGGCGGTCCGGCGAAGCGGTGGCAGGGGTGCGAAGACCCGTGCCGGAAGCAATCTCCAGACCAGATTGTTTCGTTGACAACGATCTTAAAGTGACAGGGCAAACCCCTAAGCCACCCGATCGCGCCCTATTCGAGCTCGCCGCTGGGCTCGAAGCCGGTGGTGCTGTCGAACAGCTTCTGCACGATGGTCTGCAGCACCTGGCGCTCGTCCGCCGTGAGCTGCGAAAACAGGCGCTGCGCCGTGTCGTGCGCCAGCGGCACCATGTCGCGGTACAGCGCCAGGCCTTCTTCCTCGAGCGACACGATGACCTTGCGGCGGTCGTCGGCCGAGGGGTGCATGTTGGCCAGGCCCAGGTCCACCAGCCGGTGCTGCGCGCGGCTCACGCGGGCCTTGTCCATGCTCGTCTTCTGTGCAATTTCGAGCGCCGACAGTGCACCGTACTTGCCCAGCACCACGACGATGCGCCACTCCGGAATCTGCAGCGAGAAGCGGCTCGCGATCGACTGGCCCACCGTCTGGCTCACGCGGTTGGCGACCACCGAGAGTTGAAAGGGCAGGAAGGTCTCGAGGTCGAAGGCCGGGGCGCTCGCGGCGCTGCTGCGTGCCTTGGGCAGGGGCTTGGCGCTGGGCCTGGAAGGGGTGCGTGAACGGGGCACGGTGAGGTCGTGGCGTGGAGGCGTCGTGAAAGAAGATCGGCGCGGACAGTATAGGAAGGCCTTTGCGCATCACGCACGAGGCTGCGCGAGGTTTGCCAGTTTTCGATAACGCGGCAAGGGGCTCGCTCCCTATCGTGCAGGGCATGGACTACCCTGAACTCGCACTGCACATCGCCGGCCAATGGCGCACGCAGACCGCCGGCGGCCGCCGCGCGGTCGTCAACCCTGCCACCGAAGCAACGATCGCGCAGCTGCCGCTGGCCGGCCGCGACGAACTCGCCGAAGCAGCCGCGTCCGCGCGCCGCGGCTTCGTGCAGTGGCGCGGCAAGAGCGCGCTCGAACGCTGCAACATCCTGTGCGCCGCCGCGCAGAACATCCGCGAGCAGGCGAAGACGATTGCGCACGTGCTCACGCTCGAGCAAGGCAAGCCGCTGGCCGAGTCGCTGCGCGAGGTCACGCTGTCGGCGGACATCATCGACTTCCAGGCCGAGGAGGCCAAGCGCCTGTACGGCCGCCTCGTGCCGCCGCGCGTCGAGGGCATCCTTTCGCAGTCGGTCATGCGCCAGCCCGTGGGGCCGGTGGCGGCCTTCACGCCGTGGAACTTCCCGGCCAACCTGCCCGCGCGCAAGCTCGCGAGCGCACTGGCCGCGGGCTGCAGCGTGGTCATCAAGCCGGCGGAAGAAACGCCGGGCACCTGCATGCTGCTGGTGCGCGCCTTTCTCGACGCCGGCGTGCCGCCCGACGCACTGAACATGGTGTGCGGCGACCCGGCCGAGGTGTCGTCCTTCCTCATCGACCATCCGGCCATCGCCAAGGTGTCGTTCACCGGTTCGGTGGCCGTGGGCAAGCTGCTGGGCGAGCAGGCGGCGCGGCATGTGAAGCGCTTCACCGGCGAGCTCGGCGGCCACGCGCCGGTGATCGTCTGCGACGACGCCGACTTTCCCTTCGCGCTCAAGCAGTCGCTGGCCGCCAAGTTCCGCAACGCGGGCCAGGTGTGCGCGTCGCCGATCCGCTTCTACGTGCCGCGCGCCCGCTTCGGCGAATGGAGCGACGCCTTCGTGCAGGCCGCGCGCGCGCTGCGCCTGGGCGACGGCACCGACCCCGCCACGCAGATGGGCCCGCTCGCGCATGCGCGCCGCATCGAGGACATGCAGCGCTTCGTCGACGACGCCGTGGAACGCGGCGCGCAGCTGCTGTGCGGCGGCCACCGCGTGCAGCGCCCCGGCTTCTTTTTCGAGCCCACCGTGATCGCCAACGCACCGGCCGACAGCCGCGTGATGCGCCAGGAGCCCTTCGGCCCCATCGCCGTGCTGCAACCGTACGACACGCTGGACGAAGCCATCGCGCAGGCCAACGCCTTGCCCTACGGCCTGGGCGCCTACGCCTTCACGCGCGACCTGCACACCGCGCACCGCCTGGGCGACGCGCTCGAAGCCGGCATGGTCGGCATCAACCACTTCGGCGTCTCGCAGCCCGAGATGCCCTTCGGCGGCTGGAAGGAAAGCGGCATCGGCCAGGAGATGGGCGCCGAAGGCCTGCTGCACTACACCGAGGTCAAGACCCTCACCGTCGGCGTGCCGTCCTGAGCACGCGCATCGAACACTTCCGGAGACCTGCATGACAACGAAAGAAGCCGCCGCCGTGGCGGCGCTCAAGCAAGACAACGCCCAGTACCTGTGGCACCCCATGGCGCATCCGCAGGCCATGCTCAAGAGCAAGCCCGACATCATTGCGCGCGGGCAGGGCTGCTGGATCTGGGACGTCGACGGCCACAAGATGCTCGACGGCGTCGGCGGCCTGTGGGCCGCGAACCTGGGCCACAGCAATCAACCGGTGCGCGACGCCATCGTGGCGCAGCTGGACGAGCTGCCCTTCTACAACGTGTTCCGCGGCACCACGCACCCGCGCGCCATCGAGCTGTCGGCGCGCCTGGTCAAGACCATGGAACCCGACGGCGTGGCCGCCGTGTTCTTCAGCAACGGCGGCTCCGACGCGGTGGAGGGTGCGCTCAAGCTTGCGCGCCAGTACTGGAAGCTCAAGGGCCAGGCCGACCGCTTCAAGTTCATCGCGCTGCGCCAGGGCTACCACGGCGTGCACTTCGGCGGCATGAGCGTCAACGGCAACCTGAACTTCCGCCGTGCCTACGAGCCGCTGCTGCCGGGTTGCTTTCATGTCGACACGCCGTGGCTGTACCGCAACCCCTACACGCAGGACCCGGAAGAACTCGGCGAGATCTGCGCCACGCAGCTGGAGCGCGAGATCCAGTTCCAGGGCCCCGACACCGTGGCCGCCTTCATCGCCGAGCCGATCCAGGGCGCGGGCGGCGTGATCGTGCCGCCGCCCAACTACTGGCCGCGCGTGCGCGAGATCTGCGACAAGTACGGCGTGCTGCTCATCGCCGACGAGGTCGTCACCGGCTTCGGCCGCGGCGGTGCGATGTTCGGCACGCGGCTGTGGAACGTGAAGGCCGACCTGTGGTGCCTGGCCAAGGGCATCTCGTCGGGCTACGTGCCGCTGGGCGCCACGGCCATCGGCAGCAAGGTGGCCGAGGTCTTCCTCAACGACCCCACGGGCCAGGCCGCGGTGGGCCACGGCTACACCTACAGCGCGCACCCGGTGGCGGCCGCCGCCGCGCTCGCCACGCTGGACCAGATCGAGGCGCTCGACGTGCCCGGCAACGCGGCGCGCGTGGGCGCGCATTTCCAGGCGCGCGTGCGGCCCTTCGTCGACAAGTTCAGCTTCGTGGGCGACGTGCGTGGCATGGGCCTCATGCTGGGCATCGAGATGGTGGCCGACAAGGCCACGCGCACCACACTGCCGCGCGGCAACCCGATCGCCGCCAAGGTGGCGCAGGCGGCCTACCAGCGCGGGCTGATGGTGCGCATCTCGGGGCCGAACCTCATCCTCTCGCCGCCGCTGGTCATCACGCGCGAGGAGGTGGACTTCATGGTCGATGCGCTCGAAGGTGCGTTCGCCGACGTGGAAGCGACGCTGTGAGTGCATCGCCCACGATCCTGCTGATCGGCACCGCCGACACCAAGAGCGCCGAGCTGCTGTTCATGCGCGAATGCATCGAGGCCGGCGGCGGCCGTGTCGTCGTGATGGACGTGGGCGTGCTCGACGGCGCGCCCTTCGTGCCCGACATTCCCAACACCGAGGTGGCCGCGGCCGCCGGCAAGACCGTGGCCGAGGTGGCGCACAGCGGCGACGAGAACAGCGCCATGACGCTGATGGCGCGCGGCGCCGCGAAACTCGCCGCGCGCTGGCAGGCCGAAGGCCGCATCGACGGCCTGCTCGCGCTGGGCGGCACCATGGGCACCGACCTCGCGCTCGACGTGGCGCAGGCGCTGCCGCTGGGCGTGCCGAAGGTGCTGGTGTCGACCATCGCCTACTCGCACCTGCTGCCGCCCGAGCGCATTCCGCCCGACCTCATCATGGTGCTGTGGGCCGGCGGGCTCTACGGCCTCAACAGCCTGTGCCGCTCGGCCCTGAGCCAGGCCGCGGGCGCGGTGCTCGGCGCCTGCCGCCAGGCCTGCGTGCCGGCCTTCGAGAAGCCGCTGGTGGGCATGACCTCGCTGGGCTCCAGCGCGCTCACCTACATGAAGACGCTCAAGCCCGCGCTCGAAGCGCGCGGGTACGAAGTCGCCGTGTTCCACACCACCGGCATGGGCGGTCGTGCCTTCGAGGCACTCGCCGCCGAAGGCCGCTTCTGCGCGGTGATGGACTTCAGCCTGCAGGAGCTGGCCAACCAGCTCGGCGGCTCGTGCGTGACGGCCGGGCCCCACCGCCTGCTCGGCGCCGGCCGCGCGGGCACGCCGCAGATCGTCGCGCCCGGCGCCATCGACATGCTCGACTACCCGGCCTGGCAGTCCACGCCCGAAGGCCTTGAAGGCCGGCCCACGCACATCCACAACCGGCTGCTGGCCTCGGCGCTCAGCGCGCCCGCGTTCCGCCGTGGTGTGGCCGCCGAGATCGCACGCCGCCTCGCGCGCGCCGAGGGTGCCACCTGCCTGCTGATGCCGCTGCAAGGCATCGAAGGCTGGGACCGTCCCGGCGAGCCGCTGCACGACCCCGAGGGCCTGGCGGCTTTCACCGAGGCGCTGCGCAGCAGCGTCGACCCCGCGCGGCTCGTCGAGCTCGACGCGCACATCAACGACAGCGCCTTCTGCGACGCCGCACTGCAGGTGTTCGACGCCTGGGTGGCCGACGGCACCGTGCCCGCAGGGAGCCGCGCATGAGCCCCGGTACGCAAGCCCTCGTGCTCGACTTCGGCGGCGTCATCAGCCGCACGCTGTTCGAGACCCACGCGCTCACCGAAGAGGCGCTGTCGCTGCCGCGCGGCACGCTCACCTGGCGCGGCCCCTTCGACCTCGCGAGCGATCCGCTGTGGCGCGACATGCAGGCCGACAAGCTCTCGGAGCGCGACTACTGGATGGCGCGCACCCGCGAGGTGGGTGCGCTGGTCGGCGAACGCTGGGACCGCATGGAGACCTTCGTGCAGCGCGCGCGCGGCGCCGACCCCGAGGCGGCGATCCGCCCCGAGGCCCTCGCGGCCATCGAGGCGGCGCGCCGCGCCGGCTGCCGGCTCGCCATCCTGTCGAACGAGCTCGACCTGTTCTACGGCGCGGGCTTTCGCCAGCGCCTGCCCTTCATGAGCGCCTTCGACGTGGTGGTGGACGCCACGCACACCGGCATCCTCAAGCCCGATGCGCGCGCCTACCAGCAGTGCCTGGACCAGCTCGGCCTGCCCGCCGACGCCTGCGTGTTCGTCGACGACCAGCTGCGCAACATCGCCGGCGCGCAGCGCGTGGGCCTGCGCACCGTGCACTTCGACGTGATGCATCCGGGCGCGAGCTATGCGCAGGCGCTCTCGATGCTGGGCGTTTCTTCCTCTCTTTCTTCTTGACCGAGTTCCCGATGACCCCGACCTTCGAACCCACCGTGCCGCGCGAGCGCGTGCAGGCCCTGATGCAGGCCGAACAGGCGCGCTATGCGCGCACCCACGCGCGCAGCGGCGAACGCTTTGCGCAGGGCCAGCAGGCCTGGCTCTACGGCGCGCCCTCGCACTGGATGCGCCGCTGGATCGGCGGCTGGCCGCTGTACGTGCAGGACGCGCAGTTGCCTTATGGCGCGCGCTTCGTCGACGTGGACGGCAACGGCTATGCCGACTTCTGCCTCGGCGACACCGGCGGCATGTGCGGCCACGGCCACCCGGCCGTGGTGGAGGCACTGACGCGGCAGGCCCGCGTGGGCAGCTCGCTGATGCTGCCCACCGACGATGCGGCCTGGGTCGGCGAAGAGCTGTCGCGCCGCTTCGGCCTGCCGTACTGGAACCTCACGACCTCGGCCTCGGACGCCAACCGCGCCTGCATCCGCCTGGCGCGCATGGTCACCGGCCGGCCGCGCGTGCTGGTGTTCTCGGGCTGCTACCACGGCTCGGTGGAAGAGGCGCATGTGGAGCTGCGCGACGGCGCTGTCGCGATGCGCAACGACATCCACCCCAACGGCTTTCCGCACGACCAGCTGTCGGCCGTGGTCGAGTTCAACGACGTGCCCGCGCTGGAGCGCGCGCTGCGCGCCGGCGACGTGGCCTGCGTGCTGGCCGAGCCGGCCATGACCAACTACGGAATGATCGCGCCCGCGCCCGGCTTTCACGACGCGCTGCGCCGCCTCACGCGCGAGACCGGCACGCTGCTGGTCATCGACGAGACGCACACCATCTCGAGCGGCCCCGGCGGCTACACGCGACAGCATGGCCTGGAGCCCGACATGTTCGTGATCGGCAAGGCCATCGCCGGCGGCATTCCCGCCGCCGCCTTCGGCCTCAGCACCGAGACCGCCGAGCGCGTCTGGCAGGTGCTGCCCAAGCTGCACCCCACGAAGCGCCAGTCGGCGCACGCCGGCTTCGGCGGCACGCTGGCGGGCAACGCGCTCACCGTGGCCGTGATGCGTGCGGTGCTCTCGCAGGTGCTCACGCCCGAGGCCTTCGATCGCATGCTGGTGCTGGCGCAGCGCCTGGCCGAAGGCGTCAACGCCAGCATCGCCGCGGCGGGATTGCCGTGGCATGCGACGCAGGTCGGTGCGCGCGTGGAGACGCTCTTTTGCGCCGACGCGCCGCGCAACGCGAGCGACGTGCGCCGCACGCGCGACGGCGAACTCGAGGCGCTGCTGCACCTGTACATGATGAACCGCGGCGTGCTCATCACGCCCTTCCACAACATGATGCTGTGCTGCCCCGGCACCACCGAACGCGAGGTCGACGAGCACAACGCGGCCTTCGCCGAGTTCGTGCGGGAGTGCAAGGGATGAGCACGCCCGATCTCTTCGGCCTGCAGGGCAAGGTCGCGCTGGTCACGGGTGGCGGGCGCGGCATCGGCGCGGCCATCGCGCAGGTGTTCGCCGAAGCGGGCGCCTCGGTGCTCATCGCCAACCGCACCGGCAGTGCGGGCGAGGCGGTGGCGGCCGAACTGCGTGCGCGCGGCTTCGCGGCGCAGGCACTGGCCTGCGACATCGGCCGGCGCGACGAGGCCGAGCGTGCGGTGGCCGAGGCGGTGCGCGTGTTCGGCGCGCTCGACATCGTGGTCCACAACGCGGCCGTGAACCCCTGGGCCGCCATTGACGCGATGACCGACGAGCAGCTCGAGCACACGCTGGCCGTCAACCTCAAGGCCTGCTTCTGGCTCACGCAGGCCGCTGTGCCGCACTTGCGCGCGCGCGGCGGCGGGCGGCTGCTCGTCACCTCGTCGGTGACCGGGCCGCGCGTGGCCATGCCGGGCAGCGCGCACTACGCGGCCAGCAAGGCCGGCGTGAACGGCTTCATCCGCACCGCGGCGCTGGAGTACGCGCGCGAGGGCATCACCGTGAACGGCGTGGAGCCGGGCTACATCGCCAAGCAGGGCGGCTCACTGCTGTCCGACCCGGCCAAGGCCGCGCGCATCGCGCGCCACATCCCGGCCGGCGAACTGGGGCGGCCTGAAGACATCGCCTACGCGATGCGCTTCCTGGCGAGCCCGGCGGCGCGCTACATCACGGGGCAGACGATCGTGGTCGATGGCGGCTCGACGCTGCCTGAGAGTCCGTTCTTCGCGGAGGCATCGGAATGACCGCGCGCCTGCAAGGCAAGGCCTGCCTCGTCGTCGGTGCAGCGACCGGCATCGGCGCCGCCGTGGCCGCGCGCTTCGCGGCCGAGGGCGCGCGCGTCGCGGTGGCCGGCTGGCCGCGTCCGCAGCCGGTGGGCGACGGCCCGGCCTTCGACTGCGACGTGACCGACGACGCGGCCGTGCGCGCCACCGTGGCCGCGGTGCAGGCCGCGTTCGGGCGCATCGACGTGCTGGTGAACTGCGCCGGCATCGTGCAGAGCGACGACGCGGCCGACATCGACGACGGTGACTGGCACCGCCTGCACGAGGTCAACCTCGGCGGCACCATGCGCTGCCAGCGCGCCGTGCTGCCCGGCATGGTCGCGCAGGGTGGTGGCGCCATCGTCAACATCGCCTCGGTCGCGGCCTTCAACGCCGGTGCCGGCATGGCCAGCTATGCGTCCAGCAAGGCCGGCGTGGTCGCGCTCACGCGCTCGGCCGCGCAGGCCTATGGGCCGAAGGGCGTGCGCGTGAACGCGCTGTGCCCCGGCTGGGTCGACACGCCCATGAGCCGCCAGGAGATGCGCGACCTGGCCGCCGAACGCGGCATCGACGAAGACGCCGCGCGCGCGCAGACGGTGGCGCGCATCGCGCTGGGGCGCATGGCCACGCCCGAGGAAATGGCCGCCGTGTGCCTGTTCCTGGCCAGCGACGAAGCCTCGTTCGTGACCGGCGTGGCGCTGGTGGCCGACGGCGGGGCGCGGGTGCCGGCGGCTGCGCGCGCCGTGTAAGCGCCGAGAGACGCCGCGCCCGGCCGGGCGTATGCTTGCGCGCCGCGGAGGGTTTTCAAAGATGCTTCCCATCGTCGTTGCGCTCATGGCGACCGTCATCCTGCTGGTCTGGATGGGGTTCTTCATGATGGGCTCGCTGCCCTTGCTCGTGCTCTCGCACGACACCCCGCTGGATTCGCGCTTCATCCGCGGCCTGTTCAACGTCTACTACGTGGCCGTGGTGTTCACCGCGAGCGCGGCGGCGCTCAGCTATGCGTGGTGCGGCAAGCCTTTCTTCGCGGTCGGCATGGCCCTCATTGCCGGCCTGGCCTTCGCGCTGCGCCGCTGGCTCATCATTCCGCGCATGGACCTGCTGCGCCACACGATCCCGGCGACGGACACGTCGATCGTGCAGTTCCGCAAGCTCCACATCGCCGGGATGGTGCTGAACGTGATGCAGCTGGGCACGGTGGCCTGGGCGCTCACGCAGTTGGGGCTGTGAGCAGCGCCGACCTCTGTCTCTATCGCAGGAAGCGCCCTTCCTTCGTCACCCGCACCATCTCGATGAAGCGCGAGCCCGTGTTGCTCGCACCCGTGAAGTCGATCTCCATGTTGCCGATGCGCAGCTTCATCGCCTTCAGCGTGGCGTGCAGCTTTGCGCGCGTGAGGTCGCGGCCGGTGCGGCGCAGGGCCTCGATCATCACGAGCGCGTTCACATAGCCTTCGTAGCTGAGGTAGCCGATGTCGACCTTGGCGCGCTCGGCCAGCTGGCGGAATTCGCGCGCGGTGGCGTCGACCTCGCTCCAGGGGTAGGGCACGATCTGCGAGATGGCCAGGCCGCTGGTCTTGTCGCCGACGAGCTTGGCGGTGACGTCGCCCGGCACGATCGACATGCCGTAGAACATCTGGCGTCCGCCGGCGGTCCAGGCGCTCTTCATCACCTCGCCGCCGATGCCGCCGCCCAGGTACATGAGCACGGCCTGGGCCTTGCTTTCGGCCAGCGCCTTGCCGGCGGACTCGTTGGTGGTGCCGTCGCCCTTCACGGGCACCGCCGCCACGGGTTTGAGCTTGAGCGTGTCGAGCGCCGCCTCGACCAGCCGCGCCACTTCGGCGCCGCCGGGGTTGTCCAGGTAGGCCACGGCGATGCGCGAGACGCCGATGGTGCTCAGGTGCTGCACCAGCGCCTGCGCCTCGCGCGCGAAGGTGGCGCGCACGAAGTAGCCTGCGCCCGCGACCTTCTCGCGCGCCGAGTCCGACACCGCATAACCGCCCACCATCGGCGCGCCGCTCTGCCCCAGCACCTTGGCCGCGGCGGCCGTGGTGCCGGAGCCCACGCAGCCGAAGAAGGCGAAGGCGCGGTGCTCGGCGAGCAGCTTCTCGTAGTTGGCGACGGCCTTCTCGGGCTTGAGCTCGTCGTCGAGCGAGACCAGCTTGAGCTTGCGGCCCGCGAGCCCGCCCTGCGCATTGACCGCGTCGAAGGCCAGCCCGGCGCCGGCCATCACGACCTTGATCGGCACGCCCAGCGGCCCGCTCAGGATGCCGGTGTGGCCGAGGACGATCTCGCCGTCGCTGACGCCGTTCTCGGCGGCCAGGGCGGTGGAAGGCAAGGAAAGGAGGGGGCCGAGTCCGGCCGTCGCCGCGGCCGAGGCGGCGAGAAAACGTCTGCGATGCATGGAACCGATTCCGCTTTTAGATACAACTGATAACAATTGAAAGCGAAAGCGAGTCCCCGCGCCGCCGGGGTTTACCCCCTGTGTTGCGCCGTGTCCTCGCCGGGCGGCTCGCGCAGCTGCCAGGCCGCGCAGACGGCCAGCGCGCACAGGCCGGCCAGCATGAGGAACACCTCGTCGAAGGCGGCCAGCCGCGCCGGCGTGCTCACCGGGTTGGCGAGCGAGTCGCCGTGCGCCGCCAGGCGCCATTCGAGAATGATGGCGCACAGGCTCACGCCCACCGCGCCGCCGAGCATGCGCACGAAGCTGATCGCGCTGGCGCCCTGCGGAATGAGCGGCTTGGCCAGCGGGCGCATCGACCCGAGGTTGAGCGAGGGCAGGATGAAGCCCAGCCCGATGCGCCCGACGATCGCGAACACCACCAGCAGCCACAGCGGGCTGTCCAGCCGCAGCACGGCCATGAGCGCGAACGACACCGCCAGCAGCGCCAGGCCGATGCTCACCAGCAGCCAGGTTGGCTGCTTGTCGGCCAGCCGGCCCACGCCCGCGATGGTGAAGGCCAGCACGATGCCGGCCGGCAGCAGGGTGGTGCCCACATGCGAGGCCGACAGGTGCAGCCCCACCTGCATGTACACCGGCAGCAGGTAGGTCGAGCCGAACAGCGCGGTGCCGTAGATGAAGGCGACCAGGCTGCCCATGGCGAACTGGCGGTAGCGAAAGAGCGCGAGGTTCATCAGCGGCGCGCCGCCCGAGGCCATGAGCCGGCGCTGCCACCACACGAAGGCGGCGAAGGCGATGAGCGCGCCGGCCAGCAGCAGCGCGGCCTGCAGCGGCGAATCGCCGCGCAGCTCGACCAGCCCGTTCAGCAGGCACAGCGTGCCCACGGTGCCCAGCGCCAGGCCGCGCGCATCGAGCCCGCTGCCGCGCGTCGCGGCCACGCCGCCGGGCGCGGTCTTGGGCACGAACTTGTAGGCCAGCCAGATCGAGGCCAGGCAGAAGGGCACCACCATGAAGAAGATCGAGCGCCAGCCGAACAGGTCGACCAGCACGCCGCCGATGCTCGGCCCGATGGCCGGCGCCAGCACCACGCCCATGCCGAAGATGCCGCTGGCGCGGCCCTGCTCGTGCGGCTCGAAGGCGCGCAGGATGATGATGGCCGGAATGGGCTGCACCACGCCCGCGGCCAGCCCCTCGGCCACGCGCGCCAGCAGCACCAGCGGGTAGTGGTTGGCCAGCCCGCCGACGATGCCGCCGGCCAGCAGCAGGAGCATGGTGCCGACGTAGGTGCGCCGGTAGCCGTAGCGCGACAGCAGCCAGGGCGTGGTGAGCATCGACACCGTCATCGCCACCATGAAGCCCGAGCTGACCCACTGCGCGCGCTCCTGGCCCAGCGCGAAGTGGTGGCTCATGTCGGGGATCGCCACGTTGACGATGGTCGAGGACATGATGGACGCCATCGTCCCCACCATGACCGACAGCAGCAGGTACCAGCGGTAGCGCTCGCCGTAGCGGGCGCGCAGGGCGCCCATGGAGGGCGGCGTGTCGGGTGTGGGGGGGGAGGTCATGGGGCGGCGCAGGGACGGTCGCGGGTCCGTCGTCCTACAAGCATATCGGTGTTTACGCGGTCGACCGCGCGCGGGCCGGTCGCACAATGCGGCGGCTGTCCCCTGTGCGTCAAGTCTCCAAAGAACAAGCCATGCATCCATCGACCCCCGACTCCGGCCACGACCCGGCCGCGCCCGACGCCACCCCCACGCTCGCGGCTGAACTCGCCGCGCCCACCGTCAGCCGCGCCTACCGCTGCCAGTGCGGGCGCCCCGTGTTCCTGCGCAACAGCGAGTGCCTGGCCTGCCACACGCCGCTGGGCTACGTGATCGACCGGCTCGGCGTGGTGCCGCTGGCGCCGGCCGAAGGCGAGGGCGCGCTGCCCGACACCTTCACCGTCTTTGGCGACCCGCACGGCGCCACCTACCGCCGCTGCGCCAACCTCATGACGCCGGCCGCTTGCAACTGGATGGTGGCGCAGCCGCGCGAGGGCGAAACCATTCCCGCCGACACGCAGGGCCTGGCGCCCGGCTACTGCCTGGCCTGCAGCGTCACGCGCACCATCCCCGACCTGTCGGTGGAAGCCAACGGCGAACTCTGGCGCAAGCTCGAGATGCCCAAGCGCCGCCTGATCTCGCAGCTGCTCGCGCTCGGCCTGCCGGTGGTGAGCCGCCATGCCGACCCGGTGCACGGGCTGGCCTTCGATTTCCTCAGCAACATGCCGGGCGCCCCGCACGTGATGACGGGCCATGAGCACGGGCTGATCACGCTCAACGCCGAGGAGGCCGAAGACGCCGTGCGCGAGCGCATCCGCGCCGAGATGCACGAGCCCTACCGCACGCTGCTGGGCCACTTCCGCCACGAGATCGGTCACTACTACTGGGACCTGCTGGTGCTGCCCACGCGATGGATCGACGACTTCCGCGTGCTCTTCGGCGACGAGCGCGCCGACTACGGCGCCGCGCTGCAGCAGCACTACGAACAGGGCCCGCCGCCCGACTGGGCGCAGCGCTTCGTCAGCAGCTACGCGAGCATGCACCCGTGGGAAGACTGGGCCGAGACCTGGGCCCACTACCTGCACATGGCCGACACCGCCGACACGGCCATGAGCTTCGGCATCGACGCGAGCAATGTGGAGTTGCAGAACGATCTCTTTACCGCCGCCGACCTGTGGCAGCCCGACCATCCCGACGCCGCGAAGTTTCTCGACTTCATCAACGGCTGGGTGCTGCTGACCAGCATGCTCAACGAGCTGTCGCGCAGCATGGGCCAGCCCGACTACTACCCCTTCGTGCTGCCGCGCGCGGCGGTGGGCAAGCTGCAGTTCATCCACGGCGTGGTCACCGCGCAGCGCAGCGGCACGGCGCCGACGATGGTGACGGCAGGGGATGTGGCGGAAGCCGCGACGGAAGCTGCCGAGCCTGCACAGGGGCAGTCACAGTCCCAGTCGCAGGGCGACGTCGCTCAGTCCTGAGGCGGCGGCTTTCCTGCGGCGCAGCGCGCGCAGATGCAGGCCTGGCCGCGCAACGCCGGGGGCAGCGTGTCGAGCGGGGCCAGCGAAAAATCGGCGGCCATGCACCAGCAGGGCGGCTGCGCCTGCCCGGTCTCGCGCTCGACCTCCATCGCGCAGCGGTTCGCCTCGCCGCACAGCGGACAGCGCGCGGTGTCGATGACCACCGTCATGCGAGCGCGAAGGCCGGCAGCTTCTTCGGCACCGCCACGTTGCGCAGCGTCGCGTACACCGGCAGGCCGTCGCGGTAGGCGGGGTAGTCCTCGCCCGCGATCAGCGGCAGCAGGTAGCGGCGGCACTTCTCGGTGATGCCGTAGCCGTCGTCCGAAATGAAATCGCGCGGCATCGGCTTCTCGACATTGGCCACCGCTTCGAGCGGCGCCGCGCCCAACGTGTACGCATAGGGCACGTCGCTCGTGCGCTCGATGGTCGGCATCACCGCGTTGCGGCCTTCGAGCGCCAGCTCGACCGCGCGCTGGCCCAGCTCGTAGGCCTGCTTCACGTCGGTGGCCGAGGCGATGTGGCGTGCCGCGCGCTGCAGGTAGTCGGCCACCGCCCAGTGGAACTTGTGGCCCAGCGCCTCCTTCACCATCTGCGCCACCACCGGCGCCGCGCCGCCGAGCTGCGCATGGCCGAAGGCATCGCGCGCGCCCTGTTCGGCCAGGAAGGTGCCGTCGGGATGGTGGCAGCCTTCGGACACCACCACCGAGCAGTAGCCGTGCTGCTGCACCATGGCATCGACGCGCGCCAGGAAACGGGCCGCATCGAACTCGATCTCGGGGAACAGCACCACCACCGGAATGCCATGGTCGGCCACCAGCCCGCCGGCCGCGGCGATCCAGCCCGCGTGGCGGCCCATCACCTCGAGCACGAACACCTTGGTGGAGGTGGCGGCCATCGAGCGCACGTCGAACGAGGCTTCGAGCGTGGACACCGCCACGTACTTCGCCACCGAGCCGAAGCCCGGGCAGCAGTCGGTCAGCGGCAGGTCGTTGTCGATGGTCTTGGGCACGTGGATGGCCTGCAGCGGGTAGCCCATCGACTGCGACAGCTGGCTCACCTTGAAGCAGGTGTCGGCCGAGTCGCCGCCGCCGTTGTAGAAGAAGTAGCCGATGCCGTGCGCCTTGAACACCTCGATCAGGCGCTCGTACTCGCGGCGGTTTTTCTCGAGCGACTTGAGCTTGTAGCGGCACGAGCCGAACGCGCCCGAGGGCGTGGTGCGCAGCGCCGCAATCGCGTCGGCCGGCTCGGCGCTGGTGTCGATCAGGTCCTCGGTGAGCGCGCCGAGGATGCCGTTGCGCCCGGCATAGAGCGTGCCGATGCGGTCCGGGTGCTGGCGCGCCGTCTCGATCACGCCGCAGGCCGAGGCGTTGATGACCGAGGTGACGCCGCCCGACTGGGCGTAGAAGGCGTTGAGGATGGGCATGCGCGGCATTCTCCCGCAGCCCTTTCCATGGCGCCAGTGGTGCCAAATGCGGGGCGCTTCAGCGCCCGCCGAGGCCCATCGATCGCGTGATCACCTCTTTCATGATCTCGTTGGTGCCGCCGTAGATGCGCTGCACGCGCGCGTCGGCGTACGCGCGGGTGATCGGGTACTCCCACATGAAGCCGTAGCCGCCGTGCAGCTGCACGCACTCGTCCATCACCTTGCACTGCAGGTCGCTGGTCCAGTACTTGGCCATGCTCGCGGTGGCGGTGTCGAGCTTCTCGGCCATGAGCAGCTCGATGCACTTGTCGACGAACACCTGCGCCACCTGCACCTCGGTCTGCAGCTCGGCCAGCGTGTAGCGTGTGTTCTGGTAGTTGCCCACGGGCTGGCCGAACACCTTGCGCTCTTTCACGTAGGCCACGGTGTGGTCGATGGCGGCCTGCGACGCGGCCACCGCGCTGATCGCGATCTGCAGCCGCTCCCAGGGCAGCTGCTCCATCAGGCAGACGAAGCCGCGGTTGACCTCGCCCAGCAGCGCCTCGGCCGGCAGGCGCACGTCGTTGAAGAACAGCTCGGACGTGTCCTGTGCCTTCAGGCCCAGCTTCTTCAGGCGCTTGCCCTTCTCGAAGCCCGGCATGCCGCGCTCGACGAGGAACAGGCTGGTGCCCTTCGCGCCCGCGGCCGGGTCGGTCTTGGCGACCACGATCACCAGGTCGGCATGCCAGCCGTTGGTGATGAAGGTCTTGCTGCCGTTGAGCAGGTAGCTGCCGTCGGCCTGGCGGATGGCGCTGGTCTTCACGGCCTGCAGGTCGCTGCCCGCGCCGGGCTCGCTCATGGCGATGGCGCCCACCCTCTCGCCGCTGGCGAGCTTCGGCAGGTAGTGCTGCTTCTGCGCCTCGGTGCCGTAGCGCAGGATGTACGGCGCGACGATCTCGTTGTGCAGGCCGAAGCCGATGCCCGTGAAGCCGCGCGCCCACAGCTCCTCGAACTGGATCACCGAATAGAGCAGGTCGGCGCCCGCGCCGCCGTAGGTGTCGGGCAGCGCCATGCACAGGAAGCCGTTTTCGCCGGCCTTGGACCAGACGGCGCGGTCGACGTAGCCTTGCTCTTCCCAGTCGTCGTGGAAAGGCGCGATCTCCTTGTCCATGAAGCGGCGGAAGCTGTCGCGGAAGGCCTCGTGGTCGGCGGTGAAGAGGGTGCGTTCGATGGTCATGGGGACGTCAGCGGGTTTCGAAGACAGGAGGGCGCTTCTGCAGGAAGGCGCTCACGCCTTCACGGAAGCTGGGGCGGTCGATGAGCGCGCGCTGGCGCTCGCTCTCGTAGTGCAGTTGTTCTTTCAGCGAGTGGTGCTCCGAGGCGTCGAAGGCCTCGCGGGCTTCGAGCACCGAGTGCGCCGGCAGGCGCGCCAGGCGCTGCGCGATGGCGCGGGCTTCGTCCATCAGTTGCTCGTCGTCGGCGCAGGCCCAGATCAGGCCCCACTGCACGGCGCGTCCGGCGCTCAGGCGCTCGTCGAGCAGCGCCATGCCCATCGCGCGCGCACGGCCGGCGCGGCGCGGAATGGCCCAGGTGCAGCCCAGGTCGGGCACGATGCCCAGCTTGGGCAGGAAGGGCAGGTAGAAGTAGGCGCTGCGCGCCGCGATGGTCACGTCGGCCGCGAGCGCCAAGCCCACGCCCGCACCGGCCGCCGGGCCGTTGACGGCTGCCACCACCGGCACCGGCAGCGTGCGCAGCGTCTCGATGAGCGGGTTGCTGAGCTTCTGCATCCACTCGGCGGTCTGGTCGCCGAGCGTCTGGCCGGGCTCGCCGGGCGGCGCCATCGCGCTCAGGTCGGCGCCCACGCAGAAGGCCTTGCCGGCGCCCGTGAGGATCACGGCGCGCACCGTGCGGTCGTCGCGGATGCGCTCGAGCGCGTCGCGCAGTTCGACCTGCAGGTCTTTCGCGATCGGGTTCAGCTTGTGCGGCAGGTTCAGCGTGAGCGTGGCGATGCCGTCGGCCTGCTCGCACAGGATGCAGGGTTGGGGTGTGGGTTGCGGCGCGTTCATGCGAGCGCTGCGCCAGAAGTGGTGGTCATGGGCGTGTCCCTTTCAAGGCCAAGAAGGAAAACGGACGCCCAAAGCAAAAAGCCGCCTGTCGTCACGGCGGCGCGCGGTGCTGCTCCCTGCGGGGGCGGTCCATGGCATCGAGGTTCGATGCCACGGCGCCCGCGGTCAAGCCGGGGACAACCCGTGCAGCGCCAGTCGCCAAGGCGACCGCACGCGAGCCTGTGCGCGCGAGGCCGGGTTCGGCAGCGCGGCGGGCTGCGCGTCCGACACCGAGATGCACGACGACTCCAGCGCCGACACCAGCACGCGCCGGTGCTCGGTGCTCTCGAAGCGCTCGCCCGGCCCGAGCACGATGTCGCGCGGGTCGCGGTCCAGCGTGATCCACACCGCGCCGCTGCGGCATTCGATGCCCACGCCCGCGCCGTCGGGCACGGCGAAGACGGCGCGGCTGGGCAGGCTCACGTGGAAGCGCGAGCTCGACGAGGAGAAAAAGGTGGAAGGGGACCGGTCGGTGGTGCTCATGGGAACCTCCATTGCATTCGTGATACGAATGAATATAGTGAGCCGAGCCCTCTCTTACACGCGGTCATTTGGAACTCGTTGCATGCCTCCAGAGAATGTGAAAACCCCTGCCGGCGAGCTCCCGCCGCTCGAGCTGCTGCGCAGCTTCGAGGCCGCCGCGCGCCGGCTCAGCTTCACGCTGGCGGCGGGCGAGCTGCACCTCACGCAGTCGGCCGTGAGCCGGCAGATCCAGCAGCTCGAAGCCAGCCTGGGCGTGCTGCTGTTCGAGCGCCGCCACCGCGCGCTCGTGCTCACCGAGGCCGGCGGCGTGCTGCAGCGCGCCGTCACCGACAGCCTGGAGCGCCTGCGCGACGCCACCGCGCGCGTGCGCGCCAGCGCCGCGCCGCGGCAGGTGTCGATCACCACCACGCCGGGCTTTGCGTCGCTGTGGCTCATTCCGAAACTGGCGCGCTTCACCGGCACGCATCCTCAGGTCGACGTGCGCGTGTCGGCCACGCTCGACGTGCTCGACCTGGACGTGAGCCGGCTCGACCTTGCGGTGCGCTTCGTGCCCATCGGCCGCGGCGTGGGCCCGGCGCTGTTCGAGGAGTCGGTGATCCCGCTGTGCGCGCCGCAGGTGGCCGCGTCGCTGCGCGAGCTGTCCGATTTTTCCAAGCTCACGCTGCTGACCATCGAATACCCGGACCACAGCGAAGCCCCGACCACCGACTGGGAGCCGTGGCTCAAGGTGATGGGGCTGGAAGACCTGCGCATGAAGAGCACGCTGCGCTTCTCGCAGTACGCCGATGCGGTGGCCGCCGCGGTGGCGGGGCAGGGCGTGGTCATCGGGCGCCTGCCGCTGCTGCGCGAACTGGTGCGCGACGGCCGGCTCGTGGCGCCGCTCGGCCAGGGCGTGGCATCGCACCGCGGCTACTTCATCGAGATGTCGCGGCGCGCCGCGGGCAACCGCGACGCGCAGGACTTCGCGCAATGGCTGCGCGACGAGGCGGAGGCCGCGCAGCGGAGCTGACGAAGGGCCGCCGCCCGCCTGCCGATCAACCTGGCAGCAGCACCTTGTTGACGACGTGGATCACGCCGTTCGACTGGTAGACATTGGCGATCGTCACCGCCGCCGTGCCGCCCTTGGCGTCGGTCACCCACACCGTGCCGCCGCTCATCGTGGCCGTGAGCGTGCCGCCGCTGGCGGTCTTGAGCATCGCCTTGCCGCCGCCCGCGTTGATCGCGCTCGTCAGCGCCGCGCTGTCCATGCGACCGGGCACCACGTGGTAGGTCAGCACCTTGGTGAGCGTGGCCTTGTTCTCGGGCTTGAGCAGCGTGTCGACCGTGCCGGCCGGCAGCGCCGCGAACGAGGCGTTGGTGGGCGCGAACACCGTGAACGGGCCCGGGCTCTTGAGCGTGGCCACGAGGTCGGCCGCCTTCACCGCGGCGACCAGCGTCGTGTGGTCCTTCGAATTCACCGCGTTGTCGACGATGTCCTTCGTCGGGTACATCGGCGCGCCGCCGACCATGGGGGTGGCGGCACTGCTGCTGGCGTTGCTCATGCCACTGCCGGCGCACGCGCCGAGCAGGACCGACACGCCGAGGGCGATCACGAGTTTTTTCATGGATGTCTCCTGGAAGGAAAGGCTCTGTGGAAACCGCCAACAGCTCGGAGGCGCGATGCGCTTGAGATGCCATACGGCGCGATGCGCGAAGCGGATTCAACCGATGTGCCCTGTCAGCTTTGCACCACAGCGCGCCGCGCCGGGCTTGCGCACGGCGAAGGCCCTCGCCAGAATCCGCCCTTCCTTTTTCAGCGACCGTTTTTCCAGACACCGCGCACGGCGACGATCAACCTCCCGGGCGAGAACACCATTCAATGAACCGTTCACTGAACACCTGACGCACACCGACCGCCCCGGCCGGATGTGCACCTTCGCATCCGCCGCGGCCGAATCGACAAGGGCCCCGCGCGCAACTGCATTCGCCGGGGCCTTTTTGTTTTTTCGGAGTGTGTGCACATGAGTGCTCAACGAAAGGCCCGCGACGACGACAAGCGTCTGGGCCGGTTCTACTTTGCGGTGCCCGCGTCGGCACCGCGCAATCCCGTGGTGGCCGCGATGGCGCGCCGCGAAGCCAGCCAGGGCGCGGGCCGCCACCTGCGCACCCACCGCGCCGAGCGGCGCGCGCAGAAGGTGGCGCTGCAGAAAGCCGCGCGCGACATCGCACGGAGGGCCGACGATGCGTGACGACATGGACAAGGTGATCGTCGAGCGTCCGCGCGGCGGCTGGCGCGTGCAGGGCGATGGCCGCCCGTGGCGCAACAGCCCCGAGCGCGGTTCGCACCTGGGCATGAAGCGCGGCCTGCAGCATCCGAAGTGGCTGAGCGAAAACCTCCAGCCGCTCAAGCGCTGGCTGCACAAGCAGGTGCACCGGCCGTGGGACAAGGTGTACGCCGAGCTGTGCAGCGGCATCGATCGCCGCAGCACGGTGCAGGCGCACATCTTTCTGCACGTCGACGACTTCGTGGCGCGCGACACGGTGCTGTGCGATGGCGAGGTGCGGGTGCGACCCTACCGCTGGGGAACCCGCGACGGCGTGCCGCTGCACGAAGCGCCGGGTGTCGAGCTGTTCGTGCACCCGGTCACCGGCATCCTGCTGCCGAACCGGCGCCTGCGCGAGGCGCGCGCGGCGCGCCGTGTGGACCGGGCCGCGCGGCGCGGCGACACGCCGCATGCGGTCTACCACTTGATCGACGCGACCACGCAGTGGCACTGCGTCGACGGCTGCTGGTTCGAAGTCGTGCTCGCGAAGTTTCCCGAGCGCGCAGGCACGACGCAAACGGAGCCCAGGTGCTACGACGTGTTGCGCCGCTGCATGGTCACGCGCTGCGGTGCGGCGCGACGTTCAGCGCCGGGCCTGCCCACGCACTTCGACATGTATGGGCGTCATGACGTGTATGCCGTCGCCAAGCGCCAGCTGAGCCGGCGCGAGGTGCGGGCGCGGTTGGGGGATGCGGCGTGAGCGTTGCGAGGGCAGCCATTCGCGCGATGATCGGGCGCACTGACATCACCTGCCTCTGAAGGAGCGCGCCATGAGCTTCGCTGCATCGTCGAACTGGTTCGTCTGGGCCATGCTGTCGGCCGTCTTCGCCGCGATGACGGCCATCCTCGCCAAGCTGGGCCTGGCCGGCGTCGATGCCGACATGGCGACGCTGGTGCGCACCGTGGTGATCCTCGTCGTGCTCGCGGCCTTCGTGAAGGCCACGGGCAAGTGGAGCAACCCCTTCGAACTGTCGCCGCGCACCTGGGCCTTTCTCGTGCTGTCGGGGCTGGCGACCGGCGCGTCGTGGGTCTGCTACTTCCGCGCGCTCAAGATGGGGAACGCCTCGCAGGTCGCGCCGGTCGACAAGCTCAGCGTGGTGCTCGTGGTGCTGTTCGCCGTGATGTTCCTCGGCGAGCGCCCGTCCGTGCGCGAGTGGGGCGGCGTGGCGATGATCGCGGGCGGGGTGTTGATGCTGGCGATCAAGCGCTAGGCGGCGCCGTCGGGCGCACCAATGCCTTGGCTCTCGGCAGCATCCAGAACGCCAGCGTCCCCGCCGCCAGCATCCCGCTCACCGTGAGGAACACCGCGCGGAACGGCTCGCTGCCCTGGGCCACGGCCCAGGAGGCGGCCACGCCGGTGGTCCATTGCATCAGCGAGACGCCGAGGAACATCGCCATGTTGAGCAGCGCCATCGCGCGGCCCGTCACGGCCGCCGGGTAGGCGTTCTTGGTGTACGCGTACAGCAGCACGCTGTAGCCAGAGAGCATGCCGTAGACGATCGGCAGGCCGATGTCGATGGCGCGCGATTGCGTGAGGGCCATGGCGGCGAACATCGCCGCGCCGGCGAAGGCGCAGCGCATCATCCAGCGCGTGCGGCGCGCGCCGCCGGGGTCGAGGCGGCCGAACAGCATGGGGCTGGCCATGCCGGCGACGGTCATCACCAGCGCCACGTTGCCGCTGGCCACGAGCGAGAGGCCGTGGCGGTCGTGCAGCACGGGGCCGAGCCACAGGCCGCGCAGCGTGATGAAGGCGGCATACGACACGCAGGCGAAGCACAGCAGCCCGAGCGTGTGCGGCATGGCGAACAGCGGCAGCAGGTCGCGCACGGCCTGGCGCAGCGACTGGCGCTCGGGTGCGGGTTCGTCAGATGTTGCTTGCGTGCGCGCGGGCTCGTGCACGCGCCAGAAGATGACGATCCACGAGAGCACGGCGAAGGCGGTCAGCGCGGCATAGCCGGCGCGCCACGAGGCGGCCTCGATCAGCAGCGCCAGCGGCGTGCCGGTGAACAGGATGCCCATGCCCGCGAGGCTCATCACCAGCCCCGACATGGCGGTGAAGCGCGCGGCGTCGAAGTGCCGCGCGATGAACACGGTGCAGGCCAGGAAGGCCGGCGCGCAGCCCACGCCGATCAGCGCCTGCCCCAGCAGCAGCGCACCGAAGCCCGGCGCCACGGTGCACAGCGCGGCGCCCGCGATGGCGAGCGGAAAGGCGGTGAGCACGGTGCGGCGCACGCCGAAGTGGTCGATCGACACGCCCATCGCGAGCTGCATGATGCCGAAGGTGAAATGGAAGGTGCCGGCCCAGGTGCCCAGCGCCTGCGGCGTGAGGCCGAAGTGCTGCGTGAGCGGCGTGGCCATCATGGCGCCGACGGTGCGAAAGGCCTGGCTCAGCGCGAAGGCGGTGGCCAGTGCGACCAGCATGGCCGCGGCCGAGGTCGACCCGCGGGTCGGGGGCGGCGAAGCCGCGTGCTTGTTCATCGGGAGAAACGGAGACCGGAGAGAGAAGAGGGCGGCGTCGATGCTACCGGCATGTCGCGCCCCATGCAGAACGGCGCCCGAGGGCGCCGTTCGTTGCGTGTCTCCGAGGCGTCAGCGCCGGCGGTGGCCGGCACTGCGCAAGGCGCGCGTCAGGCTGCGGCCTTGACCTTCAGGCGCCAGGCGTGCAGCAGCGGCTCGGTGTAGCCGCTGGGCTGCTCGATGCCCTTGAACACGAGGTCCTGTGCGGCCTTGTAGGCGGCCGAGGTGTCGAAGTGGCCGGCCATCGGCTGGTAC
The DNA here is from genome assembly GCF_006323185.2 of Variovorax sp. KBS0712. Taxonomy (NCBI): domain Bacteria; kingdom Pseudomonadati; phylum Pseudomonadota; class Betaproteobacteria; order Burkholderiales; family Comamonadaceae; genus Variovorax; species Variovorax sp. KBS0712. Next base: position 1,572,754 of record NZ_VCCD02000002.1, on the reverse strand, counting down.
AGCGCGTCGCCGGCGTTCTGCTCGTCGACCACCTTGGCCATGCGCTGGAAGGCCTCGTCGACCTGCGCCTTGGTGACCACGCCGTGCAGCAGCCAGTTGGCGATGTGCTGGCTCGAGATGCGCAGCGTGGCGCGGTCTTCCATGAGGCCGACGTTGTGGATGTCGGGCACCTTCGAGCAGCCCACGCCCTGGTCGACCCAGCGCACCACGTAGCCCAGGATGCCCTGCACGTTGTTGTCGATTTCCTGCTGCTTCTCGGCGTCGGTCCACTTGGCCTGTGCAGCGATCGGCACCTGCAGCAGCGCGTTCAGGATGTTCTCGCGCTCGCCGTCGGCGTCGATCTTTTCCAGCTCTTGCTGCACCGCGGTCACGCTGACCTGGTGGTAGTGCAGCGCGTGCAGCGTGGCGGCGGTGGGCGAGGGCACCCAGGCGGTGTTGGCGCCGGCCTTGGGGTGGGCGATCTTCTGCTCGAGCATGGCGGCCATCAGGTCGGGCATGGCCCACATGCCCTTGCCGATCTGCGCCTTGCCGCGCAGGCCGCAGTTCAGGCCGACGAGCACGTTGTTCTTTTCGTAGGCGCCGATCCACGCGCTGGACTTCATGTCGCCCTTGCGGATCATCGGGCCGCCCTGCATGGCGGTGTGCATCTCGTCGCCGGTGCGGTCCAGGAAGCCGGTGTTGATGAAGGCCACGCGCGCGGCAGCTTCGGCGATGCAGGCCTGCAGGTTCACGCTGGTGCGGCGCTCCTCGTCCATGATGCCGAGCTTGACGGTGTTGGCGGGCAGGCCGAGCAGCTGCTCGACGCGGCCGAACAGCTCGCTGGCGAAGGCGACTTCGGCCGGGCCGTGCATCTTGGGCTTGACGATGTAGATGCTGCCGGTGCGCGAGTTGCCCTTGCGCTTGACGTCGATCATGGCGATGGTGGTGGTGACCACGGCGTCCAGGATGCCTTCGGGGATTTCCTTGCCGCCTTCGTACAGGATGGCCGGGTTGGTCATCAGGTGGCCCACGTTGCGCAGGAACATGAGCGAGCGGCCGTGCAGCTTCAGCGGCTGGCCGTTGGCGCCCGTGTACTCGCGGTCGGCATTCAGGCCGCGCGTGAAGGTCTTGCCGCCCTTGGCGACTTCTTCGGTCAGCGTGCCCTGCACGATGCCCAGCCAGTTCGCGTACGCGACGACCTTGTCGGCCGCGTCGACCACGGCCACCGAGTCTTCCAGGTCGAGGATGGTCGAGAGCGCGGCTTCGAGCACGAGGTCGCTCACGCCGGCCGCATCGCTCTTGCCGATGGCGGTGCTGCGGTCGATGCGGATGTCCAGGTGGATGCCGTTGTGCTTGAGCAGCACCGACGACGGCGCGGCGGCGTCGCCCTGGTAGCCGACGAACTGCGATGCGTCGGCCAGGCCGGTGCTGCTGCCCTGCAGCGCGACGACCAGCTGGCCGTCCTTCACGCTGTAGCCGGTGGCGTTCTTGTGCGAGCCGTTGGCCAGCGGTGCGGCCTGGTCGAGCACGTTGCGCGCGAACTCGATGACCTTGGCGCCGCGCACGGGGTTGTAGCCCTTGCCCTTTTCGGCGCCGCCGGTTTCGGGAATGGCGTCGGTGCCGTACAGCGCGTCGTACAGCGAACCCCAGCGCGCGTTGGCGGCGTTCAGGGCGTAGCGCGCGTTCAGGATCGGCACCACCAGCTGCGGACCGGCCTGCAGCGCGAGTTCGGAGTCGACGTTGGCCGTGGTGGCCTTCACGCCCTTGGGCTGCGGCAGCAGGTAGCCGATCTTTTCCAGGAAGGCGCGGTAGGCCGGCATGTCGGCGATCGGGCCGGGGTTCTTCTTGTGCCAGGCGTCGAGTTCGCTTTGCAGGCGGTCGCGCTCGGCGAGCAGGGCGACGTTCTTGGGCGCCAGGTCATGGACGATGGCGTCGAAGCCCTTCCAGAACACGTCGCTGGCCACGCCGCTGGCGGGCAGGACCTTCTCTTCGACGAAGCGGTGCAGTTCGGTCGCGACCTGGAGTCGGTGGGCGGTGGTGCGGTCGGTCATGTGTTTCTCCTTGGGGAACGCAATGCAAAAAACAGGAAATCGGGGGCGGCGCAGCAGTGGGGCGCACTTGCCCCAGGTGAAGCCATGGGAGAACTGTATTCGATACTTTGCGGGCGAGTAAGAGTCGAAAGTGAGATTTATCTGTGACAAAAATGAAGGTAATCGACCAGGGCCCAAGCCTCGCTTCAAAGGGTAGGCCCTGAGGCCGGGCCGGTGGCAGCTGTATATATTTAACTTCTTAAATAATCAGCTCCCGCCGCAATGATCCTCCTGGCTTCCAACGAAAACCCGCTCGGCATGCCCGAGTCGGCCCGCCGCGCCGCCGCCGACGCCCTCGAAGGTGCGGGCAACTACCCCGACAGCAACGGCACCGCGCTCAAGCAGGCGCTGGCCGCGCGGCTCGACGTGCCGCCCGAATGGCTCACGCTGGGCAGCGGGTCGAGCGAGATCCTCGAGCTCGCGGCGCAGGTCAGCCTCAAGCCGGGCGAGAACGTCGTCTATTCGCAGTACGGCTTCATCGTCTATGCGGCGGCCACGGCGCACGCCCACGCACGCGCCACCGTCGTGCCCTCGCGCGACTTCGGCCACGACCTGGACGCGATGCGCGCCGCCATCGGCGACGACACGAAGCTGGTCTTCGTCGCCAACCCGAACAACCCGACCGGCACCTTCATCGATGCTGCGCCGCTGCGCGAGTTTCTGCAATCGGTGCCCGCGCACGTGACGGTGCTGCTCGACGAGGCCTACACCGAGTACCTGGCGCCCGCGCAGCGCTACGACAGCATCGGATGGGTGCGCCGCCTGCCCAACCTGATCGTGGCGCGCACCTTCTCCAAGGCCTTCGGCCTGGCGGGGCTGCGCATCGGCTACGGCGTGTCGCAGCCGGCGCTCACGGCGCGCCTGAACGCGCACCGCCCGCGCTTCAACGTGACGACGCCGGCCCAGGCCGCGGCCGTGGCGGCGCTGGGCGACACCGACTTCCTGGCGCGCACCTACGAACTCAACACCGCCGGGCGCGAGCAGCTCGCCGCGGGCTTCAGTGCGCTGGGTCTGCCGTACGTCCCGTCGTCGGGCAACTTCGTGATGGTGCAGGTCGGCGACGCGCCGGCCGTGCACGCGCGCCTGCTGGCCGCCGGCATCGAGGTCTCGCTGCTCGGCCCCTACGGGCTGCCGCAATGGCTGCGCGTGAGCGTCGGCTTGCCGGCGCAGAACGAGGCCCTGCTGGCCGCGCTGCGCTGACGACCCCACGCACACCGAAGAACAACCACCCCGAGGAGACCGCCCCATGCAACGCCGCCAGTTCGCAGCGCAGGCCGCTGCCGTCATCACCGCCACGGCGCTCGCGCCGATGGCGTTCGCGCAGGAGCGCACGGTACGCATCCTGATCGGCTTTCCGCCGGGCGGGTCGGCCGACGTGGTCGCGCGCATCCTGGCCGACAAGATGCGCGTGTCGCTCGGGCAGAACGTCATCGTCGACAACAAGCCCGGCGCGGCGGGGCGGCTGGCGCTGGCCGAGCTCAAGCGCTCGCCGCCGGACGGCAGCGTGCTCATCTTCTCGCCCAGCGGCGCGATGGTGATCCACCCGTGGCTGTATTCGAACCTCGGCTACGACACGGTGAAGGACTTCACGCCGATCTCGCTCGGCAGCACCTTCGACTTCGCGGTCACGGCCGGGCCGGGCGCGCCGGCAGGCGACCTGAAGGCGGTGCTGGCCTGGATGAAGGCCAACCCGGGCAAGGCCAACTACGCGACCTCGGGCGCCGGCACGGTGCCGCATTTCGCGGGCCAGCTGCTGGCGCAGGCCTCGGGCGTGCCGATGACGCACGTCGCCTACCGCGGCGGCGCGCCGGCCGCGCAAGACCTCATCGGCGGACAGGTGCCGCTGATGGTGGACACCGCCTCGGAAACCATCGAGCACCACCGCGCGGGCAAGGTCCGCATCCTCGCGGTGACGGGCGAAAAGCGCAGCCGCGCGCTGCCCGACGTGCCGACGCTGAAAGAAGCGGGCATCAATGTGACGGCCGATGCCTTCTTCGGGTTGTACGGCCCGCCGGGCATGTCGCCCGAGCTGGTCGCGCGCATCGACAAGGCCGTGGCCGACGCGCTGCGCATGCCCGATGTGCAGGAAAAGATCTACGCGCTGGGCCTCGTGCCGGCGCATGCGGGGCCGGCGGAGCTGGCGAGCATCCAGGCGACGCACCTGAAGCGGTGGGAGCTGCCGATCAAGAATTCCGGCTTCAAGGCTGAATCCTGATCCTCAGACCTGCCCGCTGAGCGCCTTCGCCGCCGCGCGCACGGGCTCGATGTAGGCCGCGTCGTAGCGGTGCGTCGGCATCGTCAGCGTGACCGCCGCGGCCAGGCCGCCATCCGCATGGAACACCGGCGCCGAGATGCCCGCCAGCTCGGCCGTGCGGTCGCCCACCAGTGCGCAATAGCCTTGCGCGCGGATCGCGTCGTGCAGCTTGCGCTCCTTCGCGCCACGCGGCCGTTCGGCCTCGGGCCCGAAGGCGATCAGCACGCGCGCGCCCGCGCCCCGGTCGTTGGGCAGCAGGTCGCCCGCGCGCACGTGGTCGCGCACCACGTGCGAGGAATCGACGCGGAACTGGCACAGGCGCACCCAGCTGTCGCCCTGGTCCTGCCGCACGTGGTACGCCGCGCTCTCGCCGGTGGCGGCGGCGAGCGTGCGCAGCACCGGCAGCACGAGGCGATCGAGCGACTGCGACGCGGCGTACAGCCCGTGCAGCCGCGCGATCTCCAGCCCCAGCGCGTAGCGCCCGTCGTCCTGCCGGCGGATCAGCCGCGCATGTTCGAGCGAGGCCAGCAGGCGCAGCACCGTGCTCTTGTACAGCTGCGTGCGCTCGGCGAACTGCGCGAGCGACAGCGCCTCGTCGCCGGGCCGGAAGGCCGACAGCAGGCTCAGCGCGCGGTCGACCGCGGCGGCGCCGCCGGGGGCGGCGTTGAGGTCGGACACCGATTCGGTCTGGGCTTTGCGGGGCATGGCGTGGCTTGACAGTCGGCGGGCTTGCCGATTTAATTCTGTTTAACAGAATATAGTTCTGCAAGATAGAACAGTCAAGAAAGCACCCGATGACCTCCCCCGACGTCCTCATCAGCGAGGTCGGCCCGCGCGACGGCCTGCAGTCCGTGAAGGCCACCATGCCCACGGCCGACAAGCTGCGCTGGATCGACGCGCTGCATGCCGCTGGCCTGCGCGAGATCGAGGTCGCCTCCTTCGTGCCCGCGAAGCTGCTGCCGCAGATGGCCGACGCCGCCGAGGTGGTGCGCCACGCGGTCACGTTGCCCGGCCTCGTGGTGATGGCGCTGGTGCCCAACCGCAAGGGCGCGCAGGCCGCGCTCGAAGCCGGCGTGCACAAGCTCACGATGCCGGTGTCGGCCAGCGTGGCGCATTCGCTGGCCAACGTGCGCAAGACGCCGACCGAGATGGTCGAGGAGGTGCGCGCCATCGCCGAGCTGCGCGGCGCCCTCGCGCCGCAGGTGAAGCTCGAAGCGGGCATCTCCACCGCCTTCGGCTGCACGCTGCAGGGCTTGGTGCCGGAAGACGACGTGATCCGCCTGGCCGTGCAGTGCGTCGAGGCCGGCGCGCAGGAGGTCGGCCTGTCGGACACCGTGGGCTACGCCAACCCCGCGCAGGTGCGCCGCCTCTTCAAGCGGCTGCGCGCCGAACTCGGCGTGCACGCGGGCGCGGCCCACATGCACAACACGCGCGGCCTGGGCATCGCCAACTGCCTGGCCGCGTGGGACGAGGGCGTGCGCACCTTCGACGCCTCGCTCGGCGGCCTCGGCGGCTGCCCGTATGCGCCGGGCGCGTCGGGCAATGCGGTCACCGAAGACCTCGTCTTCATGTTCGAGGCCATGGGTGTGCGCACCGGCATCGACATCGACAAACTCATCGCGGCGCGCGCGCCGCTCAAGGCCGGCCTGCCCGGCGAGCCGGTCTACGGCATGACGCCCGAAGCCGGCCTGCCCAAGGGCTTTGTCCAGGAAACCCTCTCTCATGTCTGAAGCCAATCCCTTGCCCTACGCGGGCGTGCGCGTCGTCGAATTCACCCACATGGTCATGGGCCCGACCTGCGGCCTGCTGCTGGCCGACCTGGGCGCCGAAGTCATCAAGGTCGAGCCCATCGAAGGCGACAACACGCGCCGCCTGCTGGGCTCGGGCGCGGGTTTCTTCCCGACCTTCAACCGCAACAAGAAGAGCATCGCGCTCGACCTGAAGAAGCCCGAGGGCGTGGAAGCGGCGCTGCGCCTCATCGCCACCGCCGACATCGTGAGCGAGAACTTCAAGCCCGGCACGATGAAGAAGCTGGGGCTCGATTACGACACGCTCGCCAAGCTCAACCCGCGCCTCATCTACGTGAGCCACAAGGGTTTCCTGCCCGGCCCGTACGACCACCGCACCGCGCTGGACGAGGTGGTGCAGATGATGGGCGGCCTGGCCTACATGACCGGCCGCGCCGGCGACCCGCTGCGCGCGGGCACCAGCGTGAACGACATCATGGGCGGCATGTTCGGCGCCATCGGCGCGATGGCCGCGCTGCGCCAGCGCGAGCTCACCGGCAAGGGCTGCGAGGTGCAGTCGGCGCTGTTCGAGAACAACGTGTTCCTGGTCGCGCAGCACATGATGCAGTTCGCCGCCACGGGCAAGGCGGCCGACCCAATGCCCAGCCGCATCTCGGCCTGGGCCGTGTACGACGTGTTCACCGTGAAGGACGGCGAGCAGATCTTCCTGGCGGCCGTGAGCGACAAGCAGTGGGCCATCTTCTGCAAGGCCTTCGGCCTCGAGGAGATGCTGGCCGACCCGCGCCTGAAGACCAACAACGACCGCGTGCGCGCACGCGAGTGGATGATGCCGATCCTGCGCTCGCACCTCGCCAACCACAGCGCGGCCGAACTCAGTGCGGTGTTCGAGCAGAACGAGCTGCCCTTCGCGCCCATCACCAAGCCGCAGGAGCTGTTCGACGACCCGCACCTCAATGCCACCGGCGGCCTCGCGCCCGTGCGCATGAACGACGGCCACATGGCCAAGGTGCCGCTCGCGCCGTTCACGTTGGGCGGCGAACGCCCCGGCATCCGCCTGCAGCCGCCGCACATCGGCGAGCACAGCGAGGCGCTGCTGAAGGAGGTGGGCTACAGCGACGGCGACATCGCCGCGCTGCGGGCGCAAGGCGTCACGGCCGGCGACTGATCTTCGGTGGCGGGCGATATAGTTCCCGCGCCATGGACCGCCTCAAGCAGCTCGAATCCTTTGTCTCGGTCGCGACCCGCGGCAGCCTCACCGCGGCGGCCAAGGCGGAAGGCGTGGCGCCCGCGATCATGGGCCGTCGCATCGACGCGCTCGAAGAGCGCCTGGGCGTCAAGCTGCTGGTGCGCACCACGCGCCGCATCGCGCTCACGCACGAAGGCAGCGCCTTTCTCGAAGACTGCCAGCGCCTCCTGACCGAGTTCGCGAACGCCGAGGCCAGCGTGAGCGCCGGCGGCGTGAAGGCCAGTGGCCACCTGCGCGTGACGGCGCCGGCCGGCTTCGGCCGCCGCCACGTCGCGCCGCTGGTGCCGCGCTTTCATGCGCTGCACCCGGAGGTGACGATCTCGCTGAACCTCAGCGACCGCGTGGTCGACGTCACCGGCGAGAGCTTCGACTGCGCCGTGCGCGTGGGCGACCTGCCCGACTCGTCGCTGGTGAGCGTGCGCCTGGCCGACAACCGCCGCCGCTGCGTCGCCACGCCCGAGTTCCTGCGCCGCCACGGCGCGCCCAAGCACCCGGGCGAGCTGTCGCGCTTTGCCTGCCTCACGCTGTCGAGCGACGCCTCGCAGACGCGCGGCTGGGCCTTTCGCATTACCAGCGAGGAGGGCGTGCAGGAACTCATTCACCTGCGCCCCAGCGGCCCGCTCGATTGTTCCGACGGCCAGGTGCTGCACGACTGGTGCCTGGCGGGCCACGGCATCGCCTGGCGCAGCACCTGGGAGGTCGAGGCCGAGATCGACGCCGGCCTGCTCGTGCCCCTGCTGGACGACTTCGCCGCGCCGCCCAACGGCATCTATGCGGTGTTCACAGGCACCAAGCACCTGCCGCTGCGCGTGCGACTGTGGCTTGATTTCCTCAAAGCGCAGTACGGGCAGCCGGAATTCTGGGGCGGGCGGTCCTGAAATCGTGACCGGGCGGCACAATGCTTTTTGCATTTGCTTGCAACCCCGATGAAGAAAGTTTCCGATGACCCTCGAAGCCATCCTCGCCTACCTGCATCTGTTGGCCATCCTCACGATGGTCGTGTTCATCTCCAGTGAAGCCGCGCTGTGCCGCGTGCAATGGCTCAATGCCGCCGTGGTCGAGCGGCTGGCCAAGGTCGACATGGTCTACGGCATTGCCGCCATCGCGGTGCTGGCCACCGGCATCGCGCGCACCTGGTGGGGCGTGAAGGGCACGGCCTGGTACTGGACCAACCCGCTGTTGCACGTGAAGCTCACGCTGTTCATCATCGTGGGCGTGCTGTCGATCTTCCCGACGCTGACCTACTTCCGCTGGCGCAAGACGCTGCGCGCCACGGGCAAGCTGCCGGCGGAGGCCGACATCCTGAAGACCCGCAAGCTGGTGATGATCCAGGCGCACCTGATCGCGCTGATCCCGCTGGTGGCGGTGTTCCTGGCGCGCGGCTTCGGCAAGTAATCAATAAAGACAAAAAGAAAAGGCCCGCGTGAGCGGGCCCTTTGACTTTGGGGGGTAACAAATGTCAGCGCCGCAGGGCGGCGCCGCGCCGGATCAGGCCTTGGCCGCGTCGGCTTCGCACTTCTTCATGAAGCTGTTCTTGGCGGCACCGGCCAGGGCCTTGCCGTTCTTGTCGAGGGCCTTGGCGGCGCAGGCGGGTCCGGCGGCGGCCTTGTTGCACTTCTTCATGAAGCTGTTCTTGGCGGCGCCGGCCAGGGGCTTGCCGTTCTTGTCGATGGCCTTGGCATCGCAGCTGGCGCCACCGGCGGGTGCAGCCGCGGCGGCAGGGGCTGCCGCAGGTGCGGCGGCGGCGGCGGGAGCCACGACCGGTGCAGGTGCCTTGTCCTGCGCGTAGGCGCTGAACGACAGGCAGGCGCCGAGCGCGACGGTGGAGGCGACCAGGGAAAGGAGCTTCTTCATGGTGGATATGTCCTTGCAAGGTTGGGTTGTGACAGACGCCCCGCCTCGGGGCCGACCATCCTAACGGGCGACATCGCCCATCGGATGACGATCGTTAACTGGGTCCGGGTTTGCCCCCGGTAAAATTCACAGATGCTATTGGTCAAACAGGAGCTGCTCGCGGCGCTCGCGAACACGCTCGAAACCCTCTCTCCCGGCGCTGGCGCCAAAGCCGCGTTCGAGTCGCCCAAGGTGGCGGCGCACGGCGATTTCGCCAGCACCGCCGCCATGCAGCTCGCCAAGCCGCTGGGGCGCAAGCCCCGCGAACTGGCCGAGGAACTGAGCGCTGCGCTGCTCGCCACCCCCGCTTTCGGCCAATGGGTCGAGGCGATCGAGATCGCCGGCCCCGGCTTCCTCAACATCCGCCTGAAGGCTGCCGCCAAGCAGCAGATCGTGCGCGAGGTGCTGGCCGCCGGCGAAGCCTTCGGCCAGCAGCCCGCCACGGGCGAAAAGGTGCTGGTCGAGTTCGTCTCGGCCAACCCGACCGGTCCGCTGCACGTCGGCCACGGCCGCCAGGCCGCGCTGGGCGACGCCATCTGCAACCTGCAGGCCTCGCAGGGCCAGAGCGTGTGGCGCGAGTTCTATTACAACGACGCCGGCGTGCAGATCCAGACGCTGGCCAACAGCACCCAGCTGCGCGCCAAGGGCTTCAAGCCCGGCGACCCCGAGTGGCCCAGCGGCGAAAAGGCCCCGGCCTACAACGGCGACTACATCGCCGACATCGCCGAGGACTTCAAGGCGAAGAAGACCGTCAAGTCGGACGACCGCGAATACACCGCCAGCGGCGACATCGACGACCTGGACAGCATCCGCGAGTTCGCCGTGGCCTACCTGCGCCGCGAGCAGGACCTCGATCTGCAAGCCTTCCGTGTGCGCTTCGACAACTACTACCTCGAGTCCAGCCTCTACAACAGCGGGCGCGTCGAGGCGGCCGTGGCCAAGCTCGTGGCCGCCGGCAAGACCTACGAGCAGGACGGCGCGCTGTGGCTGAAGTCGACCGACTACGGCGACGACAAAGACCGCGTGATGAAGAAGAAGGACGGCACGTACACCTACTTCGTGCCCGACGTCGCGTACCACATCGCCAAGTGGGAGCGCGGTTTCCACAAGGTCGTGAACATCCAGGGCACCGACCACCACGGCACCATCGCGCGCGTGCGCGCCGGCCTGCAGGCCGCGGGCGAAGGCATTCCCGAGGGCTACCCCGACTACGTGCTGCACACCATGGTGCGCGTCATGAAGGGCGGCGAAGAGGTCAAGATCAGCAAGCGCGCCGGCAGCTACGTCACGCTGCGCGACCTGATCGAGTGGACCAGCACCGATGCCGTGCGCTTCTTCCTGCTCAGCCGCAAGCCCGACACCGAATACACCTTCGACGTCGACCTGGCGGTGACCAAGAACAACGACAACCCCGTGTACTACGTGCAGTACGCCCACGCGCGCATCTGCTCGGTGCTCGCGGCCTGGGGCGGCGACGCGGCCGCGCTCAAGGCGGTCGACCTGTCGCCGCTGGACAGCCCGGCGGCCCAGGCGCTGATGCTGCTGCTGGCCAAGTACCCGGCCATGCTGACGGCGGCGGCGAAGGATTTCGCCCCGCACGACGTGACTTTCTACCTGCGCGAACTCGCGGCCAGCTACCACAGCTACTACGATGCCGAGCGCATCCTGGTGGACGACGAGCCGGTCAAGCTGGCGCGTCTCGCACTCGTCGCAGCGGCCGCGCAGGTGCTGCACAATGGCCTCGCGATCCTCGGCGTCAGTGCGCCGAGCAAGATGTGAATCACCCTCTGAACATGAAGAAGACAAGCAGACAACGCGGCAACATCGTCATCGGGCTGATCATCGGCCTGGTGCTCGGTCTGGGCGTCGCCCTGGGCATCGCGGTCTACGTCACCAAGGTGCCGATCCCGTTCGTCAACAAGACGCAACGCGGCGGTGCCGAACAGGACGAAGCCGAAGCCCGCAAGAACCGCGACTGGGACCCGAACGCGCCGCTGGCCGGCAAGGCCGGCGCGCCCAAGCCGGCCGCCACGCCGCCGGCCGCCACGGCCACCGGCCCGGTGAACCCGATCACCGGCGCGCCCGCCACCGTGGCACCCGGCACTCCGCCGGTCGCCACCGCGCCGGTCACCGCCCCGGCCCCCGTGGTGGTGGCGCCCAAGCCGGCGCGCCCCGCGCCGGTGCCGGCCGAAGCCAACGCCCTGCCGCCGTCGAACGATCCGCTGGGCGACCTCGCCCGCGCCCGTGCGGGCGGCAGCAGCACGACCACCGCGTCCGCCGCGCCGAGCCACACGGCCGCCGCACCGTCGCCGTCGGGTGCTGATCCTTTCATGTACTTCGTGCAGGCCGGCGCCTTCCGCACCACCGACGACGCCGAGGCGCAGCGTGCCAAGCTGTCGCTGATGGGCGTCGAGGCCAAGGTCACCGAGCGCGAGCAGGCCGGTCGCACGGTCTACCGCGTGCGCGCGGGCCCGTTCAACAAGAAGGACGACGCCGACCGGCTCAAGGAACGGCTCGACGGCGGCGGTCTCGAATCGGCGCTGGTGCGCGTGCAGCGCTGACCCGTCAGCGCCGTTCTTGAACAGCCTTTAAGCTCTCGCCCGCGCGGCATCTGCCGCACTCGTTTGTCAATTCCAGCGCCTCGGTCGCGCCGTCCATGGGAACTCCCGGCGGCGCGCCGGCTCTGTACTGCGGTACCCACAGGAGAACCTTTTCCATGAAACGTCGTGACTTTTCGCTGGCCGCCACTTCGATCGGGCTGCTTTCGCTGGCTGCCGTTCCGGCACACGCCCAGCGCGCCCCCAAGGCCGGCACCGATTTCCTCGTGCTCGACAAGCGCGTGCCCGTCGATGCACCCGCCGGCAAGGTCGAGGTGGTCGAGTTCTTCTCCTACAACTGCCCGCATTGCAACGACTTCGAGCCCTCGCTCGAAGCCTGGGTCAAGGCAGCCCCGAAGGAAGTGGCGTTCCGCCGCATCCCCGTGCCCTTCGTGGGCAACGACGTCGAGGCCAAGCAGCGCCTGTACTTCACGCTCGAAGCCATGGGCAAGCTGGACGAGTACCACTCGAAGGTGTTCGCCGCCATCCACGCGCAGCGCCAGAACCTGAACGGCGACGCCAACATCCAGGCCTGGGCCGAGCGTGCCGGCCTCGACGGCGCCAAGTTCAAGGAAACCTTTGCGTCCTTCGGCGTGGCCAGCAAGGCCCGCCGCGCGGCGCAGCAGACCGAGGCCTACAAGGTCGCCGGCGTGCCGGCCCTGGCCGTGGCGGGCCGCTGGTATGTGGACGGCGAAACCGCCGGCAGCATGTCCAAGGTGCTGCAGGTCGCGACCTTCCTCATCGGCGAAGCCAAGAAGGGCTGACCGACCCGGCGACCTGCTTTTTGGTCGAATGCAAGGCCCGCTTCGGCGGGCTTTTTCATTGGCGGCGGTGGGCAATTGCCATCCCACGCATACAATGTTTCAGAGCAAGTTTCGTGCCTTTATGACATTGCCCTCCATCCCCACATTCCCCACCCTTCGTCGCCTCGGCCGCCTGGCTTTCGGCGCGCTGTTGCTGGCCGGTGCCGCCTCGGGCGCCCTGGCCGAAACCGCCGACCGCACCAAGCCGATGAACATCGAGTCCGACTCGATGCGCTACGACGACCTGAAACAGACCAGCGTGTTCACCGGCAACGTGCTGGTCACGAAGGGCACGATCATCATCCGCGGAGCGCGGCTGGACGTGCGCCAGGACGCCGAGGGCTACCAGTACGGCGTGGTCACGGCGGCGCCCGGCAAGCTGGCCTATTACAAGCAGAAGCGCAACGCCGGCGACGAGTGGATCGAGGGCGAGTCGGAAGTCATCGAGTACGACAGCCGCGCCGACAACGTCAAGTTCATCCGCCGTGCCGTCATGCGCCGGCTGATCGGCGCCACGGCCAACGACGAAAGCAGCGGCGCGCTGATCGTCTACGACCAGAGCAACGACACCTACACCGTCAACGGTTCCCTCGTGCCGCCGAACGCCGGCGTCTCGGCGGGCGGCGGCGGTCGCGTCAAGGCCATCCTCACGCCGAAGGCCACGCCGGCCCCGGCGGCGCCCGGCTCCGCACCCGCGGCCGGCGGCAAGAAGCCCGCGGCTCCGGCTCCCACCCCCGCGCCCGGCGCCGGGCTGCGCCCGAGCACCACGCTGGGCGGCACCGAAGGGGAAGGGCGCAAGTGATCGAAACCGCAGGAACCCAGACCGCCGACGGCATTCCGGGCAGCCGCCTCGTGGCGCGCGGCCTCAAGAAGAGCTACGGCAGCCGCACGGTCGTGAAAGACGTCTCGCTCGATGTGCAAAAGGGCGAGGTCGTCGGACTGCTCGGCCCCAACGGTGCGGGCAAGACCACCTCGTTCTACATGATCGTCGGGCTGGTGCGCGCCGACGCCGGCGAGATCACCATCGACGGCGAGCCCATCGCCCACATGCCCATCCACCGCCGCGCGCGCATGGGCCTGAGCTACCTGCCGCAGGAAGCCTCGATCTTCCGCAAGCTCACGGTCGAGGAAAACGTGCGCGCCGTGCTCGAGCTGCAGCGCGAGCCCGACGCCAACGGCCGCATGATGCCGCTGACCAAGCAGCACACCGAAGAGCGCCTGGCCGACCTGCTGGCCGACCTGCGCGTGGACCATCTGCGCGATTCGCCCGCGCTCGCGCTGTCGGGCGGCGAGCGCCGCCGCGTCGAGATCGCGCGCGCGCTGGCCACGCAGCCGCGCTTCATCCTGCTGGACGAGCCCTTCGCCGGCATCGACCCGATCGCGGTGATCGAGATCCAGCGGATCATCAGCTTCCTGAAAGAGCGCGGCATCGGCGTGCTCATCACCGACCACAACGTGCGTGAGACGCTGGGCATCTGCGATCACGCGTTCATCATCAGCGACGGGCACGTGCTGGCACAAGGCACACCCTCGGAGATCGTCGACAACGCCGAGGTACGCAGGGTGTACCTGGGCGAGCACTTCCGGATGTAAGGGAGGGTCGGGTCTCCATGAAGCAAGGGCTGTCCCTTCGCGTCTCGCAGCATCTGGCGCTGACGCCACAGCTGCAGCAGTCCATTCGCCTGCTCCAGCTCTCCACGCTCGAACTGAGCCAGGAAGTGGAGCAGATGCTGGACGAGAACCCGTTCCTCGAACGCACCGCGGAAGAAGCGGCGCGCGAGGAGTTCGGGCTGGACACGGCCGACGCGCCGGTGCCGCGCGACGACGCGGGCGAGGGGGAGGCCGAGTTCACGCCGTCCGCCGCCAGCACTTCCTCCACGTCCAGCGACACCACCTCCTCGACCCCCGACACCGACGGCCCCGCCGCCGAGATCGCCGAGCGCGAGCCCGACTGGGAAGGCGACGGCACCGTCGACATGGCGCCCGACGACAGCGAGTGGGGCAGCGACGCGCCCGCGCGCCAGAACAACCTGGGCGACGACGAGCGCGCCGATGCCACCGAACTCGCGCGCAGCCAGGAGTCGCTGCAGTCCTTCCTGCACCGCCAGGCGCTGAGCCTGCGCCTGAACGAAAACGACTGCGCCGCGCTGCGCTTTTTGATCGAGTCGCTCAACGACGACGGCTACCTCGAAGACTCGCTGCCCGCGCTGGCCTCGGGCCTGGCGGGCGACGACAACGACCAGTTCGACGACCTCGTGCACCACTTCCAGGTGGCGCTGGGCCTGCTGCAGAGCCTGGAGCCGGTGGGCGTCGGCGCGCGCGATCTCGGCGAATGCCTGAGCATCCAGCTGAAGGCGCTCGCCAGCGAAGACGAGACCGAGGCCGAAGCGCTCATCCGCAAGACCGCCATCGCGATCTGCAAGCAGCCGATGGAGCTGCTCGCGCGGCGCGACTTCAAGCGCCTGGCCACGCTCACGCGCACCAACGAAGAGCTGGTGCGCTCTGCGCTGCAGATCATTGCGCGCCTGGAGCCCAAGCCGGGCCGCCGCTTTGTCGACGTCGAACGCAACATCGTCATTCCCGACGTGATCGTCACCAAGACCGGGCGCGGCACCAACGTGAAGTTCCGCGTCATGCTCAACCCCGAGGTCATGCCGCGCCTGCGTGTGCACGACATCTACGCCGGTGCGCTCAAGTCGCACAAGGGCGAGGGCAGCCAGGCGCTGTCGCAGCGGCTGCAGGAGGCGCGCTGGTTCATCAAGAACATCCAGCAGCGCTTCGACACCATCCTGCGCGTGAGCAACGCCATCGTCGAGCGCCAGAAGAGCTACTTCGTGCACGGCGAGCTGGCCATGCGCCCGCTGGTGCTGCGCGAGATCGCCGACGAGCTGGGCCTGCACGAGTCGACCATCTCGCGCGTGACCACCGCCAAGTACATGGCCACGCCCTTCGGCACGGTCGAGCTCAAGTACTTCTTCGGCTCGGCGCTGGGCACCGAGACCGGCGGCAACGCGTCGAGCACCGCGGTGCGCGCGCTGATCAAGCAGTTCGTGAGTTCGGAAAGCATCAAGAAGCCGCTGTCCGACAGCCAGATTTCCGAGATGCTGAAAGAGCAGGGCATCGAGTGCGCGCGCCGCACCGTCGCCAAGTACCGCGAAGCGCTGCGCATCGCGCCCGCCAACTTGCGCAAGGCCCTGTAGAAGACCGACGATGACGAGCCGCCTGCTGTCGCGCTGTGGGCATTGGGTGGTCGTCATCGCGGCGGCGCTGCTGTTTGCCGGCTGCGCCACGCTGCCCGACGAGGCACCGCGCCCGCCCACCAAGGCCATCGCCGTCTCGGCCGACACCGCGCTCGGCAAGATCGCGCTGGGCTCGCAGCCCGACCCCGACCTCAGCGGCTTTCGCCTGATGCCCGGCGGCGACTTCGCCTTCGACACGCGGCTGCAGCTGGCGCGCCGCGCGCAGCGCACGCTCGACGTGCAGTACTACCAGATCGAGAACGACGAGACCGGCCGCTACCTGTTGCGCACCCTGCGCGATGCGGCCCAGCGCGGCGTGCGCGTGCGCCTGTTGATGGACGACCTGTACACGTCCGGCGAAGACGAGCTGCTGCTCGGCCTGGCCGCCACGCCGAACGTGGAGCTGCGCCTGTTCAACCCGTTCCCGGCCGGGCGCGGCAGCTTGCTCAAGCGCTTCACCGCGTCGCTGTTCGACTTCAGCCGCGTCAACCGCCGCATGCACAACAAGCTCTTCATCGCCGACGGCGCGATGGCGGTGGCGGGCGGGCGCAACATCGGCAACCAGTACTTCCGCCGCACCACCGGCCCCAACTTCATCGATCTCGACACCTTCGTCACGGGCGCGCTGATCCCGCGCCTGGGCGTGCTGTTCGACCAGTACTGGAACAGCCCGCACGTGCGCCCGATCGGCGCGGTCGTGCACACCGACCTGCCGCGCGAAGAACTGCAGCGCCGCTTCGACGCCGCCACCGGCCCCGACACCACGCCGCCGCCGCCCAGGCCCGCGCCCAACGACCTGCTGGGCTACAGCCCGGTGGCCGACGACCTCGACGCCGGCAAGCTCGGCCTGATCTGGACCACCGCCGAGGCCTACGCCGATTCACCCGACCGCGTGATCGGCAAGACCGCGTCGTACGGCGGCGTGCCGCTGCTCGACGTGGACAGCGTGCGCTACAACGTGGTCGAGCAGATGCGCCGCGCGCGCAGCGAGGTGACGCTGGTCTCGCCCTACCTGATCCCGGGCGCGTCGGGGCTGGAGGTGATGCGCGAGATCCGCGGGCGCAACGTGAAGATCAGCGTGGTCACCAACTCGCTCGCCGCCACCGACGAGCCGCTCGTCCACACCGCCTACCGCCGCTACCGCGCCGACATGCTCGCGCTGGGCGCCGAGCTGCACGAGCTGAGTTCCGCGCGCACGCGGCGCAGCGTGCGCCTCGGCCTGTTCGGCACGTCGGTGGGGCGGCTGCACGCCAAGTCGGCGGTGATCGACCAGCGCATCCTGTTCGTCGGCTCGATGAATTTCGATCCGCGCTCCGAAATCCACAACACCGAGATCGGCCTGTTCATCCGCAGCCCCGAGATGGCGCAGCAGACCCTGAAGCTGCTCGATGTGCTCAAGCAGCAGGGCGCCTACCGACTGCGCTTTGCTGAAGGCGCCGATGCGGGAGCCACCGGCTCGCGGCGCATCGAGTGGGTCAGCGAGGAAGGCGGCAAGACCACCGTGCTGCACGAAGAGCCCGACTCGGGCTTCTGGGACCGCACCATGCTCGAGCTGCTGGCGCCGCTCACGCCCGAGAGCCTGCTCTAGCGCCTCAGGTGCCGCGCACCGCCGACCACACCAGCCGCAGGCCCAGCAGGCCCATCACGCCGCCGGCGGCGCGGTCGATCCAGGTCTTGTAGCGCAGGTAGGCCGCGCGCGGCGCGGCCGAGGACAGTGCCAGCGCGACGATCGCGTACCAGCCCGTCTCGATGCAGAAGATCACGGCCGGCACGGCGAGCGCCAGCACCAGCGGCACCTCGCGCGGCAGGAAGGCCGCGAAGATGCTCGCGTACACCACCGCCGTCTTCGGGTTGCTGATCTGCGTGGCCAGGCCGAGCAGGAAGGTGCGTCCGCTGCGGCCCTGGCTGCGGGGCGAGGCGTCCGTGTCGGGCGTGATCGCGAGCGGCTGGCGCGCGCCGCGCCAGATGCGAAAGCCCAGGTAGATCAGGTAGGCACCGCCGAAGGCCTTGATCGCGAGGTACAGCGCCGGTACCGCGAGGAACGCCGCCTGCAGCCCGGCCAGCGCCGCGATGGAGAACGCCAGCCCGCCGGCGCCCATGCCCAGCGCCGCCGCGAGCCCGTCGCTGCGCGAGGCCACGGCGGTGCGCGCCACCATCACGAAGCTCGGGCCCGGGCTCATCGCGCCCACGGCCATGGCGCCGGCGATGCCGAGCAGGGACAGGAGGTGGGCGTCGGTCATGAGTGGGCTCCGGTGGGGGATGGGTTCATTGCACGTTCACGGCTTCGACCTGCACCAGCAGCTTCACCTTGTTCTCGAAGCCGAAGTTCAGGCCCCAGGTGATGCCCCAGTCGCTGCGCTGCACGGTGGCCTCGAAGTCGCCGCCGCAGACCTGGCGGTTGATCAGCGGGTTCAGGTAGCAGTTGAAGCGCACGGCCTTCAGCGTCACCGGCTTGGTCTGGCCCATGAGCGTGAGCGTGCCGGGCACATCGGTCACTTTGTCGCCGCTGAAGTCGATGCGCTCGGCCACGAAGCGGCCGGTGGGAAATTCGGCCACGTTGAAGAAGTCCTTGCTCTGCACGTGGCGGTTGAGCAGGTCGACGCCGGTGTTGATGGAGCTGATGTCCATCGTGATGTCGACCTTGCCGCTGGCGCCGGTGCCGTCGATCTGCACCGAGCCGTCCTTGGTGCTGAAGCGGCCGCGGTTGGTGGTGGTGCCGTAGTGGCCCATCTCGTACATGACGAAGGTGTGGGTCGGGTCGATCACGTAGCTCGCATTTTTGACCGGCCCGCCCGCGGGCTTGGCGGCCAGCGGCGGCGCGGTGTATTCCTGGGCCGTGGCGGCCAGTGGCAGGGCCGCGCCCGCACACAGGACCGCGGCGAAGAAGAGCTTGTTCATGGCAAGGGAAGAAGGATGCATGGGAAATGAAATCGTCGTCACAGCGGCCCGAGGCCCGCGAGCGTCAGCTTGAAGCGCACCTGCACCTCGTTGCCGACCACCGAGGTGTCGGTCCATTCGCCGTCGCCCACCTTGTAGTCGAGCCGCTGGATCGTGAGGGTGCCCGTGGCGACCGAGTACGCGCCGCCCGACGACACGATGCTCACGGGCACCGTCACGTACTTGCTGACGCCCTTGATGGTGAGCTTGCCGGCCATCTCGAAGCGGCCCTCGCCCAGCGCCTTGATGGCGCTCGAGCGGAAGCTGGCCTGCGGGAAATGCGCGGTGTCGAACCAGGTCGGCTTGGGCAGCTCGGCATCGCTCATGGGCACGCCGAAGCCGGCGCTGGCGGTGTCGATCTGCAGCACGACCGAGCCGCCCTCGGGCTTCTTCGGGTCGAAGGCGACCTGCGCGTCGAAGCGCTTGAAGCTGCCTTCCACCGGCACGCCCATCTGCTTGCTGACGAAGGCGATCTGGCTCTTCTCGGGCACCAGCTTCGCGGTGGTGGCCGGCAGGGGTTCGGCCGCGGCGTGCAGCGCGAGGCCGAAGAGGGCGGCGGCGCCCCACGAAAGACGGGTCGTCATCCGGCGGATTCCTTGCGTGGCGCGGGCCACATGCGTTGCAACAGACCGTCGTGGTCGATCCAGTGGTGCTTGAGCGCCGCCGCCACGTGCAGCAGCGTGACGCCGGCCAGCAGGAAGGCGCTGCGCTGGTGCAGCGGCTTGAGCACGGCCTCGGCGAAGTCCTTGTCGACCGCCACCAGGTCGGGCAGCGGCAGCAGGCCGAACCACACGACCGGCACGCCCATGCCCGAGCTGTAGGCCCAGCCGAACAGCGGGACCGCGAAGAACAGCAGGTACATCAGCGCATGGCTGATGCGGTGCGCGGCCCGCTGCCAGGCCGGCATGGCAGCCAGCACCCGCGCCGAGAGCGGCGGCGGGCGGTGCGTGAGGCGCCACAGCAGCCGCAGCGCCGACAGCAGGAGGATGGTGATGCCGGCCCACTTGTGCCAGCTGTAGAGCTTCAGGCGCTGCGGCGAGAAGGGCAGGCCCGTCATGTAGAGCCCGACGCCGAGCGAGCCGACGATCATCGCCGCGAGCAGCCAGTGCAGGGCCATCGCGACCCGCCCGTAGCGGGGCTCGCGCAGGGCGGCGGCGCCAACGGCAGGAGCGGGAAGGGGTTCGACGGGCATCGGGGCAGGGGCGGCGGCGGCCTGTGCGCGGAGCATAGCTCGGAAGCGATGACATCGCAGCGGGGACGGCCCGCGCCGAGCGCTACGACGGCGACGGCGGCTGTTGCTGCTGCTGCTGGGCCCGCAGCAGCACGCGCCGCAGCGCGTCCGGCTGCACCGGCTTGCGCAGCGCGTGCCAGCCGCGCGCGGCGGCCAGCTGCTGCGTGGCTTCGGTGATGTCGGCCGAGATCAGCGCGATCGTCAGTGCGGGCTTGCGCTGCGCCAGCCGCTCGGCCAGCGCGATGCCGTTGAACGCGCCGGGCAGGCGGATGTCGCACAGCGCCGCGTCGAGCGCGTCCAGGTCGGCCAGCGCGAGCGCCTCGGCGGCGCTGGCGTAGATGCGCGGCGCCACGTGCCAGTGCCGCAGCAGCGCCGAGAGGCTGTCGGCCACCACGATGTTGTCCTCGACCACCAGCACGGCGAGGCCGGGGCGCAGCACGGCATCGGCGTCGGGCTCGTCCAGCGCCACGGAGGGCGCAGGCGCCGGCACGGCCGCCGCGCCGGGCCGGGCCGCCGGCAGCTCGAAGCTGAAGACCGAGCCCTTGCCCGGCGCCGAACGCAGCGCGACCTCGATGCCCAGCTGCCCCGCCAGCCGCCGCACGATCGCCAGCCCCAGGCCGTGGCCGTGCTGCAGGTTGCGCTCTACGTTGCCGACCTGCTCGAAGTCGTCGAACACGCGCGTCTGCGATTCGGCCGCGATGCCGATGCCGCTGTCGCGCACCTCGACGCGCCACGCGCGCCCGGTGTCCGTGCCGGGCCGGCGGCGCGCCCGCACGGCCAGCAGCACGCGCCCGCGCGGCGTGAACTTGAGCGCGTTGTCCAGCAGGTTGGAGAGCACGCGGCGCAGCGCCACGGCATCGGTCCAGGCCACCGCCTCGGCCGGGCAGCGCACCGCGACGCGGCCTTCGCCGGCCTGGCGCGCCAGCTCGTTGAGCAGCGGCGCCAGCGCCACCGCCGCCGGGCGCAGCGGATCGACCGCGGCCTCGATGCGGCCGATCTCGAGCAGCTGGTTGGTCAGGCCCTCGAGCGCCTGCTGCGCGCGCGAGAGCGAGGCCACCGTGTGCTGCACGGCCGCGCTGTCGGTGCCGTGCTGCAGCTGCTGGCGCAGCACCTCGGCCTGCAGCCCGATGGCCATCACCGGCTGGCGCAGGTCGTGGTTGGCCGCCGAGAAGAAGCGCAGCCGCTCGGCCTGGGCCTGCTCGGAGGCGCGCAGGCCGGCCAGCGCCTGCTCGCGCAGCGTGCGCTCGTTCAGGCGCAGGCCGATGTTCTCCTCGAGCTGGCGCGAATGGTCGGCCACCAGCTTCCACATCATCGCGGTCAGGCCGATGCCGATCACCGCGACCGCCATCATCACCGGCGCCCCGAGCCACAGGCCCGTGACGATCACCGGCGCCAGCAGCAGCGTGATGGCCAGCTGCGTGGCCGGCGTGTAGAACGACACCGAGAACGCCGACGACAGCGTCATGCCCATCAGGATGAGGCCCAGCAGCAGTTGCAGGTCGGGCCGCTCGGGGTTGAACAGCAGCACGCCCGCCAGGCCGTGCGCCAGCTCCCAGATGGCCGTGCGCAGCGTATGCTGGCGCTGCGCGGCGCGCAGGGTGGCGGGGGTGAAGGGCTCGGGCAGGCGCTGGGGAAAGAAGCCGCGCATCACCGTGACGCCGGTGACCAGCGCCAGCCAGACCAGCGCGCGCACCGGCGAGAACTGCCAGGCGAAGAGCGCCGCCACGCCGCAGTTGAGCAGGTACTGCACCAGCAGCACCGGCCCGAGCGGGCGGATCGACAAGCGCAGCACTTCGCACTGGATCGCGAAGCGGTGGTCGCCGTCGCGGGCGTCTGCCGGGGGGGCCGCGGAGGCGGGGGTGGGCGTCATGGGCAAATCGACTATATAGAGAAGGCCCCAGCCCCGGCGACAATGGGGGCCCTTAGCGGGCTTCCCGATGGCCGACTTTCCGTGAACGATCTCTCATTTTTCCTGCCTTGCGCCGCCGGCGTCGAGGAATTCCTTGCCCAGGAGGTGCATGCCCTGACCGGCCGTGCCGGGCAGGACCTGCTCACCCTGCGCGGCGGCGTGCGCGTGCGCGCCGACTGGCGCGATGGCCTCAAGCTCAACCTGCACAGCCGGCTCGCGCAGCGCGTGCTGGTCGAACTGGCCCACGGGCCGTACCGCAACGAGAACGACCTGTACGCCATCGCCAACGGCGTGGCCTGGGAGATCTGGTTCACACCCAAGCAGACCTTCAAGATCGAGACCACGGCCCAGCACAGCCCGCTGCAGAGCCTGAACTTCGCCACCCTGCGCATCAAGGACGCCGTGGCCGACCGCTTCCGCGCCAAGGCGAACGGCGTGCGCCCGAGCATCGAGACCCAGTGGCCCGACTGCCGCATCTTTGCGCACCTGACCACCGACAGCTGCACGCTGTACATCGACACCTCGGGCGAGCCGCTGTTCAAGCGCGGTTGGCGCCAGGACAAGGGCGATGCCCCGCTGAAGGAAACCCTGGCCGCCGCCATGCTGGCCGCCAGCGGCTGGTGGAACCCCGAGACCGGCGAGGTCGCCAAGGCCCCGCTGTACGACCCCTGCTGCGGCAGCGGCACCATCGCCATCGAGGCCGCGCAGATCGCCAGCGGCATCGCGGCGGGCTCGCTGCGGCGCTTCGGTTTCGAGAAGCTGCTGCCGTTCCAGGCGCACGTCTGGGCAGCGATCAAGAATGAAGCGGCCAACGCGCAGCATGCGAGCGCCATCGCCGTCTTCGGCTCCGACGTGTCGCACCGCATGGTCGACTTTGCCGAGCGCAACGCCGAACGCGCGGGCGTGGCCGGCGCCATCGAGTTCCGCGGCGGCGACGCCCTGCAGCGCATGCCGCCGGCCGAGGGCGGCGTGATCATGCTCAACCCGCCGTACGGCGAGCGCATCGAGGTCGGCGGCGTGGCGCGCTTCGGCGCCCGCGAGGCCGCCCAGACCCCGGGCGATGGCGAAGGCGGCGACGGCGGCGACTTCTTTCCGCAGCTCGCCACCCACTGGAAGAAGAACTATGCAGGCTGGACGGCCTGGGTGCTCACGCCCGACCTGAAGCTGCCCAAGCAGATGCGCCTGAAGGAGTCGCGCCGCGTGCCGATGTGGAACGGCCCCATCGAATGCCGGCTGTTCCGCTTCGACATGGTCCGGGGCTCGAACCGGGCCGCACCGCCAGACGCCTAGGACTGCAGCTTCAGGCCTGCAATGCCCAGGAAGATCAGCGCGATGCACGCCAGCCGCAGCGGCGCCGCGCTCTCCTGGAAAAAGAAGATGCCGATCAGCGTGACGCCGATGGCGCCGATGCCGGTCCAGATTGCGTAGGCCGTCCCGACCGGCAGCGTCTTCATCGCGGCGGTGAGCAGCACGATGCTCGCCAGCGCGGCGCCCAGGCCCAGCGCGCCGGCGCCGGGGCGCTCCCAGCCCGCCGCGGCTTTCAGCGCGAGGGCCATCACGATCTCCACCAGTCCGGCGGCAAGCAGAAGAAACCAGGCCATGGCGTTCGCTCCTTTCACAGCAGCTTGATGATGGCCACGCCGAGCAGCAGCACGGCCACGCCGGCCATGCGCAGGCCCGACACCGGGCGCTGCGGCAGCCGGAACCAGCCGTAGCGGTCGACGAACACCGACGCCACCTGCTGCCCCGCCACCGTCAGCCCGACCGCGGCCGCGGCGCCGATGGCCGGGATCGCCGTGAACACCGTCGTCACATAGGCCGCGCCCGCAAGACCGCCGAGCCAGCCCCACCACGGCATGCCGCGCAGCGCCGAGCCCTGCGGTGCGACCGCCGCAGGGGTGGGCGCACGCCGGAACAGCGTGACGAGCAGCAGCGCCAGGGCCATCGCCAGCGTCGCCACGAAGAAGCTCACCGCGCCCACCGCGAAGGGCGCGCCCAGGTCCTGCCGCAGCAGCCCGTTGACCACGCCCTGCACCGGCAGCACCGCGCCGGCCAGCAGCGCGAGCACGATCCATCCGGCCTTGCCCGCCAGCGCCTGGCGCAGGCTGCCGGCCTGTCCGGCGACGATGGCACCGGCCCCGAGCAGCACCGCCAGCGTGCCGCCGGCCATGGCCGGTGTCAGCGCCTTCGGTGCCACGCCGAGCAGGCCGAAGGTGTCGAGCGCGAACGAGGCCAGCATCTGCCCCGCGATGAACAGGCCGACCGCCACCACCGCGCCCAGGCGCGGAAACAGCAGGATGGTCGAGACCACGTAGAAGGCGCTGGCCGTGCCGCCGATCACGTGCCACCACGGCACGCCCGGCAGGCCGGCCAGCGCCGTCAGCGTGCCGGTGGCGAGCGCCACCGCCAGCAGGGCCAGCGTGCCGACCGACAACTGCAAGGTCGTGGCGGTGAAAGGGCTGCCCGTGGCCTTGGAGAGCTGGGCGTTGGCGCCGGCCTGCACCGCGAGCAGGCCCCCGGCGACGAGCGAGGCGGGAATGAAAAACGCGTCCATGGTGGTTCGACCTCCGTGTGGTGTGGATGCGGGGCAGGCGAATCGCGGCCCCTTGCGGACGACTGTAGGATCGGCACGTTTGCAAAGCCATTCGAAAAAATCGCATCCGTGGTATGCATAAATGCAGGACACAGACTGGGACGACTTTCGCGTGTTCCTGGCCGTCGGCCAGGCCGGATCGCTCTCCGGCGCCGCGCGCCAGCTGGGCGTGAACCACTCCACCGTGCTGCGGCGCCTGGGCACGCTCGAGGCGCGCATGGCGGTGCGCTTGTTCGACCGCCTGCCCGCCGGCTACGCGATGACGCTGGCCGGCGAGGCGCTGCGCGAGCGCCTGCAGGGCGTGGGCGAGCAGATCGACGCCGCGCAGCGCCACCTCATGGGGCTCGACCTGCGGCTGACCGGCGTCATCCGCATCACCAGCACCGACACCTTCATGGCCGGGCTGCTCGGGCCGATCCTGGCGGACTTCCGGGCGCTGCACCCGGGCATCGAGCTGCAGGTGGTGATGAACAACCTCTTCCTGAGCCTGACCAAGCGCGAGGCCGATGTGGCGATCCGCCCGACCAACGCCCCGCCGGACCACCTCGTCGGGCGCCGCGCGGGGCGCCTGCAGACGGCGGTGTACGCGTCGAAGGCGTACCTTGCGAAGCACCCGGCGACGACCCCGCTGGCTGCGCACGACTGGGTCGCGCCCGACGAAGGCCTGTCGCACCTGCTGCAAGCCAAGTGGCTGCGCGAACAGGTGCCGCCGGCGCGGATCGCGGCGCGCGTCGACAGCCTCGTGGGCATGACGCAGCTGGTGAAGCGCGGCCTGGGCCTGGGCATGCTCCTGTGCATGCTGGCCGATGCTGAGGAGGAGCTGGTGCAGGTCGAGCCGCCGAGGGAGGCGCTCGACACGCAGGTCTGGGTGCTGACGCATCCCGACCTGAAGGAGGTGGCGCGGATCAAGGCGTTCACCGACTTCGCCTACGCGCGGCTCGTCGCCGACGCGAAGGTGCTGGCCATGCCCTCAGGGCGGCCGGCGGCCCGCTAGAAGCCCGGGCGCCGCATGGTGCAACATCGGCGATAGACAGATTTCACGCGACCCATGACCTTGCCTGCCTCCGACCTCGTCGTCATCGACACCAACATCGCGCTCGACCTGCTGGTCTTCGAAGACCCGGCCTGGGCGCCGCTGGTCGACGACCTCGCGCGCGGCGCGCTGCGCTGGCTGGCCACGCCCGCGATGCGCAGCGAACTGGAACGCGTGCTGGGCTACCCGCTGATCGCCCGGCGCATGGCGCAGCGCGAGCTGACGATTCCGGTGGTGCTCGCGGATTTCGATGCGCGCGTGCAGCTGGTGACCGAGGTGCCGGCGCGCGCGCCCTGCGTGTGCAGCGATCCGGACGACCAGGTGTTCATCGACCTGTCCGTGGCGCACGGGGCGCAGCTGTTCAGCAAGGACAAGGCGGTGCTGTCGATGAAGAAGCGGCTGGCGCTGCGCGGGGTGGCGGTGCGGTCGGCGCTGGCCTAGGCTACGCCGGTCCGTCTCAGGCCTTGTTCAGCTCGTACCACTGCCCCAGCAAGCGCGCGACGGCCCGCACGCGCTGCGTGTCCCGCCCCCAGCGCCGGCTGGCCGGCAGCTTCTGCGCCCACTTCATGCGCCGCGCCGCATTCGCGATGCGCTCGCGCACTTCCTCGTCCACCTCCGCCAGCGCCGCATGCCAGTGTTGCCCCGCCGCCTGCGGTGCGGCGGCCTCGAGCATCATGGCCGTGGAGTGCAGGTAGCTCAGCCAGTCGCGGGCCTGGCATTCGGCCAGGGTCATGACCTCGGAGGGGTCGTCCTCGAAATCGATGTAGCCGATCACGCCGTCGGGGCACTGTACGAGGTTGCGGTCGAAGGCCTGGCTCAGGTGCTGGCCGCACAGGTGCACGGCGGCGATGGCGGCCAGGCCCTCGCGCCACACGGCGAGCAGGGCGGCCGGGCCGGCGGCGGCGGCCTGGTCGATGCGCTCCTGCAGCACCACGGTGGCGCGGCCGCTTTCGCCGAGGTCGGAAATGAGTAGCCCGTCGGCCTGCTGCGCCAGCACGATCGGCACGCGCAGGCCCGCGGCGGCCAGTTGCTTCAGGCGCCGTGCCTCGGTGGCGATGGCGGCCTCGCCGCCCGGGTTGGGCACGGGCTTGATCACGTCGAGGCCGGCCAGCCGCGCGGCCAGCGCCATCACGCGGTAGCCCCACTTGCCGTGGCGCGGGCCGGCCTTCTTGAGCCAGACGCGTTCGCTGCCGAAGCGGTGGCTGGCCACGTTCTTGGCTTGTTTGGGCAGGGTGACGCGCAGGAACTCGGCGTAGTCGCCGGGCGCCGAGCCCGGGGTGTCGTCGAGCGGCGCGGGCGCCGACGCGGCGCCCCGTTGGCTGTATAGGCGCGTCGCGGCGCCTCCTCGTCTCAGTGGATTCATGCGGCCATGGCGAAGCCCGGCGCCAGCAGCCCGTGCGGGCCCTGCGTCACGGGCTGGAAACTCTGTGCACTGGCCAGCGGCCAGTAGGTGCGGAAAACGGTGTGCTGGTTGTCCAGCGGTCCGAGCAGCGCGCCGGGCTGCACCTGCATCACCAGGTTGCTCAGCAGGCGCACCTCGGTGTCGGAGATGCGGCGCACGATGTGGTGCGCGGTGATCTGCTGCGGGTGGTCGAGGCCGGCGGCCTGCACCAGCTCCTGCAGCGCATGCAGCGTGCTGCGGTGGAAGTTGCGCACGCGGTCGGCCTTGGTCGGCACCACCAGCGCCTGCTGGCGCACCGGGTCCTGGGTGGTCACGCCCGTGGGGCAGTGGCCGGTGTGGCAGCTTTGCGCCTGGATGCAGCCCAGCGCCATCATGAAGCCGCGCGCCGCGTTGCACCAGTCGGCGCCCAGCGCCATCATGCGGGCCACGTCGAAGGCGGTGATCACCTTGGCGGCGCAGCCGATCTTGATGCGGTGGCGCAGGTTCACACCGATCAGCGTGTTGTGCACCAGCAGCAGGCCCTCCTGCAGCGGCGCGCCCACGTGGTCGCTGAACTCGACCGGCGCCGCGCCCGTGCCGCCTTCGGCACCGTCGACCACGATGAAGTCGGGCGTGATGCCGGTGGCCTGCATCGCCTTGACGATGCCGAACCATTCCCACGGATGGCCCAGGCAGAACTTGAAGCCGGTCGGCTTGCCGCCCGACAGCTCGCGCAGCCTGGCGACGAAATGCATCATCTCGGTCGGCGTGGAGAACGCGCTGTGCGACGAGGGCGAGACGCAGTCCACGCCCACCGGCACGCCGCGCGCCGCCGCGATCTCGGGCGTGACCTTGGCCGCCGGCAGCACGCCGCCGTGGCCGGGCTTGGCGCCCTGGCTGAGCTTGATCTCGATCATCTTCACCTGCGGGTCGCGCGCGTTGGCGGTGAAGCGCTCGGCGTTGAAGGTGCCGTCGTCGTTGCGGCAGCCGAAGTAGCCCGAGCCGATTTCCCAGATCAGGTCGCCGCCGTGCACGCGGTGGTGCTGCGAGATCGAGCCCTCGCCGGTGTCGTGCGCAAAGCCGCCCATCTGCGCGCCCTGGTTGAGCGCCAGGATGGCGTTGGCCGACAAGGCGCCGAAGCTCATCGCCGAAATGTTGAACACGCTCGCGCTGTAAGGCTGCGTGCAGACCTGCGCCAGGTTCGCATCGGCCGGCTGCGGCGTGCCGCCGATCACGATGCGGAAATCGTGCCCGTCCAGCTTGGTGGGCTGCATCGAGTGGTTGATCCACTCGTAGCCCGCGGCCGACACGTTCAGCTGGGTGCCGAAGGGCCGGTTGTCGGGCTCGCCCTTGGCGCGCTGGTACACCAGCGAGCGCTGGGCGCGCGAGAAGGGCGCGGCCTCGGCGTCGCTCTCGATGAAATACTGGCGGATCTCGGGGCGGATGAATTCGAGCAGAAAGCGCAGATGCCCGATGACCGGGTAGTTGCGCAGGATGGCGTGGCGCGCCTGGCGCAGGTCGTGCACACCGGTGCCGGTGAGCACCGCGAAAGCGGCCACGCCGATCCACGCGAGCCACAGGTGCGGCGAGGCCAGAACCAGCGCCAGGCAGGCGACCAGACCCAGCACACACAGGACGAACGCGCTGTAGCGTGCGGGAAACGGAATAATCGTGGGCATAGTCATCAGATGTCGGCTGGAGCCTGCTGCATCATAGAGGGCTGCCCCCAACCTGCCATGACTGCTGCCATGACGACCACACCCGACACCCCCGATACCCCTGACACCGCCCTGGCCGCCTCCTCGCAAGCCCTGGGGCCCGACGATTTCGACGCCCTGGACAGCGCGCTCGACGCCATGCGCGAGCACGACGAGGAAATTCCCCAGTGGGAGTTCTGCGAAGGCTTCATGGCCGCGCTGATCTGCACGCGCCGCCCCATCGACCCCACCGAATACTGGCCCGTGCTGCTGGGCGACCACTTCGTGCCGGCCCAGCACATGGAGTTCGTCTGGAACTGGAAGCGCCGCTGGCGCGAGATCGAGGAAGGCCTGGACGCGCCCGTCGAATCGCTCGAGGACGAGCGCAGCTGGCAGCCCGAGGTGCTCGACACCCGCGGCGCCATCGCTTCGCTGCCCGAGGAAGAGCGCGCCGAGATGGCTGCCGAAGAGATCCCTTCGTTCGCCCAGGTCTGGGCGCTGGGCTTCATGTACGCGGTCGAGAACTGGCCCGAGGACTGGGCCGCGCCGCGCGACAAGGAAGCCGCCCAGATGCTCGACGACGCGCTCGACAACATCGTCGCGCTGACCGAGGACGACACCGCCAAGCCCACGCTGTCGATGTACGACGAGAACGGCCCGCCCAGCGTGAGCCAGCAGCGCCTGGACGACTTCGGCGCCGCGATTTGGGCGGTGTACGACCTGCGCCAGCTCTGGAAGAGCCTGGGGCCGAAGGTCGAGACGATCCGCAAGGAAGCCGAACCCGGCCGCAACGATCCGTGCCCTTGCGGCAGTGGAAAAAAGTACAAGAAGTGCCACGGGGCATGAGCACACGTTTGTCCGCGGTAGTCCCGGCATGAGTGCCGTCGCGCCGGCGCAGCGCCCTGCCGCGCAACCCCTGACGCCGCAGGCGGCATGGGTCATGGTCCTCGCGCTCTGCGCAGGGGTCGCGCTCAGCCAGGCGTTCCGCACCGTCGGCGCCATCATGGCGAGCCCGCTGCAGTCGGACTTTCATCTTTCCGCCCAAGCCCTCGGCATCTTCTCGGGCGCCTTTCACTTCGCGTTCGGCGCGATGCAGCTCTTCATGGGCATCGGCATCGACCTGCACGGCGTGCGCCGCACCGTGCTCGTGGCTTTTCCGGTGGCGATTGCGGGCGCGCTGCTGTCGGCCGTGTCGCCGAACTACCTCGTGCTGGTGGCCGGGCAGGCGCTGATCGGCGTCGGCTGCGCACCGGCCTTCCTGGTGTGCACGGTGTTCATCGCGCGGCACTTTCCGGCGGCGCGTTTCGCCACCGTGTCGGGCCTGGTGCTGGCCATCGGCGGCCTGGGCATGCTGGCCACGGGCACACCGCTCGCGTGGCTGGTGCAGGCCTACTCGTGGCGCGCGGGCTTCCTGGTGCTTGCACTGGCGTCTGCGCTGGCCTGGCTCGCGATCTGGCGCTGGGTGCACGAACCCGCGTCGTCCGTGCCGCAGAAGAAAGAGTCGATTCCCGAAGCCGTGCGCCAGTTCGGCGCGCTGTTCGCGATGCCGCACACGCTGGGCATCATGGTGCTGGGTGCGGTGACGTACGCGGCCTTCATCTCGCTGCGCGGGCTGTGGCTGGGTCCGCTGATGATGGAGCGCCACGGCTACTCGCTGGTGCAAAGCGGCAACGTCGCGCTCGCGGTGTCGGTGATCGCGCTGTTCGGCTCGCCGCTGTTCGGCCGCTTCGACCGCGACGGCGCCGCGCGCCGCCGCTGGATCGTGGCGTGTGGCCTTCTCTATGCCGGCCTGTTCGCGCTCATCGCCGTGGTGCATTCCGCCTGGCTGGACATCGCGGGCATGGTGCTCATCGGCGTGCTCTCGGGCTTCATCGTCTGGCAGTACGCCGACGTGCGCGTGGCCTACCCGGCTGCGCTCACGGGCCGCGCGATGGCCGTCTTCACCATGGCGATGTTCCTGGGCGTCGCGTTCATGCAGTGGGGCACGGGCGTGGCGGCCTCGGTGGCCGCGGCGCATGGCGGTGATCCGCTGACCGCCGTGCTGGCGGTCATTGCCGCGCTGCTGGTGATCGGCATCGCGGCCTTCGCGTGGTTGCCCGCGCCGAAGGCGGCTTCCGTCAGATCTTGAAGGCGCGCTGGATGTCCGGGCGCACGAGGTCGGCGTATTCGCGGTGCTTGCGGATGTAGCCCGCGATGAACTGGCACACCGGAATCACATGCCGCCCGGCAGCGCGTGCCTCGTCGAGCACGTGCCTCGCGATGCCCGAGCCCACGCCCTTGCCTTCATGCTCGGGCAGCACCTCGGTGTGCGTGAACAGGATCGCGTCGGTCAGCAGGTTGTACTCGGCATAGGCCGCGAGCTTGCCGTCGAGCGCGGCTTCGTAGCGGTGCTGCGCTTCGTTGTTGGTGAAGGTGAGGGCGGTCGAAGAAGAAGTGGTCATGAGGGTTGGCGTGCAAGAAAAGTGGCGAGGTTGGCGGCGGCGGTGGCGCGCACCTTGTTGCGCAGCATCGGCGTCCAGCCCAGCAGCAGGCCCGGCGTGCCCAGCGCCTGCCGCGACCAGGTCCAGAACGGGAAGCTGTCGCGGTGCGTGGCGATCAGGCCGTCGGGCGTGAAGGTGAAGCGCGCGTCGATGCTGTTGTCGACCAGGCGACCGGTGGCGCTGAAGCGGTAGTGGGCGTCCCAGTGCGCGCTGCCGGTGCGGCCGTCGGCCTGCACGTCGCGCCAGCTCAGGCGCCACACGTCGGCGCCCTTGGCCTTCGTGGCCTCACAGAGCATGCGCCACATGCCGCCGATCTCGCGCCGGCCGCGCAGCGAAAAGGCCTCGTCGTCGAACACCGCGTCGGGCGCGTAGCAGGCCGCCATGGTGGCGGCGTCGAGTTGCGAGAACGCGCTGTAGAAGCGCTCGATGGTCGGGGCGTGGGTGGCTGCGGTCATGGGGCCTCGGGATGGGTGGTGCCGGATCATCGCCCGGATGCGCCGTGCAAGGAAGTGCATGGGTGATTCCGGGTGTCCCGCATTAACATGCGCCCCGATGCCGGTCCTTGCAGGGCCGGTGCCCTGGCGGTGGCGCAGAAAAACCAGAACCACAGTCGCTGCGCCCGCCGCACACAACCCGAGGGGACGCATCCATGGCCGAGGTGATCAACGACTGGCAGTTCGTCGAGGCCGTCATGGCCGCCCGCACGCTCGAGGAGGTCGCGCAGGTCAACCGCCGCGCGATGCGGGCGATGGGCTTCAACCACGGCGCCTACGTGCTCAAGCGCCCGGTGCCCGCGCCCCGTGCCGACGCCCCCGCGCAGGACGCGCTGGTGTTCTTCCACGACCTGCCCCCGGCGTGGGCCCGCACCCGCTACGAGTCGCTGCGCAGCAGCGCCGGCGAACAGGCCGACGCCCGCGTGCAGCATGTGCGCGCCGGCATGCCGGCCACCGCGTGGAGCTGGCTCGGGCAGGTGAGTCACACGCGTGCCGACATCGGGCAGCGCGCCCGCGGCCTGCTGCGCAGCGCCGGCGAGCACGGGCTGAAGGCGGGGCTGACCGTGCCGCTGTGGACGCCCGGCATCGACTGGGCCTTCATGACCCTGACCACCGACGCGACCGCCGACCTGCGTGAACTGCGTGCGACGTTGGCGCCGATGAACTACTTCGCCTCCTGCCTGCATTCGACCGTGCGCCGGCTGCAGGGCGACGCGAAGGTGCCGGTGCTGAGTGCGCGCCAGCGCGAGGTGCTGCACTGGGTGGCCGTGGGCAAGTCGACCTGGGAAATCTCCGAGATCCTGCACATCAGCGAGCGCACCGTGTACTTCCACCTCGTGGGCGCCGCCCGCAAGCTCGACACGCAGGGCCGCACCGCCACCTGCGCGCGGGCCCTGGCGCTGGGTCTGCTCACGCCCTGAGCCGGCCCGACCTACCCCTGTCGGAAACGACAGGGGGCTGCGTGGCGCCGCGCGGCGCGGTGCTGCAATCGGCCACGGGCAGGCCGTGTGTCACGCGCCCGATGCTTCAACCGATCGAGCCCATGAGAGAACGCAGAAATTTCGTGCGCCTGCTGGGCGGCGGCCTCGCGGTGGCGGCGGGCGCGACGGCCCTGGCCACCTGGTGGCTCCACGCCGACGTGCCGGCCGCCGCCTTCGAGATCTGGAACGGCCCGGGCGACGAGCCCGATGTGCGCAAGCGCGCCGTCGCCTATGCCGTCACCGCGCCCACGGCCTACAACGGCCAGCCGTGGCGGGTCGACCTGCGCGAGCCCGACGCCATCGTGCTGCACACCGACCGCGCCCGCGTGCAGCCCGCCACCGACCCCTTTGGCCGCCAGCTCATGATCGGCCACGGCGCGTTCATCGAGCTGCTGGTGATGGCGCTGGCCCAGCAGGGCGTGCAGGCGCGCGTGCAGCTGTGGCCGCAGGGCGAACTGGTGGGCGATGCGCCGCAGCAGTGGCCCGACCTGCCGGTGGCGCGTCTCACGCTGTCGCGCGGCGGCACGCCCGATCCGCTGTTCGCGCAGGTGCTGCGGCGGCGCACGCCCAAGCAGCGCTTCGACACCGGGCGCAGGGTGTCGGCCGACATGCTGCAGGGGCTCACCGCGGCCGTGGCTTCGGCTTCAAGCGGGGGCGTGCAATCGGCCGGCACCGTCGACATGGCCCGCGTGCTGCCGCTGCGCAAGCTGTGCGCGGCGGCGGCGCGCGTGGAGCTGGTCACGCCCCACACCGCGCGCGAGAACCTGCGCCTGCTGCGCATCGGACCGCAGGAAATCCTGGCGCACCGCGACGGCTTCTCGCTCAACGACCCGGCGCTGCGCATGGCGGTCGCGCTGGGGCGCTTCGACCGCGAGGTGCCGGCCGCCGAAGACAGCCTCTCCTTCCGGCAGACGCTGCGGATGTTCGAGGACCAGGCCCACACCGCGATGGGCTTCGTCTGGATCAGCACCGGCGGCAACAGCCGCAGCGAGCAGATCGCCGCGGGCCGGGCCTACGTGCGCCAGCAGCTGCGCGCCACCGACCTGGGCCTGGGCATGCAGCCGATGAGCCAGCCGCTCGAGGAGTTTCCGGAGATGGCGCCGCACCACGCGGCGGCGCACGACATGCTGATCGGCGCCGCGCCGTCGCGCCATGCGCGCAGCCCGACCGTGCAGATGATGTGCCGCCTGGGCTTTCCGACGGCGCCGGTGCCGCCCGCGCCGCGCCGGCCGGTCGGCGATTTCATGCAGGCCTGAACAGCCCGCGTGCGATCAGCGCGCCAGCAGCTGGACCAGCGTCTGCAGCGCGTAGTGCACCGTCGCCGCGCGCACCGTGGCGCGGTCGCCATCGAAGCGGCGGCGCTCGGTGCGCACCTGCCCGTCGACCGACCAGCCGAACCACACGGTGCCCACCGGCTTGTCGGGCGAGCCGCCCGCGGGGCCGGCCACGCCGGTCACGGCCACGGCAGCGCGCGCCGGTGCGCCGCGGGCAATGGCGCCTTCGGCCATCGCGCGCGCCACGGGCTCGCTGACGGCGCCGTGGGCCTCGATGAGCGCGGCGTCCACGCCGAGCATCTCGGTCTTGGCGGCGTTCGAGTAGGTGACGAAGCCGCGCTCGAACCACACGCTGGAGCCCGCGAGGTCGGTGCAGGCGCCGGCGATCAGGCCGCCGGTGCAGCTTTCGGCGGTGGCCATCATCCAGCCCCGGGCCTGCAGCCTCTCGGCCAGCGTCGCGACGAGCGCGGGGACGTCCTGTTCGGCCAAGGCGGGGGAAGCAGAAGGTTCCATCGGGTTCACCATGCGCGCCACAGCGCAATGACCAGCAGCGTGCAGAAGGCCGCCACGAGGTCGTCCAGAAGAATGCCGAAGCCGGCGCGCCACCACTGCACCCGCGCGGGGTCGTGCGGCTTGAAGGCGGCGTCGGCCCAGCCCACCGGGCCGGGCTTGGCGGCGTCGAAGTAACGGAACAGCGCAAAGGCCACGACCTGCGCCCACAGGCCGGCCGGCGTCACCAGCCAGAGCACGAGCCAGAAGGCGACGACCTCGTCCCACACGATGGCGCCGGGGTCGGACACGTTCATGTTGCGCGCAGCGACCGTGCAGGCCCACCAGCCGATCGGCAGGCCGGCCAGAATGATCCAGCCGATGGTCGCGGGCGTGAACCACAGTTGCATCACCACGAACGCGGCCCAGGCCCACAGCGTGCCCACGGTGCCCGGCGCGAAGGGCGACAGCCCCGAGCCGAAGCCCAGCGCAATGAAGTGCGCGGGGTGCGAGAGCAGGAAACGCAGGGTGGGGCGACGCATCGGGGGACGGGGCAGGGCGCCGGTGGAGGCGGAAGAGGAATCCATCGAGGAAGAAGGGGAAGAAGAAACGGCGTGCATCGGTTTCGAAGTGTCGCGCATCCTGTGCGACGGCTGCGCGCCGAAGTTTCTATTTATCAAAGCAATGGCTTGTTTAATTAAGGGGCGCCGCCTAG
Source organism: Variovorax sp. KBS0712 (assembly GCF_006323185.2). Classification (NCBI taxonomy): domain Bacteria; kingdom Pseudomonadati; phylum Pseudomonadota; class Betaproteobacteria; order Burkholderiales; family Comamonadaceae; genus Variovorax; species Variovorax sp. KBS0712. The sequence goes on along the minus strand of NZ_VCCD02000002.1, from coordinate 1,537,692 downwards.
TATCCAGGCTCCTTTGGCGTTCTCCTTCGTTCTCATGTCGTCCTCCTCCTCTTCTCTCGATGCCGCCGCCGTTGGCGCGCCGCCGCCCACCGCCGCTTGGCGCGAGCTGTTCAGCGGGCGCAACGGCTGGCGCGCGCTGGCGCTGACCGGTGGCGTCGCGCTGCACGCGGTCAACGTCCACATCGTGACCACCGTGCTGCCCTCGGTGGTGCGCGAGATCGGCGGGCTCGACTGGTACGCCTGGAGCACGACCTTGTTCGTGGTCGGCTCGATCCTCGGTGCCACGCTCTCGGTGCGGCTCTTGGCCGCGCGCGGGCCGCGCGGCGCCTGCCTCACGGCGCTGGCCGTGTTCACCGCCGGCTCGGTGGGCTGCGCGCTGGCGCCGGCCATGCCGTGGCTGCTCACGGGGCGCACGGTGCAGGGCCTGGGCGGCGGGTTGCTGGCGGCGTTGAGCTACGGGCTGATCCAGCGCGTGTTCGAACCCCGGCTGTGGCCGCGCGCGGTGGCGCTGGTGTCGGGCATGTGGGGCGTGGCCACGCTGTGCGGGCCGGCCGTGGGCGGGCTGTTCGCGCAGGCCGGCCACTGGCGCTGGGCCTTCTGGGCGCTGCTGCCGGTGGCGGCGGCGCAGGCGCTGCTGGTGGCGGTGCAGTTGCGGCCCGCGGCCGGCATCCGGCATGACCGGCCGGCGCAGATGCCGCGCGTGCCGGCGCCGCAGATCGCGCTGCTGGCGCTGTCGGTGCTGGTGATCGCGGCCAGCGGTTTCTGGCCCGGCCTCGCGGGGCAGGCGGTGGGCGTGGCGTTGGGACTGGCCATCGGCTTCGCCGCCACCCGTATCGACCGACGCGCCGGCGCGGTGCGCCTGCTGCCGACCGGCGCCTACGCGCTCGGCACGCCGCTGGGCGCGATCTACGCGAGCGTGGCGCTGCTGCTGATCGGCACCACCACCGAGATCTTCGTGCCCTACTTCCTGCAGCTGCTGCACGGCCACTCGCCGCTCATGGCGGGCTACCTCACGGCGGCGATGGCGGGCGGCTGGAGCATCGGCTCGCTGACCTCGTCGGGCCGCAATGGCGCGGGCGCCGACCGCATGCTGCGCGCCGGGCCGGTGGTCTGCACCGCAGGCCTGCTGGCGCTTGCGTGGCTGCTGCCGACGCCGGGGGCGCTCGAGGCCCACGTCGAGACCTCGCTCGTGGCTGTGGCGCTGGCCGCGGTCGGCTTCGGCGTGGGCATCGGCTGGCCGCACCTGCTGACGCGCGTGATGGCGCTGGCGCCGCGCGGCGAAGAGGGGCTGGCCTCCGCCTCGATCACGACCGTGCAGCTGTACGGCATGGCCGTCGGCGCGGCCGTGGCCGGGCTGGTGGCGAATGCGGCGGGGCTCACGGTGCCCGGCGGTGTGGACGGCGCGCGATCGGCCGCAATCTGGTTGTTCGCCGTCTTCGCGCTGGCGCCTGCCATCGCCGCGTGGCTGGCGTGGCGCGCGGTGGCGCGGCGCTAGGCGAGCACGCCTTCCCAGGCCAGCGCGCGCCGGCGTCCACGTTCGCGGCGCGTTTCGCCCCGCAAGGTGGCGACGAGGTCATACACATCGGCCGGCAGGTGCGCGCCGCGCCACGCGATGTGCTGGTCGGCGCGGCACATCACGAGGCGGTGCGCATAGGCCTTGGGCAGGCTCGCGGTCTCGATGTCGAGCACCGTGAGCGGCATGCGGTAGGCAGCTGCGGCGCGCTCCAGCGGCCGCACGTCCACGCTGCGGTCGAAGCGCAGCAGCGTGTAGCCCGGGCCGAAGGCGTCGTACAGCGAGCGCCCGTCGGCCAGCCAGAAGTGCGGCGCGCGGCAGCCGGGCACGGTGGAGGGCGTGAACTCGCCCATCGAGTACGGCGGCGCGCGGTGCTCGCCGTCGGGCACGATGATCGGCGAGCCGGTGTAGAAGTAGCCGAAGTTGAGCCCGCCGCAGCAGAACTGCTGCACGTTGAGTGCATAGGCCTCGCGGCCGATCTCGGCGCGCTGCGCGTCGCCCGCCGGGCCGGGCGCCTCGATGTCGGGCGGCACGGCGCGGCGCGCGCGGATCATCTTCTGCGCATGGTCCATCGCGAACTGCGACACCTGCTCGGTGATCGGCAGCCGCTCGGCCTCGTAGGCGTCGAGGATGGCCTCGTCGCCCCAGCCCTGCACGCAGGCACCCAGCAGCCACGAGAGGTTGAGCGCGTCGGCGATGCCGGCGTTCATGCCGTAGCCCGCGTAGGGCACCCACAGGTGCGCGGCGTCGCCCGCGAGGAACACGCGGCCGTCGCGAAAGCGCGTGGCCACGAGGCGCCGGCCGATCCAGTCTTCCTTACTGATGATGTCGTAGTGGAAGTCGGGCCCCACGCCCAAAATCTCGCGGATCGAGGTGTCGCGGTCGACCGAGTCGAACTCGGGCTCTTCTGCGTTCAGGTGGTTGTGCACCAGCCAGGTCTCGTGGCCGTCGATGGCGAACATCGTGCCGCAGCGGCGCGGGTTCATCGCGTAGTACGACCACGCGGGCTTGCCCGGAATCATGTCGCGCAGCTGCGGTGCGCGGATGAAGGTCGACTGCACGCGCTGGATGACGGCCGTGCCTTCGAGCTTGGCGCCGATCTGCTTGCGCACCGGCGAGCTGCCGCCGTCGCAGCCGACCATGTAGCGGCAGCGGATGCTGCGCGTGGCGCCGCTGTCCATGTCGGTGGCAACGGCGCTCACGCCGTCGGCATCCTGCGTGAAGCGCTCGAAGCGTGTGCGGTTGAGCAGCGTCACGCCCGGCAATGCGGCCGTGTGCTTCAGCAGAATCGGCTCGAGGTAGATCTGGTTGATGCGGTGCGGCGGCTCCGGCGTGGGCCACCATGCGTCGGGGCCTTCGGTCTCGGTGTAGCGGTCGCGCCGGCACGGAATGGGAATGCGCGTGAGCTCGGTGCCCGTCACCGTGGTGCGAAACACCACGTCGTTCGGGTGGTCGGCCGGCAGCCCGGCATCGCGCAGCTGCTGCGCCACGCCCAGGCGGCGGAACTGCTCCATGGTGCGCGAGGCCACGTGGTTGCACTTCACGTTCGGTGGCTCGGCGAAGCGGCGCGTCTCGCACAGGATCACCGAGACGCCGCGCGAGGCCAGGTCCATCGCCAGCGTGAGGCCAACGGGGCCGGCGCCGACGATCAGCACGTCGGCTTGCATCGAGGTGTCGGCGGTCTTCGTCATGTCTCTATCGGCTTGTCGTTCAATCGAGCTTGATGTGGGCGTCCTGGATCACCTGGGCCCACTTCTTCGTCTCGGCGCGGATGTAGCTGTCGAAGGATTCGACCGAGCCCGGCGCCGGCTCCACGCCGAGCGCGCGCATCGCGGTCTTCACCTGCTCGTCGCCGAGCGCCGCGTTGAGCTCGGCATTGAGCCGCGCCACCACCGGCGCCGGCGTGCCGGCCGGCGCGACCACGCCGAACCAGCCGGTCGAGTCGTAGCCCGGCAGGCCGGCCTCGGCCACCGTCGGCACCTCGGGCAGCATCGGCAGGCGCTGCGGGCTGGTCACGGCAAAGGCGATCAGCTTGCCGGCGCGGATCTGCTGCAGCGACGACGGCAGGTCGACCACCGCCAGCGGAATCTGCCCGCCGAGCACGTCGAGCGCCGCCGGGCCCGAGCCGCGGTAGGGCACCTCGACCAGCCGCGTGCCCGCCATCTGGTTGAACAGCGCCGCCGACAGGTGCATGGCCGTGCCGTTGCCGCCGTGGCCGATCGACAGCGCGCCCGGCTTCGCCTTGGCCAGCGCGATGAGTTCGCGCTGCGTCTTCGCGGCCACCGACGGGTGGCCCACCAGCACGAAGGGAATGGCCGCCAGCATGCCTACGGGCTTGAGGTCTTTCTGCGGATCGAAGGGCATCTGCGGGTACAGGCTCACGTTGGCCGCCAGCGCGCCCGCCGCGCCCACGCCCAGCGTGTAGCCGTCGCCCGGCGCCTTGGCCACCAGCGTCAGCCCCACGTTGCCGCCCGCGCCGGGGCGGTTGTCGACCACCACCTGCTGGCCCAGCTTCTCGTTCAGGCGCGGCACCAGCATGCGCACTACGCCGTCGGCGCTGCCGCCGGGCGGGAAGGTCACGACCATGCGGATCGGCTTGGTGGGGAAATCGCCCGCCGGGGCTTGTGCCAGGGCGGTGCCGGCCACCAGCGCGCCGGCCACGGTCCACAGCAGTTGCCTGCGTCGCCCACGAAATGCGTGCATGCCGCGGGCGATGGGTGCTGTCATTCGGGCCTCTCCTTGAATTCGGTGCTTTGATCGGAGATTGAACGATGGCAGCATTCATTCGTAAATCAAGAAATTCCGAATGATTTTTCAAATTTTCTGATGAATACGAACTTCAGTCCTACGATCCGCCAGCTGCGTGCGTTCCTCGCGGTCTACCAGCTGCGCAAGCTGGGCGCCGCGGCCACGCGGCTGTTCGTCACGCAGTCGGCCGTGAGCATGCTGATCCGCCAGCTCGAAGAGGGCCTGGGCACGCGCCTGTTCGACCGCACCACGCGCGCGCTCAAGCCCACGGCCGCAGCCGAACAGATGATTTCCACCGTCGAGCGCGTGCTGCGCGACGTCGATTCGCTCTCGGCCGATTTCCGCGAACTCGCCACGCTGGAACGGGGGCGCGTGACGCTGGCCATCACGCCCACGCTGGCCGGGTTTTTATTGCCCGATGCGCTGCGCGCCTTCGGCGAGCAGCACCCGAAAGTTCGCGTGCTGGTGAACGACTGCGCGCCCGACCAGTTCCTGTCGCGCATCCTCGGCGAGCACGTCGACTTCGGCATCGGCACGCCCGAGCGGCCCGGCCCCGAGGTCGAGGTGCAGCGCCTCATGCGCGATCACCTCGCCGTGGTGTGCCGCACCGACCACCCGCTGGCCAAGGCGCGCGTGGTGCGCTGGTCGGACCTGGGGCGCCACCCGGTCATCACCGTGCGCCCCGGCTACGGCGTGCGCCCGCTGATCGACGGCACGGCGGCGGAGGCCGGCGTGACGCTCGACGTGGTGAACGAGGTGTCCTTCCTGTCCACCGCGCTGTGGATGACCGCGGCCGGCATGGGCGCGTCGATCATGCCGTCGGCCTTCGCGCGCGCCGAGAAGAACCCGGTGCTCGTGGTGAAGGTGCTCAGCGCCCCGCGCGTGGTGCGCGACATCTCCATCGTCACCAAGCGCGGCCATTCGCTGTCGGCGGCGGCGCGGGCGTTCATCGAGGCGTTGAAGCAGAGCCTGCAGTAGCCGTGGGCGCGGGCCGGTCGTATGCTGGCCGGTCTTTTTTCTTTGCGCGAAAGCAGGTGCCCCATGACCACAACCACACGGTCCCGTTTCTCTTCCGCATGGCTGGTCCTGGCATTCGGCCTGATGCTGTCGATGCTGCTCGTGGCCTGCGGCAACAAGGAGGCCGAGCAGCGCAGCGCCTTCATCGCCTACCTGCAGACCCGCGTGCTCGACAAGCCCGGCTTGCGCGTGCCCACGCCCACCGCCGAAGAAAAAGCCTCATTCGGCGACTACGCGCAGCACTACGCGGTGATCACCGATTTCAACGAAGGCATGAACAAGTCGGTGAGCCAGCCGATGACGCAGGTCATGAACAAGGGCGCGCTGCGCTCGTTCGTCGATCTGCCGGCACGCCGTGACGATCTCAAGGCCGCCAAGGAGGGCCTGGGCGGCCTTCGCACCGCGCTCGATCAGCAGTTGGCCAAGGCCGATGCGGCACGCGCGCAACTCAAGCAGCCCGACGACCTGAAGCAGGTCTATGCCAAGGCCTACGAGAAGACCGTGACCACGCCCGCCACCACGTTCAAGGAGGTGTTCCCTCCGGTCGACGCCGTGATCGACAGTGCGTTGGCCATCGCCGATTTCATGGAGAAGAACAAGTCGAAGCTTCGGGTTTCCGGCGGCACGCTCACCGTGACCGACCCGGCCGTGGGGGACGAACTCAACAAGATGGCGCAGCAAATGGGCAAGCAGTCGGCGGCGATCAACACCGCGCAGGACAAGATGCGCGCGGTGATGCGCGGCTCTTGATCAGACGAAGTGGTCGAAGGAGCCGAAGCGCTGTGACACCGGCGCGCCGCTCGCATCGACGATGCGCAGCCCCGCGTCCGCCTCGATGCGGCCGATGCGCGTCACGCGCGTGGCGCTGTTCACGCCGGCCTGCAGGACTGCATCGCGGGCCGAGGCCGGCGCAGTGAACACCAGCTCGTAGTCGTCGCCGCCCGAGAGCGCGCAGGTGCGCAGCGCCTCGGTGGGCAGGCCGGCGGTGTCGACCGCGATCAGCGCGGTAGTGGCGTCGGCATCGAGCGTGGCGCCCACGCCGCTGGCCGCGAGGATGTGGCCCAGGTCGCCGATCAGGCCGTCGCTCACGTCCACCGCCGAGGTGGCGATGCCGCGCAGCGCCTGGCCCAGCGCCACGCGCGGCGTGGGCTGTTCCATGCGCGCGCGGGCCTGCGCGAAGGCCTCGGCGGGCAGGCTCAGCGTGCCGCGGAACACCTCGAGCGCCAGCCGCGCATCGCCGAGCGAGCCGCTCACCCACAGGTCGTCGCCCGCGCGCGCGCCCGAGCGCAGCAGCGCGGCGCCGGCCGGCACCTCGCCGAACACGGTGATGCAGATGTTGAGCGGGCCGCGCGTGGTGTCGCCGCCCACCAGCTCGCAGCCGTGGGCGTCGGCCAGCGCGAACAGGCCACGCGAAAAACCTTCGAGCCAGAGCTCGTCCACGCCGGGCAGCGCCAGCGCCAGCGTGAAGGCCAGCGGCTTCGCGCCGCAGGCGGCCAGGTCGCTGAGGTTCACGGCCAGCGCCTTGTGGCCCAGCCGGGCCGGCTCCACGGTCGAGAGAAAGTGCCGCCCCTCCACCAGCATGTCGGAGGACACGGCGAGCTGCATGCCCGCGGCCGGCGCGAGCAAGGCGCAGTCGTCGCCCACGCCCAGCGGCGAGCGCGTGGCGGGACGTTTGAAATAGCGTGTGATCAGGTCGAATTCACCCATGGGTGCGAGAGCATAACGACCTGGCGCGGGGCCGCCCGCCGCGGCGCCCGCGGGAAATGGGGGCTGACACTGGAAGCATTTTGTAATACCGTCATGCAAGCGGATACACCGAAAGTCCAAACAGGAGGAGGCCGCCATGACAGCCATCGTGCAGGGAGGCGTGTCCGCCGACGCAGACACCGACCGGATCGTTGCCTTGCTGTACGACGGGATCACCTGTCCCGGCGACTGGTACGACGCGCTCGATGCCATGCGCGAGGTGCTCGGCGCCGCCTGCTTCCACACGCTCACGGTGCGCCGCGCCGACTGCTCGGTGGTGGGCGCGGGGCTCGCCAACCTGGAGAGCCCGCCCGACAAGGTGCGCGAGTACGAGCAGCACCTGGCGCGCGACGACATCCGCATGCAGATGCCGGTGAACGCCCCGCTGGGCACGCCGGTGGCCGACCACGCCTACTTCGGCGCGCGCACGCTCTCGCACAGCCCGATCTATGTCGACTGGCTCGCGCCGCTCGGCCTGCGCCATACGCTCGCCATGGGGCTGCGCGCCGACGACGACACGCGCGAAGTGCTCGGCTTCATCCGCCCCCGGGCCGAGGCGCCTTACGGTCCTGAGAGCGAGGCCTTCTGCCGGCGCCTGTCGCCGCACCTGGTGCGCGCCAGCGAGCTGCGCGCCCGCATGGCGCAGCTGGGCGAGCACGCGGCGACCGGGCTGTCGGCGCTCGACGCGCTGCCGCAGGGCATCGCCGTGGTCGACGAGGCCTGCCGCATCGACCACCTGAACGCGCGCGCGGCGGCGTGCGCGGGCCGCGGCGGCCTGTTCGACAGCGCGCAGGGGCGATTGCGGCTCGCGTCGTCCGCGCTGCAGTCGGCCTTCGAGCAGCGGGTGCGCGAGGCCTGCGCCCCGGCCGGCGGCGCGCGGGCCGGCGTGCTGCACCTGCCCGTGGCCGGCAGCGTGGTCCGCATCACGGTGCTGCCGCTCAAACCTTCGCACCCGCTGGCCGTGCTGCGCCAGCGCCACCGCGCGCTCGTGGTCTTCGCCCATCCGGCCGAGGCGGCGCCCGTGGAGCCGCGGCAGCTGGAAAGCCTGCTCGGCCTGAGCCCGACCGAAGCGCGGCTCGCGCTGCTCCTGGCGAGCGGCAAGACCGTGAAGGACTTCGCCGCCGCGCAGCACTGCTCCGAACACACGGCGCGCAGCCACCTGCGCAACGTGATGCGCAAGACCGACTGCCACCGGCAGGCGGAACTGGTGCTGCTGGTGCAGTCGCTGCGGGACTGAGCAGCAGGTTCTACTGCGAACGGGGGATGGCGCCGCGCGGCGGTTGCGAGAACCATGGCGCCCGATACAACGACAACGAGGAGTTCGCCATGGCTGTCTACTGGGACGAGACCAAGATGCAGATGGGCCCGCACGGCACCGCGACCATCCTCGCCTTCGGCGATTCGTGGTTCTGGTACCCGCTGCCGGGCGGCAGCCTGCTGAACTTCCTGGGCGACGTGGTCGGCGCGCGCGGCCACGTGATCCTGGCCAAGGGCATGAACGGCGCGGAAGCCCAGGATTACGTCGAAGGCAAGTACCGCAACGCCGTGCGCGAGTCGCTGCGCCTGTACGGGCCGACGCTGTCGGCGGTGTTCATCAGCGGCGGCGGCAACGACTTCGCGGGCTTCAACGACCTGCGCCCGCTGCTCAAGTCCGATTGCACGGGCGAGACCCAGGCTGCGCAGTGCTTTCGCAACGGCAAGGGCGGCTTCGACCAGTTCCTTGTCGACATGGACGAGCAGTACCGTGCGCTCATCGGCCTCATCTACACCCGAACGAGCGTCGACTGCCACATCGTCATGCACAGCTACGACTACGCCCCGCCCACGGGCAAGGCGCTGTTCGGGCGCGAAGGCTGGCTGCGTCCGGCGCTGGTCGACGCGGGCGTGGCGCCCGAGCTGTTCAAGCCCTGCGTCGACCACCTGATCGACGGCTTCCACGGCATGCTGCAGAACATCGCCGCGGGCGACCCGCAGCACCTGCACGTTGTGGACAGCCGGGGCACGCTGGGCCCGACCGACTGGGCCAACGAGCTGCACCCCAACGGCCGCGGCTTCGAGAAGATCGCCGTGCAGCGCTGGAAGCCGCTGCTGCAGCCGTTGAACCTGGCCTGAGCGAGAAGTTCAGACGCCGCGCGCGCGGCGGTTGGACATGACCACGTTGTCCTTCTCGATCGCCGCGCCGCTCTTCAGCGCAGCAATCCACGCGTCGGTCGTCGCCACGGCGGCGAAGTTGCTGTGGAACACGACGCTGAAGACGCGGTGGATTTCCTCGGCGCTCACGCGGCCGGCCGCATTCTCGTAAGGCAGCGCGCCGGTGGCGTCCGACAGGAACTCCACGTTCAGCCCGCGGTGCATGGCTTCGAACACGGTGGACGCGTCGCAGTTCTGCGTCATGTAGCCGGTCACGCTCAGCGTGTCGATCTCGTGGCGCGCGAGCCAGTCGGCGAAGTCGGTGCCGGTGAAGACGCTCGGGAAGGCCTTGGTGACCAGGTGGTCGCGCGGGCGTTTGGCGATCTCGGGGTGCAGCTGGCCGTAGAAGTTGTCGGCCTGGAAGACCGGTGCGCCCTTTGGGGCGTGGTGCTGCACCACCACCACCGGCACGCCGGCCGCGCGGGCCGCGTCCATGGCCTGCGCGATCTTCGGCAGCGAGCTCTCGACCGGCGGGTATTCGATCGGCAGGCCGCCGCCTTCGAAGTATTCGTTCTGCACGTCGATGACGACGAGGGCGCGGCGCGGTGCGGTTTGGCTCATGGGTATCTCCTTCGGTGGTTGTGTGTGTCTGGAATGGCTCGATTCTTCGCGCACCACGGGTTTTGCGACAGTGGCCCGAAAGCCATTCATCGATAAGATCGGGCCATGCACTCATCTGCCGCCAAAACCATCGCCGAGACCATTGCCGTGGTCGCCTTCGATGGCATCAGCCCCTTCCACCTTTCCGTGCCCTGCATGGTGTTCGGCGAAGACCGCACCGACACCGGCGCGCCGCGTTTTCGGGTGCAGGTCTGCGCGCCCGAGCCCGGGCCGCTGGCCACCAACGCGGGCTTCACGCTCGTGGTGCCGCACGGCCTGGAGGCGATCCGCCGCGCGCAGATCGTGGTGGTGCCGTCCTGGCGCGACGACGGCCGGCCCGCGCCGCCCGCGTTGATCCGTGCGCTGCAGGCGGCGCACCGCCGCGGCGCGACCGTGGTCGGGCTGTGCCTGGGCGCCTTCGTGCTGGCCGAGGCCGGCCTGCTTGACGGGCGGCCCGCGACCACGCACTGGCACCTGGCCGCGGCCTTTGCCAAACAGTACCCGCAGGTCGTGCTGCAGCCCGAGGTGCTGTACGTGGACGACGGCGACGTGCTCACCTCGGCGGGCACGGCCGCCGGCATCGACTGCTGCCTGCATCTGCTGCGCGTGCGCTACGGCGCCGACACCGCGAACCGCGCCGCGCGGCGCATGGTCGTCGCGCCGCACCGGCAGGGCGGTCAGGCGCAGTACATCCAGCAGCCTGTGCCGGCGGCGGCCGAGCGCGACCGGCTCACGCCGCTGCTCGAATGGCTGGGGCGGCATCTGCAGGTGCCGCACGAACTCGATGACCTGGCCAAGCGCGCGCTCATGAGCCGGCGCACCTTCACGCGGCGCTTTCGCGAATCGACGGGCACGACGGTCGGCCAGTGGCTGCAGAACCAGCGCCTGGCGCTGGCGCAGCGGCTGCTCGAAACGACCGACCGGTCGGTGGAGCGCGTGGCGGCCGATGCGGGCTTCGGCTCGGCGGTGCTGCTGCGCAAGCACTTCGCCACCGCGTTCAAGGTGTCGCCGACGGTGTACCGCCGGCAGTTCTCGCAGGAGGCGGTGGCGGCCTGAGCTGCGAACTCAGGCCGCGCCGCGAAAGCGCAGCGAAGCCTGGCGCACCACTTCCGCCAGCAGCCGCTCCTTGCCCTGCTTCTCTCGCAGCCAGCGTGCGTCGTTGCGGTTGGCCTCGACGCTGGTGCGCAGCTCGCCCAGTGCCTGCGTGGCGTTGAGCGCCTCGCTGTGCCATTCGAGCTGGGTCATGGTCATCAGGATGTGGTCGCGCAGCGGCATGTGCTGGCCGGTGGCCGGGTCGACGTACACGGCGTCCAGGCCGAAGCGGCAGGCCTGGAAGCGGTTGTAGGTGTAGACGAGGTAGTCGTCCTCGCACGGCTCGAAGGGCTGCTCCTGCAGGAACCATGCGGCCAGCGACTGAACGTAGCCCGCGAGCGCGGCGGCGCGCTCGATGGTGAGCGGCGTGTCGAACACGCGGATCTCGATGGTGCCGAACTCGGGCTTGGGGCGGATGTCCCAATAGAAGTCCTTCATGCTGCGCACGACGCCGGTGCGGGTCATGCGCTCGAAGTAGGCCTCGAATTCCTTCCAGCTCGTGGTGAAGGGTGCGCGGCCCGAGAGCGGGAACGCGAACACCGAGTTCAGGCGTGCCGAGTCGAACTGCGTGTCCTGCCCCTGCACGAACGGCGACGAGGCCGACAGCGCGATGAAGTGCGGGATGTAGCGCGACATGCGGTGCAGCATGAGCAGCGCCGAATCGGCGTCGGGGCAGCCGATGTGCACGTGCTGGCCGAAGATGGTGAACTGCTTGCTCAGGTAGCCGTACAGCTCCGACAGCTCGCGAAAGCGCGGCTTGTCGTAGATGCGTCGCTCGTGCCACTGCTGGAACGCATGCGTGCCGCCGCCGACCACGGCGATGTTGAGCTTGTCGGCGTTCTTGATCAGCGCCTCGCGGATCGGCGACAGCTGCGTGATCACGTCCTGCGCCGAATGGCAGATGTCGGTCGAGATCTCGATCATGCTCGAGGTCATCTCGGGCACCACGCTGCCGGGCAGCGGCGTCTGGGCCATCAGGCGCAGCATGTCCTCGGCGTACGGCGCGAGGTCGTAGTCGTGCGTGTTCACGAGCTGCAGCTCGAGCTCCACGCCCAGCGACAGCGCCTCCGACTTGTTGAAGGGCTCGAGCTTGACGGCGCGGCTGGCCGGATCGGCGGGCAACGGCGCGGAGCGCACGTCGTCGCTGTCCGGATCGATCGGGAGGACGGAGGTGGGGTTGCTGTTGCTGCTCATCGCTGCGTGTCTTCCGTGGTGCTGAAGGCCTGTGGCGTCCAGGGGACCGAACTCTCGCCCACGGCGTGGATCGCCACGGTGGCGAGCACGGCGCCCATCACTTCCATCAGCAGGATCGAGGGCAGGGCGACCTGCGTGATCATGGTGCCCAGAAGCGGCGAGGCCGAGGCGAAATTGGAGGCGATCAGCAGGGCGATGGACGACAGCGGCGTCATCGCGCAGCCGACCCAGAAGGCCTGCTTCCAGCTGGCGCCGCTGCCCGGGTTGGCAATGGCCACGCCCGAGATCTTGGTGACCAGGCGCACGCCGATCACGGCCAGCACCACGCTGGCCACGGGCAGGGTCCAGTCGGCCTGGGCCGCCACCATCGACACCAGCACGAACATCAGCATGGTCAGCAGCGACGAGGCGGTGCCGAGCTGGCGCTGCCAGGCCCAGGGCTTGGGGTTGAGCGTCTTGAGCAGCACGCCGCCGATCAGCGCCGCCAGCGGCGCCGAGCCGCCGATGTGGGCCGTGAGCGCCGCGCCCGCCGCGATGATCGCCAGCAGCAGGATCGAGGTGTTCTCGCTGTTCGGGCTCATCACGCGCAGCGCCGAGCGCAGCGCCAGCGCCATGATCGCGCCGACCACGAACGACATGCCCAGCACCACCGCGACCGGGTAGAGCTTGAGCATCAGCGACTGCGGCGCGCGCTCGATCAGGCCGGCCTGCGCGTAGCCCAGCGTGAGGGCGTAGAAGGTGTTGAGCGTGGCCAACGTCATGGCGCGCTCGGTCACCGGGCCGGCGGCGCGGGTGTCCATGATCACGCGGCTGAGCACGGCCGGCGAGGCGACGATCGCCATCAGCGCGATGGGGTTGGCCACCGGCTCGGGCAGGCCCAGCAGGATCAATATCCAGTACACGCCGAAGTAGGTCAGCCCCGCCTCCAGCAGGCTCTGCACCAGCACCATCGGGTTGTGGCGGAACCAGCGCAGCGGCAGCCGCCCGCCGGCCTCGAACAGCACCACGGCCGCGCCCAGCTCCAGCAGGAACAGGCTGATGCCGCGCAGCGGCCAGATCGCGCCCTCGAAGCCCGCAAAACCCACCACCGCGCCCACCACCGAATAGCCGATGACCTTCGGCATCCCCAGGTAGCGCTGCACCAGGTGGCCGGAGGCGGCGGCGACGGCCACCAGAAGGGCCCAGAGCACGGTGGGCAGGCCGGCCGAGGGGCGCGCCCATTCGGCCCAGAAGCCCTGGAGTTCAGCGAGGAAGGCGGTCAGGTTCATGTGGGCAGGAAGAAGCTCACCGGCCGGCTGCGCCAGCGGGCCCAGATCGCGCTGCGGATGCGGGCGCGGTCACCGAGGCTCACGCTGTGCGCGCGCAGCGCCAGACGGAAAGCGAAGTAGAAACTCACGCTCACATTGAGCGCGCCGATCACCGGGATCGCCGCAACCGCCCACCACAGGGCCGGCTGGTGCAATGCCGGCAGGCCCATGGATGCCGCCGCGGCCGCGATCTGGCCGGCCGACAGCGTGACATGGCGCACATCCAGCCCGAGCCCGAAGAAGCCCGCGAACGCGGGCAGCAGTCCGAGCATGAGTCCCAGCGAGATGTTGGAGGCGAAGCCTGAGATGTGTGTGCGCATGAAGGCGGCCCAGCGACGGGCCCGGGCGGCACCCAGAAAGGCGCCGATGCGAGGGTTGTAACGCATGGCGGAGTCCAGGCGATGCAGGACAAAGGCGTTTTCTGTCCATCCGGCGATGATGCTGGACGAAAACAGCAGGATGCCGGTGATTGCCGCGAAAAGCACGGTCGGTCCGAGCAGCGACAGCGAATGCAGCGTGGAGGCCGCATGCGCAGCGTCCAGCAGCGGCCGACCCAGCGCGGCCTGCCAGCCCAGCACCAGCAAGCCCACCGCCGGCACCACCAGCAGCACGTTGCCCAGCACGGCCGCCACCTGCGAGCGCACGAGGTTGGCCACCTCGTCGACGAACTGGTCCACGGCGTCGTCCGACTTGATGTCGCGCAGCCGCGCCGCCATCGCGGGCGCGGTCATGGCCGGCTGCTTGGTGGCCAGCGTGAGGTGCAGCAGCTGGATCGCCACGAAGCTGGCCGCATACATGAGGCCCGCGGCCAGCCCGCTCCAGAAGGCCGACAGGGCCAGCGCGTAGATGCCGAACTTGGCCAGCACCGTCAGCGCCGTGAAGGCGCCGCCGCCGGCGGCCTTCTTCACCATCTGCAGGTAGCTGCGGCGGTCGCGGGTGATGTAGTGCTCGCCCGTCTCGGCGCTGCGCTCGGTCACCTTGGCCGCGAGCATCGACGAGTTGGAGGCGATCAGCGCGCGGATGCTGTTGCGCTCGCCGCCCGCCAGCACCAGCTTGCCGACCAGCCGCGCCATGCTGGGCCCCGGCACGGGCGACATCAGGCAGTCGAGCAGCTCGCGGATGCGCAGCACGCGCTCGCGCAGCTGGCGCAGCCGGAACACCAGGCCGACCGAGATGCCGTTGTCTTCCAGGTGCGTGTAGACCGACGAGGCGCTGGAGCGGCAGGCGTCGAGCCGGTCGCGGAAGGCCACGAAGGCGGCCTGCAGCGATTCTTCGTCGCGCGGCAGGGCGAACATCTGCTCGCGCAGCGCGTCCAGGTCGGCCATGAGGGCGTGGAAAGGGCGCGCCTCGCCGGCTTCGGGGCTGATGCGCAGCCGCAGCTCGGGCGAAAAGCCCGTCGCCACCACCTGGCTGCAGCAGTAGGTGACGGCGTCCATCACCGTGTGGCGCCAGCGCGCCGAGCCGTCGGGCATGGGCGCCGCGTCGGCCAGCAGCGCGCCGATGCGCGCGAGCTGGGTGTCGTCGAGCAGCGCGATCCAGCCAGCGTCGAACACGCCCGGCAGCACCAGCCGGAACAGGTCCGAGGCGTCGGTGGTCTCGGGCGTGCCGGGCAATATCTTGCGGCGCATGCGCTCGCCGAATTCGCTCAGGAAGGCGGTGCGCGGCGCAAAGCCGTAGTCGGCCAGCAGCGCCGTGAGGTCGACCGACTGCGTGAAGGCGCGCCACCAGGCGCGCAGCCGTTCGCACAGCTCGGGCCGTGCCTCGACGGCGTCGAGCAGCAACTGCACGCGGCCGATGGCGGCCTGCGGCGAGGCGCGGTCGCCGCGCAGCCAGTCGAAGAGGTTGATGAGCCAGATGTGGCGCTGCGCCACATCGGCCGTGGGGTCGAGGCCGGCAAGCAGCCCCTGCAAGTCGCGAGATGCAGCAGCCATGATGAATTCGTAACGGATCAGTGCGGGGAACACCGCGGAACCGGCTCAGCCGGGCCGCTGGTGTTGCCCCCGGCGAGGGGGACGGAGAAGCGACACGACGTGCGCGAAGCCTGGGGGAGTACCTAGTGAAGCACGCGGGAGACCGGGGCACCGCCGATGTCGGCTTCGAGCACGAACATGGGAACCGGCACGTCGAAACGCTCGCCTTCTTCGGTCACCACGAAGAAGCTGCCGTGCATCGTGCCGCTGGCCGCCTGCAGGCGGCAGCCGCTGGTGTAGCGGAACGATTCGCCGGGCGCCAGCAGCGGCTGCTGGCCGATCACGCCGAGGCCCTTGACCTCCTGCGCATGCCCAGAGGCGTCGTTGATGAGCCAGTGGCGCGCGATCAATTGCGCGCCCACCGTGCCCACATTGGTGACGGTGATCGTGTAGGAGAAGGTGTAGACGTTGTCCTTGGGCGAGGACTGGTCGGCCAGGTAACGCGGTTCGACCTGTACGCTGAAGGGGCTGTGTGACATGGGGCGCATGGTAACGGAGGCCTTTCCTCGGACTTCCGACGGCTGCGAGAATCCAGGGTTATGAGCAGCACCCCGTTCCGCATTGCGCCCTCCATTCTTTCCGCCGACTTCGCGCACCTCGGCCAGGAACTGACCGACGTGATCGCGGCCGGCGCCGACTGGATCCACTTCGACGTGATGGACAACCATTACGTGCCGAACCTGACCTTCGGCCCCATGATCTGCCAGGCCCTCAAGCCCTACGCCAAGACCGCCGACGGCACGCCCGTGCCCATCGACGTGCACCTGATGATCCAGCCAGTCGACGCGCTGGCCGCGTCTTTTGCGCAAGCGGGCGCTGACTACATCAGCTTCCACCCCGACGCCTCGACCCATGTGCACCGCAGCATCCAGGCCATCAAGGCCGCCGGCTGCAAGCCCGGGCTGGTGTTCAACCCGGGCGCCGGCCTCGGGGCGCTGGACTGGGCCATCGACGACATCGACCTGATCCTCATCATGAGCGTCAACCCCGGCTTCGGCGGCCAGAGCTTCATCGACTCGGCGCTGCGCAAGATCGAGCAGGCGCGCAAGCGCATCGAGCAGAGCGGGCGCGACATCCGCCTGGAAGTGGACGGCGGCATCAAGGCCGACAACATCGCCCGCGTGGCTTCGGCCGGCGCCGACACCTTCGTGGCGGGCAGCGCCATCTTCAACGCCAAGGACTACGGCGCGGTGATCGGCGACATGCGCCAGCAGCTGGCCACCGTCAAGGCCTGACCTTGCCGTCGGCGGTGCGCTCGGGCGTGAGCCCGCGGTCGGTGTCGACCACGCCGCGTTCCACGTCCTCGTAGCCGCGCCGGCCCTTCTCGGGCGGCTGGCCGTCCTGCATCACTTGGCTGTCCGACGACTGGTCGCGCTCACTCGGCAGGCGCGGTGCCGATTCGCCGTCCTTTTCGACGCGGGTGGTGTCCTTCTTGTCCTTGCGCGGGGGCTGGGCCATCGTGTGCTCCTTCAAAGTTCGGGTCTGGCGCCAGCTTGCGCGGCGCCCCGCCACGGGGCGGTAGGACAGGCCAGGGCGCGGCTGTAGGTTCGCGCTGCACGCCCGCCAAGCCACAGGGTCTTGCCTTTTGCGTGGCCACAGTCGCCTCCGCATAATCGCCCGCATGTCCACCCCGCTTTTCGACGACGCCGCGACCGCCACCGACAGCCTGCGCCTGCATGCGTTCGCGTCGCTGAACCCCGGCCCGCGCCTGCTCGTGATCGGCGGGGTGCATGGCGACGAGACCTGCGGCACCGAGGGCATCGCGCGCGTGCTGGCCGACTTCGATGCCGGCGAACTGCACTTGCTGCGCGGCGAACTCACCCTCGTGCCCGTGGCCAACCCGCTCGCGCGACGACGCCTGCAGCGCGAGGGCCAGCGCAACCTCAACCGCCTGTTCCGTCCGAGCGAGACACCGGCCGACTACGAAGCCCGCATCACCAACCGGCTGGCGCCCGTCATCGCGCGCCACGACGTGCTGCTCGACCTGCATTCCTTCCAGAGCGAGGGCGAGGCCTTCGCCATGATCGGCCCGCGCGACAACAGCGGCAGCCTCGAACCCTTTGCGCGCGCGCAGGAAGAAGGCCGGCTCGCGCTGCACATCGGCACGCCCATCGTCGTCGAGGGCTGGCTCGACATCTACGCCGCCGGCCTCGCGCAGCGCGGCGCGGCGGTCGACGAGGCCGCCATCGACTTCGGCCGCGGCACCAACGAATACATCCGCAGCTGCGGCGGCTACGGCGTCACGCTCGAATGCGGCCAGCACCAGGACCCGCAGGCGCCGCAGGTGGCGTGGGCGGCCATCCGCCGCACGCTCGCGCTGCTGGGCATGGCGGCGCTGCCGCCGGGCCTGTCGGCCGCGCCCCCGCAGCCGCCCCAGCTGCTGCGCCTGGCGAGCGTGACCGACCGCCTGCACGAGGACGACAGCTTCGTGCGCGACTGGGCCACCTTCGACCCCGTGCAGCGCGGCGAACCCGTGGGCATGCGGCACGACGGCACGCTGGTCAGCGCGCCCGACGACGGCTTCATCGTGTTCCCCAACGCCCTGGCGCTGCCGGGCGCCGAGTGGTTCTACTTCGCGCGGCCCAGCGAGCGCGTGCTCGAACCGGGCGCCTGAGGCTCGCGCCTGTCGGCGCCCTCCTACCGGTGACGCCCACCTTCTCCCACAGACGGGGAGGGGCGGCCACTACGGCCCGCGCACCGGGCCCCACCTAAGCTTCCTCTTTGCGGATTTGCCGGCTTGCGGCCCCGCTTCTCTCGGAGGGAAAAACATCATGGAAATCTCGGCACTGTTCGATTCGCTCATGGGCACCTGGGGCGACGACATCCTGATCTGGGCGGTGGCTGCCGTGACCGCCTGCATCGGCCTGATCGCCGTGGTGAACGTGCTCGACATCTTCATCGGCAGCGGCAACAGCAACGAGGCCGGCTGAGCCGACCCGCATCGATGCCCAGAACCCCGATGTCCCCCCAGAACAAGGCCGCCGCAGGCCGCCGCGCCAGCACCGCCAAGACCGGTGACGGCGCCAACGCCAAGCAGCTGCAGCTCGAGGGTTTCACCACCGAGCACCCCACGCACCTGACGACCAACCAGGGCCTGCAGGTTCCCGACAACCACAACTCGCTCAAGGCGGGCGTGCGCGGGCCGACGCTGCTCGAAGACTTCATCCTGCGCGAGAAGATCACGCACTTCGACCACGAGCGCATTCCCGAGCGCGCCGTGCACGCGCGCGGCTCGGCGGCGCATGGCTACTTCCAGGTCTACCAGTCGATGTCGCAGTACACCTGCGCCGACTTCCTGCAGGACCCCGATGCGAAGACGCCCGTGTTCGTGCGCTTTTCCACCGTGGCCGGCTCGCGCGGCTCGGCCGACACCGTGCGCGACGTGCGCGGCTTCGCCGTCAAGTTCTACACGCGCGAGGGCAACTACGACCTCGTGGGCAACAACATCCCCGTGTTCTTCATCCAGGACGCGATGAAGTTCCCCGACCTCATCCACGCCGTCAAGCCCGAGCCGCACCACGAGATGCCCCAGGCCGCGAGCGCGCACGACACCTTCTGGGACTTCGCTTCGCTCATGCCCGAGAGCACCCACATGCTGATGTGGGCCATGAGCGACCGCGCCATTCCGCGCAGCCTGCGCATGATGGAAGGCTTCGGCGTTCACACCTTCCGCTTCGTCAACGCGCGCGGCGAGAGCCACTTCGTGAAGTTCCACTGGAAGCCCAAGCTCGGCGTGCACGGCCTCGTGTGGGACGAGGCACAGAAGATCGCCGGCAAGGACCCCGACTTCCACCGCCGCGACCTCTGGGAGGCCATCGAGCAGGGCCACTTGCCCGAGTGGGAGCTGGGCGTGCAGCTCATCGCGCCCGACAAGGCCGAGTCGCTGGGCTTCGACCTGCTCGACCCGACCAAGCTGATCCCCGAAGAGATGGTGCCCGTGCAGCGCATCGGCAAGCTGGTGCTCAACCGCAACCCCGACAACTTCTTCGCCGAGACCGAGCAGGTGGCCTTCCACCCGGGCCACGTCGTGCCCGGCATCGACTTCAGCAACGACCCGCTGCTGCAGGGGCGCCTGTTCAGCTACACCGACACGCAGATCTCGCGCCTGGGCGGCGCCAACTTCCACGAGCTGCCGATCAACAAGGCCGTGTGCCCGTTCCACAACATGCAGCGCGACGGCATGCACCGCCAGACCATCGCGCGCGGCCAGGTCGCCTACGAGCCCAACACGCTGGGCAGCGGCACCGAGTTCCGCGTGGACGGCGGCAGCCACGGCTTCCAGTCGTTCCCCGAAGAGATCGAGTCGCCGAAGGTGCGACGCCGCAGCCCGTCGTTCGACGACCACTTCACGCAGGCGCGCCTGTTCTTCAACAGCCAGAGCATGGCCGAGAAGGAGCACATCGTCGCGGCCTTCCGCTTCGAACTCTCGAAGCTCGAAGTGCCCGCCATCCGACAGCGGATGGTCGACAACCTCGCGCACGTGGACGAGAAACTCGCCCGCCGCGTGGCCGAGCCGCTGGGCATCGGCGAGCCCGACGCGAAAGCGGCCGCAGGGTACTCGGGCTTTCGCGAGCACCGCATCGAGTTGCCCATCGACGAATCGCCCGCGCTGCGCATGAGCGATGGCAGCGCCGACGGCGTGGTACGCACGCGCAAGGTCGCGATCCTCGTGGCCGACGGCGTCGACTCGGCCTCGCTGAAGCCCATCCGCGATGCGCTCGAACAGGTGGGCGTGCTGTGCAAGGTGGTGGGCCCGAAGCTCGGCACCGTGGCCAGCGCGTCGAAGCGCCAGATCGACGTCGACATGACCTTCACCAACACCGCCTCGGTGTTGTTCGACGCCGTGCTCGTGCCTGCAGGCGCCGAGGGCGCCGCCGCGCTCGCGGCGCAAGGCGATGCCGTGCACTTCGTGCTCGAGGCCTACAAGCACTGCAAGGCGATCTGCGTGGTGGGCGAGGGCGTGCAGCTGCTGGCCACGCTGGGCGTCACGCCCGAGGGCGAGGCGCCGGCCGGCGTGGTGGTGGCCGAAACGCCCGTCACGAACCTGGGCGACGCCACGGCGGCGACGCAGATCGCGCACGACTTCATTGCGGCGATTGCGAAGCACCGGCATTGGGACCGGCTCAACATCGACAGCGTGCCCGCCTAGCGTGAACCGGCTCTACGCCATTTGCGCTAGACCGTATTGCGAATAGGCGAGGTGAACACCCGCTCCTAGACTTTCCCACGAGGCCTGAACGGCGCGCACTCCCGCGGCGTCGAGCGTTCGCGGCAGCGAGTGCATGGGTCGAGGGGGTTCAATGGCGTGGTTTTCGAGATGGGGATGTGCGCATCCGGCGCGTCGCCGTGCCGGTCTTGCCGGTGCGCTCGGCCTGGTGGGTGTGCTGCTTCTGGGCCCCGGCGGTCCTTCGGCGCTGGCACAACGTCCGGCGCCACCACCTGCAACTCCCGCCGCTGCGGCGGGCGGCCCGAATGCCGAGGCCGCGGCCGACCGGATGGCGCAAGCGCGGCTGGCCGACACCGACACGCTGCTGGCCCTGACCAGCGAAGGCGCGGTGCTCTACGGCCAGGACGCGGTCAAGCTCTCGGGCTATCAGTACTGCAGCCAGGCGGTCGCATTGGCCGAGGCGGG
Organism: Variovorax sp. KBS0712; assembly: GCF_006323185.2. Lineage (NCBI taxonomy): Bacteria > Pseudomonadati > Pseudomonadota > Betaproteobacteria > Burkholderiales > Comamonadaceae > Variovorax > Variovorax sp. KBS0712. Next base: position 1,516,683 of record NZ_VCCD02000002.1, on the reverse strand, counting down.
CGAGTTCCGCCAGAGCGTGCGCGCCGCGAGCAAGGCGCTGCACCTGGCCAACGCTACCAGCGATCCGAACCTGCGCGCCGTGGCCAACCGCGACCTGGCGATCGTCTACAGCTACTCGGGCCAGCTCGAGAAGGCCGAGGAGTTCGCGCGCGAAGCGCTGCGCCATCCCGCGCGCGACCCGAAGCTGGTGGTCGGCCCGGTGCAGAAGGTGATCGGCGACGTGCGCACGCGGCGCGGCGATTTCGCCGGTGCGGTGCTCAGCTACGACGAGGCACTGGCCAACAGCTCGCCGCGCTATGCGCCGCTGGTGCAGGCCTCGCTGGTCAACGCGCTCATCGAATCGGGTGACGCGGCACGCGCGCGCCAGGTGCTCGGCGACATGGCCGAGCCGCGCGAGGCACCGCTGGCCGCGCAGCTCGAACGCACGCGCGCCCGCCTGCTGCTGGCCGAGAACAAGCCGGCCGAGGCGCGCGACAAGTACCGCGCGCTCACCACGCGCCAGGTCGGCACCGACACCGCCTACTACCGGCTCTGGGCCTGGGACGGTGTGGCGCGCAGCGAACTCGCGCTGGGCCAGAAGCAGGCCGCGGCCGAGGCCGCGGGCCGCGCGCTCGCCGATGTCGACCAGGTGCGCGCGCGCTTTCGCAGCGAAGAAGTGAAGATGGGCCTGTTCTCCGACCTGCAGTCGGTGTTCGAGCGCGGCGTGGCGGTGTACAGCGAAGCGGGCGATCCGCAGCGCGCTTTCGAGGTGAGCGAGCACAGCCGCTCGCGCGCGCTGCTCGATGCGGTGCGCGGCCGCGCCAAGCTCAGCGAATCGTCGGCCGGCACGGTCGGCGTGGCCGCGCTGCAGCGCACGCTGGCGGCCGACGAGCGCGTGGTGCAGTACCACGCGCTGCCCGACCGCCTGATGGTCTGGGTCGTCGGCCCGGACAGCATTGTCGAAAAGCGCATCGCGGTGAAGCGCGACGAGCTCACCGAACTCGTCGAGACCTTCCGCAATTCGATCGTGCGCGGCCGCCGCGCGGCCATCACCAACGCCGATAAGCTGGGCGCCGCGCTGCTCGGGCCGCTGGGTCTCACCCCGGGGCAGCGTGTGGTGGTGGTGCCGCACGGGCCGCTGCACTACCTGCCGTTCCAGGCGCTGCGCCTGGACGGGCGTTACCTCATCGAGACGCACCCGGTGTCGGTGGCGCCGTCGATCAGCATCGCGGTGCAGCTGGCGCAGCGCACACCGCGCGTGAACGCGTCGCTCACGGCCTTCGGCAATCCGCGCATCGAGGACAAGTACGACCTGCCGGGCGCCGAGACCGAAGTGAAGCAGCTCGCGCAGCTGTTCCCGCGCAACACGGTGTACATGGGCGCCGCGGCCACCAAGACGCAGTTCCGCGACGTGGCCTCGCGCTCGCCGCTGATGCACGTGGCGGCGCACGCCGAGGCCGACGAGGTCGATCCGCTGTACTCGCGCATCCTGCTGGCCAACGAAGGCGGCAAGCAGAATTTTCTCGAGGCGCACGAGATCCTGGCGCTGCCGATGGACGGCACGGCGCTGGTCACGCTGTCGGCCTGCGAGTCGGGCCTGGGGCGCATCGCGCAGGGCGACGAGGTGCTGGGCTTCACGCGCTCGTTCCTCTCGGCCGGCAGCTCCAGCCTCATCGCCTCGCTGTGGCCCGTGTCGGACGACGCCACCGCCGTGCTCATGGGCACGCTCTACGGTGAACTCGCCAAGGGCCGCGACATCCAGAAGGCCATGCAGGCCGGCCAGCTGGCCGTGCTGAAGGACCCCAAGATGTCCCATCCCTTCTTCTGGGCGCCGTTCAACCTGATCGGCAACTGGCGCCTCACCGTGGGAAGCTGACCATGTCTTCGCCACGCTCCCTCTTGCAAAGAAGCACTGCCATGGCCCCTGCGATCCGCCTTCGTCCTCGGCCGACGCCGATCGCCATCGCGGCGACTGCGCTCGTCGGCGCCACGCTGTGGGTCGCCATGCCCCGCGCCCATGCGCAAGAAGCCACCACGCTGCTGCCCACCAAGGACCCGTGCGGCAGCTGCGACCGTCCCGTGGCGCAGGCCACCGGCGCCGTCGCCCCGCAAACCCTGCCCGCGCCGCCACAGCCCGCCGCCGCAGGCAGCTTCAAGCTCACCGACCTGCGCCTGAACGGCGTGAAGGCGCTGAGCAACGAAGAGCTGCAGACCATCACCGCGCCGTACATCGGCCGCGACGTCACGCTCGGCGACCTCGAAGGCCTCGCGCAGGCGATCACCACGCGCTACAAGGAGCGCGGCTACTTCCTCGCGCAGGCCGTGGTGCCGGTGCAGACCGTGCGCGACGGCATCGTCGAGATCAGCATCATCGAAGGCCGGCTCGGCAAGGTCGAGGTGCTGGTCGCACCCGAGGCGCCGATCAGCGAGGCGCGCGTGCGCGGCTTCCTGGCGGCGCTGCAGCCGGGCGAGGCGGTGAACGCGCCGGCCTACGAGCGCGCCATGCTGCTGCTGTCGGACCAGCCCGGCCTCAAGGTGTCGTCCAGCCTGCAGGAAGGCGCGCAGGCGGGCACCACCGACCTGTCGGTGGAGGTCGAGGCCGGCGCGCGCTGGGCCTTCTCGGCCGAGGCCGACAACCACGGCACCAAGGAGGCGGGGCGCTACCGCGTGGGCGGCACGGCGCGCTGGCTCAGCCCCTTCGGCATCGGCGACAACCTCGATGCGCGCCTGCTGCTGTCCAACAGCAACGCGCTGCAGTACGGCCGCGTGGCCTACGAGGCGCCGCTGGGCACCAGCGGCCTGCGCGCGGGCATCGGCATCTCGCGCGTGAGCTACGACCTGGGCGGCAAGTTCGTCGACCTCGACGCGCGCGGCCGTGCCGACGTGCTCGACGTGTCGCTCAACTACCCGCTGATCCGCCAGCGCCAGCAGAACCTGTTCCTGCGCCTCACGGCCGACGTGAAGGACCTCACCGACGAACTGCGCGGCGTCGACTTCACGGCCAAGAAGCGCGTGCAGGGCTTCGGCATCGGCTGGGCCTGGGAGCGGCGCGACGAGGTGCTCGGCGGCGGCTACTGGGCCAGCTCGGGCACGCTGTACCACGGCGACCTGTCGATCCGCGACGCGCAGAGCTTCCAGTCCGACCAGCAGTTCGGCGGGCGCCACACCGAAGGCGGCTTCACCAAGCTGAGCTTCCAGGTGTCGCGCCTGCAGGCCATCGTGCCGCGCCACTCGCTGTACTTCTCGGTCGGCGGCCAGTGGGCCAGCAAGAACCTCGACGCCTCGGAAAAACTCGCGCTCGGCGGCGCGCGCGCGGTGCGCGCCTACCCCTCGGGCGAACTGCTGGTGGACCAGGGCCTGATCGGCACCTTCGAATACCGCTGGGCCGCCACCGACGAGATCACGCCCTACCTGTTCTACGACGCGGCACGCGGACGCATCGCGCGCCATCCCTCGCCCTTCGACGGCGAGAACACCCACAGCCTGCGCGGCTACGGCATCGGCCTGAGCTGGTCGCGCCCGGGCAACTTCTCGATCAACGCCACGCTCGCCTGGCGCGCCGGCACACCGCCCGCGCAGACCGACGGCGGCGGGCGCAACCCGCGGCTGTACGTGCAGCTGCAGAAGGCGTTCTGACCATGAAGCCCCGCACCCCCTTCCAACCCCGGCATCCGCTGCGCCCGCTGGCGCTTTCGATCGCCTGCATGGGCCTGGCCCCGGCGCTGGCACAAACCATCCTGCCGAGCTTCGGCCCGAACGGCTACACCACGCAGGGCGGCGTGACCGTGGGCAGCACCACGTCGGCCTCCAGCGCGGGCGGACAGGCGCTGGGCATCTCGCAGTCGTCGCTGCGCGCGATCATCAACTGGAACAGCTTCTCCATCGGTGCCAAGGACGCGGTCAACATCAACCAGTCGATGGGCGTGTCCAGCATCCTGCTCAACCGCGTGACGGGCAACGAGCTCTCGACCATCGCCGGCCAACTCACGGCCAACGGGCGCGTGTTCCTCGTCAACCCGAACGGCGTGGTGTTCAGCCAGGGCGCGACGGTCAACGTGGGCGGCCTCGTGGCGTCCACGCTGGCACTGAACACCACCGACAACGACTTCCTCACTGCTGCCAGCACCAAGCTCGATTTCCTGCGCGACGACAACAAGAGCACGGTCGTGAGCAACGCCGGCGTGCTCACCGCCACCGGTGGCCCCGTGGTGCTGATGGGCGCCGAGGTGACCAACACCGGCCGCATCGTCGCCGACCGCAGCACCGTGGCACTGGCTTCGGGCCGCAGGATCAGCTTCGACCTGGGCAACGACGGGCTCACCAACCTCGTGGTCGCGGCCGATGCCATGGCCACCAGCGCCAAGGTGGTCAACGCCGCCGGCGCCACCTTGCAGGCCGACGGCGGGCGCGTGATGCTCATCGGCAGTTCCACCACGGCGGGCGAGCTGGTGGTGAACCAGTCGGGCACGGTGCGCGCGCGCACGCTGGAGAACGTCAACGGCGAGATCGTGCTCGGCGCCGGCAGCAACAACCGCATCGAGATGAACGGCGGCACGCTCGACGCCACCGGCATGGGCGCGGGGCAGCACGGCGGCACCATCCGCATCGCGGCGGGGCAGGTGCGCATCGAAGGCACCGGCGGCGGCGACCAGCGCGCGGTGATCGATGCCAGCGGCCAGGCCGGCGGCGGCAGCGTGTCGGTGCACGGCTACGACGTGGCGCTGTCGTCCACCTCGGTGCTGCGCGCCGACGCCACCACGGGCGGCGCGGGCGGCACGATCACGACGGCCAGTGCCCAGGGCCAGGCCCTGGTGGGCGAGGCCGACCCGGCACCCGAGCGCGAGTCGCGGCTGCAGGCCTACGGCGAGATGACCGCGCGCGGCGCGGGCGCCGGCAAGGGCGGTGCGATCTCGAACGAGGCCGATTCAGTGCGCGTGCAGGCCGTGCGTGTGGACGCGGGCGGCGGTTCGCAAGGCGGCGCCAACGGCAGCTGGCGCGTGAGCGCGAAGCAGTCCGACTTGGGCATCGTCGAGGCCGGCAACGTGCCGGCGTATGACAGCAAACTGCCGGCCTTCACCGGCGGCTCCGTGAGCGCCGACAGTGTCGGCGACACGCTGGGCCGCGGCACCGACGTGACGCTGGCGAGCGGGCGCACCGGCCTCGGCGCGGGCGTGACCTTTGCGCCCGGCGTGCAGGTCGTCAAGAGCGAAGGCGGCACGGCGCGGCTGCGCGTCGATTCGGCCGGCAGCATCGTGATGAACGAGGGCTCGGCCATCGCATCGCAGCAAGGCGCGCTGCACGTCGACTTCAACGCCGACGCGGCCGGCCGCGTCGCCACCAACGCGAAGAACATCAACAACAGCAGCGGCAACCCTTCTGCGGAGACCGACTATGCCGGCGCCATCGTGCTGACCGGCGCGACCATCGCAGCCAACGGCGGCGACGTGCGCTTCTTCGGCCAGGGCGACGCGCAGAACGGCCGCGCCATCGGTGGCATCGTCCCGCTCGGTGGCGACACCGGCGATTTCGTGTGGCGCGACGGCGTGACGCTGGCCGGCAGCCAGGTCACCACCCGCGGCGAAGGCCGCATCGCGATGCGTGGCCAGGGCCGCACCTGGATCGACGACCAGGACACCGGCGACTTCATCTTCCGCGGCAGCAACGGCGTGTCGATCACGGGTGGCACGGTCGAAGCGGGCGCGGGCGGCCTGCAGCTCGACGGCCTCGCGGGCTACGGCCGCAGCGGCGTGGCCATCGGCAGCGGCGCGGTGCTGAAGTCGGTGGGCGACATCGGCATCAAGGGCCAGGGCCCGACCTGGACTTCCAACATCGGCGGGGCCGCGGTCGGCGCCAGCACGGCGGTCGTCATCGACGACGCCACCGTCGCCGGCGAGCGCGACGTGCGCATCGAAGGCCAGGGCGCGAACCTCGACGGCCTGCGCACCGACACGGGCTTTGCGGCGGGGAACATGTCGGCCGGCGGCGGCAACGGCGTGGCCATCCGGGGCGCGGTCTCGGCCGGCGCGGGCCGGCGCATCGACGTGATCGGCCACGCAGGCAGCGAAGGCTTCAGCGCCACGCTCGGCAGCCCCGACATCATCATCACGCCGTCCACCACGCCCACCTACGGCGTGGCCGTCACGGCCGACGCCGACCATCCGACGGCGCTGCGCACCGACGGCGGCACCATCGCCATCGACGCCCAGGGCACCGACATCTCGATGCGCATGGTCACCTTCATCTCCGGCGTGGGCACCAGCGTCGGCACGCTGGCTTCGGTGGCCAGCGACAGCGGCAAGGGCGGCAGCATCTCGGTGCAAGGGCGCAACGTGCTGATCGACGGCGCCACGAATTCCGACGGCTCGCCCGCGGTGGCGCGCCTGGACGCCAGCGGCGCGACCGGCGGCGGCAGCATCGACATCGCGGCCACCAACGCCATCGCCGTCGGCGGCAACACGCGCCTGGAAGCCAACGCGGGCACGGGCACGGGCAACGGCGGCAGCATCAAGGTGGTGGCGACCGAGTCGCTGCGCGCGCACGGCCAGCTCTCGGCGCGCGGCGGCGCGGCCGGCGGCGACGGCGGGCGCATCGAGACCTCGGCCGGGCGCTTCGACCTGCGCGGCGCGCGCGTCGACGCATCGGCACCGGTGGGCGCGGCGGGGCAGTGGTTCATCGACCCCTTCGACCTCACCATCGCCCACGGCACGGCCGCGGGCACGCTGCCGACCAACCCCTATGACGCGGTCGCCAACTCGACCATCCAGGACGGCGACATCAACACCGCGCTCAACGGCGGCACCAGCGTGAAGATCACGACGGGCACCGGCACGGGCGGTGGCGGCGTCATCACGCTCGATGCCGACGTCGACATCAACTACACCGGCTCCAAGGGCCCGCTCACGCTGCAGCTGGACGCCGCCAGCGGCATCCAGACGCGCACGCCGGGCACCACCATCCGCGCGACCGGCGGCGACGACCTGAACGTGGTGATGAACGCGGGCGTCAACCCCGACGGCACGCCCTCGGGCAACAGCGGCTTCATCGACTTCGGGGGCAACATCCTCACGCAGGGCGGCAGCGTGACGATGAACGCGCTGGGCACGGGCACGCTCGGCAGCGGCTTCATCCGCCTGAACGGCGGGCAGGTCGTCACCGACGGCGGCAACGTGTCGCTGCTCAGCGGCCAGCCCGGTGCGCCCACCGGCACCGTGATCCTCACGCAGGACGTGCAGGTCGACACGCGCGTCGGCCAGAGCGACGCGGGCGCGGGCGGCAACGTGCGCATCGAGGGCGGCGACGTGCTGCTGCAGGGCGCGCGCATCGCCACCGCCACCGGCAACGTGGACATCCGCGGCACCTCGACCACCTGGGACAGCGGTGTGGTCATCACCAGCGGCCAGATCGGGCCGAGCACCATCAGCACCACCACCGGCAACGTCACGGTGCAGGGCGTGGCGCGGCGCCAGGCCTCGTCGACCTTCGCGGCGGCGCACGGCGTGCTCATCAACGGCGGCAGCTCCATCACCACCGGCAGCGGCAACATCGCGGTGCGCGGCTACAACTTCAACAACGACCCCTCGGCGCCGGGCGCGACCGAAGACAGCGGCGTGCGGCTGGAGAACGGCGCGCAGCTCGTCACCACGGGCGGCGGCAACATCGAGGTCACGGGCCGTTCGCAGAACGGCGGGCGCGGCGTCGTGCTGCAGGCCGGCGGTGCACCGACCGCGCCGGGCGCGCTGCCCGGCATCCGCAGCAGCGGCAACGTGCTGCTGCGCGCCAGCAACGACGGCAGCGGCGATTCGATCGTCATCGAGGCGCCGGTGGTCGCGGCCGGCACCATCGACCTGCGCCCGGGCGGGGTCGATGTCAACATGGTCGCGTCGGACGACACGGCCACGCCCATCGTTCTGGGCGGCCCGACGGTCAACGGCTTCTCGGTGTCGGGCGCGGAGTTCGCGCAGCTGTCGGCGCCGACCATCGTCGCGGGCAGCACCACGCACGCGGGCGCCATCACGGTGGCCGGCGCGCTCTCGACCTCCGGCGCGCTCACCCTGCAGAACGAAGGCGGTGGCGGCGGCATCGCGCTCAACGCGCCGGTCTCGGCCGCGACGCTGGGGCTGCTGTCGGGCGGCAACGTGAGCCAGTCGGGCGCGGGCACGATCACGGCGGGCACGCTGCTCGCGCGCTCGCGCAACGGCAGCGTCGATCTGCGCAACCCGGGCAACGACGTGGCCATGGTCGGCGGCGGCGCGGCCGGCGGCTTTGCCTATGTGGACGCGAACGCGGTCACCATCGGGCCGGTGTCGGTCACGGGCTTCGACGCGGCGGGCAACCAGCCGCAGGTCACCTCGGCCGACTCGATGGCCGCCAACACCGTGTTCGTGCGCACGCTGAGCGGCGACCTCACGCTGGGCGCGCCGGTCAGCAGTACGAGCGGCACCGACCTCGTGGCTGCGGCGCGCTTCCAGAACCCGGGCGGCCACGGCATCTCGGGCGCGCTGTGGCGCGTGTGGGCCGACACCTGGGTGGGCGAAACGCGCGGCGGCCTGGCCGGCTCGGGCCCGCTGCCCAACTTCTATCACTGCGCCTACCTGGGCCTGTGCACCGTGACCGTGACGCCGGGCGACAACCACTTCATCTACGCGCAGCAGCCGACGGCCACGGTGGTGATCGCCGACGCGTCGCGCACCGTGGGCGCGCCCAACCCCTTCTTCATCTACAGCATCACGGGGCTGATTCTGGGCGACACCGGCGCGGGCTTCAGCGGCTCGATGTTCTCGCCGGCGCTGCCGGGCAGCCCGACGGGCCTGTACCCGATCAACGGCACCTTCACTTCGGCCGAGGGCTACGCCGTGCGCGTGGTGCCGGGCCAGCTGCGCGTGAGCGGCCTGCCGTTGCTGCCCTCGGTGGACGTGGTGCGCGAGCCGCTGACCTCGTACCTGTACGACCGGAACATCGGCCAGGCGCCGATCTGCCTGGCCACCGGGCCGCTGGACGGCGACCGCGCGCAGCAGGGCGCCGACGTGCTGGCGCGCGAATGGTCGCGCGTGCGCTCGCGGCCCAACCTGCTGAGCTGCGTGAACACCGAGCGGCGCAACGGCTGTTCGGATTTCTGAGACCGCACGCGTGTCAACGCGGCGCGTGATCGCGGGCCGTGAGCACGAAGAGCTGCGCCATCAGGTCCGCGAGCAGCCGCAGCTCCGGGTCGTCGGTGAGCGGGGCGTGGCGCCACGGCGCGACATGGGCCTCGAGGCCGTCGAGCGGCCCGGCGAAGAACAGGCGCCGCAACCCACCGCCGAGCACGTCGTGCGCCGCCGATTCCGCGGGGCTGCCGAGGGTGCTGTCGGCATGGCTGCCCCATGCCGGCGTGGCGAGGAAGGGCGAGAGCACCACGCCTTGCAGGCGACCGTCGCGCAGGAAGCTGCCCAGCGTCAGGTCGTAGGGTTGCAATGGCCCATGCGCGAGCGCTTCCTGCAGCAGCGCGGGCAGCACGCGCAGGCCCTTCGGCGTCACAACGTAGGCGACCGCACCCCAGTTGTAGAGCGTGCGTGCGTCGAGAAAGTCGATGCCCGACAGCGCATGGCGCGGCGCACCACTTCCTTGCGGCGGCAGGCGGCGTTGCAGGCTGTGCCAGAGCGCAAGCAGGTGCTGCGTCGAGGTCACGGGCTGGCATTCGAGGAACGCGATGTCGCAGCCTTCCGCTTCCAGTTGCGCGAGCACGCCGCTGCGCAGCACGGCCGGCAGGGCCTCGCTGAGTTGTGCGTCGTCTTCGAGCACCAGCAGCGCCTCGTCGGGGTTTGCACGCGCGAGGGTTTCGGTGTGCGAGAGGAAGCAGGCGCGCTCGCCGGATGTGATCGCTGTGTTGCCGGGCGCAAGCGTTTGCGCATCGATGGCGGCGTGCCGCCGGACACCCGTCAGCCCGAGCCGCTGCAGCTGCGCGTCCATCGCGGCGCGGCGCTCGGTGCTTCGCTCGAGGTTGATGTAGCAGCCTTGCATGGGCATCTCCGGTGCGTCATCGCTGAAGGAGCGATGCAGTGAACATCATGGCGTCGGACGGTCGAGAGGCTGACACGAACCGCCCGTGGCTCAGCGTCGTGCTGCCTTTCTACCGCAAGCTGGCCGAGTTCGAGCGTGTGTTGCCGATGAACGCGGGGTATTGGGCGCGGCCCGGCATCGAGGTCGTGCTCGCGCTCGACGAGCCCAGCGAGGAGGCGGGCGTGCTGGCGCTGGTCGCGCGCTTTCCGCAGATCCGCTGGAAGGTGCTCGTCAACGACGTCGCACATGCATGGCGCCCGCCCTGCAAGGCCATCAACGCCGGCGTGCGCGGCAGCGCGGGGCGCTTCGTGCTGGTCCATTCGCCCGAGTCCGCCTACGCCAGCGATGCGCCGGCCCTGCTGCTGCACGCGGCGATGGGGCACGCGCGCGGCGTGGCGGTCGGCCGCGTCGGCTTCGCGCGCTTCGACGAACTCACCGACACGCTCGACACCGTCTTCGCACGCCAGGTGCCGCCCGAGCTGCTGCTGCAGACCTTCTACGGCTCGCTGTGCTGCGCGCGCGAGGCCTTCGAGGCCGTGCACGGCTACGACGAATCGTTCGAAGAGTGGGGCGGCGACGACGACAACCTGCGCGTGCGCCTGGAGATGGCGGGCTGGCAGTTGCTGGCCTGCCCGGACGCGCACCTGCTGCACCTGTCGGACGAGACGCGCACGGGCGGCGAGCAGTTCGAGCGCGACGTCGACTGGATCAAATGCACGCCGCACGAGGCGCGCGCGGGCGATGCCGGCTGGGGCTGCGACTTCGACCGCATCGCACGCGACGACAGCACCAGCGCATGGTCCGCCGAAGCGCCGCACTGGCCGGCCGCCGCACCCGTGGTGCCGATGGGTTCGCGTCGCCAGTGCGAGGTCTGCGCGCGCCTGCTGCACCACGAGCCCAGCGCCTTTCATTGCCCGCGGTGCGCGCGCCTGCCGATCGCACCGCGTCTCACGTCGCGCCTGCGCATCGTCTGCGTGCTGCAAGTGCGCAACGAGGCGCGCTGTCTGCCGGGCTGCCTCGACCATCTGCGCGGCCATGTGGACGGCATCGTCGCGCTCGACGACGGCTCGACCGACGGCACCGCCGACATCCTGCGACGCGAACCGATGCTGCTCGAGCTGCTGTCGAACCCGCCGTGCGACGACGGCGCGCACGTCTGGCGCGAGAACGAGAACAAGCGCCGCCTGCTCGAGGCCGCGCGCCGCCACGGCGCGGGCTGGGTGCTGGTGTGCGATGCCGACGAGCGCTACGAAGCGCTGTTCCTGCGCCACCTGCATGCGACCGTCGATTCGCTGCCGGACAACCAGCTTGCCAGCCTGTCGCTCGTGTCCTGCGAACTCTGGAATTCGCCCGACGCCTGGCGCAGCGACGGCCCGTGGGGCCGCAAGTCGCGCGCGCGGCTGTTCCGGTTGCCGCAGCAGATCTCGTTCGAATCGAGTTCGGAACTGCACGGCCCCTGGCTGCCCGACGACGCGCAGCGCCACGGCCTGATGTTCTACAGCCGCTACCGGCTCTACCACCTCAAAAGCATCCGGCATGCGGACCGCGTGGCGCGGCGCGACCTGTACACGCGGCTCGATCCGGCGCGGCAGTTCCAGGCCATCGGCTACGACTACCTCGCGGAGGAAGGGCCGGGGCTGCAACTGAGGCGCATCGAGCCCGACCGCGACTACGACCGCAACACCTTGCCGCCTGACCTGCAAGCGGCTCAGCCGCCCAGCCCCAACGTCCTCGCGAAGTCGCCGCGGTAGGTGCGCAGGCCCTGGTGCGACAGCCGCGAGCGCGTGTCGACATGCACGCGCCCGCCGATCGATTGCCAGCGCCGGCAGAAGCCGTAGTCCTCGCTGAGGTAGCGCCCGTTGCCGGGTTCGGCGAACACGTCGAAGAAGCGGTAGTGCGGCCGCGCCGCGGCGAGCGGGTCGTCCATGCGGTCGGGCGTGTAGCGCAGCTCGGGCAGCGCCTGCGCCATCTGCTCGAGCACGCGGCGCGCGATCAGCATGAAGCCGGTGGGCGCGTCCAGCACTTCAAGGAAACCGTCGGCGTCCACGCGCGCGCCCGCATCGTTCACGTTGACCGGGAACGCCGCATGCAGCGCCTCGAAGTCGGCGCGCGTGGTGCCGGCCGGCAGCGGCGCGCGCAGGCCGCCCTCGGGCCAGCCATCGCTCTTGTGCGGGTACACGCCGGCCACCACGTCGCGGCCCGCGCCCAGCAGCCGCAGCGCGGCCTCGGGCTCGAAGCCGATGTCGGCGTCGATCCAGAACAGGTGCGTCCAGCGCGTGTCGGCCAGGAACTCGGCGGCCAGCCGGTTGCGCGCGCGCGTGACGAGGCTGTCGCCGTCGAGAAAGCGCGTCTGCATCGCGAAGCCGTGGGTCCACGCGAGGTTGACGAGGCCGAGCAGGCTGCGCGCGCACTCGGTGCCGACCGCGCCGCCGTGGCAGGGCGTGGCGACGAAGGGGCGGACGTCTTTCAGGTCGATGGCGGTGGGCATGCGGGGTCAGGCGCCAGGCGCGTGGCGCCGCGTGGTGAGCAGTGCGCGCAGCTTGGCCGGCGCCACCGGTTTGGTCAACAGCGTCACGCCACCGTGGCGCAGCCGCTGCAGCACCTCGGGCCCGGTGGCGCCCGACACCAGCACGGCGAGTGCGCCGGGCTGCAGGCGGCGGGCGGCGTCGATCACTTCCACGCCGTCGGCGTCGCCGGCCAGCTGCAGGTCGCACAGCACGGCGTCGTAGACGATGTCGCCGGTGCCCAGCCGCGCCAGCGCCTCGGCGCCGGTGGTGACGCATTCGACCTCGCAGCCCCACTGCGTGAGCAGCGCGTGCGTGCCGTCGAGGATGGCGGGGTCGTCGTCCACCACCAGGCAGCGCAGTCCGGCCAGCGGCGCTGGTGCCACCGGTGCGGGCTCGGGCGGCGCGACGTCGGCCTTGCGCGCGGGCGGCAGCGTGAACGCGAAGGTGCTGCCGGCCTGCAGCGCCGAGCGCACGGTGATGCGGGTGCCCAGCAGGGTGGCGATGCGCGCGCAGATCGCCAGCCCCAGGCCGAAGCCGCGGCGCCGGTCGCGCTCGGTGTTGGCCACCTGGTAGAACTCTTCGAAGATGCGGCCCTGGTGGATGGGCGCGATGCCCACGCCGTTGTCGCGCACCTCGATGCGCACGCCGGCCCGGCTGCGCCGCGCGGCCACCAGCACGGTGCCGCCTTCGGGCGCGTGGCGCAGCGCGTTGGCCGCCAGGTTGCCGACGATGCGCTGCACCATCGCCGCGTCGCTGCGAACCGCCAGGCCGCGGTCGCGCCAGTGCAGCCGCACCTGCGCCGCGCTGGCGGCGGGCGCGTGCTGCGCGTCGAGCTGGTCGAACAGCGCGGCCAGCGAGACGCGCGTGATGGCGGGCGTGAGCACCTGCGCATCGAGGCGCGAAATTTCGAGCAGGTCGTCCAGCAGCACGCCCATGAAGCCGGTGCTCTCCTGCAGCCGCAGCACGGCCGGGCGCTGCGCCTCGGTGGCGCTGGGCAGCAGGCCGTCGATGAAGAGGCCCATGGCATGCAGCGGCTGGCGCAGGTCGTGGCTCGCGGCGGCCAGGAAGCGCGCGCGCGACAGCGCGGCCTGCTCGGCCTCGGCCATGCGCTGCAGCGCGACGGCGGTGGCCTCGCGCACGCGCTCCTCGCTCACCTGGCGGTTGTATTGCAGGCGTTCGGCGAGGCGGTCGATGTCGTGCGCGAGCACGGCCAGCTCGTGCGTGCCGCGCGTGCCGCCTTCGACCACGTCGCAGCGCACCTCGAAGTGGCCGGCCTCCAGCGCCGCCACCGTGCGCGACACGCGCCGCAGCGGCCGCGCCACCGTGCGCGCCATGTGACGCACCGAGGCCCAGGCCGCGAGCAGCGCGACCAGCGCGATGCCGATGCCGGCGATGAGCGAGCGGCTGCGCTCGTGCGTGTAGGCGGTGGTGTCGCGGAAGGTCTGCACCAGCCCGATGGGCGTGTCGCCCGCCGTGGTGGAGCCAGCCGGCGCGAAGGCGCTGGCGCGCGAGGCCTCCCGCAAGGTGACGGGCGCGCTGAACATGCGCAGCTGCGCGAGCGATTCGTTCTTCGGCCCGGCCGTGACGTACACGCCGGCGCTGTTGCTGATCTCCACCCGCGTCACCTGCCCGCCGCGCAGCGCCGCCGAAGCCACGTTCTGCAGCGCCGGCAGGTCGCCCGCGTACAGGCTCAGGTCGGACATCGCCGCCACTTGCTTCGCCACGGCTTGGCCTTCGGCATCGAAGGCGGCTTCGAGCGTCTGCAGCCGGTTGTGCGTGAACCAGCCGGTGAGCGCCAGCGCCACCGCGGCGCAGGGCACGACGCCCAGGCGGAACAGGTCGCGCTGCAGGTTGCCGCGCACCACCAGCGAAGTGGCGGCCGGTGGTGGAGGGGGCGATGGGGATTCGGTCGCCGTGACCGCTCCCGCCGCCGTCGGGCGGGACAGCGGGCTCGGGGGGACCGGTGTGGTGCTCATCGCGGGGCTGCGAGTCGTTCGGTGAGCTCCCGTTCCTCCGGCGGACGCAGGCCGAGCCCGCGTGCCACGGTCGCGTTGATCCGCACGGTGGCCGGCGTGGCCGCTTCCACCAGCGGGCCGCTGCCGGTGCTGCCGGCGCTGGCCACTTTCTGTCCGAGCTGGCGCGCTTGCTGGGCCAGCTGGCCGGGCGTGGAGACCGCCGCCGCCAGGCCGCCCGAGCGCACCAGCCCCTCGCTGGCACCGAACACCGGCAGGCCCGCGCCGGCGCCGGCATGCAGCACCGAGAGCGTGGCGGCCTGGCTGTCGCCGATGAGGTCGGGCAGCACCATGAGGGCGTCGCTGCGCGGCACCAGCGCGCGCAGCGCGGCGGCCAGCGAGCGCGCGTCGGGCGCGATCTCGACCTGCAGGTCCCAGGGCGGGTTGGCGTTCTGCGCGGCGCGCTGCAGCTCGCGCACCAGCGGTTCGGATTCGGGCGTGGCGATGACGCCCAGGCGGCGCTTCTGCGGCAGCACGGCGTTCACCAGCGCGAGCTGGTCGGCCATCGCCGGGTCGCGCAGCAGCACGCCCACGCGCCGGTCGCCGCGCCGCAGGGCAGCGGGGCTGGCGGCCTTGAGGGTCTCGTAGTCGAGCCGGCTCAGCATCGCGAGCACCAGCGGCTCGGCGCCGGGGCGTTCGAGGGCGGCGCGCGCGGCGGCGGTGCCCACCGCCACGGTGAGGCCCGCATCGCTCGCGGTGCGCAGGCTGCGCGTGCGCACGCCGGTGTTGGCGGCGGGCTCGGTGTCGGTGCTGGCCGGCTCCGCGGCCGGGGCGCCCGGTCCGATGCGCACGAGTTCGAACTTGCCGGAGGCCGACTGGCCGGTGCGCAATTGCTGCACGAACTCGGCCGATGCGGCCTGGTCGTCGCCGACGAGCACCGTCAGCGTGGCCGCCGATGCCACGCGCGGCGCGGCGGCCAGGCACAGCACGAGGCCGAAGGCCAGCAGCGCGTGGACAGCACGGTGCACTCTTCCGGAGAAAAGCGGAATGGGAGGGTTCACAGCGACGGACATGGACTGCTTTGTGCAGCGAGAGGCAATGGTCCAATGTAAGGACGCGCCCTGTTTCCCGCGATAAGGCGGAGGGCTTATGCCCGCATGCGCGAGGGCCTGCGCGTGTGAGGAAGATCACACCGCGGCGGCTGCTTGGTCTATGTCCGACGGACTACCCGGCGCCTACCGGGAAGGTACCGTGTCAGAGGCCCGCGGCCACCATCAGCGCGGCCGCGCGCTGCGCCTGGATCGCCTGGCGCAGCACGCGCGGCGACACCGGCTTGTAGAGCACGGCGATGCCGGCGGCGGCCACTTCGCGCAGCCGGTCGGGCTTGGTCTCGCCGGTGACCAGCAGGCGCGCGGTGCCGGCGCCGATGCCGTTGGGGTGGCGCTCGAGCGCGGCGATCACATCGAGGCCGTTGTCGCCGCCCTGCAGCAGCAGGTCGCTCACCACCACGTCGGGCGGCGTGTCCCAGCCGTCAGCCAGCGCCAGCGCCTCGGCGCGCGTCTGCGCGGCCAGCACGGTGGCGCCCCAGTTGGACAGCACCACGCTCAGGCCTTCGAGGATCGTGCGCTCGTCGTCGATGACGAGGATGCGCAGGTCCGCCAGGCTCTCGCCGTGGTTGTCGTCGTCGGCGGTGGCCGCCGCGGGGGCCTGCGCCACCGGCGCCGGCAAAGCGACGGGCGCCGCGCGCACCTGCACGCGCACGCAGGTGCCCTTGTTCAGGCGCGAGCTGAGCTCGACGCGCGTGTTCAGCAGCTCGGCCAGCCGCTGCACCGTGGCCAGCCCCAGGCCCATGCCGCGCGCGCCACCGGGCGCGTTGCTGCGGCTGGCCGGCTCGACCTGGTAGAACTCCTCGAACACCCGCGCCTGGTGGTGCGCGGCAATGCCCACGCCGGTGTCGACCACGTCGATGCGCACGCCCTTGCCGCGGGCGCGCGCGCCGATCAGCACGCCGCCCTCGACCGTGTGGCGCAGCGAGTTCGACACCAGGTTGTTGAGGATGCGCGAGAGCATCACGTAATCGCAGCGCACCCACAGCTCGGTCTTGCGCACCACCAGCCGCAGGCCCTGCTGCTCGGCCACGGGGCGGAAGTTGCGGCTGATCTCGTCGAACAGCCGGTCCAGCGGAAAGTCGGCCCACTGCGGCTGCAGCACGCCGGCGTCGAGCTGCGACAGGTTCAGCAGTTCCGAGAACAGCCGGTCGAGCGAATCTACGCACTCGCGGATGTGGCCGATGCGTTGCAGCTTCACCGGGTCGGTCTCGCCATTGGCCAGCCCGTCGGAGAACAGCGTGAGCGCATGCAGCGGCTGGCGCAGGTCGTGGCTGGCGGCGGCCAGCAGCCGCGTCTTGGCCTGGCTGGCCACCTCGAGCAGCTGGTTCTTGCGCGCCAGCTCGGCCGTGGCCTCGTTGATGCGGCTTTGCAGCAGCCGGTGGCTTTCGGCGAGCGCGCGCGCCGCCTGGTTGAAGCCGTGCTGCAGGTGGCGCACCTCCGAAGTGCCTTCGATCGCCACGCTGGCGGCCTCGCCCGCGCCGAGCCGGTCGACCGCCTCGCCCAGCGCGCGGATCGGCTCGCTGATGCGGCGCGCCGCCCACCAGCCCGCCAGCCCCACGCCCAGCAGGCTCATGGCCAGCACCAGCGCCACGTTGAGCCAGACCGAGCGGCGCGCGCTCTGCACCGCGTCCAGCCCGATCTCGACCATCACCTTGCCGTTGTGGCGTCCGTCGTCGCTGACGATCGGCACCACCACCTGCAGGCCCTCGCCGCGGCGGCGGTCGACGGTTTCGGAGTTGGCGACGATCTCGCCGTCTTCCGTCCAGATCTGCACCTGCTGCACGTGCGGCTGGTAGGTGCCGGTCTGCGCGGTGCGCGCCAGCGCGCGGCGGTCCATGCGCGACAGCGGCGCCTGCGCCACCGTGGCCACCTGCAGCGCCACCGTCTGCGCGTTGGCGCGCATCAGCTCGGTCAGGTTGCCCAGGTGCTGGCGCGTGAGCACCGCGATGGCCACCAGCGTGGCCGCCGTCGCCGGCACCAGCGCCAGCAGGATCAGCTGCTGGGCGAAGGTGAGGCGGGCCAGCCCGCGCAGGAGGCGGAAGTTCCAGTTCATGAAGGCCTTGAACGCATGGGGCGCGAGCTTAGGGCCACGGCCCCGAACAGGGAAGACCGGAAAAACATCACGAGAAAGACTCGCATTTGGGATGTAATGGCGTCCGCGTCGCCCATGTTAGACCCCGCCGGCTCGCCGCGGGCCCCGTGTCTTCCGCTCCTTCCATGCACGCCTTCTTGCGTCGTTTCGGCAGTTTTCCCGGCACCGGCCGCCGTGCGGCCCTGGCGCTGGCCGTGGGGCTCTTGCTGCTGCCGCTGCTGGCGGCGGCGCAGGCTCCGGCACCCGCCGCGGATGCGCCGGTGCGCTTCGGCATCCTGCCGCTGGGCGGGGCCTTCGAGTCGCGCAGCGACTGGGACCCGCTGCTGGCCGAACTCAGCCGCGCCATCCAGCGGCCGGTGAGCGTGCTCTCGGTCAATTCGTACGAGGCGCTGGAGCAGGCCATCCAGCGCGGCGAGGTCGACATGGCGTTCCTGTCGGGAAAGATGGCGCTCGACGCCGTGAGCCAGAAGCGCATGAAGGTCGTGGCCCAGGTCGTGCGCCACGACGGCCTGCCCGGCTACCGCGGGCTGCTGCTCACGCGCAAGGCGCCGCCCTTCAACACGCTGAAAAACCTCGTCGACCAGCCCGAGCGCTGGCGGCTGGCGCGCGGCGAGCGGCAGTCGGTGTCGGGCTTCATCGTGCCGCAGCTGCAGTTCTTCTTACCGAACCACATCGTCATGGAGACGCGCTTCCTGAGCGAGGTCGTCGGCACCCACCAGGCCAACGCGCTGGCCGTGGCCAACAACGAGGCCGACGTGGCCACCAACAACTCGGCCGATTTCGAGCGCTTCAAGCTGCGCTTTCCGGCCGAGGCGCAGCGGCTGCAGGTGCTGTGGGAGTCGGAGCTGATCCCGCACGCGCAGATCGTCGTGCGCCGCGAGTACCCGCCCGAGCTGCGCCTGCGCGTGCAGGCTTTCCTGGTCGCGTATGGCCGCGGCAAGGGAGCGCGCGGCGACGCCGAGCGCGTGGTGCTCAAGTCGCTGCACGACCTCGCCGGCTTCGTGGCCGCCGACAACAGCTCGCTGCTGCCCGCCGCCAAGCTCGCCTACCAGCTCGCGATGCAGAACGCGAAGACCGCGCAGTGGGTCAACGACGCGGCACGGCAGGCGCGGCTGCAGCGCCTGGAGAGCGGCTATGCCGAGCAGCTCGCCGTGTTGAAGGACGTGAGCCCTTGAACCGCCGGACCCTGCTTGCGCTGGCCCTGTCGTCGTCGCTGATGGCGCCATGGCCGGCGGGCGCGCAGCCTGCGCCAGCGCCCGTCGCCAAGGGCGCACCGGCGATCAAGGAAGTGCGCTTCGGCGTGCTGCCGCTGGGCGGCACCGTCGAGTCGCGTGCCTTGTGGACGCCGCTCATGGCCGACATGAGCCGCGCGCTGGGCTTGCCCGTCAGCGCGTACTCGGTGCCGTCGTACGAAGAGCTCGACCGCGCCATCGGCCGCGACGAGATCGACATGGCCTTTCTCTCCGCCAAGATGGCGCTGGACGCCGTCATGCAGCGGCGCATGAAGGTGGTGGCGCAGATCGCGCGGCGCGACGGCATGCCCGAGCACCGCGCCGTGCTGCTCGCGCGCAAGACCGGGCCGCTCAACACGCTCGAGGGCCTGCTGGCCCAGCCTGAACGCTGGCGGCTCGCGCGCGGCGACAGCCGCTCGGTCACCGGCTTCATCGTGCCGCAGAGCCAGCTCTTTCTGCCCAACCAGATCGAGATGGAAACCCGCTTTCGCAGCGAGTTCGTCGGCACCCACCAGGCCACCGCGCTGGCCGTGGCCAACGGCGACGCCGACGTGGCCACCAACAACACCACCGACTTCGAGCGCTTCCGCCAGCAGTTCCCGGTCGAGGCCGCGCGGCTGCAGGTGATCTGGGAATCCGAGCCACCGCCCGGCGCGCCGATGGTGGTGCGCCGCGACTACCCGCCCGAGTTCCAGGCGAAGCTGCAGGCCTTCCTCGTCGGCTACGGCAAGGGCAAGGGCCCGCGCGCCGACGCCGAGCGCGAGGTGCTGAAGAACCTGCGCGCGGCGTACGGCTACGTCGCGGCGGACGACAGCGCGCTGCTGCCGGAAGCGAAGCTGGAATACCAGCTGGGCCGTCAGCGTGCGCTGTCGGCGGCGTGGGTCAACGATGCGGCGCGGGAGCAGCGGCTGCAGCGGATCGAGAAGGCGTATGCGGCGCAGGTGCAGGCGCTGAAGGCGTCGAGCGCTTCGCGCTGAGGCACGGCCCGCGCAGGCCGCGCCCATGACAAATCACTCGCTGTGCGCGGGTATCTGAAGACACGTCGCGGCGGGCGACCATTGTTGTCAATGCAAACGCGTGGTGGCTTCCACACTGCGCGACCTCTTTCCGTGTGAAGGCTGCTGGCGAGGGCGTTCTTGCGAACGGCTTTGCGCGGTGTGCGTTGCGCGTCGGAGAGAGGACGGGGCGAGAGCCCACATCCGACAACAACGATCTCTATCGGGAAGGCAGTCACGCCATGAAGACCTACAAGATATTCAAGGACCCCCTCGGCAGTGTGCAGGCCGTCAAGGACGGGTGGAGCTGGCCGGGATTTTTCTTCGGGGCGTTCTGGGCCCTTTTCCATCGCATGTGGTGGGTGGGGCTGAGCCTTCTGGGCTTGGCGGCGCTCATCGTCGCTGGAGAAGACGCCATCGGAACGGCGGCCGCGGATGGATTGCTCAACGTGCTTTCTGTCATCGTCTCGGTGGGGTTCGGCATCGGCGGGAACGCCTTGCGCGTGGGACAACAGATTCGCAGGGGCTATGAGGAGATTGCGGTGGTGCAAGCCGCCAACGTGGAGATGGCGCTGATTCAGGGGCATGCGGCAGCGGTAGCGAAGCCCGGGACGCTCTGAGAAAAACCCCACGCATGGCGCAAGGTGTGCGTGGAGTTTGACGATTGTTATCAGTGTGATCGCGAGGCGACTCGCAAACTGCGCGACCTGTTTTCCTCCCAAGGAAGTCGTCGATGCTGCGCACGCTGTCCATTACCTGGATCATCGGACAGCTCGGGAACGACGAAATTCAAAAATGGATCAAGCGGTCGAGCTTTCGGTTGCCGCCAAAACCTGGAAACCAGTCCGAACCGCTTTATGAAAAGGCCGGTGAAGAGCTGACGGCCCTGTACATCGCTTTCAAGGTGACAGAGGAATGATGTACTGGTTCGAAAAAATCGACTATGAAGCAGCGAAAGATCTGGCCTCGGAAGAGCTTCGATCGGGGCGCAGACATACCCCTGATGAAACGATCAACAAGGCAAGAAAGGGAGGGCTCCTGCTCACTCGACAGCAACTCGAGAGCACCCAAGCCTACGATCGGCACGAACGAATCGTGGAGCGGGCAGACGACCAAGGCTTGCTGCATGCCCGGAACGACAAATGGCTTGAGGTAAGGACTTGGAGCAACGACATCCGGGGCATCACCACGTTGTTTGGGTGGGGGTGCTACTGGATGGCGTGGAGTTTTGTCGCCAGTGGATGGTTGGACGTCATCTTTCTGTACTCGACCGGGCATCGTGCGGATGGAACGGTGCTGGTTAGAACCACGGCACTGGTCGCGCTGCTCAATGCCATTGGATTCACGGTGTTCGCGGCTGGCTTTACTTGGGCAATGCAGCGCTATTTCTTCCGCTACGAGTTGCTCACCCAACGCTGGATCCGTCTTCGATTCAATTGGGAAACCCAGAAGGTGTACTTGCTTCGCCCCAAGTACGCGGGTGGCTTGATGGTTTTCGACTGGTCTGATACTGACCCAAGCTTGAGCAAGAGCGCTGACGCCAATGCCGTCCTCATGCATTGGCCTGTGCTGATCTGGGGAAGTGAGACGGAGCTGGGCAAGGTCGGTGCGATGCAGTTCATCGGGCGACGGACCAGTTTCAAGACGGTGGGCGATTGGATGACATTCTGGGAGTACATCCGTCGATACATGGAGGAGGGGCCCGATGCGGTGCCCAAACCCAAGACAGTCATTGGCTATCGGCCCAGCATCAAGGAAGCGTGGCTCAGCGTGACTCAGTGGTATCCAGCATTTCAGCAAGAAGGGTTCATCGGGAAGATCAGTGATGGCATCTCACTGCTGATCCTTCCGCTGATCGTTTTGATGTTCATCGGCAACTTCCTCGGGCAGTGCCTGACATGGCAGGCACGGTTTCCAGAGGAAATTGAAAGTGCCGCAGATGCCTCCTAGCTGCGCTCTGTCGCAATTGCGGCTGAGTAGGGCTGCCACATCTCTTCACAGGAAGTTCAGCCGCATGCTCGCGATCCTCTGTTTTCGTTCCGCGCTTCAGGGCTTCGAAATCCGTAGGGCCTAGATTCCATGAAGATCCAGTTGGCCAACGTTGTTGCCGGCTTGGCTCAGGAGCTCATGTCGTGTTTATTCTTGAGGCTGCGTTTCAGCATGAAAAACGAAGCCGAGGTATTCATTCGGCATTGAAATATCACGCGGATGTTGCCGGGGAAACGCGACTCTATGGTCCGAAAGAGGGGGCAGCTCGGCGAGAAGAGGGTTCTCGAAAACCAACGAAAAAAGAGCGGGATGAGCAGGAGGCCTTCGCGCGACCGAGCTTCTCATCAATGCGCGCAGTATTCGATTTCAATGAGCATTTCATCGAACTGAGCAATCCAGGAGGGATGGCACGTTCCTTGGCGTTGATGTTGTTCGTGGTGGCAACCGTTCCTGGCATCTATCTCATCTACTTGCTTGTAGGTGACGCCTTCGGAATCCTTCTGGGCGCCTTGCAGTTGAAGCGTGATCGACTGATGTCGCTGCGAAGACACAAGGCGGATGATCTTTCGCAGGGGTTCATGATGCACGAGCTCAACCTGCGTTCCGATACCGATCGGAACGTGCGGACGGGCCCGTCGCCCCAGTTCTGAACCGGTGAGCCGACAGCGCGCTTCCTGGCCGCATCCCGCCAGTGCGACCAGCCCATGGCTGGCCCCGCATCTACTCCCTTCGCCGTACCCCCTCCCGCCCCACCTAGGCCATTAGCTAGGCCTTAAGGCGGATTTGCCTCCCGCTCCCCGCGCCGGAAACTTCGTGTTTCTTCTTTCTTCCCGGCACCCTTGCCGTTGACGGAGTGCGGATGAGTTGGCGAACCAAAGTGGTCTGGAGCGAGGGGATGCTGTTGCAGCCTCAGCACCTGCAGCAGAGCGAGCGCCATGCCGATCATGCGCGGCATGTGCTGTTGCGCACCACCACGCCCTACGCCTGGGGATTCGCCGAAGTCGAGATCGACGCGGCGGCGCTCACGCTGGGCAAGCTGGCGCTGGTGCGGGCGGTGGGCATCTTCGGCGACGGCACGGTGTTCGACATGCCGGCGGTCGATCCGCTGCCCGAGCCCATCGACATTCCTGCGTCCATGCGCGACGAGGCCGTGGTGCTTGCGCTGCCGCTGCGCCGCGCCGGGGCGCGCGAGGCCGACGCCGAAGAATACGAAGAGCTGGTGCGCCACCGCGTGCTGGAGTCGGACGTGCCCGACTCCAACACGGCCGGCGAGCGCACCGCGATGCTGCAACTCGGCCAGCTCCACACGCGCCTGATGCGCGCCAGCGAAGCGACCGATGCCTGGGCGACGCTGGGCGTGGCCCGCGTGGTCGAGCGCCGGGTCGACAACCAGGTGCAGCTCGATCGCGCGATGCTGCCGCCGCTGCTCGACGTGGCCGGCCACGCGGTGATCCGCGCCTGGCTCGACGAGCTGCTGGGCCTGCTGCGCCAGCGTGGCGAGGCGCTGGCGGGGCGCATGACCCAGGGCGGCACGGGCGGCGTGGCCGAGATCGCCGACTTCATGCTGCTGCAGGCCGTGAACCGCAACGAAGCCATCTTTGCGCATCTCGCCAAGAGCGCGATGCTGCACCCGCAGCATTTCTTCGAACACGCGCTCGGGCTGGCCGGTGACCTCGCGAGCTTCCGCGACACGCGCCGCGTGACGCGCTTCGGGCCCTACATCCATGACGACCTGGCGCTGAGCTTCCGCCCGGTGATGGACGACCTGCGCCGCAGCCTGTCGATGGTGTTCGAGCAGTCGGCGATCCGCATCGAGCTGCACGACCGCAAGCACGGCGTGCGCGTGGCGATGGTCACCGACGTCGAACTGCAGCGCAAGGCGACCTTCGTGCTCGCGGTTAACGCGAACATGCCGAGCGAGGCATTGCGCGCGCGCTTCCCCACGCAGGTGAAGATCGGCCCGGTCGAGCGGATCCGCGACCTCGTGAACCTCGCGCTGCCGGGCGTGACGCTGACGCCGATGCCGGTGGCGCCGCGCCAGATTCCGTTCCACACGGGCGCCAACTACTTCGAACTCGAAACGCGCAACAGCGACCTGTGGCGCCAGCTCGAGCAATCGGGCGGCATCGCGATGCACATCGCGGGCGATTTCCCCGGCCTCGACTTGGCGTTCTGGGCCATTCGTTCCTAGCCGCCTGTGGCTGACGGAAACGGAACATCACCATGAGCACCCCTCCCGACCCCTTTGCCGCCTTCGAGTCCGAGCGCACGGTCATCAAGCCCAAGCCGCGCACGCCGGGCGGCACGCCGCCAGCACCGGCGCCCGCGCCGTTCTTCGGTGGCGCCGATCCGACGCCCGTGGCTGAGGTGGGCGAGATCGGCCTGCTCAATCCGCTGGTGTCGGCCGCGGGCAAGCTGCTGGTGCTGATCGGCAAGCTGCGCAACCTCGCGCAGCCGCCCAATGTGCCGGCGCTGCGCGCGTCCACCGCCGATGCGGTGAACCAGTTCGATGCCGCGGCGCGCCGCGCGGGCGTGGGCAACGAGTCGGTGCTGGCCGCGCGCTATGTGCTGTGCACTGCGCTCGACGAGGCGGTGGCCAACACGCCCTGGGGCGTGCAGGCCGGCTGGAACAAGCAGAGCCTGCTGGTGCAGTTCCACAACGAGACCTGGGGCGGCGAAAAGGTGTTCCAGCTGCTGGCCAAGCTCGCGCAAGACGTGCCCACGCACCGCCAGCTGCTCGAGCTGATCTACAGCGTGCTCGCGCTCGGCTTCGAAGGCCGCTACCGCGTGGTCGACAACGGCCGCGCACAGCTCGACTCGGTGCGCCAGCGCCTGGCCGACCTGATCGCGAAAGACCGTCCGGCCGTCGAGCCCGAGCTGTCGCCGCACTGGCGCGGGCAGGGCGCGGGCACGGTGCGGTTGCGCGAATCGTTGCCGCTGTGGGTGTTCGCGGCCGGCTTTGCGCTGCTGCTGGCGCTCGCGTGGTTCGGCCTGCGGCTCACGCTCAACCACCGCTCCGACACCACCTACGCGGCCGTGTCGAGCCTGCGCGTGCCCAACATCCAGATCGCGCCGCCCGCCGCGCCGGCCAAGTCGCCGCGGCTCGCGCGCTTCCTGGAGCCCGAGATCAAGCAGGGCCTGGTCACCGTGACCGACGAGGCCGACCGCAGCGTGGTGCGGCTGCGCGGCGATTCGTTCTTCGGCTCGGGCAGCGCCGAGCCCATGGCGGCCTCGCTGCCGGTGCTGCGCCGCATCGGTCAGGCGCTGGCCGAGGTGAGGGGCGAGGTGCTCATCACCGGCCACTCCGACAACCAGCCGATCCGCTCGCTGCGCTATCCGTCGAACTGGCACCTGTCGGCCGCGCGCGCCGATGCGGTGAAGGGCGCGCTCTCCACGCTGGTCGAGCCCGCGCGCATGCGCTCCGACGGCAAGGCCGACGCCGAGCCCGTGGTGGCCAACGACACGCCGGCCAACCGCGCGCGCAACCGCCGCGTCGACATCGTGCTGCTGACCGAACCCGAGCGCCTTGCTGCTGCACCGGCTGCTCCCGTTCCAGGAGCGACGAAATGATCAAGAAAATCTTCGGCTTCCTGTTCAGCCCGCTGCTGCTGACGCTGCTCGCCCTGATCGTCGTCGCGCTGCTGATCTGGTGGATCGGCCCGCTGGTGAAGATCGGTTCGCTCGCGCCGCTCGAAGGCGAGATGACACGCGCCATCGTCATCGGCGTGATCGTGCTCATCGTCGTGCTGCGCGCGCTGTACCGCCGCTGGCGCGCGCGCCGCGCGAGCCAGCACCTGACCGACGGCCTCATGAAGGCGCCGGCCGCCGCCAAGGCCGGCGCGCCGGTCGACGGCGAACAGAAGATCCTCGACACGCGCTTCAGCGAAGCCGTCGCCACGCTCAAGCAGATGCGCCTGCATGCCGCCGGCAAGAAGCCGGGCTGGCGCGACTGGCTGTCGATCTCGGGCGGCAGCTACTTGTACGACCTGCCGTGGTACGTCTTCATCGGCGCACCGGGCGCGGGCAAGACCACGGCGCTCGTCAACTCGGGCCTGAGCTTTCCGCTGGCCGAGAAGTTCGGCCCCGGCGCCATCCGCGGCGTGGGCGGCACGCGCAACTGCGACTGGTGGTTCACCGACGAAGCGGTGCTCATCGACACGGCCGGGCGCTACACCACGCAGGACAGCCACCAGTCGGAAGACAAGAGCGCCTGGGAAGGCTTCCTCGGCCTGCTGAAGAAGGCGCGCCCGCGCCGCCCGCTCAACGGCGTGTTCCTCACCGTGAGCGTGGGCGACCTGCTGAGCCAGGGCCCCGAGGCGCGCACCCAGCTCGCAGCCTCGATCCGCGCGCGTCTGCTCGAACTCGACAGCAAGCTCACCACGCGCCTGCCGGTGTACGTGCTCGTCACCAAGAGCGACCTGCTCTACGGCTTCACCGACTACTTCGACGATCTCGGCAAGGAGCAGCGCGCGCAGGTCTTCGGCTTCACGCTGCCGGCGGACGAGGACGTACAGCGCGAAGAGAAGGCCCTGTCGACCGCCTTCAACCGCGAGTTCGCCCTGCTGCACAACCGCATCAACGATGGCCTCATCGCGCGCATGCAGCGCGAGACCGACGGCACGCGCCGCGCGGCGATCTTCGGTTTTCCGGCGCAGTTCGGCTCGGTCGGCCCGTTGCTCTCTGACCTGCTCGAACAGGTGTTCACCGGCTCGCGCTTTGCGCAACCGCCATGGGTGCGCGGCGTGTACTTCACCAGCGGCACGCAAGAGGGCAGCCCGATCGACCGCGTGATGGGCAGCCTGGCGCGCAGCTTCGGCATCGAGCGCGCCATGCTCGCGCCGCAGAAGTCGAGCGGACGCAGCTACTTCCTCACCGCGCTGCTGCGCGAGGTGGTGTTCCCCGAGCAGCGCCTGGCCGGCGCCGACGTGAAGCTGGAGCGCCGCCGCAACACGCTGCGCCTGGCGGGTGTGGCCGCCATGACGCTGCTCACCGTCGGCCTGCTCGCGGCCTGGGGCTACAGCACCTGGCAGAACAACAACTACCTGAAGTCGGTCGAGGCCCGCGTCGAGCCCGCGCAGAAAACCCTGGCCGCGCTGCCGACGCGCGTGCAGAACCTGGTCGAGGTCGCGCCCGTGCTGCAGGGCCTGCGCGACATCTGGAAGACGCCCGACAACCGCCAAGGCGACGAGCCGCTGTCGATGACGCTGGGCCTGTACCAGGGCGACAAGCTCGATGCTGCCGCGATGCTCACCCACCAGCGCGCGCTCAACGACGCCTTCCTGCCGCAGATCGCCAAGCGCATCGAGGACCAGCTGCGCACCGCGCAGAAGGACAACCTCGAGTTCACTTATGAAGCCCTCAAGAGCTATCTGATGCTCTACCAGCCCGAGCGCTTCGACCCCGAGGCGCTGAAGGCCTGGATCACGCTCGACTGGGCGCGCAACCTGGACCGCGGCATTCCCGAGGACCAGCGCAAGGCGCTCGAAGACCAGCTCGACGTGCTCATCGCCCAGGGCCCGCCGCGCTCGCCGCTGAAGATGGACGAGAACCTGGTGCGCAGCGTGCGCGCCGTGCTCGCGAGCTACCCGCTGGAGCAGCGCGTGTTCAGCCGCCTCAAGCGCCAGCGCGCCACCAAGGACATCCCGGGCTTCAGCGTGGCGCAGGCCACCGGCCCCTCGGGCCCGCTGGTGTTCGAGCGCATCAGCGGCAAGCCGCTGAGCGAGGGCGTGCCGGGCATGTTCACCTACGACGGGTATCACAAGCGCTTCCAGAACGAGGTCGTGGTGCTCACCGGCCTGCTGGCCGCCGAAGACCCGTGGGTGCTGGGGCAGGACCGCAACGCCAGCGAGCGCCTGCGCGATGCCGCAGCGCTCGGCGCGCTCACCGACCGCGTGCGTCGCCTGTATTTGGAGGAGTACGTCAAGCAGTGGGAAGCGCTGCTGGCCGACGTGCGGCTGATCCGTGTCAGCGGCCTGGAGAAGAACATCGAGACCGCGCGGATCCTCTCGGGTGTCGATTCGCCGCTCGCGAATTTTTTGCGCGCGGTGGTCAAGCAGACCACGCTGATTCCCGCGGCCGATGCCAACAAGGACGTGGTCAGCAAGGCCACCGAGACCGTGCGCAACACGCGCAAGGGCCTGGAAGACCTGTTCGGCAGCGACCCCGGCAAGCAGGTGGCGCCGGGCAAGCGCATCGAGAGCATCGTGGACGACCGCTTCGAGTCGCTGCGCCGTCTGGTCACCGCGGGCGGTCCGAACCAGCCGGCGCCGATCGACGACGCGCTCAAGCTCTTCAACGAGGTGTACGTGTACCTCAACGCCGTCGACACGGCCGTGAAGGGCCGCACCTCGCCGCCGCCCGGCGACGTGGCCGGCAAGCTCAAGTCGGACGCAGGCCGTCTGCCCGAGCCGGTGCGCAGCATGATCGAGAACCTGAGCCAGACCGGCGCCGCGCAGGCGCAGGTGGCCGAGCGCGGCAACCTGAGCCAGGACCTGCGCCCCGTGACCGAGTTCTGCAACCGCGCCATCGCGGGCCGCTACCCGTTCGTGCAAAGCAGCAAGCGCGACGTGCTGCCCGAGGACTTCGGCCAGATGTTCGGCGCCGGCGGCCTGATGGACGACTTCTTCCAGAAGCGCCTGGCCGCGCTGGTCGACACCAGCACCCGGCCGTGGCGCTACAAGCCCGTGGCCGAGCGCGGCGCGATCACCACGCAAGCGCTGGCGCAGTTCGAGCGTGCGGCGCGCATCAAGGACATCTTCTTCCGCGGCGGCGGTCGCGGGCCGTCGATGCGGCTGGACTTCAAGCCGGTGGAGATGGACGCGGGCATCACGCAGTTCATCCTCGACGTGGACGGGCAGCTGGTGAAGTACGCGCACGGGCCGGTGGTGCCGATGGCGGTGCAGTGGCCGGGGCCGAAGGGGAGCAACCAGGTGCGCGTTCAGGTGAGTCCGCCGTCGACGACGGGGAGTTCGGGGTCGGCGATGGATGGGCCTTGGGCTTTGTTCCGTACGTTGGATGACGGGCAGCTCGAAGCGGGGGATGCGCCGGAGAAGTTCTTCATCACCTTCCAGGTGGGGGCGCGGAAGACGCGGTTCGAGGTGACGACGAACAGCGTGCAGCATCCGATCCGGTTGAAGGAATTGCGGGAGTTTTCTTGTCCGGAGGGGTTGTGAGCTTGGCCTCTTCTTCGCTCTTTGTTTCCGGTGAACTTCCTGGCTGGTTCGGGAAGTTGCCGGGGATGGGGGACTTTGCGCATCGGCGGTTGCCGGAGGCGTTTCGCTCGGTCTGGGACCCGTGGTTGCAACGCGGGCTGGCGCGGCTGCGGGATCGGCATGCGGATTGGACTTCGCACTACCTGGAAGCGCCTGTGTGGTGCTTTGCGCTGGGGGCGCAGGTGGTGGGGGAGCGGGGGTGGATGGGGGTGTTGATGCCTTCGGTGGATGGGGTGGGGCGGTACTTTCCGTTCACTCTCGCCGTTGAATTGGATGAAGGCGTACCTGGTGCGCTGCATGGAGAGGCGCTTGTTGCTGCGCTTCGGTGGTGGGCGTTGGGGACGCAGGCCGTGTTGGAAGGGCTTGAAGGGGATTTGGATGCGCTGCGGTTTGATGCGGTGCTGAGTCGGTTGTTTGTCGACGCTGCTTCTGGTGGGGCTTCTGTTGAGATGCGGTCGCTTGAGTTGCCACTGGCTGGGGCTTCGCTTTGGATGGAGACGCCTGGCTTGGAGGGTGGGGTTCGGATGTTGGCTACCGGGTTGCCTCGGGATTTGCAGTTCGAGGCTTTGTTTCTCGGGGGTGGGGAATGAAGGCGGTGCTTTCTTTTTCTTTCCGAGGCTGGGTCTCGCCCCGGCGGGCGACTTACTTTCTTTGCTTCGCCAAAGAAAGTAAGCAAAGAAAGGCGACCCCACTGTCTGCGACCCTTCGCTTCGCTACGGGCAACCTGCGGTGCTCGCGTTTCGCGGGGTCTCGCAGAACTCGCTTCGCTCAAACAGCTGCGAGCCCTGATCCGCGAAACGCTGCGCTCCTCGGCGCAGCCAGAGGGGAGGGGGAACTCGGGCCGTCGCTGCGCTCGGCCCTGCAATACCAACAGCCCAATCCAACGCCCATGCGCGCGGCTTCGCCTGCGCGCATTTCTCTGCGGACGCCAATGTCGGTGCCAGCGCCAACGCCACTGCCAATCCCCGCTGCAGCAGGCGCAAAGCGCCTGCTGCAGCCCACTGGCCGAGCGAAGCGATGGCCTGTTGGTATCCAAACCCCTTCTGTATGCGCCGAGGAGCGCAGCGTTTCGCGGATCAGGGCTCGCCCTTGTTTGAGCGAAGCGAGTTTGGGCGAGACCCCGCGAAACGTGAGCACCGCAGGTTGCCCGCAGCGAAGCGGAGGGACGCAGACAGCAGGGTCGCCTTTCTTTTGCCTACGTTTCTTTGGCGAAGCAAAGAAAAGTAGGTCGCCTGCCGGGGCGAGACCCGGCCCCGGAAAGCAACCCCAAAAAGGCGTTCGCCCAGCAGGAGCAGGTCAATGACCGACAACGCCCTCCCCCCGGAAGACGACCGCACCCGAGTCGTCTCAAGGCCCGTGCCATCCACAGGCGGCACCGACGCAGGCGCCACCGTCATCACAGCCAGCGGCTTCACCACACCCTCAGGCACCCCCGTCACCAGCCCCGCCACAGGCACACACGAAGCCGGCCTCCTCCCCGTAGGCAGCCGCCTCGCCGAATTCGAAATCACCCGAGTCGT
This sequence comes from Variovorax sp. KBS0712, assembly GCF_006323185.2. Classification (NCBI taxonomy): domain Bacteria; kingdom Pseudomonadati; phylum Pseudomonadota; class Betaproteobacteria; order Burkholderiales; family Comamonadaceae; genus Variovorax; species Variovorax sp. KBS0712. Next base: position 1,486,062 of record NZ_VCCD02000002.1, on the reverse strand, counting down.
AGGCCAAGGCGGCTTCGGCGTCGTCTACGAGGCCTGGGACCACACGCTCGAACGCGTAGTCGCCATCAAGGAATACCTCCCAACCTCGCTCTCCACAAGACAGCAAGACGGCACCGTAGTCCCCCTCTCAGAACGCCACAGAGAAACCTTCGACCTAGGCATGCGCAGCTTCATCAACGAAGCCCGCCTCCTCGCCCAGTTCGACCACCCCTCGCTACTCAAGGTCTACCGCTTCTGGCAAGAAAAGGGCACCACCTACATGGTCATGCCCTTCTACAAGGGCGACACCTTGCGAGAGGCACTCGTAGCGATCCCGACAGGCGTCGACGAAGCCTGGCTCACCCGCATCATGGACGGCGTCACGCAAGCCCTCGCCGTGATGCACAACGCCCACTGCTACCACCGCGACATCGCCCCCGACAACATCATCCTGCTCGAAGGCTCCGGCCGCCCCGTGGTGCTCGACTTCGGCGCCGCGCGCCGCGTGATCACCGACAAGACGCAGGCGATTACCGTCATCCTCAAGCCCGGCTACGCGCCCATCGAGCAGTACGCCGAGATGCCCGACATGTCGCAGGGCGCCTGGACCGACGTCTACGCGCTCGCCGCCGTGATGCACGTCGCCGTGTGCGGCCGCGCGCCGCCGCCTTCGGTGGCGCGGCTGCTGTCCGACAGCTACGTGCCACTCGCGGGCAACGACATCCTGCGCCAGCGCTACAGCGACCGGCTGCTTGCGGCGATCGATGCGGGCCTGGGCGTGCGGCCCGAAGCACGGCCGCAGTCGATGGCGGAGCTGCGCGCGGCGCTGGGCCTGGAGGTCGGCCACAGCATCGCGCCCACGCCGCGCACCGTGCCGCCGTCGGGTGCACGAAGCAGTCAGTCGGGCGCCGATGCACCGACCGTGATCGGCACGGCCCACATGCCCAAGCCGATCGCCGCCAAGGCACCTGTTGCTAACAACAGCAAGGGCGGTGGCAGCAACAAGGCCGTCCTCGGCGCCGTCGCCGCCGCCGTGCTGGTCGTCGCAGCGGGTGGCGGCTGGTGGTTCCTCGGCCGCTCGGGCAGCGAAGGCGATGCCGGCAAGACGGCGCAAACCGCCACACCCGCGCCCCCACCCGACACCCCCGCCCAGGTCGCCGAGGCCCCACCGCCACCTCCACCCCCGCCGCCTCCCAAGCCACGCACCCCCGCCGAATCACTGCAATCGCTCGCGGCAGGCGCCGCCCCGGGCTTCGACGTCACGGCCACGCCGAAGAAGGCCGAGGTCGCCATCGGCAAGGACAAGCTGGCCTTCGAGGTGCGCAGCAAGCGCGACGGTTTCGTCTACGTGTTTCTGCTGTCCAGCGGCGGCGAGATGTTCCTGCTGTTCCCGAACCTGCTCGACAAGTACAACAAGATCACCGCCAACGCCGCGCTGGCGCTGCCGCGTGCCTCCTGGCCGATGGACGCCGGCGGGCCGGCCGGCACCAACCAGTTCGCGGTGCTCGTGAGCGAGCACGAGCGCGACTTCGGCGCCTCGGGCGTGCAGAACGAAGGCGTGTTCCCGCAGTTCCCGCTGCCGGTGCTCGCGGCACTTGAAGCCACGCGCGGCACCGGGCCGTCGCCGCTGTTGGGCAAACCGGTCTGCGCGCCGGGCGCCCCGCCGTGCAACGACGTCTATGGCGTCGCGAATTTCAAAATCGTCGAGAAGTAATCGTCTGTAGAGCGTCGGCCGCCTTCGGCCCCCTTTCCACGACCAGGAGACTTTCATGCACACGTCACCGTCGCCGCACTTCGCGCTTCCCCTTTGCCGAACGGCCGCCGTGGTCGCGCTGGTGCTGCTGGCCGCCTGCGCCAACACGCCGCCGACCGCCACAGGAACGGCCACCACCGCGCCCACCACGGCCGATCCCGCGACCGCACCGGCCCGTCCCACCGGCGGCAGCGTGGCCGGGCAGGCGCGCACCTTCTCGACCCAGCTCGCCACCTACACCTCGGTCGGCTTCGACGCCGTGCCGGGCTGGGCGCGCGACGACTTCTCGGAAAGCTGGCCGGCCTTCCTGGGCAGCTGCAAGGTGCTCAACGGCCGCGGCGCCGAGTGGAAAGAGGTGTGCGAGCGCGCGCTGAAGGTCGACGGCAAGAGCACGCAGGCGATCCGCGGCTTCTTCGAGAGCGAGTTCTCGGCGTACCAGATCCGCGACGACGACCGCAAGCCCGACGGCGTGGTCACCGGCTACTTCGAGCCCGAGATCGCCGGCAGCCGCACCTACGTCGCGCCGTTCATCTACCCGGTCTACGGCCAGCCCGAGGACATGCTGTTCGTCGATGCGCGCAAGCTCCCGGCCGGTGGCGGCACGGTGGCCGCGAAGGTCGAGGGCCGCAACGTGATCGTGCAGACCGGCCTGAACACGCGCGACATGGGCGCACCGGGCCTGTACGCACTCGACCTTTCCGCCATCACCCGCGACACGCTCGACCGCAAGGTGCGCCTGCGCATCGACGGCAAGCGCCTGCTGCCGTACTACACGCGCGAAGAGATCGAGACCAAGGGCGCGCCCAACGCCAAGGTGCTGGCCTTCGTGAGCAGCGCCACGGCGCTGTACGAGATGCAGATCCAGGGCTCGGGCCGCATCAAGCTGCCCAGCGGCGAGGTGGTGCGCGTGGCCTACGCCGAGCAGAACGGCCAGCCCTTCCGCCCGACCATCGCGCAGGCGGCCAACGGAAAGCCGCGCAGCGCCGTGAAGGTGCGCGGCGGTTCGCTCGAGCTGACGCTGGACGACGGCGACGACGAAGACACGGGCGCCATCGACAACAGCGTGATCCGCACGCGCGGCTTCACGCTGGCGCGGCCCACGGCCAGCGGCGCGGTGGTGGTGCCGGGGCGGCGCACGGCCGGCGCGGTGACCGGCTCCGGCATCAAGGACCCGAGCTACGTGTTCTTCAAGGAATCGACCTCGCCCGCGGGCGGCCCGGTGGGCGCCTTCGGCGTGCCGCTGTCGGCCGGCCGCTCGATCGCGGTCGATCCGCGCAGCACGCCGCTGGGCTACCCGGTGTTCGTGTCGACGCGCACGCCCGGCAGCGGCGCGCCCATGCAGCGCCTGACCATCGCGCAGGACACCGGCGGCGCCATCCGCGGCGCGGTGCGGGCCGACTACTTCTTCGGCAACGGCCAGCAGGCCGCCACCAACGCGCGCCGCATGAAGGAGCGCGGGCAGCTGTGGATTCTTCTGCCGCGCGGCCTGGCCGTGGCGCAGGCGGCGGTGTCGGGTGCGATCCGCACGCGGGGTGGCCCGGTCGGCGCGAATCTTCCGCAGTGCCTCGTTCCGACCGAAGGCGTCTGCGTCGACGACTGACCTCACCTTTCTCGACCCCCTTGGCCCTTCATGCAGGAAACCCTTTCGTCCGCCGAGAGCTCTGAACTCGTCCGCCTCTGGCGGCGACGGCAGACGCTGTCCTCGGACGACATGGGCACCATGTACCGCATCGTGGGCGATGCGCTCGTGGCCTGCAATCCGCCCGAGCTACAGGTGCTGGGCGAGGGGCGGCAGGAGCTGGTGGCGCAGTTCATCTACGTGAAGGTGCTGCGGCTCGACGCCGACCCCGACGAGTCGGAAGAGCGCGCCGGCCACAGCGCACCGTCCACCGCCTTCGCGCTGTGCGCGTACTTCCGCCGCTACCTCATCGACTGCACGCGCGCCAGTTCGTTTCGCCGCAAGGTCTCCATCGGCGACCAGATCACCGAGGCCCAGCTCGAAGACGAACTTGGCCCGGGCGAAGACCTCGACGGCTGCCTGGCCGAGCATGGCCTCAGCGCGCAGGCCGTGCAGCTGGCGGCGCGCGCCTTCATCGCCGGGCTGCCCGAGCCCGAGCGCATCTTGCTGTGCGAAGGTTTCGGGCAGGAGGCCGAGGGCGGGTTGTCGGGCGTGGCCTCGCGCCATGCCATCGCCTCGTACCACTACCGCGCCGGGCGGCTGGGCCTCGTGCACAAGCGCGAAGGGCTGGGCGCCGGCTATGCGCAGACCCGCATCGGCAGCTGGATCGGCCAGACCCTGGGCATCGCGATCGAGGCCGACAACATGGCGGCGATCCTGCAGGTTTTCAAAATCCTCGGGGCTGAAGCGTCTTATGTCTGAAGACATAGCCATTCAGGAACAGACGCCATGACCACCGACCTCTGGCCCCCGCTCAGCGTGATCCGCCATGCGTTCGAAACCGGCGCGCCGCCCGGCGATGCCGCGCCGGACGCTGCTCCCGTCGCGATGCCGCACGGCAACAGCGCGGGCGCGGGCACGCCGGTGGCGTCGGACCTGCTGCTCCCCTTGACCGAATTGGCCCGGCGCCGCGAGGCTGTCGCCCGGCGCGCCTTCACCGCGCGCTGGGCGCCGGGCCGCCTCGTGAGCGTGGTGCACGACGGGCGCCTGCTCGGCGTGCTGCTCGACCGCTGCATCCACGGCGACCTCTGGCAGGGCTGGATGGCCGCCGGCGAGCCCGACTGGGCCGGCCCCTTCGACGTGCTGCTGGAGCCCGACGACGAGCCCTTCGAGCCGATGTTCGGCGTGGTCCAGGCCTGGAACGTGCTCACGCTCGAGCCCAGCCCGCAGCTGGCCGCGCGCGTGCTCGGCGAGGTGTCGGCCACGCGGCTCGCCGCGATCCGCGCGGTGCACGACGAATGGGCCGCGCACGTGGCGCCCAACATCGCGCCCGAGCCCGGGCGCATCGCGCTGCGCGGCGTGGCCGGCGCGTTCTCGGTGCTCTCGGGCACGCCGCTGGGCCCGCAGGACCCGCGTACCGACTACCAGGCGCTGTACCGCGATGCCGGCCTGCAACTGGGCCGTGCGCTGGCGCAACCGCAGGAGGAGGCCCCCGCCGCGCCGCCGCCATCGCCCGCCCGGCCGCTGCCACGGCCCGAGGACGGCTGGTGGGGCAGCATTCGCCGCTGGTTCGGCGCCGAAGGCTGGGCGCGCCCGGCCTTCGCGGCGGTGGCGTTGTTCGCGGTGATCCAGAACGTCGCGCTCATCGGTGGGCGCAGCACCACCGAAGACGACGACGTGCGTTTCCGCTCGGTGCCGACTGCACCGGTCGCGGCGCAGGCGAACCTGGTCGTGCGCTGGAAGGACGGCGTGCGCATCGATGAAGCGGATCGCCTGCTGCGCACGATGTCGGCCGAAGTGGTCGGCGGGCCGGGGCCCAATGGCGTGTGGCGCCTGCGCGTGACCGATCCGGTCGGCGGCTTGTCGGTGCTTGCGGCGTCGCCGTTGGTTGCATCAGCCGGGCCGGCTTCGGAGCAGCGATGACACGCGCCGCGCGGCCCCCGTCTTTCTCCCTCCCCCGCTGGGGGAGGGCAGGGGTGGGGGCAAGCGGCGCATCCATCGGGCGCTCTGCCTGCCCCCATCCCAGCCTTCCCCCAGCGGGGGAAGGAGCGATGCGGGTGCTCGGCTTGCAGGTGCTGTGGATGCTGGCGCTGCTCGTCTGCGGCAGCACCGCCTTCGCCACCCAGCGCGCCTTGCTCGTCGGCGTCTCCGAACTCGTCAACCAGCCGCAGGCCCTGTGGCTGCAGGCGCCGCGCAACGACGTGATGCTCATGCGCGACGCCTTGCTGAAGCAGGGCTTCACCGCGCCCGACATCGCCGTGCTCGCCGACGGCGTGGCCGGCGCCGCGTTGCCCGAATCGCAGGCCATCCATGAGGCCCTGGCGCGGCTGCTTGCGCAGTCGGCCAGCGGCGACTTCGTGCTGCTGTATTTCTCCGGCCACGGCACGCGCCTGCGCGACGTGGCCAAGCGTTACCAGGAGCCCGACGGCCTGTCCGAGAACTTTCTCGCGCGCGACGTGCGCGGCACGCTCGGCGCCGATGCCGCGCTCAGCGGCGACCTGCGCGACGTCGACTTCGACGCCTGGATCCAGGCCTTCCTCGCGAAGAACGTGTTCGTCGCCTCGGTGTTCGATACCTGCTCCGCCAACTCCATGACGCGCGGCACGGGCGATGCGCCCGCGACCGCCGAGGGCCCGGCCGATGACGAGGTGCGTTGGCGCGGCCTGCGCACGACGCAGCTCATGGGCGGTGCATCGCCCGCACGGTCCTTGTCTCCGCCAGCGACCGGCGACGCCGTACCGCGCGCCCGCTACGTGGCGCTGTTCGCGTCCGAGAGCCACCAGATCACGCCCGAGCTGCGCCTGCCGCGCAAGGCGCGCAGCGCCCGGCCGCAGGGCCTCTTGACCTGGGCCGTGGTCGAGTCGCTGGCGCGCAAGCCCGCCACCTGGCGCGACCTGTTCGATGGCGTGCTCGCGCTGTACCCGCCGGTCATCGACGAACTCGCGCAGCGCTTTCCCACCCGCGAGCTGCCGTCGCCCGTGGCCGAGGGCAACCTCGATGCGCCACTGTTCGCCAACAGCGGCGCGCCTGCGTCCACGCGCCCGGTGTGGGGCGCGCAGCGCAGCGGCGACAGCCTGGCCGTCAAGGCCGGCCTGCTCGACGGCCTGGCGCCGCAGCAGGAGGTGCGCGTGCTCGCCACGCTCGACGACGGCACCGTGCGCCGCGCGCCGGCCGCCATCGCGCAGATCAAGCTCGGCGGCGCCTGGCTCGCCGTGCCCGCGGCGCTGAAAGACCTGCCGGGCAGCGCGTTCTGGAGCGTCACGCCCATTGCCGAGCCGGCCGCGACAGCCTTGCGCGTGCGCGCCGACAAGCCGCTGCCTGCCGGCCTGAGCCTCGACTACCCGGCCGCGATCCGCCTGGCCGACGACCCCGCGAACGCCGACGTGCGCTGGACCGACCTCGGCCCCGCCGGCCATCGCCTCGAAGCGCTCGCGCCCGTGTTCGGCACCGCCGCCTCCGCCGTCGTGGTGCCCGACGTGGCCGCGCTGCGCCGCCGCCTGCAGGCGCTGGCACAGCTCAAGTGGCTGGCCCAGCTGCAGGCCCATGCCAAGGGTGGCCAGCTCGACGGTTTCGATGCGGCGCTCGAAGTCTGGAGCGCCGACCGGCTGCTGCGCAGCGTGCCGGTCGCCGAGGCCGCGAGCGTGCTGCCTGCATTGCGAGCTGGTGAGCGCGTGCGCCTGAACGTGCGCAACACCAGCGGCCGTTCGCTCGACCTCGTCATCACCGGCATCGACGCGCGCGGCGCGCTGCAGGCGGTGTACCCCGACGGGGCCGGCGAAACCAACCGCTTCAAGCGCGGCACGCCCGAGCAGCCGTCGGTCAAGCGTTTCGACCTGCCCTGGCTCGATGCGGCCGGCGAGGCGCGCCTGCTGGTCATGGCGGTGCCGGCCGCGCCCCACAGCGCGCCGCGCCTGTTCGGCGTGGCCACCGCGGCGCAGGCCGACGTGTCGGAGGTGCGCGTGCGCGGCGGCCAGCCGCCGGCCGCAGGCGGCGAGCGCCAGGTGTTCGCGGCCTTGCTGCGCAGGAGCGCCGCCGCGGCAGACGGTGGTGCGCGGCCATGAGGCAGGTGCGCGTGGTCCCGGTCCAGTTTTTTTTGTCCGAATCCGGAGGTTGACATGGCATTTCTCGAAGACGGCTCCTGGAGCCCCGAAGACGCACGGCAGTTCTACGAACTGATCGGCACCGGCTCGGCCGAGACCGACCTGGTCATGATGATCGAGAGCAAGGGCTCGCCCGTCGAGGGCGAGCTCGAACGCGTCTTCGACGACGGCAAGGCGCGCCTGAACATCGGCGGCTACTACTGGTCGGTGCAGGTGCCCGAGTCGTCCGCGCAGAACCAGGTCGTGCCCCACAACCTGGTCGTCGCGCGCCGCAGCGACGCGGCCACGGCCACGCTCGCCAGCCTGCTGCGCGCGCAGGAAAAAGACCTGAAGGTCGTCATCAGCGCCTACAAGGCCGGCGGCGATCCGCAGTCGCCCGAGGCGCAGGCGACCTTCGAGATATCGCTGGAGAACGCGCGCATCTGCCGGCTGGTGCTCAACTCCGGCGGCCACTGGGGCGTGCCCTCGGAGCTGGTCTCCATCAGCTACCGCACGGTGAAGATCAAGTCGGCGCCGCAGAAGACCAGCGGCGCGCGCGGCGCGGTGCGCGAATGCCAGTTCACCCGGACCTGAACCCGAACGCCCCCAGGAGCACCCCGCCATGACGACGACCGCCGCAGACTTCCTCAAGGCCGCCGACCCGGTGGCCGCCCTCAAGGCCCTGAGCGACGACGTGCGCGCCAAGCCCTCCGACCCCAAGCACCGCGTCTTCATGGCGCAGCTCTTGTGCGTACTCGGGCAGTGGGAGCGCGCGCTCAACCAGCTCACCGTCGCGGCCGAGCTCGACGCGCTCGCCGTGCCCATGAAGCAGGTGTACGGCGAGGCCGTGCGCTGCGAAGGCCTGCGCGCCGACGTGTTCGCCGGCACGCGCACGCCGATGATCTTCGGCCAGCCCGATGAATGGCTGGCACTGCTCATCGAATCGCTGCTGCGGCAAGGCCGCGGCGAGAGCGGGCTGGCCGAAGACCTGCGCCAGCGCGCCTTCGACGGCGCGCCCGCCATCGCCGGCACCATCGACGGCGCGCCCTTCGAGTGGCTGGCCGACGCCGACATGCGCCTGGGCCCGGTGCTCGAGGCCTTCGTCAACGGCAAGTACTACTGGATTCCCTACGCGCGCCTGGCGCACATCAAGATCGAGCCGCCCGAAGACCTGCGCGACTGCGTCTGGATGCCCGCGCACCTGCAGTTCGAGAACGGCGGCGAAACGCTGGCGCTGATTCCCACGCGCTACGAAGGCACCGAGGCGCAGGACGACGGCGAGCTGCGCCTGGCGCGCAAGACCGAGTGGCGCGAGCTGCGCCCCGAGGTCTGGGCCGGCTACGGCCAGCGCGTGCTCGGCAGCGACGCGGGCGAGTACGCGCTGATGGACGTGCGCGAGATCCTCTTCACGCCTGCTGCTGAAGGCGGCGAAAGCAGCGGCGGTGGCTGAACTCACCGCGCAGGAGCGGCTGCAGCCTTCGCTGCTGGACCGCCTCGTCGACCACGCGCCCGACGAGAAGCGCGAGGGCGACGACAAGCGCACGCTCACCAAGCAGGCGCTGCGCCAGGCTGTGCTGCGCGACCTCGGCTGGCTCTTCAATGCCACGGGGCACGGCCTGTCGATGGACGACAAGCAGCACCCGAATGCCGCGCGCTCCGTCATCAACTACGGATTGCCTATGCTGTCTGGCCAGTTCACCTCGTCGGTGCAGCGTGTCAGCATGGAACAGGCTTTGAAGAACGCAATCCTGCAGTTCGAGCCGCGCATTTTGTCCCGCACACTCGAAGTTGAACTCGTCATGGAAGGCCCGGCCCTGGAGTCCCACAACAGCATCGGCCTGCAGATCCGCGGCATGCTGTGGGCGCAGCCCGTGCCGCTCGAGTTCCTCATGCGAAGCCGCGTCGATCTGGAAGAGGGCCGCATAGAGATCGTGGACATGGCGCAAAACCCAAGGTAAGTCCACATGGACCCTCGGCTGCTGAGCCTGTACGAGCAGGAGCTGCGCTACTTCCGCGAAAGCGCCTCGGAGTTCGCCCGTGCGTTCCCGAAGATCGCGCACCGGCTGGGCATCGAGGGCCAGGAAGTCGCCGACCCGTACGTGGAGCGGCTGATCGAGGCCACGGCTTTCCTTTCGGCGCGCGTGGGCCTGAAGCTCGACGCCGAATACCCGCGCTTCACGGGCCACCTGCTCGACATCGTCTACCCGCACTTCCTGGCGCCCACGCCGGCCATGACGGTGGTGTCGTTCGTGCCCGACCCGGAAGACGCCAACCTCGCGGCCGGCCCCACGTTGCCGCGCGGCGCCGGCCTGCGCGCGCGCCAGGCCGTGGGGCAGAACACGCACTGCGAGTTCCGCACCGCTGCTGCACTGCGCATCTGGCCGATCGAGGTGCAGCGCGCCCAGTACTTCACCTACGCGCCCGACCTGCCGCTGAACACCCATCCGCAGTCGCGCGCCATCCGCGGCGGCCTGCGCATCGCACTGCGCGCCACGGCGGGGCTGGACTTCAGCCAGATCGCGCTCGACGACCTGGTGCTGCACTTCGGCGGCGCGGAAGACGTGGCCTGGCAGCTGCACGAATGCGCGCTGGGCCAGCCCATCGGCGTGTGGGTGCGACCGCTCACGGCCAGTGGTGCCTTGCAAGGCACCATGCGCAGCCTGCCGGGCAGTGCCATCGGCGCGGTCGGCTTCGGGGACGACGAGGCGCTGCTGCCGGTCACGGCCACGGGCTTCTCGGGCTTTCGGCTGCTGCAGGAGTACTTCGCATTTCCGCAGCGCTTCCAGTTCGTGCGCATCGGCGGGCTGCAGGCGCTGCTCGCGACGATGCCGGTGACCGAGCTGGAGATCGTGCTGCTGTTTTCGCGCGGCGATGCGGCGCTCGAGAAGCTGGTGAGCGCCGACAACGTGCAGCTGCACTGCGTGCCCGCCGTCAACCTGTTCACCAAGCGGCTCGACCGCGTGCCCGTGACCGAGGGCGTGAGCCAATTCCACCTGGTGCCCGACCGCACGCGGCCGCAGGACTTCGAGGTGCACACCGTCACCGAGGTCATCGGCCACGGCGCGCCGGGGGCCGACGCCGCGGTGGCCGAGCAGCCGTTCCGGCCGTTCTACTCGGCCTTCCACGGCAGCCGCAACAGCCACCCGGCCTACTTCACGACCACGCGCGAGCCGCGCATGCTCTCGGTGCGCCAGCGCACCGAAGGCCACCGCAGCAGCCACATCGGCTCCGAGGTCTACATGCAGATCGTCGACCCGCAGCAGGCGCCGTACGCCGCCACGCTGCGCCAGCTCGCCGTGACCGCGCTGTGCACCAACCGCGACCTGCCGCTCTTGATGCCGCTGGGGCGCGACAACGACTTCGACTGCGTCGACTCCTTTCCCGTGCAGCGCGTGCGCATGGTGCGCGGGCCGTCGCGGCCGGTGTCGCCGGTCGTGAGCCAGGGGCTGGGCTGGCGCGTCATCGACCACCTGGCGCTCAATTACCTGTCGCTGTCCGACAGCACGCCGGAGCAGGGCGCCGCCGCGCTGCGCGAGACGCTCATGCTCTACGCCGTGCATGCCGACGAGATGCGCCAGGGCCAGGTGCGCGGGCTGCTGTCGGTGAAGAGCAAGCCCGTGGCGCGGCGCCTGCCGCTCGCGGGCCCGATCGCCTTCGGGCGCGGGCTCGAGGTGACGCTGGAGGTCGACAAGGACGCCTTCCACGGCCACAGCGCCTTCCTGTTCGGTGCCGTGCTGGCGCAGTTTCTCGCGCGCCATGTCGAGGTGAACCACTTCGTCGAAACCGTGCTGCGCGTCGCGGGCAAGGGCGAAGCCATGCGCTGGAGGCCGCTGTGCGGGACACGACAGATTCTGTGAGCACGCGGGTAGACAACGCGCTGCGCGGGTGGTCGGCGCAGCCGTGGGACTTCGACTACTTCGCCGTGATGCGGCGCATCGAGTCCGTCGCGAAGACCACGCCGCGCTGGGGCCGCGCCTTGCTGCCCAGTGCCGAGCCAGTGCGCGTGGGGCAGGAGCCCTCGCTGTCGTTCGCGCCCGCCAGCTTCAGCCGCTTCGAGCCCGCCACCGCGCACTCGCCGCCGCGCCTGCGCCAGCACTTCTTCGGCTACATCGGCCCGAACGGCCCGCTGCCGGTGCACCTGAGCGACTTCATCCGCGAGCGCAGCCTGAACCACGGCGACCCGACCTGGCTGGCCTTTCTCGACACCTTCTCGCACCGCTTCTCGCTGCACTTCTACCGCGCGTGGGCGCAGTCGCGCCCGGCCGTGGCACTCGACCGGCCCGGCGAAGACCGCTTCCGCCTGCAGGTCGGCGCGCTGGTCGGCATCGGCACGCCGGGGCGCATCGGTCGCGACGAGATCCATGACGACGCGCGCTTGCATTTCTCGGGCTGGCTCGCGCGCCGCGTGCACAACGCGGAAAGCGTGGAGTCGGTGCTGTGCAGTTATTTCGGCGTGCCGGTGAAGCTGGAGCGCTGGGTCGGCCACTGGATGCGCGTGCCCACGGACGAGGTCACGCGGCTGGGGCAGGGCGAGAGTTCGCGCGCGATGGGCATGGGCGCGATGCTCGGCACGCGCGCGTGGGACCGCCAGCACCGCGTGCGCCTGCACCTGGGGCCGCTCACGATCGACCAGTACCGCATGTTCCTGCCCACCGGCGACGCGCAGCCCGTGCTGCAGCGCTGGATGCAGCAGCTGCTCGGCGACACCCTCGAATGGGACGCGCAGCTGGTGCTCGAGAAAGTACAGGTGCCTCCCACGCGCCTGGGCCAGGCCCGGGGCAACGGCCCGCGCCTGGGCTGGGTCTCGTGGCTCGGCGAACGCCCGCGCACGCGCGACGCGGCCGACGTGCGCATTGCCAGCCAGCCGTCGAGGGCGCGCCTGCCGAAGCAGTCCGCCTCTTTTCAATAAACCCATCTTCATTCGTTCAGAAGAGATACGGAGTCCTCCATGAGTGAAATCAGCCGCACCGCCCTCTTCGGCAAACTCAACTCGCTGGCCTACAAGGCCATCGAGGGCGCCACCGTCTTCTGCAAGATGCGCGGCAACCCGTACGTGGAGCTGGAGCACTGGTTCGCCCAGCTGCTGCAGGCACAGGACTCCGACCTGCACCGCGTGATCCAGCACTACGGCCTCGATGTGTCGGTGATCGCCAAGAACATGACGGCCGCGCTCGACCGCTTGCCGCGCGGCGCCACCGCCATCAGCGATTTTTCGCCGCACATCGAGAACGCCATCGAGCGCGCCTGGACCTACGCCACCTTGCAGTTCGGCGAGGCGCAGGTGCGCACCGGCTACATCCTGGTCGGCATGCTCAAGACGCAGAGCCTGCGCAACCCGCTGTTCGGCTTGTCGAAGCAGTTCGAGAAGATCAAGGTCGAAGACCTGGCCGACAACTTCCCGAAGATTTGCGACGCCTCGCCCGAAGCGCAGATGCGCGCCCAGGACGGCACCGGCATGGGCAGCGGCGCACCCGGCGAAGACTCGGGCGCCATGGCGCCGGCCGCCATGGGCAAGGGCGATGCCCTCAAGAAATTTGCTGTCGACCTCACGGAGAAAGCCAAGAAGGGAGAGATGGATCCGGTGACCGGGCGGGACGAGGAAATCCGCCAGATCGTCGACATCCTCATGCGCCGCCGCCAGAACAACCCGCTGCTGACGGGTGAGGCGGGTGTGGGCAAGACCGCGGTGGTGGAAGGCTTCGCGCAGCGCCTGGCGCGCGGCGATGTGCCGCCGCAGTTGAAGGACGTGAAGCTGCTCACGCTCGACATCGGCCTCTTGCAAGCGGGCGCGAGCATGAAGGGCGAGTTCGAGCAGCGCCTGCGCCAGGTGATCGACGAGGTGCAGAGCTCGCCCACGCCGATCATCCTGTTCATCGACGAGATCCACACGCTGGTGGGCGCGGGCGGCGCGGCCGGTACTGGCGATGCGGCCAACCTGCTCAAGCCGGCGCTGGCGCGCGGCAACCTGCGCACCATCGGCGCCACCACCTGGGCCGAGTACAAGAAGTACATCGAGAAAGACCCGGCGCTCACGCGGCGCTTCCAGGTCGTGCAGGTGCCCGAGCCCGACGAGACCAAGGCGATCCTCATGCTGCGCGGCGTGGCCAGCGTGCTCGAGAAGCACCACCGCGTGCAGCTGCTCGACGAGGCCATCGAAGCGGCCGTGAAGTTGAGCCACCGCTACATTCCCGCGCGCCAGCTGCCCGACAAGGCCGTGAGCCTGCTGGACACCGCTTGCGCGCGCGTGGCCGTGTCGCAGCACGCGACGCCGCCCGAAGTCGAAGACTGCATGCGCCGCATCGAGGGCCTCACGGTCGAGCAGGAGATCATCGGCCGCGAAGAAGCCATCGGCATCGACGTGACCAAGCGCGCTGCGCTGGTGGCCACGCTGCTGGCCGAATCGAAGGTGCAGCTCGAAGCGCTGAATGCGCGCTGGCAGGAAGAGAAAGGGCTGGTCGATCGCCTGCTCGAGTTGCGCAGCAAGCTGCGCGCGGGCAACAAGCCGGTCGATGAACCGGCGGCCGGTGAGCCCGCCGCCGAGGCCGGCCCCGACCGCGCCACGCTGCTGGCCGAGCTGCACGAACTGCAGGCGAAGATCCACGCGGTGCAGGGCGAGTCGCCGCTCATCCTGCCCTCGGTCGACGAGCAGGCCGTGGCCTCGGTGGTCGCGGACTGGACGGGCATTCCGGTCGGCCGCATGGTCAAGAACGAAGTGGAGGCGGTGCTCAAGCTCGCCGACACGCTGAACCAGCGCGTCATCGGCCAGAAGCACGGCCTGGAGATGATCGCGCGCCGCATCCAGACCTCGCGCGCACGGCTGGACAACCCGCAGAAGCCCATCGGCGTCTTCATGCTCTGCGGCACTTCGGGCGTGGGCAAGACCGAGACCGCGCTGGCGCTGGCCGAGGCGCTGTACGGCGGCGAGCAGAACATCATCACCATCAACATGAGCGAGTTCCAGGAGGCGCACACCGTCTCCACGCTCAAGGGTGCGCCGCCCGGCTACGTGGGCTACGGCGAGGGCGGCATCCTGACCGAGGCCGTGCGCCGCCGGCCGTACAGCGTGGTGCTGCTCGACGAAGTGGAGAAGGCCCACCCCGACGTGCACGAGATCTTCTTCCAGGTCTTCGACAAGGGCTGGATGGAAGACGGCGAGGGCCGCATGATCGATTTCAAGAACACGATCATCCTGCTGACCACCAACGCCGGCAGCGAGCTCGTGATGAGCATGTGCCGCGACCCCGAGCTGCTGCCCGATTCGAACGCGCTGGCCGATGCGCTCAAGGCGCCGCTCATGAAGGTGTTCCCGCCTGCGCTCTTGGGCCGCATCGTCACCATTCCCTACTACCCGCTGTCGCCCGAGATGATGAAGAAGATCGTGCGGCTGCAGCTGGGCCGCATCAAGAAGCGCGTGGAAACCAACCACGGCGTGCCCTTCGAGTACAGCGACGCGGTGGTCGACCAGGTGGTCGCGCGCTGCCAGGACCCGGAGTCGGGCGGGCGCGTGATCGACGCGATCCTCACCAACACCGTGCTGCCCACCATTTCGGTCGAGTACCTGCAACGCCTGGCCTCGGGCGGCGAGATCCGCCGCGTGGCGCTCGACGTGAAGGACGCCGACTTCACCTACGCGTTCGACTGACCGACCCCGCAGCGCGACGCCCCACTTCCGAGAGACCCAAGATGGCCGACCACGAGTTCCGCATCGAGAGCGATTCGCCCGCCAAGGACGACCTGATGTTCTGGCGCATCGTCGGGCACGAGGCGCTGGCGCGGCCCGCGGCCTACGAGCTCACGGTGCTGTCCAGGAACAAGGACCTCGCCGCCAAGGACATCCTGGGCCACGCCTTCGACGTGGTCATCGAGTTCAAGGACGCCGACGGCGGTGCGCACGAGCGGCATTGCCAGGGCCATGCGGTGCGCTTCGTGCGCGCGGGCCACATCGGGCGGCACTACGAGTACCGCATCGCGCTGCGCTCGTGGTTCTGGCTGCTCACCAAGCGCGCCAACTCGCGCATCCACCAGGAAAAGAAAGTGCTCGAGGTGCTCGACGCGGTGTTCGAGGACAGCCCGATCAAGCGCTTCAAGAAGACCAAGGCCACCAACGTCATCGGCACGCACAACCCGCGCCGCTACTGCGTGCAGCACCAGGAGAGCGACTACCAGTTCCTGTCGCGCCTGCTGGAGGACGAGGGCATCTACTACTGGTTCGACGCGCACGACGCGCCCGGCACCATGCACCTGTCGGACGCCAGCGACCTGGCGCACGACAAGCTGCCCGCGACCGACACGCTGCGCCACATGGCCGTCAACGCGGCCGAGCCGCGCTTCAACGAGATCTCGCGCTGGGTCAGCGCGCGGCAGTTCGACACCGGCAAGCATTCGTCGCGCGACAGCGACTTCAAGGCCATCAAGAAGAAGCTGGGCGCCGACATCGACAGCTCCGACCAGCACGAGCTCGCCGAGTTCGAGATGTTCGAGTTCCCCGGCGGCTACTTCAGCGGCGACGACGCCGAGACGCGCGCCAAGCTGCGCGGCGACGAACTCAACGCGCGCCGCGACCGCCACTGGGCGCTCACGCCGTGGCCCGACGTGGCGGCGGGGCGCAGCTTCAAGTTCGAGGACGACCCCGACGGCACGCGCAACGGCGACTACGTGATCGCCGCCTGCACCTTCATCGCCAGCCACCGCGGCTACGAGGGCGTGAGCGCCAGCGCGCCGGCCCAGCCCGTGCAGCGCGCGCTGGCCGAGGTGCTGCGCGACGACGCCGTGAACGCCGACACCCTGCCGGTGCTGGAAGAGCTCATCGCCGCCACGCCCGCGCTGGCCGCCGCGCAGACCGGCAGCAGCCTGTTCCTGCTCACCGTGATGCCGGTCGACCGGCCGTTTCGCGCGCCGCGCCTCACGCCGCGCGTGACCATGCCCGGCCCGCAGACGGCGATCGTGGTCGGCCCCAAGGGCGACGAGCTGCACGTGGACGACCATGGCCGCGTGAAGGTGCACTTTCACTGGGACCGCTACGACGACAGCAACGAGAAGTCGACCTGCTGGGTGCGCGTGTCGCAGCCCTGGGGCGGCAAGGGCTGGGGCGGCTACTTCGCGCCACGCATCGGCCAGGAGGTGATCGTCGACTTTCTCAACGGCGACCCCGACCGCCCGGTGATCGTGGGCCGCGTCTACAACGACGACCAGCCCATTCCGTACAAGTCGCCCACGCAGAGCGGCTTCCGGACCCGGTCCACGCCGGGCGGCGGCGTGAACAACTACAACGAGATCATGTTCGAGGACAAGAAGGGGTCCGAGAACATCAACATCCACGCCGAACTCGACATGAGCCGCAGCGTGGAGCGCGACGACTCGGGCAGCGTGGGCCGCGACCAGTCGCTCAAGGTCGATCGCGACCAGACCGTGAGCGTGCAGCGCAACCGCACGGTCAACGTCACCAACAACGAGACCAAGAGCGTCAAGGTGGCGCAGAAGATCACCGTCGGCGCCAGCCAGGACGTGCACGTGGTGGCCAACCAGACCACCAACGTGGACGGCGCGCACGCGCTGGTCGTCAAGGGCGACCACCGCATCGAGACCAAGTCCGCGCGCACCGATTTCACGGCCTCCAACGAAAGCCGCACCGTGGGCGGCAACCAGACGGTGACCATCGCCGGCAGCATGGCGCACAAGGCGTCGCGCATGACCTTCGAGGCCGGCCACATCGAGTTCAAGGTGACCGGCGGCAACTCGATGAAGATGGACGCCGGCGTGGCGCCGTTCCAGGCCAACTTCATGCAGTACAGCCTGGTGAGCAACACGCACATCAACCTGATGGCCATCGGCGACATCAACCAGACCTCGCTGGGCTCCAACACCACGGTGCTCGGCGCCAACAGCAGCGGCTACATCGGCACCAACAGCGAGGCGAACCTGGGCGCGGCGCGTTCCACCTTCCTGGGCATGAGCATGGACAACGCCGTGGGGCTGGCGGTGGCCAACTTCATGGGCATGCAGATCGAGAACACCATCGCGCTCAAGCTCGAGACGGTGGCCTCGATGGGCATCGAGCGCAAGCTCGGCAGCCTGCGCGAGGCGCCGATCCACATCTTCAAGGCCGGCGGCGGCGGGGGCGGGGGCGGCGGTCCGCCGCCGCTGAACCGCGTGGCCGCGCTCTTCTCGGCGGTGGGCGCGATCCGCGGGCTGTTCCTGGGTGCGCGCGACGTGGACGCCACCTTCACCCAGTACGAGAACGCGGCCAAGCAGCTCGAGGAGGCGGCCAAGGACCCGGACGTCGGCCGCATTCCCGGCCTGCAGAAGCGCCTGCAGGACATGGCCGGACTGGCACGCGATCGCAAGGCGCAGGGCGAGGCGCTGGCGGGATCGCACTACGGCACCGACACGGCGATCGGCGCGGGTACCGGCGCAGCGCTGGGCCTGGTGACCGGGCCGTTCGCGATCATCGCGTCGCCGGTGCTGGGTGTCGCGGGCGCCGTGGTGGGCGGCCCGATCGGCGCGATGGGCCGCGCGATGGGCAGCGGTGCCGAGGACCAGGCCGATGCGCTCAAGCCGGCCGAGGACGGCTCGGTGCCCGCGCCCCAGCCGACCCCCCAGCCCTCGCCGGCGCAGACGGCACCGGCCGGCACCGGCGAGCCCGCCAGTTCGAGCCAGCCGGCGGGGCCGAGCGAGCCCGCCAGTTCGAGTCAACCGGCAGGGCCGAGCGAGCCTGCCAGTTCGAGTCAGCCGGCAGGGCCCACCAGCGAGCCTGCCAGTTCGAGCCAACCGGCGGAGCCCGTCAGCTCGAACCAGCCGCCGGCGGCGGACGGGCCCCAGAGCACGCCCGGACCCACCAGCTCGCAAGACCCCAACAGCTCCGGCGGGTCGGGCACGCCCTGACGGGCCGGACCGCACGCGATGCAGATCAACAAGCCGCAGGCCCTGGGCCTGTCCACCCGCCCGATCGAGTACCGGGGCCGGCGCGCGCTGTGCATCAGCGCGCTGCTGCATGTGCCGCTGGAACAGGGCACGCACGGCCGGCTGTGGGGCGAGCAGTCGATGTGGGACTTTCTGGCCGCGGAAATGGCGGAGCCCCTGGTGGACGAAGGCGTGGCCAAGCTCACCGCCGAATTCCTGGTGCACGGCCGGGCCTGCCCGCCGTCGGCGCCGGCCACCGGCTGCGCGGTGCGCGTGCGCGTGGGGCCGGTGAGCAAGACGCTGGTGGTGATGGGCGACCGGCACTGGGAGGGCGAACGCGCCAGCGCGCCGCAGCCCTACACGCAGATGCCGATCGGCTGGGAGCGCGCCTACGGCGGTGCCGATTTCGCGGCCAACCCGGCGGGCATCGGCCGGGCCGCCGTGCAGGGCGTGCGCCCGCTGCCCAATGTGGAATGGCCGCACGCACCGCTGCACCATCCCGACCAGGTGGCGGAGCCGGCCGGCTTCGGCCGCCTCGATCCAATGCACCCGGCGCGTGCCGCCTGGCGCGGCACCTACGGGCCGGAGTACATGCGCGAGCACGCGCCCGGCTTTGCGCCCGACACCGACTGGCGCTTCTTCAACGTGGCCCCCGCCGACCAGTGGTTTGCCGAACCGCTGCGCGGCGACGAAGAGCTCGAGTTCGTCCACCTGCATCCCGAGCACCCCACGCTCACCGGGCGCCTGCCCGGCCTGCGCGCGCGCGTGTTCGCCGCCTACGCGATGGGCGCGGGGCAGGACGACGCGCTGCGCGAAGTGCCGATGCGCCTGACCACCGTGTGGTGCTTTCCGCATGCGCAGCGGCTGGTGCTGGTCTTCCACGGCCTGGCGGAGATGGCCAGCGACGACGGCAGCGACATCCGCGGCATGACCTGCGGCGTGGAGCGCATCACCGAAACACCGCGCCCCGATGCGCACTACCTGCACGTGATCGCGCAGCGCGCCGATCCGCGCCTGGGCCTGGTCCACAGCCTGCGCGACAGCGACCTGCTGCCCGAGGGCCTGGACATCACCGATCCGCATGCCGAGGCCGCGCGCGCGCCCTTCGCCAGCGACGGCGTGCAGGCGCAGGCCCAGTACCGGCGCGCCGAACTCGATGTGGCCATGGCCCGCGAACAGCTGCGCGGGCTCGGCAAGGACCCCGACGCGCTGGGCGTGACGATGCCGCCGCGCGAGCCCGTGCCCAAGCCCGACGAGCTGGCCGAGGTGCTGCAGCGGCAGATCGAAGCCTCCGAGCTGCAGCAGCTGCATGCACTCAACGACGTGCTCGCGCACATGGAGCAGGCCATCGCGATGGCGCGCGAGCGCGGCGTCGACCTGGCGCAGCTGCAGCACCGTGGACCGCCCACCTACCGCGCCGAGCAGGACCTGAAGCAGCTCGAACAGACCGCGCGGCACGAGAAACGCGACTTCCGGCCCGAGGTGGTCTACGGCCCGCTGCTGCAGAAAGAGGGCGCCGACTCGCTGGGCTACCTGCAGGCGGCGCACCAGCAGCCGCCGGTCGATCGCATGGCGCCCGATGCGGCCGCGGCGTTGCGCGACGAGATCCGGCGGGCGGCGGCATCGGGCTTTCGCGCCTTCCGCGGCATGGACCTCACCGGCGCCGACCTGCACGGGCTGGACCTGCGCGGCGCGGACTTCACCGGCGCCTGGCTCGAAAGCGCCGACCTGCGCCAGGCCAACCTCTCGGGCGCCAACTTTTCATATGCGGTGCTGGCGCATG
Organism: Variovorax sp. KBS0712; assembly: GCF_006323185.2. Taxonomy (NCBI): domain Bacteria; kingdom Pseudomonadati; phylum Pseudomonadota; class Betaproteobacteria; order Burkholderiales; family Comamonadaceae; genus Variovorax; species Variovorax sp. KBS0712. The sequence continues at coordinate 1,465,951 of NZ_VCCD02000002.1, read as the reverse complement.
CCGAGCTGAGCGGCGCCATCGCCATCGGCGCCAGCTTCGAGGGTGCCAACCTGGGCGCGAGCCGCCTGGACGGCTGCGTGCTGGACGACGCCGACCTGCGCACCGCCGTGCTCGAGCGCTGCCGGCTGGAAGGCGCACGCGGCGCGCGCGCGCAGCTGGGCGGCACCTCGTTGCTGGAAGCGGCCTGGGGCCGTTGCGACTGGAGCGAGGCGCAGGCCGGCGGGCAGGTGTTCTATCGCGCGGACCTGCGCACCGTCGCCTTCACGGGCGCGACGCTGGCCGGCGCCAGCTTCGTCGAGTGCGACCTGCGCGGTGTCGATCTGCGCGGCGCCGACCTCGCGGGCGCCAACTTCGTCGACTGCCAACTGCAGGGCGCGCGCTGGACGCAGGCGCGCGCCGCCGGCGTGGTCGTCACGCCCGCGTGCGACATGACGGGCGCGGACCTCGGCCATGCCGACCTCGCGCATGCCAACTTCGGCGGCGTGGCGCTGGCCGACGCCAGCTTTGCCGGCGCCGTGGCCGACGGCGCCAACTTCACCGGCGCGCGCATGCCCGGCAGCGACTGGCGCCTGGCCTCGGCGCGCGGTGCGCTGCTGCGCAAGGCCGTGCTGCGCGGGGCGCGGATGTCCGGCGCCGACCTGCGCGACGCCATGCTCCAGCACGCCGACCTGCGCGGCGCCGACCTGCGGCGCAGCAACCTGTTCCAGGCCGACCTGTCGCGCGTGCGCCTGGACGGCGACGTGCGGCTGGACGACGCGCTGCTCACACGCACCCGCACCTGGCCGCGGCTGAGCGCCGCCGAGCAGGCGCAGCCCGTGCCATGACGCCCGAAGTCCTGGCCATGGCCGCCGCCATCGGCGAGCCCATCGAGTCGCTGGATCTGCAGGGCGGCCACTTTGCGCGCGCCGCGCTGGCCGGCGCGCTGTTCAGCAAGGTCGACCTGCGCCGGGCCGACCTGCGCGGCGCCGACCTGCACGAGGCGGTGTTCGACCAGTGCGACCTGCGCGGCACGCTGCTGGGCACGGCCGATCTGCGGCGGGCCACCTTCAACCAGTGCCAGCTCACGCACGCCGACCTGGGCGAGGCACGGCTGCATGCCACCACCCTGAACGAGTGCGAGGTGTCGCACGCGCGGCTGGCCGGCGCCGACGCGTCCATGCTCGTGGCCAACCGCAGCAAGTTCGCCCACGCCAGCCTGCAGGACGCGAGCCTGGACAACGCCACCTTCAACCAGTGCAGCCTGTTCGATGCCAGCGCGGAGCGCGTCAACTGGCGCCAGGCGACGCTGATGGAATGCGACGTGCGTCACCTGGCCTGGAGCGGCGGCAACTTCGAGCGCACGGTGTTCGTCAAGACCCCCCTGGCGGGGCAGGACTTTCGCGGCCAGTCGCTGCGCGGCTGCCAGTTCGCCGGGGTCGACCTGCAGGGCGCCGACTTCACCGACGCCCGCCTGCCGCAGTGCAGCTTCCAGGGCGCGCTGCTGGGCGGTGCGCGGCTGGCCGGCGTGCAGGCGCCGCGCGCCATCTTCTGCGAGGCGCAGGCGGCCGGCGTCGACTTCTCGGGCGCCGACCTCACGCAGGCGCTGTTCACCGGCGCGTTGCTCGAAGGCAGCGTGTTCGCACGCGCCCGCCTGCACCAGGTGCATTTCGCCGGTGCGCGCATGGCACGCGCGCAGTGGCAGAACGCGGTGCTCGATCACGCCGACCTCAGCCACGCCGACCTGCGCGGCTGTGACATGGAGGGCGCCTCGCTGCTGCGCGCCCAGCTGCACGGCGCGCTCACCGAAGGCGCGCGCATCGACGACCACGCCCGCGCGCTGACGCAAGACCCGCAGCGCGCCGAGGCCGAGCGCTGGCGCGCCGTCGCCGCCGCCTGACCCCATCCGCACATCCTGGAGAGCCCCATGAGCAAGACCCGAACCCCCGGCAGAAGCCCCAGCCAGCGCAGCCCGCACAGCCAGAGCCAACCGGTCTGCGCGCCGGCGGTCGACCCCACCGTCGCCATCGCCGGCGCCTGCCAGGGCGGCCTCGTCACCGCCGTCGGGCCCGATGCCACCGTGCGTGTGCGCGTCGGCCTGCGGGGCGAGGTGCAGGCGCGGCGTGCGGCCAGCTGCCTGCTGGTGCCGGCCGTCGGCGACACCGTGGCCTGCCTGCGCACCGGCCCGTCGGAGCTGTGGGTGCTGGCGGTGCTGCAGCGCGACGCGGCGCAGCCGGCCGTGCTGCGGTGCGACGGCGCCCTGCACCTGGAGGCCGCGCGGCTGCAGCTCGATGCCGACCAGCTCGAGCTGCGCGGGCGCCGCACCCACCTGGTGGCCGACGAGGTGGAGGTGGCCGCGCGGCAGTTCCGGCTGTGCGCGGGCACCATCAAGTTCGTCGGTTCGGTGCTCTCGAGCGTGATGGACCGCGTCACCCACTTCAGCCGCCACTACCTGCGCACCACGCAGGGCACCGACCGCGTGCAGGCCATGCACATCGACCACGAGGCGCAGCAGCTGATGCAGCTCAAGGCCGAGCATGTGATGGTCAACGGCGGCAAGCTGGTCAAGACGCGCGGCGCGCAGATCCACTTCGGTTGAGGAGACGTCCCATGTTCGCCAACTGCCAGCTCATGGGCACCGACATGGCCTTCCCCGACGTCTGCATGACGCCGGCCGCGCCGTCGCCGCTGCCCATTCCGTACCCGAACATCGCGATGGGCGCGATGGCCATTCCCAACTGCCCCACGATCCTCATCATGGGCGGCCCGGCGCACAACCTGGGCACCACGATCCCGATGAGCAACGGCGACAACCCCGGGGTGCTGCTGGGCGTGGCGTCCGGCACCGTGATGGGGCCGTGCCGCCATCTCACGGGTGCGTTCACCGTGCTGTTCCAGGGCATGCCCGCCACGCGCCTGACCAGCAACTCGCTGCAGAACAGTACCAACTGCCCGGGCGTGCGCGCGGTGCCGAGCCAGTCGCTCGTGCTGCTGCTGGCGCCGTGAGGCCGCGACGGCGCGCATGCGGCATACCTCTTAAGGCGAGATTGCCAACCGGTCCCACGGAATGAATACTCCTTGCGAGATTGCACGGGCGCAGCCGCCATCGGGGGCCGATTCATGATCCATATCGCTGTCATCACCCGGCAAGGCATGCCGGCCGGACCGTCCATCGCCGCGGACTTCGGACCCGGCGGCGGCACCATCGGCCGCGCCGACACCAACGCGCTGGTGCTCGACGACCCCGACCGCACCGTCTCGCGCGTGCACGCGCAGGTGCTGTGCCGCGACGGGCAGTACTTCATCGTCGATCGCGGCAGCAATGCGATGCAATGCAACGGCGTGTCGCTGGGCGCGGGCAAGGAAGCGGCGCTGACCGACGGCGCGCGGCTCGTCATCGGCAGCTTCGAACTCTCGGTGCGCGTGATGGCCGCTGCGGCAGCACCCCGCGCACCGGTCATCCCCAACACCGTGATGTCGGCGCCGGCCGCCGCGCCTGCCGCCAGCAGCGACGATCCGTTCGCCGACCTGCTCGCGGGGCTGGGATCGCCGGCCGCTCCCGCGCCGGCGCCTGCGGCAGCCCGCGCTGCCGCGCCCGCCGAGTCGCTGCTCTTTCCCGACCCGATGGCCAGCGGCTCGCGCAATGCGCAGGCCGACCAGGTCGACCCGTTCGCGAACCTGCTGGGCCCCACGCCGTCGGCCGCGCCCTCTGCCGGACTCGGCGTGCTCGACGATTTTTCCGACCTGGGCGCGCCGCCCGCGCACGGCAAGGCCGCGAGCATCGACGACCTGTTCGGCGGTTCGCCGGGCGCCGGCGGCATCGGCGGCGATCCGCTCGCGCTGTCGCCGCTGGCCGATCCGCTGCTGCAGCCCAACACCGCGTCGGACGCCGACCCGCTGGCCGCCTTGCAGCGCGCCGCGCCCGCCACGCCGGTGCCGCGTTCCGATCATCTGCCGATCGACCAGTTCGGCTTCGAGCCGCCGAAGGCCATCACGCCGCCACCGCCGCCGCCCCCTCCTGCGCCTGCGCCCGTGGCCCCGCTTGCGAAGTTCGACGACGTGACCGGCCAGCCGATCCGCATCAGCGGGCCCGAGAACGCCGGCCGGGTTGCGGAGCCGCCACCGCCCCCGCCACCACCGCCGCCCGTGTACGTCGCGCCGCCGGCAACTCCAGTAGCAGCCTCGCCCCCGCGCGCCGCCTCCGACGACGAACTGCTCGCCGCCTTCCTGCGCGGCCTGGCCAGCACGCACCAGCCGCCCGAGATGCTCACGCCCGGCCTCATGGAGCGCATCGGCTCGATGCTGCGCACCGCCACCGAGGGCACGTTGCAGCTGCTGCTCACGCGCCAGGAGTTCAAGCGCGAGGTGCGCGCCGAGGTCACGATGATCGCGTCGCAAGCCAACAACCCGCTCAAGTTCTCGCCCACGGTCGAGGTCGCGCTGGCGCACCTGCTGGGCCCCGGCGTGCGCGGCTTCATGCCGCCCGAGGCCGCGATGCGCGATGCCTTCGACGACCTGCGCGCGCACCAGTTCGGCGTGATGGTGGGCATGCGCGCGGCGCTGGCCCATGTCATCGGGCGCTTCGAGCCGGCCGAGCTCGAGAAGAAGATCAGCGCGAAGACCGCGCTCGACGCGCTCTTTGCCGCCAACCGCAAGGCCAAGCTCTGGGACCAGTTCGTGGCGCTGTACGGCGGCATCGCGAGCGAGGCCGAGGACGACTTCCACAGCCTCTTCGGCAAGGCCTTCCTCGCGGCCTACGAAGAGCAGATGGCGCGCCTGAAGTCCGACACCTGAGAAGACAACCAGAACAACCCCCAGCACTCGCGAGGCACCCCGCTTGGAAATCGAAATCGTCACGCTCTCCCGGCAGGGCGGGCGCACCTACAACGAGGACGTGCACGGCCACTGGCACGACGAGCGCTACGTCGCCTGCCTGGTGGCCGACGGCGCGGGCGGCCACGGCGGCGGCGACGTGGCGGCGGCCACGGTGCGCGCCAGCGTGCTCGGCGGCTTCTCGGGGGCGCCGTCGATGGACGAGGCCGCGCTGCGCGCGCTGATCGAGCGCGCCAACCTGGACGTGGTGGCGCGCCAGGCCGAAGGCGGCAAGCTCGCCGGCATGCGCTCCACGGTGGTGTTCGCGGTGATCGACCTGGAGCGCGAGGTCCTGGCCTGGGTGCACAGCGGCGACAGCCGTGCCTACCTGTTTCGTGGCGGCGCCATCGTGGCGCGCACCACCGACCACAGCCTGGTGCAGCAGATGGTGGCGGGCGGCATGCTCGACGAGGAGGGCGCGCGCCTGCATCCGCAGCGCAACATGCTGCTGTCGGCACTGGGCTCGATCGAGGAGGCGCCCGACATCGCGGTGTCCGACCGCATGCGCCTGCTGCCCGGCGACGTGCTGCTCCTGTGCAGCGACGGCGTGTGGGAGCCGCTGGGCGACGAGTGCCTGGTCGACACGCTGCACGCATCGCGCACGCCCAGCCAGTGGACCGAGCTGCTCGACGCGCAGATCAAGGCCAACGCCAAGCCGGGCCACGACAACTACACGGCGCTCACGCTGTGGGTGATCGAGGACGCCGACGACGACATGACGCGGCTGTTGCCCGAGAACGTCGCGTCGACAGACCCCTGAGCGTGGCGCCATCCTTCAAGCAAAACGCCCATCCGATGGATGGGCGTTTTGCCTGGGGGCGCTGAGACTGTTCAGCTGTACTTGCTGGCCTTCTTCTTGACTTTCTTCAGCGCACTGCGCAGCAACGCGGGCATGTCTTCCCGGTTCGGCAGGTTGCTGTAGTTGTCGATGTTCTGCTCTTCGCAGCTGTTGGCACAGCCGTTGTTCAGCAGGTCGAGCGCGTAGCGCGTCTTGCTGATCGTGCTGGACGCACCGGGCTCGCGGAAGGGATCGAAGATGCCGTCCGGCAGGACCTTGCGCCCGCGTGCGATCGCCTGTTCCTGGAAGTGCGTGATGTGCTTCTGCGTGACCGGCCCGTAGTAGCCGTCCACCACGATCACCTCGGTCGCGCCGGGGGGCGGGTCGAAGTCGTGGTTGAAGCCGAGCAGCTCGTAGTAGAAGATCTTGAACAGGGCCTGCACCAGCATCACGTCTTCACGCGTGTTGGAGCCGATCCGTCCGACCGACCAATCGGAGTTGTAGGTCGTGTGCAGCTTGCCGCTGGTACCGATGAGTGTGGTGCTGAATGCCATGGCATTGCTCCGGTGAGGACACGGGCAGGGACCGGCCCCGGCACCGTGCGGTGCCTGGGGCGGACGGGGCTGGCGGGTCCGTCGCCCGTCAGCGGGTTTCGGTGGTGGCCACGTTCCAGCCGAACTTCACCTCGCCGCCGCCGGCGCCCTTTTCGTCCTGGCCCTTGTAGGCGAACTCGATGTCCTTGAAGCTGCAGGACACCTGCTCGTGCACGTCGCCGCCCTGTGCGCCGCCGGGGCCCACGCTGGAGATGAAGACTTCCTTGAGCGTGACCTTCAGGTACTCCTGCTGGCCTTCGCCCGACTTGCGGCAGGTCATGACCATGTCCTTGAAGTGCTTGCCGCTCACGCAGTTCTTGGCGAGCACGGGCGATGCCTTGTCGTAGGTGTGCGTGAAATTGAATTCACCCGGCGTGGCCTTGCCCTTGCCCGAACCGCCGCCCGATCCCGCGCCCGATGCGTTGCTCACGTTCCAGGACCACGACGAAATCTCGATCTCGTCCTTGTGGTCCTTGTGAGAAGACTCGCCCTTGACGCCGTCGAGCTTGATGTGAAAGTCAGATGACATGTTCCTACTCCTTGGAACCCGATTGCATTCGGGCGGTTGATGATCGAAACGAAAAAAATGGCTGCCGGCGGTGGGAGAAAAGTTCCGATGCCCGGCAGCTACTCATAGAACGAAACGGAACCCGGAATTCAAGAAGAATCCGCAGATTTTTTTCAACCGGCCCCCTTGGCCGTCGGCAGCTTGGACACCAGCCGCAGCGAGACCGTGAGGCCTTCGAGCTGGTAGTGCGGGCGCAGGAAGAACTTGGACGTGTAGTAGCCCGGGTTGCCCTCGACTTCCTCCACGATCACCTCGGCGGCGGCCAGCGGCTTCTGGGCCTTGGTGGTCTCCGACGAGTTGGCGGGGTCGCCGTCCACGTAGTTCATGATCCATTTGTTGAGCCAGCGCTGCATGTCCTCGCGCTCCTTGAAGCTGCCGACCTTGTCGCGCACGATGCACTTCAGGTAGTGCGCAAAGCGGTTGCAGGCAAAGAGGTAGGGCAGGCGCGCCGCCAGGTTGGCGTTGGCCGTGGCGTCGGGGTCGTCGTACTCGGCCGGCTTGTTCAGCGACTGGGCGCCGATGAAGGCCGCGAAGTCGGAGTTCTTGCGGTGGATCATCGACAGCAGGCCGGCCTTCGAGAGCTCGGCCTCGCGCCGGTCGCTGATGGCGATCTCGGTGGGGCACTTCTGGTCCACGCCGCCGTCGTCGCTGGGGAAGGTGTGCAGCGGCAGGTTTTCCACCGCGCCGCCCGACTCGATGCCGCGGATGCGCGAACCCCAGCCGTACAGCTTGTACGAGCGGTTGATGTTGGTCGCCATCGCATAGGCGGCATTGGCCCAGGCGTACTTGCTGTGGTCGGCGCCGGCGGTGTCTTCCTCGAAGTCGAACTCTTCCACCGGGTTGGTGTTGGCGCCGTAGGGCGTGCGCGCCAAAAAGCGCGGCATGCACAGGCCCAGGTACTTGGAGTCGTCCGACTCGCGCAGCGAGCGCCAGCCGGCGTACTCGGGCGTGGAGAAGATCTTGGTCAGGTCGCGCGGGTTGGCCAGCTCCTGCCACGACTCCATCTGCATGAGGTTGGGGCTCGCGCCGGTGATGAAGGGCGCGTGCGCCGAGGCGGCGATCTTGGCCATCTCGCCGAGCATCTCGACGTCGGGCGGGCTCTGGTCGAAGTGGTAGTCGCCCACCAGCGCGCCGAAGGGCTCGCCGCCGAACTGGCCGTACTCTTCCTCGTAGATCTTCTTGAACATCGGGCTCTGGTCCCACGCTGCGCCCTTGAACTTCTTGAGGTTCTTGGCCAGCTCCTGCTTGGAGATGTCCATCACCCGGATCTTCAGGTTCTCGTCGGTCTCGGTGTTGTTCACCATGTAGTGCAGGCCGCGCCACGCACTCTCGAGCTTCTGGTAGTCGGGGTGGTGGATGATCTTGTTCACCTGGTCGGTGAGCTTGGCGTCGATCGCGGCGATCATGGCCTGGATCGACTTGGTCACGTCCTTGCCGATGACGGTGCTGTTGCTCAGCGCCTGCTGCGCCAGCGTGAGCACGGCGGCTTCGACGGCGCTCTTGGCTTCGTCGCTGCGCGGCTTGAATTCTTTTTGCAGCAGCGACGAAAAGTCGCTTCCCGCGTACGCAACGTCTTTCAGTGCGCTCTGCTCGAGTGCGTCGGCCATGATGGTTTCTCCTCGTGTACCGGTGTGTGTCTGTCAGGAATCGGGGATGAGGCTCAGGCGGCGGCTTCGCCGTCCCCGGGCTTCTTGCTGGCGGCCAGCGTCTGCAGCAGGGCCGGGTCTTCGAGCACCTTGGCCAGCAGGTCTTCGGCACCGCCCTTGCCGTCCATGTAGGTCACGAGGTTCGACAGCTGCGTGCGCGCTTCGAGCAGCTTGTTCAGCGCGCCCACCTTGCGGGCCACGGCCGCGGGCGAGAAGTCGTCCATGCTGTCGAAGGTGAGCTCGACCTTCAGGTCGCCCTCGCCGGTGAGCGAGTTCTCCACCGCGAAGGCGGCGCGCGGCTTCATGGCCTTCATGCGGGCGTCGAAGTTGTCGACGTCGAACTCGAGGAACTTGCGATCGACCACGGGCGCGAGCGGGTCGGCGGGCTTGCCCGACAGGTCCGCCAGCACGCCCATCACGAAGGGCAACTGGATCTTTTTCTCGGCGCCGTAGAGCTCCACGTCGTATTCGATCTGGACCCGGGGCGCGCGGTTGCGTGCGATGAATTTCTGACTGCTCTTGGCCATGGCGATGCTCCTTGCGGGAATGAAAGGGGACGGGTGGAAACGGCGGCGGTCATTCGGACTGGCGTTTGCCCGTCACGGTCTCGATGGTGTCCATCGCGTTGGGCGCGAGGTTGGCCATGATGTCCAGGAAGCTCACGCCGATGAGCTTCTTGGCGCGTTCGATCAGCAGCGGCGCGGGGTTGCCGGGCTCGGCCTGTTCGAGGTAGCGGATGACGCGGTCGAGCATCTGCACCGCGTCCTGGCGGTTCTGGATCTCGCCGCGCGGCGCGGCCGGGCGGGCCGCGTTGCCGGCCGGGGCGTCGCCGCCTTCGGCTGCGCCTTCATCGGTCGAGGCTTCCGGTGCGCCGGCTGCCGCCGTGCAGGCCTTGGCGACCGCGCGCGACACGGTGCGCAGCGTGCCCAGGTCCACCGCATCGGTGCGGCCGGTGCGCTCGCCCAGCAGCTTCTGCAGGCGGTCGAGCAGTGCAGGCAGGCCGATGGCGGCCTGCAGTTGTTCGGGGTGTGCGGCGTGCAGGGCCTCGAGCCCGCCATGCACCTGCGCAGGCGAATACGAGGCCTCGCCGCCGACGGCATTGAGCACGCCGTGCGCGATGGCGATGTCGCGCACGCGGATCGGGCCCACGCCCGGCGCGTTGCCCACCGCGGCGTCGTACAGGTCGCGCGGCACCATGCTGTCGTCGCTCAGCGGCGCGAGCGCGTTCAGGCGCATGGTGGGGTCGTTGTCGTCGTCCGCATCCAGCTTTGGATGTATGCCGTCCCAGAAGGTGTCGAGCAGCGAGGTGAGCAATTGCAGGCCCGCCGTGAAGCCGGCCACGCCCTGCAGGCGCGTCGCGCCGCGCAGCAGCAGCACGGCGGCGCGCACGTCCTTGCTGCGGCGCAGCTGCGCATCGGCGCGTTCGGCCACGTCGCGCCAGTCGGGTTCGACGGCGGGGATCACGGTGTCGCCGAACTGCTGCTCGGCCTTGCCTTGCGCCGCAGTCGTGAGGGCCATGAAGTCCGCGTCGTACTCCAGGTCGTCCCCGCAAGGCGAGGCCTCGCCGATGGGCGTGAGCAGTGCGTCGACGAGTTGGGGAGTCAGCATGTTGCCTGTTCGAGTTCGCTGGTGATAATCAAAGATGCGTCAGGACCGGTCAATGCAACGAAGGGAATAGCATGCGCACGCTGGGTACACACCATTCGTCCTATGAGGGCCTCCTTGCTGTCGCATCGCGACGCCGTATCGCAGCCCTTGGCCTTGCTGCAGCGGGTCTTCTGATGGCGGGCTGCGCGAGCAAACCGGTGGTCACGCCGGTGTCGATCACGCTCACGGCCGGCGCCGATGCCAACCCCGATGCGCGCGGGCGCGCCTCGCCGCTCACGGTGCGCGTCTATGCGCTCAAGACGCCGGGGCCCTTCGAAGGCGCCGACTTCTTCTCGCTGTTCGAGAAAGACCAGGCCACGCTCGGCGCCGAACTGGTGCAGCGCGAAGAAATGCTGCTGCGCCCCGGCGAGAGCAAGAAGCTCGACCTCACCCTGCCGGCCGATGCCAAGGCGATCGGCGTGATGGCCGCGTTCCGCGACCTCGACCGCGCGCGCTGGCGCGAGGTGCGCGCGGTCACCCCGGGCCAGGCGCAGGTGCTCAACGTGACCTTTGGCGCGCGGCAGATCCGCGTCGACGCTGCGGCCAAGTAGCGTCAGCTGCACGGCGGCCTCAGCGCAGTTCCGCCGGCACCGTGGGCGCAAAGCGCCCCGGCCGCACCAGCGGCTGGTCCGCCGGCAGGAAGCGGCCGAACAGGTCGCTCACGAACGCGGCGCCCGTGCCGTTCTCCGATGCCGTCGCCGTGAGGTACAGCCCGCGCCAGCGCGGCGCGCGCACCCCTTTGCCGTGCCCCTCGAACAGCCCCTGCGCCACCTGCCGCAAGGCCGGCTGCAAGGTGCGCACGCTCTCCACGAAGCCATGCAGCGCGAGCCGTCCCGCGGGGCCCGGCTGCTCGCGCAGCAGGGCCATGCGCAGGCCGTGCAGCTGCGCCACGAGCGGATCGAACAGCGCATCGAGCCGGTCGGCGGCGCGCGCTGCGTGCGCCGCGAACGGGTGCTCCACGCGGTGGCCGAGCGCCTGTGCGAGCACCTCGGGCGGCAGCGCGGCGCGCAGCGTGGCGTAGCCCTTCAGGCCCTCGAGGCCCGTCACGACGAGGTAGACCGGCAGCTGCAGGCGCAGCGTGTCGCTGGCTTCGTCGAGCAGGCGGCGCATGTTCGCGGTGGCGCGCTTGCGCAGGGCCGGGTCGCCGTACAGCAGGTCGCCGGCCGCCACGCACACCACCACGCCATGCAGCGGCAGGCGTTCGCGTCGCTCGGCAAGCGCCAGCAGCGACTGCAGCCAGAGCCCGCGCGCGGGCGCCGTGCCGGCCTGGTCGCCGATGGCGTCGGGATGCAGCTCGATGGCCGTCAGCGCGCCGGTGGTCCACCAGCGCCACCAGGGGGTGCCCGGTGCCTCGTTCGCGGGCGGCGCCACGCATTCGGCGCGGGCGGCCGAGAGCAGCCCCGGCAGCCCGGTGGCCGGGCCGCCGATGAAGAGGAACCACGGCGCCGTCGCGCGCGTGCGCGGCGCCTGCCGCAGCGAGGTGCGCGCCTGTGCCATGGCCTCTTTCAGCGCGTCGACGGCGGCGTGGTCGGCGGGCGCCCCGAGGGCGTCGACGCGCCGCAGCAGGCCTCGCCGCCGCGCGCCGCGGCCGGCGTCGCGCACGGCGGCGTACAGCAGCGCCAGGCCGGCGAGGCAGACCGCGAGCAGCGGCCAGAAGAGGTGCACGGGTGACAGCGTGTCGAACATGGTGGGGAAGGGCGAGGTCAGCGCGCCACGGTTTCGAGGGAGATGAAGTCGGCGATCAGCCGCTCGCTGTTCCTGCTCGCGGCCAGCGCCTCGCGCAGGCGAAGCAGGTAGGCCGAGGCCATCTCGTACGGCGGGCGGTCGGAGGTTTCGCTGAACGGCATCGGCGCCGACAGCACGGTGATCAGCACGTTGCCGAAGGGCGGGCTCACGAGCCAGCTCGAGGGGATGTCGGACCCGAGTTCCAGCGACTCGCCCGCGCGCAACCGCGTCGGGGCCGGCCCCGTGTTCAGGTGCATCACGGAGCCGTCGGCGGTGTAGTAGTCGACCCAGATGTAGCTCTCGTGGCGCGGCGCCACCACCTGCACGCGCACCGCGTCGCCCTCGCGCAGCCGGCCGTCGCGCGCGGACGGCACACTCACGCTCAGCCCGTGGTTCTTCTGGCGGTTGCGCGCCTGCGAGGGCTTGAGGATGGCGAACACCTCGCAGTGCGGCCACACGCGCAGCCCGACGTCGAACTGCGGCGCGCGCACGCCGGGAATGGCCGCGACGTCCTCCGCCACCTTGAGCAGGTCGTCGCGCTGCGAGACGAAGCCGGTCACGCGCGGGCGGCCGTCGGGGTCGATCGAGGCTTCGAGGTCGGCGCAGGCGTAGCTGGCGAGTTGCCGGTCGATGCGCTGCGTGAGCGCCGTGCCGGCGGCCGGCGGCCCCGCCAGCCAGTGCCACAGCAGGAAGAGCGCGGGCACGAGCACGGCCAGCGCGGTGCCGGTGCGCAGCACGGTGCGGTCGCGCCGGCGCATGTCGGCCGGGCCGCGCGGGTCGGGCACGCCGTAGGGCTGGGGCGTGATGTGGTCCTGCGCGAGGCTGCCGAGTTCGAGCGGCGGCGGTTGCAGCTGCCGGCCGTGCAGGTCCTTCAGCTTGCCGAGCTCGCCCTCGTCGCCCGACTCGAAGTAGTACTGGCCCTTGAAGCCGTGCGCCAGCGCATGCCAGTAGACCTCGCGCACCGCGTGGTCCTGCGCACCGAGCGCCGAGAGGTGGTGGAAGAACTCGCTGTGCGCGTTGTTGGAGTTGAACAGCTGCACCTGCAGCGGCGCGGCGCCGTCCACGGCGTCGGGGTGGCGCGCCAGGATCTCGTCGAGCCACGCGACCATGGCAAATGCGGCCGACTCGATCTGCGTGGCGGTGGCGCCGGCCACGTCGGCGTCGGCGCGTGCGATGTCCAGCAGGCGCAGGGCCTCGCGCTGGGCGTCGCCGTGGGTGAGGGTGGGGTGGCCGGCCGCGATCGACGCGTCCAGGCCGAGACCGAAGGCAATGAAGGGCGAGAAGCAGTCGAGCAGGCGGGCCATGAGGGATGCCCGCTTCTCAAGCGTGCATTGCGAAGCATGCCTTGCACCGGCGTCTGCAGCGATCGCACATGCCCATGTCCCCGGTCGTTGGAGTGGGCGTTCATTTTTTCAACGGGCCCACGGGGCCGCCATACCGCTTGGGGTCTATGCCGTTGGTGGGGCGCGGCGGCCTTGCTGGACGGGGCAATCGCCGTTATCTTCGCAGTCGCAGAAGAATCCAATGCACATTGACGTTGGGACACTGGGGTATGCCATGAAAATTCTGATCGCCGACGACCACCGGCTCGTCATCGAGGCGGTCAAAGCCAAGTTGTCGGAGCTGGGAGCTGGCATCGAGTTCGTCCTGGCGCTGAGCGTCGACGAACTGCTTGCCGGCGCGACCGACGATCTCGACCTGGCCCTGATCGACCTCAACATGCCCGGCGCGGACGGGCAGGCCCACATCGACGAGATCCGGCGACGACACCCGGCCGTGCCCGTGATCGTGCTGTCGGGCTACGAAGACCCGTCCATCATGCGCAGTGCGCTCGAACGCGGCGTGCTCGGTTTCATTCCCAAGGCCTACTCGCCCGACGTCATGCTGTCGGCCGTGCGCCTGGTGCTGGCGGGCGGCGTGTACGTGCCGCCGATGATGCTCACGGCGCTGCCGCCGGGCATCGTGGCCGGCGTGTCGCCGTCGTCTGCCGCGGCGGGCGAGCCCTTCGCGCGTGGCGGCGGCAACAGCGGCGGCACTCAGACCCTCGAACACCTGCGCAGCGTGCTCACCGAGCGGCAGGTCGAGGTGCTGCAGCTGCTGTCGCAAGGCAAGCCGAACAAGCTGATCGGGCGCAGCCTGGGCATCAGCGAAGGCACGGTGAAGATCCACCTGGCCGCCATCTTCCGCGCGCTCAACGTGCGCAACCGCACCGAGGCGGTGGTGGCGGCGCAGGCGCTGACGGAAGCGCAGCAGGCCTGAAGACGCGCCTCAGTCGGCGAGCGCCGACGCCGGGCGGTGCATGAAGCCGCGCGCGGGCACGATCCATTCGACGATCTGATCCGTTTCGGGCGCGGGCGTCGTTGCGTCCTCCGTGAACAGCATGCGCTCCTCGGCCAGCAGGAAGCGCTGTGCGCCCAGCACCTGGAGCGTGGCGCCGCCGAGGTCCAGGGACTGCGGCGCAGCGTCCGCCGACAACACCCATCGCACCGGGCCGGGCGCCGCCGCCCGCAGCGCGGCTTCGTGCGCCGCGTCGCCGGGCGCACGGTTGATCAGCGCCCAGCCTTCGGTGCCGCCGATGAGAAAACTGTTGAGGCCGCTCTCGTGCACGACGCGCAGCACGCGTGCGGACAGCGGCGTGACCAGGCCCGCTTCGAGCGCATAGCGGCCGCCGCCCTGGCCGTCGGGATCGAGGTGTCCGATCTCGTCGTAGGCGGGCTCTTCCATGTTCACCGGGCGTCGGCCCTGGGGACCGTCGGCCAGGCGCGGCATGGTCAGCGGAATGCGGCGCAGTGCGCGCGCATGGGCCATGAAGTCGTCGACGCGGGCGAAGGTGGCCAGGTGCTCGAGCACGCGCCGCGTCACGTTCAGCAGCTTGAGGCCGCGTTCGGGGCTGACCGCGTCGGCGGGCTTCAGCCACAGGTGCTCGACGGTCTCGCGGCCGTCGGGGCGCACGTCCTGGCCGGCGGGCATCGCAGCGGCGAAGAAGCGCGTGTCGAAGCGGCGCGGCATGCCGGGCGGGGTCAGCCAGTGGCTGAAGTACGCGATGCGGTCGACGGCAAGGCACCAGCCGCGCTCGGCGCACAGCGCGAGCAGGGCGTCGGTGCTGCGTTCGGCGGCGGCGCGCATCGCGTCGAGTTCGCCCGAGGTGAGCGCGAGCAGCTCGACCGGCCGGCCCTGCGCATCGTTCGCGAGCAGCAGCCCGGCTTCTTCGAAGCATTCGCGGATCGCGGCTGCGTGGAAGTCGAGCCCGCCTTCGGGCAGGCCCAGGCGCGCGCTCGCGGCGGCGTCGTCCAGGCCCGCGCACAGCGGGTGCAGCAGGCGGTCGTGCGCATCGACCATGCCGCCCGGGAAGACGCTGGCGCCGCTGTTCTGGTCGTTGGCCTTCTCGGCCCGCCGCAGCATCAGCACCTCGAGGCCTTCGGGGCCGTCGCGCAGGACGACGAGCGTGGCGGCGGTGCGGATGGGGCGAGGGGCGGAGGGCGGGGGCGTCGTGGGGGTCATGGGCGCCTATTTTGCGGCCGGGGGACAATGCGTGCCTCGCGCATCCACCACCCACTTCGCTCCCTGGGAGCCGCCTGTCTTGGACACTCTTCGCACCGATCTCTCCCGCTTCGACGCCGCCATCGTCGACCTCGACGGCACCATGGTCGACACGCTCGGCGACTTTGCCGAGGCCCTGAACCGCATGCTGCGCGACCTCGAGCTGCCGCCGGTGGCGCCCGCCGCCATCGAGCGCATGGTGGGCAAGGGCTCGGAGCACCTGATCCTGTCGGCGCTGGCGCATGTGGGCGCGCCAGCCCCGGCGGCGCTGTTCGATCGCGCGTGGGAGCGCTACCAGCACCACTACCTGGAGATCAACGGCCGGTATTCGTCCGCCTACCCCGGCGTGGTCGAGGGCCTGAAGGCGCTGCGCGCGCGTGGGCTGCGGCTGGCCTGCCTCACGAACAAGCCGACCTCCTTCGCCAAGCCGCTGCTGGCCGCGAAGGGGCTCGACGGCTTCTTCGAGCAGGTGTTCGGCGGCGATGCCTTCGAGCGCAAGAAGCCCGATCCGCTGCCGCTGCTGAAGACCTGCGAGGCGCTGGGCACGGTGCCGTCGCGCACGCTGATGGTGGGCGATTCGAGCAACGACGCACGTGCCGCGCGCGCCGCCGGCTGCCCCGTGGTGCTCGTCACCTACGGCTACAACCACGGCGAGCCGGTGCGCGGCGTGGATGCGGATGGGTTCGTGGAATCGCTGGCCGACCTCGCGGCGGCCTGACAGGCCGCCCGGCTACTTACTGCTTTCCGAGCAGCGCGTCCTTCAGCTTCCAGTCGGCCGGGTTCGGGCCGAGCCAGATGCGCATCAGCGCATTGAAGAACGCCACTTCCTTCACCGGGTCGGGCTGCGGCACGCCGCGCACCGTGATCAGCGTGCCCGTGCCGGGCACCCAGTCGATGGTGAAGGTGTCGCCGGCCTTGAGCTGCTTCTGGTCCGCGAACATCTGCCCCATGCGCAGCAGGCCGGGGATCAGATTGACCATTTCGCTCTTGGGCGAGTTGTCTTCCACGCCCTTCACGAAGAGCTTGCCGAGTTCGTTGGCGTCGATGTCGCGCAACATGGTGATCGCCACGCGCTTGGGGCCCGGCACGGCCAGCGCCTCTTCGGTGGTCGAGGCCTTCTTGCCCAGGTACAGGCCGGCCGTGTAGACCTTGATGATGGTCTTGTAGCGGATGCCCGCGCCGTTGAGCACCAGCGGGGCGCCGCGCAGGTCCATCTGGTCGTCGAGCTTGACGCCCGCCACCTCGACCTGCGCCGCGAAGGCACTGCCGCAGAGCGCGGCCGACAGGACAGCGAGCGCCGCGAGGCGGGAGAACACGGCCGGGAGCAGGGGTGCGAGCAAGTGAGTCTCCTTGAATTTGCGAACGGTCGTGCGAATGTATCTTTTCGTTTTATCCGAGAGGCTCCGGGGGAACCCTGAAGCCAGCGGTTGCACAAGGCCTCGTTTTCGTGGGCTAAACTCAGCGCTCCATGTTCGTTCATCACATCATTCAAACAGGTGAAGGCAGCCGGGGAGCCTGGCCCTGGCGTCGCCATACATCGCTGACTGTTTGATTGCGCGGCGCACGCCGTGCGCCCGCGGTTCCGAGCCGGCACGCATGCCGACATCGGGCCACTCTCGTGAATGACCTTGCCACCGGCCAAAGGAGCGTCGGCAGGCAACTGGAGAACGATCCGTGATCACCGAACTTGAATTCAAGAGCCTCAGCGCCCAGGGCTACAACCGCATCCCGCTGATGGCCGAGGCCTTTGCCGACCTCGAAACCCCGCTTTCCCTCTACCTGAAACTCGCCCATTCGCAGGGCGGCGGCAAGCACAGCTTCCTGCTCGAATCGGTGGTGGGCGGCGAGCGCTTCGGGCGCTACAGCTTCATCGGCCTGCCGGCGCGCACCTTGCTACGTGCCTCGGGCTTCGGCGACGAGGCCGTCACCGAAGTGGTGACCGACGGCCAGGTCGTCGAGACCGCCAAGGGCAACCCGCTGGACTTCGTGGCCGACTACCAGAAGCGCTTCAAGGTCGCGCTGCGGCCCGGCCTGCCGCGCTTCTGTGGCGGCCTGGCCGGCTACTTCGGCTACGACACCGTGCGCCACATCGAGCGCAAGCTCGAAAAAAGCTGCCCGCCCGACACGCTGGGCTGCCCCGACATCCTGCTGCTGCAGTGCGAAGAACTGGCGGTCATCGACAACCTGTCGGGCAAGCTCTATCTGATCGTCTACGCCGACCCGAAGCAGCCCGAGGCCTACGCCGTGGGCAAGCGCCGCCTGCGCGAGCTGAAGGACAAACTCAAGTACTCGGTGAGCGCGCCCGTCGTGAAGCCCACGCAGGCGCATCCGCCCGAGCGCAGCTTCGCCAAGGCCGACTACCTCGCGGCCGTGGAGCGTGCCAAGGAGATGATCGCCGCCGGCGACTTCATGCAGGTGCAGGTGGGCCAGCGCATCAGCAAGCGCTACACCGAGTCGCCGCTGTCGCTGTACCGCGCGCTGCGTTCGCTGAACCCGTCGCCCTACATGTACTACTACAACCTGGGCGACTTCCACGTGGTGGGCGCCTCGCCCGAGATCCTGGTGCGCCAGGAGAACACGGGCGACGGCGAGCAGAAGATCACCATCCGCCCGCTGGCCGGCACGCGCCCGCGCGGCGCGTCGCTCGAGCTCGACAAGGCGGCCGAGGTGGAACTCATCAACGACCCGAAGGAGCGCGCCGAGCACGTCATGCTGATCGACCTGGCGCGCAACGACATCGGCCGCATCGCCAAGACCGGCACCGTGAAGGTGACCGAGGCCTTCGCGGTGGAGCGCTACAGCCACGTGATGCACATCGTGAGCAACGTCGAAGGCACGCTGAAGGACGGCATGACCGCCATCGACGTGCTCAAGGCCACGTTCCCGGCCGGCACGCTGACCGGCGCGCCGAAGGTGCATGCGATGGAACTCATCGACCAGCTGGAGCCCACCAAGCGCGGCCTGTACGGCGGCGCCTGCGGCTACATCAGCTACGCGGGCGACATGGACGTGGCCATCGCGATCCGCACCGGCATCGTGAAGGACCAGATGCTGCACGTGCAGGCCGCGGCCGGCGTGGTGGCCGACTCGGTGCCCGAGCTGGAGTGGAAGGAAACAGAAGCCAAGGCGCGCGCACTCCTGCGTGCCGCCGAACTGGTCGAGGAAGGCCTGGAATGAGCAACGCACCTGATATCCAGAACGACTTCTCGCACGAGATCATCGGCGCCGCCGTCGAGGTGCAGCGCGTGCTCGGCACGGGGCTCGACGAGGGCGCCTACGCTGCAGCACTGGCCATCGAACTCGCCGAGCGCGAGATCGGCTTCGCGCGCGACGTGGCGCTGTCGGCCAGCTACAAGGGCCGGTCGCTCGGCGAGGTGTACCGCGCGGGCTTCGTGATCGAGCAGTCGGTCATCGTCGAACTCAAGGCGGTCGACGTGCTGACCGACCTGCACCGCGCGCAGGTGCTGGCCGCATTGCGCCTGTCGGGCCTCAAGCTGGGCCTTCTCATCAACTTCAACGTGTTCCCCGTCGTGAAGGGCGTGCACCGGATTGTGAGCAAGCCATGAAACTGCTGATGATCGACAACTACGATTCGTTCACCTACAACATCGTCCAGTACTTCGGCGAGCTGGGGGCGGATGTGCAGGTGCACCGCAACGACGAGATCACCCTCGAGCAGATCGGCGCGCTGATCGCCTCGGGCGTGACGCGGCTGGTGGTGTCGCCGGGTCCGTGTTCGCCGGCCGAGGCGGGCGTGTCGGTGGCGGCCATCGAGGCCTTCGCGGGCAAGCTGCCCATCCTGGGCGTGTGCCTGGGCCACCAGGCCATCGGCGCGGCCTTCGGCGGCAAGATCGTGCGCGCGCAGCAGCTCATGCACGGCAAGACCAGCGAGATCACGACCACGCAAGAGGGCGTGTTCGCGGGGCTGCCGCAGAAGTTCCTCGTCAACCGGTACCACTCGCTCTCGATCGAGCGCGAGAGCTGCCCGAAAGAACTGGCTGTCACCGCATGGACCGACGACGGCGAGATCATGGGCGTGCGGCACACCGGCTTTGCGCACGACGTGCGCATCGAAGGCGTGCAGTTCCATCCCGAATCCATCCTGACGGAGCACGGCCACGCCATGCTCAAGAACTTTCTGGACTGACCCACCATGACCGAACGCACTCCCATCGTCGACCTGCGCAGCGACACCGTCACGCAGCCCACGCCCGCGATGCGCGAGGCCATGGCGGCTGCGCCGCTGGGCGACGACGTCTTCGGCACCGACCCGAGCGTCAATGCGCTGCAGGAGAAGATCGCCGCGCTGCTGGGCTTCGAGGCGGCGCTGTTCGTGCCCACCGGCACGCAGAGCAACCTGTGCGCGATCCTGTCGCACTGCGGCCGCGGCGACGAGTACATCGTCGGCCAGCAGGCGCATGCCTACCGCTGGGAAGGCGGCGGCGCCGCGGTGTTCGGCAGCGTGCAGCCGCAGCCGCTGGACCACGCGCCCGACGGCACGCTGCCGCTCGCGCAGATCGAGGCGGCCATCAAGCCCGACGATGCGCACTTTGCGCGCACGAAGCTGCTGGCGCTGGAGAACACGCTGGGCGGAAAGCTGCTGCCTTTCGAGTACGTGCAGGCCGCGACCGACCTGGCGAAAAGCAAGGGGCTGCAGCGGCATCTCGATGGCGCGCGGCTCTTCAATGCGGCCACCGCACAGGCTGCGCTGAACAAGCGAACCGACATCCGCGCCGAAGCCCGCCGTATCGCGCAGTGCTTCGACAGCGTGTCGGTGTGCTTCAGCAAGGGCCTGGGCGCGCCGATCGGCTCGGCGCTGGTTGGCTCGCGTGACTTCATTGCGCGCGCGCACCGCATCCGCAAGATGGCGGGCGGCGGCATGCGGCAGGCCGGCCTGTTGGCGGCTGCGGCCTCGCATGCGCTCGATCATCATGTCGACCGCCTGGCCGACGACCATGCGTTGGCGCAACGGCTCGCACAGGGGCTCGAAGGCATCGAGGGCCTGACCGTCGAAGCGCCGCACACGAACATCGTGTTCGTCGACCTCACGGGCGCGGCGCAGGCGCGTTCTTCGGAGCTGCTCGCCAGCCTCAACCAGCAGGGCATCCTTGCGACCGGGCTGTACCGCCTGCGCTTCGTGACGCACCTGGATGTCGATGCCGCGGGCGTCGACCGCGCTGTCGCGGCGATCCGCGGCTTCTTCAAGGCCTGAGGCCTGCCGATACGCACACACCGAGGAGACATTCCCATGATCACCCCCCAGGAAGCGCTGCAGCGCACCATCGAACACCGCGAAGTCTTCCACGACGAGATGCTGCACATCGTGCGACTCATCATGAGCGGCGAGTGCTCGCCCGTGATGATGGCCGCGCTGATCACCGGCCTGCGCGTGAAGAAGGAAACCATCGGCGAGATCACCGCCGCCGCGCAGGTGATGCGCGAGGTGTCGACCAAGGTGCCCGTGGCCGACACCACGAACCTCGTGGACATCGTGGGCACCGGCGGCGACGGCTCGCACACCTTCAACATCTCGACCTGCTCGATGTTCGTCGCGGCCGCGGCCGGCGCCAAGGTGAGCAAGCATGGCGGGCGCAGCGTGTCGAGCAAGTCGGGCAGTGCCGACGTGCTGGAGTCGCTGGGCGTCAACATCAACCTCAAGCCCGAACAGATCGCGCAGTGCATCGCGCAGGTCGGCATCGGCTTCATGTTCGCGCCGAACCACCATCCGGCGATGAAGAACGTCGCGCCGGTGCGCAAGGAACTGGGCATCAAGACGATCTTCAACATCCTCGGCCCGCTGACCAACCCGGCCGGCGCGCCGAACATCCTGATGGGTGTGTTCCACCCCGACCTCGTGGGCATCCAGGTGCGCGCGCTGCAGCGCCTCGGTGCCGAGCATGCGGTGGTGGTCTACGGTCGCGACGGCATGGACGAGATCTCGCTGGGCGCGGCCACCATGATCGGTGAGCTCAAGGACGGCGAGATCCGCGAGTACGAGTTGCACCCGGAGGACTTCGGCTTCCAGATGGCGAGCAACCGTTCGCTGCGCGTCGAGACGCCCGAGCAGTCGAAGGCCATGCTGATCGGCGTGCTGGACAACCAGGCCGGGCCGGCGCTGGACATCGTGCTCCTCAACGCGGGCGCGGCGCTGTACGCGGCCAACGTGGTCGACTCGGTGCCGGCGGGCGTGGAGCGCTCGCGCCAGGCCATCGCGTCCGGTGCGGCCAGGGCCAAGCTCGATGAGCTGGTCAAGGCCTCCACCTCCTTCTGAGAATCAGGCCGTCGTGCCATCGAAAGCAGAGCAAGCCATGTCAGACATTCTCGACAAGATCGTCGCCGTCAAACGCCAGGAAGTCGCTGCCGCGCTGAAGCGTGCCCCGCTCGAAGCCGTGCGCTTCGACGCCGAAAGCCGCGTGCTCACGCGCGACTTCGAGGCCGCCTTGCGCGCCAAGATCGCGGCCGGCCAGGCGGCGGTGATCGCCGAGGTCAAGAAGGCCAGCCCGAGCAAGGGCGTGCTGCGCGAAGACTTCATTCCGGCCGACATCGCGCAAAGCTATGCCGAGGGCGACGGCGTGGTGAGCGCGGCCTGCCTCTCGGTGCTGACCGACAAGCAGTTCTTCCAGGGCGGCGTCGACTACCTCAAGCAGGCGCGCGCCTCGTGTGACCTGCCCGTGCTGCGCAAGGATTTCATCGTCGACGCCTACCAGGTGTACGAGTCGCGCGCGATGGGCGCCGACGCCATCCTCCTGATCGCCGCCTGCCTCGACGACGCGCAGATGAAGGACTACGAAGCCATCGCGCGCGGGCTGGGCATGGCGGTGCTGGTCGAGGTGCACGACGCGGCCGAACTCGATCGCGCGCTGAAGCTCAAGACGCCGCTCATCGGCGTCAACAACCGCAACCTGCGCAACTTCGAGGTGTCGATCCAGGCGACGATCGATTTGTTGCCCAAGCTGCCGGCGGACCGCCTGCCAGTGACCGAATCGGGCATTGCCACACGCGAGGACGTCGCCACGCTGCGCGCCGCGGGCGTCAATGCCTTCCTGGTCGGCGAAGCCTTCATGCGCGCCAAGGAACCCGGCGAGGCGCTCGCCGCATTGTTCAAATGACGCGGCCGGACCAGCTGTCGAGCAGCGATCCTGCCGACTGGCCGGTGGCGCCGGGCTGGCAGCCGCTGGTCGACGATTTCTTCGCCAGCGCGGTCGGCCAGAAGCTGCAGGGTTTCCTGCGCGAGCGCCTCGACGCCGGGGCGGTGATCTTTCCGCCGCAGCCGCTGCGGGCGCTGGAACTCACGCCGCCGGAAGACGTGCGGGTGGTGATCCTGGGCCAGGACCCGTACCACGGGCGCGGGCAGGCCGAGGGCCTGGCCTTCTCGGTGGCGTCGGGCGTGGCGCTGCCGCCGTCGCTGCGCAACATCTTCAAGGAGCTCCAGCGCGACCTGGGCACGCCGCCGCCGGCGTTTCCGAACCCGGGCGGCAGTCTCGTGAAATGGGCGACGCACGGCGTGCTGCTGCTCAACACCTGTCTGACGGTCGAAGAGGCCCAGCCGGCCAGCCACGCAGGCCGCGGCTGGGAAGTGCTGACCGACGCCGTGATTCGCCATGTGGCGCAGGGCGAGCGACCTGTTGTTTTTATGCTATGGGGCTCGCACGCGCAAAGTAAGCGTGCGTTGATTGACGTTGAGCGCCATAAGGTGCTGATGTCGAATCATCCCTCGCCGCTGTCTGCGCTCCGGCCGCCGGTTCCGTTCATCGGCTGCGGTCATTTCGGCCAAGCCCGTGCATGGCGTGAGGCGCAGCAGTCGGGAGGCTCCGAACTTCGCTCATAATCAGAGGCTTCACACCTCGAGCAGGTTTCCACGCTTCATCTTTTGCTGGGAATCCTGTGTAGTCACAAAATCGTGCTATATTTCGAGGTTCGCCGGAGAGGTGGCCGAGTGGTTAATGGCAGCAGACTGTAAATCTGCCCTCTTACGAGTACGCTGGTTCGAATCCAGCCCTCTCCACCAGCGATGAATTTGGTTTCTAAGAGCGATTGGATCTAGCGCTTTGGGTGCCTTGAAGTGCCCCCGATGCGGGAGTAGTTCAATGGTAGAACCCCAGCCTTCCAAGCTGATGACGCGGGTTCGATTCCCGTCTCCCGCTCCAGAGACCCGGTTCGGCGCCGGAGGCGATTTGGTTAGAACAAAAGCCCTTTTGGCTCAGTGGTAGAGCACTCCCTTGGTAAGGGAGAGGTCGCGGGTCCGATTCCCGCAAAGGGCACCAGTTTTCTGGGGTTGCAACGACAGGCTTGCGACCCATCTGCACGCGTTGAAATCGTTTTTTTCGGAGTCGAAAAATGGCAAAAGGTAAATTCACCCGCACCAAGCCGCACGTGAACGTGGGCACGATCGGTCACGTTGACCACGGCAAGACCACGCTGACGGCGGCGATTGCCACCGTGCTGTCGGCCAAGTTCGGCGGCGAAGCCAAGGCTTACGACCAGATCGACGCAGCGCCTGAAGAAAAGGCCCGCGGCATCACGATCAACACCGCGCACGTCGAGTACGAAACGGCCAACCGCCACTACGCACACGTCGACTGCCCCGGCCACGCCGACTACGTGAAGAACATGATCACGGGCGCTGCTCAGATGGACGGCGCCATCCTGGTGTGCTCGGCCGCTGACGGCCCGATGCCCCAGACCCGTGAACACATCCTGCTGGCTCGCCAGGTGGGCGTGGGCTACATCATCGTGTTCCTGAACAAGTGCGACATGGTCGACGACAAGGAGCTGCTCGAGCTGGTCGAAATGGAAGTTCGCGAACTCCTCGACAAGTACGAATTCCCCGGCGACGACACCCCCATCATCCACGGCTCGGCCAAGCTCGCCCTGGAAGGCGACAAGGGCGATCTGGGCGAAGGCGCCATCATGAAGCTGGCCGAAGCCCTGGACACGTACATCCCCACGCCTGAGCGCGCTGTGGACGGCACGTTCCTGATGCCCGTGGAAGACGTGTTCTCGATCTCGGGTCGCGGCACCGTGGTGACCGGCGCTGTCGAGCGCGGCGTGATCAAGGTCGGCGAAGAAATCGAAATCGTCGGTATCCGCCCCACTGTCAAGACCACCTGCACCGGCGTGGAAATGTTCCGCAAGCTGCTGGACCAGGGTCAAGCTGGCGACAACGTTGGCGTGCTGCTGCGCGGTACGAAGCGCGAAGAAGTCGAACGCGGCCAAGTGCTGTGCAAGCCCGGCTCGATCAAGCCGCACGTGCACTTCACCGCCGAGGTGTATGTCCTGTCCAAGGACGAAGGCGGCCGTCACACGCCGTTCTTCAACAACTACCGTCCGCAGTTCTACTTCCGCACGACGGACGTGACCGGCGCGATCGAGCTGCCCGCGGACAAGGAAATGGTCATGCCCGGCGACAACGTCAGCATCACCGTGAAGCTGATCAACCCGATCGCGATGGAAGAAGGCCTGCGCTTCGCCATCCGTGAAGGCGGCCGTACCGTGGGTTCGGGCGTCGTGGCCAAGATCCTCGACATCTAAGCCGGACGCAAAGGAATCACCATGGCTACCAAGCAAAAGATCCGCATCCGCCTGAAGGCATTCGACTACAAGCTGATCGACCAGTCGGCCGCTGAAATCGTGGACACCGCCAAGCGCACCGGCGCGATCGTCAAGGGCCCGGTGCCCCTGCCGACCCGCATGAAGCGTTTCGACATCCTGCGTTCGCCGCACGTCAACAAGACGTCGCGCGACCAGCTGGAAATCCGTACGCACCAGCGCCTGATGGACATCGTTGATCCCACCGACAAGACCGTGGACGCGCTGATGAAGCTCGACCTGCCGGCTGGCGTCGACGTCGAGATCAAGCTGCAGTAATTCGACCTCGCGTCGCATTCCGAGCACAGCCCGCCTGCAGAAATGCAGGCGGGCTTTTTTGTGCTTCACGTTTGTTTCTCAAGTGTGGCATCCTCGCGCACCGGCCTGCGGGACGCAGTGCGCCGGGGCTGAAACGAGGGCAGCACACGTGATGAGCCAGAAGTTCTCTTTTGCATTCGGTGCGGCGTGCATCGCGGCGGCATTGCTGGCAGGTTGCGGTGGGGGAGGTGGTGGTGGCGGAGGCGGCGGTGGGTTTCCCATCGGCCTGCCGATCGTGCTGAACCCGGTCGCCCTGAGCGGGAAAGCCACTTACGACTCGGTGCCAAACAACAACGGGCCCCTCCTGTACGCGAGCACCGCGGCCAAGCCTGTGCGCGGCGCCACGGTGGAGGTGCTCGATGCCAACACATCGGCGCAGCTCGCGTTGACCACCACGGATGACGGTGGCAATTACGCGGTCTCGGTGCCGGCGAACACGAACATCACCGTGCGCGTCCGGGCCCAGCTGACCCGGACCGGTCCGGGCGCGACCTGGGATGTCACGGTGCGCGACAACACCCGCAGCGACGCGCTGTACTCGATGCAGTCGGCGAGCTTTTCGTCGGGCAGCGTGGCACTGACGCGCGACCTGCGCGCGGACAGCGGCTGGGGAGGCTCTGGCTACAGCGGGACGCGCGTCGCGGCGCCGTTCGCGGTGCTCGACACGGTCTACACCTCGATGCAGAAGGTGCTGTCGGTGGCGCCGGCCTCGGCGTTCCCTGTGCTGAAGGTCTTCTGGAGCGTCAACAATGCGCCGTCGGCCGGCAGCCTAGCGGCAGGGCAGATCGGCACGACCTTCTTCTTCAACAACGGAAGCAGCGGCCGGCAGATCTACGTGCTCGGCAAGGAAGACGTCGACACCGACGAGTTCGATGCGCCGGTGATCGCGCACGAGTGGGGCCACTACTACCAGTCGGCCTTCAGCCGCGACGATTCGATGGGCGGCGAGCATGACGGGAGCGACCGCCTCGACCGCCGGCTCGCGTTGTCCGAGGGCTGGGGCAATGCGTGGTCGGGCATCGCCCTCAATCGAAGCAACTATGTGGATTCGACTGCCGGCGGGCAGCAGGGCGGGGGCAAGCCGCTCGATCTGTCGGCCGGTCCTTCGAGCAATCCGGGCTGGTTCCGCGAACTGTCGGTCCAGTCCATCCTGTGGAACCTCAACCGGCAGGCTGGCTTCAAGCCCATCCACGACACCTTGACCGGCTTCCAGTTCCGAAGCGGCGCGGCGGTCACGTCGATCCACGCCTTTGCCGCGGCGTTCAACGCGACGTCGCCTGGCAACGCTTCGGCGCTGAACAGCCTGCTGAGCGCGCAGAACATCATCTCCAACGATGCATTCGGCGCGGGCGAAACGAACGATGGCGGGTTGCCCACCGTGACCGGCGTGCTGCCGATGTACCGGACCTTGACTGTTGGTGCGATGCTCAACAACGTCTGTGTTTCCAACGTGGCGGGCGCGGGCAACAAGCTCGGCAACATCGCCTACCTGCGCTTCACCGCGCCAGCGAACCGGGACTACCAAGTCACGGTCGGGGGCGCCACGGTGCCGGACTTCGACGTCTTCCGGGGTGGGGAGATCGCCCGGTCGGGCAACCGGGTCAGCCTGAGCACGGGTGAGTACGTTCTGGCGGTGCGGGATGCCGCAATGACGAGCTCCTCTGCTTCACCGCTGTGCCTCAGCGTGCTCGTTCAATAAGGAAGGGAAGGCTCGCGATGATCCTGAACACTCGCCTCTCTCTGGCTGCCGCACTGACGGCGGGACTTGCACTGTCCGCGCTCTCGGCCTGCGCCCTGGCTGACGGGATGCCGCCGACGCGCACCACCGCGAAGTTGTCGCCTGCAGGCCTGAAGGGCTCCGCCACCCCCTGGGTGACCGCATCGAGAAAACCCAACGACTCCGGCGTCAAGCTGCAGTACCGGCTGGGCGGCGCGCCGCAGGCCGGCAAGCCGACCGTGGTCGTCCTCCAGTTCGATGGCGTCAGCGACCCCGCGGGCGCCAGCGTGGCACTGACGGTCGATGCGGGGCTGACGCTGTCCGGCAGCGCGTCGCTGAGCCTGCCGCCGGGGCAGCGCTCCGACGCTTCCGTCACGGTGGTCAGCCAGGGCGAGGGGCTGGCCTACCTGAACGTGTTCATCACGCAGGGCGGCCGGACCAGCGCCATTTCCATCCCGATCCAGACCGGCGCGGCGGCGCCCGCCATGAAGGCCGGCGGCGAGATCAAGTCGCTGCCAGGCGGCGACAACATCATCTCGCTGCCCGCGAAATAGGCCCGAAAGCCACCCGAAACGGGGCCGGAACCCCCTGAATCCGGCCCGAAAAGGGCCACTTGCGCCCCGGTTCGACTGCGGGCTATAATCTCTGGCTCTGCCCTTGTTGCGTCCGTTCGGGCGCCGTTCTGGCGGAGATTTATCAACCTTCTCTCGCAGGCCGGGAAACCAGCCAAACGCTGTCGCCAATTGAAGTGGCAGCGGCGAAGGAAGTCTTCCATTTTTGGAGAAAACAAATGAGTCTGAGCAACTCCCTCGGGTTGCTGGGCCGCAAGGTGGGGATGATGCGTCTCTTCACCGATGACGGGGACGCAGTTCCTGTCACGGTGGTTGATGTGTCCAACAACCGTGTGACCCAGATCAAGTCCCAAGAGACCGATGGCTACGTCGCCCTGCAGGTGACGTTCGGTTCGCGCAAAGCATCGCGCGTGACCAAGCCCCAAGCCGGCCACCTTGCCAAGGCAGGTGTCGAAGCTGGTGAAATCATCCAGGAATTCCGCGTCACCGCCGATACCGCAGGTCAGCACAAGGCTGGCGGCGTGATCGCGGCAAGCAGTGTGTTCTCCGTGGGCCAGAAGGTGGACGTGCAAGGCACGACCATCGGCAAGGGCTACGCCGGCACGATCAAGCGTCACAACATGAGCTCGCAGCGCGCGTCGCACGGTAACAGCCGTTCGCACAACGTGCCCGGCTCGATCGGCATGGCACAAGACCCCGGTCGCGTGTTCCCCGGCAAGCGCATGACGGGCCACCTCGGCGACGTCACCCGCACGACGCAAAACCTCGACGTGTTCCGCATCGACGAAGCACGTCAGCTGCTGCTCATCAAGGGCGCGATCCCGGGTTCGAAGGGTGGCTTCGTCACCGTGCGTCCCGCCATCAAGGCCAAGCCGCAAGCGGCTGAAGGAGCGAAGTAATGCAACTCGAACTCCTGAACGAACAAGGCCAGGCCGCGTCGAAGTACGACGCCCCCGAGACCGTGTTCGGCCGTGACTACAACGAAGACCTGGTTCACCAGATCGTCGTTGCATTCCAGGCCAACGCCCGTCAAGGCACGCGCGCCCAGAAGGACCGCGAACAGGTCAAGCACTCGACCAAGAAGCCTTTCAAGCAAAAGGGAACGGGCCGCGCCCGCGCCGGTATGACGTCCTCGCCCCTGTGGCGCGGAGGCGGCCGGATCTTCCCGAACATGCCTGACGAAAACTTCTCGCAGAAGATCAACAAGAAGATGTACCGCGCCGGCATGGCCTCCATCTTCTCGCAGCTCGCTCGCGAAGGCCGTCTGGCCGTGGTCGATTCGCTGACCGTGGATTCGCCCAAGACGAAGCCGCTGGCAGCCCGTTTCAAGGCAATGAATCTCGAGTCCGTGCTCGTGATCGCCGAAGAAGTCGACGAAAACCTGTACCTTGCCTCGCGCAATCTGGTCAACATCCTCGTGGTCGAACCCCGTTACGCCGATCCGGTGTCGCTGGTTCACTACAAGAAGGTGCTGGTCACCAAGGGTGCCGTCGACAAGCTCAAGGAGATGTTCGCATGAGCCGCGTGAACCCCACCCCTGCACAACGTAAGTTCGACGAAGGCCGTCTCATGAACGTGCTGGTCGCACCGATCGTGTCCGAAAAGGCCACGATGGTCGGCGAGAAGTCGAACGCTGTCACTTTCAAGGTGCTGCAAGACGCCACCAAGCCCGAGATCAAGGCCGCTGTTGAACTGATGTTCAAGGTCGAAGTCCAGGGCGTGTCGGTGCTCAACACCAAGGGCAAGACCAAGCGCTTTGGCAAGTCCATCGGCCGCCGCGACAACGTGCGCAAGGCTTATGTGACGCTGAAGGCCGGTCAAGAGCTCAACCTCGTCGGGGAAGGCGCTTAATCATGGCCGTCATCAAGATGAAACCCACTTCGCCGGGCCAACGCGGCGCGGTGAAGATTTCGCGTGACCACCTGCACAAGGGTGCGCCTCACGCAGCCCTGCTGGAACCCCAGTTCCAGAAGGCCGGCCGTAACAACAACGGTCACATCACGATCCGCCATCGTGGCGGTGGTGCCAAGCACCACTACCGCATTGTCGACTTCGTGCGCAACAAGGACGGCATCCCGGCCAAGGTCGAACGCATCGAGTACGACCCGAACCGCACCGCCCACATCGCTCTGGTCTGCTACGCCGACGGCGAGCGCCGCTACATCATCGCCCCGCGCGGTCTGGAAGCCGGTGCAACCCTGATGTCGGGCGCCGAAGCCCCGATCCGCGCCGGCAACACCCTGCCGATCCGCAACATCCCCGTGGGTTCGACGATCCACTGCATCGAACTGCAACCCGGCAAGGGCGCGCAGATCGCACGTTCGGCCGGTACCTCGGCCACGCTGCTGGCCCGTGAAGGCGTTTACGCCCAGGTCCGCATGCGTTCGGGCGAAGTCCGCCGCATTCACATCGAATGCCGCGCGACCATCGGTGAAGTGGCCAACGAAGAACACAGCCTGCGCCAGCTCGGCAAGGCCGGTGTGAAGCGTCACATGGGTATCCGCCCGACCGTTCGCGGCGTGGTGATGAACCCGGTCGACCACCCGCACGGTGGTGGCGAAGGCAAGACTGGCGAAGGCCGCCATCCTGTCGACCCGTGGGGCAATCTGACCAAGGGCTATCGCACCCGTAACAACAAGCGCACGCAGGTCTTCATCGTGTCGCGTCGCAAGAAGTAAGGGATAGCCAATGACTCGCTCTCTCAAAAAGGGTCCTTTCGTCGACCACCACCTCGTGGCCAAGGCCGACAAGGCCGTGACGAACAAGGACAAGAAGCCGATCAAGACCTGGTCGCGCCGCTCGATGGTTCTGCCCGAGTTCATCGGTCTGACCATCGCTGTGCACAACGGCAAGCAACACGTGCCCGTGTACATCACCGACCAGATGGTCGGCCACAAGCTCGGCGAATTTGCGCTCACGCGCACGTTCAAGGGGCACCCCGCGGACAAAAAAGTCCAGAAGAAGTAAGGAACGACCATGTCTGAAACACGTGCAGTCCTCCGCGGTGTCCGCCTGTCGGTCGACAAGGGCCGTCTGGTCGCGGACCTGATCCGCGGCAAGAAGGTCGATCAAGCGCTCAACGTTCTGCAATTCACGCAGAAGAAGGCCGCTGTGATCATCAAGAAGGTGCTCGAGTCGGCGATTGCCAACGCCGAGCACAACGACGGTGCCGACATCGACGAGCTGAAGGTCAAGACCATCTACGTCGAGCAAGGTGCAACGCTCAAGCGCTTCACGGCGCGCGCCAAGGGTCGCGGCAATCGCATCAGCAAGCCCACGTGCCATGTGTACGTGACGGTTGGCAACTAAGAAGGCCTGGAAGAAATATGGGACAGAAAATCCACCCAACCGGGTTCCGCCTTGCGGTCACCCGTAACTGGTCCAGCCGTTGGTACGCAAGCGACCGCGATTTCGCGGGCATGCTGGCCGAAGACATCAAGGTTCGCGAATACCTGAAGAAGAAGCTGAAGAACGCTTCGGTGTCGCGCGTCATGATCGAGCGTCCCGCCAAGAACGCACGCATCACGATCTACTCGGCTCGTCCGGGCGTCGTGATCGGCAAGAAGGGCGAAGACATCGAGAACCTCAAGCGCGAACTGGGCAAGCAGCTCGGCGTGCCGGTTGCGGTCAACATCGAAGAAGTGCGCAAGCCCGAAATCGATGCGCAGCTGATCGCCGACAGCATCACGCAGCAGCTCGAAAAGCGGATCATGTTCCGCCGCGCCATGAAGCGCGCCATGCAGAACGCCATGCGTCTGGGTGCCCTGGGCATCAAGATCATGTCGGCTGGCCGTCTGAACGGCATCGAAATCGCACGTACCGAGTGGTACCGCGAAGGCCGCGTGCCGCTTCACACCCTGCGCGCCGACATCGACTACGGCACCTCGGAAGCCAAGACCACCTACGGCGTCATCGGCGTCAAGGTCTGGGTCTACAAGGGCGACACGCTGGGTCGCAACGACCTGCCGGCCGTCGAAACGCCGCGTCCGGACGAAGAGCGCCGCCCGCGTGGTCCCCGCCGTGATGGTCGCCCTGGCGACCGTCCGGGTGGCGACCGTCGTGGTCCCGGCCCCCGTGCCGGTGCCCGTGGTCCGATCGGTGGCAACACCGCTCCGGCCGATGGTAGCGACAAGCCCGCAGAAGCAACCGGCGGTGCCGGTGCAGACTCGAAACCCGCCGTTAAGCGCGTCCGCAAAGCCGCGCCCGCTGCAGCAGCGGACGGTGCCAAGACCGAGTAATCGGTCGCTCCCGGGCACGCAAGTGCCTGGGGCCCTCACGGAGTAACAAAACATGCTGCAACCTGCACGCAGAAAGTTCCGCAAGGAACAAAAGGGCCGCAACACCGGCATCGCAACCACGGGTAACTCGGTTGCGTTCGGTGACTTCGGTCTCAAATGCACCGACCGCGGTCGCCTCACGGCGCGCCAGATCGAAGCCGCTCGTCGCGCGATCTCGCGTCACGTGAAGCGCGGTGGCCGTATCTGGATCCGCGTGTTCCCGGACAAGCCGATCTCTACCAAGCCCGCTGAAGTGCGGATGGGTAACGGTAAGGGCAACCCCGAGTACTACGTCGCTGAAATCCAGCCTGGCAAGATCGTGTTCGAGATCGTCGGCGTGCCCGAAGAACTCGCCCGCGAAGCGTTCCGCCTGGCCGCCGCCAAGCTTCCGCTGCGCACGACGTTCGTCGCTCGCCAGCTCGGCGCCTGAGAGGAGAACATCCATGGCAACACGTAAGAAGAAAGAAACCGCGGCTTCGGCCAAGGTGACGAAGGCCGCAACCCTGCGCACGAAGGACGTCGCAGGCCTGCAAGCCGAAATCAAGGATCTGCAGAAGGCCCACTTCGGCCTGCGCATGCAGAAGGCCACGCAACAGCTGTCGAACACCACGACGCTGCGCGTGACGCGTCGCGACATCGCTCGCGCCAAGACCATTCTTGCTCAGAAAGAGCAAGAGACCCAAGCCGCCAAGTAAGGAGTGAACATGACGGAAGCTAAAAAATCCCTCAAGCGCACCTTGATCGGCAAGGTGGTCAGCGACAAGCGTGCCAAGACCGTGACCGTGCTGGTCGAGCGCCGTGTGAAGCACGAGCTCTACGGCAAGATCGTGGCCAAGACGAGCAAGTACCACGCCCATGACGAAAAGGGCGAGTACCACCTCGGCGACACCATCGAGATCACGGAAAGCCGTCCGATCTCGAAGACCAAGAACTGGGTCGTGACCCGTCTGGTCGAGAAGGCCGTCCTGGTCTGATCAGGCACTCGGTCGCCCTTGAGGCAACCCATCCGGAAACGGCCCACAATGTGGGCCGTTTTTCTTTTTCAGGAGCAATTCACATGATCAAAGTCGGCGACACCCTTCCTTCGGCCACCCTGCAGGAATATTCCGAAGTGGAGGGCGAGGGCTGCAGCATCGGCCCGAACCCGGTCGACGTGACCAAGGCCACGGCGGGCAAGACCATCGCACTGTTCGCACTGCCGGGCGCCTTCACGCCCACCTGCTCGGCCAAGCACGTGCCGGGCTACGTGCAGCACTTCGACGACTTCAAGGCCGCCGGCGTGGACGAGATCTGGTGCGTGAGCGTGAACGACGCCTTCGTGATGGGCGCCTGGGCGCGCGACCAGAAGACCGGCGCCAAGGTGCGCATGCTGGCCGACGGCAGCGCCGACTTCGCGAAGGCCACAGGCCTCACGCTTGACCTGACCGGCCGCGGCATGGGCCTGCGCAGCAACCGCTACTCGATGCTCGTGAAGGACGGCAAGGTCGCGACGCTGAACGTCGAAGGCCCGGGCAAGTTCGAAGTGAGCGACGCCGACACGCTTCTCGCACAAGCCCGCGGCTGAACTCGGATCTTTCGTGGGGGCCGCCGCGCACGGCCGCCCGAAGCGGCCGGCCCGCCCCCGGTAGGGGGTTGGAGAAGCGACACGAAGTGCGCGCAGCCTGGGGGCGAGCCTAGAGCTCTACCTTGAGGTAGTGAGCCCCGGCGACGGGGTTGTGATAGTAGGGCGGCACCTCCGCGAAGCCCAGGTCTTCGTAGAGGGCGCGCGCCGACTCCATGTCGTCGAGGGTGTCGAGCAGCACGCAGGCATAGCCTGCGCTGCGGGCCGCATCGAGGATGGCCTCGGCCAGCTGCCGGCCGAGCCCGAGCCCCCGGAACCCGGGGCGCACATACAGCCGTTTCATTTCCGCCGCGTTCGCGTAGTCCGTGGTGTCGAGCGGGCGCAGCGCGCAGCAGCCCGCCACATGGGCGATCGTGCCGTCGGCGCGCTTCAGCGTGGGCGCGGCGCGGCCGGCGTCTTCGTTCACATGGGCGGGATCGACCAGCGCCAGCAGCAAGGTGCCGCGCGGCTCGGCGTACTCGCCGGGGAGTCCGGCCAGCTCGCCGTCGAAGTCCTGGAAGTCGAGGTCGATGGCCAGCGAGCCCGCGTAGTCGCGGAAGATGGCGCGCACGGCGTCGACTTCATGCGGTTCGTCGGGCGTGAGCAGCACCACCGCCGGCGTGTCCGACAGTGGTAACGGGCGGGAGACGGAAAAGCCGCTCATACGCGCAACGACGCCACCCAGAACGCCACGCCCGCGCACAGCGCGAACAGCACCAGCGCCAGCGTGCGCGACACCGCATCGTCGCGGCTTGGGGCCACGCCGTTGCCATTGCCGTTCCCGTTGGAGGCCGCGCCCGCGACCACCAGCTTGTCGCCCGACAGCATCGGCCCGACCAGCCGGTGCCGCTTGACCAGCACGTAGAACAGCACCGCCAGCACATGCAGGCTCACCAGGGCGATCACGATCCACTTGCCCTGCGCCTTGTGCCAGCCCGTCGCCAGGCTCACCATCGCGCCCGACACGAAGCGGGTCAGCGGCCCGGAGGCGGAAATCTCGTCGTCGGCCATCAGCCCGGTGGCGACCTGCAGGATCAACAGCGCCAGCACCGCGAACACCGACAGCGCACCCAGCGGCGTGTGTCCGATCAGGTGGTCGGGGTGCGACTTGCCGCGCAGGTAGGCGATGACCGAGCCCGGCGCATAGATGAAGGCCGCGAAGCGCGACCAGCGCCCGCCCACGACCCCCCAGATCAGCCGGAACAGCAGCAGCGCCAGCACGGTGTAGCCGAGGCGGAAATGCCATTCCATGATGCCGTTCAGGCCCGTCACGATCAGGCCGATCACGGCGAAGGCGAGCGCCCAGTGAAAGAGGCGGGTCGGCAGGTCCCAGACGCGTGTGCGGGCCACCGAGAGGGTGTCGGTCATCGAAAAAGGCGCCGGGGCGCGAGGCTGCGGAAGGCGCAGATTAGCAAAGTCCGGCCCGGTCGTTCCACCGGGTTGTTGCTATGCGCCCGACACGGGCAGCCCCTACACTGCCTGCAGCACCGCGTTCGACGGTGCCCAAACCCCCACACAAGGACCCACGATGACCCGTTTTGCTTCGTTCGCCCTTGCAGCCGCCTGCGCTGCGATGTCCCTGCCCGCCGTGGCACAGTTCGCCAAGCCCGAAGATGCCATCAAGTACCGCCAGAGCGCGCTGTTCGTGATGGCCCAGCACTTCGGCCGCCTCGGCGCCATGGCCAACGGCCGGGCGCCCTACGACGCCGCCGCTGCGGCTGCCAACGCCGAAATCGTCGCCGACATGGCCAAGCTGCCCTGGGCTGGTTTCGGCGCCGGCACCGAAGGCGGCAAGGCCAAGCCCGAAGTCTGGAAGGAAGCCGCGAAGTTCAAGGAACACCAGGACAAGGTGATCGCCGAGACCGGCAAGCTCGTCATCGCCGCCAAGGCCGGCAACATCGACGCGCTCAAGGCCCAGTTCGGCCCGACCGGCGCCAGCTGCAAGGCCTGCCACGACAGCTTCCGCAACCAGTAAGCCGCGGGCTTTCGCAATGAAAAAGGCGCTCCGCAAGGAGCGCCTTTTTCATTCCAGGGATACCGCGGAACCGGCTTTGCCGGGCCGCTGGCATCGCCCCCGGTAGGGGGGCGATGCGACACGAAGTGCGCGCAGCCTGGGGGCGAGTCACGCTTCCGCCAGGAGTTTCTCGATCAGCTTGTGCAGCTCGGCGAAGTCGGGCTCGCCCACGTAGCGCTTCACGATCTCGCCCTTCTTGTTGACGATGAAGGTGGTCGGCGTGAGCTTCACGTCGCCCCAGGCCTGCGCCACGCTGCCGGTGTTGTCGATCGCCACCTTGAACGGCAGCTTGCGGGTTTCGGCGAAGTTGACGACGTAGCTCGGCGGGTCGTAGCTCATGGCCACCGCCAGCGTGTCATAGCCCTTGGACTTGTACTTGTCGTAGGTCGAGATCACCTTGGGCATCTCGGCCACGCAGGTCACGCAGCTGGTGGCCCAGAAGTTGACCAGCGTGACCTTGCCCTTCAGGTCGGCCGTGCTCTTGGTGGTGCCGTCGAGCAGCACGAAGGTCGAGGCCGGAGCGGCCGTGCTGCCCGAACCGAGGTACACGCCCACGCCGGCGGCCAGGGCGATCACGACGGCGGCGGCAGCGATGTATTTTTTCATGGGCACCTGAAGGAGAGAGGCGGCGCGATTTTAGTTCCGCGTGCCGGAACGCGCCGGCGCACGCGCTTCATTCCCCGAAGGCCGCTCGATAATCGTCCTCCGATGCCCTCGCTTCCTTCCCCCTTCTGGCCCGTGCTGGCCCTGGCCGCCGCACTGGGCGCTTGCAGCCCCACCTTCAACTGGCGCGAAGTGCCGATCGCCGACGCCGGCCTGGTCGCGCTGCTGCCCTGCAAGGCCGACCGCGCCCAGCGCGCGCTGCCGTTGGGCGCCGAGTCGGTGCAGGTCGACATGACCGGCTGCGAAGCCGGCGGCGCGACCTTCGCCGTGGCCCATGCCGCCGCCACCAGCCCGGCGCAGGCCGAGGCCTGGCTCACGGCCTGGCGCACGGCCACGCACGGCCAGCTGGGCGTCGCGCAGGTGATCCAGGGGCCGGCCACCTTGCCGCGCGCCACGGCCGTTCCCGCACCGTGGCGGCTCGACGGGCAATCGGCGCAACAGGGCGTGGCGCCGGTCCAGGTGCTCTGGTTCGCGCAGTCGCAGAAAGACGGCAGCGTGTCGCTCTACCAAGCCACCGTGCTCGGCCGCCCGTCCTCGCCCGAGGCGACCAAGACCTTCTTCGAGGGCCTGCGCCTGCCATGAGCAGGGGCCGGCCGACAGGCCGCGATGCGTGGGCCAGCTATCGTTTTCATAGCTGTTGCCGCCGCGCGAATCGACCCCCCGGTCACGCGCCCGCCATGGCCGCTTTCCCCGGTTGCCGCGTTGTGTCCTCGATGTCTCTACTTCCTTTGGGCGCCCCCGCATAATCGACGCGTCGTCCTCCGAGCCGCATGAACAGCATCCTCATCATTGCCCACTCTCCGTTCGCACAGGCGCTGCGGCAGTGCGCGCTGCATGTGTTCCCCGACTGCGAACAGGCCGTCGTGGCCCTCGACGTGCTGCCCAACGTGTCGCCCGAGGAAACGCTGGCCGCCGCGCGCATCACGCTCGCGCAGCAGTTGCATGCCCCGCGCTCGCAGGTGCTGGTGCTGGCCGACGTGTTCGGCGCCACGCCCTGCAACGTCGCGCAGAAGCTGGTGGACGGCGTGCGCTCGCGGCTCGTGGCCGGTGTCAACCTGCCGATGCTGCTGCGCGCCGTCACCTACCGCCACGAACCGCTCGACACCCTGGTGCAGCGGGCCCTCGCGGGCGGCACCGCCGGCGTGATGCAGGTGGCGGTGGCGGCTCCCCAGAACCAGGCGAAAAGAAAGCACAGTGATCAAGAAATCCGTGACCATCAGCAATAAGCTGGGCCTGCACGCACGCGCGTCGGCCAAGCTGACCAAGCTCGCCGGCAGCTTCCCCTGCGAGGTGTGGCTGTCGCGCGGCGACCGCCGCATCAACGCCAAGAGCATCATGGGCGTCATGATGCTGGCCGCCGGCCTCGGCGTGACCGTCGAGCTCGAGACCAACGGCCCGCAGGAAGATGAAGCCATGAACGCCATCGTCCAACTGATGGACGACAAGTTCGGCGAAGGCGAATAAGGACCCGCGCATGACCTTCGCAGTCCACGGTCTCCCGGTCGCCCGTGGCATTGCCATCGGCCGCGCGGTGCTGGTGGTGTCCAGCCGCATCGACGTGGCGCACTACTTCATCAAGCCTGAAGAGATCGAGACCGAGATCGACCGCGTGCGCACCGCGCGCAACGCGGTGGCCGACGAGCTCACCAAGCTGCAGGCCAGCGTGGCGCAGATGGGCCCCAACGACGCGCCGCACGAGCTCGCCGCGCTGCTCGAGGTGCACCAGATGCTGCTGCAGGACGACGTGCTCAGCGGCGGCGTGAAGCACTGGATCAGCGAGCGGCTGTACAACGCCGAATGGGCGCTGACCACGCAGCTCGAGATCATCGCGCGCCAGTTCGACGAGATGGAGGACCCGTACCTGCGCGAGCGCAAGGCCGACCTCGAACAGGTGGTCGAGCGCATGCTGCATCGCATGAAGGGCACGGCCGCCGTGCTCGCGCCGAGCCCGCCGCGGCGCAAGCGCGCCGCCGCCGCGCACGACGACGAAGACGACGACCCCACCGCGGGCGACGGCTTCGACGTGCCGCTGGTGCTCATTGCGCACGACCTCTCGCCGGCCGACATGCTGCAGTTCAAGAAGAGCGTGTTCGCGGGCTTCGTGACCGACGTGGGCGGGCGCACCTCGCACACCGCCATCGTCGCGCGCAGCATGGACATCCCGGCCATCGTCGGCGCGCGCTCCGCGAGCCAGCTGGTGCGCCAGGACGACTGGGTGATCATCGACGGCGAAGCCGGCGTGATGATCGTCGACCCGTCGCCGATCATCCTGGCCGAGTACGGCTTCAAGCAGCGCCAGGGCGACCTCGAACGCGGGCGGCTCGCGCGGCTGCGCCACAAGCCCGCCGTCACGCTCGACGGCCAGCGCGTCGACCTGTTGGCCAACATCGAGATGCCCGAGGACACGGCCGGCGCCGTCAAGGCCGGCGCCGTGGGCGTGGGCCTCTTTCGCAGCGAATTTCTCTTCATGGGCCGCGAGAACTCGGCGCGCCAGACGCGCCTGCCCGACGAAGAAGAGCAGTACCAGGCCTACAAGCGCGCGGTCGAGGGCATGCAGGGCATGCCCGTCACCATCCGCACCATCGACGTCGGCGCCGACAAGCCGCTGGACGGCAAGTCGGGCAGCAAGCAGGAGCACCTGAATCCCGCGCTCGGCCTGCGCGCCATCCGCTGGAGCCTGGCCGATCCGGCGATGTTCCTCACGCAGCTGCGTGCCATCCTGCGCGCGGCGGCGCACGGCGAGATCCACCTGCTCATTCCGATGCTCGCGCACGCCAGCGAGATCCGCCAGACGCTGTCGCTCATCGACTTCGCGCGCGCCGAACTCGACAACCGCGGCGCGGTGTACGGCCCGGTCAAGCTCGGCGCCATGATCGAGATCCCGGCCGCCGCGCTCACGCTCAAGACCTTCCTCAAGCACTTCGACTTCCTGTCGATCGGCACCAACGACCTGATCCAGTACACGCTGGCCATCGACCGCGCCGACGAAGCCGTCGCCCACCTCTACGACCCCGCGCACCCCGCGGTGCTCAAGCTCGTGGCCGACACCATCACCGAGTGCCGCCGCCAGGGCAAGGGCGTGTCGGTGTGCGGCGAGATGGCGGGCGACGTCGCCTTCACGCGCCTGCTGCTGGGCCTGGGCCTGCGCAGTTTCTCCATGCACCCCTCGCGCATCCTCGCCGTGAAGCAGGAAGTGCTGCGCGCCGACACCGGCAAGCTCGAACCCTGGGCGCAGGGCGTGCTCGACGCGGACGATCCCGCGGCCGCACTCGCGGGCTGAGCCCGCAACCCCGCCCTTCGCGGCGGCACGCAAGCACCAGGAACACCACGGAACCGGCTTTGCCGGGCCGTCGGTGTTGCCCCCGGCAGGGGGTTGGCGAAGCGACACGAAGTGCGCGCAGCCTGGGGGGGAGCCAATCCTGGTGAAACAAACCGAAATACGGCGATACCGAGGTGAAAGGACTCTCGGGGCATCGGCGCGCACCATCAGGTCTCCTCTTCCAACCCCTGAAAGAAAGGCCTGCATCATGATCGTCAAGTCGTCCTTCTCCCTCGCGCAGCTCGTCGCTGTCGGTTCCTTCGCCATGCTCGCCGCCGCCGGCGCCAAGGCTGAAAGCTACGAGGGCGTCCACGCGCCCGTGTCGGCCATGAGCCGCGCCGACGTCAACGCCGAAGCCGTGCGTGCCGCCGCCGCACCTGACCAGAACGTCGTGCGCGGTTCGCGCGGCCCCGAGACCGTGGCCGTGTCGACCGACCGCGCCCGCGTCATCGCCGAAGCCGTGCGCACCGCCGCCGCCCCCGACCAGAACGTGACCTCCGGCTCGCGCGTGAACAGCAAGGTCATCTCGACGATGCAGAACCCCGTCGACGCGCGTGCCGCCGCCGCGCGCGACAGCGGCAACCGCCTCTGAGCCACTGCGGCGCATGCGTCGCCGCCGTCGCCACGTTCATCACTGAAGCAGCCCCGCGCAGGGGCGCATGAAGGAGCACCCCCATGAAGCACTGGATCAAACGAACCCTGTTCGGATTCGCCGGCCTGGCCGTCGTCGCCGGCAGCATCGCCGGCTGTGCCGGCCACCGCCACGGCTGGGGCGGCGACAGCGCCGAGTTCCGCGCCAAGATGGTCGAGCGCGTCGGCAGCAAGCTCGAGCTCGACGCCGCACAGAAGCAGAAGCTCACCGTGCTGGCCGAGAAGCTGCAGGCGCAGCGCCAGGCGATGCGCGGTGCGGGCGGCTCGGGCGATCCGCGCTCGCAGTTTAAGGCGCTGTTCGCGGGCAACACGCTCGACCAGGCCGGCGCCGCGCGCTTGATCGAAGAGAAGACCTCCGTGGTGCGCACCGGCAGCCCCGAGGTGATCGCCGCCGCGGCCGATTTCTTCGACCACCTGAACCCCGCCCAGCAACAGAAGGTGCGTGACTTCATGGAGCGCGGCGGTCGCCGCTGGTCCCGTCATGGCTGAAATGGGCTCGCCCCCGGGCTGGGCGCGCTTCGTGTCGCTGCATCGACCCGCTCTGCGGGCGCCGCAGTACCACGTCGCCTCCGTGGTGTCCCGCGAACCCGAAGCTCCGGCCATGGACGGCGTGCGCACCGTGCTGCGTTTCGAGGGCGCGGTGGTGCTCGCTGTTGCGCTGGTCGGCTATGCCCAGTTCGGCATGGGCTGGGGCGTGTTCGCGCTCTGGCTGTTCGCGCCCGACCTTTCGCTGCTCGGCTACCTCGCGGGGCCGCGTGTCGGCGCGGCGCTGTACAACGCGGCGCATGCGCTGATCGGGCCGGTGCTGCTGCTGGCGCTGGGCGTGTTCGCGGCGCAGCCGTGGGCGGTGGCCGGTGGCCTGATCTGGCTGGCCCGCGTCGGGCTCGACCATGCGCTGGGCTTCGGCCTGAAGTACGCGACGGGCTTTGCGTCCACCCACCTCGGCCGCATCGGCCGCGCCGATCCGTGGTGAGTGCCGTGGCCCGTTCGCGCCCCTCGATGCGCCCCGCGCTCGCGCGCACCGTGATGCTGGGCGAGGCGTTCACGCTCGCCGTCGCGTCGGCGGTGCACGGCGGCTGGCTCGGGGCCGGCCACGCGCATCCGCAGGCGCGCACCGCCGAGGCCGTGATCGCCACCGTGCTGGTGCTCGCGGCGCTCGAAACCTGGCGCCGCCCCGCGCATGCCCGCGCCGCGGCGATCGCCGGACAGGGCTTTGCCCTGCTGGGCACGCTGGTCGGCCTTGGCACCATCGTCGCGGGCATCGGCCCGCGCACGGTGCCCGACGTGGTCTACCACGTGCTCTTGCTCGCCGGCCTCACCGCCGGCCTGGTCTGGACGGTGCGATGCCGGCCGGATTGA
Organism: Variovorax sp. KBS0712; assembly: GCF_006323185.2. NCBI lineage: Bacteria > Pseudomonadati > Pseudomonadota > Betaproteobacteria > Burkholderiales > Comamonadaceae > Variovorax > Variovorax sp. KBS0712. Next base: position 1,424,528 of record NZ_VCCD02000002.1, on the reverse strand, counting down.
TTGCAAGCCTTGCCATTCGCGCTCTCTTTGCCAGGAGGCACAATCCCGCCATGCCGCGCATCCTGCTGATCGACGACGACGAACACCTCGCCGCGCCGCTGACCACCTACTTCGCACGCTTCGGCTGCACGCTCGACAGCGCCAAGCGCCCGAGCGAAGGCATCGCCAAGCTGCGCGCGGGGCACTACGACGCGGCCATCCTCGACGTCATGCTGCCCGAGATGGACGGTTTCGAGCTGTGCCGCGAGATCCGCAAGGAAAGCGACATCCCCATCGTGATGCTCACCGCGCGCGGCGAGGTCATGGACCGCGTGGTCGGCCTCGAACTCGGCGCCGACGACTACGTGCCCAAGCCCTTCGAGCCGCGCGAACTGGTGGCGCGCGTGCAGACCATCCTGCGCCGCCAGCGCAGCGCGCCGGCGGCGGCCGCCGCCAACGCCCAACTGCGCGTGTTCGACGGCCTGTCGATCGACCTCGACCGGCGCCAGGTGCTGCGCCACGGCGAGCGCGTGGAGCTCACCGGCACCGAGTTCGACCTGCTCGCGCTGCTGGCCGGCGAGCCCGGCAAGGTGTTCAGCCGCGACGACATCCTGAACCGGCTGCGCGGCCACGAGGCCGAGCTCTTCACGCGCGCGGTCGACATCGTGGTGAGCCGGCTGCGCAAGAAGCTCGAGCCGCTCGATTGCATCAAGACGCTGCGCAACGCCGGCTACGCGCTGGCCGTGGCGCCGGGCGAGCCTTCTTCATGAGATTTCCCCGCAGGCGCGCAGGCGCCGTGCCCACCGACAACAAAGGCCTGTGCCCCGGCAAGGAGCGGCGTCGGCACTGGCATGCGCGCATGCACGCGCACATGCAGCAGCGCTGGCGCAGCTCGGTGCGCGTGCGCATCGTGATGATGTTCGTGGTGCTCGCGCTCGTGATGGCGGCGGTGTTCGTGGGCGGCATGAAGCGGTCGTTCTCCAGCACCTGGGCCGAGGCCGCGCAGCCGATGCTGATGGACTACGCCGACCGCCTCGTTGCCGAACTCGGCACGCCGCCCGACACGGTGCGCGCGCAGGCGCTGGTCGACCGGCTGCCGATCACCATCCGCATCACCGGGCCCACCGTGAACTGGGAGTCGAACCCCGGCAACGACATGCACGCGCGCGGCGGCTGGTTCTACGACCGCGACCGCGAGGAGTCGATGTTCTCCACCGAGCGCTGGTTCGTGCGCCCCACGGCCGACGGGCACAAGGTCATCTTCGGCTGGGCGCCCCGGCTGTGGCAGCTCGCGCCGCGCGCGGCGGGCTGGACCACGCTGTGCGTGCTGCTGCTGCTCGTGGTGGTGGCCTACGCACTGGTGAGCCGGCTGCTGCGTCCGCTCATCGACATCCGCGAGGGCGCGCAGCGCTTCGGTCGCGGCGAGTTCACGCAGCCCATTCCGATCCGCCGCAACGACGACCTGGGCGATCTCGCGCAGCGCGTCAACACCATGGCCAGCGACATCCAGGCCATGCTCGATGCCAAGCGCGGCCTGCTGCTGGCGCTGAGCCACGAACTGCGCTCGCCGCTCACGCGGGCCCGGCTCAACGCCGAGCTGCTGCCCGCCACGCCCGAAGGCGAGGCCGAGCGCGAGGCGTTGCTGCGCGACCTCAACGAGATGCGCGACCTGATCAGCGACCTGCTCGAAAGCGAACGCCTCGCGAGTCCGCATGCCGCGCTGCAGCGCGAGCCGGTCGACCTGGCCGCGCTGGTGCGCGAGATCGTGGCCGAGATGCCCGGCGCGCAGGCGGTGCAGCTCGATCTGGCTGAGGGCTTGCCGCCGCAGGCCGTGGACCGCATGCGCGTGCGCCTCATGGTGCGCAACCTGCTGGACAACGCGCTGCGCTACAGCGCTGGCGCGCCGCAGCCGCCGACCGTGAGCTTGCGCGCACCGGCCGACGGCGGTGCCGAGCTGGAGGTGCGCGACTTCGGTCCCGGCGTGGATGACGCGCAGCTCGAACGCCTGACCGAGCCCTTCTATCGCACCGACGGCGCGCGGGCGCGCGCCACCGGCGGTGTCGGCCTGGGCATGTACCTGTGCCGGCTCATCGCCGAAGCCCACGGCGGGCGGCTCACGGTGCGCAACGCGCACCCGGGCCTGCAGATCAGCGTGCGGTTCGGCTGAGGCGCGTGGTCGCTTCGGCAGACCAGCCGCCGCCGAGCGCGTGGTACAGCGCCACGCTGGCTTGCAAGCGCGCCTGCAGCAACTGCGCGCGCGCGTCCTGCGCGGTGAACAGCGTGCGTTGCGCATCGAGCAGCGTGAGCAGCGTCTCGGCGCCCGCGCGGTAGCGCGACTCGGCGAGCGTGCGCGCGCGCTCGGCCTGTGCCAGTTCCTCGTCTTGCGCGGCGCGCTGCGTGTCGAGCACGGCCACGGCGTCGAGCGCGGTCAGCGCATCGGTGAAGGCGGCAACGGTGGCGGCGCGGTAGGTCGCGAGCAGCTCTTCGCGCCGTGCGGCCGACAGGTCGCGCGCCGCGGCGCGCCGGCCGCCGTCGAAGACCGGCGCCGCGAGCGCCGTCGCCAGGCTGTACACCGGGTGATCGAACAGCGTGCCGAAGCGCGGCCCCGCCGCCGAAAGGCCGGCGCTCAGCGTGAGCGTGGGGAACATCGCCGCGCGCGCCACCGCCACGTCCGCATCGGCCGCTGCCAGCGCGGCCTCGGCGCGTGCGATGTCGGGCCGGCGCGCGAGCAGGTCGGCCGGCAGGCTGGCGTCGACCGCGGGCAGCGTGAGCTGCTGCAGGCTGGTGGCCGCGATCCGCACCTCACTGCCGGCCTGGCCGAGCCAGCGCGCCATGCGGATGTCCGCCGCGCGCGACTGCTGGTGCAGCGTGGCGGCCGTGCGCCGCTGCGACGCGACGATGCCGCGCTGCTGCGCAAGCTCGAGCGGCGAGGCCGCGCCCGCGCGCGCACGGGCCTCGACCAGCTGCAGCAGCCGCTCGGCATCGTCCAGGCTGCGGCGCGCGATGGCCGTGCGCTCGCGCAGGCCCAGCGCTTCGAGCCAGGCCGCACCCGCGCCCGCGCGCAGCGCGAGCCGCACCGCATCGCGGTCGAAGGCGCTGGCCTGCCGCGAGGCGCCGGCGCTGTCGCGCTGTGCGCGCAGGCGGCCCCACAGGTCGACCTCGTAGCGCGCATCGAGCCCGAGCGCGCGCCGGTTGCCACTCACGTTCGCATCGCCGCCGAGCCGGCCCTGGCGCTGCACATCGGCGGTCGCCGACAGCGCGGGCCAGGCCGAGGCGCCGGTGATGCGTTCCTGCGCCTCGGCCTGGCGCAGACGCGCTTCGGCGGCATCGCCGTCGGGGTTGCCGGCATCGACCGCGGCGACGAAGGCCGGCAGCTCGGTGCTGCCGAAGCCCGTCCACCACGGGTCGGCGACGGGCGGTGTGCGCGCAGGCGCATCGGCCGAAGGCGTCGCGCAGCCTGCGAGCAGCAGCGCCGCCAGGGCCAGCGCGGCGGGAGAGAAGAAAAGGCGCGTCATGGCAGTCGTCATTCGGAAGACAGGGCCGCGACCGGGTCGAGCGCGGCGGCCTTGCGGGCCGGCATGAAGCCGAACACCAGGCCGGTGAGCACGGCGCAGCCGAAGGCGCCTGCGATGGCCGTGAGGGAAAAGATCACCGGCACGCTCCACACGATGAGCGCGGCGCCCACGAGCAGCCCGCCCGCCACGCCCGCGACGCCGCCGGTCACGGTGACCAGCACCGCCTCGACCAGGAACTGCCGCAGGATGTCGCGCTGGCGTGCGCCGGTGGCCATGCGGATGCCGATCTCGCGCGTGCGCTCGCGCACGGTCATGAGCATCACGTTCATCACGCCGATGCCGCCGACCACCAGCGACACCGCCGCGATCAGCCCGAGCATCACGGTCATGGTGCGCTGGGTCTGCGCGCGCGCCTTGATCGACTCGGTCTGGTCGAACACCTGCACGTCGCGCACGTGACGCTGCGCGGCCAGCACTTCGACGATCTCTGCGGCCGTCTCCGAAGCCTTGTCGACGTCGTGCACGGCCACCGCCACCCAGGTCGGATGGTTGCTGCCGTACAGCCGCGCGGCGGCGGTGGAGAAGGGCACGATCACGCGCTCGTCCTCGCTGGCCTGGCCGCCGCCCGCGCCCTTGGCGGCGAGCACGCCCAGCACGTCGAAGGGCACGTTGTCCAGCAGGATGCGCTGGCCCACCGGGTCGGTGCCGTCGGCGAACAGCGCGGCCTGCACGCGCTCGCCGATCACCGCGACCTTGGCCAGGCTCTGTTCGTCGCTCTCGTCGAAGAAGATGCCGCGCGCGGTCGGCCACTTCAGCGCCTGCTCGAAGTCGGTGGTGGCGCCGCCGCCCTCGGTGCGGTGGTCCACGTTGCCGCGCCGCGCGACCACGAAGCCCTCGATGTAGGGCATGGCCACGCGCACGTTGGGCAGGCGGCGGATGGTGTCGACGTCGGCCAGCGTGAGCTTGCCGCCGCGCCCGCGCGCGCTGTCGGGAATGGCGGCCACGTACATCTTGTCGGCGCCGAACAGCGAGATCTGCTTCATCACCGCCTCCTGCGAGCCGGTGCCGACCGCGAGCATCACGATGACCGAGGCCACGCCGATCACGATGCCCAGCAATGTCAGGCCAGTGCGAAAGCGGTGGATCCACATCACGCGCCAGGCCGCGCGCAGCGCCTCGTGCAGTTCGGAGAGCAGGGCGCGCGGCGTGTCGGCGGCGTCGGCCGTGTGCGTGGCCGAGAGCAGCGGAAGTGGCTCTGGTGGCGCTTCGATGGGCGCGCACCCGCTGTCCGACACGATGCAGCCGTCGCGGATCTCGATCACGCGGCGCGCGCGCTGCGCCACCTCGCGGTCGTGCGTGATGAGGATCACGGTGTGGCCGGCGGCGGCCATCTCGTCGAGCAGCGCCATCACCTCTTCGCCGCTGCGCGAATCGAGCGCGCCGGTGGGCTCGTCGGCCAGCACGATGCGTCCGCCGTTCATGAGTGCACGCGCGATCGACACGCGCTGCTGCTGGCCACCCGACAGCTGGTGCGGCCGGTGGCCCAGCCGATCGCCCAGGCCCAGCCGCGTGAGCAGCCCGCGTGCGCGCGAGGCGCGCTCGGCGGGCGCCGCGCCGGCGTAGATGGCGGGCATCTCGACGTTCTCCTGCGCCGACTCGGTGGAGATCAGGTGGTAGCCCTGGAACACGAAGCCGAAGGCCTCGCGCCGCAATCGCGCGAGCGCGTCGGCGTCCATGCCGGCCACGTCCTGGCCGGCGAACAGGTAGCGCCCGCCGGTCGGGCGGTCGAGGCAGCCGAGCAGGTGCATCAGCGTCGACTTGCCCGAGCCCGAACTGCCGACGATGGCGACGAACTCGCCCGCATGCAGCTCCAGCGTGATGCCGCGCAGCACCTCGACGGCCGGCGCGCCGTCGTGGCCGCCGTAGGACTTGCGCAGGTCGTGCAGCGCGATCAGCGGGGTCGTCTTCGTCTCGGCCGCACTCACAGCTGGAACTTCCGCGTGCCGCCGCCGGCCGCGCGCTCGCCGGTGATGAGGCGCTCGCCCTCGGCCAGGCCTTCGAGCACCTCGCCCGAGAGCCGGTCGCGCACGCCGATGCGCACGTCGCGCGGTGCGGGCTGGCCGTCGGGCCCGAGCACGCGCGCGGTGAAGCGCCCGGCCTGGCCCTTCACGGCCGTGAGCGCGGGCAGCGGCGCCACCACCACGTTGCGCGCCGAGGCGGCGACGAAGCTCACCTGCGCGGTCATTTGCGGCATGAGCTCGCCGTCGGCGTTGTCGACGTCGAACAGCACGGTGTAGAGCACGACCTTGCTGGCGGCGGGCGCCTGCGGCGCGTCGCCGCCACTCTTGCCCGCGGGCACGGGCGGCGAGGGCAGCACCTGGCGCACGGTGCCTTCCCAGCGGCGGCGGTCGGCGCCGAGCGTGGTGAAGTACACGGCCATGTCGCGCTTCACGCGGCGCACGTCGGCTTCCGAGACCTCGGTCCACACCGTCATGCTCGACAGGTCGGCCACGCGCAGGATGTCGGGCGTCTGGTAGGTGGCGTTGAGCGTCTGGCCCTCGCGCGCCTGCACCGAGACCACGCTGCCGGCCATCGGCGCGTAGATGCGCGTGTAGCCCAGGCGGGCCTCGTCGGCCTTCAGCGTGGCCTGGGTCTGGGCGATCTGGGCTTCGAGGTGCGCGATCTTCGCGGCGGCCGAGGCCAGCGTGGCTTCGGCGGTCTGCACGTCTTCGGCGCGCGTGGCGCCTTCGGCGGCCATCTGCTGCTGGCGTGCGAACTGCTGGCGTGCCAGGCGGTGCTGCGCGTGCTGGTCGGCCAGTTGCGCGCGCAGGCCCGCGAGCGAGGCGCGGCCGGCGTCCACGGTGGCCTGCTGCACGCTGGGGTCGATCTCCACCATCAGCTGGCCCTTCTTCACCGCGTCGCCGGGCTGCACGTGCAGCCGCAGGATCTGGCCCGACACCTGCGCGCCCACGTCCACATAACGGCGCGGCTGCAGCGTGCCGATGGCGGTCACGCTGCTTTCGATGTCGCCGCGGCGCAGCACGGCGGTGTCCCAGCCGGGGTCGCGCGGACTCGCCCAAACGTAGGCCACCGCGACGGCGGCCAGGGCCAGCGCCGCGAAGGCGGCGATGCGCAGGCGTGTGCCGGCGCGCGAACGGGAAGCGGGCGCCGTCACCGGGCGTCCCTGCAGAAGAAAGCGAGGGTCATGCAGCTAAGACGTGCGAGGCGCGGAAACGGGTAGCCCGCGCGGTGCCTCATGCGGAATGAGACGTTTCGGGGGACAGGACAAACTTTACAAATCTATAATGAGAATAACTCTCAATTGCGTCGCTGCCCGCGATGCCCCTTCACACCATGTCCCATCCGGAAGTCCGGCAGCTGTACGTCGACCACCAGGGCTGGCTGCGCAGCTGGTTGCTGGGCCGCCTGCGCTGCGGCTTCACCGCGGCCGATCTCACGCACGACACCTTTCTCAACCTCATCGAGCTGCCGCAGCAGCCGGTGCTGCGCCAGCCGCGCGCCTTCCTGCAGGTGGTGGCGAGTCGTTTGATGATCAACCGCTTTCGCCGCATGCAGGTCGAGGCCGAGGTGCTGCGCACCGTCGCGCTGATGGCCGAGGACGCCTGCGCGCCGAGCGCCGAGGACAAGGCGTGCGCGCGCGAGCTGCTGGGCCAGGTGCTCGCGCTGCTGGCGACCGAGCTCGACGTGAAGAGCCGCACCGCCTTCCTGATGGCGCGCGTCGAAGGGCGCTCGTACCGCGAGATCGCGGCCGAACTGGGCGTGTCCGAGACGCGCGTGAAGCAGTACCTCGCGAAGGTGCTGGCGCATTGCCACGGCCGCATGGCCGCGGCCGTGCCCGAGACGGAAAGCGCCGACGCCCCGGCCCATGCCTGACGCGGCCGCCGAGCGCCTGCGCGAGGAGGCGGCGCTGTGGGCCGTGACCCTCGCCGACGACAGCGTGGACGACGCCACGCGCGCCGCCTGCGCGGCGTGGTGCGCGCTCGACGAGCGCCATGCGCGGCTCCTGGCCGAGATGCGCCGCATGTGGGAGTCGGTGACACCCGACACCCCCGCGCCGCAACCCGCGCGCCGGGGCCTCTCGCGCCAGGCGCTGGGCGCGCTCGTGCTGCTGCCCTGCCTGCTCGTGGCGGGCGCCGCGATGCCGTGGCAGGCCTGGCTGGCGGATGAGCGCACCGGCACCGGTGAGGTCCGCCACCTCACGCTCGAGGACGGCAGCCGCGTCGCGCTGAACAGCGACTCGGCCATCGACATCGATTTCTCCGGCAGCGTGCGCCGCGTGCAGCTGCTGCGCGGCGAGGTCTTCGTCGAGGTCGCGCACGGCGACAAGCCCTTCGCCGTGGTCGACCGCGACGGCAGCGCGCAGGCGCTGGGCACGCGCTATGCCGTGCGGCGCGAGGCGAGCGACACGCTCGTCACCGTCACCGAATCGCGCGTGCGCGTGCAGCCGCTGGACGGCGGCGACGACCGCTGGGTCGACGTGCAGGCGGGGCAGCAGGTGCGCTTCGACCGCCGCGGCGTCACCACCGACACCGTGCCCGCCGCGCCCGGCGGCCTGGCCTGGCCGCAGGGCCGGCTGGTGTTCGACGACGCGCCGGTGGCCGAGGTGCTGCGCCAGCTCGGGCGGCACCGGCCCGGCCTGCTGCTGGCCGACGACGAGGCCTTGGGCGCGCTGCGCTTCACCGGCGTGCTGCCGATCCAGCAGAGCGACGCCGCGCTCGCGCTGCTCGCCAGCGCGCTGCCGACCTTGCGCGTGTCGACGCTGTCGCCGTGGCTGGTGCGGGTGACCACCACGGCGCCGCCGTGACCGGGCGGTCGAACTTTTTTCCGCGCGCACCGCTACCCGATTCCCGTGCCCGCTTGTCATAGGTGGTGAAAAGAGATTCACCACACCATGACAGGACCTGCAGCAGACCCGACCGAGACCGCGCACGCCGGCGCGCAGCGCTGGCATCGCCTGCGCCGTGCCTTCGCGCTCGCGAGCCTGGTGCTGCTCGCCGTGCCGGCCGCCGCGCAAACGCCCACCGCCGATGCGGCCTTCGAGTGGCACCAGCCCGCGCAGCCGCTGAGCAGCGCACTGACCGCGCTCGCTGTGCGCACGGGGCTGCTGCTCGGCGTCGATGCCGAGGTGGTGCGCGGCAAGCGCGCGCCCGCGCTGCAGGGCCGCTACACGGCGCGCGAGGCGCTGCTGCAGCTGCTCGAAGGCAGCGGCCTCGAAGCGGTGCGCGGCGCTTCGGGCGGCTACGCGCTGCGCGTAGCGGCGCAGCGCGCACCGGGGCCGAAGCCACAGGCCGAAGCGCCCGCGGCAGGCGGTGCGCTCAGCGAGGTCACGGTCACCGGCGGGCGCGACACCGGCACCGTCACCGAAGGCACGGGCTCCTACACCACCGACGGCGCGATCGGCACCGCGACGCGGCTCGAACTCAGCTTGCGCGAGACGCCGCAGTCGGTCAGCGTGCTCACACGCGACCGCATCGACGACCAGGGCCTGGGCCAGATCAGCGACGTGCTGCGCCAGGCGCCCGGCCTGAGCTTCGTGCAGAGCGGCAACGCCGGCACCGACGCCAACGCCGTCTATGCGCGCGGCTTCGAGGTCGAGAACTACCAGGTCGACGGCATCCCGCAGGCCGGCACCTGGCTGCTGCAGACGGGTGACCTGGCTTTCTACGACCGCGTCGAGGTGGTGCGCGGCGCCACCGGCCTGCTCAACGGCGTGGGCACGCCGGCGGCCACCGTCAACCTCGTGCGCAAGCGCCCCGGCAACGCGCTGCAGGCCAGCGCCTCGTTCAGCGCAGGCACATGGAATCGGCAGCGCGCCGAGCTCGACATCGGTGGGCCCGTCACCGCCGACGGCCGTGTGCGTGCGCGCGTGGTCGCGGCCGTGCAGGACGGCGATTCGTGGATCGAGCGGCACCACGAGAACAAGCGCCTGTTTTACGGCATCGTCGAAGCCGACCTCGCGCGCAGCACACGCCTGAGCGCCGGCTTCGAGCTGCAGCGGCACGACAACGACGGCGTGGCGCGCGCCGGCCTGCCGCTGCATTTCAGCGACGGCAGCGAGGCCACCTACGGCCGCTCGCGCAGCGCCGCCGCGCGCTGGGCCCACTCGTACCAGGACCAGCGCCAGTACTTCGCCGCGCTCGACCACCGTTTCGACAACGGCTGGGCCGTGCACGCCGCCTTCAACCGCTCGCGCCGCGCCTACGACGACGTCATCGGCTACGCGCTGCGCGGCTACATGGACCGCGCCACGGGTGCGGGGCTCGGCCTGTGGACGAACCGCTGGAACGCGGTGCCGGTGCAGAACGCATTCGACCTGTACGCGAGCGGCCCCTTCGAACTCCTCGGCCGGCGCCATGAGCTGGTGCTGGGCTACAACGCCTCGCGCACGCACAGCGACGCGCCGCTGTACGCGGGCTGGAACGTGGCGGGCTTCGACCCGTGGATCGCGAACTTCAACAGCTGGAACGGTGACCTGCCCGCCCAGCCGCAGCAGCCCGTGACCGGCCGCCAGGAAACCGCCACGCGCCAGTCGGGCGCCTATGCCACGGTGCGGCTGCGGCCCACCGATGCGCTCTCGGTGATCGTCGGCGCGCGCGCGAGCGACTGGAAGGACGTGACGCGCACCGTCCCCCTGCAGCGCGCCGCCACCCTCACCACGCGCAGCGAGAAGGGCGTCGTCACGCCGTACGCGGGTGTGGTGGTCGACCTCGACAAGCACTGGTCGGCCTACGCCAGCTACACCAGCATCTTCAAGCCGCAGGCCGGCAAGGACCGCAGCGGTACCTACCTCGATCCGCTCGAGGGGCACGCCTACGAAGCGGGCGTGAAGGGCGCGTTCCACAACGACCGCCTCAACCTCAGCGCCGCCGTGTTCCAGGTGAAGCAGGACAACCTCGCCGTGCGCCTGGACAACGAGTTCGCGCCCGACGGCTCGGCCGCCTACCGCGCCGCCAAGGGCACGACCACGCGCGGCTACGAATTCGAAGTGGCCGGCGAGCTGCTGCCCGGCTGGCAGGTCGGCGGCGGCTTCGCGCACAGCGTGGCACGCGACGCGGCCGGCCAGCGGCTGAACACGCAGGTGCCGAAGAACCTGCTGAAGCTCTTCACCAGCTACCGCATCGCCAGCATCGGCAACGGCCTGACCGTGGGCGGGGGCCTGAACTGGCAGAGCGACACCTACAGCACGGGCCTGGGTCCCTCGGGCCACGCGCGCTTCACGCAGCAGGCCTACACCACGCTCGACCTCATGGCGCGCTACCCGATCAACAAGCACCTCGCCGTGTCGGTGGCGCTGAACAACGTCTTCGACACGCGCTACCGCACCAGCACCAGCAGCAGCTTCTACGGCGCCCCGCGCCACCTGCTCGTGACCTTGCGCGGCACCTACTGACGCACCGCGTTTTTTCTCCGCAGCCAGGTCGCTGCCGGCCCCTTCGCGGCCGGGTGCGTCGCTAGCCATCTCCTGCCAACGGGCGTTGCCGACCTCTCGGGTCGGGCCGCCCCCTTTCTTCATGCCATGAACCAGCATTCGTTTTCACGCGCCCGCTTCCGGCGGTCTCCCGTGGCTCTTGTCGCCCTGCTTTGCTGCGGCGTCGTCAGCGCGCAGCAACAGCCCGCCGCCAGCGGCGCGGCGCTGTTCGAAGTCACCGTCTCGGGCGACCGCAGCGGCCGCACCGAGGGCAGCCGCTCCTACACCGCCGAGCAGGCGTCCACCGCGACGCGCATGGACCTGTCGATCCGCGAGACGCCGCAGTCGGTGACCGTGATCACGCGCGAACGCATGGACGACCTGGGCAGCGCCCGCATCGACGACGTGCTGGGCCAGACCACCGGCATCATGGTCGGGCAGGCCGACAGCGAGCGCGTGAACTACTCGGCGCGCGGTTTCTCGATCAACAACTTCCAGATCGACGGCATGCCGCGCGGGCCGAATTCGCCGCTGTCCGACACCGTGCTGTACGACCGCATCGAGGTCATCCGCGGCGCCACCGGCCTCATGGGCGGCACGGGCGATCCGTCGGCCACCATCAACTCGGTGCGCAAGCGCCCCACGCGCGAGTTCCAGGGCAGCGCCTCGCTCAGCTACGGGCGCTGGAACCACAAGCGCGCCGAGGTCGACCTGTCGGTGCCGCTCACCGCCGACGGCCGCATCCGCGCGCGCACCGCGCTGGCCTGGCAGGACCGCGACTCGTACATGGACATGTACCACGAGCGCAAGACCGTGGGCATGGTGATCGTCGAGGCCGACCTCACGCGCTCCACCTTGCTCACCGCCGGCATCGACTTCCAGGACAACAAGCCCACGGGCGCGACCTGGGGCGCCATTCCCTACTGGAACCACGACGGCACGCTCGCCAACCTGCCGCGCAACACCAGCCTGAGTGCGCCGTGGAGCACCTGGGCCAACAAGCAGCACACGGCCTTCGTCTCGCTGCAGCACCGCTTCGACAACGACTGGAAGGTGCACCTGGGCTATGCGCGCACCACCAGCACCAACAACACCACCGTGGCCAACGGCGGCGCGGGCTACCCCAACCGCTTCACCGGCCAGGGCATGAAGCTGTGGAGCGGTGTGTGGGGCGAGGGCGAGTACGTCAACGACAACTTCGACCTGTACGCCACCGGCCCCTTCAGCCTGTTCGGGCGGCGCCACACCTTCATCGCCGGATGGAACGGCGGCAACCAGACCTACACCTCGCAGGGCGGCACGCCGGTGATCCCGTACCCCGAGGCCATTCCCGACTACCGCACCTGGACCGGCAACATCCCGCGCCCGATCTTCCTGGCCGACGGCTCCAAGACCGTGGGCTTCACGCAGCTCAACGGCGGCTACGTGGCGGGCCGCTTCAGCATCACCGACCCGCTGAGCGTGATCGTCGGCGCGCGCGTGAGCAACTACCGCAGCTACACGCACGCCTACAACACGGCGCAGCAGTACACGCGCACCACGGGCAAGTCGGAGTCGAAGGACGAGGTCACGCCGTATGTCGGCGTGGTCTACGACCTGGACAAGCGCCACTCGCTGTATGCCAGCTACACCACGCTGTTCCGTCCGCAGACCTCGAAGGACCGCAACGACCAGTACCTCACGCCCGAGACCGGGACCAGCGCCGAGCTGGGGGTGAAGGGCGAGTACTTCGGCGGCGCGCTCAATGCCTCGGCCGCCGTGTTCCAGGTCAAGAAGAAGAACCTGGCCGAGCTCGACCGCAGCGTGCCCGCGGGCTTTCGCCTGCCCGACGGCGGCCAGGCCTACGTGGCCAGCGGCGACGGCGTGACGGCGCGCGGCCTCGAGTTCGACGTGTCGGGCCAGATCACGCCCGATTGGAACGTGGCCGCCGGCTACACCTACCTGGATGCCAAGACCGCCAAGGGCGCGCGTGCCGTGCCCAACCAGCCCAAGCACCTGCTGCGCCTGTCGACCGCCTATCGCTTCGGCGGCGCCTGGCGCGGCCTGAAGGTCGGCGGCGACATGACGGCGCAAAGCGGCATCTACGGCGAGTCGTGGTATGGCCAGCCGCCGCTCTTCAGCATGAAGGACCCGCTGCCGCGCATCTCGCAGAAGGCGTACGCGGTCTTCAGCCTCATGGCCAGCTACGAGATCCACAAGAACGTCACGGCGCAGCTGAACATCCGCAACGTCTTCGACAAGAAGTACTACCGCAACGTGGGCTTCTACGACAGCGTGTTCTGGGGCGAGCCGCGCAACGTGAGCCTGACCCTGCGCGCCAAGTTCTGAACAAGCAGCCTTCCATTCCGTCTCAACCATCAATCAACCTAGGAGCATCGATCATGAAGAAACCCCTGTTCTCCCTTGCCACCCTCGCGGCGGCCGCGTTCGTTTTCTCGGGCGCCGCGCACGCCCACTTCGTCTGGCTCGAACCCGCCGCGGGCGGCGAGGCCAAGGCCTACTTCGGCGAATGGGCCGACGACCTGCGCGAGACCGAGGCCGGCCACCTGAAGCTGGTCAGCGCGCCGCGCGGCATCGCCGCCGACGGCAAGCAGACGCCGGCCACGCGCCATGCCGACCACTTCGTGGTCAAGGCCGACGCCAGCGGCGACGCGCGCCTCGTGGGCGCCTACGTCAGCGACAAGGGCGTGGCGAGCCTGTACCAGGCACGCACCGGCCGCACCGAAACCGTCGCGCGCCACACGCTCGAGCTCGTGCCGCAGGCCGCCAACAGCAACAGCTTCACGCTGCTGCTCGCGGGCAAGCCGCTGCCCAAGGCCGAGGTGGTCGTGTTCGGCCCGCCCAAGTGGGAGAAGAAGTTCACCACCGACGACGCCGGCCAGGTCACGCTGCAGACGCCCTGGCCCGGCCAGTACGTGGTCGAGGTGAACCACACCGACAAGGACGGCAAGGGCAGCTGGGACGGCAAGCCCTACACGCAGACGCGCCACGTCGCCACGCTGAGCTTCGTCGTCCGGTGAGGGCGGGGCTTCCGGCGCGGGGGTGCTTTTGATGAGCACCTTCGCGCTGGTGTGCGCCCTGTTCGCGTCGGCGCTCGGCGGCTTCGTCACGCTGAGCCTGGCGATGGACCGTCACTACGAAGACGCCCACGGGCGCGGCCGCACGCCGGGCCCGTCGCGGCCCTGGCAGCAGCTGGGCGGTGCGGCGCTGCTGGGGCTGTCGCTGGTCGCCGCGCTGCGCCTGCGCGGGCTGGCCATGGGCTGGGTGCTGTGGCTGGGCGCCCTCACGGCCGCCGCGCTCGTGGTGGTCGGCCTCGTGAGCTACCGGCCCGGCTGGGCGCGGCGCGTCGGCGCCGTGGCCTCGGTGCTGGGCGTCGCCACGGCGGCGGCGTACGGGCTGCTCCTGCTTCCATAGCAGGGCATCCGGAGGGGCAGGGCGGGCTGTCGCCTGCGCTACGCGCGGGGTCTTGGCCCGCGACTACGATGCGGCTGCGTCGCCGATGCCCGGCACATTCACCCATCAAGGAGACACCATGAGCAGCGCCCTCACCAACCACCAGGTCCGTCTTGCCAAGCGCCCCGAGGGCACGGCCACGCGCGAGCACTGGCGCTTCAGCACCGAGCCCGTGGCCCAGCCCGACGAGGGCGGCGTGCTGGTCAAGACGCTGTCGCTGTCGCTCGACCCCGCCATGCGCGGCTGGCTCAACGACGCCAAGAGCTACATCCCGCCCGTGGCCATCGACGAGGTGATGCGCGCCGGCGGCATCGGCCGCGTGGTGGCCTCGAAGAACCCGCAGTTCGCCGTGGGCGACACCGTGTACGGCACGCTCGGCGTGCAGGAATACATGCTGATCCCGCAGGACCAGATCAAGCGCAACGGCCTCGTGAAGGTCGACCTGCGCGTGGGCACCATCACCCAGTGGCTCAACGTGCTGGGCATGCCCGGCATGACCGGCTACTTCGGCCTGATGGACGTGGGCATGCCCCAGGCGGGCGAAACCGTGGTCGTCTCGGGCGCGGCCGGCGCCGTGGGCCAGACCGTGGGCCAGCTGGCCAAGATCAAGGGCTGCCGCGTGGTCGGCATCGCCGGCGGCGCCGCCAAGTGCGACTGGGTGGTGAAAGAGCTGGGCTTCGACGCCTGCATCGACTACAAGGCCGGCGCGGGCGCGGTGCGCGAAGGCCTCAAGACCCACTGCCCGAAGGGCGTGGACATCTACTTCGACAACGTCGGCGGAGAGATTCTGGACGCCGTGCTGGCACGCCTGGCACGCAAGGCCCGCGTGATCATCTGCGGCGCCATCAGCCAGTACAACAACGCCAACAGCATGCCGGCCGCCGGCCCGAAGAACTACCTGAGCCTGCTCGTGAACCGCGCGCGCATGGAAGGCATCGTGGTGTTCGACTACGCCGACCGTTACCCCATTGCCATCGCCGAGATGGCCGGCTACCTGAAGGACGGCCGCATGAAGAGCAAGGAAGACGTCGTGAAGGGGCTCGACACCTTCCCCGAGTCGCTGAACAAGCTGTTCGCTGGGGAGAACTTCGGCAAGCTGGTGCTGCAAGTCGCCGAAGACTGACGCTGCCGAAAGCATCAGCAGCCCCGTCAGGCGGGGCTGCCCCCCAGCGGGGCATCGGGAAGACGACCGATCGTTGGCAAACGCGGGCGGGCCTTGCGCAACGGTCGGTCAGACCTTCGACGAGATGATGGCTTCCAGCTGGGACCCTGCCGGAATCTCCCCGATCCTGGACAGCAGTTCATCCGACCAGCGGGCGGGCGTGCTCGTGGCTTTGACAGCCGCCATGTAGAAGGCGGTGAAGATGAAAAACAAGCTGACCCATGGAAAGCCGAACACCCCGAAAAGAACGCTCCAGGGGTGCGTCTTGAGGGACTGATGGGGCGGGATGACCCACGATCCGATGGACCGCAGAATGCTCCCTTGAGGCTGCTGGCGAAGGTCCGCGATGTCAGCGCCCATGGCATGGCTGCTGCCCATGAAGCCACGCAAGGCAGTGTTGAGCCTGGAAACAACCAGGGTGCCGCTCCAGCTGTCAAAGGTCTGAGTGACCGGTATGTCGATGCTGCTTCCCTCGCACGGTCCTGAGCTTTCGATCCGCAGGAAATGCTGGTGCAGCCATTGTCCAGCGCTCAATCGGCGGCTGGTTTCGAAGGCATCGAAACGAACTTCCTTCCATGCCACAGGGCGCAACTGGCCATCGCTTGCCCAGTAGCCCCGCTGCGCTTCGCAATCGAAGACCGCATAGGTCGGCGCACGTTGAAACAGAAAGCTTCGAGGATACAAAAACTGCGTGCAGACCATCACCAGCAGAAACATGGCGATGCCAAGCGAGAGAAGGAAAGATGCCCATCCGTTGGGCCCGTCGTCGCCCACGATGAAGGTCGCGCACAGCAGGCAGAGCAAGACCATCGAGCAGAACGACGCGAATGCTGCGCCCGTCTGCAACCTGTTTCGCGCAGGTCCGATGAGGACGATGTTGTCGCTGACCTTGTGCAGCACTGCCGACAGGGCCCCATCCGAGGGGGTTTTCGATGAGGTCATCGTGCTCTCGGGACAGGTGGGTATGAAAGGGAAGAAATTCTGACAACCTCCGCGCTTCGTCAGTGGGCCGGTCGTGTGAACGACCTGCACGGCGCATGGACCACAGCAAGATACTGGACGCTCTGGGGGCCGTCATTCAAGCAGCGCTGAAGGCCGACCCGATGCACTGGCTGTGGCCCAGAATCTCCGCACCCAGACCCATCGAGCCCTGATTGGATGATTTTCAAGAAAATGCAGCACGATACAGCTGCATCGGAGGACGCTGAACGTGCTCAAGCATGGTGAGTTCGTGGCACCAGCCATCGCGTTGCTGCAAGGCGTCGAGCCTGTGCCGAACACGGTAGACGGCCAGGCGCTCAATGGCGTGCTGGAGCGTTTCAGAAAGAACAAGCGCGCCAGCGACGAGCCCAGTGCCATGAACAATGTGGTGGCGGTGTTCAAGGACGCGATCGTGCTTCAGCAACCGGGGGCATCCGCACAGATGCGCGGATTTGCGTTGATGAGCGTGGCGGCCGGCGTTGTCGTCCAGACATGGGCCCTCTGGATGGCGGTTTCCTCGGGAATATTGAGCGTGTTCACGTCCTGGCGGCATCCGTTCCTGGCGCTGGAGATGGTGGTCGTTGCATTCCTGGCGTTCTACGTTTTTCCCCGCTGGTACCTTTTCTTCTTGCGCATGGACCTCTTCGCCCCTGAGGACGAGCCGACCGTCTTCGACCGCAAGCACCGCAAGGTCTATCGCCTGTTTCCGCCGCTCGACGGTTCTGCCGACAGCGGGTGGCGGCGCCTGCGCCTCAAACCCATCGCGCTGCAGGCGGTGGAATACGACTGGGCTTGCATCACGGCCGAACATCGTGTGACGTTGGCATCCACTGGTCAGGCCCTCTCGCGCCTGCACAGCCTGACGCTGGTGGTGCGCGACTACCGCAAGCCCGACGAAAAGGAGGGCCGCCTGCTTGATGAATTCGATGTGGGCAACAGCCTGGGCATGGGCGAGTACACCGTGCCGATGCTGTGGGAGCACATCCGTCGCTTCATGGAAGACGGGGGGGCTGGTGTTCCGCAGGGCGAGCAGCTTCAAATCTTCGAGCGCCCCCGCAGCTTGTGGCAAAGCATGGGCGTGGTCAGCCCCTTCGGGCCCAAGCTGGGCTGGTGGTGGAGAACCAACCGTTTTCCGACCGTTCTTTTTCTGCTCCTTTTTCCTGTGACGTTGCCGTTCTTCACCCTGTGGGCGCTGTGTAACTGGATCAGCCACATGACCATGCGCAAGGTCATCTGGCCGCAGGAGGTACTGGAACGGGTGGGGCGGCCTTTGCCCGTCAGGAAGTCGCCTTGAGCGGTGAAAGCGGCAGCGTCGCCTCGCCCCGCCGATTGCACGGCGCATCGGCCGCCGGAGATCGATGCCGCAGGCGACGGGTCAGTCGTCCAGGTTGGGCCGCATCGGAATGTCGCCCATCGCATCGTCCTCGCGCAGGCCGCGCGCGGCCTTCAGCAGTTCGATCGAGAGGCCGTCGCCGTGGCCTGCGAAGCCCTGGGCGATGCCTTCGAGCACGGTCGACAGGTTGGTGTCGCCGTCGGTGCGGGCGTCCATGCTGATGTTCAGGACCCGCGCCGCCATCTGCCGGTAGGTGACGGCGCCCGCGCCCTCCAGCGCGGCCACCAGGTCGAGGTACAGCGCCAGGTTCATGTCGAACACCAGCTTGGGCGTGATCTCGAAATCCTCGGTCTTGTTGTTCTTCTGATCCATGGGGGTGACTCCTTTTTCCTGAGCCTCCACTCTAGCCACAAAAAACGACAAGCTCTGTCGGGCATCGCCCTGATTTGTCTCATTTCGCACGCGTGCCCATCACCGCGGCCGAGATGATCAGCGCCGCCGCCAGCGCGATGCTGGCCGTGAGCGCCCGGCCGGTCACGGCCAGCAGCAGCGCGGTGGAGGCCAGCGGCGTGAGGTAGCTCAGGATGCCGATCTGCCGCGCGTCGCCGCGCTTGAGCGCCATGTCCCACACGAAGAACGCCGCGCCCAGCGGGCCCAGGCCGCACAGCGCGACCAGCAGCCCGTCCTTGGCCGACAGCGCCACCGACGGCTCCAGCAGCGCATGGCAGGCCAGCGAGAGCGCGCCCGACACCAGCCCGAACAGGCCGATGGCCGAGGTCGGGAAGGGCGTGACGCGCTGCGTCCACAGCGAGTAGCTGGCCCAGATGAAGGCCGAGCCGGCCGCCGGCAGGAAGCCCCAGTACGTGGCGGGCGCGCCGGGAAGCGCCGCACTGCCGCCGCGCGCGCCGAGGATCGCGATGGCCGCGCCCGCAAAGCCCAGCAGCGCCGCCACCACATGCAGCGGGCGCAGCGACACGCCCGGCAGCAGCACCGGCGCCAGCACCACCATCAGCAGCGGCCAGAGGTAGTTCACGAGGTTGGCCTCGACCGGCGGCGCATGCCGCAGCGCGATGAACAGCAGGAAGTGAAAGCCGAAGAGCCCGTACACCCCGAGCGCCAGCGTGCGCGGCGGCACGCGCCAGGCGCGGCGGTCGCGCAGCACCAGCGGCCAGCTCGGCACGCTGCCGACGATCAGCGCCAGCCCGGTCAGCAGGAAGGGCGGCAGGTGCGACAGCGCGGTGCCGAAGGTGGCGAGCGTGGCCCACAGCGCGATGGCGAGCAGGGCGTAGAAGGTGGCGGGCATGGACGCCGAGGCTACGCGCCGCGTTCGTCGCGGCCCGACGGTGCGTCGTCGCGCAACGACGGTGTCAGCGGCGCAGGGCGGCCGTGAGCGCCGACGGCGACCGGTAGCCCGTGCGGCGCGCCGTCTCGGCCACGCTCAGGCCTTCGAGCCGCAGTTCGCGCGCATGGGCCAGCCGCAGTGTGCGCAGCCAGAGCATCGCGCTCTGGCCCTGCTCCTCGCGGCAGCGCTGCGCGAACTGGCTGGGGCTCAGGCAGGCGACCTCGGCCAGGTCGGCCACGCCCAGCGGCCGGTGCCAGTTCGTCTGCGCCCAGGCCGCGAGGGCCGGCCAGTCGATGCGGCGGCGGCGCGTGTCGGCGACCGACGGGGCGACGGCGCCCCAGGCCTCGAGCAGCAGCGCCGGACCGTGCTGCAGGGCGAGCGCCGCGTGCTGCGGCTGCTGCAGGCAGTGCGCGAGGTAGCGGGCCAGCGCGTGCAGCCGGGGCGCATCGGCCGGCGGCTGTTCGACGCAGCGTGCCCACGGGGCATGCGGCGTGTCGAGCACGAGGCAGACGCTGCCGCCGCGCCGGGCCTCGAAGTCGTGCCGGTCGCCGGGTGCGACGACCTGGGCCTGGCCCGTGCCGATGCCCGAGCCGCGGCCTTCGACTTCGATCTCGAGCACGCCGTCGAGCCCGAGCAGCACCTGGAAGTGGTCGTGCGCATGGCTGCCGCGCGATGGCGTGTAGTCGCGCAACGAGAGGACGGGGGCGGGCGTGTGCATGGCGGGAGCGATTGTCCGCGCCGCCCCGCCGCCTGTCATCACCCCAGCCGCAGCAGCAGCGCCGAGGCCGCGCACACCAGCAAGAACGGAATGCTGATGCGGTGGAACTCGCGCAGCCCGTGCGGCAGCTTGGCCAGCCGCAGCGCGATCAGGTTGGCCAGCGAGCCCAGCACGCAGCCGAAGCCGCCCACACTCACGCCGGCCGCCAGCGCGGGCAGGTCGTGCACGTAGCGGTCGAGCAGGATCGCCGCCGGCACGTTGCTGATGACCTGCGAGGCCGCAATGGCCGCCAGGTAGGCGCGCCAGCCCTCGCCGATGGGCCAGTGGCCCAGCAGCGCCGCGATGGCGGGCAGCTCGGCGGCCTGGCGCAGGTCGACGAACATCAGCGCGATGATCGCCAGCAAGGCCCAGTCGATGCCGCGCAGCACGCGCGGGTAGGTGAGCAGCAGCACGCCGAACACCGCGCCCAGGCCGGGCAGCAGCCAGTGGCGGTCGAGCGCGACCACGAAGCCGACGAACAGCACGCCGGCCAGCGCCAGCAGGCGCGGCTGCACGGGCGCGGCCTCGGTCTCCTCGCGCAGCGCGATCGGCGTGTGCGGCACCAGCCACCACACGGCCACGAAGAGCCAGAACAGCATGATCGCCACGGTCGGGCCCATCATGGCCATGAAGCCGAAGAAGCTCTCGCCCGAGCGGTGCCACAGGTACAGGTTCTGCGGGTTGCCGATGGGCGTGAGCGCCGAGCCCGCGTTGACGGCCAGCGCCTGCAGCACCACCAGCCGCGCCAGCGGCAGGTGCGCCTGCACGGCCAGCACGCGCGTGAGCGGCACCAGCAGGAACAGGCTCACGTCGTTGGTCACCAGCGCCGACAGCAGCGCGGCCGTGGCCGTGAGCGCCATCGCCAGGCCGCGCTGGCTGTGCGTGTGCGCCAGAAGGCGCCGCGCGGCGGCCTGCAGCATGCCGCTCTTCTCGACGCCTTGGGTGATGGCGAGCAGGCCCGCCAGCGCGCCCACGGTCTGCCAGTCGACCAGCCGCAGCCAGTCCATCGGCGCGCGCGGGCGCACGAAGGCGAACACGACCGCGACGGCCACGAGCACCCACAGCAGGCCGTTGCCGCCGCCGTGTTCGGGCGGGGCGGTGTCGGTGCTTGCGGCGCTCACTCAGGCACTCAGGTCGCGCAGCTCGCGCTTGAGCACCTTGCCGATCGCGCTGCGCGGCAGCTCGTCGATGAAGCGCAGGCGCGCCAGCCGCTGGGTCTTGCCGACCTGCGCGTTGGCCCATTGCAGCAGCGCCTCTTCGGTGGTGGCGTCGCCCTCGCGGCGCACCACGAAGGCCGCGGGCGTCTCGCCCCACTGCTCCGACGGAATGCCGACCACCGCCACGTCGGCCACCGCCGCATGGCCGCGCAGCACGCTTTCGAGGTCGCTCGGGTAGATGTTGAAGCCGCCGCTGATGATCATGTCCTTCTTGCGGTCGAACAGCGTGAGGAAGCCGTCGGCGTCGAAGCGGCCCACGTCGCCGGTGCGGATGAAGCGCTTGCCGGTGGCGTCGAACCATTCGGCCTCGCGCGTCTTCGCGGGCTGGCGGTGGTAGCCGGTCATCATGCCGGCCGAGTGGCCCACCACCTCGCCGGCCACCTCGGTGTCGCCGCGCGGCAGCTCGTTGCCTTCCTCGTCGATCAGGCGGATGTCGCTGCCCGGCGCGGGCTGGCCCACGGTGTGCAGCTTGGTCGGGTTCAGGTGCGCCTCCAGGATGCAGGTGCCGCCGCCTTCGGTCATGCCGTAGAACTCGACCAGTCCGCCGGGCCAGCGCTTGAGCACGTCGGCCTTGAGCGCCGCGTTGAAGGGCGCGCTGGTGCTGAATTTGTGGCGGAAGGTCGACAGGTCGTGCGCGTCGAAGCGCGGGTGTGCCATCAGCCGCTGGTACTGCACCGGCACGAGCATCGTGTGCGTCACGCGGTGCTTTTCGGCCAGTTGCAGGTAGCCCAGCGCGTCGAACTTGGGCATCAGCACCACGCAGCCGCCAAAGGCGAGGGTGGGGAAGAACACGACCAGCGTGGTGTTGGAGTACAGCGGCGTCGACAGCAGCGTGACCGTCTCGGGCCCGTACTCGTACTTGGCGCCGCGCTGGATGTGCGACCAGCGCATGCCGTGGCCCTGCACGATGCCCTTGGGCTCGCCGGTGGTGCCCGACGAATAGATGATGTTGAAGGCCCAGTCGGGCTGCGCGTCGACCGGCTCCGGCTTCGCGCCGGGCGCGGCGAGCCAGTCGTCGAGCGCGCGGCCGACGTCGGAGCCGTCGAGCGCGATGTGCGGCAGGCCGGTGGCCTGCGCGGCGCCGACCACTTCGGCGGCCGAGGCGTCGGTGAACAGCAGGCGCGCGTCGGCGTCGGTGATCATGCGCGCCAGGCTGGCGGGCGCCGAGCCGGGGGCCAGCGGGGCCACCGCCACGCCCGCGCGCAGCGCGCCCAGGAACACGGCGGCATAAGGCACCGACGAGGCGGCGCAGACGGCGATGGCGTCGCCGGCGCGCAGGCCGTCGCGCTGCAGGGCAGCGGCGATGCGGTCCATGAGCGCGTCGAGCGCGCGGTAGTCCAGCGTCTGCTGGGCATCGGCCAGCGCGGGGCGCTCGGGGGTGTGCTGGGCGTGGAGGCGGACCAGGTCGGCAAGGGTGCCGAAGTCGCGCGCGGCGGCGTCCTGGAGGGCGGGGTGCAAGTTCAAGGTCGATCCTTCGTCTGGGGCCAGACGGCAGGATAGCGAAGAAGCCCGCCGCGGGGTGTGCCGCCCGCGACGAAACCCGATCAGCCGGCGGTGTCGTCGCCCTGCTGCGCCACCTCGAACAGCGCGCGGATCAGTGGCCGGTCCTTGCGCACCGCCAGGCAGCACAGCGAGTAGCTGATCGAGAGCTCGTCGTCGTCGATCTCCACCATCTTCAGGCCGGGCAGCGGAATGCACTCGATCTGCGTCACGAAGCCCACGCCCATGCCGTTGGCCACGGCGTGCAGGATGGCCTCGCGGCTGTTGATCTCCATCACGCAGTGCATCTGCACGCCCTGCTGCGCGCAGGCGCGCTCCACGCGGTGGCGCGTCTTGGAGCCGGGCTCGCGCAGGATCACCGGCTCGCCCGCGATGTCGCGCGTGGCGATGGTGCGCTTTCGGGCCCACGGGTGCTTCGCGGGCACCACGGCCACGATGCGCTCCACGCGGTAGGGCACCTGGTGCAGGCCTTCGATCTCGGGCGGCTCCACGAGGATGCCTACGTCGATGTCGAAGTCCTGCAGCCCGCCGAGCGTGGAGGCCTCGGAGCCGATCGACACCGTCAGGTCGAGCCCGGCGTGGCTGCGCTTGAAGCTGCGCGCCAGCTCCAGCGCAATGGGCGGCGACACCGCGCCCACGCGCACCAGCCCCGTGCGCAGCGTGTGGGCGCGCTGCAGGAACTGCATCGCCTCTTCCTCCTGCCCGAACAGGCCCTGCGTGATCGCATACAGCTGCTCGCCCGCGGCCGTGAGCCGCACGGCGCGCCCGCTGCGCAAAAAGAGCTCGACGTTGAAGCGCTCTTCCAGCGCCTTGACCTGGTCGGTCACGGTGGGCTGGCCGATGTGCAGGTAGCGCGCGGCCGTGGTGAAGCCGCCGGTCTTGGCGACGGCGTGGAAGCAGCGGATCCACTTGTAGTACTGGTGAAACATGAAGGCGGTCGTGAGGGGCGTGCGCCGAGCCTCCCTCAGATGCGGCGCTGGCGCCTATGCAGGCTTTCCCCAAGGCATCCATCGGTTTTGGACGGGTTGCACGCGCGAAATGCGATTGGACGCCCCGGTGCGCCGCTTCGACACTGCGGCCCAGACAGAAACCGGAGACAAAAAACATGCCCCACGCCTACCGCAACCCCGTGTCCATTCATTCCGGGCGAGGCAGCCTCGCACGGCTGCCCGCGCTCCTGGCGGGGCGCCGCGTCGCGCTCGTCACCTTCCCCGAGGCCCGCGGTCTCGGCCTGGTCGATCGCCTGCAGGCGCTGCTGGGCGACGCGCTCGTCACCGTGATCGACGACGTGCGCCCCAACCCCGACGTCGCCCACCTGCGCGACCTGTACAACACCTTCTGGCAGTCGGACGCGTCCTGCGACGCCATCGTGGCGGTCGGCGGCGGCAGCGCCATCGACACGGCCAAGGCGCTGATGGTGGGCACGGCCAACGGCCAGTTCGACGAGCTCGTCGCGCTGCTGGCCACCGGCAAGCCCTTCGTGCCCGCCAGCGTCAAGCCGCTGATCGCCGTGCCGACCACCGCCGGCACCGGCAGCGAGGTGACGCCGTGGGCCACCATCTGGGACGCCGGCAACCAGAAGAAATACTCGCTGCACCTGGACGCCACCTGGCCCGAGGCCGCCATCGTCGACCCCGAGCTCATGCTCTCGGTGCCGGCGGGCACCACGGTGTCGACGGGGCTCGATGCGCTGTCGCACGCGCTCGAAGCGATCTGGAACGTGAATGCCAACCCGGTCTCCGACACCTTCGCCGTCTCGGCCGTGCGCGACATCTTCGACTGCCTGCCGGCGCTGCTCAAGGACCTGGGCAACCTCGACCTGCGCGAGCGCATGGCGCTGGCCGCGCTGAAGGCCGGCATGGCGTTTTCCAACACCAAGACGGCGCTGGCGCATTCCATCTCCTACGAGATGACGCTGCGCCACGGCCTGGCCCACGGCATCGCCTGCTCGTTCACGCTGCCCCTCGTGCTGGAGAAAGCCTGGGCCCGCTCGCCCGACCGCGACCGGACGCTGCAGCTGCTGTTCGGCGCCGACCTGGCGACCGCCACGCAGCGACTGCGGGCTTTCCTGCAGGGGCTTGGCGTGAAGACCGAGTTTGCCGACTATGGCGTGGCGGACAGCGAAGCGGCGGCCATGATCGCGCGCGCCATGGACGGGGCGCGCGGCAAGAACTTCATCGGCGCGGCGGCGTTGGCCTGACAGGCAGGGACTGCGCAGCGAGAAAAGACAGAGACAGCCAGACAAGACAGCCAGACAAGACAGCCAGACAAGACAGCCAGACAAGACAGCCAGACAAGACAGACAGCATGCCGGCCATCGAGCCGGCCCCACGGGCCCCACGCCCGTCAAGACAAGGAGACATACCATGCAAGCGGCCAATCCCATCCTGCAGGCGGGCACCTACGCACGCCCCCTCGACAATTCGTTCCGCAAGGCGCAGTGGCGGATGCTGCTGGCGGCCATGTTCTGCTACTTCTTCTTCTACACGGGGCGCCAGACCTTCGGCTTCGCCATCCCCGGCATCCAGAAGGAGTTCGGCCTCTCCAAGGAAATGCTGGGCTGGGCCTCGACCTCGCTGCTGTGGTGCTATGCCGTCGGACAGGCCATCAACGGCAACCTGGGCGACAAGTTCGGCGGACGCCGCGTGATGACCGCCGGCGCCATCCTCTCGTGCGCCGCCAACTGGGTCGTGAGCTTCGCGGTCGGCTTCAAGAGCCTGGCCATTCCGTGGGGCATCAACGGCTACTTCCAGGCCCTGGGCTGGGCGCCGGGCAGCCGGCTGCTGTCGAACTGGTGGGGCGCGGGCGAGCGCGGCAAGGTCTACGGCTTCTACGTGTTCGCCGCCGGCTGCGCCTCGGTGCTGTCGTTCGTGACCTCGATCATCGTCGTCAACGTACTGCACCTCGATTGGCGCTGGATCTTCCGGCTCCCCGTGCTGCTGATGCTGGTGGGCGGCATCGCCTTCTACCTGATCGCCCGTGAGCGGCCGGAAGACCTGGGCTTCAAGTCGCCCGACACCGGCGTGGCCAACAACAACCCGCAGGAAGCCGACAAGGCCGGCGTGGCCGACGGCGAGCCGCAGGAAAGCTCCTGGTCGCGCTACAAGGCCGTGCTCAGCAACCCCAAGCTGATGATCGCCGCGCTGGCCATCGGCTTCCAGAACGCAGCGCGCTACGGCCTCATCGTCTGGGTGCCGGTGCACTTCCTGGGCAAGGACTGGGCCAAGGCCGCCGACGGCATGATCGACCCGGCCTGGATCTCGGTGGCGCTGCCCGTGGGCATGGCCTTCGGCGCGCTCACCAACGGCTGGATCTCCGACAAGGTGTTCGGCTCCAAGCGCTACAAGGCCATCGTGCTGTACATGCTGCTGGGCGCCATCGCCTCGATGGGCATGTACCTGCTGCCCACCAGCATCCTCGGCCTGGGGCTGCTGTTCCTGGCGGGCTTCTTCGTCTACGGCCCGGCCTCGTCGTTCTGGGCCCTGTGCCCCGACCTCGTGGGCGCCAAGCGCGCCGGCACCGCCACCGGTGTCATGAACTTCTTCTCGTACCTGCTGGCCGGCCTGGGCGAACCGCTGATCGGCCGGATGCTGGACCACTCGGGCAGCACCTCGGTGGTGTTCCCCATCGTCGCGGCCAGCTGCCTCATCAGTGCCTTCATCGCGCTGTTCATCCGCCGCTGAGGCCCGCGCACCGACACACCCAACTTGCCAAGGAGCATCTCTTCATGAAATCCGATCGACTCGAAGTGAACGGCCGCAGCTACCGCTGGATGGTCCGCCCGGTGGTCGTCGTCTGCGTCGACGGCTGCGAGCCCGCGTACCTCGACGCGGCCATTGCCGCCGGCGTGGCCCCGTACCTCGAGGCCATGCGCAAAGGCGGCGCCGACCTGCTGGCCGATTGCGTCGTGCCCTCGTTCACCAACCCCAACAACCTGTCGATCGTGACCGGCGCGCCGCCGGCCGTGCACGGCATCTGCGGCAACTACTTCTTCGACCGCGAGCTGGGCCAGGAAGTGATGATGAACGACCCCAAGTACCTGCGCGCCGGCACCGTGCTGGCCGCGTTTGCCGATGCCGGCGCCAAGCTCGCGGTGGTCACGGCGAAAGACAAGCTGCGCAAGCTGCTGGGGCACAAGATGAAGGGCATCTGCTTCTCGTCCGAGAAGTCGGACCAGGTGACGATGGAAGAGAACGGCATCGACAACGTGCTCGACATGGTCGGCATGCCGGTGCCCTCGGTGTACAGCGCGGAGCTGTCGGAGTTCGTGTTCGCCGCCGGCGTGAAGCTCATGGAATCGCGCCGCCCCGACCTGATGTACCTGTCGACCACCGACTACGTGCAGCACAAGGCCGCGCCGGGCAGCCCCGCCGCGAATGCCTTCTACAAGATGATGGACGGCTACCTCGCGCAGCTCGATGCATTGGGCGCCACCATCGTGCTCACGGCCGACCACGGCATGAACGACAAGCATGGTGCCGACGGTTCGCCGAACGTCATCTACCTGCAGGACGTGCTCGACGGCTGGTACGGCCCGGACCGCGCGCGCGTGATCCTGCCGATCACCGATCCGTACGTGGTGCACCACGGCGCGCTCGGTTCCTTCGCCACCGTGTATGTGCCCAGCGAGGACGAGGTGCCCGGCTGGATCGACCGCATCCAGCGCATTCCCGGCATGCAGCTCGTGCTCTCGCGCAAGGAAGCCGCACAGCGCTTCGAGCTGCCGCCCGACCGCATCGGCGACATCGTGGTGGTGAGCGAACAGAGCACCGTCATCGGCACCTCGGCCACGCGCCACGACCTCACGGCGCTCGAAGTGCCGCTGCGCTCGCACGGTGGTGTCTCGGAGCAGAAGGTGCCCTTGATCTGCAACCGCCCCGTCGCGGGCGTGGCGAGCACGCGCCGGCTGCGCAACTTCGACGCGCTCGACCTCGCACTGAACCACGCCCAAGGCCCGCTGGTGGCCGCCGCCTGAACTTATTTGACGGAGCATTCCATGAGCAAGTCCGACCACGCCGCCCTGAAGCCCGGCACCGTGTACCGCGAAGCGCTGCGCATCGCGGGCGAAAAAGTCCACCGCGACCGCACCATCGAGGTCACCTACCCGTACACCGGCGAGGTGATCGCCACCGTGCCCAAGGCCACGCTGGACGACGTGCGCCATGCCCTGCGCATCGCCCGCGACTACAAGCCAACGCTCACGCGCTACGAGCGCTACAAGATCCTCATGCGCGCCGGCGAGATCATCGCTTCGCGCCTGGATGAAATGTCGCGCACCATCACGCTCGAATCGGGCCTGTCGCGCAAGGACTCGCTGTACGAAGTGGGCCGCGCCTCCGACGTGCTGCTGTTCGCCGCCAACCAGGCGCTGGTGGACGACGGCCAGGTGTTCTCCTGCGACCTCACGCACCACGGCAAGAGCCGCAA
Organism: Variovorax sp. KBS0712; assembly: GCF_006323185.2. Classification (NCBI taxonomy): domain Bacteria; kingdom Pseudomonadati; phylum Pseudomonadota; class Betaproteobacteria; order Burkholderiales; family Comamonadaceae; genus Variovorax; species Variovorax sp. KBS0712. The sequence continues at coordinate 1,396,433 of NZ_VCCD02000002.1, read as the reverse complement.
GGTCTACACGATGCGCGAGCCGCTCCTGGGCGCCATCACCGCCATCACGCCGTTCAACCACCCGCTGAACCAGGTGATCCACAAGGTGGCGCCGGCCATTGCGACCAACAACCGCATCGTGCTGAAACCCAGCGAGAAGACGCCGCTCACGGCCTTCCTGCTGGCCGACATCCTGTACGAAGCCGGCCTGCCGCCGCAGATGCTGTCGGTGCTCACGGGCGACCCGAAGGAAATTGCCGACGAGCTGCTGACCAATGCCGACGTCGACCTCGTCACCTTCACGGGGGGCGTGCCCATCGGCAAGTACATCGCGGGCAAGGCCACCTACAAGCGCCAGATTCTGGAGCTGGGTGGCAATGACCCGATCATCGTGATGGAAGACGCGGACATCGAGGAGGCTGCGACGCTGGCTGCCAACGGGTCGTACAAGAACTCGGGGCAGCGCTGCACGGCCGTGAAGCGCATGCTGGTGCACGAAGCCGTGGCTGATCGTTTCGTCGAACTGCTGGTCGAGAAGACCCGCGCGCTGAAATACGGCGACCCGATGGACCCCGACACCGACATGGGCACCGTGATCGACGAGGCGGCTGCGAAGCAATTCGAAGCCGTGGTCAATGAAGCGATCGCAGCCGGCGCCAAGCTGCTTTACGGCAACGAACGCCGCGGCGCGCTGTACTCGCCCACCGTGCTTGACCACGTCGACCCCGAGATGACGGTGGCCAAGCACGAGACCTTCGGCCCCGTGTCGCCCGTCATCCGCTTCAAGAACATCGACGAGGCGATCCGCATCTCCAACGGCACGGCCTACGGCCTGTCGTCCTCGATCTGCACCAACCGGCTGGACTACATCACGCGCTTCATCCGCGAGCTGAACGTGGGCAGCGTGAATGTGCGCGAAGTGCCGGGTTACCGCCTGGAGCTCACGCCCTTCGGCGGCATCAAGGACTCGGGCCTGGGCTACAAGGAAGGCGTGCTCGAGGCCATGAAGAGCTTCACCAACACCAAGACCTACTCGTTGCCATGGTGACCGGCGCGGCGCACGAGGCGCATGGCGCATCGCGCGCCGTGCGTGAAACCCCACCGCCGATGGCGCTGGCCGTGGCGGCCAAATGGCTGTCGCGCTACAGCCGCGCGCCCGTGCCTTCGTCCAAGGTGACCGACTCGGAAAGTGAGACCGCCGGCGACGGGGACCGCAACGCCGCACGCTGGATCGCCTGACCCGCCAGCACGCGCGCATGCGCATCGGCCGCGAGGATGTCGTCGAGGTTCTCGTGCGCAGATGCGGGCGCGTGTTGCAGGCAGTCTTCCACCACGTGCGCAATGTCGGTGTAGCGCAGGCACCCGTTCAGGAACGCATCGACCGCCACTTCGTTCGCCGCATTGAGCGTGACGCTCGCCGTGCACCCCTCGCGCAGCACCTCCAGCGCCAGCCGCAGGCAGGGAAAGCGTTTCAGCTCGGGCGCTGCGAAGCTCAGGTGGGCGAGCTGCAGGACGTCCAGCGGCGCTACGCCCGAGTCGATGCGCTCGGGCCAGGCCAGCGCGTGCGCGATCGGCGTGCGCATGTCGGGGCGGCCCAGCTGCGCCAGCACCGACTGGTCGGCATAGGCCACCATCGAATGGATCACGCTCTGCGGGTGGATCACGACCTCGATGCGCTCGGGCGGCATCGCGAACAGCCAGCGCGCCTCGATGGTCTCGAGGCCCTTGTTCATCATCGTCGCGGAGTCGACCGAGATCTTGCGGCCCATGCGCCAGGTGGGATGCGCGCAGGCCTCGTCGGGCGTGACGCGGTCCAGCGCCTCGATCGGGCGATGCAGGAACGGCCCGCCCGAGGCGGTGAGCACCAGCCGCTGCACGCCCGCGCCGCCGGGCGGCGCGCCCGCCAGGCACTGGAAGATCGCGTTGTGCTCGCTGTCCAGCGGCAGCAGCGTGGCGCCGTGCGCAGCCACCGCGCGCATGAACAGCGCGCCGGACATCACGAGCGCCTCCTTGTTCGCCAGCAGGATCTTCTTGCCCGCACGCGCCGCCGCCAGCGACGACAGCAACCCCGCCGCACCGACGATGGCCGCCACCACCGTGTCGCAGCCCGCCGACTGCGCCACCTCGCACAGCGCCTGCGGGCCGTGCATGACCTCGGTGCGCAGGCCGGCCGCGCGCAGCCGCGCCTGCAACTGCATGGCGTCTCGCGCATCGCCGACCACCGCGACCTCGGGGCGGAAGGCGACGCAATGCGTGAACAGCTTGTCGAGGTTGCGGTGCGCCGTCAGCGCGTGCACCGTGAAGCGGTCGGGGTGGCGCACCACGAGGTCGAGCGTGCTGTCGCCGATCGACCCGGTGGCACCGAGCAGGGTGAGGCGTTGCGGGGCCATGGCAGTGCCTTCACACGGCAGCGATCGGCACGACGCGCTCGCGCGACGACGGCTTCATCCACGCACCCAGCCGCTCGCGCGCCTCGGCATCGGCGCCGTAGCGCGCGGCCACGTAGGTCTCGACCAGCCGCGTGAAGTCGTCGGCGATGTGCTCGCCCTTGAGCGTCAGCGCGCGTTCGCCGTCGATGTACACCGGCGCCACCGGCTGCTCGCTCGAGCCCGGCAGCGAGATGCCCAGGTGCGCGAGCCGGCTCTCGCCGGGGCCGTTGACCACGCAGCCCATCACGGCCACGTGCATGTCTTCCACGCCCGGAAAGCGCACGCGCCAGGCCGGCGCCTGCGCGTGCAGCCAGCCTTCGATCTGGCTGGCCAGCGACTGGAAGAAGGTGCTCGTGGTGCGCCCGCAGCCGGGGCAGGCGGTCACGCTGGGCGTGAAGGCGCGCAGGCCCATCGACTGCAGGATCTGCTGCGCCACCAGCACCTCGCGCGTGCGGTCGCCGTTCGGCTCGGGCGTGAGCGACACGCGGATGGTGTCGCCGATGCCCTGCTGCAGCAGCACGCCCATCGCGGTGGCCGAGGCCACGATGCCCTTGGAGCCCATGCCGGCTTCAGTCAGGCCCAGGTGCAGCGGGTAGTCGCAGCGCGCGGCGAGCTCGCGGTACACGGCGATCAGGTCCTGCCCCTGGCTCACCTTGGCCGACAGCACGATGCGATCGGGCGGCAGGCCGACGTCTTCGGCGCGCGCGGCGTTCTCCAGCGCCGAGACGATGAGCGCCTGGCGCATCACCTCGTCGGCGGGCTGCGGCTGCGCGGCCTGCGCGTTGGCGTCCATCAGGCGCGCCAGCAGCGCGGGGTCGAGGCTGCCCCAGTTCACGCCGATGCGCACCGGCTTGCCGTGGCGGCAGGCGATCTCGATGAGCTGGCAGAACTGCGCGTCGCGCTTGTCGCCCCGCCCGACGTTGCCGGGGTTGATGCGGTACTTGGCCAGCGCCTGCGCGCAGTCGGGGTACTGCGCGAGCAGGCGGTGGCCGTTGAAATGGAAGTCGCCCACCAGCGGCACATTCACCTGCTGGCGCGCGAGCGCGTCGCGGATCGGTGCGACCTGCGCGGCGGCCTCTTCGTTGTTCACGGTGAGGCGCACCAGCTCGGCTCCGGCGCGCGCGAGCGCAGCGACCTGTGCCACGGTGGCGGCCGCGTCGGCGGTGTCGGTGTTGGTCATGGCCTGCACGGCCACGGGCGCGTCGCCGCCGATGCGCACCGCGCCGACACGCACCTGCCGCGAGAGGCGGCGTGCGACGGGCGGTTTCATGGCGTGGCCTCTATGGCCGTGTCCGCCGCGAGTTCGGCCGGAAGCCGGAACACCACGTGCTCCTCGCGCCCGGGCAGCGTCAGTAGTTCCACCTCGGCCAGGCGGCGCAGCGCGGCCACCACGTCCTGCACCATGGTCTCGGGCGCCGAGGCGCCGGCGGTGACGCCCACCGCGCCGGCGTCGCGCACCCAGTCGGGCTTGAGCTCGCTGCCCTGCGCGATGAGGTAGCTGCGCACGCCGGCCTGCGCCGCGATCTCGCGCAGGCGCTGCGAGTTGGAGCTGTTCTGCGCGCCGACCACCAGCACCACGTCGACCTGCTGGCTCAGTTCGCGCACGGCCGTCTGCCGGTTCTGCGTGGCGTAGCAGATGTCGCGCGTGTCGGGCCCGACGATCTGCGGAAAGCGCCGCTGCAGCGCGTCGATGATGCCGCGCGTGTCGTCCACCGACAGCGTGGTCTGCGTGATGTAGGCCAGCGGCGTGTCGGCATCGAGCACCAGCGCGTCCACGTCGGCCTCGGTCTGCACCAGCGTGACCGGCGCGGGAATCTGCCCCAGCGTGCCCGTCACCTCGGGGTGACCGGCGTGGCCGATGAGGATCAGCGCATAGCCCTTGGCGGCATAGCGGCGCCCCTGCTCGTGCACCTTGGTGACCAGCGGGCAGGTGGCGTCGATCGCGCGCAGGCCGCGCGCGCGGGCTTCGACCTCGACCGCGTGGCTCACGCCGTGCGCGCTGAAGATCGCCACCGCGTCCGCGGGCACTTCGGCCAGCTCCTCGACGAAGACCGCGCCCTGCGCTTTCAGGTCGTCGACGACGTGCTTGTTGTGGACGATCTCGTGGCGCACGTAGATGGGCGTGCCGTGGCGCCGCAGCGCGTGTTCGACCGTGTCGATGGCCCGCACGACGCCGGCGCAGAAGCCTCGGGGCTGGGCAAGGATGACGCGCATGGTGGGGGCTCCTCGAGAGGTTGGAGGGGTCAGTTCACGCGGTGGACCACGAGATCGGCCAGCTGCCCGAGCCGCTCTGCACGCACGCCGCAGGGCGCCAGCGCCGCATGGGCGCGCGCGTTCAGCGTGCGGGCCAGCGCGCGCGAGGCGTCGAGGCCCAGCATTGATACACAGGTCGGCTTGTCGTCGTACGCGTCCTTGCCCGCGGTCTTGCCGAGCGTGGCCGTGTCGGTGGTCGCATCGAGGATGTCGTCGACGACCTGGAAGGCCAGGCCGATGGCGCTGCTGTAGTCGTCGAGCGCGCGGTACAGCGCGGCATTGGCCGGCACGTCGGCCAGGCCGCACAGCGCGCCCATGCGCACCGCCGCGCGGATCAGCGCGCCGGTCTTCATGCGATGCATCTGCTCGAGCGCCGGCCGGCTCAGCGCGCGGCCCGCGCTCTGCAGGTCGATGGCCTGGCCGCCCACGAGGTGGCGCGAGCCGGCCGCCGTCGCGAGCTCGCACACCAGCGCGATGCGGCGCTCGGCCGGCAGCGGCAGTTCGCCCAGTGTGAGGAAGGCCTGCGCCTGCAGTGCATCGCCCACGAGGATGGCCGTGGCTTCGTCGTAGGCCACGTGCACGGTCGGCTTGCCCCGGCGCAGGTCGTCGTCGTCCATCGCGGGCAGGTCGTCGTGCACGAGCGAGTAGACGTGGACCATCTCGATGGCGGCGCCCGTGGCGTCGAGCGCGTCGGGCGGTGCGTTGACCAGGGCGCCCGCGGCCTGACACAGCAGCGGGCGGATGCGCTTGCCGCCGCCGAGCGTGGCGTAGCGCAAGGCCTCGTGCAGGCGCGAGGGGAGGGTGTCGGACGGCGGCAGGTGCATGCCGAGGGCAGCTTCGGTCCGCTGGACCGTGCCGCGCATCCATTCTTCGAAGGTGTCGGCCGGTTCGATGTCCGCTGCCGGCATCTGCCGTGCTTCATGGCGCATGGCTGGCTTCCCGAAGGCGCACCGGTGCGGCATCGCGCTGCGAAGGCACCGGGAGGGCGCCGGGGTCGAGGCCGTCCACCAGGCCGCCGGGGTAGAAGCGGGAGGCCCAGCGCCGGTGGGCGATCATGGTCTTGTCGCTCGCGATCAGCTGCGGATGCCTCACGAAGCGCTTGGCGTTCCAGATCTGGTAGTCCGGCTTGACAAACCATCCCAGCCAGAAATTGGCGAACGGCACGAGCATGCGATAGGTCAGGTTTCTGAGCATCGGCGGCCATCGGTTGACCCGTGCGATGCTCAGCTGGTTCGCCACGTCCAGGCGCCACTTCAAGGGCTCGGTTTGGACGAAATGCGCGATGGAATTCAGCCGGACCCCGAGGTCCGGCATGTGGAAAAGACCCACAGCGCAGCCCACGCCGTAGTTCAGGAAGGTGCCCAGGAAGCGCTGTCCCTTCCAGCGCGCCGTGAGCGTGACTTCGAACAGGCTGCCGTCGATCCGGTACGACATCTGCGTGTCCGTGAGGCCGTGGACCCAGCCGAAATGTGCGACGTCCGCGCTGTTCTCGACGCCGTCGTGCGCCTGGCCCTTCAGCTCCTGGTGGACGTAGAGCGCAGCGGAGCCTGCCTCGAAGTCCTGGGTCGGCATCTCCCAGGTCGGTGGCAGGCCGGCATGATCAACCCACACGAGGATGCCGCCGTCGACCTCCCGCACATGGCGGGCCGTGAGGGCGGCGCGTGGCGGGCTGTCGCCCCCGCCAGTGCGAACGCAGCCGCCGTCGGGGCCGAACGCGAGTCCGTGCAGCGGGCACACGAGGTGCTCGCCGTCGACCTTGCCGCCATGGCCCAGGTGCGCGCCGAGATGGGGGCAATAGGGTTCGACGACGCGCACGAGCCCCGCGTGCGTGCGATACAGGACGAGGTCCTGCCCCATGAAGGCAACGGTGCGAACCTGGCCCGGCTTGAGTTCGTGGGCGAAGCATGCCAGGAACCACCCGTCGGCATAGGGCAGGGCCTGGCGCGTCTCTCCCACGGTGCTGCGGAACTGGGGGCAGACGGCCCGCGTGTTTTCGCTGCACCGCGCCACCGGGGGCGGTGCGCCGTCGACCCTGGCCTGAAACAAGGTATTGGTCATGCGGGAACTCCTGTCTTTGCGTCAAAGTGCCATGGCCGGGCCTGGGCCGGCCTTCATCCGCGGGTCCACACGCCGCCGCCGTCGATGTCGGGGAGGTCGGTGTCCGATACCGGTGCTCCCGGGTAGAACTGGGCCGACCAGCGTCGGAACGCTGCCACCGCCGCGTCGCCTGCCATGAGTTTCGGGTGCTCGACATAGCGCCGGTTGCTCCAGATAGGAAAGTCGGCGGCGACCACGTGGACGAACCACTTGTGCGCCAGCTTGATGATCAGGGCGTACAGCGGCCGGCGAAGCACGGCCGGCAGCGCATCCATGCGCGCCACACGCAAGGCATCCGTCCATCGGAACGTCCACTTCAGCGGCGCCGTGGGCGTGGGGAAAGCGCAGGTCGTCACCTTGACGCCCAGGCTGGCCACGTCGCTTTCTCCCAGCACGTAGCCCAGCCCGTGGGAGGTGAGTCGGATCTTGATCTCGATGCCGTGCCAGCGGCCGCTCAGGTGGGTCGTCATCCATTGGGGGCCGGCCTCGTGATGCATCGCCACGTCGGTGAACCCGTGCAGCCAGGCGAAATGCGAGAGGTCGGTGGCGTTTTCCGCCACGTCGTGGGGGTAGCCCTCGAGGTCGAAGCTGCTGCCCTTGGGCTTGGAGAACCCTTGCGTGTCGACGTCCGGAATCTCCCATTCCGGGGCCTGCCCTGTGCGGTGATTCCAGACCACCACCATGCCGTTGCGCTCCTGCGTGAACCGCCGTGTCAGCGTCGCGTGGGGCGGTTTCTGGCCGCCGCAGGCGCGCACGCAGCTTCCGTCGGGCGCGAACGCGAGCCCATGGAACGGGCAGACCAGGTCGTCGCCGTCGACCTTGCCGCCGTGGCCCAGGTGCGCACCCAGGTGCGGGCAAAAGGGTTCCACGGCGAAGGCCTCGCCGGCGTGGGTCCGGTAGACCACCAGTTCCTGCCCCATGAACGGCACGGTGCGCACGTCGCCCCGCTTCAGTTCGTGGCTGAAGCACACGGCGAACCATCCGTCCGGATAGGGCAGCACGCGCCGGCCGCGGATGAGCGTGTCCGACGCCCTCGGACCGCTGCGCTCGGCCGGGCGCAGGTCGTGCACCACGGCAGCGTGGGTCATGCGGCCACCGCGCGCGGCCTGTGGACGTAGCTTTCCTGCGTCGCGTTGAAGATGCGTCCGGCTTCCCGGGCAGGTTCCACCAGTTGGTTCGGATGGAAATCGCTGTTCGCGCTGCGGCGCGCGGGGTCGTGGCGCCACCACCACTGGATCGCTGCGATCGGCACCGGCTCGAGGCTCCTGTCGTGGGGCTGGTCGGCCGGTCCGCCGCCATCGAAGCAGGGGGCCGTGTCGTCCGCGCTGAGGCAACGGTAGCGCTCGTCGATCCGGTGCCATTCGAGGATGCCGGTCTGGTAGTGGATCAGTGCTTCGATGTAGCGCGCGACCTCTGGCGTGGCATCCTGCAGCAGTTGCTCGCGCAGCCGCACGAACAGGCCCATGACACGGTCGTGCATGGCGTTGAGCCAGTTCAGCGCCTGCATGCCGTCGAAGTTGAATTCGCGACGGATGGCATCGATCACGTTGTGGCCGCGCGTGTCCAGGCTGCTGCGCATGGTCTCCTTGGCATAAGAGAAGAACTCGTTCTCCCAGACCACCAGCGTGGCGGCCATTTCGGTCATGGCCACGATCCTGCGGTCCAGGTAGGTGGCCTGGTCGATGTCGATGCCGGCCACCACGTGCCGCAGCACCGGAAAGACCATGCCGCCGCCGCCGGTGAGGCGCAGCAGGACGCATTCGCTCAGGCTGGGGAACATGCAGGCAGCCTTCACCATCTCGGCCATGAAGTACCCCTTCTGCGCCTCGACCACGCGCCCCACCTGGTCGGGTGTGGCGTGCTGTTCGAGGCGGATGCGCAGCTCCTGCATCGACAGGCTGTAGCGGTCCGTCGGGTCGACCGGATGCTCGGGAGACTCGAGCGCGCGGCTCATGCGTGCGGCGGCCATGATCATGGCTTCCGGCTTTTTCGTGACAGGCGCTTCGTCGCACCACTCATCGTCGTAGGCGAAGGCCCAGGCCATCCAGTCGGACGCGATCTGGATGAGTGCGTCGGTGCCGGTCGGGTAGGCCAGCGCGGCCAGGCGCCCCCAGCCTGCGCGCACCATGCGGCGCTTCTGGGGCTCGTCCCAATAGAGTTCCCAGTGCTCGAGCCAGTCCGCCGTGTCCTTGTCGAACTGCGCCACCTTGGGATGCATGACGTGCTGGAACGGGCAGTACATCGGGGGGAGCGTGATCAAAGTTCTCATGGGGTTCACCGAGTTCCTTCTGGAGGGGAGGCGCTGCCCGGCCTTGCGGGCATTCGGACGACGAGGGGTGAAGGCGCGCGCTGTGCGCACCAGCTCAGGACGCGGACCTGCGCGCGATCACGCTGTACGTCGACACCTTGTTCTTGATCAGCGCCACCGACCAGTTCTCGGCCAGCACGCGCAGCTCTTCGAGCGGGGCGGGAATGTTGTTCGCCGTGAAGTGGCGCTCGATGTTGGCCTTGGAGTCCATCAGCCAGTGCGCCACGTCGATGTTGGACGGCAGCACGCGCATGTCGGTCACGGGAAAGCCGTTGTCCTCCAGCACCTGGCGGAAGTACGCGGGCGTCTTGCGGTGCTTGCAGGCCAGCCGGTCGACCTCGTCGGAGGTGTCCGACTTGTAGTTGTCCGGCGCCACGTTGTAGAGGTTGTCCGAGATGATCACCTGCCCGCCGACGCGCACGCGGGTGGCGAGCTTCTTCATCGTGCGTTCGTACAGGTCGTCCGGAAAGTGCGAGATGACGCCGCGGATGATCACCAGGTCGTAGGGCAGCTGCGGGTCGGGCAGCAGGTCCACGTCCTGCGCGTTGCACTGGTAGAGCGTGATGCGGTCGGTGAGGCCCTGTTCGGCATGGAAGCGCGCGCAGTGCTCCAGCTGCGAGCGGCTGACGTTCACGCCTTCGAGCCGCTGGCATTCCGGGAAGCGCGTGGCCAGGTGCTTGAGGATGTAGCCCCAGCCGCAGCCGATGTCCAGGATGCGGTGGACCGGGCGGCGGTCGGGGTCGGTCAGTCCCGCCAGCTTCAGCTGCCGGTCGAAGTACTTGATGCCCGATTCGTCCAGAGTGATCGGCTGCGGCGACTCGGGGTCGTCGTACACGCCGAACTGGAACAGCAGGTAGTCGCCGATGGCCTTGCGCCAGTCCTCGGGGTTGTCCTGGTAGGTGTATTCGACCTTGGCCTGGTAGGCGCTGACCTCGGTGCCCCGGATCACCCGCAGCGAGGGCGGGGCGGGCGTATCGATGCGGCGTGCGGTGGCTGTGCTCATCGGGTTCTCCTGTGGCGATTTCAACGAAGGGAACGGTGGGTTTCAGGAAACGAGGCTCATGCGAGCCGTGCGGAACGCGGGGGCGTTGGCATCGAAAAACGCCTGGATCGACTGCACCAGCCCGTCGGCGTCCAGGCCGTGGGCGGCGAGCAATCGGGCGCAGTCGCCGTGCTCGACGAACTGGTCGGGCAGGCCCAGCTGCAGCGACGGAATCAGCACGCCCTGCGTGGCGAGCGATTCGAGGCAGGCCGCGCCGGCGCCGCCCATCACGCAGCCTTCTTCGACGGTCACGAGCACGTCGTGCGTCTCGGCGAGCGACAGCACCAGGTCGGCATCGAGTGGCTTGACGAAGCGCATGTTGGCGACCGTGGCGTCGAGCCGTTCGGCGGCGGCCAGGCTGGGCGCGACCATGGTGCCGAAGGCCAGGATGGCGATGCGCGCGCCCATCGGCTGCGTCGATTCGCGCCGCACCTGGCCGCGGCCGATGCGCAGCGGCTGCAGCGCACGCACGGGCAGCGCGCCGGGCCCGCCGCCACGCGGGTAGCGCACGGCGGCGGGGCCGTCGTGGCGCAGGGCGGTGTGCAGCATCTGGCGGCACTCGTCCTCGTCGGACGCGGCCATCACGACCATGTTCGGAATGCAGCGCAGGTAGGCGACGTCGAAGGCGCCCATGTGCGTCGCGCCGTCGGCGCCGACGATGCCGGCGCGGTCGACCGCGAACACGACCGGCAGGTTCTGCAGCGCCACGTCGTGGATCAGCTGGTCGTAGGCGCGCTGCAGGAAGGTCGAGTAGATGGCGACCACCGGCCGCATCCCCGCCGCCGCGAGGCCCGCGGCGAAGGTCACGGCGTGCTGCTCGGCGATGCCGACGTCGAAGTAGCGCTCGGGAAAGCGGCGCTCGAAGTCCATCAGCGCCGAGCCCTCGCGCATGGCCGGCGTGATGGCGACCACGCGCGCATCGGCCTCGGCCTCGTCGCAGAGCCAGTCGCTGAAGACCTGGGCGTAGGTCGGCTTGGCGGGGGCGGCTGCCGGGGCGGTCTTGATGCCGGCGGCGGGGTCGAACTTGCCGGGGCCGTGGTACAGGACCGGGTCCTGCTCGGCCGGGCGGTAGCCGTGGCCTTTCTGGGTGACGATGTGCAGCAGCTGCGGCCCTGGCTGCGCCTGCAGCTTCTGCAGGGCCGGAATCAATGCGCCCAGGTCGTGGCCGTCGATGGGGCCGGTGTAGTGGAAGCCGAATTGCTCGAACAGGGTGGCGGGCGACAGGCCGAGCTCCGAGGGCTCGCAGGGGGCCAGCGCCGGGCGCATGGCGCGCCATCTTTGCCGGCTGGCTTCATTGGCGCTGGCATAGGCGCGTTCTGAAATCAATCCGCCCAGATAAAGGCGCAGCATGCCGACGGGCGGTGAAATCGACATGTCGTTGTCGTTCAATATCACCAATAAGCGGCCGCAGGCCTGCGTATTGTTCATGGCCTCGAAGGCCATGCCGGCGCTCAAGGCCCCATCGCCGATCACCGCAATGGCGTGGTCGGTCGAATTGGAAATGCGGGCGGCCTGTGCAAATCCCAGGGCGGCTGAAATGGACGTGCTGGAATGCGCGGTGCCGAAATGATCGTGTTCGGATTCGGTGCGCCTCGGAAATCCGGAAATGCCTCCGAATTGGCGCAAGGTGGGCATGGCCTGGCGCCGGCCGGTCAGGATCTTGTGGGCGTAGCTCTGGTGGCCGACGTCCCAGACGATGCGGTCGCGCGGGGTGTCGAACACGTAGTGCAGGGCGACCGTCAGCTCGACCGTGCCGAGGTTGGAGGCGAAGTGGCCGCCCGTGCGGGACACGCTGTCGACGATGAAGGATCGCAATTCATCCGCAAGGCCCGGCAATTGCGCAATGCCGAGCTGGCGCAGCGAATGGGGCGAATCTATGGCTTCGAGCAGGGCGTGCATTCCGGTTTCTCCGTGAGATGGAAACGCGCGGGCCGTGGCGATTGAATTCTTTATGCGATGCGGTACTGGCTAATTTCGGACAAAACAATGCCTTGGAAATTGACGGTTCAATTTCCTTGTCAAAGCCTCCGAGGGAACCTGAAAGCGCGTTGGCTCCGGGTTTTTAATTCCGGGTCGGGCGAAATCAGGAGGTCAGCGTAGGGGATGGATTTGACGCACGCAAGCGAATGCGGCTGCAAATTTTTTGATACCCCGGGTTATTTACCCCCGAGGTTTTAATCAGTTTTTTGGATGGCGCGGCGCGCGCGCACGACCGCTACGGCCGTTCCAAAACGGCCGCGGTGCGAGGTCAGGGGGAGAGGAGGGAGGGGGCGCCGACGCCCGCGCATGGCGGGCGGCCGGGCGGTGCCGTCAGACGCCGGCGGCGTGCGCCTGCTGGTCGGCGTGGTAGCTGGAGCGCACCATCGCGCCCACGGCGGCGTGGCTGAAGCCCATCTTGTAGGCCTCTTCCTCGAACATCTTGAAGGTGTCGGGGTGCACGTAGCGGCGCACCGGCAGGTGGGAGCCCGACGGCGACAGGTACTGGCCGATGGTCAGCATGTCGATGTCGTGGGCGCGCATGTCGCGCATCACCTGCAGGATCTCTTCGTCGGTCTCGCCCAGGCCGACCATGATGCCGCTCTTGGTCGGCACGTTCGGGTGCAGCGCCTTGAACTTCTTCAGCAGGTTCAGGCTGAACTGGTAGTCGCTGCCGGGGCGCGCTTCCTTGTACAGGCGCGGCGCGGTTTCCAGGTTGTGGTTCATCACGTCGGGCGGCGCGGCCTTGAGGATTTCCAGCGCGCGGTCGTCGCGGCCGCGGAAGTCGGGCACCAGGATTTCGATCTGCGTCATCGGCGAGAGCTCGCGGATGTTGCTGATGCAATCGACGAAGTGCTGGCTGCCGCCGTCGCGCAGGTCGTCGCGGTCGACGCTGGTGATCACCACGTACTTCAGGCGCAGCTTGGCGATGGTCTTGGCCAGGTTGAGCGGCTCGTCCTTGTCCAGCGGGTCGGGGCGGCCGTGGCCCACGTCGCAGAACGGGCAGCGGCGCGTGCACTTGTCGCCCATGATCATGAAGGTGGCCGTGCCGTTGCCGAAGCATTCGCCGATGTTCGGGCACGAGGCTTCTTCGCAGACGGTGTGCAGGTTGCTTTCGCGCAGGATCTGCTTGATCTCGTAGAAGCGCGTGGTGGGGCTGCCGGCCTTCACGCGAATCCACTCGGGCTTCTTGAGCACTTCGCCGGTCTGCACCACCTTGACGGGGATGCGCGAGAGCTTGGCCGCGGCCTTCTGCTTGGCCAGCGGGTTGTAGGTTTCGGCGCTCTGGGCGTCGCGGACGACTTCGGTGGTGCTCATTGGTGTGTCAAGGAGCCAGGAAAGCCCCGAGCTTTTGGCTCAGCACTTTGGCGGCTTCTTCCCATGTGGTTTGGACGCCGATTGTAGAAAGGTCGACCGTTTGCAGCCCCGCGTAGCCGCAAGGGTTGATGCGCGAGAAGGGTTCGAGGTCCATCGCGACATTGAGCGACACACCGTGGTAAGTGGCGTGGCGGCTCACCTTGATGCCCAGCGCGGCGATCTTGCCCAGGCCCCGGAACGGGTCGGCGCCGGGCATCGGGCCGGTGAGGGCGGCGTGCGAGAACGGGTCGTCCAGGCGCACATAGATGCCCGGCGCGCCGGCCACGCGGTGGCCCGTCACGCCGAAGTGGGCGAGCGTGCGCAGCACCGATTCCTCGATGCGGTAGACGTATTCCTTGACGTAGTAGCCCGCGCGCCGCAGGTCGATGAGCGGGTAGGCCACCACCTGGCCGGGGCCGTGGAAGGTGACCTGCCCGCCCCGGTCGGTCTGCACGACCGGGACCGGGCCGGGGGCCAGGATGTGGTCGGTCTTGCCCGCCAGCCCCTGGGTGAACACGGGGTCGTGCTCGCAGATCCATAGCGCGTCGGGCGTCTCGGGCGTGCGCTCCTGCGTGAAGCGCTGCATCGCCGCGTAGGTGGCGAGGTAGTCGGCCCGGCCGAGCCACTGCGCTTCGAGGGGTGTCAAAGAACGACTTTCACCATCGGGTGCGCGGACAGGGCGCGGTAGAGGTCGTCGAGCTGCTCGCGGCTGGTGGCGGTGACGGTGATGGTCACGCCCAGGTAGTTGCCGGCCTTGCTGTCGCGCAGCTCGACCGTGGTGGCGTCGAAGGCCGGGTCGAAGCGCTCGGCGATCTGCGTGATGGCGTGCACGAAGCCGTCGACCTTCGCGCCCATCACCTTGATGGGGAACTGCGAGGGGTACTCGATCAGCGATTCCTTGCGCGGATCGGGGATCGATGCGGTGTCGGTAGGGGGCGTTGTGTCGGTCATGCGGTGGCTCCTGGCGCGTCGGCGTTGCGTTGCTTGGCCTGTTGGTAGGCGGCATACAAGCTTTGGTAGATGGGGCCGGGATGGCCATTGCCAATGGCCTGGCCGTCGAGTGTGACGACGGGCAACACTTCCTTGGTGGCCGAGGACAGCAGCAGCTCGTCGGCGCCGAACACCTCGTCGCGCGACACGCGCCGCAGCGCGAAGGGAATGCCGCTGTCCTGGCACAGGCGTTCGAGCAGGCCGTAGCGGATGCCGGTCAGCACGAGGTTGTCCTTGGGCGGGCCGATGAGCGTGCCGTCCTTCACGATCCACACGTTGCTCGACGAGGCCTCGCTGAGCCACTCGCCGCGGAACATCACGGTCTCGGTGGCGCCGGCCTCGACGCTGATCTGCCGCGCGAGCACCGCACCCAGCAGGCTGGTGCTCTTGATGTGGGCCTTCTGCCAGCGGAAGTCGTCTGCCGTGACGCAGGTCACGCCCTTGGCACGCACCGCACCCGCCACGGGCGGCAGGGGGTTCACCATCGCGAACACGGTGGGGCGCAGGCCGCGCACCATGACGTGGTCGCGCGGCGCCACGCCGCGCGAGACCTGGAAGTAGATCGCCTGCGGTGCCTTGCCCTGCGGTGCGGCAAGCTGCGTCGCGATGGCGCGCCATTCGTCGCGCGAGTAGGGGTTGTCGATCTGCAACTCGGCCAGCGAACGCTCGAGGCGCGCGATGTGTTCATCGAAGCAGAAGGGCACGCCGAAGTAGACGGGGATCACTTCGTAGATGCCGTCGCCGAAGATGAAGCCGCGGTCGAGGACGCTGATCTTCGCGTCGCGCAGGGGGGTGAATTCGCCGTTGAGAAAGCACGGCGTGTCGGGCAGTGCCGAGGTGATGTCTTGCATCCGCAAATTATGGGCGGACGCCACACTCGGTGCAGAACTGTCGACGAAGTGTCACGTTATGGCGGGACCCCGCTAGGTTTTACTTATAATCAATGGCTTTGTAAAATTCTCCGGGGACAAACACGGGGTGCATTCGAATGACAACCAACGCCCCTGTCCCTGAGGTTGACGCCGAAGAATCCGATTTCAAGCCACTCACGGCCGAAGAGGCCCAGAAGTTGCGCGAGCAAAACCCCGAGCTGTCACCCTGGTGGGTGATCGCAGCCCAAGTGGCTGCAGGCGTGGTGGTAGCTTGCCTGGCGTGGATCTGGACGGCGCGATCCGAGGCTGCAATCTCGGCGTTTTACGGAGCCATGACAGTAGCGATCCCCGCGGCCTTGTTTGTCCGCGGTGTCCGGCGCAAACCGGGCATGCCGTCGCAGGCTGTCATGTTGAGGTTTTTTGTGTGGGAGATGATCAAGATCGCGCTGACCGTTGCCTTGCTGGCTGCGGCGCCGTGGCTGATCGGGGGGCTCGTCTGGCTGGCCATGGTGGCTGGCGTGGTGGTCGCCATGAAGATGTACTGGGTGGCACTGTTGGTGCGGCCCAAATTTTTGAACCGGATTTGACTGTTTTGGAAGAGAGACGCTGAAAGATGGCCGCCGAAGGACACGCCCCGACCGCGAGTGAATACATCGTTCACCACCTCCAGCACTGGCAAGTCGACTGGAGCCTCAAGCCCGTCGTTCAATCCGCCATTGTTGACTTCAACGTCATCAACCTCGACTCGGTGCTCTACGCGCTGATCATTGGCGCATTGGGCTGCTTCGTGCTGTGGCTGGCTGCCCGCAAGGCAACGCCCGGCGTGCCCGGCCGTTTCCAGGCGGCGGTTGAAATCCTGGTCGAGATGGTCGACAACCAGGCCAAGGCCAACGTGCACAACGCCGCGAGCCGCAAGTTCATTGCCCCGCTGGCGCTCACCGTGTTCGTCTGGATCTTCCTGCTGAACGCGATGGACATGCTGCCGGTCGACCTGCTGCCGGCCATCTGGACCCAGGTCTACTCTGCCCTGGGCCACGATCCGCACCACGCCTACATGCGTGCCGTGCCGACTGCCGACCTCTCGACCACGCTCGGTCTTTCCACTTCCGTGCTGCTCCTGTGCCTCTTCTACAGCGTCAAGGTCAAGGGCCTGGGCGGCTGGGGCCACGAGCTGATCACCGCGCCCTTCGGTGCCCACCCTCTGCTGTGGCCCGTCAACCTGCTGATGCAGGTCATCGAGTACCTGGCCAAGACGGTCTCGCACGGCATGCGGTTGTTCGGCAACATGTATGCGGGCGAGCTCGTCTTCATGCTCATCGCTCTCATGGGCGGTGCCATGGCGGCCTCGTTCTCCGGTGTGATGCTGCCCATCGGGCACATCATTGCCGGCACCGTCTGGGCGATCTTCCACATCCTGGTGATCACGCTGCAGGCTTTCATCTTCATGATGCTGACCCTGATCTATCTGGGCCAGGCGCATGAGGCGCATTGAGTTTCCCTTTTTCTTTTCGTTTGCTTTAAATCTGTTCTAAGGAGTCATCATGGAAAACATTCTCGGTCTCGTCGCTCTCGCTTGTGGTCTGATCGTCGGTCTCGGCGCCATCGGTGCTTCCATCGGCATCGCGCTGATGGGTGGCAAGTTCCTGGAATCGTCGGCCCGTCAACCTGAGCTCATGAACGACCTGCAGACCAAGATGTTCATCTTGGCTGGTCTGATCGACGCGGCCTTCCTGATCGGCGTGGCCATCGCCCTGCTGTTCGCCTTCGCCAACCCGTTCGCCGCGACCCTGCTGGCCAACCTGCCCAAGTAAGCCGGTTCAACGCCACTCCAGAAAGGTGTTGCCGTGAGTATCAACGCGACCCTGTTCGTTCAGGCCATCGTCTTCCTGCTGCTGGTGCTGTTCACGATGAAATTCGTGTGGCCGCCCATCGCGAAGGCTTTGGATGAACGCGCACAAAAGATCGCTGCGGGCCTGGCGGCCGCCGAGAAGGCCAAGGCTGAACTCGCTTCCGCCAACCAGCGCGTCGAGCAGGAACTGGTTCAGTCTCGCAACGAGACCACCAGCCGCCTGGCCGATGCCGAGCGCCGCGCCCAGCAGATCATCGAAGAGGCCAAGGGCCGTGCAACTGTGGAGGCCAACAAGATCGTGGCCGACGCGCACGCCGAAGCCGAACAGCAGTCCGTGCGTGCCCGTGAAGCCCTGCGTGAGCAGGTCGCTGCACTGGCTGTCAAGGGTGCCGAGCAGATTCTCCGCAAGGAAGTCAACGCCGGTGTCCACGCCGACCTGCTCCAGCGCCTGAAGACCGAGCTCTGAGGACGATATGGCCGAACTTGCGACCATTGCCCGCCCCTACGCGGACGCGCTCTTCGGGGCTACTTCGAGCGACCTCGAAGGCACGGCCGGATGGATCGGCCAGCTGGCCGCCATCACTGCCGATCCGCAGCTCCTGCAGTTCGCTGCCGACCCGAAGGTGTCGCCGGAACAGATCTTCGATCTGATCTCCGGTCTGCTGCCGCAAGCCTTGCCGGACACCGGCAAGAACTTCCTGCGCACGGTGATCGACAACGGCCGGCTTGCTGCATTGCCTGAAGTCGCGGCCCAGTACCGCGAGCTCAAGAACGCCAAGGGCGGCACGGCCGACGCGGTGATCTACAGCGCCTTCCCGATCGACGCGGCGAGCCTCGCCGAGGTCGCCGTGGCACTGCAGCGCCGTTTCGGTCGCCCGCTGAACACGCGTGTGGAATCCGATCCTTCGCTGATCGGCGGCATCCGTGTGGTGGTGGGGGACGAAGTTCTCGACACCTCCGTCAAGGCGCGTCTCGAACAAATGAAAGCAGCGCTCACCGCCTGAGGCGGCGAGCCGCGGTTGGCCCTATTTATTGAAAGAAGGAAAGAGTCATGCAACTCAATCCCGCAGAAATTTCCGAACTGATCAAGAGCCGCATCGAAGGCCTTGGCGTCAGCGCCGACATCCGCAACCAGGGCACCGTGGTCTCGGTGACCGACGGCATCGTGCGCGTGCACGGCCTGTCGGACGCGATGCAAGGCGAAATGCTGGAATTCCCGCCCACGGCTGACGGCACGCCGTCGTTCGGCCTGGCGCTGAACCTCGAGCGCGACTCGGTCGGCGCCGTGATTCTGGGCGAGTACGAGCACATCTCCGAAGGCGACACCGTCAAGTGCACGGGCCGCATCCTGGAAGTGCCCGTGGGCCCCGAGCTCATCGGCCGCGTGGTGAACGCACTGGGCCAGCCGATCGACGGCAAGGGTCCGATCAACGCCAAGATGACCGACGTGATCGAAAAGGTCGCTCCCGGCGTGATCGCACGGAAGTCCGTCGACCAGCCGATGCAGACCGGCCTGAAGTCGATCGACTCGATGGTGCCCGTCGGCCGTGGCCAGCGCGAGCTGATCATCGGTGACCGCCAGACCGGCAAGACGGCAGTGGCGATCGACGCGATCATCAACCAGAAGGGTCAGAACATGACCTGCGTCTACGTTGCGATCGGCCAGAAGGCTTCGTCGATCAAGAACGTGGTGCGCTCGCTGGAACAAGCCGGCGCGATGGACTACACCATCGTGGTGGCCGCATCGGCTTCCGAATCGGCTGCCATGCAGTACGTGTCGGCCTACTCGGGCTGCACGATGGGCGAGTACTTCCGCGACCGCGGCCAGGACGCCCTGATCGTCTATGACGACCTGTCCAAGCAAGCCGTGGCCTACCGTCAGGTGTCGCTGCTGCTGCGCCGCCCGCCAGGCCGCGAAGCCTACCCCGGCGACGTGTTCTATCTCCACAGCCGTCTGCTCGAGCGCGCAGCCCGCGTGAACGCCGACTACGTCGAAGCCTTCACCAAGGGTGAAGTCAAGGGCAAGACCGGTTCGCTGACGGCCCTGCCGATCATCGAAACGCAAGCCGGCGACGTGTCCGCCTTCGTTCCGACCAACGTGATCTCGATCACCGACGGCCAGATCTTCCTGGAAACCAGCCTGTTCAACGCCGGCATCCGCCCCGCCATCAACGCCGGTATCTCGGTGTCGCGCGTGGGTTCGTCGGCGCAGACCAACCTGATCAAGAACCAGTCGGGCGGTATCCGTACCGACCTGGCCCAGTACCGTGAACTGGCCGCGTTCGCGCAGTTCGCTTCCGACCTCGACGAAGCGACCCGCAAGCAACTCGACCGCGGTGCGCGCGTGACGGAACTGCTCAAGCAGACCCAGTACAGCCCGCTGCCGATCTCGCTGATGAATGCCACGCTGTTCGCAGTGAACAAGGGCTTCATGGACGACATCGACGTCAAGAAGGTGCTCCCGTTCGAACACGGCTTCCACCAGCTGCTGAAGACGAGCCACGCCGCCCTGCTCGAAACCATGGAAAAGCATGGTGCCAAGTGGGACGTCAAGCCGGCCAAGCCGGACGACAGCGCGGAAAAGCAGGCCTTCAAGAAGGTGTGCCAGGACGCCGAAGCCGAACTGCTGGCAGCAGCCACCTCGTTCAAGAAGTCGTTCGCCTGAGCGACCTTTTGACCGACGCAAGAAGGAGCTCATATGGCAGCTGGTAAGGAAATCCGCGGCAAGATCAAATCGGTGGAGAACACCAAGAAGATCACCAAGGCCATGGAAATGGTCTCGGTTTCCAAGATGCGCAAGGCGCAAGAGCGCATGCGTGCCGCACGCCCCTACAGCGAGAAGATCCGCAACATCGCGGCGAACCTTGGCAAGGCGAATCCCGAGTACACGCACGCCTTCATGAAGAAGAACGACGCCAAGGCGATCGGCTTCATCATCGTGACGAGCGACAAGGGCCTGTGCGGTGGCTTGAACACCAACCTGCTGCGCGCCGTGACGGCCAAGCTGCGCGAAGCGCAGTCGGCCGGCGTGGCGATCGAGTCGGTCGCCATCGGCAGCAAGGGCCTGGGCTTCCTGAACCGCATCGGTGCCCGCGTGGTGGCGCACGTCACCCACCTGGGTGACACGCCGCATCTGGACAAGCTCATCGGCCCGGTCAAGACGCTGCTGGACGCTTACGCGGAAGGCAAGCTCTCGGCCGTGTACCTGTGCTACACGAAGTTCATCAACACGATCAAGCAGGAGCCGCTCGTCGAGCAGCTGCTGCCGCTGGCCGCAGACTCGCTGCAAGTCGAGGAAGGCCAGCATTCGTGGGACTACATCTACGAGCCCGATGCGCAAAGCGTGATCGACGAGCTGCTGGTCCGCTATGTCGAGTCGCTGGTCTACCAGGGCGTGGCAGAAAACATGGCGTCCGAGCATTCGGCGCGGATGGTGGCCATGAAGGCTGCCACCGACAACGCAGGCAATGTGATCAGCGAGCTGAAGCTGGTCTACAACAAGACCCGCCAGGCCGGCATCACCAAGGAGCTCTCGGAAATCGTTTCGGGCGCTGCGGCGGCCGCCGGTGTCTGAGCCCTTCGGACCTCAACAGATTTAAATTTTTATCGGAGCAGACATGGCTCAAGCAGAAGCAGTTCAAGGCAAGATCGTTCAGTGTATTGGCGCTGTGGTCGACGTGGAATTCCCGCGCGACAAGATGCCCAAGATCTACGACGCCCTCAAGTTCGAAGGCAGCGCACTGACGCTCGAAGTCCAGCAGCAGCTCGGCGACGGCGTGGTCCGCACGATTGCGCTGGGTTCTTCCGACGGCCTGCGCCGCGGCCTGATCGTGACCAACACGCAAGCCCCCATCACCGTGCCCGTGGGCAAGGCGACGCTGGGCCGCATCATGGACGTGCTGGGCGCGCCCATCGACGAGCGTGGTCCGGTCGACCAGACGCTGACCGCCTCCATCCACCGCAAGGCTCCCGCGTACGACGAACTGTCGCCGTCGCAGGACCTGCTGGAAACCGGCATCAAGGTGATCGACCTGGTGTGCCCGTTCGCCAAGGGCGGCAAGGTGGGCCTGTTCGGTGGTGCCGGCGTGGGCAAGACCGTGAACATGATGGAACTCATCAACAACATCGCCAAGGCCCACTCGGGTCTGTCGGTGTTCGCCGGTGTGGGCGAACGTACCCGTGAAGGCAACGACTTCTATCACGAGATGGCCGACTCCGGCGTCGTGAACCTCGAGAAGCTCGAAGACTCCAAGGTCGCCATGGTCTACGGCCAGATGAACGAGCCCCCGGGCAACCGTCTGCGCGTGGCCCTGACCGGCCTGACCATCGCCGAGTCGTTCCGCGACGAAGGCCGTGACGTGCTGTTCTTCGTGGACAACATCTACCGCTACACGCTGGCCGGTACCGAAGTGTCGGCACTGCTGGGCCGCATGCCTTCCGCCGTGGGCTACCAGCCGACGCTGGCCGAGGAAATGGGCCGCCTGCAAGAGCGCATCACGTCGACCAAGGTCGGCTCGATCACCTCGATCCAGGCCGTGTACGTCCCTGCCGACGACTTGACCGACCCGTCGCCTGCCACGACCTTCGCCCACTTGGACTCGACCGTGGTGCTGTCGCGTGACATCGCTTCGCTGGGTATCTACCCCGCCGTGGACCCGCTGGACTCGACCTCGCGCCAGCTCGACCCGAACGTGGTCGGCGAAGAGCACTACAACGTGGCCCGCGCCGTGCAAGGCACGCTGCAGCGCTACAAGGAACTGCGCGACATCATCGCGATTCTGGGCATGGACGAACTGGCTCCCGACGACAAGCTCGCCGTGGCCCGCGCCCGCAAGATCCAGCGTTTCCTGTCGCAGCCGTTCCACGTGGCCGAAGTGTTCACGGGTTCGCCGGGCAAGTACGTGCCGCTGTCGGAAACCATCCGCGGCTTCAAGATGATCGTGAACGGCGAAGCCGACCACCTGCCGGAACAAGCGTTCTACATGGTCGGCACCATCGACGAAGCGTTCGAAAAAGCCAAGAAGGTCGCCTAAGGCGGCATGGGAACTCAGATGGCAAACACCATTCACGTCGACGTGGTCAGCGCGGAAGAGTCGATCTTCTCGGGCGAAGCCAAGTTCGTCGCGCTGCCCGGTGAAGCCGGTGAGCTCGGCATCTATCCGCGTCACACGCCGCTGATCACGCGCATCCGTCCCGGCGCCGTGCGCATCGAGACGGCCGACGGCGGCGAAGAGTTCGTCTTCGTGGCCGGTGGCATCCTCGAAGTGCAGCCCGACGCCGTCACCGTGCTGTCCGACACCGCGATCCGCGGCAAGGACCTCGACGACGAGAAGGCCAACAAGGCCAAGGCGGCCGCCGAGGAAGCGCTGAAGAACGCGAAGAGCGACATCGACATCGCGATGGCGCAGTCGGAACTGGCCGTGATGGCTGCGCAGATCGCTGCGCTGCGCAAGTACCGCCAAAAGAAGTAATCAAAGCCGCTGCCTTCGGGCAGATGCAACGAGAAAGCCGCCTCCGGGCGGCTTTTTTTCGTCCCTCCTCGCCAGGATGAAGGTGTGTTCGATCTGAAATAGGTCGAAGTTCAGCCTTGCCCGGCTGAAGATGCCCTCCTAGTATTCGCCTTCGCCCGGCGACCGGTGCTTTCTGACCGGCGCCTTTCCCACAAGAAGAGCGGAGACAACACGCGTGGCACCCTGGAGCGGCATCACGACCGACGAAATGCGGTTGCTGGAATCGACCTTCTGGTCGGCCGGCGGCTCGCGCCATGCCATGGCCGAGCAACTGGGCTTCTCCAAGAGCAAGGCCAACGCGCTCATCGCCGGCCTGGTCGACCAGGGCCTGCTGGCCGAGGCTGGCCTGCAGCGCTCCTCGGGCGGACGCCGCGCCGAAAACCTCCAGCTCAATGCCGAACTCGGCGTGCTCGTCGGCATCGACATCGGCGCCACCAGCCTCGATGTCGCGGTGCTGCGTCCCGACCTCACGGTGCTGGCCCAGCACGAGGAAGCCGCCGACGTGCGCGAAGGCCCGGCCGTGGTGCTGGCGCGCGTGCGCGTGCTGATGCGCGAACTGCTCGCGCGTTGCGGGCAGGGCCCACGGAACGTCCTGGGCATCGGCATCGGCGTGCCCGGCCCCGTCAACTTCGAGATCGGCCAGCTCGTGAACCCGCCGCTCATGCCGGCCTGGGACAGCTTCTCGATCCGCGACTACCTGCGCGAGGACTACGCGGCGCCCGTGTTCGTCGACAACGACGTCAACCTGATGGCGCTCGGCGAGCTGTGGCGGCTGCGGCGCTCGCTCTCCAATTTCCTCGTGATCAAGATCGGCACAGGCATCGGCTGCGGCATCGTCTGCCACGGCGAGGTGTACCGCGGCGCGGCCGGCTCGGCCGGCGACGTGGGCCACATCTGCGTCGACCAGGAAGGCCCGCGCTGCCACTGCGGCAACCTGGGTTGCGTCGAGGCGATGGCGGCTGGCCCCGCGATCACGCGCATGGCGATGCAGGCGGCCGAAGCCGGCGAAAGCGCGACGCTCGCCGAATGCCTGCGCACGCGCGGACGCATCGATGCCTTCGACGTGGGACAGGCCAGCCGCGGCGGCGACCCGGCGGCCAACGCCATCATCCAGCGCGCGGGCAGCCTGATCGGGCAGATGCTCGCGTCGGTCGTCAACTTCTTCAACCCGTCGCACGTGTTCATCGGCGGCGGCATCACGCGCATCGGGCCGCTGTTTCTCGCGGCCGTGCGCCAGAGCGTCTACCAGCGCTCGCTGGCGCTGTCGACGCGGCACCTCGAGATCCAGTACACGCCGCTGGGCACGCAGGGCGGCCTCGTCGGTGCGGGCGTGCTGGCGATGCAGGAAACGCTCAAGGCCCGCGGGGTGGCGCCATGACGAACGCCGTGACAACCAAGGGCAGCGTGGCCGTCGAGTTCGACGGCGTGGTGAAGGCCTTCGGCCCCGTGCAGGTGCTGCACGGCGTGAGCTTTGCGCTCGCGCCGGGGCGCGTGTACGGCCTGCTGGGCGAGAACGGCGCGGGCAAGTCCACGTTGATGAAGATCCTGTCGGGCTACGAGTCGCTGACCAGTGGCACCTTGCGCATCAACGGCCAGCCGCAAAGCTTCACGAGCTCGCGCGATGCCGAGGCACTGGGCATCGTGCTGATCCACCAGGAGTTCAACCTCGCCGAAGACCTCAGCGTGGCGCAGAACATCTTCCTGGGCCACGAGAAGAAAAAAGGCTGGCTGCTCGACGACGCCGCGATGGAGCGCGATGCCGCCGCCGCGCTCGCCGCCGTGGGCCTGGCCATCGACCCGCGCACCAAGGTACGCCGCCTCATCGTCGCCGAGAAGCAGCTCGTCGAGATCGCGAAGGCCATCGCCCGCCGCGCGCGCCTGCTCGTCATGGACGAGCCCACCGCCACGCTCACGCCCGGCGAGACCGAGCGCCTGTTCAAGCTCATCGCGCAGCTGCGTGCCGATGGCGTGACCATCGTCTACATCTCGCACAAGCTCGACGAGGTGGAGCAGGTCACCGACGAGGTGATCGTGATGCGCGATGGCCGCTTCGTGGCGCGCGCACCGACGCCCGATGTCTCGCGCCAGCAGATGGCCAATCTCATGGTGGGCCGCGAACTCGCCGACCTGTACCCGCCACGCGACCTCGTCGTGGCCGCCGATGCGCCCGCCCTGCGCGTGCGCAATTTCAGCGTGCCCGGCTGGGCGCAGGACGCGAGCTTCGAGGTGCGCCCCGGCGAGATCCTCGGCTTCGCGGGCCTCGTCGGCGCGGGCCGCACCGAGCTGTTCGAAGGCCTGCTCGGGCTGCGCCCCGCCAGCGGCACCGTCGAGATGCGCGGCGAGCCCGTGCCCCACGGCAAGGGCTGGCGCAACCCCCGCGATGCCGCGAAACACGGCCTCACCTACCTCAGCGAAGACCGCAAGGGCAAGGGCCTGCACGTGCACTTTGGCCTGCGCCAGAACCTCACGCTGATGGCGTTGGAGCGCTACGCGCAGCCCTGGCTCAAGCCCGACGCGGAGCGCGCGGCGCTCGGCGAGGCGGTGAAGGACTACGGCATCCGCACCGGTTCGCTCGACGTGCGGGCCTCGTCGCTGTCGGGCGGCAACCAGCAGAAGCTCGCGCTCGCGAAGGTGCTGCAGCCGCAGCCCAAGGTGGTGGTGCTCGACGAGCCCACGCGCGGCGTGGACATCGGCGCCAAGCGCGACATCTATTTCCTGATCCAGCGACTCGCCCGCGAAGGCCTCGCGGTGATCGTCGTCTCGTCCGAGCTGATGGAACTGATCGGCCTGTGCCACCGCGTCGCGGTGATGCGCGCGGGCCGGCTCGTTGCCACGCTGGACGCGACCCACCTGACTGAAGAGGAGCTCATCGCTCATGCCACCGGAACCGCAGACACCCACGCAGCCTGACGCCGCTCAGCAGCCGCAGCAGCAACACCGCAGCGAAGGCACGCCGCGCTGGACCGAGCGCCTGCACGGCCTCGGCCCGGTCATCGGCCTCGTGCTGCTGTGCATCGCGGGCACGCTGCTCAACGGCGACTTCGCCACCGTCGACAACGCGATGAACGTGCTCACGCGCACCGCCTTCATCGGCATCATCGCGGTGGGCATGTGCTTCGTGATCATCTCGGGCGGCATCGACCTGTCGGTGGGCTCGATGGCCGCACTCATCGCGGGCAGCGTGATCATGTTCATCAACTGGGCCGGCCCCGCCTCGGGCTCGCCGCTGATGGCGGTGATGATGGGCGCGGTGCTCGCCGTGGTGCTCGGCGCGCTGTTCGGCCTGGCGCACGGCCTGCTCATCACCAAGGGACGTATCGAGCCCTTCATCGTGACGCTGGGCACGCTGGGCATCTTCCGCGCGTACCTCACGTACTTTGCCGATGGCGGCGCGCTCACGCTCGACAACGAGCTGTCCGATCTCTACGCGCCCGTGTACTACGCGAGCCTCGCAGGCATCCCGGTGCCGGTGTGGGTGTTCGTGATCGTCGCGGTCATTGGCGGCGTCATCCTGAATCGCACGGCCTACGGACGCTACGTGCAGGCCATCGGTTCCAACGAGCAGGTGGCGCGCTACGCGGCGGTGGACGTTGACCGCGTGAAGATCCTCACCTACGTGCTGCTCGGCGTGTGCGTGGGCATTGCGACGCTGCTGTACGTGCCGCGCCTGGGCTCGGCCTCGCCGACCACGGGCCTGCTGTGGGAGCTCGAAGCCATTGCCGCGGTGATCGTCGGCGGCACCGCATTGAAGGGCGGCGCGGGCAGCATCACCGGCACGGTGGTGGGCGCGATCCTGCTCTCGGTCATCAGCAACATCCTGAACCTCACCAGCATCATCAGCGTGTACCTCAACGCAGCCGTCCAGGGCTTCGTGATCATCGTCGTCGCGTTCCTGCAGCGCGGCCGCCGCTAGTTTTTCGTTGTTCGTTCGTTCCGTTCCCGTTCCACCACCAAAGAGGAGACATCCAGCATGACGACTTTCACCCGACGCCTCGCGCTCACGGCGGTTGCCACCGCAGCGTTCGCCGCCAGCCTGCCCGCGCTTGCCGCGGACAAGGTCAACCTCGGCGTGTCGATTCCCGCGGCCACGCACAGCTTCATGGGCGGCATCAACTACTGGGCCAACCAGGCGAAGAAGGACCTTGAGAAGCAGCACAAGGACCTGAAGATCACGATCAAGACCGCAGCCAACGCGCCCGAGCAGGCCAACCAGCTGCAGGACCTGTCGACGGTCACCAAGATCAACGCGCTCGTCGTGTTCCCGTTCGAATCGGCGGCGCTCACCAAGCCGGTCGCGCAGGTCAAGGCCAAGGGCGCGTACGTCACCGTGGTCGACCGCGGCCTGACCGACACCAGCGCGCAGGATGCGTACGTGGCCGGCGACAACACGGCCTTCGGCAAGATCCCGGCCGAGTACATCGTCAAGCAGCTCGGCGGCAAGGGCAATGTGGTCGCGCTGCGCGGCATCGCGACCACGCTGGACAACGAGCGCATGGACGCCTTCAACGCGGTGCTCAAGGGCAGCCCCGACATCAAGCTGCTCGACGCCAAGTACGCCAACTGGAACCGCGACGACGCCTTCAAGGTCACGCAGGACTACCTGACGCGCTTCAAGAGCATCGACGCCATCTGGGCCGCCGACGACGACATGGCCGTGGGCGTGCTCAAGGCCATCTCGCAGGCCAAGCGCGACGACATCAAGATCGTGTTCGGCGGCGCGGGCGCCAAGGACATGGTCAAGACCATCATGGACGGCAAGGACAAGCGCATCACGGCCGACGTGAGCTACTCGCCCAAGTTCATCTACGACGCAATCAAGCTCACGGCCGAGGCACGCCTGAAGGGCGAGAAGCTGCCGGCGACCACGATCATTCCGTCGGTGCTGATCACCAAAGAGAACGCCAAGGATTTCTACCATCCCAATTCGCCGTTCTAAGGTGACCGAGATCGCTTCACGTCCTCTGCGCTGCGCCATGGTCGGCGGCGGTCGCGACGCCTTCATCGGCGCCGTGCACCGCAAGGCCATGGCGCTCGACGGCCAGATCGCGCTGGTCGCCGGCGCGCTGTCGTCGAGCCCGGACAAGGCGCGTGCCTCCGGCCGCGACCTCGGCCTGGCCGACGACCGCAACCACGGCGACTGGCAGGCGCTGCTGGCCGACGAGCTGAAGCGCCCGGCCGATGAGCGCATCGACTTCGTCTCGATCGTCACGCCCAACCACGTGCATTACCCGGTGGCGCAGGCCTTCGCCGAGGCGGGCTTCCATGTGGTGTGCGACAAGCCGCTGGTGCACACGCGCGCGCAGGCCGATGCGCTGGTCGCCACCGTGGCGAAGCAGGGCACGGTGTTCGGCGTGACCTACAACTACACCGGCTACCCGATGGTGCGGCAGGCGCGCGAGATGGTGCGCACGGGCCAGATCGGCGAGGTCCGCAAGGTCGTCGTCGAATACAACCAGGGCTGGCTCGCCAGCCACGTGGAAGCCGCGGGCGGCAACAAGCAGGCCGATTGGCGCACCGACCCCGCGCGCAGCGGCGCGGCCGGCGCCATCGGCGACATCGGCTCGCACGCCGAGAACCTCGTGGCCACCGTCACCGGCCTGGAGATCGAAAGCCTGTGCGCCGACCTCGGCGCGCTGGTGCCGGGCCGCCTGCTCGACGATGACGGCAGCCTGCTGCTGCGCTTCCAGGGCGGCGCACGCGGCGTGCTGGTGGCCTCGCAGGTCAACACCGGGCTGGAGAACGACCTGCGCCTGCGCGTCTCCGGCACGCTGGGCACGCTCGAATGGCGCCAGGAGCAGCCGAGCCAGCTCGTGCACCTGCCGCACGACGGGCCCCGGCGCGTGCTCACGCGCGGCGCGCCCTGGCTGTGCGAGTCGGCGCGGCGCGCGAGCCGCCTGCCGGCCGGTCATCCCGAAGGCTTCATCGAGGCGTTTGCGAACGTTTATGCGGGCGTGGCGGCGGACATCCGCGCGCGGCTCGCAGGGCAGGTGGCCGATCCGCTGGCGGCGGACTATCCGCGCGTGGAAGACGGGGCGCGCGGCGTGCGCTTCATCGAGCGCACGGTGGCATCGGCTGGAAGCGAATTAAAGTGGACGCCCTGGTAGCCGCGCACGGGCCTCGTTGAAACGAGGCGAGGCCACGGCACCAGCGGCCGCCATGACGCACTCCCCATCTTCTTTCGACGCCCCTTCGCCTCAGCCTTCATGGCCGCGCGCCCTCTGGCAGCGCTGCCGGACGCTGTGGCTGCTCAAGCTGGCCGGCAACACCGTCGCCACGCTGGGTTTCTTCCCGCTGTACTTCTGGGTCATGCACCACGCCGGGCCGGCGTGGGTGCTGCCGCTCACGGCCGTCGACCGGCTGATCGCGTTCTGGCCGGCGATGCTGCCGGTGTACCTCACGCTGTGGGCCTACATCGCGCTGCCGGTGCTGCTGGCCAGGGACCGGCGCGAGCTGAACACCATCGCCATCGGCTGCGCGGTGATGACGGCGATCGCGCTGGCCGTGTTCTGGTGGATGCCCACGGCGATCCCGAACTTCGCGATCGATGCGGCGCCGGGTTCGTCGCTGCACTTCCTCAAGACCTTCGATGCGGCGGGCAACGCCTTTCCATCGCTGCATGTGTCGTTCTCGGTGTTCGCCTGCATGGTGCTGGCGCGGCAGCTGCGCGAGGCCGGCGCGCCGGGCTGGCTGCGGCTGCTCAACCTCGCGTGGGCGGTGGCCATCGTGTACTCGACGATGGCCGTGCGCCAGCATGTGCTGATCGATGTGCTGGGCGGCCTCGGGCTCGGCCTGGCGATGGGCTTCGCGTTGCGCGAGCGCCCATCGGCGGCTTTGGCGCCGGTCGCGGCTTAGACCGATCGCGGTATTCCGCCGCGCGGGCGCCGACGGTACAAAGCGGCATCGCCGTCCACCGAGCCCGCCATGACCTTTCGCCCGTTCTCCCTCGCTGCCGCCGCCTGTCTTCTCGCCGGCCCCGCGCTGGCCATCGACTACCCGGCGCGCAAACCGGGCCTGTGGGAAATCCAGACCGGCGAGGGCGGTACGGCAGCTGCCAAGGCGCCGGGCCAGACGATCCAGCAATGCATCGACGCCGCCACCGACAAGGCGATGCGCGAGATGGGCCAGGGCATGGGCAAGGACATGTGCTCGAAGCAGGACCTGCGCCTCGAAGGCGTGAAGCTGGTCATCGACTCGGTCTGCAAGATCGGCCCCACCACCGCGACCTCGCGCGCCGTGATGAGCGGCGACTTCAGCAGCGCCTACCGCGTGGAAAGCAAGTCGACCTACAGCCCGCCGCTGATGGGCCGCACCGAAGGCACGAGCGTCGTCGACGCCAAGTGGGTCGGCCCCTGCAAGCCGGGCCAGAAGCCGGGCGACATGGTCATGGGCAACGGCATGAAGATGAACATGCTCGATGCGATGGCGAAGATGCCGCCGCGCAAGTGAGCGCGGCCGGTGGTCGGATCAGCCCGCGCCGTTCGCCTTGACCCAGCGCACGATGTCGGCCGCGCCCATCGCGCCGGCCTGCCGCGCGACCTCGCGGCCGCCCTTGAACAGCGCCAGCGTCGGGATGCTGCGGATGTTGAAGCGCGCGCCCAGCGCCTGCACCGCCTCGGTGTCGACCTTGGCCAGCCGCACCTGCGGTTCGAGCTGGGCCGCCGCCTGTTCGTAGGCCGGCGCCATCTGGCGGCAGGGGCCGCACCAGGGCGCCCAGAAATCGACCAGCACCGGGATCTCGTTGCGCGCGATGTGGCGATCGAAGGTGGCCACGTCGGGCAGTGCGGTGGAGTGGCCGGTGAACAGCGGGCGGTGGCAGCTGCCGCAGTCGGGCGCGCTGCCCAGTTGCGCCGTGCGCACGCGGTTGGTCGTGTGGCAGTGCGGGCAGACGATGTGCAGCGATTCGGATTCGGTCATGCCCGAAAAATAAGGGCCGGGTGCACGGATTGCAAGGCGCCAGCGCCGCGGGCGCCGGGCCTCAAAGCACCACGGGCGCGTCGGGCAGCTCGTTGGTGTCGGGCTGGTCGTCGGCCAGCGGGAAGTGGGCCATCAGCAGCGCCGACACCTCTTCCAGCGCCAGCGTGATGCCGTCCTCGAAGCGGCCTTCGCGGAAGGCCGTGGCCATGCGCTGCGTCATGGCGGCCCATTCGGCGGAGCCCACGTGGGCGTCGATGCCGCGGTCGGCCACGATCTCGATGGCGTGCTCGGCCAGCAGCAGGTAGATCAGCACGCCGTTGTTGTGCGCGGTGTCCCACACGCGCAGCTTGCCGAACAGCATGACGGCGCGTTCGCGCGGCGACGCGTGGCGCCACAGGTAGGACATCGGCAGGCCGGCCTCGACGCAGATGCGGACCTCGCCGCTGTGGCGACGCTCGCTCGCGGCCACGCGGCCGGCCAGGCGCTCCAGCGCGTCGGCCGGCAGCACGCGGCGCACCGCGGCTTCGTCGGTCCAGCGATGCCGCCAGATGCGGCCGAGCTTCGAGAAGAGCGTGGGGTCTGCAGTCGCCATGTCGTTCACCAGTCTCCCGAGGCGCCGCCGCCGCCGAAATTGCCACCGCCGCCGGAGCTGAAGCCGCCGCCGCCACCTCCGCCGCCGCTGCTCCAGCCGCCGCCTCCGCCACCACTGCTCCAGCCACCCCCGCCGCCACCGCCTCGGCCGCCGCGACCGGGGCCGAACCCGGCAAGGCCCGAGAACAGCGAGACCATGAGCGCAATCAGCCCGGCAATCACCGCGATGACCGTGCTGGTCGTGAGGAAGAACGCGACCACACCGATGCCGCCGCCCATGGCGACCGAGCCCATCGTCTTGCCCAGGATGGCGCGCGCGATCGGCGCGCCGACGAAGACGCCGACGAACAGAAAGATCGCGAGGTTCTCCCAGTCGAAGCCGTCGTTGCTGCTGCCGCTACTGCTGTTGCGCGAAGGCTCGGGCAGCGGCTCGCCGTCGACCAGGCCGATGAGCCGGTCCACCGCCGCGTTGAGGCCGCCCGCGAAGTCGTTGTTGCGAAAGCGCGGCTTCATCTCCTCGTCGATGATGCGCACCGCCGCGAGGTCGGGCACCGCGCCTTCGAGCGTCTTGGCCGTGGCGATGCGCATCTTGCGATCGTCCTTGGCAACGATGACCAGGAGGCCGTCGCCCACGCCCTTGCGGCCGATCTTCCAGGCGTCGCCCACGCGCTGCGCGTAGCTCGCGATGTCTTCGGGCGCCGTGGTCGGCACCATCAGCACCACGATCTGCGAGCCCTTGCGCTGCTCGAAGGCCGCGAGCTTGGTTTCCAGGCCCGAGCGCTGCGCGGCGTCGAGCGTGCCGGTCTGGTCGATCACGCGCGCCGTGAGCGTGGGGATCGGCAGCAGGCCCTGTGCCAGCGCGGGCAGGCCGGCCCATGCGAGGGCCGCGATGAAGATCGCTGCCAGTGCGCGGCGGATCAGGGCTGCGGCCATCGGCGCCGCTTCTTACTTCTTGGGGGTGCTGAAATCGACGGTCGGCGGCGTCGAGATCTGGGCTTCGTTCTGCACCGAGAAATTCGCCTTCGGCTTGTAGCTGAAGACCATGGCCGTGAGGTTGGTCGGGAAGCTGCGCGCGAGCACGTTGTACTCCTGCACGCTCTCGATGTAGCGGTTGCGCGCCACGGTGATGCGGTTCTCGGTGCCCTCGAGCGTCACGCGCAGGTCGCGGAAGGCCTGGTTGGCCTTGAGGTCGGGGTAGCGCTCGGCCACCACCATGAGCCGCGACAGCGCCGACGACAGCTCGCCCTGCGCCTGCTGGAACTTGTTGAAGGCCTCGGGGTTGTTGAGCGTCTCGGGCGTCACCTGGATCGAGGTGGCCTTGGCGCGCGCCTCGATCACCTTGGTGAGCGTGTCCTGTTCGAAGCTGGCTTCGCCCTTCACGGTGGCGACGATGTTCGGCACGAGGTCGGCACGCCGCTGGTACTGGTTGAGGACCTCGCTCCAGGCCGACTTGCTGGCCTCGTCGAGGGACTGGAACTGGTTGTAGCCGCATCCGCTGAGGGACAGGACGGCCGCGAGAATCAGGAACCAGCGCTTCATCATCATTTGCATTACCTCCGCAGAAGGAGGCCGAAGTTAGCATAGATGGGGTCATGGCCCTCGATCCCCTCCACGCCCTGCAGGCCGCGAACCGCGCGGTGCCGCCGGCGGCCGCGCCGCCCACCGGCACGCTGCTGATCGCGGGCGCGACCGGCGCGCTCGGCCAGGAGCTGCTGCACCGGCTCGCGGGCCGCCACCGCTTCCAGCGCACGCGCGTGCTGGCGCGCGAGCCCATGCACGACGGGCTGCCCGGCGTCGAGACGGTGCAGTGCCCGGCGCTGCCGATCGCGCAGTGGCCCCTGGTGGCGGCCGACGTGGCGGTGGTCGCCTTCGACCCGCCGCGCCTGTACCACGGCCGCGAGCGCGCGCTGTGGCATCCCGAGCCCGCCGACCTGCCCGAACTGGCGCGCTGGCTGCGCGCCAGCGGCGTGTGCACCCTGGCCATCGTGCAGCCGCACGACCGCGGCCGGCTGCCCGAGGCGCTCAAGCGCGGGCTGGCCAGCCTCGACGAGCAGGCCGTGGTCGCCTGCGACTTCGAGCGCCTGATCCTGCTG
Organism: Variovorax sp. KBS0712; assembly: GCF_006323185.2. Taxonomy (NCBI): domain Bacteria; kingdom Pseudomonadati; phylum Pseudomonadota; class Betaproteobacteria; order Burkholderiales; family Comamonadaceae; genus Variovorax; species Variovorax sp. KBS0712. Next base: position 1,363,173 of record NZ_VCCD02000002.1, on the reverse strand, counting down.
CGCTCGGCGCGCAAGCCGGCCGACGTGCGCCTGGCCAACCTCGGCGAGCGGCTCGCGGCCTGGATGCTGTCGATCATGCGGTTCATGGTGCCGGCCAACGAGCAACCTGTGCGCGCGCCCAAGATGGCCGAGCTGGTCGACTTGGCGCTGCGCGTGGCGCCGCCCGGCGTGCACGTGGCCGCGCCCGAGATGGTGTGGCAGGCTGCGCAGGGCGCCACCGAGGCGGCGGCGCGCGCGTGGCTGATTCCGGCGTCCGCGCCCGAAGCACCCACGGCCGGGGCGCCTGCTGCCACATGGCCGTGACATGGGCAGGGCAAAATCCGGCCTACCCCCTTCGCTCTCGCCCTTCACCGCCATGCCCAAGACCCCTTTCCGCGCCGCCGCGGCCATCGGCGGCACTGCCGACGATGTCGAGGCCGCCTTCTACGAAGCGCTGCAACGCGGCGATGTCGATGCGCTGATGGCCTGCTGGGCCGACGAGGACGAGGTGTTCTGCGTCCACCCGGGCGGCCCGCGGCTGGTGGGCGCGGTGGCGATCCGCGCGGCCTTCGAGCAGATGTTCGCCAACGGCGCCATCCATGCGACGCCGGCGCGCGTGCGCAAGATCGAGTCGCTGGCGAGCGCCGTGCACAACGTGCTGGAGCGCATCGAGGTGCTCACGGCCGAGGGGCCGCGCCATGCCTTCGTGCTGGCCACCAACGTGTATCACAAGACCGCGCAGGGCTGGCGCATGGTGGCGCACCACGCGAGCCCGGGCAGCGCGCGCGAGCCGGACGACGCGAACGATCCACCGCAGGTCCTGCACTGAGTCCTGCTTCGAGCGATGGCCTCTCCCTTTCCTTCTTCCTCTTTCTCACCGAATTCCGCGTCGCCCGCCGCGCACGATGCGATGGGCTACGACGCCCCGCGCTGGCTGCCCGGCGGCAACCTGCAGACCATCTGGGCCGCGCTGTGCGCGCGCCGCTTCGACGGGCCCGCGCCGGTGTACCGCCGCGAGCGCTGGACCTCGCCGGACGGCGACTTCATCGACGTCGACTTCGCCGACGCGCCGCAGCCCGGCCCCCGGCCGCTGCTGGTGCTGTTCCACGGGCTCGAGGGCTCCTCGCGCAGCCACTACGCCGAGGCCTTCGCGGCCTTTGCCGCCGCGCGCGGCATGGCCTTCGCGGTGCCGCACTTTCGCGGTTGCAGCGGCGAGTTGAACCTCGCGCCGCGCGCCTACCACTCGGGCGACCACGAGGAGATCGACTGGATCCTGCGGCGCATGCACGCGCAGCACGTGGTGCAGGGCGGCGGCGGGCCGGTGCTGGCGGCCGGCGTCTCGCTGGGCGGCAATGCGCTGCTGCGCTGGGCCTGCGAGGCGGGCGAGAGCGCGCGGGCCTCGGTCGACGCGGTGGCGTCGGTGTGCGCACCGCTCGACCTCGCGGCGGGCGGCGAGGCGATCGGGCGCGGCTTCAACCGGCTGGTCTACACGCGCATGTTCCTCGCGACCATGAAGCCCAAGGCGCTGGCCAAGCTGGCGCAGTTCCCGGGTCTGTTCGACCGCGACCGGCTGATGGCCGCGCGCGACCTGTATGACTTCGACGACGTGTTCACCGCGCCGCTGCACGGCTTTCGCAACACAGACGACTACTGGGCGCGCGGCTCGTCCAAGCCGCTGCTGGGCGCGATCCGCGTGCCCGCGCTGGTGGTGAACGCGCGCAACGACCCCTTCATTCCGGCCCGCAGCCTGCCGGGGCCCAGCGAGGTCGGGTCGCACGTCACGCTGTGGCAGCCCGCGGGTGGCGGCCACGTGGGCTTTCCGCTTGGCCTGCCGCCGGGGCACGTGGGCGGAATGCCCGAGCGCGTAGGAGGGTGGCTGGCCCACCACCTCTCGTCGACGCGGGCGCAAAATACGGCCCATGGATGACATCGTCAAACAGGCATTGGCCAAGTGGCCGAACGTGCCGCACTGCTACGGCTGGCTGGGCCTGGACGCGCGCGGCAACTGGTACATGCGCGACGACCGCACGCAGGCGCAGGGCCCGTTTCGCAGCGCCAAGGGCTCGATGCTGCGGCACGACAAGTTGATCGACTTCATCCACCGCAACTACGAGCACGACGCCGACGGCCAGTGGTTCTTCCAGAACGGGCCGCAGCGCGTGTATGTCGAGCTGGAGGCGGCGCCGCTGGTGTGGCGCGTGGCGCAGCAGGGCGCGGGCGCTTTCACGGTCACGGCCCACACGGGCGCGCCGGCCGAGGTGTCGGGCTGCCTGCTCGACGAAGAAGGCCGGCTCTATCTCGTGGCCCCGGCGGGGCTCGGGCTGGTGCACACGCAGGACGTGGGCATCGCCGCCGAGGCCGTGGAGCAGGGCGTCTGGACGCCGGAGCCGGTGCGCGCGGCCGACCTGCCGGGGCGCTTCGGCCATGTGCTGAGCCCGGTGGAACGTCATGCAGGTGTGGCTGTATAGCTACTGAAAAGATAGCAATCCGGATCGTCCGGACGTAAAAAAACCGGCCTGAGAGCCGGTTTTTTCATGGGCGCGAGGCGCCGTCGATCGCTTACTTGGCAGGCGCGCTGGCCGCAGCCGATGCACCTTCGGCCGGTGCGGCGGCCGCTGCCGGACGGTCCGGCACCGGGAACTTGGCGCCGCCGGCGTTGGCCAGGTACACCACGGCACGGCCGATTTCGATGTCTTCGAAGTCGCCACCGCCCTGGGCGGGCATGGCGCCCTTGCCCTTGAGCGCGTGCTCGAGCAGCGTTGCGTAGCCTTGGCCGATGCGCGGGCCCCAGGCTGCGGCGTCGTTCAGGTGCGGGGCGCCGGGGATGCCGGGGGCGCCGTGGCAGGCCACGCACTGGGCCTTGAACACGGCGTCGCCAGCGGCCAGCGGCCGGTTGGCGTCACGGATCTCGATGGAGCCGACCTTCTTGAGGCGCTCGGCCACTTCACGGTCGCGCGATTCCTTGGTCACGCCGTAGAGCGCCATGTTGTCGCCCTCCGCGGTACCGGCGGGCTTGGTGCCCGAGACCACATAGGACACGAGGCCCACGATGATCAGGATCGGAATGATGAAAGAGAAAAATACCGCGAGCAGCAGTTGCTTCGGGTTCTTGATCGGGCCGGTATGGGCTTCTTCTGTGGCCTGGTTGTGCGGGTCTGCGCTCATGGCGTCCTCAATAACGGGGGGCTCGTCGGGGGCTTTTTCTAACCAACCGGCGATTATAGAGAGGCCCTTTGCCCGCGCGGGCAATTGACCTCTCCATATCGGACGCGCAGGTGTCTCAACCGTTGTTGCGTGTGGCCCAGCCGCCACCCAGCGTCTTGTACAGCGTGACCTGGTTCTGCAGCTGCAGCAGGCGCGTGGCCACTGCCGATTGCTGCGCCGTGAACAGCGAACGCTGTGCGTCGAGCAGGTCGAGCGCGCTGGCGATGCCGTTGCGATAGCGCAGGTCGGACAGCTTGTAGCGCACCGCCTCGGCGTCGGCCTGCGCGGTCTGCGCGCGCGCCTGCTCGCCCAGCGTGGCGCGGCCCGCGAGTGCGTCGGCCACTTCGCGGAACGCGGTCTGGACCGACTTCTCGTACTGCGCCACCGCGATCTCGCGCCCGGCCTTGGCCGAGTTGAGCCCCGCGATGTTGCGGCCCGCATCGAAGATCGGCAGCGTGACCGTGGGCGCGAAGCTCCAGGCCTTGGTGCCGCGATCGAACAGGTTCGAGAACTCGCTGCTCGCGGTGCCGATCGAACTCGTGAGCGACACGCGCGGGAAGAAGTTCGCGCGCGCCGCACCGATGTTGGCGTTGGCCGCGATCAGCTGCTGCTCGGCCGCGCGGATGTCGGGCCGCTCGGTCAGCAGGTCGGAGGGCAGGCCGGCCGGCACGTCGGGCATGGGGCGGATGCCCGCGAGTCCCTTGGTGCCGCCGGCGGTGGCCTCGGCCGGCACCGGCGCGCCCAGCAGCAGGGCGAGCGCGTTCTCGTCCTGCAGGCGGGCACGCTGCTGCTGCGCATAGGCGGCGCGCGCGGTCTCGGCCTGCGAGTTCGCGGCCTGGAAATCGATCTCGGACGACACGCCGTTGTCGAAGCGCAGCTTGGTCAGGCGCACCGACTCGTCGCGCGTGACCATGGTCTGGCGCGTGATCTCGAGCAGCTCGTCGTCGGCCAGCAGCGTGAGCCAGCCGCTGGCAACGGCCGCGATCAGGCTGATCTGCGCGGCCTTGCGCGACTCTTCGGTGGCCAGGTACTGCGACAGCGCCTGGTCCTTCAGCGCGCGGATGCGGCCGAAGAAGTCGAGCTCCCACGCGGTGAAGCCGAAGTTGACCGCGTACTGCGAGGCCACGCTGCCCTGCGTCGGATCGATCGCCTGGTAGGCGTTGGGGCTCGAGCGCGAGCCCGTGCCCGTGAGGCCGAGCGCCGGGAACAGCGCCGAGCGTTCGATCTGGAACTGCGCACGCGCCTGCTCGATGTTGAGCACCGACACGCGCAGGTCGCGGTTGTTCGCCAGCGCCGTCTGGATCAGGCCCGCCAGACGCGGGTCGGTGAAGAAGTCCTGCCAGGGCAGGGCGGCCGCGGCGGGGCCCGACGGCTGTGCCGGGTCACCCGGGTAGGTCGTCGGCACTGGCGCCGCGGGGCGCTCGTAGGTCGGGATCAGCGAGCAGCCCGCCAGCAGCATCGCTGCTGCCAGCACGGTGGGGATCAGAGGTTTCTTAGTCATGGTGTGTGGTATCTCCCGTGATGCCGGCAGCTGCCGCATGCCGCTTGTCGGCCTCGTGCTGGCGCGCGCTGCCCTTGAACAGCGTGCGCACCACCACGAAGAACACCGGCACGAAGATCACGGCCAGGACCGTGCCGGTCACCATGCCGCCGAGCACGCCGGTGCCGATGGCACGCTGGCTCGCCGAGCCTGCGCCCGAAGCCAGGACCAGCGGCAGCACGCCCAGGCCGAAGGCCAGCGAGGTCATGATGATGGGACGGAACCGCAGGTGCGCGGCCTCGAGCGCGGCCTCGACCACGCCGCGGCCCTGCGCCTGCAGGTCTTTCGCGAACTCGATGATCAGGATCGCGTTCTTCGCGGACAAGCCGATGATCGTGATCAGGCCCACCTGGAAGTACACGTCGTTCGAATAGGCGCGCAGCATCGTCGCCACCAGCACACCCAGCACGCCCAGCGGCACCACCAGGATCACCGACAGCGGGATCGACCAGCTCTCGTACAGCGCGGCCAGGCAGAGGAACACCGCCAGGATCGCGAAGCCGTACAGGATCATGGCCTGCGAGCCGGCGAGCTTCTCTTCACGCGACTGGCCGGTCCACTCGAAGCCGAAGCCTTGCGGCAGCTGGCCGGCGAGCTTTTCCATCTCGGCCATGGCCGCGCCCGTGCTCTGGCCCGGCGCCGCGTCACCGCTGATGCGGATGGCGGGGTAGCCGTTGTAGCGCACGGTCTGCGTGGCGCCCGAGACCCACTTGGTGGTCGCGAAAGCCGACAGCGGCACCGGTTGGCCCTTGGTGTTGACGGCGTTCAGGCGCAGCAGGTCGTCCGGCTGCATCCGTGCCGGCGCATCGGCCTGCACCACCACGCGCTGCAGGCGGCCGCGGTTCGGGAAGTCGTTGATGTAGCTCGAACCCAGCGAGGTCGACAGCGCACTGTTGATCGCGTCGAAGCTCACGCCCAGGGCGTTGGCCTTGTCGCGGTCGATGTCGATCTCCAGCTGCGGCGCGTCTTCCAGGCCGTCAGGGCGCACCTGCGCGAGGATCTTGCTCTGCGAGGCCATGCCCAGCAGCTGGTTGCGCGCGTTGATCAGCGCCTCGTGGCCTGCGCCCGCGCGGTCTTGCAAGCGGAAGCTGAAGCCGCTGGCGTTGCCCAGTTCGGGAATCGGCGGCGGGCTCAGCGGGTAGATGAAGGCGTCGCGGATGCCCGACAGCGCACCGAAGGCACGGCCGGCCAGCGCGCTGGCCGAGTTGGCCGGGTCCTTGCGTTCTTCCCAGTCCTTCAGCGTCACGAAGGCGAGGCCTGCGTTCTGGCCCTGGCCGGAGAAGCTGAAGCCCATCACGCTCACGATGCTCTGCACTTCAGGCTGCTTCAGGATGAAGCCTTCGACCTGCTGCATCACCGACAGCGAGCGCTCTTGCGTCGCGCCCGGGGGCAGTTGCACGTTCACGATGATGTTGCCCTGGTCTTCCTCGGGCAGGAACGAGCTCGGCAGGTGCGTGTAGAAGTACGCGACGGCGCCGATGATCGCGGCGTAGATCACGAGGTAGCGTGCGGCGCGGCGCAGGATGCGCGCGACCACGCCTTCGTAGCCCTTGGCCGTGCGCGAGAAGCCGCGGTTGAACCAGCCGAAGAAGCCGCGCTTCTCATGGTGGTGGCCGGCTTCCACCGGCTTGAGCAGCGTGGCGCACAGCGCCGGCGTGAGCGACAGCGCCATGAAGGCCGAGAAGCCGATCGAGGCCACCATCACCGCCGAGAACTGGCGGTAGATGTTGCCGGTCGAACCCGCGAAGAAAGCCAGCGGCACGAACACCGAGATCAGCACCACGGTCACGCCGATGATGGCGCCCGAGATCTGCTGCATCGCCTTGCGCGTGGCGTCGAGCGGCGACAGCCCCTCTTCGCTCATGATGCGCTCGACGTTCTCCACCACCACGATGGCGTCGTCCACCACGATACCGATCACCAGCACCATGCCGAACATGGTGAGCACGTTGATCGAGAAGCCCAATGCGAGCAGCGTGGCGAAGGTGCCCAGCAGTGCAATGGGCACCACGATCGTCGGGATGATCGTGTAGCGCCAGTTCTGCAGGAACAGGAACATCACCAGGAACACCAGTGCGATGGCCTCGAACAGCGTCTTCACCACTTCGGAGATCGAGATCTGCACGAAGCGCGAGCTGTCATAAGGAATGTCCCACTTCACGCCCTTGGGGAAGTAGCGCTCCAACTCGGCCATCTTGGCGCGCACCGCCTTGGCCGACTTCAGCGCGTTGCCGGTGGGCGTGGGCTGCACGCCGATACCGACCGCGGGCACGCCGTTCAGGCGCGCGGAGGTGGCGTAGTTCTGGCCGCCGAGTTCGACGCGCGCCACGTCCTTCAGGCGCACGGTCGAGCCGTCGGTATTGGCGCGCAGCACGATGTTCTGGAACTGCTCGACGCTGTTGAGCTGGCCGTTCACCGTGACCGTGGCGGAGATCGCCTGGCCGGGGATGTTCGGCAGGTCGCCGAGCGTGCCCGAGGCCACCTGGGCGTTCTGCGCGCGGATTGCGGCATTGACGTCGTTGGCCGACAGGTTGAAGCCTTGCAGCTTCGCCGGGTCGATCCAGATGCGCATCGCGTTCTCGGAGCCGAACAGCTGGGCCTGGCCCACGCCGTCGATCCGCTGCAGTTCCGGCACGATGTTGCGCGCGGCGTAGTCACCGAGCGCCACCGGGTCGAAGTCGGGGTTGTCCGAGGACAGCATCGCGAACAGCAGGAAGTTGTTGCGCGACTTGTCCACGCGCACGCCCTGCTGCGTCACGGCCGAGGGCAGCCGCGGCGTGGCGCGCGAGAGCCGGTTCTGCACGTCCACCTGCGCGAGGTCTTCGTTGGTGCCGGCCTCGAAGCTGATGGTGATGGCGCCGGTGCCGTCGGCCTGGGCCACCGATTCCATGTAGATCAGGCCGGGCGAGCCGTTCATCTCGCGCTCGATCACGGACAGCACGCTGTCCTCGAGCGTTTGTGCGGAGGCACCGGGGTAGGCGACGTTGATCACGATGGCCGGCGGGGCCACCGGCGGGTACTGCGAGATCGGCAACTGCGTGATGGCGACGCCGCCCACCACGATGATGAACAGTGCGATCACCCACGCGAAGATAGGTCGGTCGATAAAGAATTTGGCCATGCGAGGCGCTCCTGATTACTTCTTGTCAGCCGGGGCCGAAGCCGGGCTGGCGGCGGGTGCCGCTGCGGCAGCAGACGCTGCCGGTGCCGCGGGTGCAGCCGCGCCGTTCGGCGTCGGCTTCTGCCACGGCACCGCCTTCACGGGCGTGCCGGGCGGCATCATCTGCAGGCGCTGGAAGCCGTCGACCATCACCTGTTCGCCGGCCTTCAGGCCGTCGAGCACCACCCACTGGTTGTCCTTGGCGGCGCTGATCTTCACGGTGCGCTGGCTCAGCTTGCCGTCGGCGCTGACCACCGTCACGTGGTCGCCCTGCTGGGTGCGCGTGACGGCCTGTTGCGGCACCGTGATCGCGTTCGTCACCTGGGCCTGCTCGAGCTTCACGCGCACGTACAGGCCGGGCAGCAGCTCGCCCTTGGGGTTCGGGATCTCGGCGCGCAGCGTGACCTGGCCCGTGGTCGGGTCGACCGTGAGGTCGGAGAACAGCAGCTTGCCGTCCTGCCCGTAGTCGGTGCCGTCTTCCAGCACCACGCGGATGCTCGCGGCTTCTTCGCCGCTGGCACGCTTGTACTGGCCGGCGGCCACGGCGCGGCGCAGCTTGAGCACGTCGGAGGCCGACTGCGTGAAGTTCACGTACAGCGGGTTGATCTGCTGCACCACGGCCAGCTCGGTGGCGTCGCCCTGGCCGACCAGTGCGCCTTCGGTGACCAGCGCGCGGCCGATGCGGCCCGCGATGGGCGAGGTGACATCGGCGTAGCCCTGGTTGATCTTGGCGGTCTGCAGCAGCGCGCGGTTGGCGGCCACGTCGGCGTCGGCCGTCTTGGCGGAGGCCACGGCCGTCGCGTATTCCTGCTTGCTCACGGCGTTGGCTTCGACCAGCGGCTTGTAGCGGTCGGCCAGTGCCTTGGCCTGCACGGCGTTGGCTTCGGCGCGGGCCAGGGCGGCCTGGGCGTTCTGCGTGGCGGCCACCAGCGGTGCCGGGTCGATGCGGAACAGCAGCTGGCCGGCCTTCACGTCGCTGCCTTCGCGGAACTCGCGCTTGAGCAGGATGCCCGGCGTGCGGGCGCGCACCTGGGCGATGCGCGAGGCTTCGAGGCGGCCGGGCAGCTCGGTCACGAGGCCCACGTCGGTGGGCTTGACCGTCACCACGCCGACTTCAGGCGCCGGACGGGCGCCGCCGCCACCGCCGCCCGGACCGGCCGGGGCCTCGCCCTTGCCGCAGGCGGCCAGGAACAGGAGGGAGACGAGGGCCACGGTCGCGAGACGCGGCGAAAACGACAAGGACGGTTGACGCGAGACATGCAGAAGAGGCATGTGATTCCTTTGATGCGAAGACGGGAGATGGCGCGTTTGCGGGAGAGATCCGTAAACCAGCACGGGCAGGTGGGCCATCCGAGAAGCGCGCTAGTTTACATACATTCATGGATGTATAGTGACAGCCATGCAATGGCCCCACGATACGCAAAGGGCGTTCGCTTTACAAATCAGGAGACTTGGTGGCACGTCGTACGAAGGAAGAAGCACTGGCGACGCGGAATCGATTGCTCGATGCCGCGGAACTGCTGTTTCAGGCGCAAGGTGTTTCGCAGACCACGCTGCAGCAGATCGCGCAGCAGGCCGGCGCGACCCGGGGCGCCATCTACTGGCACTTCAAGGACAAGGCCGATCTGTTCAACGCCATGATGGAGCGCGTGATCCTGCCGCTGGAGACGCCGCCCAAGAGCGACATCCCCGGCGATGACCCGCTGGTCGAGATCGAGGAAGGCCTGATCCATGCGCTGACGCTCATGGTCGCCGACCCGCAGGTGCGGCGCGTGTTCGACATCGCGACCCACAAGGTCGAGTACACGCACGACATGGCCTCGGTGCAGCAGCGCCACCTGGACGCGCGCAACGCCTGCGTGGTCGATTTCGAAAAGGCCCTGCGGCTGGCCGCGCGGCGCGCCCGCATCCGGCTGCCGTTGCCGGGTGCGGTCGCGGCGCAGGGCATGCACGCCCTGATGGGTGGGCTGATCCAGAACTGGCTGCTCGACCCCACGGCCTTCGACCTCGTGTCGACCGGGCGGCGCACCTTCCGCGTCTACCTGGCCGGGCTCGGTTTCTCGCGCACGCCGGCCGGTGGCGTCCCGACGGCGCACGACGCGGAAACCACCGCGGCCTGATAGGCCATAATGTGTGGCTCCGGTGCTTTGCGGAGCACCTCTCTCGCTGTATTTCAACGGATAGAATTCGGCCCTCCGAAGGCTGAGATCCAGGTTCGATTCCTGGCGGCGGGACCAGCTACAAAGCCGGACACTTCCAAAGGTGTCCGGCTTTTTTGTTTTCTCCTCTGGAGAGGGCCGTTCTATCGTCCGATTGATTCCGAGGAAGTATGCCTGAATCCAGCGCATCTTTGGGGTATCCAAAGGGGTACTGAAACTCTGGATTGGGGGTATCCGAAAACCGGCTCAGGTGCCCCTTGGTGAGAGCGGCACGGGCAGCCGTATTTTTCACGTGCGAGTGCCCCGAGGTGATCAGTCGATGCGCCTCTAGAGGGGAGTACGCATTGGTATTGAGGCCCGCGCAGGCGCTTGCCGAGTTGATCTGAAAGGCTCTGGATGTCGACGCTACTGAAGTACGGGACTAGAAGAACCCCTGCACCCCTTCAGAAGTGGTCGTGCGTGGCGACCTGCATGGGGCCAATGAGTGCGGTGCGACCCAATTTCTTTCGCACCGCATCTCGGGATGGTTAGTGCCTCCGCGTTGTACGCCCTAGCGACGGCTGCTTCAGACTGAACGCCGCTGCTCAGCTGGCGAGCACTGGATGACTGGTCGTGCTCGAAGTGGACGGCCAAGGCGTGAACCGTTTGATTGTTCGCTTCTCACAGCCGTGCTAGCCGATCTCGGCCGTCAACCGCCGCTGGTCACCGGCAGCATGAGGGGCCCGCACATGCCCTCGCGGTGCGTAGGGATCAAGGCTCCTGGTCAACACAGAACTGAGTAGAAGAGTCCGCGAGCATTGCAGTCACCTAGCCGCGTGTCGCACATGCGCTCAGATGGAAACCGAGCAGACTTTCTGTCATCCACACTGAGAATGTTGGTAGGCAGTGCTTCGACAGCCCGCCGGACACCCTTTCGACCCACCGAGCAAGGACCTCGCATAGATGTCGCTGGATCTAGACTGGACCTCGATCCGACCCCTGGGTGGGTCGAAGCACGCCAGCTTTGAAGAGCTGTGCACGCAACTCGCCCGCGCCGGACGGCCGGCGGGCTCAACTTTCCACCGCAAGGGGCGACCCGACTCCGGCGTGGAAGCCTATGCGGTGCTGCCGGACTCCACGGAGTTGGCTTGGCAATCGAAATACTTTCACACCCTCGGCGACTCTCAGTGGTCGCAGCTCGACGAATCCGTGAGAGCCGCGCTCGACGGGCACCCCAAGCTGACCTGCTACATCGCGTGCGTTCCTCTGGATCTTCCCGATGGGCGGTCCGGACGCGGCAAGTCGGCGCAGCAACGCTGGACCGATCGCGTCGTTACCTGGACGCGGTGGGCCAGCGACAAAGGTATGGAGGTCGAGTTCGTCTGGCAAGGCAGCCACGAACTGCTGGCGGAGCTCGCGAAGCCCGAAAACGACGGTCTGGCCAAGTTCTTTTTCGACACCCGATACCTCGATGACGCCTGGTTCCGCGCCCGTCTGGTCGAGGCTCACGAGTCTGCCGGACCTCGGTACACGGCTGAACTTAACGTCAAGCTGTCCATCGGCGAGCAGTTTGAGGCCTTCGGAAGGACTTCCGCGTTCTTCGACCGCATCCGTTCGGTTGCGAGCAGTATTCGGGAGCAGGTGCGTAGCCACGCCTTCAGCGTTGCCAAAGGCCCGAATGCGGTGCTGGATCCGTTGATCGCTGCGGCGCGCTTGGCATGCGACCAGGCGCTCGACAAGTTCAAGACGTTGTCCGACGACCCGACCGTCGAAAGTCCCCTCGCCGCGATCCAGACGTCCTTGGGCGAAGCGGTTGAGGCAACGCAACAGGTGCTCCTGGAACATCCCCGCTCTAGCAACGTACCACCACACGGCGGCTGCTTTTCTGAACAGCATCGTCTGGCGAGATCCCGCGGCAGTGAAGGAGGAGGCAGTTCGAGTCCTGCTTCAACTGAAGAGGACGAGAAGCGCAAAGGTCATCGAGACGCTGATAACTGCGGCCACGATCCCGGATCACCCACTGAACGCCAACTTCCTCGACCAGGAGCTTCGCAAGTCAGGCATGGCCGATCGCGATGCCTGGTGGAGCACGGGGCTCCATGCCCTTTGGGAGAATGGGAGCGCCGTCGATCGACTGGTTCAATGGAGCAGCCGCCTGTGGCCCCACAGCGTTCTTGACGACGAAGCGGCGGGACTCACCGCGACGGCCATCGCATGGTTGCTCACATCGTCCAATCGCTATCTCCGGGACCACGCGAGCAAGTCGCTGGTGCGGGTTCTGACATGGCGACCTGAGCTCATCGCTGATCTCGTCCAGAGGTTTTCGGGGTTGGACGATGCCTATGTGGCCGAGCGGGTGCTTGCGGCTTCCTACGGCGCCTCCATGCTCACGGCCGACGCGGCGGGTGCCAAGATCGTGGCCGACGCCACGCATCTAGCGGTGTTTGCGGGCGTCCGCCCTCGCTCGCATCTGCTTCTGCGCGAGTACGCGCGAGGCATCATCAAGCGGGCCGAACATCTGCTTGCGTCAAACGGGTCGCTCTGGAAGGGTGTGGACCCACCCTACGCGAGCGATTGGCCCACCATTCCTGACCAAGCCGCAATCGACGCCATCGTGCCTGACCGCTCGAGTGGCGGGACGCGGTCAAGCTCATGGGGACAGAACCGCATCCGCAACTCGGTGATGGCCGATGACTTCGGCCGATACATCATCGGCACGAATTCCTGGTCGACAAGCTGGCTTTCGCTTCGGTTGAACGAGCCGCAATGGATGTCCCTCGAGCGGCGGGTCGAGCAAGCTCTCGCGAAGTTGTCAGCGAACGAGCGTCGCGCCTGGGAGATCTTCGAGCAAGCCGCGCAAAGCGCTGGCATTGCTCGGCTGAACAGGCGCTTGCCCACAGTCGGCGCAAGCACCGGCCAGAAGGGCCGCGGTGAAGCGCCTGCGCGCCATGCCGTCGACGAAGTCCTGTTCAAGATTCGGGACCTTCTGCTCGAGATGCTGGGCCCCAGCCGGGCCGAGGAGTTCGCGCCACTCATGAATCAGATCATCGCGGGCACCGGGATGCGCCACGCGCCCTTGTTTGATCTCAAGCTGGTTCAACGCTACGTCGTGGGCCGTGTTTTCGATCTCGGGTGGACCGCTGAGCGCTTCGAGAAGTTCGACAGCGAGATCAAGTCGAGCGGCCGAGAGGAGGCAAAGGCCGAGCGCATGGGCAAGAAGTACCAGTGGATTGCTTACTACGAGATGCTCGCGTTCATGGCCGATCACTATCAGTACGCAGGCGGCACCAGCACGAAGGAGATCGGGGCCGTCTACCAGGGGAGCTGGCAGGACAGCTTCCGGGACATCGATCCTTCAAACGTCATGCAGCCACTTGCCGAAAGTGATGAGGAGCCCGCGGGAACGGCGGCGTTCTGGAGGGGTGCCCGTGTCAAGGATTGGAGCGTAGCTGCGACTCCCGAGGTCTGGGTACAGAGGACCGATGACGTGCCGCTGCCAGCAGATCTCCTGCTTTGCAGGGACGCACCGTCGCAAAGCGACTGGGTGAACTTCTATGCGGACTTCAAATGGACCATGCCGCGGCCGGCCTACGAGGCTTCGTACAAGGATGGCCGTCGAGAGATCTGGATGAACGTCGAAGGCGCTCTGGTGAAGCGGTTCGACGTCACCAAGCTCAGTTCAAAGGCAGTCGCCAAACGGATCGCCCAGAGTGACATCAACAGTAACGACAATCACTCCATCTACCTCGGGGAGGTCGGCTGGTCGGAGGCCTCCAGGCACTTCCTGGACCCCTACTACGGGAGCCTGGGGTGGACACGGGACGCAGAACGCGAGGGAATCAGCGTGATCACCGCGTCGCAGGGATACATGCGCGAGCGCGGGACGTTCGACTGCTCCTTGACGTCCGAATCGATCAAGCTCCGGATGCCCTCAATGCAGATGCTTGAGTTGCTTGGCGCCACCTGGAGCGGGATCTCTGCGACCTATGTCGACAAGACAAAAGCCGGCATGGTGCTGGCCTTTGACCCCAGCGTGAACGTTCGCGGTCCGTCAGCTTTCCTCGTGCGTAGAGAGCACCTTCTCGAAGTGATGCGCATCCATGATCTTGTCGTGTGCTGGGCGACCTGCGGGGTTGACTAGCTTCGTGCGCGTATGTCGAACAAGGGATCGTCAAGAATCCCTGATGCGTTTGAGCTGAAGGCTCACGGCTTGCTGCGAGACATCGAGTGCCTCGGCCGCCGCCGACACGGTCCGCTGCTTGTAGAGGGCGCTGAGCATCCGGGGATGGTTGAGTTCCAGCTTCTCGATCATGACTAGCCAAAAATTGGTGGGCTGCTCCGAACGAAGTCGCTCGGGACGTCCAATGCTGGGTTGCGATGGACGACAGCTTAGGGACGGCCGGCGCTGCGCGCCATGCCGGCGTGCTTGTAGCGGTCACAAGCGGCGCTACGCCGCTGTACCGCACTGCGCCCGCACGGTGGTCGCTGCCTACCATCCATCCGCCATGTCTGACCCGCTGGGGACTTCGTGCGCACGGGCCAGGGCATGGTGCCGACAGCCTATGGCCAGCCGATCCAGCCGTATCTCCGTCAGACCTGGCTTCCGGGAGGTCGACCCTGGACTTAATAAGTAGCCCTGAGATCCACAGTAAGCTTGGTGAAATGCTCCAGATAGTCGAGAAGCTCGTTGGAGGCAGCCACTGCTTGCTCGACGTTCGATGTCGCTATCGCACGAAGAATTCGCGCGTGGATGCCGCCCGCCGTTTTCAGGCTGTCAGGCAAACGTGCGTGGTACGCCACCCAGAAACGGCGTGACAGGCCGTAAAACAGATCCATCGTGTTCTTGAGCGTCTCGTTGTGAGCGGCTCTGGCCTTGAGGTCCTGGACCTCGCGGTTCACTCTAAGAAACTCCGCGGCGTCGCCGGTTGCCGCCGCCGATTCGCAGGCTTGCGCCAAATGGAGCATTTGGCGGCGTTCGTCCTCAGTTGCCTGTTCGCAGGCGCGCGCCGCCAGCAACTGCTCAAGCGCCCGTCGAACATCCAGCAGCTGCAACTGCCGAATGACGTCAATCGGGGTGACGAAGATGCCTCGGTTTCTCCGGGCAACGACAAGCTCTTCCCGGGTCAATCGATGCAAGGCTTCACGCACTGGCGTACGCCCGATGCCCGCGAACTCAGCCAGATCTGCCTCTGAATACATCTCACCCGGACGCAGTTCCAAACTAATGATCGCCTCGCGCAGACGCTCGTAGGCGACGTCCGTCTGCGACGCATCGTTCGCCGCGGGATCCAAGCCGTGCTGGGACTTGCTCAAAGTTCGATTGGGATCTTTCACGCTGATATCTTACTCGTATGTCGAAGGACGGCTCAAGGCCGCTTGCTGCACAGGCTCGTGAAAACCCTTATTCACAGACTCGGTGGTCACAACTAAAGTCCGTTCCAGCCAGACTAATATATCACTTGGATATGACAGCCACAGACCTCCGTCCGCCTTCGCAGCTCCGCTGCGACGTCCTCGTCGTCGGCGGTGGGGCGGCCGGAGTGGCCGCGGCAGTGACCGCGGCGGAGCAAGGGCTGGACGTCGTTCTCCTTGAGCGATATGGATTCTGCGGCGGGGGGGCGGTCGCAGGACTGTCCGGCACAGTGTGCGGCCTCTACGAGGCAACCGACCAGCCCGGTGTCCGGCCGCGGCAGGTTGTTCATGGCTTCGCCGAACGATTCGTGAGTGCTTTGAGGGAACGTGGCGGTCTTGGGCCGGCGCTCAAGTACGGGAAGACCTGGACGCATGTCCACGACCCCCTGGTGTGGCGCGAAGCGGCCGATGCGTTGCTTCAGCGTGCCGGCGTCCGCGTCATCCTTCACAGCGTTGTGACGGCAGCCCTGGTGGAAGGCGGCGAACGAATCGAAGGGGCCGTTGCCTATACCAAAGAGGGGCCCTTAACGGTTCGGGCCAACATCACCATCGATGCAAGCGGCGACGCCGACCTGCTGGCGATGTCCGGCTTTCGGACATTCATGGGCGACGGAGGGCGCGTGCAGAACCCGACGATGATTTTTCGGATTCAAGGCGTCGATACGGCGAGCTTCCTTCAGGCCTATGGCGAAGACACCATCATGCCGCCTGCTGTGTCAGCACTGATAGCCAGTGCCAACGCGATGGGGCGCTACAAACTGCCCCGTCACAAGATCTGGCTATTCACAACAACACGCCCTGGCGAACTGCTGTGCAACTGCACTCGTGTGCTCGGCGCAGATGGTCGAGAACTGAGCGCCACCTTCGCTCGGGACCTTTCGGAGGCAGAAGTGGAAGGGCGCCTGCAGGCACGAGAGTACGCAAAGTTCTTCCGCGAAAACCTGGTGGGATGCGAGAACAGTTTCATCAATGACACCGGCGTGCAGGTCGGCGTGCGCCAGACACGGCAAGGCGCGGGTCGTGCGCTCCTGCGCAACGCGGACATCCTCAGCGGCACAAAGCACGTGGACGGCATCGCCCGGTCGCCCTGGCCGATCGAGCTTCACACCGGCCAGAAGCCGGTCGTCAACTGGCTGCTGGACGACTGGTACGAGGTGCCCTATGGCTGCTTCGTGCCCGAGAGCGGCGTGGGTCTGCTGTTTGCCGGCCGCTGCCTGTCTGCCGAGCATGAAGCAGTGGCGTCCGCACGGGTGACGGCCCAGTGCTTTTCGTACGGCCACGCGGTTGGCCACGCGGCTGCAGTCTCCGTAAAAGAAAACATCGCCCCGCACCTCATTGAGGGGCGGGACCTTCGAACCATCCTGAATCAACACAACGCACGATTGGACGACTGACATGGGTGCACATATCCAAACCGGCTCGGGGGTCTGGCACTTCCGCATCGAACGACCTTCCCGGCGCAATGCGATCGATAGCAAGACCGCGGTCGAGATCGCCGCCGCTCTCCGAGAAGCCGATGAGGATCCGCGTTGCGCGGTCGCACTGCTGTACGGCGAGGCCGACTGGTTCTGCGCGGGCAGTGACCTCAAGGAGCTGGCCGGACAGACGGGCGCGCGCATGGCGCAGATCGAACATGCGAAGGCTGCGCTGGCCCGAACGATCTACGAGATCGACCTACCCGTCATCGCGGCGGTACGAGGGTTCGCGCTCGGCGGAGGGGTGTCGCTCGCCGCAGCCTGCGACCACGTAGTCTCGGAAATCTCGGCCAAGTGGCACATGCCCGAGGTCTTGAACGGCTGGATTCCTCCATGGGGTATCCAGCCGGTGATCGACCGATGCGGCGCCGTACGCGCCCGCAATGTTCTACTGGGCGCTTCCGCCATGACAGCGCCACAAGCGCGTTCGATTGGCCTGGTTGACACCGTTTGCGAAGACGGCGAGGCAATCACTTCTGCGGAGGCGCTGGCCGAGGCTTGGGCATCGCTTCCGCCTCCCGCGCGAAGGTCCATCAAGCGATTCCTGCGAGAGCACCATTTGTCCACACCGGCCGACGCGGACGCCGCGGCGTCAGAACTGTTCGTAACGCACTGCGCGACTTCGGCCGCACAAGCGACGTTGTCGCGCTTCGGAGTCAAGGCATGAAAGCTACCATCAAGACGGGCAAGGTGATGACCGCTGAAGCGGCCGTTGCCGAGATTGCAACGGGCGCCACCATTGCAAGCGTTGGCGTAATCGGCTGGGTGACACCCGACCGATGCCTCGCAGCCCTTGGGCAGCGCCACCGCGACACGGGCGCACCGTCGAACCTGACGCTTTACCTTCCCGTGGGCACCGGCGACGCCATGGAGATCAAGGGCATGGACCACTTGGCGCAGGAGGGTATGCTCAAGCGCATCGTTTCGGGCTCTTACATCAATCCAGTGAATCCGAAGACCGGCCAGCGCCCGGAGCTGATGCGGCTGATCCGCGAAAACAAGATTGAAGCGTACAGCTGGCCGATCGGCGCCTCCATGCATTGGCTGCGCGAGGTGGCGCGAAAGTCTCCCGGCTACTTGACCAGCGTCGGGCAGGGGACCTACATCGACCCGGAGCACGGCGGTGGCAAGTTCACCGAGCGCGCGAAGGATGACCTGGTTCGAGCCGTCACCTTCGAGGGCCAACGCTACCTGTTCTACCCGACGTGGAAGATCGACGTCGCATTCATTCGCGCGTCCACCGCCGACGAGTTCGGCAACCTCAGTTGGGAGGACGAAGCGCTGGTCTCGTCGAGCGTCGCCCTGGCGCTGGCGGTCAAGGCTTGCGGCGGGCGTGTGATCGCACAGGTGCGTCGTGTCGTACCTCGCGGCAGCCGCCAAGCAACGCAGGTGCCGCTGCCTGGCGTCCTGGTCGACGCGGTCGTCATCGACGAAGAGCAGATGATGGTGACGCAGACGCCTTTCGATGCCAGCTACCTGGGTGGCCAGCCCATGGGCCCGGTGATCGGCCGCCTGCCAAGAATGCCTTTCGCCGCCGACAAGATCGTCGCATGGCGGGCGGCGCAGGAAACGCGCACCCACGAGCTCAGCATCCTGGGGTTCGGTGCCTCGTCCGATATGCCGCTGGTGATGGCCGAGACGGGCCAGCTCAATGCGCAGACCGTGCGCGACTATTGGTTCACCACCGAACACGGCTCGTATGGCGGCGTGGTGATGAGCGGCTGGCAGTTTTCAGCCAACGTCAACCCCGAGGCGATTCTGGACGGCTTGAGCCAGTTCGATCTGATCGATGCCGGGCTGTGCGAGTTTGCCGCATTGGCTTTTGCCGAGTTCGACAGCAATGGGGTGGTGAATGTCAGCCGCTTCGGAACCGCGAACCCGGGTGCGGGCGGATTCATCGACATCGCGGAGAACGCGAAACGCCTCGTGTTCTGCGGCACCTTCACCACCGGAGGACTCGAGGTGCGAATCGAGGACGGCCAACTACAGATCGTCCGGGAAGGCCGCCAGCGCAAGTTCGTCGCCCAGGCCTCGCACATTACCTACCGCGTCACTGACGGAGTCGCCGATCGAGCCCAGGAGGCGACGATCATCACCGAGCGCGCGGTATTCCGCGTCGACAGCGATGGACTCACCCTCACCGAGATTGCCCCCGGCATCGACATCCAGACGCAGGTCCTTGATCAGATGGATTTCCGCCCGGTGCGCATCGCGCCGGACCTCAGGCGGATGGACCTCGCACTGTTCGCGCGCCAGACGCATCTTGTGGCCGAAGGCCTTTTGACCGAAACCGCCCCATGACTCCCTCCGCTTCTCCAGCGTCCCGGCTGCAAGCCTTCCACCAAGGCACGGTGCTGCCTGCACATTTGCTCGCCTTGACCGACGGCCTGAAGCTGGATCGGGGCCGCATGCGCGCCTTGACCCGCTACTACCTCGACGCCGGCGCCGGCGGCGTAGCGGTCGGGGTGCACACCACCCAGTTCGCCATTCGCTCCCACGGCCTGTACGAGCCGGTCCTCAGCCTCGTGGCCGAGACGATCGCTGATTGGGATTCGGCGGACGCCTTCAAGGTGGCGGGCGTCACCGGGCCGACGGCCCAAGCCAAGGGCGAGGCCGACATCGCCGCGGCCCTGGGCTACGACGCGGCGCTGCTGAACGTCGCCGCTTTCAAAGGCGCCTCTGAAGACGAGATCATTGCCCATTGCCGCGCCGTCGCCGAGTTGATGCCGCTGATCGGCTTCTATCTGCTGACCGAGGTGGGAGGCATCGTTCTTTCCCGGGACTTCTGGCGTCGCTTCTGCGAGATCGACAACGTCATCGGGATCAAGATTGCGCCGTTCAACCGCTATCGAACGCTCGACGTCGTGCATGGCCTGGTGGAGGCGAGGGCAGAAGGTCGTGTGACCCTCTACACCGGAAATGACGACCACATCGTGCTGGATCTCCTCGTCCCTTTCATCGTGCCGCGCGGCGAAGAACGCGTCACCGTGCGCATTCGCGGGGGTCTCCTGGGCCATTGGGCCGTCTGGACGCTCAGCGCCGTCGAGCTCTACCGACGCCTGAGGGCGGCGCAGGAAAGCGACAGCGTGAGCAGCGAGCTGCTCGCGCTCGACTCCATCGTCACCGACTGCAACCGTGCCATCTACGACTCGCAGAACGACTTCCGCGGTTGCGTGCCCGGATGCCACGAAGTCTTGCGCCGACAGGGCTTGATGGTCCAGACGCGCTGCCTGGACCCGCAGGAGGTATTGAGCCCGGGGCAACTGGAACTGATCGACCAGGTGTATCGCGACTATCCCGAGATGAACGACGACGCATTTGTGCGCGAAAACCTTGACCGCTGGCTCGCTTGAACCCAATTTTTCTATCCCCGGAGACACCATGAACCAACTTCTGACACCCGCATCGTTCCCCGAGCGCTTCGAGAGCGTGGAGCATCTCGAGGATTTCATGTCCATGCCGTCGCAGGCGCTGGTCGATGACCTGCGCCGTCTCGAAGGCGACATCATCATTCTCGGCGTCGCCGGCAAGATGGGCGTAACGCTTGCCCGCATGGCCAAGCGAGCCGCCCCTGACAAGCGCGTGGTCGGTGTGGCACGGTTCTCCGATCCGCACGAGAAGCAAAAACTCGAAGAGTGGGGCGTCGAGACCATCACGTGTGACCTGCTAGACCGCGCGGCAGTCGACAAGCTGCCAAAGCTGCCAAACGTGATCTTCATGGCGGGGCGCAAATTCGGTACCGAGGGCGACCAGGAGATGACATGGGCCATGAACGCGCTGGTGCCAGCCATTGTCGCCGAAGCATTCAACGGCAGCCGCATCGTTGCGTTCTCGACCATCCACATCTATCCGGGCGTCAGCGTGCTGCATCGCGGATCGCTCGAGGCAGATCCGCCGATGGCGCGCCCCGGCGAGTATGCCAACTCGGTCGTCGGCCGGGAAAGGATCTTTCGCCACTTCTCCAAGCTGCATGGCACGCCGGGGCGGATCATCCGCCTGTCGTACTCGATCGACATGCGCTATGGCGCGCTCCAGGAAATCGCCAACTGGGTGCTCAAGGACGAAGAGATCGACCTGACCACCGGCCATGTCAACGTGATCTGGCAGGGCGATGCCAATTCGCAGATCCTGCGTTGCCTGAACCACTGCGAATCGCCAAGTGCCCCGATCAACATCACCGGTCCCGAGGTGGTCAGTGTCTACGACATTGCCATGCAGTTCGGCCGCATCTTCGGCAAAACGCCGCGCTTTCGTGGGATGGAGCAAGACACCATTGTGGTCAATGGCGATCTCTCGGCGGATCTGTTCGGCTACCCGATGGTGCCATTGCGCCGGATGGTGCACTGGGTCGCTGATTGGGCGCTCAACGAGAAACCGTTGATCGGCAAGCCCAGCAAGTTCGAAGTGCACTCCGGGAAGTTCTGAAGTGCAAGTCGCCATCAAACGGTTCGCCATTCCTGGGGGCTCGCGGATGACATCCGACCGATTCAAGCGACTTGGGTGGCCGATCGGCATCCACCTGGCGCTGCTGCTGCTTTGGCAGTGGGCCACCACGTCGGGCGTCGTGCCGAAGTTCATCCTTCCTTCGCCGATCGACATGTTGGCGACGCTCGCCCAGCCTCACTACAAATGGGCAACTCATTTCAGCGTCACGGCGGTTGAAGTCGTGGGCGGCTACCTGCTGGCGGTCGTCGTCGGCGTGGCGCTGGCGCTGTTGACATCCTGGTTCAAATGGTTCGCCATGGCGGTGATGCCGCTTCTGGTGACGTTGAATATGGTTCCGAAGATAGCGATGGCTCCGTTGTTCATCGTCTGGCTCAACTATGGGGTCATACCCAACATCATCATCACCTTCACCATTTGCTTCTTCCCCATCGTGCTGACCACGGCGCGCGGTCTCAAGGAGGTCGAGCCGGACCTGATCGATCTGGCCAAAGCGGTCAGGGCGACTCGCTGGCAGATCTTCTCGAAGATTCAGTTTCCCAGCTCGTTGCCGTACCTCTTTTCCGGCATGAAGGTTGCCACGGTGTTCGCGGTAGCGGGAGCCATCGTCGGCGAGTTCATCGGATCGGAAAAAGGACTGGGCAACTTGATGCTGTCGGTCCAGGCAACCTTGGACACCGCTGCCATGTTCATGGCGGTCACGCTGATCACACTGATCGGCATCCTCCTCTACGGCGTCGTTTTCGCTCTTGAGCGTTGGCTGGTCGTCAGAGACGCTCGCGTGGAGTAGCCATGTCACAACCATTCATCCATCTCGACAAGATCCGAAAGACCTACCGGACGCACGACCAAGAGTTCCTGGCGGTTTCCGATGTCACGCTCGATATTCAGGAAGGCGAACTCGTATCGCTGGTGGGCCCCTCTGGCTGCGGCAAGTCGACGCTGCTGAAGATCCTCGCAGGGCTCCACGGATTCGACAGCGGCACAGTCGACATTGGCAGTCTCGAGAACCCATTCACGCCCGGCCGTGACATCGGCATGGTGTTCCAGCAGCCTTTGCTCCTGAAGTGGCGCCGCATCATCGACAACGTCGTGCTGCCGGCGGAAATCATCGGTCTTCCCAAAAAGGAGACCTACGAGCGTGCGAGGGAACTGTTGCACATGGTGGGGCTGTCGGGCTTCGAGAACAAGTTTCCGTACGAACTGTCGGGGGGCATGCAGCAACGCGCAGCGATCGCCCGATCTCTGGTGCATGACCCCAAGCTGGTGTTGATGGACGAGCCGTTCGGTGCACTAGACGCGCTGACGCGGGAGAAGATGAATCTCGAACTGCTTCGGATCTGGGGCGAATCGAGGAAGACGATCATCTTCGTGACGCACGGAATCCAGGAAGCCGTATTCGTCGGAAGCAAGGTCGTCGTCCTCTCTGCCAGACCCGCTCGGATGGTGGATCACTTCTCGGTCGACCTGCCTTACCCACGCAACCTTGAACTAAAGACCCATGAAGCTTTCGGCGAGTACACGCGCCGCATCTACAAGCTCCTGGGCATGCACTGATCTTCCAACTGCCAACGTCAGGAGACAACCATGAACCGACTCGAAATGAAGCTCTGCGCCGCCGCCCTGGCCCTGATTGCTACTGGGGCGTGCCAAGCACAGGACAAGCTCAGCTTGGTGTTGAACTGGCTGCCGGGAGCCGACCACGCACCGATCTTCTATGCCCAGCAGCAGGGCTGGTACAAGCAGGCCGGGGTCGATCTTAAGATCGAAAACGGCAAGGGGTCGAGCTTTGCCGCCCAGAAGATCTCCACTGGCGAGAGCCAGCTCGGAATCATCGACATGATGACGGCGTTCGATTTCCGCGGCAAGGGCGCGGAAATGACCGCGGTCATGGCAATCTACGCCAACTCGCCGTTCGGCTTCTACTGGAAGAAGAGTTCGGGAATCAAGTCGCCGAAGGATTTCGCCGGTAAGAGGATCGGCACGCCGCCGGGCGACGCCGCGAGAACGGTCTGGAGCGCCATATCCAAATCGCTTGGTGTGCCCGAGGACAGCGTTAAGTGGGTCAATGTCGCGCCCGAGGGAAAGATTGCCGCCCTTCAGACCGGCGCGATCGATATCACCCAGCACTTCTACAGCGTCAACTACGTCTATGAGCGCACCTTCGGGCCTGACCTGGGTTTCGTGGCGATGCGCGATGTCGGTTTCAACCCGTACAGCAACGCGATCTTTGTGAATCCCAAGGCCGCGAAGGACCAGGCCGCGGCGGTCAAGAAATTCATCTCGGTCACCCAGCGCGCCTACGTCGCTTGCATCGAGACGCCTGCGCCTTGCATCGCTGCGGTCTCCGAGGCCGCAAGCCAGAAATCCGAGGACGTGGAGGCTAGCTGGAGAGACACGAAGCCGCTCCTGATTGACGCGAACTCCAAGATTACCTTCGGGTCGTTCGATCCCAAGCGCATGACCGCGGACTACCAGCTGGCGAAGAGTGCCTACAAGGACATGAAGGACTTTCCAGTAACGGATTTCTACACCAACGACTTCCTGGACAAGACGCAAAAGGTGAAGTGAGTCGATGGTGGACGCTCTCAAACTGAGGGTTCTCGAGGTGCAGTTCTTCCAACTGCCCATGGCGTTCAAGAAGCCCTTTCGATTCGGCGCCTACAGTCTCTCGGAATGCCCACAGGTGTTTACACGGGTCGTCGTTCAAGCTGGCGAATGCGTCGGCGAAGGTTTCAGTGCCGAACTCGCTGTGCCCAGATGGTTCGACAAGAGGCCCCACCTTAGTGCAGAGCGGAACGTCGACGATCTGTTTGCGGCACTCTTCGCGGCTAGGAATGGCTATTTGACCGCGGACGGCGCGCGCACCGTCTTCGAGTTGCACAACATCGTCAACTCGACGGTTCTGCAAGATGCGCCGACGCTCCCGGCCCTAGTTCGATCCTTCGGCCAGGCCCAGATCGAGAAGGCGCTCATCGACGCCGTTTGTCGTCTGGCCTCGACGAGCTTCGCCCAAGCAACACGCGCCAACCTATGGGGCATTGGCTTCAGCGAAGCCTGCGCACCCGACTTGCTGGGTGTGGACGCCTCAGCCGTACTTCAATCGCTCGTGCCGCGCGACAAAATGTGGTTGCGCCACACCGTTGGATTTCCTGTGTCCCGTGACGGCTCAGCTGAGCCTTCTGCCTTGTCGGAACTTGCCTCTGCGGTCCGCGATCAGGGCCTGCGCTTCCTGAAGATCAAGCTTTCGGGTTCGCCTGACGCCGATGCGAGGCGGGTGGAGGAGATCTGCGCGCAGTTTGCGCCGGCTGAACTGCCTTTCTTCTCGTTGGATGGGAACGAACAGTATGCAGGCGTCGAAGGCCTTCATAATCTTTGTGCCCAGCTTTCGCGCATCCCTGCGTTGAAGGGTGAACGACTGGGCAAGAAATGCCTTTTCCTCGAGCAGCCGTTGCCTCGCGAGAAGGCACTGGACGCAACAGTGCGCTTGGGAGATCTACCCATGGCGGTCGCCATTGACGAATCTGACGACGAGGACGACGCTTTCGTGCGGGCACGACAACGCGGCTACCGTGGTGTTAGTTCCAAGGCATGCAAGGGCGTCATTCGCTCGCTCGTCAACGTTGTGCGTTGCTTGCATGCAAATCGCGGTGACTCACTCAAATGCTTCGTGACTCCTGAGGATCTCTGCACGCAGCCAGGCTGGGCGTTGCAGCAGGATTTGTCCCTGGCGGCACTCACGGGAGCTAGTCATGCTGAAAAAAACGGACATCAATACGTCGCGTCATTCGCAGGTCTCTCAGATGGTATTACTTCGAAGTTCATGGAGGCGCACGCTGACTTGTATGGCATGACTGATTCATCGGCTCGCCTGAGAGTTGCGGAAGGACGGCTCTCGGCAAGTTCAATAAACCGTTGCGCGGGGTTCGGAACCCTCGTCGTCCCGGAACTGGATCGGATGGCCGAAGTGCACGAACTTGAGGTTCGGTGACAGCGTCCATCTGGCCTCGGGTCTCAATCCTTAAGGACCGCGCAGGTCTTGAGCGCTCGAGGACAAGCTGATCAGTCCAAGAGAGGTCAGCGGAGGGGAACGGGGGCGAAGGAGCGCTGAATGCGCGTAGCCATCCCTCCGGAGCTGCTCAGGGCGCGAAGGAGCCGCCCAGCTGACGTCCACGGTGCCCCGAACGGCCATTCCGGACGCCCCGGTCTAACTTTGAAAAACCAAGGGGTCTAAATTTGAAATCGTCGCCTGCCAGTTGTTGATTTTGCTGTGTTCCAAGGTGCGACAACCTTGGAGGAACTCAAGTGAGTGAGTTCGTTCAAAGTTAGACCGGAAGTCCGCCTCGGCAAGGAGTCTCGTTCCTCATCTATAGTCTGAGCCGCTGCATCGCCGGCTAGCGTGGCAGCGCGACGATGGCCTCGATCTCAACGAGTGCCCCCATGGGGAGCGCAGAAACCTCGAATGTCGCGCGTGCCGGAAACGGCGCAGAGAAGAATTCGGCGTAAGCCGCGTTCATCTTTCCGAACTCGGAAAGTCGCCGCACAAGCACGGTTGTCTTCATCACATTCGAAAGCGAAGCACCCAAGGCCTCTGCGATCGCGGAGACGTTGCGCAAGCATTGCCGGACTTGCTCAGCGTCATCGTCGCTCTCGATCTTTCCGGTCTCCGGGTTGATCGGTAGCTGACCGGAAATGAACAAGAGGTCTCCATGGATCCGTCCCTGAGAATAGGGACCCACGGCCTTCGGAGCATTTTTTGTTTCGACAACTGACATCTGCGTATACCTTTCCTTCTATATTGAACGGCACTCGAAGTGCCGCTTACTTTCTTGAAGCGTCCAACCTAAGTCCTGCGCTCGATCGCTCGCAGGATCCACGGTTTGCGCTCCGTACCATTTCTGTTCTGCACCATGCTCGTTCCCAGGACGATCACGATCAGCGCTGCCAGGTCGGACCAGAAGAGAGGCTCCCCGAAGAACATCCATCCAATTGCAAGGCCAATCACCGGAATCATGTAGTTGACTGTTGAGATGAAGGATGCGCTTGCGCGCTTGGCCAACTCCAGCATTGCCACCACTGCCATGGCCGTGGAAATCACCCCGAGCAGCACGCAAGCCATCAACGCATCCCCGCTGTGCGCGACCAATCCCGCATCCACGTCGCAGAACGGGTAGACAGTGACTGTGGCCAGAATCAGGCTGAGGGCACCCGTTCCCATTTGCTGAGTCGGCTGCCAGGCACGCGCGAGCACAACGTTTCCGGCAAAAGCGACCGCTGCGCCAAAAAGAGCCGCGAGACCGATCAGCGCATCCGGGCCAAGCTGCACCCCGCCTCGTACGAGCACGATTCCCAGGACTCCTGCGAGCCCCAGAAGCAGACCAAACACTCCCCGGAGCGTCAGGCGTTCGTTTGGCAACATGAGGTGCGCAAGCACTGCGCAGACCAAGGGAGTTGCCGCCATCGTCACGGCGGCCAGACCACTGGCCACCCACTTCTGCGCAACCGTGATGAGCGCCAGCGGTAGTGCGTTGCCCAGGATGGCGTAGGCCATGGCGCAGCGCCAATCGCTTGCGACCCATCCGAGGCTTCTCACAGAGAGGCAGGCCCATAGGGTCAAAGCCACGGCGCCAACCGCCATTCTCAGGAAGAGAACGTCAGACGATGTCATCGTTCCCAGCGCCAGCTTTGTGAAGCCGTACGAGCTTCCTCGGCAGAGCGCGAGAACGACCAGAAGCGACATGAGTATCCCGAAGCTGCCCTTCCTCATGAGATCGGCGGCCCGTCCAGCTTCTTGCTATGAAACACTCAGAGCACCCTCGCGAGGAACTCTCGAGTGCGCGCTGACTGTGGGTTCGCGATCATTTCCCGCGGATCCCCTTTCTCGACGACGACCCCGCCGTCCATGAAGACGAGCTCGTCGGCAACTTCTCGCGCAAAACCAATCTCGTGGGTCACCACGACCATCGTCATCCCGCTGTTCGCGAGGTCTTTCATCACCGTCAAGACTTCGCCCACCAGTTCCGGGTCGAGCGCAGACGTCGGCTCATCGAATAGCAGGACCTTGGGCTTCATGGCCAATGCGCGCGCGATGGCCACGCGTTGCTGCTGCCCGCCTGAAAGATTGCGCGGATAGTCGTCCTTCTTGTGTGTGAGACCGACCCGTTGAAGCAACTCCAGCGCAAAGCGCTTCGCACTCGCAGAGTCTTCGTGCCTCACCTGGATCGGTGCCTCAATCACGTTCTCCAGCACCGTCATGTGTGGGAACAAGTTGAACTGTTGGAACACCATCCCCACTTCCGCACGCCGTTCGCAAATCTCAGAGGCTGAGAGCTTGTGCAACTTGCTGCCAACCAAGCGGTAGCCGACGAAATCACCTTGCACCAACAACAACCCGCCGTTGATCTCTTCCAGGTGGTTGATGCAGCGCAAAAATGTGCTCTTTCCCGAGCCGGAGGGTCCGATGATGCAGGCAACCGTTCCTTCTGCCACCTGCAAGTCCACGCCCTTGAGCACCTCGAGAGCGCCGAACGATTTGCGGACGCCCTTGGCGTGAACAGCGACGTTCTCAGAAACGCCGAATTTGGCTCTGTGTGAGACGGTGGCGTTCATGCCGATACCCCCTTACGTTGAAAAGTGAACATGCGGGAGAAGACGTCCTTGTAGAGGCTCGGCTTGGCTGCGTGCTCTTCGCGAGAGAAGTGGCGCTCCAGGTGATACTGGCCAATGGACATCACCGACACGGCGATCAGGTACCAGATGGTGACCACCAGAAGCAAGGGGATGGTCTCGAAGGTGCGGGCATAGATCGCCTGTGCGGAGTACAGCAGGTCACCCACTGCGATCGTGCTGACCAGGGAGGTCATCTTCAGCAGATTGATCGTCTCATTGCCGGTCGGAGGGATGATCATGCGCATCGCTTGCGGGATGACGATGCGGCGCAGCAGCTGGCTTGGCTTCATTCCGAGTGAAACCGCAGCCTCCGTCTGCCCCTTTGCGACGGCCTTCAATCCGCCACGGACGATCTCGGCCATGTACCCGGCTTCATGCAATGACAGCGCGATGATTGCCGCCACGAACGGCGTCATGATGTCGTTCATCGATACCGAGAAGACGGTTCCGATGCCCGGCAACCAAAGGGTCACGGTCTTGAAGACCAGCGAAAGGTTGTACCAGAGTATGAGCTGGACAAGTGCCGGCGCTCCGCGAAACAACCAGACGAATGTCGTGGCCGACGTGGAGAGCATCTTGCTCGTGGAGAGCATCATCAGGGCAACGACGGTGCCGATCGCTACCGCAAGCACCATGATGACAATTGTCAGCAGGATCGTCGTCCACAGCCCCTGCAGGATGAGAGGGTGGAAGAGGTACTGCCCGACGACTGGCCACTGGAACTCGCGGTTGGTAACGACCGCGTGCCCAATTGCGACCAGCCCGACGAGCAAGAGGCCAATGGCGACATACAGCCACGGATGGCGCAGAGGGACGACTTCCAGCTCTTCCGGACGAAGAAAGGAAGACTCCCGAGGGTCTCGAATTTTTTGATTTGACATGATGGAATCTGGAGAGAAAGCGAATCGGCGAGGCCAATGAAGCGCGTAGACAACGCGATGGAACGGGCGTCAGAGGTCCGCCCTGTCGTCAAACAGGGAATCTCTTTCGCCTGAGGCCGTGCTTATTGCTTCGGGAGTTGTTCTGCGCTTGTGACCACCACAGACTTGTCGATGGCGGCGAGTCCCATGCCGTACTTGTTGATGATCGCCTTGTAGCTGCCGTCGTCCATCAGCCGTTGCAGCACTGCACGCATCATCTCGGCCGACTCGGTATCGCCCTTGGCTACGGCCACACCGAGCGGCAAGGGCGAATACTCGCCTGGAACAACAACCATCTTCCCTGCGCTGCGCGACGCGTAGTACGAACCTGCCGTCGCATCGTCCAGCCGCCCCACCACGCGTCCGGTCACAACAGCTTGGATGGCTTCCTTCTGGTCGGGATAGATGGCCTTCTTGATCGCCTCCTTCCCCTTGGACTTGCACTCTGCGCTGATCTTGTCAGCAGCAAAGTCAGCAGCCGCCCCCGACTGGACTGCGACTTGCGCACCGCACAGGTCGTCCTTGGTCTTGAAGTTCACGGCCTTCTCCGTGGGCACCAGCAATACGGTTCCAGCTCGCAGGAAGGTCACAAAGTCCACCTGCTTCAGGCGCTCGGAGGTCACTGTGAAGCTGGCCCAAGCCACCTTGGTTCGCCCGGCAGCCAGCCCCGGGATCTGCGAGGGGAAAGGTTGACGCGAAACTTCCAGCTCAACACCCAACGCATTGGCGGCGGCCTTTGCGAGTTCGATGTTCAGACCTGCGGGGTTTCCTGCCTCGTCAGCAAATTCGAAGGGCGCATAGGACAGGGTGTTTGTGATCCGAAGCTTTCCCGTGGACTTGACTTCGGAGTTCTTGGGGAGAGCCTGCGACATCGCCAATGTCGATACGCAGGAAAGAGTGACTGTTGTCGCAATCAAATGAAATCTGTTGAGGGCCATCTTTGTCTCCGTTTGAGTATTGCTAGAAAGTTGAAAATTTAGCAGTGAGACATCGACAAATGAAATTGTTATTCATCATGTTCGATGTGAGCGAAAGTCATAGTGACCTCGCCATTCAATTCGGAAAGGCACGGCGATACCGCCCATGGACTGAGCCTCAGGGCCGTGCGAATTCAGGATCAGACTGTCAATGATGAAACCTCCGACATCGTGTTCACGATTCGGTCCATCTCTTCGTCGGTGTTGTAGTAATGCGGCGAAAGACGAATGGCGTTACTGCGAACGCTCGCATAGATTCCAGCCGCGTTCAGTGCTGCATGCAGCGTTTCTGCCGGCGTGCCGGGCTTGCGCACCAGAAGGATCCCCGAACGGGAGCACTCCTCGAAGTCAAAGACAACCTCCAGACCGGCCTGCAAGCAACGCTGCTTCATGTACTCGTGCAGATGCAGGACACGGCGATGTATTGCCTGTGGCCCGAGCTCATAAATTTGCCTCAGGCGCTCGGTCAGACCGTAGATCCCTGAACCGTTGGGCGTGCCCGACTCGAAGCGCCTTGCATCGGGCAGCAGGTCGAGCGTTCTCTTGAAAGCAAAGGGCTCGTTCACGCTCAGCCACCCAACGATTCTTGGCTGAACTACCTCCAGAGCTCGGTCGGACATGGCCATGAAACCAATACCCCGGGGTGCGAGCATCCATTTGTGGCCGCTGACTACCAGGACGTCGACGCCACTTGCTTCAACTGAGAGGGACATTGCGCCGATCGATTGGGTTCCGTCGACGACGAGCAATGCGTGATGCTTCGCACAGACTTCGGCGATCTTTCCGAGATCCACGCGGAAACCGCTGTAGAACTGAACGTGGCTGATGGATACGAGCCGCGTGCGGCGATCGACGTGAGGCATCAGATCTTCCGGCTCGATTCGACCATTTGTCGACTCCACCCTGCGAACTTCGACGCCGAGCTTTTGAAGCTGGAGCCAGCAAAGATAGTTCGAGGGGAACTCCTGAGCTGGAACGACCAGGTTGTCGCCCTCGCGCCACTCAATTCCCATTGCGACCTGCGAGAGACCATGCGATGTGTTCTGAACGTACGCAATGCTGCTCGGTGAGCTCCCCACCAACATCGCCGCAAGCGCTCGACCGCGGTCGAACTCATCGATCGCTATTTCAGTGACTTCGCGCAGATTGCGCACCGTCAGCTCCGTGTATCGATTGGAGGCTTTTTCAACCCTGGAGGGCACCGGCGACACGGCAGCGTTGTCGACATAGACGATGTCCTGGAGATACGGGATATCGCGACGAGATTTCTCAATCTGATCGTTCGAAAGCGTGGAGGTCTGCACAGTTGGTCCTTGATCCGATTTCTCGGTTGAAATTTGTGCTGGAAGTTTAGAAATCGGACTCTTCCACGGCAAATTCGAAGTTCTAATAATTCAAATGAACTCGGCTCATTTGTGAGTGGCAATTTCTCTAGTCTTCGAATGCGTTGACTAGTCGCCCGCGCGACGACCCAAGGCAATGCCTTGTTTTTTTACTCATGAAGGTGGCAAAAGACAGCGCTAGTCGGCGACTCGCGCAATCTGACTTCTAACTCTCGGGTGTGCGCGCATCGGCCGGATCTATCAGATCGGCATGCTTGGCACGGCAGTTCTCAAGATCTCGTTGCACCGCCTCTGTGGAAATTCACTTGGGCGGTGCTCCACTTCTGGTGCTGGTCGACCCATTCACCGTGACGGCTCGGTCTTCCAGCGAGACAAGCGCCGCTTAGCCTCGAGGTCAGGACGCGTCCGAACTCGAACGAGCACCATCTTTGAGATATCGATTCGCGAGCTGGACGAAGTAGGTCGCCCCAATCGGCAGCAACTCGTCATTGAAATCGTAGCTATCGTTGTGGAGTTCACACGGCCCCATGCCTGAGCCTGGCTCGCGATGAGAACCATCGCCGTTACCAATGAATGCATAGCACCCGCGGCACTCTTTCAGCATGAAGGCGAAGTCTTCGCCGGCCATGGTCTGCCTGATGGCACGAGATACGTTGTCGCGCCCTACGACGCTCTGGGCGACGTCCATGGCGAAGGCAGCCATATCGGGATCATTCACCGTTGCGGGGTAGGCAAGCCGGAACTCGACCAGGGCATCGCAACCGAAGGCCTTGGCAACGGATTGCGCAACTTCTTCGATCCGCTTTCCGATGTTGCGCAGCAAACTGTCATCAAAGGTCCGTACAGCGCCAGAAAGCCTGCAGTCCTTGGCGATCACGTTGTCGGCACGACCTCCGTTGATCTTGCACACCGAGAGCACTGCCGAATCGATCGGGTCCACATTACGGCTGACGATGCTTTGCAGCGCAACGACAATCTGGCTGGCCGCAAGCAGCGCATCGGCAGAAGCATGTGGCATTGCAGCATGACTGCCAATGCCCGTCACAATCACTTCGAAGGTCGCGCTTGCGGCCATCAGCGGGCCGGGTCGGGAACCGATATGGCCGACCGGCAAGCCAGGCCAGTTGTGAACTCCGAAGATCGCCTCGCACGGGAATCGGTCGAACAGACCATCCTGAACCATCGCACGCCCCCCAGCCAGCCCCTCTTCGGCCGGCTGAAAGATGAAGTGCACGACCCCATCGAAGTCGCCCTCCAGCGCCAAGTGGCGAGCAGCGCCCAGAAGCATGCTCGTGTGTCCATCATGACCACAGGCGTGCATCATTCCAGCGTGCTGCGAGCGATGCTCGAAGGTGTTCGCCTCCTCAATGGGGAGCGCATCCATGTCGGCTCGAAGGCCGATTGCACGCGTGCTCCTACCCCGGCGAAGCGTTCCCACCACGCCCGTCTTTCCGATGCCGCGAGTCACCTCGATACCCCACTCGGACAAGCGCTCTGCGACAAACTGAGACGTGCCGTGGACGTCATAACCCAGCTCGGGCCGAGCATGCAGGTGCCTGCGAAAGGCACGAATCATGTCGGCGGAGGCGACGATTTCGGGAATCAGCTTCATGGATTTACGTGGGCATTTTCGGTGTCTGGCGCCCTGCACGTCCGAACCGATGGGCGGACTGTCACGGCGTTTCACGGCAGTCTAGGCCTCGGCAGTTCATGAAGCAAATTCCGTGTTTTAATGATTGGAATGAGTGTGAGTCATACTGGAACACCTCACTTTCGCCTCGAAAATCTCTAGCGGAAAGCACGCAGCCTTTGCTTGGTGACGTGCCGCTTCCAAGGTGCCGCTGATGGTGTTTGCTTCGGACATTGCATGAACTTCGACTCCATCGACCTGAATCTGCTTCGAGTGTTCGATGTGCTTATGCGAGAGCGCAACGTCACCGTGACAGCGGACCGGCTGTGCCGTACGCAATCGGCGATCAGCCACTCATTGGCGAAGTTGCGGTCGTTGTTCAACGATGAGCTGTTCGTGCGCGATGGCGGCACGATGAAGCCCACCCCGCGAGCTATCGAGTTGGCAGTCGACATCTCCACGGCTCTGTCCAGCATCCGGGCCACAGTCGACCGTCACCAGCGTTTTGATCCTTCGCAAACGCGGGCGAACTTCCGGGTTGGCCTGATCGACTACCACGCCATGATCTTCCTGCCCAACTTGATCAAGGAGTTGGCGGAGAAGGCACCGAATGCCACGCTGAACGTCATTCCTGCCGCGCGCGATGAAGTAGCCCCATTGATTCACTCGCATCAACTGGACTGCGCCATCATGGGGAACTTCGACGTCGAGGATCCGGGCTTGCTCAAGCTGGAGTTGGGGCAGGACAGATTGGTGTGCGCCATGTGGCGCGGCAGCTCGCTCCTGCAGCACCCTCTCACGCTCGAGTCATACCTTGCGGCGACACACGTCCAGATCTCCGCCGATGGCATGTCGGAAAGCCTTGCCGACCGAGCGCTCAAGGAACGGGGGCTGCGTCGCAAAGTCGCAGCGACCATTCCCAACTACCTCATCATTCCATGGGTTCTGCGCGGCACGGATCTCATCACGCACTGCGGCGACAGCATCCTGCCACTTCTGGACGAGAAGAGCGAAGTGATGCTGGCTCCACCGCCTTTGCCGCTTCCCCCATTGACCATCTCCCTCGTATTGCACCGACAGATGGCGACCGACCCGGCCACCACCTGGTTTCGCGGGATCATTGAGCGCATCTTCGAAGAGTGGCAGGCGTCCAAGAAATCGGCCTGGGCCGAAAGTCCATTCGTTTACTAGCCAAGCGCAGCCTTGTAACAGTTGCAAGCCAATCGTGTTGCCTGCGAGATGAGCGCGAAGATCTCTGCATCGTGCGTCGCAGCTGCAGTTGATCGCGTCTTCATGCCTCGAGGCTCCACCGCGATATGTACTCTCAGAGAGCGCATGAGCCGCGCTCATTCTTCTGATGAGCGTTTTGAATTTGTGTCATTTACCGGCAGTGCTTAAGCTGATTTCCACCGGGGCGCATCTCGCCCCCAACTCAGCAAGAGCTTCACATGACATACGCTCTCCCAAGACACTCTCTGTTCGGCCAGGTCACTGCGTGCCTTGCCATTGCTGCCTGGGCACTCGCCTCGGTGGCGCACGCCCAAGTTTTTCCCTCCCGCCCGATCACGATGGTCATACCCGTCGCGGCGGGAAGCGGAAGTGACGTGATTGCACGGGCGGTGGCAAACGATGCCAGCGCGCTCCTCAAACAGCCGATCGTGATCGACAACCGCCCAGGCGCCGGCGGAAACATCGGGACGGCGCTCGTAGCACGAGCGAAGCCCGACGGATACACGATCGTGATGAACTCGCTGAATCATGTGATCAATCCGGCCCTCTACAGCAAGCCGGGCTATGACGTCGCGAGCGATTTTGTGCCTGTCGTGATCCTTGGCACGGGGAACATCGTGCTTGCCGTGCGTGGAGACTCGCCAATCAAAGATCTGAAGTCCTTCCTCGAGGCTGCACGCAAGGCTTCCGCGCCGCTGACTTACGCCACACCAGGAAATGGCAGCGTGAATCACCTCGCGACGGCCATGCTGGCGCAAGCCGCAGGCGTCAAGTTTCAGCACATTCCCTTCGGCGGCGCCCCCGCGGCAAGCAATGCGCTGGCCGCCGGGCAGGTCGACTTCGCAATCCTGGCCCCTGCATCGACGACTGGTATGTTTCAAAGCGGTCGGCTGCGGGCGCTTGGGATGACCGGCCCTCGGATCGCGAGCATGCCTGGCGTGCCGTCAATCCGGGAGATCTTGCCCGACTATGAGGTCGCGCCCTGGTATGGCGTCTTCGTCCCGAAGGGCACGCCTCCGGACGTTGTGACCAAACTTCATCGTGCGTTCAAGGAGGCTCAGTCCCGCCCCGAGTTGAAGAACAGGATGGAGCAAGTTGGCATCGTTCTAAGCACTCAAAGTCAGGACGACTTCGCCAAACTCATGACTACCGAAATTCCCCGCTGGAATGAAGTCGTAAAGCGCTCGGGCGCGACCGTAGATTGAGAGTCCACCTCAGCACACAGACCCGATTGAAGCCCATCTCTTCACCTGCGGCGAAGACGCGGCGGAGAGTCATTTTTCTTGGGGGGTGCGGCGGAAAACTTGGACTGGTTTTATGCCGCAAGTCCAAGGCTCACCCGGTATTCGATGGGGCTGAGAGAGCCAAGGGAGATCTTGATCCGCTTCTCGTTGTACCAACGGATGTACGAGTCGACCACTTCAATGAACTGTTCGATGGTCGTGCCCTTCCAGTCCCGAGGATAGAACAGTTCGTTTTTGAGGCGACCGAAGAAGCCTTCGCAAGCCGCATTGTCCGGAGAGCAGGCCTTGCGGGACATCGAGCGGATGAGATTGGCATCGCTCATTCTTGATAGCCAGCCTGGCCAGCGATAGTGGCCGCCGCGGTCGGAGTGGACCACAGGCCGGTCAGCGGTGTCCGTCACCGTCTCGATGGCTGCATCCAGCATGGTATTGACCAACTCAGCGTCAGGGCTCGTGCCAATGGCCCAGCTCACCACCATGCCGTCGAAGCAATCGATGATCGGCGACAGGTAAACCTTGCCGGCGGGGATCTGGAACTCTGTGATGTCCGTGAGCCACTTCTCATTGGGTGCCGCAGCCTGGAAGTCGCGGTTGATGATGTTCTCTGGTGCTGGACTGATCTCCCCCAGGTACGAGGCGTATCTGCGCTTCTTGTGCATTGGAACAACCAGGCGCTCCTGCTTCATCAGCCGCTGCACCACCTTCTCCGAGATGTTGACCTGCTGCCTGGTCAACGAGGCCTGCAGCCTGCGGTAGCCGTAACAACGGTGGTTCGACTCAAAGATCTCGGTGATGGACTGCCGCACTTGGAGGTACTTGTCGCCCACCACTGCGCGGGCCCGATGGTAGAAGTACGAGCTACGTGCAATGCCCAACTGTGCAAGGAGCTCTGGCAAGCCGTAATGCTCCTTGAGGGCGTCAATCAGCAGTGTCTTCTCCCGGTCGGACAGGAGCTGCAGATCGACGCCCAGGCCTTTTTTTAACAGTTCATTGGCCTTGTTCAAGAGGTCCTGCTCAAGGCGCAGTTGCCTGACTTCGCGGCGCAACGCCTCAACCTCGCGCTCGAGCTCGAGCTCGTCGCGCTCTTGAGCCCGTGGAGACTGATTGGTGTGTTTCATGGATGCGGGTGCCTCACGTCCCAGAAGCTGGTTCTTCCAGTTGTACAACGTCGGCCTGCTCACACCAAGCTTCTGAGCAACCACCTGCGCACTTCCCTCACGAGTGCACAGTTCGAGGACCGCCAGCTTCTTCAGTTGCGGCGGCCGAGGTGCACTGACGGCCCTGCCGACAACGCGCTGCCGGGGGTTGGGGTCCAGTTCATCAATCCAGGCACGCAGCAAATCGCGGCACGGATAGCCCAACGCCTTGACCGTGGAGGCGATGCAGCGCCCGTGCTCGGCGTAGTGTTTGACAGCCTGCTCCTTCTGAATTTGAGAATACTTCGGCTTCGAGCGCACGTAGCCGGACGACAGGTCCAGGCGCCGCTCGTACTCCTCATGCCAGCTCTTCAAAGAGTTCTTCGTCGGGTAGCCCAACTGGCGGATAGTCGCCCCGGTGCGCTTGCCCAGCTTGATGTAGAGCGTGACCGCTCGGATGCGGTCTTCGTATGAATACATGAACTACCTCCTGGTAGTCCAAGTTTTCCGCCGCCCCCCAAAACTGGCTCAGTTTCCGGTCGGCGCCAACAGAAGAACGAGGCCGATTGCCTCGGTTCCCAACATAGACAGGGGCGCGATGCTTGTTAAATCACAGACTGTGCGGCGGGCTACCGCGCGAGCGGTTTAGTCCCACGCTGCGCTGCGGTCTTCGACATGCTAGCCGGCCAGGGCCAGTAAGTACCCGAAAACGACTGTCGCCCCGAATGGCCGCTTTCCCGCGGCCGCCAGTTCCGCGAACGGCCCGACCTGGCCTGAGCGACGAACGAGCGTTTTCCCACATGCTTGATTGTGCTCACGGACGCGATCGTGTCCTTGACCACGCTCATGAAGCGCTGGCGACAATCCTGTCCGCAGCTAAGGCGTTGATCGCGTCGTCGTTGATGCTGCCCGGATGCGCATATGCTGCCTGAAAATAGCATCGATGCGCACGCTCAGGTTCTTGGACCAGACCATGTGGGTCATGGAATGCCCTGCAACCCGTGTACAACTGAGGCACCGCTCTGCAATGGCGATCGAAGGTCGCACACGGCGGTGCGCCGCCTTGTTGACCTGGATCAAGCAAGAGCCGGACTTCCCTTCATCACACGCTAGCGAACTCAATACCTGCCTTCCATGAACCTCCGGCAAATCGAGGTCTTTCGAGCCATCATGACCACCGGCACTGCCAGCGACGCTGCGCGCCTGCTGCATGTGTCGGTGCCGGCCATTAGCCGAGTGCTCTCTCACACCGAATCGCAACTCAGGTTCCCGCTGTTCACGCGCGTGAAGGGCCGGCTCGTTCCCACGGACGAGGCGCGCCGGCTGTATCGCGAGGTGGCCGACGTCTACCTGGGCGTGCAGCGCATCCGAGATCTCACCCAGGACCTTGTGGCTCAGCGCACCGGCCTGGTGAGCGTGGTCTCCAGCCCCGGCGTGGGCCACGTGCTCGTTCCAATGTCGATCGCGCAGTTGCACCAGGCCAATCCCGAGATCCACGTGCGCTTTCGCACCATGACGCAGGCCCTGCTGATCGAGCGCCTGCTGGGCCGGCAGGCGGACCTGGGCATCTCGCTCGACGCGGTGGACCACCCGAGCCTGGTGTCGGTGCCCATCGCACGCTGTCGCATCGTCTGCATCTGCCCGCGCGATCACCCGCTAGCCAGCCGCACGGCGGTGGGCGTGAACGACCTGCTGCCCTTCGACTTCATCGGCTACCCGCGCGGCACGCCGCTGGGCGAGCGCGTGCGCAACCTGTTCGCCGGCCTCGAGGAATTGCCGCGAATGCCGGTGGAAGTGGGCTCGCCGCAGAACGCCTGCGCGCTGGTGCAGCTCGGCGTGGGCGTGGCCCTGGTGGACGAGTTCACCATGCTGGCCTGGTCCGAGTCGCGCCTGCGCACCTTGCCAGTGGAAGAGGTTGAGCCGGTGGTCGCGCACCTGGTGTACCTGCGCACCGACCCCTTGTCGCCGGCCACCGAGGCCTTCGTGCGCTGCTTTCGAAGCGTGCTCCTGCAGCGCGGCATGGCCGTGCCGCGCTCCGAACAGTTGTCCTCGGAGCTCGAGATGCTGGATCAGGGCGCACTGCCGCCCACCTCGGGCGCCTAGCCCTGCGCCCGAAACCTGTGCGCCCCGCACGGCGGCTCCCCGCGGCGGTGCATCAGGGTTCACCCCCCTTAACCAAAGATTAAGGGCTGGCGACGAATCGTGAATCGACGGCTGGCGGGCCGATTCGAATAATTGGCTTCACCCTCGACAAGGTCCTTGCACCGAGGGACGCGCCGGATGTACGTCCGGAGACGTATTCATCTGGAGCCCTCACCATGTTGCGATTCATCCAAGCCCTTGCGGTCCCGGTCGGACTGACCCTGCTGATCGGCAGCGCCGCTGCAGCAACCACACCGCTGCGCACGGGCGTCGACCCCAACTTCCCGCCGCACGCCTTTCCCAAGCTCAGCGGAGGCTATCAGGGCTTCAACGTGGAACTAGGCGAGGAAATCGCCCGACGCCTGGGCCGTCCGCTGGAGATCGAAGGCGCGCAGTACTCGGCGCTGATCCCCGCGCTCAACGCCAAGAAGTTCGACTTCCTGATGGCGCCCACCACGGTCTCGCAAGAGCGCGCGAAGTCGGTGCTTCTGACCGAAGGCTACCTGGACAACAACTTCACGCTCGTGGTGAAGAAGAGTCGCGACGACGTGAAGGACATCAAGGACTTCAAGGGCAAGACCGTCGCCGTCAACAAGGGCTCGGGCCCCGAGGAATGGGCGCGCAACAACCAGGCCCAGTATGGCTACGAGATCGCCGTGTACGGCACCAACGCCGACGCTGTGCAGGCCGTGATCTCGGGCCGCGCCGACGCCAACCTGGCCGGCCTCACGCCTTCGGCCTGGGCGGTGAAGAGCAACCCCACCATCAAGACGGTGTCGGTCATCAAGACCGGCTCGGTGTGGGCCATTCCCTTTCGCATCGACGACAAGGTCGGCCGCGACGAAGTCAGCAACGTGCTCAAGTGCATGAAGAAGGACGGCTCGCTCACCAAGCTCTACACCAAGTGGTTCGGCGGCTCGCCCGAGCCCGATTCGGCCACCGTCGTCTCGCCCGCCGGCCACGGCGTGCCCGACCACTTCGGCTACGAAGCCGCCCCAGTCACGCCCCGCTGCAGCAGCTGAAACGCTCGCGCAACCGCTCCGGCCCGCTGATTCCTGCCCTCACCCCGTCGATGACTGCTACCGCCCCCCCCGCCCTGCTTCAGGTCAAGAACCTGCAGAAATACTATGGTTCGACCCATGTGCTCAAGGGCATCGATCTGGAGATCAAGGCGGGCGAGCTGGTCTCGGTCATCGGGCCCTCGGGCTCGGGCAAGAGCACCTTCCTGCGCTGCTGCAACCGCATGGAAGACGCCAGCAGCGGCGCGGTGCTGGTCGAGGGCAAGGACATCTACGCCGCGGGCGCCAACCTCAATCACCTGCGCGAGCGGGTGGGCATGGTGTTTCAGGCCTTCAACCTGTACCCGCACCTGGACGTGCTGGGCAACGTCACGCTGGCCCTGCACAAAGTCAAGAAGATGGCGCGCGCGCAGGCCGAGTCCGTGGCCATGGAAGCGCTCAAGCGCGTGGGCATGGACCACAAGGCCAAGTCGCGCCCCGGCCAGCTCTCGGGCGGGCAGCAGCAGCGCGTGGGCATTGCGCGCTCCATCGCGCTGCAGCCCGCGCTGGTGCTGTTCGATGAACCGACCAGCGCGCTGGAC
The DNA here is from genome assembly GCF_006323185.2 of Variovorax sp. KBS0712. Lineage (NCBI taxonomy): Bacteria > Pseudomonadati > Pseudomonadota > Betaproteobacteria > Burkholderiales > Comamonadaceae > Variovorax > Variovorax sp. KBS0712. The sequence continues at coordinate 1,322,931 of NZ_VCCD02000002.1, read as the reverse complement.
CCCGAGATGGTGGGCGGCGTGCTGGAAGTGATGCGTGAGCTGCGCAGCGGCGGCATGACCATGGCGGTCGTCACGCACGAGATGGGCTTTGCCAAGGCCGCGTCGGACCGCGTGGTGTTCATGGACGGGGGCGTCATCGTCGAGCAGGGCACGCCAGCCCAGGTCTTCGAGCAGCCTTCGCAGGCGCGCACCGCGGCGTTCATTGCCGGCATTGGCAACCGCACGGTCTGAGGCGACGGAACGCCCCATGCAACTGCAACAACTGGTCTTCACCTTCTTCAACAGTGAAGTGGCGGCGCGCTACCTGCCGCAGATTCTCAAGGGTGCGGTGGTCACCATCGAGCTGGGCCTGGCGATCATCGTGGCGGGCCTGGCGCTGGGGCTGCTGCTGGCCTACCTGCGCAGCCTGCCTTCTCGCGCACTGCGCGGAGTCATCAAGACCTGGGTCGACATCTTCCGCGCGCTGCCGCCGCTGGTGCTGATCATCCTCTTTTACTACGCGCTGCCCTTCCTGGACTTCTCGCTCAGCGCCTTCGCGGCCACCTGGCTGGCCCTCACGCTGGTGCTGGCGGCATTCTCGGAAGAGGTGTTCTGGGCCGGCATCGAAAGCCAGCCGCGCGGCGTGATGGAGGCCGCGCGCTCTACCGGCCTCACGCACACGCAGGCTATGGCGTACGTGATCCTGCCGCAGGCTTGCCGCCTCATGATCGCGCCGCTGACCAACCGCGTGATCGCCATCACCAAGGGCACGGCCTACGGCTCGGTGGCGGCACTCAACGAAATTCTCAACGAGGCAACCTCGGCCACCAGCTTCGCGGGCAACCCCACACCGTTGATGCTGGGTGCCATCGGCTACCTCGTGATCTTCCTGCCCGTGGTGATCGTCGGGCGCTACATCGAGCGCCGCCACGGCGTCGGCCGGCACTAAAGGCCAGGGACGAAGCCATGGAACAGATCCTTCACTACTTCTTCAACCTCGAGGTCCTCAGGGAAGTCGCACCCTACGTGCTGGCCGGCCTGTGGACCAGCCTCAAGATTTCGATCTGGGTGATTCCGCTGGGCCTGCTGGCGGGCCTGGCGGTGGCGCTGGCGGGCTTCCTGGTGCGCAACCGCCTGGTGCGTGCGCTGCTGGTGGTCTACATCGACCTGTTCCGCGCTTTCCCGCCGCTGGTGTTGCTGATCTTCCTGTACACCGGCCTGCCCTACCTGGGCGTGGAGCTGTCGCCCATGGGCTGCGTGGCGGTGGGCTTCATGCTCAACAACTCCAGCTACTTCGGCGAGATCTTCCGCGCGGGCCTAGAAAGCGTGTCGCGCGGCCAGCACGAGGCGGCGCGCTCCACCGGCCTGAGCCGCCTGCAAAGCCTGATCCACATCGAGATCCCGCAGGCGGTGCGCAATGTCTTCCCCGACCTGGTGAGCAACATGATCGAAGTGGTCAAGCTCACGACCATCGCCAGCGTGGTGTCCGTGCCCGACATGCTGTATGCCGCGCGCACCGCGCAGTCGATGCTCTACAACCCGACGCCGATCGTGCTGGCCGCCGCCATCTATCTGGCATTGCTGTGGCCACTGGTGGTTCTGCTCAATCGCCTCGAAGCCCGCCAGCGCGGCGCTTCCGCCGACGCTGTCTGAGGGCGCCCGCGCGCCCCGCCCCCCCGAAAAACCGACTGTCAAAACCTGAGGAAAGAGAAAGATGACGAGCAAACGCACGCTGGGCCTGGCTGTTGCCCAAATGGGACCCGTGCACCTGTCTGATACCCGTGCGGCGGTCGTGCGCCGCCTGGTCGAGATGATGCGCGAAGCCAAGAGCCGCGGCGCCGAGATGGTGGTCTTTCCCGAACTGGCGCTGACCACCTTCTTCCCGCGCTACTGGATGGATGAGAAAGAGGCCGACGAGCGCTTCTACGAGAAGACCATGCCCAACGCCGACGTGCAGCCGCTGTTCAATACCGCGCGCGAACTGCAGATGGGCTTCTACCTGGGCTATGCCGAGCTGACGCCCGAAGGCCGCCGCTTCAACACCGCGATCATCGTGGACCGCGGCGGCGCCATCGTGGGCAAGTACCGCAAGATCCACCTGCCCGGCCACTCGGACCACAAGCCCGATGCACCCTTCCAGCACCTGGAGAAGAAGTTCTTCGAAGTGGGCGACCTGGGCTTTCGCGTGTTCAACGCCATGGACGTGCGCTTCGGCATGTGCCTGTGCAACGACCGCCGCTGGCCCGAAACCTATCGCGTGATGGCGCTGCAGAGCGCCGAAGTGGTCGTGCTGGGCTACAACACGCCGTCGCAGAACATCCATTGGAACGAGCCGGCGCACCTGCGCACCACCACCCACCTGGTGTCGCTGCAGGCCAATGCCTATCAGAACGGCATGTGGGTGGCGGCGGCCGGCAAGTGCGGCTCCGAGGATGGCCACCACATGATCGGCAGCTCGGTCATCGTCGCGCCCACGGGCGAGATCGTGGCGCGCAGCCTGACCGAGGAGGACGAGGTGATTTGCGTGAACGCGGACCTGTCCATCGGCGAGTACTTCCGCCAGCACGTCTTCAACTTCGCCAAGCACCGCCGCCCCGAGCACTACAAGCTGATCGTCGAGCGCACCGGCGCGGGCGAGCCCCTGGTCTGAGCGCGCAAGGAGCCTGAGCATGATGCTGCCTTCATCTTCGGACCTGCACGGCAATGAGCGTTTCGACCTGACCATCCGGGGCGGGCGCATCGTCACCGACGGCCGCGTCGTCGAGGGTGACCTTGGCGTGCGCAATGGCTGCATTGCGGCCATCGGGGGCTCGCTGCCTCCGGGCAAGCGCGACATCGACGCCACCGGCCGCTGGGTGCTGCCCGGTGGTATCGACAGCCACTGCCACGTGGAGCAGCGCTCGGGCATGGGCATGATGTGCGCGGACGACTTCTACTCGGCCACGGTGTCGGCGGCCTTCGGCGGCACCACCACCATCGTTCCCTTTGCCGCGCAGCATCGCGGCATGTCCATTCCCGAGGTGCTGGCCGACTACAGCCAGCGCGCGGCCGAGAAGGCCGTGATCGACTACGGCTTCCACCTGATCCTGGCCAACCCCGACGAGCAGGCGCTGGGCGTCGACCTGCCCCAGGCCATTCGCGACGGCATCAACTCCATCAAGGTCTACATGACCTACGACAAGATGAAGCTGGACGACTACCAGTTGCTGGACGTGATGGCGCTGGCACGCCAGGAGCAGGCGCTGGTGATGATCCATGCCGAGAGCAACGACATGATCCGCTGGATCGCCCAGCGACTCATCGAACGCAAACTCACCGCGCCCAAGTACCACAGCGTGGCCCACGACCCGCTGGCCGAGACCGAGGCTGCCTACCGCGCCATCGCACTGGCGCAGCTGGTGGACACGCCGGTGCTGCTGGTGCACGTGGCCGGGCGCGACACCATCGAGGTGATCCGCCAGGCGCGTCAGCTCGGCGCCAACGTGCTGGCCGAAAGCTGCCCGCAATACATGTTCCTCAAGGCCGAGGACATGGACCGACCGGGCCTGGAAGGCTCGATGTTCTGCTGCTCACCGCCGGCGCGCGACGAGGCATCGCAGGAAGCGGTGTGGCAGGGCCTGATCGACGGCACGCTCTCCACCTACTCGTCGGACCACGCACCCTATCGCTTCGACGAGAGCGGCAAGCTGCCCAATGGCGATGCCACCACCTTCAAGGAAATGGCCAACGGCGTGCCGGGCATCGAGCTGCGCCTGCCCCTGCTGTTCAGCGAAGGGTTTCTCAAGGGCCGCATGGACATCCACCAGTTCGTCGCGCTGGCCAGCACCAACCATGCGCAGCTGTACGGCATGTCGCCGCGCAAGGGCGCGATCGTGCTGGGCGCAGATGCGGACATCGCGATCTGGAACGCGGAGCGCGAAACCACCGTCACCGCCTCCATGCTGCACGACAACACCGGCTACACGCCCTACGAAGGCCGCACTATCCGCGGCTGGCCCGAGGTCGTGATCAGCCGGGGCCGCGTGGTGGTTGAAAACGACCAGCTGCAGGTCGAGCGCGGCAGCGGCCAGTTCCTGCGCCGCGGCGCGCCAGCGCTGCAGGGGCACCTGCCGCAACGCGCCGTCGAGCGACCACAAGGCCGCGTGCTCAAGGCGCTGATCGGCCTGGACAAGGAGGGGCAATGAGCACCGCCGCCGCGCGCATCCCGCTAGTACGGGTGCTCAACCCGAACAGCAGCCGCTCGGTCACCGACAGCGTGGCGCGCGCTATGCGCGCCACGGTGCACGAGTCGGTGTGCCACTTCGACTGCCACACCAGCGCCGAAGGCCCGCCCGGCATCGTGACGCAAGACGACTATGCGCTGGCCACCCAACTGGTGGTGGCCGACTTCGCCCAGCACGAGGCGCAGGCCGATGCCTTCGTGGTTGCGTGCTTCAGCGACCCTGGCGCGGCCGGCTCGCGCGGCGCCACGGCCAAGCCCGTCATCGGCCTGGGCGAGGCCGGCCTGCGCGATGCCATCGAGCAAGGCAACAGGGTGGGCGTGATCGCGATCGCCGGCGCAGCCATTGCCCGTCACCTGCGCCATTGGGACGCACTGGGCCTGCGGGCCAACGTGGTCAACGAGCGTCCGCTCGATCTGCCGGTGCACCTGTCGGGCGTGGCGGAGCACGCCCTCGCCCGCATGGTGAACGTTGCGCGCCAGCTGGTCGACGAGGACGGTGCCAACGCGCTGCTGATGGGTTGTGCCGGCATGGCCGACCTGCGCGCGCCGTTGGAGGCGGAAGTCGGCGTTCCAGTAGTGGACCCGTGCCAGGCCGCGGCCCGTGCGGCGGCCCGCCTCATGAGGAGCGCGCTGTGACGGCGCCCGTTGCCGACGCGCCGGCTAGGCGCCTGGGCGTGTTGGGCGGCATGGGGCCGCTGGCCGGCGCCGCGTTCGCGCTGCGCGTGGTGCAGCTCACGCCGGCCCAGCGGGACCAGGAACACATTCCCGTGATGCTGTACAACGACCCGAGCGTGCCCGACCGCTCTTCGGCCTACATGGCCGGCGGCCCCAGTCCGCTGCCGGCCATGCTTCGCGGCATCGGCACGCTCATCGCCGCCGGCGCCGACTGCATTGCCACTCCGTGCAATACGGCACACCTCTGGTTCGACGATATGCAGGCCGCCAGCAGCAAGCCAATGCTACACATCGTCGACGCGGTGATCGAGGATCTGCAGCGGCGCGGCGTGCGCGGCGGCCCGATCGGCATTCTGGGAACCCCGGCCACAATCGCGCTGGGCCTCTATCAGAAGGGCCTGCGCAGAGCCGGCTTCGACGTGGTCGAGCCCATCGAGGAGGAGGTGGCGCAGTTCTGCGTGCCCGCCATCGCTGCTGTCAAGGCCAACCGACCTGAGGACGGCTTCGCGCCCTGCGCCGACGGCATCCGGCGACTGGCCGCCCGGGGGGCGCAGGCCGTGGTGCTGGGTTGCACCGAGCTGCCCCTGGCCATGCCGACGGCGCGGCGCGCCGAGTTCGACGTACTGCTGTCGGATTCCATCGACGCGCTGGCACTGCAAGCCATCCGCCACGTGCGTAGAGAGCAGGCGCTCGCCGCCTGACCCTGGCCCGCGGCAAGAGACGCTGAGTAGCAGGCATGGCCGTTTCTCGCCGCTCACCTCCAAGCGATGACACGATGACTGTTTAGCTCGATGTGTGGATCTGCCGCAGATTGCGCCGCTGTTTGCGCGATTTGGTTGCCTCGATCGCGAGCCAGGTCGCGAGCTTCTCGGCATAGGGATCGAGCTTGCTTGAACTCGCCCGCTTGGCGTAGCGCGGCTCTTCATCGCCGGCTCGCAGGTACTTCTTTACGGTGTTGCGAGACAGGCCTGTACGCCTGGCTATCTCGCGAATGGACATCTGCTCACGCAGGGCCCAGCGTCTGATGACACTCAATGTCGCCACGTCTATCACTCCTAGGATCCCCTGCTCTAAAAATCAGCAGGGTAGGGTTTTACGTGGGTCAGTCTTAGACGGAAATTACTGCGTTAAGAGGGTCATTTTTCGGTGGAAATCAACAGCCTCAGTCACGGTTGTTAGTAATTAAACCAAAATACCATTCGAGAAAATCTTCCACGTATCTCGATGCCTTTCATTAGGTCGATTGCAAATTGAAAGTCGTTGGATAGCCGGGATGTCTCAATCCCGAGAACTCGAGCGCACTCTTCAACTCATGGAGGAAAAGCCAGCCAGGATATGCATACTGTGGAGCTGATATCCATTCCCCGATGTAGTCCAATGCATGACTCCGCTTCGACTCAAGGCATTCATTAGCCAGCTCCCGTGAAATCGTCGCAGTGCCCCAACCATCGGCATCCTCGACAGTATCCACAATGACCCGTCCATAGTGCGCCACCGCCATTGATGAAGCCGGGTCCGGGAAACCTCTTGCGGGGATAAAGCAGGGTTTCTCCCACATCCCTGCCAACGCAATGAACGTCTCAGTGTCACGTGGGGGGAAAAGAACGCAATCCCGCTCGGACTAGAGAACGAGCCGGAATCAGACGACTCAACGACCAGTTTGATATCTAGACCCATTCAATTCCCCCTGCGTGTTATGTCTGATGTCCTAGGCAATCAAGCCGCTTGCGGCAGAGATGGTCGCTTACACATTAGTCGAAGCTGGGCCAGCTACGGCGACCGCCAGCTATTGGCCGACTGTAGCCGGATAGGTTGTCGACTCAAGGGGACCAGAGCGGCAGTAAATATTGCCCCCACGCAGGCAACCAAAAGCCCGCCTGGCTGGACCAGTTGGCCACCGGTCCCGCGGTGCAGTTCGATGCCGTGAAGGGCCACGCGCTGCGTGCCGTCGGCAACCTGCTCAACTCGCGCGAGCGCATCGCCGCAGGGCTTGGCCTGCCCACCGGGGCGCTGCAGCAGCGCACCATCAACGCGATTGCCCAGGGCCTGCAGCCCCGTCGGGTGGCCACCGGTCCCTGCCAGGAGATCGGGGTGGATGCGCCCGACCTAGTGCGCGAACTGCCTGCACCGCATTTCTTCCCTCAGGAAACGGGGGCCTACATCACGGCCGGCGTGATCGTGGCGCTGGACCGTGTCACGGGCCGCGGCAACGCCTCCTATGCGCGCCTGAAGCTGCTGGGCGGCGACCGGGCCATGGTGGGCATCGCTCCCAACCACCACCTGGCCGTGCTGGCGCGCGCCGCGCATGCGCGTGGCGACAAACTCGAGATCGCCGTCACGATCGGCAACCACCCCGCCGTGCTCATTGCCGCCACGCTGTACCTGCGGCTGGGCGACGATGAACTCGAGACCGCGGGCGCATTGCTGGGCGAGGCGCTCGAGACGGTGCGTTGCCAGACCGTGTCGCTCGATGTGCCGGCGCACTGCGAGATCGTGCTCGAGGGCACCCTGGACCTCGACGAGCAGCACGAGGAGCAATTGGTTTCCGAGTACCACGGCATATACGAGCCCTACGGCAGCGGACCGGTCGCCCGCTTCACGCGCCTCACCCGCCGCAGCGACGCCCTGTTCCAGGTCATCCAGCCGGGCTACTACCCCGAGCACACCTTGATCGGCGGCGTGGCGATCGCCGCGGGTCTGGCGCAGACCCTGCGCGCGGCTGCGGTGCCGGTGCGCGAGGTCGCTGTCGGACACGGCGGCTGCGGCCGGCTCGACGCGGTCGTGAGCCTGGGCGCGCACCGGCCGGGAGAGCCGCGCAAGGCGATGTTTGCGATCTGGGGCCACGTGAACCTCATCAAGAACATCACGGTGGTCGACGAGGATGTCGACCCGTGGGATGCCGCTCAGGTGGCGTGGGCGGTTGCCAAGCGCATGCGCGCCGATCGCGACCTGCTGATAGTCCCCGGGGCACGCACCGACCGGTCGGAACCCATCAAGCAGGATGGGGTGATCGCGAAGATGGGCATGGACGCCACGAGGCGGCAGGCCGACCGCCCCGACTGGACGCGCGCCTTGCCGCCGCCCGAGGTGATGCAGCGCGTCGCCGCGCGCCGGGAGGCACTGGAATGAATACAGCGGCCCCGGCGCGTCGGCGCCGGATCGTGATCGGCATCAGCGGCGCTTCCGGCGTTGTCTTTGGCATCCGCCTGCTCGAGATACTGCGCGACTGCGGCGTCGAAACCCACCTGGTGATGAGCCGCTCCGCGCAACTCACGCTGGCGTACGAAACCGATCTCAAGACCGCCGACATCAAGGCGCTGGCCGATGTCTGGCACGCCAACAGCGACGTCGGCGCGTCCATCTCCAGCGGCTCCTTCCGTGTCGACGGGATGATCGTGTTTCCCTGCTCGGTCAAGACCCTGTCGGAGATCGCGACGGGTTGCACGGGCACGCTGCTGGCGCGCGCGGCGGACGTCATGCTCAAGGAGCGGCGCCGGCTGGTCCTCATGGTGCGCGAGACACCCCTGCACATCGGCCACATCCGCAGCATGGCGGCCGTGACCGAGGCAGGCGCGATCATCTGCCCGCCCGTGCCGGCGTTCTATACCCGGCCGCAGTCGCTTGACGACGTCGTGAGTCACACGGTCGGACGAGTGCTTGACCTGTTCGACATCGATTTCGGCGGAACGCATCGCTGGCGTGAGGCTGATACGGCATCTCCTTGATGCACATGCGCCGCAGGCCGCACACCGTTCCTACCCAAGGAGAGCGCACCGGCCCATCGCCTCTGTCCTTTACCACGGTGTATCGACAGAGAGGTCCGTCCTCGGCTGGCGCAACGCTCTTTTCGACTTTCCAGCCTGTTCGTTCGGTCACCGGGTACGCAGCCAAGTTCCGATCCAATTGTTCTTGACTGTTCAGAAAGCTACAACGTACATTTACAGGAACGATCATTCTATTTAAATGAATTTCCATGCGCACTAAGGAGTTCGAGCCCGACGAGATTGCCGATGCCGCCATGAATGTGTTCTGGCAGAGAGGCTATGCTGCGACCTCGATACAGGATCTGGTCGAGGGCACCGGGCTGTCGCGTAGCAGCCTCTACAGCACTTTCGAGAACAAGCAGGGGCTCTATCAGAAGGCTCTGCAACGCTACGAGGCTGTGACGACGGCCAATGTGGAATTGCTGGCTGGCCCTGGTTCACCCAAGGATCTGATCCGACAACTGTTGATGCGCATCGTGGCGGACGAGTTGGGTGATCCGCAGCAGCGGGGCTGTCTCGTTGCCAATGCCACACTGGAGTTGGCAGCCCATGACGAAGCGGTTGCCGCGCTGGTCGCGCACAACTTCCAGCGTCTGCAGAAAGCGTTGGAAAAGCTTCTCCAACGTGGACTGCAATCGGGTGAGCTTGCCATCGGCAAGAGTCCGCGTGCGATGGCCCGCTTCTTCGTCAACACCATGCAGGGGCTGCGGGTTCTGAGCAAAGGCAGCCCAACACAACAGCGTCGCCAGTGCCTGCTGGATGTGATCGACGTGGCGCTCGGTACGCTTTAGTCCCCGCCCGCCATCCTGGCGCATCGTGCGCCAGATGCCGGGCTCATTTTTTTCTCCAAATTGGAACGATCGTTCCTTTAAGAGATTTTCATCCACCATCAAAAGGAGTTTCCATGAGCACTGACAACAAGACCACTATCGCCGTCCTCGGCACCGGCCTGATCGGCGCCCCAGTTGCGCGCAATCTCCACAAGCGAGGTTTCATGGTGCGTGCCTGGAATCGCACCGCCGCAAAAGCACAAGCCTTGGCGAGTGACGGCATCCAGGTATTCAACAGCCCGGCCGATGCGGTGCATGGCGCCAACATCATCGTGACCGTGCTCAAGGACGGTCCCAGCGTCCAGCAGGCCATACAGGCAGCGGCACCCGCCTTGAGCAAGGGAACCGTCTGGCTGCAACTGAGCACGGTCGGCATCGAGGGCATCGATGCCTTGGCAGCATTGGCGGAACAACATGGCTTGGTCCTCTATGACGCTCCGGTGCAGGGCACTCGCCAGCCGGCCGAATTGGCGCAACTGGTCATCCTGGCATCCGGTCCGCTCGAGCAACGCGCAGCCGTGCAACCTGTCTTCGATGCCATCGGCAAGCGCACGCTGTGGGTGTCGGAGCAAACAGGCGCCAGCAGCCGCCTGAAGCTAGCGCTCAACAACTGGGCCTTTGCACTAACCCATGGCCTGGCCGAGAGCCTGGTGCTGGCCAAGGGGCTGGGTGTCGATCCGGCGTTGGTACTGGATGTGGTCACGGGTGGACCGATGGACAGCGGCTACTTCCAAGCTAAGGTCGCGGCCATCTTGGCCGAGAACTACACCGCCAGCTTCTCCATCGCCAATGCGGTGAAGGACGCTCGATTGGTGGTCGATGCGGCCGTCCAGGCGGGGTTGCAGGTAGATGCAGCTCAGGCTGGCCTCCGGCGCTTCGAGCGCGCGTTTGAAGCCGGACACGGCGACAAGGACATGGCAGCGTCTTATCTGGCCTGACGTTCAGGGGTACGAGAGCGTATGAGAACCCGAGAAAACGAAGAATCCGCAGCGGCAGCACTTGCAGCAATCGCCAAGAGACTTCCCATCGGGAAGCTGCTGGCATTCACGATGGCTGGCTTCCTCGCCATCATGACCGAGACCATGCCGGCCGGCTTGCTGCCACAGATCGGCCAGGGGCTGGGCGTATCCCAGGCCCTGGCGGGCCAGTTAGTCACGCTCTATGCCCTGGGGTCGGTGCTGGCGGCGATCCCGGTCATTGCCGTCACGCGCAGTTGGAACCGCCGGCCACTTTTCCTGCTGGCCATCGGCGGCCTGCTCGCGTTCAACACCATCACGGCCTTGTCCACTCACTACGGGTTGACCTTGGTCGCGCGCTTCGTCGCGGGCATGGCGGCCGGCGTGGTCTGGGGGCTGCTCGCCGGCTATGCCCGGCGCATGGTGCCCTCACACCTGCAGGGTCGCGCGCTGGCGGTGGCCGGGGTTGGTCAGCCCATCGCCCTGTCCATCGGCGTACCGTTGGGAACCTGGCTGGGCACCTTGTTCGACTGGCGCGGCGTGTTCTGGATCATGTCGGCGCTGTCGCTGCTGCTGTTCATCTGGGTGCGGCTGGCGATGCCGGATTTCGTGGGGCAGTCGGCCAGGCAGCGCATGCCGATTCGGCGCATCTTCCTGATGCCCGGTATCCGCTCGATACTGCTGGCACTTTTCGCCTGGATACTGGCGCACAACATTCTCTACACCTACATCGCGCCGTTCCTCGTGTCGGTGGGGCTGGGGCAGCGGGTGGATGCCGTGCTGCTGCTGTTCGGGGTGGCTTCCATCGCAGGGATCTGGATCACCGGCCTGATGGTGGATCGCTGGCTGCGCACGCTCACTCTCCTGAGCCTGACGGTGTTCACCGTGGCGGCACTGGTGCTGGGTTGTTCAGGCGGCTCAACACTGGTCGTGCTGCTGGGCGTCGCGACCTGGGGGTTGACCTTCGGCGGTGCGCCGACCTTGCTGCAGACCGCACTGGCAGATACCGCGGGTGATGGTGCCGACGTGGCGCAATCCATGCTGGTGTCGATCTTCAATCTCGCCGTAGCCGGTGGCGGTGTCGCAGGCGGTGTACTACTCGAACGTCTGGGACCAGCGTCGTTCCCCCGGACGATGGCAGTGTTGGCACTGCTGGGTCTGGCAGTGGTCTGGTCCGCCAGTGGGCATGGTTTCCGGCCAGGTCGTCGCATTCCGGCGGCGTCTTGATCGAATGGACTTTGTCACTGTCTGCCCGGTGTGGTCCATGAGGTCAGAAGAATTTGACACTGGCCGCTTACGCCGCGCACAAGCGCATGCCAAGTGCTGTCGAGGGTGGCGAGTCACAAGACGGCGGGTATCGTTTCACGGGACTCCTGCATAGACTTCACCCTGGCTTCACTTGCGCCACGCACACTGGCTCTCGACAGCGGTTCGGCGCTGGTAGAGGTAAGGGGAAGAAGGAAATTGCTCAGGGAGATGCCTCGATGCCGACCGCTGTCACTCTTCAATGGCCGCTTGGCCAAGGCAGGCGTGGATGAAAGCGGAATGATGCGGAGGCACCGTGTTGAGTGCTGGCTTGCGCGCGACATCGCGTGCACGGTCGGGGTAAGAAAGATAAGCAGCAGCGGCAGAATCTACTTATGACCACAAAGCAAGAATGGACCGACGAGGCATTAAGTGCGATGGCGATTGAGTGGCGCAGGAAGGCGCTCGCGGGAGAGCTTCACGCTCGCGGGATAGCCTACGAACTCGAAACTGAATTGAGAAGGCGTGCCGGCGCGCCTTTCACCAACTATGGCACCCTCGATATGCGGCCGCTTGAGATGAGGGCCGCGCGATCTCGTTGGTGGCGATTCTGGCAGGCACGCTGATGATCATTCACTTGCACCGTGCAACCCGAAGTCGAACGCCGCGGACCTGACCGACGGTAATCAAAGTCACGGAAATTCCCAGTTATCGGCTCTTGAACGCGCAGCAAGTGGTGGAAGCGTGCTGGGCGCAAGCCGGCAGCTCGTCCTTGCGAGCGGCAGCTATGCAGCGATTGCTGCCGTTCGAGTTCAACCTGCGAATGGCCGCTGAAGGCGGGAAGCTGAGGTGCAGCAAAGCAACCAGTTGGGTGTGCAGATCGCCTCAAGCCTCACGACCACTTCCGGTCAGCCGCACATAGCTGATCTGCTGTGACAGACTAAGCCCCAGTGCTGAACCGCTGCCGGTTGTTTCACCCCTAAGGCATGATGTGAATCTATCTGCCGCGCCGCGAGCAGGCTCCTAACTCGCCGCGTGCGTGCATGCGTCGCATGGCGCGGCGTGATGCTTTCTAGGAGCGCTTATGCCGAAGGTTGGGCGAAACGATCCGTGCCCCTGCGGCAGCGGGAAGAAATACAAACGGTGCCACGGCGCACTGGGTAGCCTAGATCGCCTTCAGGCGGCCATGACGATAGTGCCGCAACTCCGAGCCAGGCACGAGGCAAACGAGCACCAGCGCATGATTCAGCAAGGTCTTGGGAGGCCCATCGTTGCCACCAGGACTGACAGCGGACACCAAGTGGTCGCCGTGCGCAATCGCATTCTTGCATCCACGAAGTGGAAAACCTTTCACGATTTTCTGGTGGACTACCTGAGGGACGCGCTTGGGTCAGAGTGGGGCAACGCCGAACTGAAAAGGCCGATGGACGAGCGCCATCCCATCCTAGTTTGGTATCACCTCCTGTGCGACCAGCAACGGCAGTTCATTAAGGAGCCAGGCACAGTTGCCACGGCATCGGCCACAGGGGCTTTCGCCGCCTACCTGCACTTGGCGTATGACCTGTATGCCCTCGACCACAATGCCGAACTTCAAAGCAAGCTGATCCAGCGCCTTCGCAGCAAGCAGATGTTTCCCGGGGCGCGGTACGAAGTGCGGGTCGCAGCACTGCTCGCTCGTGCCGGCTTTACGCTTGAATTTGAGAACGAAGACGACCGCACATCGTCGCATTGCGAGTTCGTTGCAACCTACGCCAGCACGGGTAGGCGCTTCTCGGTGGAAGCAAAGAGGTCCGAGAGCGGGCGCGTGCAACGTCAACTCGTTCGGGCGCTTCGCAAGTCAGCTGACCATCCGCGTATCGTCTTCATTGACCTCAATGCCCCAGATCCCTCGACTGAAGAAGCCATACCGCTCTATGCGCAGCGCGGATTTGAGCTTCTTCGTCGCTTCGAGGAGTTCGATCCAGAAGCTCAACGCCTCCCGCCGGCCTACGTATTCCTCACCAACACGCCCTGGGAGCACCATCTGAATGAAACGAAATGGCGTTGCATCACATTGGGCGATAGTTTGCATATCGAAGAGTTTAAGAACGACCACCAGTACCATTCATTGCGCGCCGCGATTGAAGCGAGGCGCACGCATCTCGAGATGCACGCCCTCCTTCGCTCGATGCGTCAACATTCAACGATTCCCGCAACCTTCGACGGCGACATACCAGACTTCGCTTTTTCGACGGTCGAACGCAGTTTGATGATCGGAAGCAGATTGCTCGTACCGGGTCCTGACGGTGAAGAAGTTGAGGGCGTTCTGACATCCGGCGTGGTGGTAGAGCAAGAAATGTCGGCCACATGTGCTGTCCAGTTGGACGACGGGCGCTCGTTCATCGTGAGCTGCCCTCTGTCCGATGCAGAAATGGCTGCGTGGCGTCAACATCCTGAGACCTTCTTTGGCGAAGTCTCCCGTGAAGGCAAGTGCGACACGGCCCTTGACCTCTACGATTTCTTGATGGCGACGTATACGAAAACACCTAAGGCCAAGCTGCTGGAGTTCATGGCTGGTGCGCCCGACATCGCCCGGTTGCGCGAGCTTGACCATGGTGATCTGGCAAGCATCTACTGTGAACGCGTGGCAGCTGCCGCATTCGCCCAGTCTGGGATGAAGGCAACGCCGCTTTTGCAACCACGCCGAAGACGTGGTTCCTGAATCCACGGAAGCTCTCAGAAGCGACACCATTCTTGCAACGCCACTTCGCCCTCGATCGGTTGTGCATCCATGGATGACAGTCGCCAGCGAATCGGCATTTCTGTCTCGCGCACCTTGAGCCAAGATCCCCTCTCGACTACGGTCCTCACTTGATACACAACGCCCAGGTTCACCTCGGCTAGTCTTCAAAGCCCTGCCGCAACGTCTGCTTTGGGCGCGTCAGCTGATGTTCCACAGAGCGCCGCGGATGACCGAGATCAGTCTGAAGCAGTTATACCCGACGGCTGCCATGCAGCGATTGCCGACGTCCCTCGGCCTCGCGCGAATGGGTACTATCGGCCAGGACCGGTCACTTGGCGTCGGAGCCAGACACCCTCGGAAGCGGTCTAGTCATCTAAATCCGCGTTACGCCGCTCAGTGGCAGCATAGAAACATAGGAGGAATGCAATGGGATTACTTTCCGACTTCTTCGTCGCAAATGAAGGAGAAGCCGCGCGCTACGCGGACCGGATGAGCGAAGATGACCAGGGCAAGGCCATTGCATTGCAATTGCGCCTGGCTGAGTACAAAGGCTTCACCGACCTTGAAGTAGGCACTTTGTGGGCAATCCTAGAAGGGAAGGAATGGGATGCTGACCTGCACGAGTTGGAAAGTGACGAGGGCGGCGATGAAGGGGACTCCTGGCTCTTCCGGTTCCCAGATCGGCTAGTCCAACTTCTTGCTCACGTCGAACACTCGGCGCTTGATGCTGCACTCCCCCGATGGGCCGACACCGAGGAGCTTCAAGTGGATGTGGCGGAACTGCGACCTGTGGTGCTGGATCTTCAAAGACTCGCTAAACAGGCGATTGCTGAACAGAAGTCGCTGTATCTATGGGGTAGCTTATGAACGCCTCTCGGATCATCTGACCGACGACGACTTTGCGGGGTATTGAACTTCGGCTTTGTACCGATGGAGCCTCAGATACGTTGACGGCATCCGGCCAGAACCAGTCCTTCGTCACCGAGCTCTGATTCACCGCACAGCGGACGTTCGCAGCGCCGTCGCAAGACGCTGGATGGTATTTGGCCCGCTCCTGCAGGCCCGTTCTTCAGTAGGAGCCCGGAGGCGGAATGTGCTTCAAGCGTCGGGTCGTGGTCAGGCTGATGAATCGGGCGCGCGCGACACCGAGCCGCGCGCGCCCGGCGCCGACCACGCCGCCAACGGTCGATTTGACTGCGTCCGCGGTCGGCGACTCTCCCGGGTACGAGGGTGACAGGCCGCACTTTCGCATCAGCCGGTTCACCTGATGAATGCGGGCCACCTCGCGCGTGACTGCGGTGTAGAAGGTCACCCCGATCGAGATCGACAGGCGATTGCCAGCGGTGGTTCGGTCAACCAAGGATCTCGTCATGTGGGGCGAGGTGCTCGGGAAGTACACGGCATCCCCCGGGTGTGCATCGAACTCCTGTCCGCGCGGCAGGAAGGATTCATCGAAGCGCACTTTCTTGAGCGACTGCGTGACGATGAAGTCCTCCACGGCATCGGCCGGCACGATGCTGCGATCACGGTGATCCCATACGTTGAGGAGCTTGTGCCCATGCAACTGCAGCCAGAAGTTGTTCTCGCGATCGATGTGAAAGGGCGTGACGGAAGGCGGGGCAGAGAAGAAGACGAATCCATTCACCCTGAAGATGTTCGGTTGCTCGCGCTCCACGAGGGAGCGCATGGAGTTCACCACCAGCATCAGGAGCGCTTGATAGCGGGGGATGACCTCGATGTTGTAGAAGGCAACCGACGAACCCGGCTCTTCCATGCGTTGGAAGAATTCCTCGATGCTGCGCCCGTCGGGATGCCGGTTGTCGTGCGCGAGCGAGGACGAGACCGTTCTGTCCGGACTCATGAACCTGCATTGGTCCGTCTTCGAGAGTTCAATCCCGAGCTTCACAAGTTCGGGCACTTGAAACAACGGGTGCTCGTGAAAGTTGTGGTGCATCGGCGTGATCCTCTGGGTAGAGAAGTTCCCGGGATCGTCCATCCACACACGGTATGTCGTTTCCGAGGTCCCGACAGAACTCATGCTGGTTGCGTGCATCGCACCCTCCAGATCGCTTTCGGACTCCCGCCCCCTTGAATGGGGTCGGGGTGAAGTCCGGGGGCAAAAGCAGTACTTTCAGGATCGATATTGGGGTGAAATTCTGAATACTTCCTGACTACAGAGCGACGTCTCCTTGAGACCAGCCTCAGCGAAGGACGTTGGGGTCTTTGTGCTGGAGGATCAGTGAGTGCAGTCGAGCGGCTCGATCTCCATCTTGGGCACCTGAGCGAAGGTCTTGGGGGCGCACGGACCGGTGCGCGGGCCTTCGTGGTTACTGCACGGGTCTGATGCTCCCCCTGTCGAGCAGGACCGTGGCGCCCATGTCCTGCGAGTGCCGCACACCTGACCGCGGACGTTGCGCCTACTGCATTTCGCCGTCTGAACGACCTGGCTCAGAACCTTCTCCAAAACAGCGAGCGTGATGCAGCCGTGGAGGTGAGACCATCTTCGTATTGACTGCCCAGGGGAGGGTAAGGCAAGCTCAACCGAGGGGGCGTTCGCGGAGAAGATGAAGGGGAAAAATGTTGTCTGCTATTCGCTCATTGGGTGTGCGCGTCTCTTTGTGGTCGCGCGAGACTTTCGACATGCTGGTGGCACTCGCCTTTGTCGGCGCGTGGCTCGTGCTCTGGTTCGGCGAGTAGGCGAGGCGTCCTGTGACATGCCAACGTCACAGCCCCTTGACCGATGGTTCCACGATCAGCCCCGAATCTCTGCCTAGTAATCGCACCTCGGCTGGATCGCCAGGGCTGGTGTTGCCGTCAAACCGCTTTGGGGCCCATTTCGGCCGCTCCGTTTAAGTGACCGCTTTTGGGAAGGCTTGGTGTCTGCCATGGGCCCTTTGCAGTCACCGGAGGCACTCGATCACCGAATCGTGGTGAGAGGGGCTGTCGATGTTTCATGACCCTTCTCCAGCCGGATAGGCAGCCGGGCCAGTTACGAAGTCGGACGCCTCCCAAGGTGTCCTTTTTCTCTCTGAGGAGGGGCATTCGTATGCGGCTAGCGAAGTCATGCTTACGCAGCGCAGAGGTTCGCCCTTGCTTGTGAGGATCGTTCTATCGCACAAGGAGAGCCATGAGTGCAAAAGTTCTCCGCGAGTATGGAAGAATACCGACATAAGCAGCAGGTCCTCAGGGTTTAAGCTCGAGCCCTTCTCAATTGAAAGCTCCTATGGCAAAGACATTTCTCCAGGTTCAGAATCAGATTGCGCAATTGCAACGTGAGGCCGAACAGCTGCGTAAGAAAGAAGCGGACGGTGTGCTCAGTCGCATCAAGGAGGCGATCGCTGTGTATGGCTTCAGTGCCGCGGACCTGGGGTTTGGAAAGACGGATGGCCGCGTATCTGTGCCAAAGAACAGTGTAAAAAATAGGGCCGTCAAGACCAAAAAATCAAGCGAACTTCGTGCGCCGAAGTTCAGAGATGAGCAGGGCAACACGTGGAGTGGCCGTGGTCCTCGTCCCGCCTGGTTCAAAGCTGCCCTGGAAGGCGGAAAGTCAACCGACGAGTTGCTAGCCAAGTAGTATTGGCTCCAGTCGGTACTGCCACGGCACTTCAGCGAAGGTGGTAAGAGGAGTTTTGACGATCTGCTGCGGCTGGGCCAGTGGCGGAGTTTTGTTGGGCCAGATCAACTACGTTTCTTGACTGCGGTGTAGCGCAAGCTAGTTCGGGAGCGGCCAATCTACAGTAGTGCTGGGAGGCTCCCGGCCTTGCGGCCAGATGACAGCCCATTCCAGTTGGTAATGCATAGATTCGCAATACCAACGGCGGCCATTGGATAACTTACGGTGGTGCGAATCTGATGCATCCTGTAGGGATGCGCGGCGCATCCCTTGCGAGTACCTGATCACGGTGCGCAAGGGCCAGAATGAAGTCTGGATCACGGGATATTGATCGACATAGTGCGACTTCTCATTTGATGCGCACGCCGGTCAATTTCACCAAGGCGCCAGCCGCCTCGTAGTCTACCCTCACCATTCGATTGAGCTCGCCCGCCGTCATGGTGCCGGGCGCTATGCCCAAGTGCAGGAGTCGGTCTTGCACTGTTGGATTCCGCCGATCGCTGGCCCTGGGGGGGCGGCGGAAATCTTGGACTACCTTTGGAGGTAGTTCATGTATTCCTACGAAGATCGGATTCGAGCCGTTGAGCTCTACATCAAGCTCGGCAAACGCGTCAGACCCACTATCCGTCAGCTGGGCTACCCAACAAAGAATTCTCTGAAGGGCTGGTACAACGAATACCAGCAGAAGCTCGACTTGCCAGCGGGCTATGCGGGCCGGCGACCCAAGTTCTCGCAGGAGCAAAAAGCGGCAGCTATCGAGCACTACCTCACTCACGACCGCTGCATCGCAGCCACCATGAGGGCACTGAACTACCCCAGCAGAGGGACACCGACCGCCTGGGTTCGCGAGGCCCTCCCTGAGGCCAGAGGGGCCGTCGTTGGCAGTGTGGGCCGACGAAGGTATTCCGGGAAGCTGATGCAAGCGGGAGTCATGGAGCTTTGCACGCGTGAGGAAAGTGCGCAGGCTGTAGCCGACAAGTTCGGCGTGTGCCGACCAACGCTGTACAACTGGAAGAACCAACTTCTGGGACGTGAGGCACCCGCATCCATGAAACGCACCAATCCATCTCCGCCGTCGCAAGAGCGCGACGAGCTCGAGCGCCAAGTTGAGTCGCCGCGCCGCGAAGTCAGGCAACTGCGCCTCGAGCAGGACCTCTTGAGCAAGGCCAACGAACTGTTAAAAAAAGGCCTGGGCGTGGACCTGCAGCTCCTGTCCAACCGGGAGAAGACGCTGCTGATTGACACCCTCAGGGAGCACTATGGCCTGCCAGAGCTCCTTGCACAGTTGGATCTTGCGCGTAGTTCGTACTTCTACCATCGGGCTCGTGCAGCGGTGGGCGACAAGTACCTGGAGGTGCTGCAATCCATCACCAACATCTTTGAGTCGAACCACCGCTGCTATGGCTACCGCAGGCTGCAAGCTTCGCTCACCAGGCAGGACGTCGCGATCTCCGAGAAGGTCGTGCAGCGGTTGATGAAGCAGGAATGCCTGGTTGTTCCAAAGCCGAGGAAGCGCAGGTATGCGTCGTATCTAGGCGAGATCAGTCCAGCGCCTGAGAACCTCATCAACCGCGACTTCCAGGCCGCGGTCCCCAACGAGAAATGGCTCACGGACATCACGGAGTTCCAGATCCCGGCTGGCAAGGTGTACCTCTCGCCCATCATCGACTGCTTCGATGGAATGGTCGTCATCTGGACCATTGGGACCAGTCCGGACGCTGAGTTGGTCAACACGATGCTGGATGCAGCCATCGAGACAGTGGCCGAAACGACTGACCGGCCTGTGGTTCACTCCGATCGAGGCGGCCACGACCGCTGGCCAGGTTGGCTATCAAGAATGAACGACGCGAACTTCACCCGCTCGATGTCTCGCAAGGCATGCTCACCTGACAACACAGCTTGCGAAGGCTTCTTCGGTCGGCTGAAGAACGAGCTGTTCTATCCTCGGGACTGGAAGAGCGCCACCATTGAGCAATTCATCGCGGCGGTCGACTCGTACATCCGCTGGTACAACGAGAAGCGGATCAAGATCTCTCTTGGCTCTCTCTGCCCTATCGAATACCGGGTGAGCCTTGAGCTTGCGGCATAAAACCAGTCCAAGTTTTTATCGGCACCCCCTTTGCTTCCAATGACTATTTTTCGATGCCTCATCACATTGAATGATGGGACGTCGACCGAGGAATTTCAATGAACCTGCGTCATCTCGAGGTCTTCCATGCCGTCATGCAGGCTGGCTCCGTGACCAGTGCGGCCTTGCAGGCACGTGCGGTTGTTAAGCCATCGTCGTCTCTGATCCTTGCTATTTGACATCCGCGGGTATGCACCAGTACTTTCGCGTCGAGAGCTTCAGCTGGACCAAAAAACTGCCTTTGCAGATGTAGTCCCTCAGAAACTCTGGGGTCGACGCACTGCGTCGGCGGTGAATTGCTTAGGCGAAGTCTTGAGAGGCAGTGGCAAAGCTCCAGTTTGTTGAGGCGAACGAAGGAGTGTTTCGCGTGGCCGCGATCGCCTGCAGGTGGTTACTCGCCGAGCACATATCGACATGCATAAATGTAAGTTTGTGCATTGGACTATCGCCGATACGCTCCCACCTTTCCCCTGCATGCCAACTCAGCAGGCTCTCGTGCCGCCAATGCCGCCGAGAGCCTTGCGTCTTCGTCCATGAGTGCCGTTCTTCCTCACTTGGTTCCCGACCCATCGATACCTCCGATCTTTACGCTCCCTCCCTCCGCGAGTCGCATTACCATCATCGCTGATGCGGCTGCTGATCGGAAGCAGGGATCTTCGACACGCAGAGAGCCGGGTCGATGGAGCATCTTCGTTCCGTGGCTTCTGCCGATCGCGCTGATTGCGCTGTGGCAGTACTTCTCGGCAATCGGTCGGTTGCCTGCAGGTATTCTCCCGGCGCCTTCCGATGTGCTGCGCGCAGCGTGGCAACTCGCTGAGCGAGGCGAGTTGCAGCGAGACGTGCTGGTGAGCTTGCGTCGCGTCGCGATCGGCTTCGTGACCGGCGCGGCGACCGGCCTGGTGTTGGGTTTCCTGGTCGGGCTGTCGAGCCTGGCGCACGGCCTGCTCGACCGATCGCTGCAGATGGTTCGCACCATCCCGCATCTGGCCCTGGTGCCGCTAATGATTCTCTGGTTCGGCATCGGCGAGGAGCCGCGCGTGCTGCTGGTGGCAATGGGGTCGCTGTTCCCGGTCTACATCAACACGATGAGCGGCATCCGCAATGTGGATCCGAAGCTGATCGAGCTGGGGCGCTCGTATGGTCTTGGGCCCATCGGGCTGATCGTCAGCGTGGTGCTGCCAGGTGCATTGCCACCGATCCTGACCGGCATTCGATACGCCCTTGGCGTGGCTTGGCTCACGTTGGTGGTCGGTGAAACCATCGCATCGCGCGACGGCATCGGCTACATGGTGCAGAACGCCCGCGAGCTGCTGCGCACCGATGTCATCCTGCTGGCGATCGTGTTGTACGCCATCGCCGGGTGGCTGGCCGACTCGATCACCCGGGTGGTCGAGCGGCGCTTGCTGCGTTGGCATCCGAACTATGCAAAAGGGGCGGCGCGATGACCGGACCATCGTACAGCGGCGATGGGCTGAGCCTGCGCGGTGTCGGCAAGGCCTTCGGCGAGCGCACCGTGCTACACGAGGTCGACCTGGAGATCCCGGCCGGCCAATTCATCGCACTCATCGGTGCCAGCGGTGTCGGCAAGTCGACCCTGTTGCGCATCGTCGCGGGGCTGGAGCCGCCGACTTCGGGGCGTGTCGAGTTGCGCTCGAACCACCCGTCGCCGGACATCCGGATGATGTTTCAGGAAGACCGGCTGATGCCTTGGCGCACGGTGCTGCGCAACGTGACGCTGGGCCTGCGTGGACGTGACGACGATGCCCGCGCGCTGCTCGCGGCGGTGGGGCTGGCCGGCCGCGACAAGGACTATCCGGTCGTTCTGTCGGGTGGGCAGCGCCAGCGGGTCGCACTCGCGCGGGCCCTGATCCACGAGCCCGAACTGCTGCTGCTTGATGAGCCTTTCGGTGCGCTCGACGCGATCACGCGGACGTCGATGCAGCTGCTGCTCGAAGGCCTTCTCGCACGCAGGCCGCGCACCGTGCTGCTGGTCACGCACGACGTCGAAGAGGCGCTGGTGCTGGCCGACCGCGTACTGCTGATGCGCGACGGGCGCGTCGCCCGCGACCTGTTCATCGACCACGAGCGCCCGCGCCATCGCGGCGACCCCGAACTGGCCGCCCTCAAAGAAGAGCTGCTTGAAGGACTCGTGTCTGCGCAAGCCGCGCAGGCCATCCGTTGAACGCCGACAGGCACGCCATCCACTCTCGTTTTCTTGACTTACACCAGGACTCTCGACCATGTCGATCGACAAGCTTTCTCATCCTGTCTCCACGGCTTCGGCCGCACGGCGGCATTTCCTGCGTCTGAGCGGCCTGGCGCTGGCCGGCGGTGCCGGCGCGCTGCCACTGATCGGTTGCGGCAAGGGCGACACTCCGCCGGCAGCACCCGCCAAGGCGGTTGGCAACGCGGCCGCTGTGGCCGAGACCTCAGCGGCCGCACTTTCGCAGATCACGATCGCCATCATCGGTGACGGCCGCACGGGCGTATTCGCGTCGCTGCGCGCTGGGGACGGCGGCAGCAAGCTCGAGAACGACATTGCCGCCAAG
This sequence comes from Variovorax sp. KBS0712, assembly GCF_006323185.2. Taxonomy (NCBI): domain Bacteria; kingdom Pseudomonadati; phylum Pseudomonadota; class Betaproteobacteria; order Burkholderiales; family Comamonadaceae; genus Variovorax; species Variovorax sp. KBS0712. The sequence goes on along the minus strand of NZ_VCCD02000002.1, from coordinate 1,300,248 downwards.
GTGGTCTGGCAGCCCGGCTTCACCGCCTCGCTGCCGGTCATGGAGGGCATCAAGGCTGGCGGCGTCGACTTCAGCTTCGCGACCGCCACCGCGATCGTCAACGCAGTCGCGGCGGGCGTACCGATCGTGCCGTTGGCGGCATATCCGCTACCGGCAACCGAGGTCGACGTGCTGGTGGCGAAGGATTCGCCGATCCGGTCCGCGGCCGATCTGAAGGGCAAGAAGATCGCCCACCAGAACGGCACCACCGGCACTTACAGCCTGATCAAGTACCTGGAGAGCGCTGGACTGCGGCTAAGCGATGTGCAGGCGGTCAGCCTGAGCGGTGCCGATGCCTACACGGCCTTTACCCAGGGCAGCGTGGACGCGTGGATCCACTGGCAGCCCGCCAGTGCTTTGGCCCTGGCCAAGCTCGGCGACAAGGCGCGCACGTTGCCGGAGGTGAAGACCTATGACTATGCCTTCTACGTCGCACGCGCCGACTTCGCCGACAAGAACCCGCAGGCGGCGGCCAAGCTCGTGCGGCTGATCCGGGAGGCACAGCAGTATGCCGTCTCGCATCCGGACGAGACCGTCGCGTCCTGGGCCAAGCTCGGAGGCTTCGAAGCCGGCAGCGTCGAGCAGAAGGTGTATCGGCAATTGATCGTTGACGCCCGTTTGTCCGACTCGGGGGCAGTCGCGCTCAAGCCGATCGACAGCGCCGCCGCCGATTCGACGCAGGATCTGGCCGACAACTTCCAGTCGCTGGGCGTCCTGCCGAACAAGGTCGACGTGCGCAGCTTCCTGCTCGACGCCCGTTTCGACGCCATCAAGAAACTCGTTGCCGCCGAACTCGGCGCCTGAACCATGACCCACGCCAAAGACAAGAAGATCCACCTCGCGGCCTTTGTCACTGCGGGCCCGGGCCGCCCCGGCGGCTGGCGCTATCCGGCATCGGAGAGCGGCTGGCTCGATGCCGACTACTACCAGGGCATCGCGCGCACGCTCGAGAAGGGGCTGTTCGACCTGGCCTTCTTCGCCGACATCCTCGCGGTGCCCGACCGCTACCAGGGCAGCAACGATACGCAGCTGCGCTACGGCGCACTCGGCTCGCTGCGGCTCGATCCGGTGGTGGTGCTGTCGATCATGGCGGCTGCGACCCGGCACCTCGGACTGGCGTCGACGCGCTCGACCAGCCACTACGAGCCCTTCGAGGTGGCGCGCTCCTTCGCGACGCTGGACCATCTGAGCGCGGGCCGCGCCGCCTGGAACGTCGTCACGTCGTTCCAGGACGCAGAAGCCCGCAACTTCTCGAAGAAAGAGCAAGTGCCGCGCAACAAGCGATACGACCGGGCCGACGAGTTTCTCGAGGTGGTCTTCAAGCTCTGGGACAGCTGGCAGGACGACGCGCTGGTGCAGGACCGCCAGACACCGCTGTTTGCCGATCCGTCGAAGGTCCACTACGTCGACCACGAGGGCGAGTGGTTCAGCGTCAAGGGGCCGCTGAACGTCTCCCGACCCCCGCAGGGCTACCCGGTGATCCTGCAGGCCGGCGCGTCAGACCGCGGCCGGGACTTCGCGGCGCAATGGGCCGACGCCATCTTCGTGAGCCACGATTCGCTGGACAGCGCCAAGGCCTTCTACAAGGAGATCAAGGACCGCGTGCGATCACATGGCCGTGACCCCGACTCGCTTAAGGTGCTTCCCGCTGCGACGCCGCTGGTCGGGGAGACGCAAGCCATCGCCGATGAGAAAGACCGCGCGCTGCGTGCGCTGGTCGATCCTCATGCCGGCTTGTCCACGCTGTCCTATCACCTGGACGTGGACCTCTCGAAATACCCGCTCGACTCGGCGTTGCCCGACATCGACGTGCCGGGAGTGCAGGGCCACTACCAGGAAGTGCGCGAAGCCACCGAACGCGACAAGCTGACCCTGCGTGATTTGGGCAAGCGCTATGGCAGCCGCTACGAAGGCGACCTGATCGGTACGCCCGACAAGGTGGCGGACGGCATGGAGCGCTGGTTTCGGGAAGGTGCCTGCGATGGCTTCATGATCAGCGCGCCCTACCAGCCGGGCGGGTTCGAAGACTTTGTGCGGCTGGTGGTGCCTGAACTGCAGCGGCGTGGGCTCTACCGCACGGCGTACGAAGGCGCGACCCTGCGCGAGAACCTGGGCCTGGAGCGGCCGGCTGCCGGCGCATGGAAGGAGCGTGCTGCATCGGGAGCCGCTGCGTCCGCAAGGAGGACTGCATGAGCACGAGCGCCGATCAACCGCTCGAAGCCCCGGTGGCGCCTGGCGAGATCGTGACCGTGCGCGCTCGTGCCGTCGACATTTTCGGCCGCTTCCTGGTGAGCGCGCGCCAGCACCACTTCGTATCGGACACGAAGGCTACGGCTGGCGGGCCCGGGGACGCAGTGCAGGCGGGCGAACTGCTCTTGGCTTCGCTCGCCTCGTGCGGTCTGGGGTTGGTGCAGAAGGCGGCGCGTGAGCGCGATGTACCCCTGAAGGAGGCCGAAGTCGGTGTTTCCTTCGAGCGCGACCCGGAAGATGGCACGCGCTACGCGGCTATTCGGCTGAACTTCTTGTTTGAAGGGGTCGATCTGGCCACCGCGCAATCGCTAGTAGATGCGTTCACTGGCGCCTGTCCTATCTACAACACCTTGAGAAGGGGTGGTCCGATCGAGGCCACTGTCGCAATTCGCTGAGCAGCTGCAGCGAATGAAGGGGCAAGATCGTGAGAAACAGGAGTCGAGCGGCTGCTTCGCCCAGCGTCCCCGACTCGCGGTTTGTCGTCCACTCCGACCACAGTGTTCACTATCGCTGGCTAGGGCGGACCTTGCGAATCGAAGGTGCGAAGCTCATTCGCTCGATGTCTCGCAAGGGTCGCTCACCTGACAACGCGGTGTGCAAAGGATTCTTCGACCGGCTGAAAACGAAGTCGTTGTACTCTCGGGTCTCGAAGATCGCGACCATTGAGCAGTTCGTTGAGGTAACTGATTCCTACACCCGCTGGTACAACGAGAAGCGGATCAAAATCCCCCTTGGTTCTCTCAGCCCTATCGACTACCGAAAAAGTCTCGGACTTGCTACACAAAACCAGTCCAATTTTTTGTTCGCATCCCCTGATGTAGGCATCCAGAACCTGCGTGAACTATTCGATGGTCGTCGCCCGCCAGTCACGAACGTAGAACGGCTCGGTCTTGAGCCGGCCGAAGAAACCCTCATAGGCTGCATTGTCTGGCGAGTAGCTCTTGCGTGACATCCAACGTACCAGCTTGGCCTGGGCGATGCGTGACAGCCATCCTGGCCAACGGTAGTAGGCGCCGCGGTCGGAATGAAAAACAGATCGTGCGCCTGTGTTGCCCACTGAAGCAATTGCCGCGTCCAGCATCGTGTTGACGAGCTCTGCATCTGGTCATGTGCCGATTGGCCAGTTCACCACCGTCCCGTCGAAGCAATCGACTATGGCGAGAGGTAGACCTTGCCCGCGGGCAGTTGGAACTCCGAGATGTCGGTGAGCCACTTCTGGTTCGGCGCCGTGGCGCCGAAGTCGCGGTTCAGCAGTTTCTCGCAGGGCTGATCTCGCCCAGGTAGGAGCCGTAATGACGTCGTTTTGGTACTGCAGCCAAAAGGCTCTCTTGCTTGATCAGGCGTCGAACCACCCGCTCCGAGACGCACAAGCACTGCCTGACCAATGAGGCCTGGATCCGGCGGTAGCCGTAGCAGCAGTGGTTGCGCTCAAAGATATCGGTGATCGTACGACGCACCTCGGCGTACTTCTCTCCTGCCTTAAGCCGAGCACGATGGTAGAAGTACGAGCGGTGATCAAGGCTCACTGAGACAAGCTGCTCGGCCACCGGCGCCATGCTGCACGTCATACAGGCCGTCTTCGTCCGATTGCCACGCGTCCGTGCGGGTGTTGGCAATCGGCTCGCCGCTGATGCCGCGCACCGGCATGGAGTGCCGTGCGCACCGTTGGAGATGTCTACGCCAAGTTCGTAGTGAGGCGTGGTCGTCGATGGCTACGGAAAGTAACTCCCCGCCTGCATCATTGATCGAGTCGTATCAGTTGCCTGTAGATCCGGTCTGGCCTTGACTACAGAACAGGGCAAGACCAAGACGAGTTTGACGTCGGCCCACTCCTGCATATCAAGCGTTAACGTATGCCTCCAGTCGCCTTTGCGCATGCGTAGTTGGCGTCAATCAGTTCTTTCATCACGTGAATGAAGTCGTTGACCACGTTGGATCGCGGTTGGTGCGAAGGAAAGACCATGCAAAGTTCGAACGGTACAGTGGGTACTAAGGGGCGAAACACGATTGCGGCGTCCCGAAATCTCGCGGCGGTGAAGGGATCCACTACTGTGATGCCGAGTCCACCAGTGACCATGCCACAGGCCACATGTGCGAGGGTGGTTTCGACGGAGCGATTGCACGTGACTGCGGCCGTTTCCATTGCCAGTTCCAGCCGCATACGGAACGGACTGTTTCGGCTCAATGAGATAAATGATTCACCTTGCAGGTCGGAAATGTTCACCATCTTCTTTCGTGCAAGGCGATGGCCACGTGGGAGGGCGCAAACGCTCGCAACGCTAGGCAATGCAAGGATTTCCACGCCTGGGTAATCAGTGCCAACCATTTGGACAAATCCAATGTCGATCTGATGCGCTGCAGTGAGTTCGAGGATGCCAAGCGAATTCCGGACATCTAGCGATATTGCCAGCCCAGGTCGCGCCAGTGCGAACCGTCGCACTCCTTCGCTCAGCAAGCTCAGGCCTAAGGTGTGCATCGAGGCGATACGCAACGTTCCGATGCGTGCTGATTTCAAATCAGCAGCGACACGTTCGACCTGCTCAAGTCCGCGATAGTAGCGATCTACCTCGCGAAACAGTTGCTGCGCTTCAGCGCCAGCAATGATTTTGTTGCCTTCGCGTCGGAACAACCGGAGATCAAGCGTTTTCTCCAAGTCCTTGATTAGCCTGCTTACAGCAGGTTGGCTGATCTTGAGAAGTTCGGCGGCCGTGGTCATGCTGCCGGAAAGCATGACCTTCCGAAAAGCTTCTAGCTGTCGGGGATTCAGTTGCATCAAGTTGCCTTCTGTTGGCGCTGCACATGCCGTACGTCGTCAGCATAACATTTCCTTATGTGCGTCCAACTCCATATGGCGTTGTGCTGGGCAGATATCGCCATCATCATTTTGTGGCCAAACCGAAGACAGCGATGACGACGGCCACACGTTTGACTTCGGGCAGCTAAACGCACTAAGCCCCTTGCATTGACCATCACAATGACATCCCATCTCGTCTCGGAAACTCTGCTCGTTGAGGCGCGACTGAGCGCGCCGCCAGCCGCCCGGCTCATTAAGTATCACGATCTGCCCGGACTGGACCGCGAGAAGCGGCAGTTTCATGAGTTCATCGCTGTCGACATGGCGCATACCGTCATGCTCGTCGAGGAGCACATCATTTCGGTAGATACCGGGCGTGCCATCCTGCAGCAATTGCAAGTGATGCGGCACCTCAAACCTTCAGATTTCCCGATCGACGTGCGCAGAGGTAGTTTCCTTCTGCAGGTTGAGTCGTACATGTTCGCAGCTATTGGCGAGGATCTAGGAGGGCAGATGCACACCGGCCGAAGCCGAATCGACCAAGGTGCCACGGTCCGACGCCTGTACAAGCGAAACCGCATGCTGGATGTGATGGACCACCTGAATAACCTACGCGAAGTCATTGACCAGCAGGCACGCCGCCACGCGCGAACCATCATGCCCGGCTACACCCACATGCAGCACGCGCAGCCTTGGGTATTTGGTCATTACCTCCTTAGTTTCAGTTCGCGCCTGCACGACAGTTTCCAGCGCCTGACCGAAGCGTGGGGGCGTGTCAACCGCAATCCGCTTGGCACGGTAGGGCTGGCCGGCACTTCGTGGCCGCTAAACCGCCTGCGCACGATGGAGTTGCTCGGCTTCGACGGGCTTGTAGAGAACTCCAAGCTGGGGCGAGAGGCATATTACGCTGCGGAGGCGATAGCCGCGTTGGCTTTTGTGATGGCCGACCTGAACGATTTGGCCACGGACCTGCACGTGTGGTCCAGCACCGAGTTCGGTCTGGTCGAAAGTGACGACAGCTACTGCGGAACCAGTAGCATTTTCCCGCAGAAGAAGAACCCCGCAGGGCTGGAGACCATCAAGAAGGCTGCCGGCTCGGCGGTGACCTGGCTGGCCACTTCCTTGGCTACTTTCCGCGCTGAAGGCACCGGCGACCAAGCCATGCGCGATTTGCCGCTGATTGACGAGGCGCTTTCCACCACCGAGGGCATGCTGGACTTGTTTACCGGCATATTGGAGACGCTAGTCGTGCACGAAGACCGTATGGCGGCGTTGTTACGTGGCAGTTGGTGCACGGCAAGCAACTTGGCCGACGTGATCGTGCGAGAACGCGGGCTCTCGTTCCGCCAAGTCCACCACATTGTGGCGCGCTTGGTGCGCAACTGCCTAGCGCAGCAGGTTGGTCCTGGCGATCTCAGTGGTGCGATGCTCGACCAGGCGGCGCTGGAAACCACTGGCCTGGAATTGGGCTTTGATGATCAGGCCGTGCGAGATGCACTGGACCCCCGACGCTTTGTCGAGACGCGCGTAACTGACGGCAGCGTGGCGCCACAACAGGTGGAACGTCTGCTGGTCCATGCCCAGGCAGAGCTCGAAGCCGACCGCGGGTGGATGGAAAGGACACGTGTTCGCCTCGCACGCGCGCAGAACCAACTGAACCGAGCCGTCGATCAGGTTACCGCTGCCGCTGAAGTCGCATGACGAACGAATTTGCTGCATGGGTGCACGAGCTGGACATGGCATTCGATCCTGTAGGGGCGCAGCCGATGCGCCACTGCTGGCCCCCAGTCGTCAGATCGGCCGTTGGTTCGACACACCTCTTCCACGCATAGCGGAGATCATTTCGTGCTCGCTTTTAGAACCATCATCGCCTTCCTCGCCGCCGGTCTTCTGGCGAACGGCGCCGTGCATGCACAGCAGCAGGTCAAGCCGGGGGTCGTCATCTTCGCCACCGGGGGGACTATCGCCGGCACAGCCAAGAGCAGCATCGATACAACGACATACCGGTCCTCGACGCTCGAGGTCCAAAGCCTGATCGATGCTGTGCCCGAGATCCGGGAAGTCGCGACCGTAACGGGTGAGCAGATCTCCAATGTCGGCAGTCCCGACGTTGACCAGTCGATCCTGCTGCGGCTTGCTCGAGAAATCAATCGATCCCTGGCCGATCCAGGTGTTCATGGCGTTGTGGTGACACATGGGACCGACACATTGGAAGAGACGGCATTCTTCCTGGATCTGACCACCGCAGGTACAAAACCGGTCGTGATTGTCGGGGCGATGCGACCCACTACGGCCATCAGCGCGGATGGTCCGATGAATCTGCTCCAGGCGATCACGCTGGCCGCCAGCAGAGATGCAGACAACAGAGGCGCCATGATCGTTCTGAACGACAGGATCGGCTCAGCTTTCTACACCACGAAGACGAACACAACATCTCTGGATGCTTTTCGAGCGACGGAGCAAGGCTATCTAGGCATGTTCATTGGTGTGAAGCCCCGCTTCTACTACTCGCCTGCAATTCCACGCGGCAAATTGACCTTCAACGTGAATGGCGTGAATTCGTTTCCCAAGGTCCCCATCATCTACTCGTACGAGGATCAGGATGCAGATCAGATCGACGCGGCCCTTCGCGCAGGCGCCAAGGGAATCGTGATTGCTGGAAGCGGGAATGGGGCCACTCCTTTGAGCGTCAGGAAGCGACTGATTGAACTGACGAGTCAGGGATTTCCAATCGTGCTATCGACCCGTACTGGCGGCGGCTTCTCCACGAGGAGTGTTGAGGGGATTGCCTCGGGAATCTTCAACCCGCAAAAGTCTCGCATTCTGCTCATGCTGGCCCTAGCCCAGGGCGCAGACGTCCCAACCATTCGAACTTATTTTCACGAGTAATTAAAAACGCAAGGAGATACATGATGAAGCGTCTACGAAATCTATTTGCAATGATTCTCCTCGCGCTTGCCGCCACTGTAGTTTGTGCGCAAGATTATCCCAGCAAGCCGATTCGCCTGATCGTTCCGTTTCCACCGGGTGGCACCACCGACCTTCTGGGGCGGATGCTTGCTGCGCATCTTTCCGAGGCGTTGGGACAGCGCGTGATCGTCGACAACCGGGCGGGTGCCGGCGGCACCATAGGGTCCGACATCGTCGCGAAGTCCGCTGCGGACGGATATACGCTGATGCTTGCTGGTATCAGCACACAATCAATTAATAGTGCGCTCTACAAGCACCTGCCCTACGATCCCGAAAAAGATTTCACGCCGATTGGACTTCTTGCGAGTGTTCCGAACATCCTGGTTGTCAACCCTCAGGTGCCGGTCCGGTCCGTGTCAGAGCTGGTCGCCTATGCCGGGAGGGATCCCGGCCGAGTGAATATGGGATCGGCTGGCAACGGTACCACGAATCATCTTTCCGGCGAATTGTTCAAGGCGATGACTCATGCCCCGATTGTTCATATCCCATATAAGGGAAGTGGACCGGCTATGGCCGATCTTTTGGCAAACCAAGTTCAGCTAATGTTCGACAATTTGCCAGGCTCGCTGCCACATGTTAAAGCGGGCAAGCTGCGCGCGCTGGCCGTGACCAGCGCTGCGAGATCCCCTCTGCTGCCGGAAGTCCCTACCATGGCCGAAGCGGGAGTGCGTGGCTATGTTGTAGATGTATGGTTCGGCGTGGTTGCGCCCAAGGGGCTGCCTGGCAATGTGCTGACTCGGCTCTCAGGAGAGATCGCCGGATTTGCGCGTAATAAGGAAATTCAGCGCAAGTTGGCTGAACAAGGAGCTACGCCATTACTCTCGACTCCAACCGAGTTCGCCGATCGAATCCGTTCTGACGCTGAAAAGTGGGCCAAGATCGTGCGCGATGCTGGCGCCAGGGTCGATTGAATAGCCGCAAACTAGCCTGCCATCTGTTGCCAAACGCCAAACGCCAAACGCCAAACGCCAAACGCCAAACGCCAAACGCCAAACGCCAAACGCCAAACGCCAAACGCCAAACGCCAAACGCCGCCGAGTCAACTTGGCCTGGGCCTGAACCCGTCGACGAAGAAGGCGCGCAAGCGCGAGTTCCTCGATGAGATCGACCGGGTGGTTCCATGGAGCGCAGTGGTGCAAATCGTTGGGCCGCACAGCCCGCGAGCCAAAGGCGATGCTGCGCATTCAATACTTGCTGCAATGGTTCGGGCTGAGCGGCCCGGCCATGGAAGAAGCGCTGCACGACGGCCCCGCTGTACCGGGAGTTCGCTGGTCTGGGTGACGGCGCTAGTCGCCTGCCCGAAGAGACCACCATCTTGCTGTTTCGTCATCTGCTGGAAGCCCATGACCTGGCCGTCGGCATGCTGCGCGTGGTCAACGACATCCTGCAGGCCAAGGGCCTGATGCGCGCACGGGCACGGTCGTGGACGCTACACCGATCGTGGCGTCCAGTTCGACCAAGAACGCCGATGGCTGGTGCTATCTGGAAATGCGTCAGGGGTGCTACGCGATGAAGACGCGCATCGGCGTAGATGCCGCATTGGGCCTGCCGCACGCGGTGGCGGGCACAGCGGCGAACGTCAGCGACATCAACGTCGCCGGCGCGCTCTTGCACGGTAAGGACACACGGCCTTCGGTGACTTGGACTACCGGGGTGTGCACAAGCGAGCGGAGGCCGTGGGGCCGACCTAGGACGTGGCGATGCGTCCGGGCAAACGCAGGAGGCTGAATCTATTCATCGACCCGGGTTCGATGCCGAGCGAGTGGAGAAGCTGAAGACCAGCATCCGGGCCAAGGTCGAGCATCCGTTCCGAATGATTAAGCAGCAGTTCGGGTTCGCGAAGGTTTGCTATCGAGGCTTGGCGAAGAACTCGGCACAGCTCGTCACGCTGTTTTCGCTGTCGGACCAATGGATGGCGCGCAGGCGGTTGATACAGCCCGGGGGGGGGGGGCGTCTGCGGCGCGTGAATTGGGCTCGCCAAGCTCACGCAACGAGGCTTGGCGTAGCAGATCGATGCTTGGGGCTGCGCGATCTGATCGCCTGAACGGCTCGCCATCACCTTGTTCACCCACCCTCCAGATCGCGTTCTGCAGACTATCCTTGGCCTTGAAATCAGAGAACTCAGATGCATCCGAGTCATGATGGCCCGTGGCGCGCGATGACGGAAGATGTAGATCCTTCCTGTCTCCAGCCGAACGCAGTAGCCGTGAGGAGTTTTCTTGTCCGGAACATCTTGTGAGGTAGTCTACGTTTCGCAGCATCGCGCCCGCCACTTCGCACCAGACCAGCGGGTCATAAACATGAATCCAGGTCTTGCCGTACTTGAGCAGCGGACCCAAATCTCCGCGCTCGCTTAAGGCGCGAACGAAGCTCTTTGCAAAACCACGTGCGACTTGCTTCGCGCCAGTGCCTGTATCGCTCGCTTCGTACAGGCCGCAGACCGTACCGGGCACGCCCTCCGCAGATTGGAGTCACAACGCGCCTTTTTTGGTTGATCGATCGCATTGGCTGCGCTTGTGACGATCGCGTTGTTGTGGCTCGCCGCGCCACGCATATTGCCAGGTTGGTGTTTTCCCGTAGTCGCGCTGTTGCCTCTTGTCGGAAGGGCGGACGGACATTTAGACTGGAGATCGGTAAGCTGAATGCAGTTCAGTATGCTGAACATTCGAGGGCGAGTGGCGTACTGGCGCCCATGCTCCATGGAATAGCGCCGCCAAGTCATGCACCCTGTATCCCAAATATGCAGCCACCGTTCGGACAGACCTGTCATTGCTTCGCATGAGCCTGTGCGTCGCTTTGGTGTTGGGGTTGCTCGATCGGGAGGCTTGTCGTTGCGAGCCACGGCTGCGAATCTGCAATCCAAGAATTGGAAGACAACATGAGTGAGGAACTCATCCTCGAAACACGCCAGCTCACCAAGGAATTCAAGGGATTCACCGCGGTCAGCAAGGTCGACCTCTCGGTGAAGCGCGGTTCGATCCACGCGCTCATCGGCCCCAACGGTGCCGGCAAGACGACCTGCTTCAACCTGCTCACCAAATTCCTCGAGCCCACGGCCGGCACGATCCTGTTCAACGGCCACGACATCACGGGCGAACGCCCGGCGCAGATTGCGCGGCGCGGCGTGATCCGCTCGTTCCAGATCTCCGCCGTGTTCCCGCACCTCACGCTGCTCGAGAACGTGCGCCTGGGCCTGCAGCGCAAGCTCGGCACCTCGTACCACTTCTGGAAGAGCGAGAAGTCGCTCAAGCCGCTCGATGCGCGCGCCCGCGAACTGCTCGCCGAGGTGGGCCTCGAAGAGCTGGCCGACGAACAGACCGTGAACCTGCCCTACGGCCGCAAGCGCGCGCTCGAGATCGCCACCACGCTGGCCATGGAGCCCGAGCTGATGCTGCTGGACGAACCCACGCAAGGCATGGGCCACGAAGACGTGCACCGCGTGGCCGAGCTCATCAAGCGCGTGTCGGCCGGACGCACCATCCTGATGGTCGAACACAACATGAGCGTGGTCTCGACCATTGCCGACACCATCACGGTGCTGCAGCGCGGCGCCGTGCTGGCCGAAGGCCCGTACGCCGAAGTCTCGAAGAACCCGCAGGTGATGGAAGCCTACATGGGCACCACCGACGGCGAAATGCAGGGGGCGCACTGATGACCGCTGCATTGGAGATCAAGGGCCTGCAGGCCTGGTACGGCGAATCGCACGTGCTGCACGGCGTCGACATGGTCGTGCAGCCGGGCGAAGTCGTCACCTTGCTGGGCCGCAATGGTGCGGGCCGCACGACGACGATGCGCGCCGTGATGGGGCTCACCGGCGCCCGCAAGGGCAGCATCAAGGTCAACGGCGTCGAGACCGTCTCGATGGCGACGCACCGCATCGCCCACCTGGGCATCGGCTACTGCCCCGAAGAGCGCGGCATCTTCGCCAGCCTCTCGTGCGAAGAAAACCTGATGCTGCCGCCCGAACTCAAGGGCGCGGGGCAGGGCATGTCGGTCGACGAGATCTACGCCATGTTCCCCAACCTGGCCGAGCGCCGCCACAGCCAGGGCACGCGCCTGTCGGGTGGCGAGCAGCAGATGCTGGCCGTGGCGCGCATCCTGCGCACCGGCGCCAAGCTGCTGCTGCTCGACGAAATTTCCGAAGGCCTGGCGCCCGTGATCGTGCAGGCGCTGGCCCGCATGATCACCACGCTGCGCGCCAAGGGCTACACCATCGTCATGGTCGAGCAGAACTTCCGCTTCGCCGCGCCGCTGGCCGACCGTTTCTACGTGATGGAGCACGGCCGCATCGTCGAAAAATTCGGCGCCGCCGAGCTCGAAGCCAAGATGCCCGTGCTGACCGAACTGCTCGGCGTCTGAAATCCAATACTCACCAACACCTCTGAGGAGACACATCGTCATGAAAACGAAATCCAGTCTTATCGCCGCCGCAGTCGCTACGCTTGTGCTGGGCATTGGCGCAGCGCAGGCGCAGGAAAAAGTGAAGATCGGCTTCATCACCGACCTGTCGAGCCTGTACGCCGACCTTGAAGGCAAGGGTGGCGCCACCGCCATCCAAATGGCCATCGACGATTTCGGCGGCAAGGTGCTGGGCCAACCCATCGAGCTCGTAGTGGCTGATCACCAGAACAAGGCCGACATCGCCGCATCGAAGGCGCGCGAATGGATTGACACTGCTGGCGTGACCATGGTCTTCGGTGGTACCAACTCCGGTACCGCGTTGGCCACTGCGAAGGTCGCGCAGGAGAAAAAACGTGTGTACTTCAACAACGGAGCCGGCAGCTCCGCACTCACCAATGAACAGTGCTCGCCCTATACCGTGCACTATGCCTACGACACTGTGGCGCTGGCCAAGGGCACTGGCTCGGCGGTCGTGGAGCGGGGGGGCAAGAGCTGGTTCTTCTTGACGGCAGACTACGCCTTCGGCCACGCCCTTGAGGCGGACACCACCAAGGTGGTCAATGACAAGGGCGGCACGGTGGTGGGGCGTGTTAAGCATCCCCTCAATGCATCGGACTTCTCGTCGTTCCTGCTGCAAGCGCAGAACTCGAAAGCGCAAATCCTGGGTCTGGCCAATGCGGGCGGGGATACGGTCAACGCAATCAAGGCCGCCAAGGAGTTTGGTATCAACAAGTCTATGAAGACCGCCGGCCTGCTGGTCTTTCTGAGTGACATTCACAGCTTGGGGTTGAAGAACACCGAAGGCCTTTTGCATACCACCAGCTGGTACTGGGATCTGAATGACGGCTCGCGCAAGTTCGCCAACCGATTCTTGGAGAAGACTAAGCGCATGCCCACCGACATTCAGGCTGCGGACTATTCAGCCACCATGACCTACTTGAAGGCGGTCGAAGCGGTCAAGACCACTGATGCCGACAAGGTGATGGCGCAACTCAAGAGCATGAAGATTGATGACTTCTACGGCAAGGGTCAGATTCGTGCGGACGGTAGCTTCATCCACGACATGTATCTCGTCGAAGCGAAATCACCCTCTGAATCGAAGAAGCCTTGGGACTACTTGAAGGTCCTAAAGACACTGCCGGGAGACCAGCTCTTCACGACTAAAGCAGAGAGCAAGTGCGCGCTCTGGAAATAACCCATCAAGGCTTTGCGCATTTCGTGTGTCGTGCGCATCTTTCCCTTTAAAGGGAAAGATGCGTGCGGTGACTCCACGTAACGCAAGAGCTGTTGGTTTTCTGAAACGCTTATGAACATTTCCCTTCCCGCCTTGTTGAGCCAGCTCCTTCTGGGGCTGGTCAACGGCTCGTTCTACGCCATCCTGAGTCTCGGGCTGGCGGTGATCTTCGGTTTGCTCAACGTCATCAACTTCGCGCACGGCGCGCTGTTCATGCTCGGGGCCGTCCTCACCTGGATGGCGATGGAGTACCTGGGCGTCAACTACTGGGTGATGCTGATCGCCGCGCCGGTCCTCATCGGCCTGTTCGGCGTGGTCATCGAACGATTGCTGCTGCGCTGGATCTACAAGCTCGACCACCTCTACGGCCTGCTGCTCACGCTGGGCCTCACGTTGCTGATCGAAGGCGTGTTCCGCTCGGTCTACGGCGTGTCGGGGCTGCCCTACGATGCGCCCGAGCTGCTGTCCAGTGCCACCGACCTGGGCTTCATGGTGCTGCCCAACTACCGCGCCTGGGTGGTCGTGGCGTCGCTCGTGATCTGCTTTGCGACCTGGTACGTGATCGAGAAGACGCGCCTGGGCGCCTACCTGCGCGCCGGCACCGAGAACCCGCGCCTGGTGGAAGCCTTCGGCGTCAACGTGCCGCTGATGATCACGCTGACCTACGCCTTCGGCTGTGCGCTCGCCGCCTTCGCCGGCGTGCTGGCCGCACCGGTGATGCAGGTGTCGCCGCTGATGGGGCAGAACCTCATCATCGTGGTGTTCGCGGTGGTCGTGATCGGCGGCATGGGCTCCATCATGGGCGCCATCCTCACGGGCCTGGGCCTGGGCGTGATCGAAGGGCTCACCAAGGTTTTCTATCCCGAGGCTTCTTCGACGGTTGTGTTCGTGATCATGGTCATCGTGCTGCTCATCCGCCCCGCCGGCCTGTTCGGCAAAGAGAAATAAGGCGAGCGGCATGAACATGAAAAAAATCTCCACCGTCGTCTACGCGCTGCTGCTGGTCGCCCTGGTGCTCGCGCCGTTCTTCGGCGCCTACCCGGTGTTCGTGATGAAGCTCATGTGCTTCGCGCTGTTCGCCGCGGCCTTCAACCTGCTGCTGGGCTACACCGGCCTGCTGTCCTTCGGCCACGCGGCCTTCCTGGGCGGCTCCGCGTACGTGGCGGGCCATGCGATCAAGGTCTGGGGCCTCACGCCCGAGCTGGGCCTGATCGCGGGCACGCTCACCGGCGCGCTGCTGGGCTGGCTGTTCGGCGTGCTGGCCATCCGCCGCCAGGGCATCTACTTCGCGATGATCACGCTGGCGCTCGCGCAGATGATGTTCTTCGTCGCGCTGCAGGCCAAGTTCACGGGTGGCGAAGACGGCCTGCAGGGCGTGCCGCGCGGCAAGCTCTTCGGCATCGTCGACCTGTCCAACGACCTCACCATGTACTACGTGGCGCTGGTGATCGTGGTCGCGGCCTTCCTGCTGATCGTGCGCACCATCCACTCGCCGTTCGGGCAGGTGCTCAAGGGCATCAAGGAAAACGAGCCGCGCGCGCTCTCGCTGGGCTACGACGTGAGCCGCTTCAAGCTGCTGGCCTTCGTGATCTCGGCCGCGCTGTCGGGCCTGGCCGGCTCGCTCAAGACGCTGGTGCTGGGCTTCGCCACGCTGTCCGACGTGCACTGGACCGCCTCGGGCCAGGTCATCCTGATGACACTGGTGGGGGGCCTGGGCACGCTGTCGGGTCCCATCGTGGGTTCGGCGGTGGTCGTGCTGCTTGAGAACAAGATCGGCGAACTCGGCAACTTCCTGGCGCGCATCACGACCGTCGACTGGTTCAATACGCTGGGCGAGTCGGTCACCATGGTCACGGGCCTGATCTTCGTGATCTGCGTGCTGGCCTTCCGTAAGGGCATCATGGGAAAGATCATCGACTTTGTGAATCGTGTATGGGACGCGCCAACAAGACGATAGAGGATCGGTTCGTCTCGGAACATCATCTGATGTGATATCGAGTACCTCACCTTGGAAAAGGCTCTTCTCGCTTCTGAAGGCGTGGCCCTGGGGGATCAACTCTCAGGGCTAGGTAATAGAAAACGCTCTTGTCTAGGTTGGCGCTGAAGGCGTGGAAGTCAATGGCCTGCGCAACGTTTGAAATTGCTCGGTCGAAACAACCGGGCGAAGCGGTGCGCAAGATCTGCTTCTGAGCCCTGGTCCACGCGTCGCGGTCGCGCAGCGCGAAAGTAGATGAGAACGCTCGATCCACTAGAGATCGTGTGATCAACGTTTCAGTGGTGTCTGAACGCCGTGTGCTTATGCATCAGGTGCGAGGTTGTTCGATCCCGCAGTCTGAAGCAGAGCACATAGTTCAAGGGAATCGGAGCCCAGATCGGCCTGAGGGCGGAAGAGAAGTGTTGCGCCCGAGAGGAGCTATTTCACTGGCGAGGGGCGTCGCGAGGGATGCTGGCTGGCTTGATCTACGTCAGCGCTTTGTGCGGTGGTACTGATCGCATGTGTGATTCGAAAACGCTTGGAGGGAGAGGATGTCTGCACGCGCAGCTGATAGATGACACGTGCTCGGCCTTTCCCTCAGCGCGATGCTTCTCCTCGACCAGTCTTCGCTCGAATTACTCCTCGCTTAGATTTGAAAAGCTCCATATATGCTTAAAGGTAAAGTTGCACTCGTCACCGGATCCACGGGGGGCATCGGTCTGGGAATTGCAAAGGCATTGGCCGAAAAGGGGGCAAACATCCTGCTCAACGGGTTTGGCGATACAGCGCAAATTCAGAAGCTGAAGGAAGAAATTTCCGGGCGCTGGGGCGTGCGTGTGGCGTACAACGGCGCAGACATCTCCGTTCCGGCGCAGGTAGCCGAAATGGTGTCCCAGTGCATCTCCGAATTAGGCAGCGTAGATATCCTTGTCAATAACGCCGGGATTCAGCATACAGCTGCTGTTGAGGATTTTCCGGACGACGTGTGGGAGAAAGTGATCGCGACCAACTTGTCTTCGAACTTCTATGCCTGTAAGGCCGCATTGCCACACATGCGAAGCCGAAACTGGGGGCGAATCATCAACGTGGCATCAGTTCATGGGCTGGTCGGCTCGGCCTCAAAGTCGGCCTATGTCGCGGCGAAGCACGGTGTGGTTGGGCTGACCAAGGTGATCGCACTGGAGACCGCTCGCAGCGGAATAACATGCAATGCGGTCTGCCCCGGCTGGGTTCTGACACCACTGGTACAGAAGCAGATCGATGATAAGGCGGAGCATCAGGGCGTCTCGCGAGAAGAGGCTCGAGCGTCACTGCTCGCCGATAAGCAGCCCTCTTTGGAGTTTGCGACGCCTGAACAGGTTGGTGGGATTGCTGTGTTCCTAAGCTCTGCACCGGCAGATCAGATACGAGGTGCAACATTCAGCGTCGACGGCGGGTGGACTGCCCAATGAGGGGGCTTCAATGAGAACAAAGATCGTTTCTGCCGCCGAGGCCATTGCGATCATGCGCGATGGAGACACACTTTGTTGCTCAGGATTCGGTTCCAACGGCGTTCCCGTCGAACTCATCACCGCACTTGAGAAGCGTTTTCTAGAGACTGGGGCGCCACGCGACCTCACTCTGCTTTTTGGCGGAGGGCCCGGCGATGGCGCGAGTGGAGGCGTGAACCATCTTGCGCACGAGGGACTCCTTAGATGCGTAATTGGAGGGCATTACGGCTTGGTCCCGGAGGTCGGCAAGCTGGTGATGGAAAACAAAGTCGATGGCTGGAACTTGCCGTTGGGGGTTATTTCGCATCTCTATCGAGACATGGCTTGTGGATTGCCGGGAATCTTCTCGCGAGTTGGGCTGGGCACTTTTGTTGATCCGCGGTTAGAAGGTGCGAAAGTCAACACACGCACGCAAGGGGACTTGGTCAGGCTCATGGAAATTGAGGGGCAGGAGTTTCTTTTCTACAAGGCAATCCCCATCAACGTGGCGTTCATCCGCGCGACCACTGCAGATCCCGAGGGAAACTTGACGTGTGAACGAGAGAGTCTGACGCAAGATACTTTGGCCATCGCAACCGCGACAAGGAATGCAGGTGGTCTTGTGATCGCGCAAGTCGAACGCATCGCGGAGTATGGTTCTCTCAATCCGCGCAGTGTGCGGGTTCCTGGAATTCTGGTTGACTGTGTGGTCGTCGCGGATCCTGAGAATCATATGCAGACCTTTGGTTCCTTGTACAACGCGGCGTACTCATCCGAGGTGCGCGTGCCGATGGAAGCGTTGGGCGCGATGCCGTTTGACGAGCGCAAAATTATTGCCCGTCGCGCTGCGCTCGAACTGATGCCCAATGCGGTTGTCAATCTTGGGATAGGCATGCCCGAAGGCGTGGCTCTCGTGGCTGCGGAGGAGAAGATTCTTCGCTACATGACACTGACCGCGGAGTCGGGGTTGATCGGCGGCGTGCCTCAAGGGGGACTGAACTTCGGTGCTGCTGTAAATGCTGATGCAGTGATCGATATGAACCAGCAGTTCGACTTCTACGACGGTGGGGGATTGGACCTGGCGTGTCTTGGAATGGCTCAGTGCGACGCGGACGGAAACATCAATGTCAGCCGCTTTGGCTCCAAGCTGGCGGGAGCCGGAGGATTCATCAATATTACTCAGAACAGCCGTGTCGTCGTCTTTGTCGGGACTTTTACCGCCGGCGGGTTGGATATCGCAGTGGAAGATGGGAGGCTACTCATCCGAAAGGAAGGCAGAGCCCAGAAGTTCGTCCGGCAACTTGATCAGGTGACGTTCAGCGGGGCGTACGCGCTCAAGCGTGGCTTGCGCGTGCTCTATGTGACCGAACGTTGTGTGTTCAAGCTCGGTGAAGAAGGCATTGAGTTGATCGAGGTCGCGCCTGGCATTGATGTCGAGCGGGACATCATTGCGCAGATGGATTTTTCTCCCATTGTCATCAACCCCACGTTGATGGATGAGCGCATCTTTCACGATGAACCGATGCATTTGAAAGACGCATTGCTATCAATCAGCCTTGCTGACCGAATGAGCTATGTTTCAGAAAAGGAAACAGCTTTCTACAACTTTCAAGGGTTGAAGATTCAGACAAGGATGGATGTCGATGCAGTCCGCGGCACCGCTGAGAAATTGCTCCAGCCGATTGGCAAGAAGGTCCAACTGATCGTCAACTATGACGATTTTCGAATCGATGAAGGCGTACTGGATGACTACGCAGAGATGGTGCGTGATCTGAGTGAGCGCTACTACACCACGGTGTCCCGCTATACGACCAGTGCATTCATGAGGTTGAAGCTCGGTGAGGCGCTTGAACGCCGAGGAGTCGCCGCGCATGTGTATGAAAGCCAAAGCGAAGCTGGGAGGTCCAAGCTGTAAGGATGCGTGCGTTCTCTGTTCGCGCGCGTAGGCGGCTGCCAAGGAGTCGGTGGGGAGAGGAGCTAGTGATCTACTAGCCAATGCGGTTTAAGCTCGGTGTTTACCCGTGTTCGATGGCTCGAATCTTGCGATCCCTGTGCCTGTGTCGATAGACTAAATCCAGTTTGCTGAACGCAGTTCGATTCAATGAACTTTACAGCTCCCGA
Source organism: Variovorax sp. KBS0712 (assembly GCF_006323185.2). Classification (NCBI taxonomy): domain Bacteria; kingdom Pseudomonadati; phylum Pseudomonadota; class Betaproteobacteria; order Burkholderiales; family Comamonadaceae; genus Variovorax; species Variovorax sp. KBS0712. The sequence goes on along the minus strand of NZ_VCCD02000002.1, from coordinate 1,280,995 downwards.
GACATCCTGCGTGGCACAGTTGCAATGGGTGTCGCGCTCTTCATCAGCAAAATGCCGCCCTCCCTCTCGTCCAACGAATCCACCGTGCCCCAAGCTGCGGCCGCACCATTGGTGCCGGCTGTCGCGCGTGCACTGACTCTGCTCAACCTGCTCGCACAGCGCCGAGAGCCGATGAGTCTGACGCAACTCACGAGCGAGCTCGCATTGCCGAAGAGCAGCGTGCATGGTCTGTGCAATACGTTGCTTGCATTCGGCTACTTGCGTCGTCAGCCTGGTGGTTTTTTCCTGGTTGGGCCACGCGTAATGGGGTTGGCTGGGGCTTTTCTCGCTGACACGGACGAGGCACAAGAGTTCAATGCACTCTGGGCGGACGGCAGTCCTCAGCCCGAGGAGACCATTGTGCTCTCCGTGCTTGATGAGAGCGATGCTCTTTACCTTGCTGCGCGCAAGGGGACACGGCCGTTGGGTCTTGCCTTCAACATCGGCACTCGGTTGCCGGCCTATCTTTCGGGCAGCGGCAAGGCGATCCTCGCATTTCGCGATCCAGAGGAAGTGCGTCGACTCTATGCAGATGGTCTGGTGACGCACCTTACGAACAAAGCCCCGAGTGATATCGACGACTTGCTCAAAGAACTCGCCCAAACACGCAAGCGCGGATACAGCATTGACGATGAGACTGTACGCGAGGGCGTCTACTCGGTTGGTGCCCCAGTATTTGATGCTACTGGTCGTGTAGTGGCTGGCATCGCGGTGTGCGTCAACAAGGCCGGACTCGGTTCTGACCGCGGTCGGCGATACCATGAGGAGGCACTGAGTGTTGCACGTCGGCTGTCGCATCGACTCGGGGGCGAAGTGCCTATCGGCTTCGCGACTGAGACTCATGATTCGCGCGACGTTCATAGTCCGCGCAAGGCCTTGGCCGCCGCGCCGCTGAAAACCCGCAAACGAAATTGAGCGTCGGCAGCGTTTCCTCCGATGTTGGGGGTTGGATAAGTTGAGGGCTTCCCGAGACTTAGAAGTCTCAGAAGCCTCGTGTGCAAATTAGAGTGGATTGGTACGCCTGGATTGAGTGGGAAAGAGCGTCGATCTGTAGTTCGTCACTCCTTGTCCAGAAAAATGAATCTCCGAGCGATAGGTTTCTGTGTGAGATGAGCGCCTCTCTCTGAGAGATTGAGTGCCGAATTCAAAGCACTAACCGTAGCTCGCGTAGAAAAATGGGGACGTCTACGCAAGTTGCATCGGGAACTTTGCAAAGCAAAGGGATCGCTCGTCCTCCGTTTCGGCTCCGAGGATCTAGTCGGCAACGATCCGAATCCAAGGGTTGAGGGGTACTAGCAACTGCTAGCTTCCTAGCAACTGGTGGACGTCAGCTTCTGGACATGGCGACGGCTGCTCGATCACTTGCATCGGATGCCCGGGCGACTTTCTTCCTATCGATGTAGGTCAACGCTGTTTTCCATCAAGACATCAATTTTCAAAAAGAACGAGGAGACAAGTCGTGAAGATATGCGCATGTGGAGTGTCGCGTTGGTGTGTGGCATTAGCTATCTGGTTTCTGTCTGGAACGAGCACGGCTCTAGGTGGGTCGACCGCGCCTGATCTGGTGATCGGTCAAGTAGCCCCCTTGTCGGGTGTGCTCGCAAGCACAGGGCGGCAGATGGTCGTGGGCGGAAGGATCTACTTCGACTGGATCAATGATCGTGGTGGCGTGCATGGAGCCAAGTTACGCCAGGTTGTGATGGACGACGGCTACGAGGTCGAAAAATCTGTCCAGCAGACACGCAGCTTGTTGGCTCAGCCGGATGTGGTTGCCCTGTTTGGCTTTGCCGGAACAGCAAATGTGGCGCGGCTCTTGAGTGAGGGAGTTCTAGCTCAAGGTGGCGCGGCGCTGGTGGCTCCATATACAGGAGGGGAGCCGTTGCGGAGTCCATTCAATCCGTGGATTTTCCATGTGCGAGCGGGCTACGCTGATGAGGCCGAACACTTAGTGCAGCATCTCGTCACGCTGGGCGTGAAGCGCATCGGTGTGATGCATCAGGATGACGCCTTCGGGCACGCAGGGCGCATGGGCGTTGAGGCGGCCCTCACTAAGCGAAACCTCGAACTGGCGGTCTCAGCAAGCTATGCACGCAATACCGATGAAGTGAGTGCGGCGGTGAACGCCATTCGTCATTCTGATGCGCAAGCAGTCGTCATGATATCTATCAATAGGCCGACGGCTGCCTTTATCAAACGCTATCGGGAGGCAGGCGGGCGGGCGCAGCTTTACAACATCTCGGTGGTTGACCCGAATGAACTGGTGGCGCTTGCAGGACTCAAGAACGCGCAGGGGTTGGGCATCAGTCAAGTCGTTCCCTATCCCTACACTGCGAACCTCTCAGTGATTCGTGAATATCACGAGTTGCTGAAAAAATATGCGCCCGGTGAAGCTGTGAACTACACAAGCTTCGAGCAATTTCTCGGGGCAAAAGTGCTGGTGGAAGGATTGCGTCGAGCCGGGCCACGGCCTACACGATCGCGTGTTGTCGCTGCACTCGAATCCATGCAAGCCTATGATCTCGGAGGCATAGAAATCCACTATGCACAAGATCAAAGAGTGGGATCCCGCTATGTGGAGGTGACGCTGATTGGCAGCAGCGGGAAGCTACTCAAATAGAGTATTCGCAGGAAGAGCCTCTCGGCGAGGTGACTCTGGACTCTGATTCCTCTCGAACGCAGGGCTCGCCGCGGTCCGGCGGTCAATCTCGCAGCCCATTGGGGCTTCCTGAGTTCTTGAGTAACTCCAGCAGTGCGCGACTGATTGGGCTTGAGCTTCGGTCATAGGTGACCAATCGCATCGACGGTAGTTCTGGCCAGGCCTTATCGCCCTGGGGCAAGCAAATCAATCCGTTGTCGAGGGCGGACTCACATAGGACCGAAACGCCCAATCCCTGCCGGACACAGCCTTGAACACCCAATACACCACTCAACGACACGGCCTCCCTCCATGGATGGCCCCGGTTGCTAAGTGCAGACACAGCGGCTGTGCGAAAGGCGCAAGGGGCTGGTAGAAGACATAGGTCGGTGAGGTCCGATGGCGCGGCCATGTGCTGGCTGCTAACCCAGACCAGCTTCTCTTCGGAAAAGCTCTGTGGGGAGCCGCGCCCCTTCTGTTCCATGACGAGCGCTATGTCCAGGTCTCCGGCATCGAACTCTTGAAGCAGAACGCCACTCATGGCGACTCGGACGCTAAGGTCAACTCCGGGCAGCAGCCGGCGGATACGACTCAGAAACTCAGGCAATCGATGAGGTGCGAGGTACTCCACCACGCCGAGTCGCAACTGCCCTCGCAGTCGGTTGCGTCCCATCGAGCCGATCGCTTCGTCGTTCAGCCGTAGCAGACCGTTGGCGTGGTGAAGAAACTGCTCTCCAGCAGTAGTAAGTTCTACGAGTCGACTGCTTCGCTGAAGAAGCTCGACGTCCAGCATCTGTTCGAGGCGCTGAATGCGCGTGCTGACTGCGGACTGAGACCTGCATAGGCGTTTGGCCGCCGCGGTGAAGCTGCGCGCGTCTGCGACGGTGACAAAGCACCGAATGAGGTCCATATCTAGATCCTGCAAGATCAATCCTTGATTCCGATGGAAGCGATTCGAATTATGCGTTTTTCGGATTGATCCCCGCTGCCTAGACTTCTCTTCATTGATTTTTGGAGTTGAAGATGAAGGCAGTTTGGTACGAGGAAGTGGGCGCTGCGCGCAGCGTTCTGAAATGCGGCGAGCGACAGATCCCGGTCCCGGGAGTCGGCGAGGTCCTGGTGCGGCTTCATGCGTCGGGTGTCAATCCTTCGGACGTCAAGGCTAGAGCTGGAACTCGAGGTGGGAAAAGTGAATTGCCCTATCCCTTTGTGGTGCCCCACAGCGACGGTGCGGGTGTTGTTGTCGAGGTGGGGGGCGGGTGCCGCCGGGTCACGCCTGGCAACCGCGTCTGGATCTGCAACGGTCAATGGCGTCGGCAGTACGGGACAGCTGCCGAATACATCGCGATTGACGAAAACTACTGCTTTCACCTGCCAGATTCGGTGAGCTTCGCCACAGGGGCTGCGCTGGGTATCCCCGCGCTTACAGCGTGCCATGCTACGACGGGATACGGGGATCTAGCGGGGCGCGCTGTGTTGATCAGTGGCGGCGCGGGCAATGTCGGGAGGCTGGCTATTCAGTTTGCCAGACGCGCGGGGGCCTTTGTCATTGCTTCAGGCCGCGGGGCGGCTGACAAAGAGCATATCGCCAGTGCGGGGGCAAACGCCTTTGTCGATTTCACCAGTACCTCCTTTGTTGGCGATGTGCTGGCGGCAACCCATGGCCGACACATTGATCACGCGGTTGAAGTCGAATTTGGGGCAAATGCAGAGCATCTCTCTGAACTTTTATCTGAGCGTGCAACGGTCGTCACATATGGATCCGCGCGGGTGTTGCGTCCGGATCTCCCCTTCTACAAGTTCCTCTTCAAGGGCATCCGACTGCAGTTCCTGCTGGTATATCTGTTGACTCAAAGTGAGCGTTTCGAGGCTGCAAATCGTGTTATCGCCTTGCTCGAGAACGGTCAACTCGATGTGCCAATCCACTCAGAGTTGGGCCTCGTCGACTGCACTGTGGCGCATGAATTGATCGAAGATTCCGGTCGAAAAGGTGCTGTGGTACTAAGGATGGCGGAGGCTGCATGAGCGATCGTCGGAACCGCTACGAAAGAGTGGCCCTGGTGACGGGATCGACCAGCGGAATTGGACTGGCAATTGCTCAAGCGCTGATTCTTGATGGATGGATGGTTGCCCTCCACGGTCTTGGAGCCGCGCAGGAGATCGACAGCGTGCTGATGCAAGTCGCCTCGCAAGTGGGATTTTCCAACATGCCACGCCATTTCCATGCCGATCTCAGGTCGCCCGAACAGGCGCGTGGACTGGTGTCTGAGGTTGAGTCCAAGTTGGGGCGCGTGGATCTGCTAGTGAACAATGCCGGGATACAGCACACCTCGCGAGTCGAGGATTTCCCGACCTCGAAATGGGACGAGATCATGGCGATCAACCTGTCCGCTGTGTTTCACGCTTGTGCAGCAGCGTTGCCTGGGATGAAGCGGCGCAACTTTGGGAGAATCGTCAATATCGCGTCCATCCACGGCTTGGTGGCTTCTGCGGAGAAGGCTGCCTATGTATCTGCCAAGCATGGCGTAGTGGGGCTGACAAAGACCATCGCGCTAGAGAACGCCAGATCGAATATCACCTGCAATGCGATATGTCCAGGGTGGGTCAGGACGCCGCTTGTCGAGGCGCAAGTTCATCACAGGATGTCTGCCATGGGGCTTGATCATGACGCCGCCGAGAGGACTCTGCTTGCAGAGAAGGAGCCCTCTCAGCGTTTCACCACGACTGAGCACATTGCTTCAGCAGTTGCATTTCTCATCAGCGAGGCGGGAAGCAATATCACTGGTATCAGCCTTGCGATGGATGGTGCATGGACCGCGCAGTAGGTGGCGCATCGGCAAGTGGTCTGCTGCAAGCAGCGTGACATGGCTTAGGCGGACGTGAGTTCAGGAGGCTCCGAAAACGGAAGGGCCGGTCGTGTCAGGGCGTCAGAGGTTGCAGGCCTGTCCTTCTGCCCCATCACTTCGGCAAAGAGAACATGTCTTGTTGCAAGGCATTCAGGCTGAGCTCATAGGGGGCGGCATCCCCGCCGAGGCTACGGGTCGCATCACTAGCTGACCTCAGAACACTCCGACATGCTGCGAGCATGGCGTCTGGAGGGGACAGGCGTTGCCTTGGTCCGGACAGGGCAAGCGCACCCTGCAGTTCGCCCATGACGCCGAAAACAGGGGCGGAGACCGACGCGGTGTCCGGCTCCCGCTCACCGTAGGAGACTGCCCAAAGGCGGCCGCGAATAGGATGCGTGGCTGGCGTCGGCGGCTGAGTAAATGCCTGAAGCACTTTCCCGGAGGCGCCTTGGCCGATGGGATATTCCTGCCCAATGGCAACTGCGGCCCGAACTGCGCGGACGGGTTCGATGCGGAATATTGCGATCCGAGCCTCACCATGTCGTACGTAGAACGATGCGGTCTCGCCGCTCGCGCTGCTCAGATTTTTCAGCAATGGTTCGATGACATGTTCTACATGAAACGATCGCTGATAGATGGCGGCGAGGCGCAGCGGTTGGGGCCCGACGGAGTACTGGCCGTTTGAGAGCTTTCGCACGAAGCCACCGTGCTCGAGTGCCGCGAGCAATCGCAACACAGTGCTCTTGTATAGGCCTGTCCGCCGAGACAACTCAGTGAGCGTGAGCATGTCGTCTGTCGGCCCAAAGGCCGCGAGCAGCGCGAATGCACGATCCAGTACTGCGACACCACTCGAGTCGAGCGAAATGGTCTGGGATTCGGTGAGGGCCAATGTTTCTGCCATGTCGGGTTTGTCGAGTAGGTCGGCCTGCCAGCCGGTGACCTCGAAGTTTGGCACAGTGGTCAAGCTAGCGCGCAAACGGAATCTCCGCTCTTTCGATATAGGGAAAACCCTTTATTCCCGACGATGGCTCGCCTGTATAGTTCTGCCAGATGGATTTTAGTTCTATTCAGTAGAACTTCGGATTGGAATTCCTAGCCATCCCGAGGTTCGCAGGAGCAAACATGAGCGCGAGCAACTACCTAGCGGTCCGTGAAGACTGGTTGTCCCTGTCGCAGGAAGAGGTCCTTGAGCCAGAGTTGAAGATCGTCGACGCGCACCACCATTTCTACGATCGACCCGGTTGGCACTATCTCCAAGAGCAATACATCGCTGATGCGCGATCGGGTCATGACGTGCGCGCGTCTGTGTACATGCAGGCAATGACGCGATATCGCCTGGATGGTCCAGATGTGCTTAAACCGGTTGGCGAGACGGCTTTTGTCGTTGAGTCCACTAGAGCAATGGCAAGAGATGTGCCCCAAGTAGCGCTAGGCATCGTGGGGCACGCGGACCTCCGAGTCGGCGCCGGAGTCCGAGAGGTGCTTGATGCGCACATTGACGCCGGCGAAGGGCGATTTCGCGGAATCAGGCATCTGGCGACCTGGGATGCTGACTCCACTTTAGTGAATCCCCTCTCGGCGGCGCCACGTGGACTCCTCTTGGATCGCAACTACCGTGAGGGCTTCGCTCAATTGGCCCCGCTCGGTCTTTCGTACGACGCCTGGGTGTTCTTCCCCCAGCTACTGGAGCTATTTGATCTCGCTAAAGCGTTCCCGGACACCACGATTGTCATTAATCACTGCGGTGGCATCGTTCGTATTGGTTCCTATCAAGAGCGTGGTCCAGAAGTCTTCAGGCTCTGGGCTCAATCGATGCGCCAGCTCGCTCAACTGCCCAATGTTTTCGTCAAGCTGGGCGGACTGGGCATGCGTATTAACGGCTTCGACTTTGAAAAGGGCGATGTCCCCCCCGGGTCGGAGATGCTTGCTCAGGCGTGGAGGCCATGGATCGAACTCTGCATCGAAGCATTCGGGGCGCACCGGTGCATGTTCGAGAGCAATTTTCCGGTCGACAAGGGATCGTACTCGTACAGAACGCTCTGGAACGCCTTCAAGCGACTGACCAAGAGGGCCAGCAATCAAGAACGGCAAGACCTGTTCGAAGGTACAGCCAGCCAAGTTTACCGATTGCACTGACTTGCCCCTCGCAACTCCACACCCCAAAGAAGGCGCACTTCATGCTAGCAAGAAGACTCTTGACCTGCGGCATAGTGGCTCTGAGTCTGGCGCACCTGGTCATAGTGGCCCCCGGTTTGGTGTACCTGGTCGCAGAAACAGGTGCATTCGCTCAAAGCGCATACCCCAATGCTCCCATCAAGCTCGTTGTGCCGTTTCCTCCCGCGAGTGAAGCAGATGTGCTGATGCGCTTGGTGGTCAATGAGGTGGAACGCAAAGATAGGTGGACGTTCGTCATCGACAACAGGTCGGGCGTCGGCAGCAATAGCGGGCTCGACGCTGTCGCAAGAGCAAGTAAGGACGGTTACACCCTTGGCGTGGAGCAGACCGCAAATCTAGCCATCAATCCAAGCCTCCACAGCAAGGTCTCGTATGACGTGGAGAGCGATTTTTCCCCCGTCGTTCTCCTGGCGTCGCAGCCGATGGTGCTTGTCGTGTGCGCCGCATCGCCGATCAAACAGCTCGCAGATCTCCAGGCTCTGTCCAAGAGAAGGCCGCTCTCCATGGCCTCGGTAGGGGTCGGCAGCGTGGGGCATATCACCGGCGAGATGTTTGCGAAACGTGTTGGCATCAACATGATGCATATGCCCTACAAGGGCGCCGGTCCAGCTGCGAGTGACCTGTTAAGAGGGATCACCGACTTCTACTTCGCGACTCCCCCAAGCGTCATCTCTCTTGTCAAGAGCGGAAAGCTGCGCGCCTTGGCCGTGACCTCGTCCACGCGACTCGATGTTTTGCCCAACGTACCCACGGCAGCCGAGGCTGGTTACCCAGGGTTTGTGGCAGAGGACTGGAAGGCTGTTGTGGCCCCGGCGGGAACGCCGCCTGAGGCCATCGCGACCATCAACAAGGTCATGAATGCTGCACTGATGCATCCAGCGGTGGTCGAGCGACTGAGGGGCGACGGCAGTGTGCCGCGAGGAGGCACTGCGGCGGAGCTAGGCGCATTCATGAAGAACGAGCAATCCCGTTGGGGCCTTGCCGTACGGGACTCGGGTGCCAAGCTTGACCGAGATTCAATTTGATTAAACGTTGGAGACCAAATGAAAGCCAATATGACTCGCCGCAGCCTTATGCTTGTCGGCACCGCCTGTCTGTTCGCAAACTCCGCGCTTGCGCAGAACAGGCCAATCACGATCATCGTGCCTTACGCCCCAGGTGGGAGTGCCGATCTCGCAACCCGCGTGATTGCCCAGTTCGCAGCTCCAGGCGTAGGCTCGCCCATGGTGGTGGACAACCGGACCGGTGGTGGAGGTTTGGTTGGATGGGGGGCAGCTTCGCGTGCTGCGCCGGATGGTAATACTCTGCTGACTGTCGAACTGTCGTACGCCATCGCAGCGGGGCTGCTGCCGAATATTCCCTTCGATGCCCGCAAAGCCTTCGCGCAAATCACGACCGCGGTCAAGGTGCCGCATGTCCTGGTCATCAACCCAGCTGTGCCTGCGAAAACCGTTCAGGAGTTCATCGCCCTGGCCAAGGCGCAGCCGGGAAAACTGAACTACGGATCTGGTGGCAACGGCACCAACACGCATCTGGCAGGCGAACTTTTCAAGAACACCACGGGGACTGACATCGTCCACGTGCCCTACAAGGGTGCCGGCGCCGTACTGACCGACCTGATGGGCAACCAGGTCCAGGCCCTTATCACTTCCGTGCCAACGGCATTGCCTCATATCAAGAGCGGAAAACTCAAGGCGTTGATGGTGACCGGATCAGAACGGAACGTGATGATCCCCGACGTGCCCACTGCCAAGGAGGCTGGTGTTCCCAAGATGGATATCGACTATTGGATCGGCCTTGGTGCGCCAGCTGGCACGCCGCAACCCATCATCGACAAGCTGAACAAGGAAATCGGTGCAGCGCTTGCGCAGCCCGAGGCTAGAAAGAGGTTTGCAGAAATGGGGATGACGGTAGTGACAAATTCGCCCGCGCAAGCGAACGAATTTGTCAGAAGCGAAATCCAGCGTTGGAGCGCCGTCATCAAGCAAGCTGGCATCAAACCCGAGTAGTTGAAAGTACATCATGGCACTCACCCCTCTGAAGGGCATTCGGGTCCTCGACCTCACCAACGTTCTTGCCGGTCCATTCTGCTGTCATCAACTGGCGCATATGGGCGCCGACGTGATCAAGGTGGAAGCTCGCGGCAATGGAGATCTGGCTCGGCAACTCGGCGCCGATGCGGAGCTAAATCGCTGCAACATGGGAGTGTCCTTTTTGGCGCAGAACCCGGGCAAGCGTTCCATCACCCTAAATCTGAAAAATGCCAGCGCGAAGGAAGTTTTCCTCAGGCTAGTGCAGACCGCAGATGTTGTGGTCGAAAACTTCCGGCCCGGTGTGATGGATCGTCTCGGCGTTGGCTATGAATCGTTGCTGAAAGAAAATCCGAAGCTCATCTATTGCGCCATCTCCGGGTTTGGTCAAACCGGTCCACTGCGTGATTTGCCGGCATATGACCAAATCATCCAGGGCATGTCAGGTGCGATGAGCATCACCGGCGACGAAAACTGTGCGCCTCTGAGGGCAGGGTACCCTGTCGCCGACACCATCGGAGGCCTAACCGCCGCCTTTGCTGTAGCGGCGGCTCTGGCGAACAAGCAGCGCACGGATGGGGTATTTATCGACGTATCGATGCTTGAAGCAACGATGGCAACGATGGGATGGGCGGTGTCGAACTATTTGGTTGCTGGACGTGTTCCGACTCCGATGGGCAATGACAACGTCACAGCAAGTCCTTCTGGCGCTTTCAAGACCGGTGATGGACTCATCAATATTGCGGCGAACAAGCAAGAGCAGTTCGAAGCGGTTTGCAAAGTGATGGGGCACCCAGAGTGGATCAGCGACGAGCGATTTAGCGATCGCGCTGCCCGTCTCAAGAACCGCGAAACGCTCAAATTGCTGATCGAACAAGCGATGCAAAGCCGTTCCATGGATGAATGGTGGCGGGCGCTTAATGAGGTCGGAGTACCTGCGGGCCCCGTTTACTCCGTGCCGCAAGTGCTGGAAATCCCGCAGATTGCGACGCGCGACATGATCGCGACCTATAAAAGTGTCCCGGGCGTGGGTCGCGATGTACGCGTGTTGCGTACGGGCTTCAAGCTCAATGGTGAGGCACCTTCCGTCGTGGCGCCGCCACCGCAGTTGGGTGAGCATACGGACTCTCTCTTGGCTGAACTGGGCTACGGAGTCCACGAGATCGAAACTCTGAAAGAGGTGCAAGCAGTATGAATGCAAAGACGGGCGAAGAGGTTCGACAAGACGTGCGCGATTGGTGGCGCACCTCCATCATCGAAATGGAGCCAGGAGTGATCCGCTACCGTGGCTATCCCATTGAGGAACTAATAGGCCGTGTGAGCTTCGCACAGATGATCTGGCTCATGACCCGCGGCGAACTCCCCAGCGTGGGCCAGGGGAACTTGTTAGATGCTGCGCTGATGTCTGCCGTGGATCATGGCCCTCAGGCGCCAAGCATCGGCATTGCTAGGATGGCCGCGACGTGTGGGATTGGCCTGAACAACGCGATGGCTTCGGCCGTGAATGTCTTGGGAGATGTTCATGGTGGCGCTGGCGAGCAAGCCGTGCAGTTGTACCAGAACATCGCTGCTCGCATCGAGCGTGGAGAAGATGAGATCGCTGCCGTTCAACGCGGACTGGATGACGCGATTGCCATTCACGGGAAGTTCGTTTCTGGTTTCGGTCACAGATTTCATCCGATCGATCCGAGGGCGCCGCGGCTACTCGAACTTGTCAATCAGGCAGCCGAAGCTGGTCATGTCAGCGGACGATTCGCAAAAATTGGACGCGCCGTGGAAGCGGAACTCATGTCTAGAAAGGGGGGCAGGCGCATTCCGATGAACATCGATGGTGCAACTGCCGTCATCTATGCGGAACTAGGATTTCCTGCGCCACTCGCGCGAGGATTGTTCTGCTTGTCGCGTTCGGTCGGAATTCTGGCTCACGCATGGGAGCAAACGCAGCAAGGCGGAAGAAACAAGGGCCCGATTCCACGCGAGTACATCTGGAGCTACGACGGACCCTCTCCGCGTCCGGTGCCTGCTAGCGACATGCCCCGCTGATCTCGAGTCGCGGATTGCTCTAGTTCGCGGCGATCAAAAAATTTCCGGCAGCCATTCTTGTCAATGGCTAGATGGTGCTATCCCAAAGATGGCTAGACCTCGCGTCGCGTCGTCACACATCTCACTCCCCAGGGCCGGCCTCAGGAGAAAATTCAATGTTACTCGCCCTCGGGTACGGCATGGTCTTGACCTTCATGGTGCTCATCATGACCAAGCGCATGTCAGCACTTGTTGCACTGGCGCTGGTGCCCATCGCATTTGGTCTTCTGGTCGCTTCGCCGGACGCGATCGGAAAGATGATGATCGAAGGCATCACCAAGCTCGCTCCCACCGGAGTCATGCTCACGTTCGGAATCCTGTATTTCAGCGTGATGACAGACGCAGGGTTGTTCGACCCGTTGATTCGAATGATCGTGAGAGTTGTCGGCCACGACCCTCTAAAGTTGCTGCTGGGTACTGCGATCATGGGAACGCTAGTGGCGCTCGATGGAGATGGTGCAACGACCTACGTGATTTGCATCACTGCACTTTTGCCTATCTACCGTCGCCTCGGAGTTCGCCTGCAGTACATGGCGACAGTTCTGCTCATGTCTATCGGGATCATGAACATCGTGCCGTGGGGTGGACCCACAGCGCGCGCTGCTTCGGCCATGCACATCGACGTTACGGAGGTGTTCGTTCCGCTGATCCCTGTGATGCTGTTGGGTTTCATCTATCAAATGGGTGTCGCTGCATTCTTTGGCGTCAAAGAGCGTCGACGTCTTGGCGCTCTAGCCATGCTCTCGTTAGATCACAGTCGAGAGCCTCCAGTCGACGGATCCGTAGACACACGACGGCCATTCATGTTGATTCCCAACCTGCTGTTGACGGCGCTTCTTCTGATCGCCTTGATCAAGGGCTTGCTGCCATTGCCTGCGTTGTTCTTGGTGGCTACGGCAATCGCGCTCTTACTGAACTATCCCAAGCTGAAAGATCAGCAGGCGCGCCTCGCCGCGCATGCTTCAAATGTGTTGGCCGTTGTTTCCCTCATCTTTGCTGCAGGAATCTTCACGGGCATCCTTGCGGGAACTGGAATGCTCAAGGAAATGTCGGACGGCCTTCTCAATGTGATGCCGACCTGGCTAGGGCCGTACATGGCGCCAGCGACTGCGCTGCTAAGTGCGCCAGCGACCTACGTGCTGACGAATGACGCCTTCTACTTCGGTGTGCTTCCGATTCTGACTAACACCGCCAGCACCTATGGCATCACGGCTGCAGAAATGGCTCGTGCGTCACTTCTCGGTCAGCCGATTCATCTGCTAAGCCCGCTGGTCGCGTCCACCTATCTTTTGGTTGCTATGCTCGATATCGAGTATGGGGACAACCAACGCGCGTCACTGCTTTGGGTTTTCGGGCTGGTGCTGGCGATGCTGGCAGCAGCGCTACTTTTGGGTGTAATTCCGTTGATCGCGATTCCATAGCTTGGCGAACGCGAGCCGCAGAAAATCACGAACCCGCCTTGGCACTTGAGGCCTTCAGGTTTTCAAAGCGACGAAGCCCGCCCTTGGGAACGCTGTAGACGAGGGCAACATCCACCTGCGCGGGATCCCCGCAATCTGGACCAACCACGAACTCGAACTCTCCCAGTTCCGAGCTCAGGGCCCGATGCCAGGCGTCGGGTGAATCGAGCGAGCTGGAAAAAAAGACGACAGGACGGGCAATGCTCATCCGCCAAATCCTAGGTGGGTGGGGCCGGGGCCGCAGCAAAAAAACTAACTGCGGAAGCTGAAATTTATGAGATCCCCGAACTCCGCCCGTGCCTAGTATTCCCCAAAGGCCACGCGATATGACTCCCACAGACAACTTCTTTCAACCGCTCGGCGGCAATGTTGGCGCCGACCGGAAACTGAGCCAGTGGGGGTGCGGACGAAAACTTGGACTACCAGGAGGTAGTTCATGTATTCATACGAAGACAGGATTCGAGCGGTCGAGCTGTACGTCAAGCTCGGCAAACGGGTCAAGGCGACCATTCGCCAATTGGGATACCCAACCAAGAATGCATTGAGAAGTTGGTATCGGGATTACGAGCAGCGGTCCGACTTGCCAAAGGGCTACGCGCGCTCCAAGCCCAAGTATTCTCAGGAGCAGAAAGAGGTGGCTGTCAGGCACTACCTTGATCATGGGAGCTGCATCGCATTCACCATCAGGTCGTTGGGCTATCCGGGACGCGATTCTCTGCGTTCCTGGATCCACGAATCACACCCCGAACTGCACGTGCGCATCGTCGGTCGATCTAACGCGACAGCGCGGCCGCCAGCGATGAAGCATGCGGCTGTCATCGCGTTGTGCACGCGCCAGGAGAGTGCACAAGCCGTGGCCCCAGAGCTGGGCGTGTGCAGGCCGACGCTGTACAACTGGAAAAATCAGCTACTCGGTCGCGAGGCTCCTGCATCCATGAAGCGTCAAAACGATTTACCGCCAGACCCAGAACGGGAGGACCTGGAGCACCAGCTCGAGGCCCTGCGACGCGATATCCGACGTTTGAAGCTTGAGCAAGACCTCTTGAAGAAGGCGAATGAAATCTCAAAAAAGACCTGGGCATCAACCGGCAGCTCCTGACCAATCGGGAGAAGACGCTGCTGGTTGATGCCCTGAGGCAGACGTATTCCCTTGGGGAACTGCTCAACGAAGTGGGCTTGGCCCGCAGTTCCTACTTCTACCATCGAGCTCGGCTCGATGCAGCGGACAAGTACGCCGAGGTGCGACGAACCCTCACCGACATCTTCGAGCGCAACCACTGCTGCTATGGTTACCGTCGGCTGCAGGCTTCCCTGAACAGGCAGCGCGCGAACATCTCGGAGAAGGTTGTGCAGCGGCTGATGAAGCAAGAGAGCCTGGTCGTTGCCCGACTGAAGCGGCGCAGGTACGGCTCATACCTGGGAGAGATCAGTCCGGCGCCAGACAACCTTCTGAACCGAGACTTCGGGGCTGCAGCGCCCAACGAGAAGTGGCTCACCGACATCACGGAGTTCCAGATCCCGGCCGGCAAGGTGTATCTGTCCCCCATGATCGACTGCTTTGACGGCATGGTCGTCAGCTGGTCGCTCGGTACACGCCCGGACGCTGAACTCGTCAACACGATGCTGGACGCGGCCATCGAGACGGTGGTCGATACCGAAGACCGGCCCGTCGTTCACTCCGATCGTGGCGCCCACTATCGCTGGCCAGGCTGGCTCTCGCGCATCGCCGATGCGAAGCTGATTCGCTCGATGTGGCGCAAGGGATACTCGCCAGATAACGCGGCGTGCGAAGGCTTCTTCGGCAGGCTGAAGACTGAGCTGTTCTATCCTCGCAACTGGCAGTCCACAACCATCGAACAGTTCATACAGGCGGTGGACTCCTACATCCGTTGGTACAACGAACAGCGAATCAAGATCTCTCTCGGCTCTCTGGATCCAGCGCACAAATGCCTTGCAGACTGCCTGCCACAGTGCAAAACTCAATGGCAACAGGCGCCGAGCGTAGCCTGCATGCAGGACGTAGCAGCAGGCGTCGACCATGTGCCGGCGCTCGTAGCGAGCCGGCGGTTCCAAGCTTTCTCGCTGGACGCTCGAAGAGATCGGCGACCAGTGCCCATTCGGCGTTGGTCAGGTTACTGTATTGCGGGTCTGCTTCGCGCCGATGGGCGGCTGTGTAGCTGTAGCGCTTGTGATTGGACTGACTGGATACAGGCGTTTGGAACACTCTACGCTCGGGCATCACACGCACGATGTCCTGAGCGCGCAAGGTTCTACGAATGGTTGCCGCGCCCACCGCACTGCACGCCGGTACGGCCGGTTCTTCCCGCGTCGCATGAGGCATCTGCGTGTTGATGGCGCGCAACAAGACCACTTGTGCAGATTTCATTGCCGACACCGAAACTGCACGCACTATATTCTGGGAATATTTGCCTCTTCCACCACCTTATTCCACCGAACTGCATCCGCAGCGATCAGTTGACGAAACTCCTCGGGTGTGCTGGCCTTCACTACGGACGCTTGTTGTGCCAGCATGCCCTGCACTTCGGGATCCTGCAAAGCGGAATTCAGCGTAGAGTTGAGCTTGGCAACGATGGCCGATGGCGTTTTTGCTGGGGCGAGAAAGCCCGTCCAAGCTGGCGCAATAAATCCACCAAGGCCGATCTCCGCAAAGGTCGGAACCTCAGGCAAGAGCGGCGATCGGGTCGGCGTTCCTACAGCGAGCGGGCGCAAGCGCTTTTCCCGGATGGTAGGCAATAGACCAACTATGCTATCAATGGCAATGTGCACACGTCCAGCTACGAGCTCTGGTACCGTCTCGGCAGTCCCTTTATACGGCACATGCACGATATCGGTCCCTGTGACCTGTTTGAACAACTCCATCGTTAGTTGAGCAGAGGTACTCGCGGATGCGTAGTTGAATTTTCCTGGGTGTGCCTTGATCAATGCGACCAGTTCTTGCACGCTATTCACTTTCAGAGTCGGACTAACGACCAGAATGGGGCTCGTTACTGTTGCAGTACCGATTGGCTCAAAACTGGTAACGGAGTTGTAAGGGAGATTTTTGTACAAGGCGGCATTGAGTGCATGACCGGCACCTACAAACTGGAGGGTGTAGCCGTCCGCGGGGGCATTTGCGACCGAAGTGGTTGCGATGACGTTGTTGGCGCCGGGACGGTTATCGATGACCATAGGCTGCCCCAGCCGCTCGCCCCACTTTAGTGCGATTGTGCGCGCTACAAGGTCGGTCATCCCACCCGCGGTAAATCCAACAACGACCCTTATTGGGCGGTTTGGATAGTTGGTAGAGCTCTGCGCATTTGCGGATGACACAAAGATAGTCACTGGAGCTACTAGTGCCGCGCTCATGCGTAACATGGTTCTTCTGCGAACAGAGTTCATTCTTGTCTCTAGAGGTAATTTGAAAGTCTGAGCCATTCAAAAAGTATGGCGAACGCCGATGGCCGTTGCTTTGGGATCCGCTCCGGCCGCTGTTGGAGCGATGGACACATCTGCTGCAAGCACGGCTACGGAGGCCGTTGCGTTGTTTATGCTACGCCCCCAAGTTGCATAGAGCGTGGTTCGGCGGCTGAGACTATAGGTGTAGCCTAGACCGATCACGGTGGCCTCTCGCTTAGATCCTGCGGGATTGGCTTGGCTCAGGCTCTGAACCTGTGTCGATACGGTGTGGTTTCCCATTGAGTAGGCAACTCCTATCCAGCTAGTGCGGCCATTCCACGGCGAAGAACCACGCCAGTGCCCAGTCGTAGCCGCGAAATCGCCGTTCGTGTAACGAGCGCCGAGGAGCCAATTCCGCACAGTCGTTGTGTTCCCTGTGAATGCGACGGGCATTCCGGCGGTGTTGGCGAGTTGCAGCGCTTGATATGATCCAACGAGTTCAAGATCCCCCATTGAGTACTCAGCTCCGAGGCCCCACGCATTGCTTGCGCCCTTTGGTGCTGTTCCGGGTGCGCCAGTGTTTTCCCCAAAACTGTATGCGGCCCGGACGCGCAAACCGCCAAGGTTCGGGCTGAGGTAATTCACCCCATTGCTAAAACGTACCCATCGCTCCGATGACCCAGTGATGCTGACGCTGCTTTGTAGGTTGCCGAACAGTCCAAGCGACATCGTGTCAGCCTTTAGTACGGCATGAAAGAACGGCGCATAGTCACGGCCGAAATGAAACTCGCCGATAGGTGTGTCGAGCCCGACAAATGAGCGACGATTGAAGCCCCCAGTAAAGACAGCGCCGTTTGGTGCGGTTGGAGTGGCGCTGGAAGGCTGTGGACTGAAGGCTTTAAGGGTGCCGGTATCTAGGTCAAGTCCCGTTTCGAGCGTGAACAGCGCTTTCAGTCCCGCACCTAGATCTTCGACCCCTCGTACGCCCCAACGAGAGCCTGAGAGAATGCCGGAGCTGACTTGGGTGATTTTGACGCCGTGACCACGATCGGCGACGACGAACCCTGCATCTAAGATGCCATATAGCGCCACGCTTGATTGTGCATTTGCGGCAGGCGAAAGACATATCGCTGCAACTGCAAAGCTGGCCGCAGAAAGGGGGGGATGGTGTCTCATCGGCGTGTCTTTCATTGAATGTCTCCTGGTTTTTTTAGGGCGAGTAATCTGACAGGTCATGCTTGAAGCAGCCAGTGCTTATCATTTGGGACGTCTTGAAGGCGCACCGCAGTCGGCTGGGGTACGACTACTTTGGCTGTCTGGGTGTCCATATCCAGATCGTGCTCTTGCAGCCGTACGCGTCTGACCTCAATCCGGTGGAATACCTGTGGGCATGGCTCAAGCCGCATGTCCTGGCCAACTGCTGTCTCGCCGACTTCGGCGAGCTGCGCGCGACAGCGCGTGATAGGCTCAAAAGCATCCAGAAGCTCTGGATGCAAGCTGCGCAGTGTCAATGTCATTGTCGTGGTACCGATCAATAAGCACACCGCGCAATGGCACCGTGTGTTTTGAACTGAAGCGAAGAAAGGTGGCGCCTCGGTGTTCCAAGGCTTTGGAGCGTCTATGAGTACTTGGCTCAGTCAGCCGCTGTAATGCGGGGGCTATGCTGTTCCCAGATGCTGACGTAGCGCCAGCGCCAGACGGTCAAACGCATCCCTTACCCTGGGGCACACGTCCATCGCCCGTAACATGCCGTGCATAGTTCCGGGGACTATTTCTACTGTGGTGAGGACATCGGCCTGCTTAAGCAATGCCGCGTATTCACCTTCCTCCTCCAGCAGAGGGTCGTATTGAGCGTTCAGGAAATATGCCGGTGGTAATCCTCGCAACTCGTCGATAGACGCGCGCAGCGGTACTGCAAGAGAATCAGTTGCGACTCCAGGCTGCGAACCGAGGTACGCAGGAACTAGCGTGCATATTGAATCGTAGAAGAGCGAAGTGTCCTTGGCGGTACGGTAGTACGGGCGCTCCGTATTCATGTCAAAGACGCCATAGACCAGTGCTTGGCAGCGGAGGCGCGGTCCTCCCTTTCTCTTTGCGAGCATGCACATGGCAGTGGAAAGCAGTCCGCCCGCGCTGTCGCCGGCAACGGCCATCCGCGATGAATCCCATCCAAGTGTTGTTCCTTGGGCGTGCGTCCAATTCAAAGCTTCCCAGCAATCTTCATGAGCCGCTGGGAAGGGGTTCTCGGGCGTTCGCCGGTAATGCACACTAACGATCGCCGCGCCTGTTGCCTGAGCAAGCTGCGCCACGATCATGTCGTGCGAATCGTGGCTCCCTGCGACGAAGCCGCCTCCATGCATATAGAGGATGACAGGCGGTGGTTCTTCGGTGGCAGGCCAATAGACTCGAAGTGGAATCTCCCTGCCTTTCAGCACAATGAATGTATTGCGCACCCGCATGCCTGCGGGCCTTGGGTAGACATAGCGCTCTCCAAGCATGTCGTACCGAAGACGGACGCCGGGTAGGCCCTGCAGTGGATTGTCTCGTGCTAGCTGTTGCATTCGATCCAGATGGGCCGCATAGCCAAGAGCGAGGTCTAGTCCTGCATATTCGTACATTCAAAGCTCCAGTTGAGGTCGTTTCTTGTGTAGGGGAAGATAGATCCCGGGCTCTTCCAAGACCGGAGTTCACTCACGTCCAGATGCGGTCCAGCAGGCTGTAGCAGGCCACCCCGGCAGCGATGTAGAAGCGCTGCAGCCCGTGCAGCGGAAGGGGCTGCACGGGCGTGATCGGGAAGGGGCAGGCCGCCGCGCCGCCGCCCGCTGCCAAGGCTGCCACGTGCCGGCCTAGGCTCGTGGCGAGGGCGATGCCGCGCCCGTTGTAGCCCAGTGCCATGGTGATGCCCGGCGCGGGCTGGTGCAGGTGCGGCATGAAATCGCGTGTGATGGCAACGCGCCCGGCCCAGCGATACTCGTACTGCAGAGGCCCGAGGCCGGGGAACATCAGCGCTACCGCGCGCTCCAGGTGCGCGAAGTCGCCGGGGCCCCGCGGGTCGTTGAAGTGACCGCGTCCGCCCATCAGCAGCCGGCCCTGCGCATCCTTGCGGAAGTACAGCAGCAGTCGCTGCGAGGTCGAGCCCGTTTCGCCGCCGGGCAGGATGTGCTCACCCGCCTTGCCGAGCGGCCGTGTGGCCACGATGAAGCTGTTGGCGGCGAGCACTGTGCGGGCCAGCCCCGGCCATAGTCCGTCGGTATAGCCGTTGGTGCCCAACACCACCTGTTGCGCCTGCACGCGGTGGCCTTGGGCCGTGGTGGCGACCCAGCCGGTGCCCTGGCGCTGCAGTGCCACCACGGGCGAGCCTCCGTGCACTTGCACACCCTGCGCCTGTGCCGCGCGCACCAGGCCGCGCACATAGGCCAATGGCTGAATGCTGCCGGCGCGTCCGTCGAGCCAGCCACCCGCGAAGGCCGGAGTGCCGATGCGTGCGGCCACGGCCGAGCGGCCCAACGTCTCCACGCGCACGCCACGCCGCTCCCATTGCTGGGCGCGAGCGTGCATACCGTCTATCGCCTGCTGGGTGTAGCCCACCTGTAGCCAGCCGGCTCGCACGGGGGCGCAGTCGATGGCGTGGCGCTCGATCAGCTTGTATACGAGGTCGGCCGAGTGGGAGACGGCGTCAATCAGCGGCTCGGCGCGCGCAGCACCGTAGACGCGCACCAAGTCGTCGGGGTCGTGCTTGAGCGTGGGGTTTACTTGCCCGCCGTTGCGCCCTGAGGCGCCCCAGCCGGGCTCGTGCGCATCTAGAACGCACACGCTGGCTCCGTCCTCAGCCAGGTGCAATGCGGCGGATAGGCCCGTGTACCCCGCGCCAATCACAAGCACGTCGGTTGACGAGGGGGCACTGAGCGCGGGTGTGTTGGGGGCTTGGGGTGCTGTGGCGGCCCACAGCGAGGGGGCGTCGGGGTGCGAGCCGATGGAGGGGGCACTCATGCCGTATCTCCGTCCGGCGCATGACGCAGGAAGGCCGGTTGCACAGGCATGTCCATGGGCTCGTTGCTGGGTGAGTGCTTCGTTGCCTCATCAGTCAAAAATTCAAATCGCATGAATCAATCATCACTACATGCGAGGCTGATAAAAATACGTAAAAACCACTAAAAGATTCAATAATATCGATATGCGATATTTAAAATGGCGTCTGCTATGCTTCTCACATGAGCACGCCGCAATCGCCCGAAGAAGACGCGAACCCCTTGTTCAATCAGTCGCTAGAAAAGGGGCTGGCCGTGCTCTGCGCCTTCAGTGCGCAGCGGCGCAGCATGACGCTGGCTGACGTGGCGGCGGCGGCGGGCATCAGCAAGAGCTCGGCGCAACGGATGGTCTTCACCCTGGAACAACTAGGTTTTGTGCGAAAGCATCCGCAGACGCGTCGCTACTTGCTCGCACCGCGCGTGATGCGCATCGGCTACAACTACCTGGCAGCCAACACGCTGATTGATCTGGCCAATCCCTATCTCTCGGAGCTCGCCACCGTGACGACCGAGACCACCTGCCTCACCGAGCCCGACGGGCTGGAGATGGTCTATGTGGCGCGCTTCGTCAGCGCCCAGTTTGTACCGGTGCACATGCCCATCGGTAGCCGCATCCCCATGTACTGCACGGCATCGGGCCGGGCCTGGCTCAGCGCGCTGCCCGATGCGGAGGCCTTGGCGCTGTTGCGCGCGAGCGAGCGTGCCGTTCACACGCGCTTCACGATCACCGATGAGTCGGCCATTCTGGCCGAGTTGACCCAGGCGCGCGAGCGTGGCTACGCCATCAATCGCGAAGAACTGTTCCTGGGTGACATGACGCTGGGTGCTCCTGTGATCGACAGCCACGGCCGGCCTGTGGCTGCCGTGCATATCGTGGCCCCCACCAGCCGCTGGACGCGCGAGGAGGCTGAGAGCCGCTTGGGGCCCTCGCTGCTGGCTTGTGCGCGCACCCTGAGCAATTCTGTGCGTGCCCTAGGCTGAGGGCGTTCGTCTATTTTCATTCCAAGGCCCCTCGCCCTATAAGCGTCCAGACAATTGCGCGTGCATTGCCCAAGCAGGGCCCCGTCGCGGTGCTATTGAGCACGCCTGCCTGCAGCATCCGACGTCGACTTCGCCGGTCAGCAGCGGCACCATGTCGGAGCCGACCGTGATGATGGTGACGTCCTTCTCGGCGATCTTGTTCTTCGCCAGCAGGGCGCGCAGCAGGATGGCCGCGGTTGAGGGGATGCCGACCTTCTTGCCGATCAGGTCGGCGGGTTTGTGCACGGGATTCTTGGCCAGTGAGAAGAAGGTGAACGGATGCTTCTGGGCGCCGACAGCGAAGCACTTGATCGGCAGGCCCTGCGAGACGGCCAACATTACCGAGGGGCTGGACGAAACCTGGCCCACCTCATAGCGGCCAGAAGCCACGATGGCCACGCCATCGATGTTCGGTCCACCGGGCTGGATGGCGAACTCGATGCCTTCCTGGTCGTAGAAGCCCAGCCGCTTGGCCACTACCTCGCCGATCTGGTTGATGCTGGGGATCCAGCCGAGCTGCATGTTGATGCGCGCCTTGCCCTGCGCGAAGGTGTCGAACGACAGCATGCTGCCGAACGAGAGGCCCCCGGCAACGAGCGAGGTCTTGAGAAGGCTTCGGCGACCGGGGTCCCGGAGATTGGCCATGGCGGATTCCCTTGTAGAAGAATTGGGAGCGGAGAGCGTGACCCTGCGTGTTGTCTTCGTCACGTTGAAGGGCCAGCGGGAGCGAATGTTAGGAGCCCACCGCGTTGCTTCCAAGCATCGTTTTTCGCGCCGGGCGCGCTAAAAATTAGGCATCGGGGAAGAGCCTGAATCGGCAAGAAGGCGATACAGAATGGGCCTCGCAACACGCAGCTTCGATATGTGCGGCTGCAGCGTGCTCAAGGTCGGTCACCATGCCGACTTGGTGATGCTCGACGCTGGATAGGTCGCCATCCCGAAAAACAAGGATCCAACACGACCAGCCGAAGGGATTCCAGCGCATTCGCCCCTACGGGCTCCGGGTCAACGGCAACCGCAAGGACGGCCTGACATGCTTTCGCGAACTCCGCTGCAACCATCCGCTAGTAATGCGGCCAAGTGCCGGCCGGGTCTTTCCAGTTCAACGCGCTACCGCGTATCAACGGCACGGGCACGGGCACGGCGCAGGTGGCGGGACCGGCGTGCCGCCACCAAGCCTCTCACTCTTTGACAGCAGTTGCCTGTTGGTATTCGGTCGGAACGACTGGAGGGTTGACTGAGCGTGGTGAAACGCAACTACAGCCTGCGTTCCTGTGACTAGTCCAAACTGCGATGGAAGTTGAGTGCATCGACGCGGCCGGTGCGAAGCGCCTGGAAGCCGCTGCTCAGCTGAACTCCATTGTGGTCGCTGGCACGCCGTTGTAGAAATAGCGCAGCGGCAAGGCGCCTTGCCGGAGAAATAGCCAGCCATTACGGGCTCGCAGGTCGGATAGCCGAAGGCCTGCGCTTGTCGGCGATCTACGGGGCCGCGCGCCAGCGCCCTAGACTACGATGATCGTCACCGCCAGATTGGGCTCCTTGTAGGAGCCCAGGCTTGGGCCGCGGCGTAGGACGCGTCGTCATGCATGGTGGACGGGATCGCGAGGGCGACGGTGACCTCGTCGAGCGCGTGGCTCGGTGTGGCGGCCAGCAGCATGCCGGCGAAGAGCGTGGCTGGCAGGGCCGAGGAGCGGATGGATGGATGCGTCATGGTTTCCCATGGTCGGATGCGAATGGCATATCGATGGGCGCCGCTTGCGTGGCGCTGCTGCGGCGCAGAGCCTCCCGCACCAGCGCGGCGCGGTCGATCTTCTGGGTAGCGGCCAGCGGCAGGCTCTCCGTGAACCAGATACGGCGCGGGTGCTGGTAGGCCGCGAGGTGCTGCAGCGAGAACGCTTTGAGCGTCTCCTCGTTCACCGCCGCAACGCCCGCGCGCGGCACGACGAAGGCGACCGGCTTGGTGCCCTTGATCTCGTCCGGCAGCGCAACGATGCTGGCTTGCTGCACGGCCGGATGGCGTTCCAGCACCTTCTCTATCTCTCCGGGGTAGAGGTTCTCGCCGCCGCTCACGAACATGTCGTCGCGCCGCCCGACGAAGGTGTAGAAGCCCTCGTCGTCGCGCCGGAAAACGTCGCCGGTGATGTAGAAGCCGTCCGCGGTGAAGGGCGAGAGATCGAACCGCTGGTGGTAGCCCTGCATCAGGCCGGGGCTGCGGATCTCCAGCACGCCCTCGTCGCGTTCTGCCCCCGCGTCGTCGGCCAGCCGTACCTCCACCTGCGGATGCGGAAAGCCGACCGCGAGTGGTGGCGTGGGCAGGCCCAGGGGATGTGGGCCGAAGACGACCGGGCCGCCTTCGGTGGTGCCGTAGGCGTTGATGATGCGCGCGTTGGGCAGAAGGCTGCGGATCTGCTCCAGCAGACCGGGACTGATTGGCGCGGACCCCATGCGCACGACGCGCACCGAGGACAGGTCGGCCGCCGCGAGAGCGCTCCGTTCGCGCAGCATCATCGCGATCATCGGCGGCACTGCTGTGAGCCAGGTGCAGTGGTAGCGGTCGATGGCGCCGATGTAGGCTGTCGTGTTGAACTGCGGCAGCAGCACGCTCGTGGTATGGGATGCCATGGTGAGCAGCACCAGCGCGAGCGCGTTCATGTGATACAGCGGCGCCGCGACGAGCACGCGCTCGCCGGCCAGTGGCGTCGCCGCGCGGCGCGTCCGCACCACCCAGCGATGGCTCGCGTGGCTCAGCCGCACCCCCTTGGGCTGTCCGGTGGAGCCAGAGGTGTAGAGCAGCAGGGCCAGATCTTCGGGCGCCGGGACATGCGGTACCGACACGTGCGGCGCTAGTGCGCCGGGAGCGCGCCACGCGTCGAAGGCCTGCGTGCCGAAGACCAGCGCCGGCAGTCCCTCGGGCACCTGGGCCCTGCGTTCGGCATCGCACAGCACCAGCTGTGCGCCGCTGTCCCGTAGCACGAAGGTGATCAGCGGGGCCGGCAGCTTGAAATTGACCGGCACCGCGACCAGCCCGGCCCGCAGGATGCCCAGGAGCGAGACCACGTAGTCGACCGAGTTGGCCGCCAACAGCGCGATGCGCTCCTGTGGCGCATGGCCCTGCGCTAGCAAGGCGCGGGCGACGGCATTGGCGCGGTCGTCGATGTCGCCGAAGCGGTGCTCGGTGGCGCGGCCGGCCGCGTCGAGCCCGATGAAGGCCACGCGTTCCGGGTCGGCGGCGCTGTCGATCACGCAGCCGAGGTTGAGGCTTTCTTCGATGCTCACGCGCTGAACTCCAGCACGGTGTGAAAGCGGGGTAGCGCGATGGCCAGGCCGTCGCGGGTCTGCGCGGCCGGCAGCGCCATCGCCGTGGCCCGGGCCGCCATCGCAGCCGGGTCCCCACCCGCGAGGCGAATCGCGCCGAAGAAGTCTTCGCGCGCTGGCAAGAACGACGCCAGCGCGCCGTAGCGCGCGTCGAACTCGGCGCGGTCCAGGAAATCCGTCGAGAAGTCCGGCGTCAACGGTCCGAGCCGGGCGTAGTCGCCGCGCAGCCGCAGCGGCGCGGGCCCGACGATGGCCAGGCCGGCGATGCCGCGCACACCGTTGGCATGAGCGGTCCATTCGGGCCGCCACAAGAGCTCCGGCGTATGGTGCTGGCAGACGTAGACGCGGCCGGCGGGCAACTGCCCCGGCAGCAGGCGCACGGTCGAGAAGCGTGCGTCGTGCGTCTGGCCGTCGATCTCCACCGGCCGCGAGAAGTGCTGCACAGGCGACACGGCGAAGCCGGCGGCGGCCAGCGCCGCGTGCGAGGCCTCGGCATCGCGGCTGGCCAGCACGAGACCGTCGATGCCAACCGGGCTGTCGAGGATCTCCTGTCGCAGCCGGCCGCCGCCTTGCGGCAGTCCGATCAGTTCCAGGTAGGCCTGGGGAAAGACCACGAGGTGGTTGATCGAGCCCAGGGTGTGGTGGCCGCGTGGCGTCAGCGTGAAGCCCAAGTCTGCGAACAGGGCCTGCGCGGCGTTGGTCTCGAAGCGGGTGTTGACGACCAGGTGGTCGAGGGAGCTCCCTGGCATGCGCGGCTCAGGTCTTGGCCGGCGCCGGCGTCGCATACACACCGCGCCCGCTCGCCACCAGTTGGCCTTCGCCGTCGAACACCTGGGCCTCGGCCACCGAGAACTGCCGGCCAAGCTTGATCACCTTGCCGGTCGCGCGCAGGTCGCCGCGCGCGGCGCGGTGGTAGTCGACGCGCAGATCGATGGTCGGCACGCCCTTGCCGGTGTGCGAGACCAGTGCCCAGTCGGCCGTCAGGTCCACCAGCGCGGCGAGGATGCCGCCATGGATGTAGCCGCCTTCGGGATTGACCACCCATTCGTCGCGGAACTTCGCTGTCAGGGCGATTTCGCCATGCGCAACGGACTGGACCTGAAGGCCCAGCCATTGGTGGTAGGGGCCGCGCTGTAGACGGGCCTGAATGTCTTCGGCACTGGGGAGCGCGGGGGATGCGGTGTCGGTCATTGTTGGGTCCGGAGAAAGAGGGAAAGGAAGCCGCAATTGGGGTGACTCATGGCGCGACGACGACCTTGCCGAGCACAGCGCGATCGCGGATCAGAGCCAGGCCTTCGGCAGCCCGCTCCAGCGGCAGCACCCGGTCGATGACGGGGTCGAGCCGGCCTTCGGCCACCAGCGCGAGCAGGGCCTTGAGGTTGTCTTCGTAGAAGCTGTTCGAGCCCTTGATATTGAGTTCGAAGCTCCAGACATAGCGCAGGTCCTCGCGCGGGTCGTGGCCCGCGGTGGCACCGCACACGAGCAGGGTGCCGCCACGCTTCAGGCTCTTGATGGAGGGCAGCCAGGTGTCGCCGCCGGTGAAATTGACGACCACGTCGACACCGCCTTCGTGGGTGCGCCGCTGCGGCTTGCCGTACTTCGCGATGACCCACTTGGAGAAATCGGTCTCGCGGTAGTTGACGACGTGGTCCGCGCCCAGCGCGAGCAGGCGCTGCGCCTTCTCATCGCTGCCGGCGGCGGCGATCACCTCCGCGCCGAGCAGCTTGGCCAGCAGCACGGTGGCTGTGCCAACGCCGCCGCTTGCGCCCAGCACCAGCACCTTGTCCCCGGCCTTGACGGTGCGGTGGGTGAACAGCATGCGATGCGCTGTGCCGTAGGCCACCGGCAGTGCCGCGGCCTGCTCGAAGCTCACCTCGTCGGGCAGCGCGATCAGCTGCGATGCATCGGCTAGCGCGTACTCGGCCATGCCGCCATCGATCATCTCGCCCATCAGGCCGACGCCGGGCTTGAGCGGGTTGACCAGCACGCGATCGCCAGGCGCCCAGTCGGAGACGCCGTCGCCCACCTCGGTGATCGTGCCTGCCAGGTCCAGGCCGATGACCACCGGCAGCGGCACCTTGATGCCGGGCATGCCCTGAACGGTGAAGACGTCGTGGTAGTTGAAGGACGAGGCACCGACGCGCACGACCACGTGGCCGGCCTGGGCGCGGGGTACCGGTCTGTCGGTGACGACGCGCAGTTGGTCGAGGGCGCCGTGCGCGTCGAGCACGAGAGCACGCATGGTGGTGGGGTTGCTCATGAAAGGTTCCTTGGTTGAATGGCTGTGTCGGGCGAGGTGGCTGACGAGGTCGCTTACTTCAGCGTCTTCGACTGTTCATAGGGCGCGGTGATGAAAAGCTCGTCCTTGAGTTCGCCCTTCACCAGGCCGGACTCGACGAAGACGGCATGCTCGCGTCGCAGGGTCGCGATGTCCTCCGGCTCGAGGCCGACGCGGTTCATCGCGTTCCAAAGTGCGACGTAGGCCCGCGCGTCTTCGGCCGGGAGGTTGGCCTTCTTCTGGAGGATCTGCACCACCTCGTCGCGGTGCGTGTTGCCCCAGGCCAGGGTGTCGCGCAAGGCGGCGATGACGCGTGCGACCACCTCGGGCTGCTTGTCCACCAGTTCCGCGCGCACGGCGCCGACGCCGATGTAGGGCAGGGCGTCCGAGCGCGTGAGCTTCTTCCACTCATCCGCGAAGCTGCCGAGGCGCCGCAGCTTGAGCTCGCCACCCAGCTGCGCCACGGTGACCGAGCGCAGTGCCGCGCCGTCGACCTGCTTTTGCGCCAGGAACTGGGCGAGCCGCGACTCGTTGCCGCCGACCAGCGAGAACTCGTTGGGCTTGATCTGGTAGTTGCCGGCCAGCACCGCGCCGGCGATCACCGCCACCGACGAACCCGCGGGCGACATGCCGATCTTCTTGCCCTTGAATTCGGCGATGGAGCGGATGGGCGAGTCCTCCGGCACCACGAACTGCACGTCGGCCGGCTGCGTGGCCGCAAAGATGCGCACGGGCACTCCAGTCGCGGCCGTGCCGAACACGCCGGCCAGCGGCGCGCCAAAGGCGAGGTCGATGGAGCCCGAGGCGAGCGCGCGCAGCGGCGCGTTGACGTCTGGGAAATGTACGAACTCGGCATCGATGCCGCGCCTGGCGAGGAAATCCTTCGACTCCAGCACCGCACCGTAGCCGAGGCTGACGCCACTGGTCCAGTAGCCGATGCGGACCTTGTCGGCGGCCTGGGCCGCGAAGGAGGTGAGTGTGGCCGCCGCGAGCAGGGTCGCGGCGAAGAGCTTGCGCATGGGATTCATCCTTGAGAACTTGGGACCGGGGAGGGGGAGGAAGCAGGAGAAGAAGGCGAAGGCACGGCGGAGCGCGACCCCTTCGAGGCGGATTTCCAGCGGAACAGCCAGCGTTCGGCGGGCTTGAGCAGCCCGCCTTCAATCACCAGCATCAGCGCGACCAGCAGCACGGTCCACGCGAAGACCTGATCGGTCTGCACCAGGTCGGCGGCCTGGCGCAGCCGGTAGCCGATGCCGTCCGAGGAGCCGATGGTCTCGGCCACGAGGGAGACGCGCCAACCGAAACCGAAGGCCAAGCGCGCGCCGGAAAAGAAGTGCGGCAAGATGCTCGGCCCGTAGATCTTGCGCAGCACCTGCGCGCGCGACATGCGGAAGCTGCGCGCCAGGTCCACGTACTGCGGCTCCACTGTCTGCGCACCTTGCCAGACGCTGGTAAGGATCAAGGGCATCGCCGTCATGAACACCACGAAAACGGTGGTCGCGTCCGAGATGCCGAACCAGATGATTGCGAAGATCGCCCAGATGGCGGAGGACACCGTGTTGAAGACGGCCAGCAAGGGCTCGAAGAAGCGCGCCAGCGCCCGGCTTGCGCCGAGGGCTAGGCCCAGCAGCGTGCCGACGACCGTTGCGATGCCAAAGCCCAGCAGCACGCGCCGGCAGGTGGCGACGACGTCCCGGCCGAAGGTCTCGCTGTTCCAGAGCGCGAACAGCGCCTGCGTTACCTTGTCCGGCCCTGGAAGCACGAAGGAGGGCAGGTGCTGCGCGCCCCACCACCAGGCCAGCAGGATCACGCCAGCCAGCAGCAGGCGCTGTGCGAGCAGCGTCAGGAAGCGCCTAGGGAAGGTAGAGCTCATCCCCGCATCCTCAGCAGCCGGATCTGCTCCGTGACTGCGGGGTCGACCGGCACGCGCGGACGCGTCAGCCCGGTGAGGTCCACGACCTCCACGATACGGCCAGGGTTCGGCGCGAGCCGCACGATGCGGTCCGCCAGCACCACAGCTTCTTCCATGTCGTGGGTGACGAAGACGACCGTCGCGCCGCTGCCACGTTGGAGGCGAAGCAATTCCGAGTGCATCTGCGAGCGGGTTTGCGGATCGAGCTTCGAGAAGGGTTCATCCATCAGTAGCACCGAGGGCTGCACCGCCAGGCTGCGCGCGAGCGCCACTCGGCTGCGCATGCCGCCGGACAGTTCGTGTGGCCAGGCATCGGCCACCGCTTCCAGACCGACCTTGCGCAGGGCCTCGCTGGCGCGGCGCAGGCGCTCGGCGCCGTTCGCTTGCGTGGCCTCGAGGCCGAAGGCGACGTTGTCGCGTACGCTGCGCCAGGGCAGCAACCGGTCTTCCTGGAACATGTAGGCGATGCGCTCCCAGTGCCTGAAACTCTTGGCAGGAACACCCGCGATGGCCAGGGTGCCAGCGTCGGGTGGCAGGAGGCCGGAGAGGATGTTGAGCAGCGAGCTCTTGCCGCAGCCCGAAGGTCCGACCAGCGCGAGCACTTCGCCCGGATACACCGCGAGGTCGATACCGGCGAGCACGTCGAGGCGGCCGTAGCGCTTGCCGATGCCCCTGGCTTCCAGCGCCGGGGCCTCGTCCCGTACAAGCGCGCTCACGGCGCCTTCCTCGCGGCCTGAAAGGGAAGGTAGGCGCCCGCCTGCGACAGACTGGCATACACCTTCTCCAGCGTCTGCGCCTGGAAGGTCTCGATGTGCCTGCGCGCGATGAGCTCGGCCCGCTTGCCGTCACCTTCGTCGAAGGCCTGGATCATTGCGTTGTGGTCGTGCTTAATCTCGGGCTTGACGCGCTGTACATTGAAGCCCAAGGCCACCAGCCGAGACATCTCGTCCATCAGAGAGGACAGCGTGCGCAGCAGGCGGTCGTTGCCGGCGGCGGCGGCGATGGCCAGGTGGAACTGCTTGTTGGCGTCCATGAACACGTCGATGCGTTCGTGCAGCGGTGCCACATGCTCGACGCGGCAGGCGGCTTCGAGTCGGTGGAGCAACTGCGTGTCGACGCGGCCCACGGCGAGCCTTGCGGCCATCGGTTCGAGCTGCGCTCGCAGGGCGAAGACCTCCTCGACATCCTTCACCGTGATCGGGGCGATCTGGAAGCCTTTGCGGGGTCGCGAACGGACTAGTCGCTCGTGGGTCAACCGCGTGAGCGCGATGCGGCAGCTGTTCTTGCCCAATGTGTAGCTGTCCATCAGCTCGGCTTCCGTCACGGTCACGCCCGGCATCAGCCGGCAGGACAGGATGTCGCGGCGGATCAGCGCGTAGGCGGCTGCGCCCTGGCTGTCTCCTTCCTGGGAAGGGGCGGGCTCGGAGCGCAATGGAAGGGTGAAGGGCGAGGGCATGGGCTCAGAACTTCTCCGTGAGCGGCTCACAGAGAAGTTCTGCGTTCACCACAAGAGGGCTCAGAGCGTAGTAGCCGCCTCGTTGAAATCTAACGAACGAATCCGTTCGTTCTTATGTGGAAAATTCATTCTGTGAGCAGCTCACGCGATGGCCGGCGTGGAAGCCCTATTGGTGATGGATCTCCGGAGGCGCTGCAGTCACCGGTGGCCAATTCCGCAGGCACTGTCTGCGGAGCTGCTGATACCGCCGCAGGAGATCAACTGGAAGCAGGACTTGCGCGTAGGGCAGCGCGTGAGCTTCATCGGTTGCCGACTGATGTGACGTTCAAGTCCGACCGCGACCATCTCATGCTGGGCGACTGAGTCCCTGCGTGTGCTGCCTGCTCAGCCTTGAGCCGCTGGGACGGCCTTTCTCCGGGACTGTCGTTGATTCGATGGTGGAGCGGTGCTTGAAGCCATTGCATTGGTCGGCGTCTTTGCAAGGCATTGGACCTGCACGGCGTTGTTGCATCACCCTGCGGGGGGGGCGCACCAATACTGAACTGGTGAAGGTGCGGGCGCTGTGTGAAGCCGAGGGTATCGAGTTTTTCCCTCATTTCGCGCTTTTTGGGCCGGGGCAGCTTGCGACATTGCATCTCAATGCAGCTACGCGCTCGACACCGATCTTTGAAAGGCTCTACTGCGATTTCGAGGAAGATCTTTTGGAGGAGCGACAGTGCCGGTAAACGGCCATGTGCCTGTTCCCTCCGCGCCTGGGCTTGGAATCGATCCGGATCCTGCCGTTGTTGATCGATATCGGATCGCATGACAGTTTCAAGGGCAAGGTGGTCGCCATCGCCGCAAGCTGGCGGCACGCAAGCGCCGGTCGCAATCTACGAAAGAGCAGAAGATTCAATCGCCGCTGCGCCTGCGGCAGATGTGAAAACGAATCAGCTCGCGTCGGAATCAATAGACGTTCCGGCGTGATGAACTCCTGGCGCGGTCCGTAGCTCTTAACCAGGGCCGTGAAGCTGCGGCTGCAGTGGTGGGATCAAACGAGCGCTGTTCCACCATCCCAGTAGGTGTCCGCCCCCCCCGAAAAGCTTCCGTCGGCATGGCGCTTCGCGACGTGCAGGACGCCGAAATGATCACCGTCGCTTCGTCCTACCATTCGAGGAGTGACACCTATTCGTTGCAAGTGCATCCGCACTGATGGGTCGAGTTCCCGCGAAGCCTGCACATAGCCGTTGTGGATGACGCAGGCGGGTTCGGCAACGGCTTGCTGCGCGGTCATGCCGAGATCGACGGTGTTGACAATGGCGCGCAAGACCGCCCCGCGGATCTTGTCGGCCCCTGCGGCTCCCAAGGCAACCAGCGTCCCATCGGGCGATCGCAGAATGGTCGGCAGCATCGATGTGACGTCACGGCCGTCCGGGTCGGGCTGGCCACTTGCCATTTGGTAGCTGTGTGCGAACAAGTAGCCGTTAGGCGACGCGAATCCCGTTCCGAAGTGCGGTCCGATGGATTCCGTCATCGAAGCGACCATGCCTTGCGCGTCCACGACAGAGATGTGAGTCGTGTCCTGAGGTATGCCAGGTTTGGTTGGTGGAAGCTCGAACAGGCCCGAAGCATTGCTCGACTGCAAAATCGCCCGAACACGTTGGGCGAGCATTTGGATGCGATTGCGATCCAGAAGTGACGAAGCGTTCGATCCCAAAGCTTCATCGCGCTGGCCCTTGAAGGCCACTTGTTGAGCCACGAGCATGGTTGCCCACCGATCGGCGGCACTCATCAATCGGAGGTCGTACGCCTGAAGAAGTTCCAGCGTCTGCGCCACAAGGAAACCGTAGCCTTGTCTGCCGATGGTCCAGACATCCCATCCGCGGTACCGAGTGTGGATGTATTCGGCGTCGATGGGACGATACGCCAGAAAGTCTTCCGTGGTCAGCTTGCTTCCCGCTGCCTGCAACAGTGCTAAGTCGCGAGTCAGTGCCTGATTCAGAAATCGATCCGCGCCACCCTTCGCATAGAGAGACAGGGATGCAGCCAATTCCGGTTGTCGGAAGACTTCCCCCTCTCTGTACGGCAGGCCGCCCTCTTTGAGGAAGAGCTTCGCCGCCACGGGGTTGCGCTGCAGGACCGGAACCCGGCGAGACCAGACCCGTGCCAAGTTCGAAGGCACCTCGAAGCCATCGCGCGCCAAACGGATGGCCGGCGCGCAAACTTGTTCCATCGTCAGACGGCCAAATCGCTGCAGGGCATGTTCAAAGCTCCGTGGGTTGCCTCCCACCGGAACAACGCCCGCCCTGTCGGTCGCTTTGTCCCCGGCGTGCCACGCTGCCGGGACCATGGAGCGGCCGTCGATCGCGTCACACTCACCGGACGCATTCAAAACCAGGAGATGGGTCCGCCCCATGATGCTAGTGTTCGAAGGATCGACCACGGCCATTGCAATTGCCGTCGCGACGATGGCATCGACTGCATTCCCGCCTGCCGAAAGTATGGCCGCGCCTGCGTCGGCAGCTGGCTTCGCCCCCGCTGCGACGATGCCGTGCAACGGCGCCGTGGTGGATGCGCTCGCCCCTTGGGTCGATGCTCCCGATTGCGCGCATCCACCCGTGGAGATAGCGGAGGCCAACATGGCGAGCGCCCCCGCCAGTTCACGACGAGTGAGTCCTGCGCGGACGCCGTCTACGAAACTGTTGGATTCCATGGGATCCCAATTGCCTTCAGCCATTTTCATTTTCATTAGAACCTGTGGCGAATGCCCATGTCGTACCCGGTCGAAGAGCCGTTGGCCGCCGTCGTCGCGCCGTTTAGTGCCTGTGTTGCACCGCCGCCGTTGCTCAGGCGCGCGTACGTGACGTAGAGAGCCGTGCGCTTAGACAGGTTGTATGCGTAGCCCAGCGCCCACTTCTTGGTGATTCGATCGGGCGCGGGCGCCAGATTGACCGCGTACTGAGAGTAGGAGATGCGGATGTCGCCGGCGCCCACGGGTACCAAGCCGCCGACCAGCCAACCCTTGGCGTTGCGCATCGAGCCGTTCACAACGCCCTTGTCCCGTGAGTAGTGGGCCATGATCGTCGCCACTCCCGCGTCCCATTGCCCTCCGATATTGCTCTGACGCGGACTGCCTGCGGCGTTCGTGGTGCGACTGGTTGCAGCGGCGACGTCGAATGGACCGCTTTTGAATCCGAGTCGCACGCCCCAGCCGCTGCCGTCGTTCTTGGTGCTGACACCACAGCCAGCGGGAACTCTAGGCGAGGTACAAACGACGTTGACGGCATTGCTGTTGTTCTCACCCAGGTAGTACATGCCCTGGCCGTAAAAGCCATTCAGGGTCTCTTTGGGCAGGAAGTAGCCGATGCTGTTCGAAGCGCGGACCTGCGTTGTGCCGGTGATGATGGAGTTGAGTGTCTGGGTCGTGCCGTTGCCTGTAGTCCCGAAGGGATCAAACTCGCTCAAATTCCAGAACTGCGGAGTGAAGTCCCGCCCCAGACGCAATTCCCCCCAATTGCCGGACAAGCTCACCGTCGAGCGTCTGCCGAAGACCATTGCGCCGCCACCAGCGGAACCGCTGGATTGGTTGTTAGTGTTGGTTGTGCCAAACGAGCCATCGTCGGCGTTCACGGCCGATTCCAGCCAGAATGAAGCCGACATGCCATCGCCCAAGTCTTCTACGCCGCGAAAGCCCAGACGCGAGGCATTCATGCCGGAGCTGGCCAACTGGGTTTTGTTCGCCACGCTGCCCGAGCCGTACGCCACCCTGGTGTCCACGACTCCGAAAATCGTCACCGACGATTGAGCGAAGGCTGCGCCGGCAAAAGTCATGGCCGCCACCGCGATCAGGGACTTGTGCATACGATTCCATTTGAAACCCGACCTCGCGAGGCCGGTGGCGGTGGATGTTCTCGTCGAATTGATGTTCGTGGTCGTGTGGTCCGTCAATTTCATGTCCACTGGTTGCGCTTTCATGTTGAGTTGATGGCTGGCTAACGGAACGCTCCTGAGAGACAGGCGAAGGTGCCCCTCTGGCGCGCTTGAACGCGTGAAGCAAATGAGCCAAAAACTAATGTTTTGATTCAAACGTTTGCGCCATGTTATGGAGTTATGAAACGTATGATGCATGGTGGTTCTACCTAGATCACGCGATGCAACACTTCCAGTGCGCAGATGACCCGCGCCCAAACTGCGCATCAACCAATTGATCCGCGAATGTTGCATTCAGAGCATTTGATCCATATACTGGGACGTACACGGAGGTTTGGATGTACGAGACAGTCATGTTTTCAGTTGCCGACGGGATCGCGCAGATCCGATTCAATCGCCCTCATCGGCTCAACGCTGTCACGCAGCAGCTCTACGATGAGCTCGGCGAGGCACTCGTTGAAGCCGAGCGGGATTCCGAAGTGCGGGTTGTCCTGCTCACCGGAGCCGGCCGCGCCTTTTGCGTTGGAGCGGACCTGAAGGAGCACAAGGCAGGTCGTACGCCGTATGACCGGCGACAGTACCTGCAAGGTGAACAGTTACTCTGCAAGCGCCTTCTGCAACTCAAGAAGCCAGTTGTCTCGGCGGTCAATGGCTATGCACTCGGCGCTGGTGCTGAGATCGCGCTCGCTTCGGACTTCATCGTGATGTCCAGAACTGCGCAGATCGGTCTTCCGGAGATAAGCATCGGCAACTTTCTCGGCGGAGGCGTCACCTGGCTGCTGCCGCGGCTTGTGGGCCTTGCCAAGGCGCGGGAGCTGGTTTTCCTGGGTGAGCGTATCGGAGGCGAAGAAGCGGTACGGATCGGATTGGCGAATCGCGTGTTCGACGATGAGGTGTTCATCGAATCTGCGCTCCAGTTCTGCCGTCAACTGGCCACTAAGGCGCCGCGCTCAATGCAACTCGCGAAGGAGCAATTGAACTTTGCTTCGGAGTCAACGTTGGATGCGGCCTTACGCGCAGAGCTGGAGGGCATGACCTTTGTCAGCACAACGCGTGACTGGCAAGAAGGGGTCGACGCGTTCGCAGAAAAGCGAGCACCTGTGTTCCACGGAGACTGACATGAACACCTTGTATCCAGTTTTCTATCCCAAGTCCATTGCGGTAGTCGGTGCTTCAAAAGATCCTACGAAGCGCGGTTTTCGGTCAATCCAGAAATTGATCGACGACGGATTTCCCGGGGAGATTTACCCGGTCAATCCGCGGGAAGTATCGATCCTCGGCAGAATTGCATACCCCACTCTGGCGCACGTTCCAGATTCGATTGATTTGGCACTCATCTGCACGCCGGCGCGAACGCTACCGGACGTCATCGCTCAATGCGGAGCAAGAGGTGTGAAGGGTGCCGTCGTTCTCGCCGGTGGCTTTGCTGAAGCGGGTGAGGGAGGCGCGGAACTTCAGGCGCGGATGGTCGAAGAAGCCGTGCGATGCGGGGTCCGAATTGTTGGTCCGAATACGTCCGGCATTTTCAACACTCATGCGCAGGCGAATATTGTCGGCTTCTCGGATCTGAAGCGGGGTGGCATAGCCTTGGTGTCGCAATCCGGGAATATGGCGCTGTCACTCGTTACTGAAGCCCAGGCCAACGGCTATATCGGCTTATCGATCTACGTCGGCATCGGAAATGAGTCGGACATTCAGTTCCACGAGTATCTCGAGTTCCTGCGTGTCGATGAAAACACGCAGGTAGTCGTTGCGTACATCGAGGGTTTGAAAGACGGTCGGACATTTCTCGAGAGCCTGCAACGCATCACGCGAGAGAAGCCTGTCGTCATCTACAAGTCAGGCCGCACCAACGCCGGGCGCAAGTCAGCTCAATCTCACACGGGCGCACTCGCGGGTAACTACGCCGTTAGCGAAGGAGTGCTGAAGCAGGCAGGCGCCGTGCTGGCGCGCAAGTCGGACGAAATCCTCTCGCTCGCCGAGACGTTGTCGCTTTTGCCCCCGATGGCGGGGCGGCGGGTTGCCGTGCTCGCGGATGGTGGCGGTCATGCCACGATCGCAGCTGACGCCCTCTCGGAACAGAACCTGCAGATTGCGACGCTGAGTGATGCCACAAAGGCGCGCCTGAGTGCGATCCTGCCGTCCTCTGCGACTATCGCAAACCCAGTAGATGTCGCTGGCGGAACTGATTCAAACCCAGCACTCTTCGCGGAGTGCGCGGCCATCCTGATGGCCGATCCAGCCGTCGATGCACTCCTGATTACAGGATTGTTTGGGGGCTATGGCGTGCGTTTTTCTCACACGCTGACGGAGGTGGAGCTCGAGACGTCCAGGCGTGTGGCGAGCATTTGCACGGAGTCTGGCAAGCCAGTGATCGTGCACAGCTTGTACGGTAGCCTCGGTGCGGACCAGCGGCCCCGACCGTTGTCGATAATCCGTGAACTCGGTGTCCCTGTGCACGACTCATTGGAACTGTCGGTGCGGTGCC
Organism: Variovorax sp. KBS0712; assembly: GCF_006323185.2. Classification (NCBI taxonomy): domain Bacteria; kingdom Pseudomonadati; phylum Pseudomonadota; class Betaproteobacteria; order Burkholderiales; family Comamonadaceae; genus Variovorax; species Variovorax sp. KBS0712. The sequence continues at coordinate 1,243,926 of NZ_VCCD02000002.1, read as the reverse complement.
TCGAGGCGCTCGCCGCTTGGGGGGAAGCTCGCCGTCGCCCGAATCTTGGAGCGAACGATGTCTCGCCCCGGTCCGGGAGCTTTCAAGGCGTCATCGAGAACTGCCGGCGCGAGGGTCGCCACGTCGTCCTGGAGCACGAGGCGCGCCAAGCGCTGGAAGATGCCGGCGTCAAGATGTTTACGGCCGCGCGGCTCGCCTCATCTGCAGACGATGCGGTCGTTGCATTCGAATCGATGGGTCGAGTCCCCGTGGCCATGAAGATCGTTTCCTGTGACATCGTTCACAAGACGGAAGCAGGTGGCGTCAAGCTGAACATCAGCAACACGTCCTCGGTTCGGGGTGCGTATGCCACGATCCTCGCGAATTCGACGACGTACGCACGCGCGCACGGCCAGGAGAACCCTAACGTGGCAGGTGTGCTCGTTACCCCGATGGCCCCCTCTGGTGGCGTTGAAGTCATCATCGGCGTCGTGCGAGACCCGTTATACGGCCCCGTCCTGATGTTCGGTCTGGGAGGCGTGTTGGTGGAAGTGTTGCGCGATGTGGTCTTTCGATCGCTTCCGCTCACCGAAACAGACGCGCGGTCTATGCTTGGGGAAATTCGTGCCTCGCAGATTCTCGATGGCGTGCGAGGCTCACGCCCCGTTGACAAGGACGCACTGGTTCAGTTGATGCTTGGCGTATCCCGCCTGTGCACAGCGTTTCCTGAGATCGCTGAATTGGATCTGAACCCTGTCATGGCTTACCCAGAGGGGATCAGGGTTCTTGATGTACGAATCCTGCTCGATCCGAAACCGCCGTTGACCTCACGGGAGAACTAAGTAAACCAGCTACCGACGCTTCACGACGCACTTCTCACAATTGACAATCGCGTCGCAACGCTCACCCTGAATCGGGATGACGTGCGAAACGAACTGACGGGAACCCGACTCATTGATGACATCGAAGAGAACGTTCGCTGGACCAATCGCGATGAGAGCGTTTCAGTGCTCGTGATCACGGGCAATGGGAAGGCCTTTTCAGCCGGCGGCAACATCAAGCACATGCTCGCCCGGCAAAGCAGCTTTGCTGGTGACGTCCACGAGGTTCAGACGCGTTATCGGTCCGGCATCCAACGCATTCCCCTGGCACTCAGTCGCATCGATGTGCCGACAATAGCCGCAATCAATGGACCAGCCATTGGCGCCGGCTTCGATCTGGCCTGCATGTGTGACATCCGGCTGGCCTCCGACGTCGCAGTCATGGCCGAGAGCTTCGTCAACATCGGGATCGTGCCTGGCGATGGCGGCGCCTGGTTCCTGCAACGATTGGTGGGACAGCAGCGCGCCGCCGAACTCTGTTTCACGGGGCGATCCGTGAGCGCATCAGAGGCTTTGGCGCTTGGGCTCGTTCTCGACGTGATGAGTCCGGAAAAACTGATGACTCGTGCTATCGAGTTGGCCCATTCGATCGCGGCGAAGCCGCCACAGGCCTGCGTCTCACGAAGCGCTTGATGAAGAGTGCGCAGGGCATGGAGTTTCCGGAGTTCCTGGACATGTGCGCCGCCTTTCAGGGGATGTGCCACAACACCCAGGATCACTTGGAAGCGGTTGGCGCAATGCTCGAGAAGCGGCGCCCCCAATTCTTCGGGCGGTAGCTGCAGCGGTCGCCTCAGCGCTTTGGTCGCGCTGTGAGGTCCGTTCTGGAACCGATGAACTCTTCGCGTCGGTGGGTGTAGCATTCGTTCCATTCACACGAGGAGAACGCCCTGAATATGAGCGCCCGAGAAAAGCTACTGGAGCAGTTTGAAGCCCTAACGCCGCGCCTGCAGGCCGCAGCGCGATTCATTGTCGACTACCCCAATGAAGTCGTCATCAATTCGATGCGAAACATCGCTGAGAAGGCGGGGGCACAGCCGACAACCTTGGTGCGACTTGCGCAGCAACTGGGATATGAAGGCTGGTCCGAACTCAAGTCAGCGTTTGCAGAAGACCTTGGGTTACACGATGACTCTTATGGGCAGCGCGCCAAGACCGTCGCCCGGCGCGGCCGCACGCACGATCTTGTCAGCGAATTGTTTGCTGTCCACCACGGCAACATTGACGCCACTGAAAAAGGAGCCAGCCCGCAGCTGAGGAACGCGGTGAAGGCACTGAGGAAGGCCAAGAGCGTGCACATCGCTGGTCTTCGGGCCAGTTTTCCCGTGGCCTACACCCTTTTCTATGGCTATCGACTATTCCGAAATTCCGTTCATTTGATTGACGGCTCGAGTTCCGGCCTTGAACTGCAGCTGAGGCCCATCGAGAAGGGCGACGCCGTCGTCGTGACCAGTTTTGCGCCGTACTCGCGGGAGTCGCTGGAGATCGCCAACCATGCGAAAAGGGCTGGAGCGACGCTGATAGCGATGACTGATAGCAGTGCGTCACCTCTGGCGCTTCAGGCTGACATCACCTTGCTCTTTGCCGTGCACAGCTCGTCGTTCTTTCCATCCGTTGCGGCGGGCGTCGCACTGACGGAAGCATTGCTGGAGCAGCTCGTCGCAGACTCTGGCCCTCAAGTCGTTGAACAAATCGAACGCGTCGAGCGCCAACTCTTCGAGTCAGGAGCGTATGTGCAGGCGTCGGCGACCAAGCGCGCGCGCGCGTGAAGCGCGCCCTGCAGATGCCTTCTGGCGCTTACCTCGACCGAATGGGCGGCTGAGAAGCATTCCGGCAGGTCACTAGGGTGAATCGACATTCGGCCTGGCACCCAAGTCAGAGGAGCTGCCAGGCAGAGGAAGGCCATGAAGTTGGCGTCCTTGTGGTCATAGCGTAAGCGGTCTATCAACCATACCCTCGCGCGCGGCGCTGGTGCCGATCCGCAAGCCGCGTTCTACAGCTCGCCGAGCACGATGTTCCAGGGCAACAGAGCCTCGTAGTCGTCCACCGTCTGGGCCAGCGCAGCTTCTTGAAGAGCGCGACGAGGTAGCGGTAGGGCTCGATGTTGTTGGCCTTGGCGATCTCGATCAACGAGTACAGGTTGGCGCTTGCGTTTGCGCCGCCCACGGTGTCGGCGAATAGCCAGCTGCGTCTGCCGACGAACGGCTGACTGGTGTTCTCCACCGGGTTGGAGTTCAGCGGTCAGGTGTCAGTGTCCAGGAAGCGCACGAGCTTGGGCCACTGCTCGTGCAGGTAGTGCAGCGCCTCACCCAGCAGGCTGGACGGCGCGACACGGTGCAGGTGCGTGAGCAGCAGCCGTTCGATCTCGCGCACGACCGCGCGGCTATAGCGCGAGCGCAGCCGCAACCGGCGTTCCGGGCCCAGTCCTTGGCCAGCGCCTCGGCGCGGTACATACAGCTTGCCAATGAGCTGCACGCATTGCCTGGCGACCCGGTCCTGTGAACGTGCGGCATTCAGGATGGCGTCTTCGGCCTTGAGGAACGGTCGGCGCGCGTGAACCCAAGGCCCCAGGTGCGCGAGCCCACCGGCCCTGGCGATGTGCAGGCGCTGCGAATGCTTGTGCGCCACCGCCAGGTCGATGCCATCGAGCAGCCAGTGCAGCTGCTCGACTGTCAGTGTTGGCTCACCACCCGCAACAGTCCACCACGCTCAGCCGCAACACTGCCGCCCGACCGGGCCACGGCAGCTCGAATCTCGGTTCATTTGTTTCATGGTTTCCACCAATGAATCATTCGCTTCTTTTGCGCTAGGATTAAGTTAAATGGTGAGCGAGTCTTGATGCTCGCCGTAACGAAGAGACAACATGGCCCGTAAATCCAATGTTCACGTGTGAAATGAATCGCTCAACCGCACTTGCGTCAGGCGTCGACTTAGGCAGCTCAGCAGCAGGGAAACCTGTGATGCCCACAGGCGAGGACGCGTCACGCATCGACCCATCGGTCCCCGTCCTCAGCGTGCGCGATCTGTCGGTGCGCTATGACCTCGAGGATGGACAGATCCAGGCGGTCGTCGAGGTTTCTTTCGATCTCGAGCCTGGCGAGACATTTGCCATCGTGGGTGAGTCCGGCTCCGGAAAATCCACGCTCGCTCTTTCGCTGTTGGGGATGGCACCAGTCACGGCAGGTGACATACGACTCGACGGACAAAGCATTGCCGCCCTGGGGCGTGCGGCGTTGTCGAAGATCCGCGGGCATCGCATCGCGATGATTTTCCAGGAGCCGATGACCTCGCTGAACCCTGTGCTGACGGTGGGGTACCAGCTGACGGAAGCGATACGGCTGCACACGAGCTTAGGTCGGCGCGAAGCAACGCAGCATGCAGTTCTCATGCTATCCAAGGTCGGCATTTCGGATGCTGAGCGCAGGCTGAGGCAATACCCCCACGAACTGTCGGGCGGTATGCGACAGCGCGTCATGATCGCCATGGCGCTGTCCTGCAATCCGGCGGTGCTAGTCGCCGATGAACCCACAACGGCCCTGGACGTTACGGTGCAGGCTCAAATACTCGACTTGATCGCGGACTTGCAGCGTGATCTGGGGACGGCGGTCGTCTTGATCACGCATGACATCGGTGTCGTGGCCGAAACGGCAGACCGAATCGCGGTGATGTACGCCGGAAGAATTGTCGAGGAGGCACCGACGGCTCAACTCTTTGCCCATCCAAGGCACCCGTACACACAAGGGCTCCTCAGATCGGTTCCACGGGTCGACGTTCCGCGCACTGACGAGCCCCTGCCTTCGATGTCGGGCAGTGCGCCTTCGATGCGGCATGTCCCAGCGGGCTGCCCGTTCCGTGATCGTTGCGACCAGGTCCACGACCGCTGCAGCGAAACTCCACCCTTGGTGCGGATCGGCACCGACTCCGTGAGGTGCTGGCTCCATGCTTGACGTATCAACACAAAGCGAAATCCTTCAAGTCGAGAGTCTCACGCAGCGCTTTCCCATCGAAACAAATGCTCTCGGACGCCCGACGCGATGGCTCCACGCGGTCGAAAACGTTTCCTTCACACTTGCGAGCGGGGAAACGCTCGGTATCGTCGGCGAGTCGGGGTGTGGAAAGTCCACGCTTGCCCGAAGCATCCTTCAGCTCTATACGCCGACCTCTGGCCACGTGCGCTTTGACGGAAGCGATCTGGGCAGCGCAAGCGCCAGAGACATGCGCGAGCTGCGAAAGCAGATGCAGATTGTTCTTCAGGATCCATTCGGGGCCCTGAACCCGCGAAGGAGCGTTGGCTCGAGCATCGCAGATGGCCTGGACGGCGGCAACATACGCGCGCGCGTAGGAGAACTTCTTGAGCGCGTGGGTTTGCGAGCGGAAGACTACGCTCGCTATCCTCACGAATTTTCAGGTGGACAACGCCAACGCATCTGTATTGCTAGGGCATTGGCGCCGCAGCCGCGGTTGTTGGTCGCGGACGAAGCCGTTTCTGCGCTCGATGTATCGGTTCAGGCGCAAATCCTCAACCTTCTTTCGCAATTGCGAGCCGACTTTGGGTTGAGCTTTCTTTTCATCAGCCACAACCTCTCGGTGGTGCGTGCGTTTTGCGACCGCGTGGCAGTGATGTATCTGGGACGCATCGTCGAAATCGGGCCGACCGAAAAGTTGTTCACGGATCCAGCGCACCCTTACACGCGTGCCCTGATGTCGGCTGTCCCTGTTCCGGATCCAACTCGACGTCATCAGCACGTGCCTTTGCGTGGTGAGTTGCCGAGCCCCCTGTACCCTCCGGCGGGTTGTGCATTTCGCACCCGCTGCCTCTATGCCGCCGACGCCTGTTCCCAGGTCGTGCCACGACTGAGCACGCAGGGCGATGGCCGAGAAGTTGCATGTATCCGGCTCAATGACGTTGACCGCGGCCCAGTCTGGACGCAAAGCAAGGAGTCCAGTCTATGTTGAAGTTCATTTTGCGCCGGGTACTGCAACTGGTTCCGGTCTTGGTGTTGCTTTCCATGCTCGTATTTCTGCTGGTGCACCTCGTGCCGGGCGACCCCATCGAGGTGCTGATGGGCGAAGGGAACAGCGATCCCGTGGTCGAGGCCCAGATGAGAGCTAAGTATGGCCTTGACCGCTCGCTACCTGCACAGTACATCACCTGGATCGGCAACGTCGTTTCAGGTGACTTCGGGACATCGATATCGACAAAGCGCCCCGTGCTGGAAATGATCGCCGAGCGCTTTCCCGCGACGTTGACACTCGCCTTTTCTTCTGCATTGCTCGCAGTTCTGATCGCGATACCGCTTGGCATAACGGCGGCACTGTTCCGAAACACCGCCGTTGACTTTCTCGCTATGGGAAGCGCCTTGATCGGCATCTCGGTACCCAGTTTCTGGTTCGCGATCCTGTTGATCCTAGTCTTTGCCCAGTACCTGGGTCTCCTGCCATCGATGGGGTATGCGCCATTTTCTCAACCATTGGATGCGTTGCGTCACCTCATCTTGCCGACGCTCGTACTAGGAACCGCCATGGCGGCGAACATAACCCGTCTGGTACGCGCCGAGGTCATTGAGCAGCTGGGGCGCGACTATGTCCGGACGGCCCGCGCAAAAGGCGCACCAGAAAACATGGTGATCGGATTGCATGTGTTGAAGAACGCGATGATTCCAACCGTCACGTTGATCGGCATTCAGTTCAGCGGTCTGCTTGAAGGCGCCGTCATCGCTGAAACGATCTTCGCATGGCCGGGTCTCGGCAAGCTTGCGGTGAGCGCCGTTGCGGAACGCGACTACCCCATGATCCAAGGGATCGTGCTCGTTATGGCCACGGTCTGCATGCTCGTGAACTTGCTGGTCGACCTGTCGTACCGACTCCTCGATCCACGCGTGAAACTCCATTGAACGCCCAGGAAACATAACCATGAAACTCAAGCACCTCGCTGCCTCGCTGGCCCTGGTTGCTGCCGCAGCATCAGCGCAATCGCCAGGGGCGCCTAAGAATGGGGGCACCCTGAAGGTAGGTCTAGAGACAAGTTCACTGACCAACGGATTCGATCCAGCGGTTATCCAGGGTGACAGTACGGGCTGGATTCTCGGCCAGATCGCCGAAGGCTTGCTGAACCGCGATCTCAAGGGCGATTTTGTCCCTTGGCTGGCGCAATCCTGGACGGTGTCGAAAGACAAGCGCGTCTATACCTTCAAACTCCGCCAGGGCGTGAAGTTTCACAACGGTCGTGTTATGACCGCCGGTGACGTGAAATTCAGCCTCGACCGAATGCTTGACCCGAAGACCGGCTCACGCCGTCGTGGTGAACTGTCCGTGATCGACAAGATCGAGGTGGTGGACGCGAACACGGTCACGGTGCATCTCAAGGAATCATTCGCTCCGTTCCTGACGACGCTTTCAGGCGTGTGGGCCGCGATCATTCCAAAGGAAACCCTCAATCCCGATGGGACGATCACGCATCTGATCGGCACGGGCCCCTTTGCGCTGACGGAAGGCAGTAAAGAGCGCGTCACGATGAAGAAATTCGAAGGCTACTGGCGCAAGGGCGAGCCGTATATCGACTCATTGACTTTTCTGCCGGTGCCCGATGACGCCGCGCGGATGACCGCGCTGCGCACCGGTGCGGTCGACCTGATCACGTCTGTGCCCAATCAGTTGCTGCCGGCCCTTGCGCCCAACAAATCCCGTGGATTCGAACTTCTCGTTGCCCCCAGCGCGGTCTGGCACACGGCGATCATGAACACGACGAAGCCGCCTTTCAATGACCCACGGGTTCGGCAGGCCGCCAATCTGGCAATCGACCGCAACATGCTCGTTCAGGCTCTGACATCCGGATTTGGGCGAGTCGACAACCAGAACTGGGAAAAGGGATCGTTCTGGCGACTGGAGGGTGATCCAGTGAAGAGCAACCCCGCGAAAGCCAAGGCACTTCTGGCGGAAGCAGGATTCAAGAACGGGCCTCCCATCACGATCGAGTGCAAACCGGAGTACCGACGCGATGCTCAGGTGATCCAGAGCCAGTTGAATGCAGTCGGCTTCCAGGCGACGATCCGAGTTTCCGATTGGGTGGCGCTGAACCAGCGCATGAAAGCCTACAACTTCCAGTTCGCGATTTCCGCGGCCAGCGGCTACAACGACCCCGATTTCCGCTTCAGCCGGTTCTACCTCAAGGCGGGACCTGCGAACTACTTGGCAGGCGGATACGAAAACCCCAAGGTTACCGAATTGCTTAATGCCGCCCGAGTCGAGTCTGATCCCCTGAAGCGCAAGGAGTCGTATCAGCAAGTCTTCGACATCATCGGGCGCGACGTGCCCAGCCTCATGCTGTTTTTCGAACCGCGAACACTCGCGTGGCGCGAGGAATTGAAGGACTTCAACACCAACGCAGACGGTGACCTGTCAATTGCCGACGGTGGTCTTGCAAAAACCTGGTTGAACCGCTAAAGGGACTTTTGAATATGCTCTCCTCGGAAACAAAGGCGCTTGGGCTGCGCATCCTGCGTAACCGGCTGGCCTTCATAGGTGTCGCATTGGTCCTGCTCGTGGTTGCGGCCGCGCTCGTCCTTCCCTTGGTTCTGCCTTGGGACCCGAACGGCATGGACATTGACAATGCGCTTGGTGCGCCAGGCAATGGCCACTGGTTGGGGACAGACCAGTTCGGCAGAGATCTGCTGACTCGCCTGGTCTACGGCGCCGGGATTTCCTTGCAGGTGGGATTGCTCGTCACGCTCTGTTCGCTGGTTCTCGGTGTCGCTCTGGGCGGCACTGCAGGCTACGCCGGCGGCGCCACCGACGCGTCCCTAATGCGTGCCATGGACGCATTGCTCGCGTTTCCCGGTCTTCTGCTCGCCCTTGCTCTGGTGGCCGCGCTTGGCGACAGCCTCTGGGCCATCGTTCTTGCGCTGACGATCGTTGGTATCCCTCGATTTGCCCGGGTCGTTCGCGCGACAGTGCTGCAGCGCAAGGAAGAGGACTACGTGCTCGCCGCCCGAGCTCTGGGGAAACGGCCCGTGAAGATTCTGGTCCAGGACATCCTTCCAAACTGCTCTGGGCCGATCCTGATTCAGACGACGCTCGTCTTCCCTGGAGCCGTGCTGGGTGAGGCTGCGCTCAGCTTCCTGGGTCTCGGCTTGCCGCCACCTGCCCCCTCCTGGGGACGGATGCTGCAGGAAGCTACGACGGTGATGGAAATTGCGCCCTCTATAGCGATCTACTCCGGATTGGCGATCTTCGTAACCGTCCTCGGTTTCAATTTCCTGGGGGATGGCTTACGCGACGTCTTCGACCCCCGGACAGCTCGACAAAATTAGGAGGCAGAAACATGTCTGCGCGTGGTCAAACAGATTCGAGAGGCGGCGTCATTGCTACGGGTTCACCGGCGGCAACAGCGGCCGGTGAAGCGATCTTCAGGGCGGGAGGCAATGCCACCGATGCAGCGGTGGCGGCTGCCCTGACGCTCTGCGTTGCAGATCCTGCAAACGCAAGCCTGCTCGGTCGCTGCCACATTGTTGTTCGAACCGAACAAGGTGGCTTCTTTGCGATTGACGGGGCAAGTTCGATTCCTGCCTCGTTGCCGCGCGATCTAGGCTCAGGGCCTCTGCGGTGGGCGGGCATTCCTGGCTTGCCGCACGCCCTCTGCAAGCTCCATCACGATCATGGCCGATTGCCTTTGGCGGAGGTCGTCGCGCCGGCGGCTCGGCTCGCGGACGAAGGATCCTCTGCACCTCCCCACCTTGCCGCCGTTTGGGCGCTTCGTGCGTCGGAACTGGTGGAAGCGGGAGCGGGTCCGTATTTGGATGGGGGAAGCCCGCCAGCGCTGTTCCGGCACGAGAAGCTTGCGGGCCTGTTGCGGGCCTACGGTGAAGGTGGCGCCCCCGCCATCATGTCAGGTGCGACCGCGAACCGGCTCGTCGATGGCATTCGTGCCCGCGGTGGGCATTGGCGGATTGAGGACTTGGAAGCTGCCGATGCACGGGAAGGTGAAATCCTGCATTGCCAATTCCGCGACTGCCAAGTCACGACCATTGGCCGCCAAGGCTGGGGGCACACGCTGCTGGAGATGCTGGCGATCCTCGATCGCCTCCCAAAATTCGGCCCTGCGCTTACCGGCCGTGAAGCATGCACTTTGGCTGCAATCATCGAAACCTGTTTCGAAGACCGCCCACAACGACTGGGATCGCTCGAACCTAAGCCCGACGGACTGCCCTTTGAAGCGCTCATCGACCCGCACTTCGTTGCCAAGAGGGGGGATGCAATTTCGCAAAGCCTGATCAATGGGAGTGTCCCGCATGCCCGCGTTGCGTCCGAACTCCCGACTCAAGCGCTACGCGAGGACCAGGACACCACGCACTTGTCGGCACTGGATGCGAGCGGCATGGCTGTCGCTTTGACCATGTCGATCGGACCTCACTTCGGCCTTCGCAGCACTGACACCTCCTTCGGTCTGTTTCCTGCAAAGAGCTACCGCATGGGCTCCGACCCGGTGCCAGGTGCCCGCGATGTGACGGAAATGACGCCGACCATCGTTTCTCGTGGAGGTCGCGTGCTTCTGTCCCTTGGTGGAGCCGGAAGCGAACGGATTCCCGGTGCCGTCGCCCAAACCATCGTCAACGTTGTGGACCGAGGGCTGGGGTTGCCCGAAGCCTTGCGAGCGCCGCGCGTCAATTTCAAGGATGGCTGTCCAAGGGTACACGCAGATGCAGGCCACGAGGTCATCGAGGCACTGCGCTCTCATTGGTCGCGCGTGGAAGTCCATGCTCTTGGGCACGAGAGCCACCTTGGAATCGTCCAGGTTGTCGGAGAACGCGCGGATGGACGCCTCGACGGCGCAGCAGACCCCTCATGGGATGGGACATGTCGGGTCGCATAAGCGGCTGACGGCAGACGACAGGTCGCGACGCTCTACGGGCTGGCGGTGCGGCAGGAACCATTTTGAACTCGTACTTTGATATCAGGTAGGACCAACTTGAGAAAAATCATTCACCGTTCTTTGCGCAGCCTCCCGCCGACGGCGCTCGCTGCCCGCGGCATTGAGATCTTCGGCAATTAAGGCCGGCGCTACATCGATGCATCCGGCGGTGCCGCGGTGTCATGTCTTGGGCATGGGCATCCCGACGTCCTGGCGGCGATGCACGCGCAGGTCACCACTCATGGCCCGCTGCATGGTGCGGATGATGTCGCCACGCTCGCCCAGGGTGCGCAAGGTCTTCTCGGCATCGGCGTGAACGGCCCAGGTGCACCTCATCGGCCAGACCTAGGCGCTGCAAACGCTGCAGGCGGCCGATCAACAGCAGGCGCTGGCGTTGCAGCCGTAATTCGTTGAAGCGCTCGATCTGCACCCGGCCATCGTCACCAGCCTCACGCTTCAAGGTTCGATCTAGGTTCGTCCACCGCTCTTGTTGCACCTCGCGCCGCAACGTCTGCTGGATCTCCAGCTCGGTGCGCGGCCCCACCCGCACACCGCCGACATCGATCTCGATGGTCCCGGCAGGTTGGCGAGGCGCCGTATGCGGTCAATTAACGTAAGTGCGCGGTGATCCCGTCTTGAGTTGCCGCCTTGTGTCTATGACGATGGTGTCCACCAAGTATTGGACCGACCCCCGAACCTTGGACAGTTGTGGTCTCATGCGGGCGCCGCGGCGGCCTGCATCCTGTGCGCCACTGGGCTCAGGCCTCCGAGCCCGAGCTTGATGCGATCCACGTTGTAGTAGCGAATGTAGTCGTGAAGGGCGTCTTTCAACGCCTCGGTCGTGTCGAACTTGTTGAGATGGAACATCTCGCACTTCAGCGTTCCGAAGAAGCTCTCCATGGCTGCGTTGTCATAGCAATTGCCCTTCCGCGACATGCTCTGAACGACCCTGCTTTGATGCAGGCGTTGGCGGTACGCGGGCATGCGGTACTGCCATCTTTGGTCCGAATGCAGGATCGGTTGCTGGCCTGAGTCGAGCCGCTTGAATGCCTTGGTGAGCATGTTCTTGATCATGATCGGCAGCGGACGCTCCGCAATCTCGTACGACACGATCTCGCGGTTGTACAGGTCCATCACCGGCGATAGGTACAGCTTCTGGTGGTTCACCTTGAACTCGGTCACATCGGTCAATCATTCGGCTCGCGCGAGACGAAGCCGGTGGTCGGCGCGGCCAGTTCTGCGGCCAGGCGCTGCATCAGCTCGGCAGCAAGAGGGGCCTCACCGTAGACGACCCCGGCCACGTTGCCTCCGTGCAGCTCGTGTGCGAATGCATCGTACAGATTGATGCGTAGATTTTTTATTATTGATTTAGGCAAGAAACAACTCCAAAAGGCCGCGCAATTGACGTTTTTTACTATGCTGAACGGCGTCGTTACATACTCCCGCGGGAGTAGCCCCCGATCATGGTTAGGCTAGACAGGTTAGCAAGCCACCGCGGGCGAACGCCTCGTCGCTGACAAGTCTGTCGGCGGTAAAAAAAACATCAAACGCCAGGTGCCTGTCCTTCCTGTGGATTACATCCCCCGCGGAAGTCCTGCGCGCGCAGCGCCATGTACGGACGTCGATCACGACACTGCGCCATCGACTGAGCTATCAGCTGATCGCTCGTCTCGGCCAGTGCCCCTGCTGCGGAAGGGCAAGTGCAAAACTACTCTTGTGACACAGTAAGACTAGAGTTCTTCGCGTTCGGTGTACGTCAAAACCAGCATCGCTTTAGGTCTTCCGCTCATTGCAGCCTCGTTGAGTACGTACGGTACAGGAGAGGCCGCGATGCTCAAGAATAGGTCAATGAACTTTTAGCTCATCACACTGAGAGTGCCAAAGCCGTCCGCGAAGCTTGGAATCACTCCGTCCAGAGCTCTCAGTACGGCGGCGATGGCTGGCCGGCGAAAGGTCCCTTGGGCCATTGCAACGAAGATTCGTCGTGCCATCAGTGGCTGTAGGGGAATGACGCGGAATGCGCTGTCTGCGACCACCGCCCTCAGCGCCAGCGCCGGCAAGACGGTGATGACATAGCCAGTGCGCACCATCGCCAGCGTCGCAGCCATGTTTCGGCAACTTGCAACTACGCGCGGGGCGAACCCGGCTTCATGACAGGCATTCACGATTTGCGTCTTATATGTCTGCGCATTTCTGTTGATGGCCCAGTTCTCGGCCTTGAGGTCAGTCACGCCGACCGAAGAAGCTCCCGCGAGTCGATGACTCGCGGCCATCACTGCGGCGAAATGATCCTCGTAGACGGGGCGGAAGTACAGCATGCTCGAGAGGGCCTCGGCACTGATGGAGTCATCGACCAGTGCTAGGTCGACTTGTTTCGCAGCGGCAGCCTTCAGGCTCTCGCCGGGCTCGAGTTCCTCGAAACGAAGGTCAAGCTGGGGGTATTCGCGTATCAACGATTCGAACACCGCCGGGATAAAGGTCGTCGCAACCGAGCCGAACGCCGATATCCGGACTTCGCCCGCCACGGAGCCCTTGGCCGACGCGAGGTCCGATTCGATCTCGCTCACCAGATCCAGCACTTTTCCGGCCCTTGCAACCAGGCTTTCACCCGCCAGCGTCAGTTGAACACCTCGGCCTGAGCGCTCAAACAGCACCGTGCCCGTCTCCTGTTCCAGGATGGCCAGTTGCTGCGAGACAGCGGGACGTGTGAGGTTCACAGCCTCCGCCACCTTGGCGATGGTCCCTAGAACGGCAAGTTCGCTGAGAAGGTGAAGGCGAGACAGGTTGAGCATCTGAACGACAGAAAAGCTAACGCCTCCACTCTCGCAGCAATATCCCTCGAGCTCTTGGCATCAGGGTATTCCCCAATGAAATGACGCAAGGGGGCCTACGCACGCAATTTTGATGCCTCTATACACGCACCAACTTGGAGGACCACAATAGGAAAGAAATTCTAACGATTCCCGTAAGCATTGGTGGTCTTATCCACACGCCACGCTCTCCCTACAGTCCATCGCATCCAAACAGGAGCGCTTAGGAATGAAGAACGTTGCATTTATCGGTATCGGCAAGATGGGCGCGCAAATGGCTGCGCGCCTGGTTTCGGCGGGTTTCAAGGTCACGGTGTTTGACCCGAACCGCAGCGCTGTCGACGAATTGGTATCCAAGGGGGCGGCCGCGGCCGCAAATCCCAAGTCAGCCGCTGAGGGGGCTGATGCAGTTCTGTTCAGCTTGCCTACGCCCGCCATCCTCAAGTCGGCAATCACAGGCGCCGACGGTGTGCTCGCATCGCTGGACAAGGGTGCGGTCCTGATCGATTTCAGCACCGTCGACCCTGAAACTACCAAGGCTCTGGCTGCCGAGGCAGCCAAGAAAGGTGTCGACTTTCTCGATGCGCCCGTCAGCGGTGGCGTTGCAGGTGCAACGAATGGAAAGCTGGTCGTGATGGTCGGTGGCGATGCCGCTGTCCTCGAACGCGTCACGCCGCTGCTGAACAACCTGGCCGGACGCATCGTCCACTGCGGCGCCATCGGTGCCGGCCAGCTCACGAAGCTGAGCCACAACCTTGTGGTGGCAATCAACACCGTCGCGCTGGGCGAAGTTCTTGCAGCCAGCGTCAAAGCTGGCGGCAACCTGGAAGTGCTGTGCGACGTGATGAGTGCAGGCATGGCCGGCAGCAAGATGCTCGACTGGTTCCAGAAGACGTTGTTCACCGCAGAGCGCCCGGCATTCTTCGCCATCGACCTGATGAACAAGGACCTGGGCCTGTGCCTCGATGAGTTCTCCAACTACCCGATGCCCCTGGGTCAGCTGGTCAAGCAGACCTACAACGCCGCTCGTGCCAAGGGCATGGGCGGCAAGGACTCCACCAGCGTCAGCGAAATCTACGAGGAACTTCTGGGCGTTCGCCTGCAAACCGCCGCGTAAGCGCGCCTCCCCCATCCAGCCAAGAGCATCCAAGTGAATACCATCTCCAAGTCCACCTACGGCACTGTCAGCCTCCCCACGTCCGGTCTCGCCGGCAACTTCATCAACGGCGAATGGTGCAAGCCCATCGGCGGCAAGACGCTCGATGTCATTAACCCATGCCGCCTCGACACCATCGCCACCGTCGGCGCGGCCGACTCGCGCGACATCGATGTCGCTGTCGCGGCTGCCAAAGCGGCATTCCCGAAATGGCGCCGCAAGGCAGCACGCGAACGCGGCGCCATGCTGATCGAGTTCGGCAACCGCATCACCGCAAACGCCGAAGAAATCGCCAAGATCCTGGCCGCGGAAACGGGTAATGCGCTGCGCACCCAGAGCCGGCCGGAGGTTGCCAGCACCGCCGAAGTCCTTCGCTATTACGGCGGCGTTATTGCAGAGCAAAAGGGCGAGACCCTCCCGCTTGGGCCTGGCCTCTTTAGCTACACCACCCGCGAGCCTTTCGGGGTGGTCGGGGCCATCATCCCCTGGAATTCGCCGCTCGTCCTGGCCGCGGTCAAGATCGGCATGTCGCTCGGAACGGGCAACACGCTGGTTCTCAAACCGGCAGAAGACGCACCGCTCGCCGTCATCCGCATCGCCGAGCTCGCTGCGGACATCTTCCCGCCTGGCGTCTTCAACGTCGTGACCGGCGAAGGACTGGAGGCCGGTGCCCCGCTGAGCACTCATGCCGACGTCGCCAAGGTGTCGTTCACGGGATCTCACGAAGTGGGTCAGAAGGTCGCGCACGCCGTTGCGGACCGCATCGGGCATCTGACCCTGGAACTCGGCGGCAAGAGCCCCTGCATCGTCTACCCGGACGCCGGTACCGACGCAATGCTGGACACCACGGTGAACAACATCATCGCGGCGATGCGCTTCGCCCGTCAGGGCCAATCGTGTACCGCTGGCTCGCGTCTGTTCCTGCACAAGTCCATCTGGGACAAGGTGATGCCACGCTTGGTGGAAAAGGTCAATGCACTGAAGGTCGGCGACGCCCTCGACGAAACCTCCGACATCGGCGCCGTCATCAATGCCGAACGCTACAACGCGGTCTGCGGCTTCATCAAGGAAGCCATGGATGCCGGCGCGAAAGTGGAGACCGGCGCATTGCCGCCGGCTGCCGGCGATGCCAAGGGCTACTTTCCGACACCCGTCATCTTCACGGGTGTCGACAACACCTGGCGCATTGCCCGCGAAGAAGTGTTCGGCCCGGTCCTCGTGGCCATCGCGTGGGAGAACGAGAGCGAAGTTCTCGCCATGGCCAACGACACGCACTACGGTCTTGCTGCCTACGTCTTCACGAACGACATCGGCGCGGCAATGCGTGCCACCGAACAGCTTGATGCGGGCTGGATCCAGGTGAATCGCGCCGGTGGCCAGATTCCTGGCATGTCCTACGGTGGTGCGAAGCAGAGCGGCATCGGTGCCGAGTACTCCATCGAAGGTGCGCTGGAGAGCTACACCAGCCGCAAGAGCGTCACGTTTGGTATCTGACCCGGGGACCCTCGTGAACAGCACCTCCACATCGGCGAACTACTGGACCCAGGGCTTGTCGTCGCAGCAGGTCGAGACGGGAAACCGAATCGACCGTCTGATGACGCTCGAAATTCGCCCCCTCAGTGGGGGACTTCCCCCGGGGATCGTCGTGCCCATGTACGAGGTCTGCCGCGCGCACCACGAGGGCCCACTTTCGATGGCCGCTGCAGCTGCCCTCAAGGAGAAGGTTGTACCTGGCAGCACAGTCTTCATCGCTACAGGCGCAGGTGTGTCCCCGAAGCTCCCATGGGGCGAGACCGACGGTCCGGTCGGGGCTGCAGCACTCGCAGCCGCCCTGGTCAAAGGGCTGCGCGCGAAAGTCGTCTTCGTCACCGAGGAGGCGCACATCGCGCCCATCAAGGCCGCAGTCGATCTGATGAACGCCAAGCTCGCTGTCTGGGCCGAAGAGAAGCCGGGTCGCGATGTCCAGCCCATCACCATCGAGTCGTTCCCCATCGGGATGAATCGCGGGCAGACGCGCTCCCGGGCCCTGATCGAAACCCATCGCCCCAGCGCGGTGGTCTTTGTGGAACGCGACGGTCCCAACGTCGAAGGGCAATTTCACGGGGTTCGCGGTGACTGTCGGGACCCGCTGGCCGTTGGCTACGTCTATCTGCTCGCGTACCACGCAGCGGAAGCTGGAATTGTCACGATTGGCATCGGTGATGGCGGCAACGAGGTGGGCTTCGGCGCGGTCCGGGAGTCCATCCGGGGCGTCCTCCCGCTGCGTGGCCGCTCTTTGGCAGGGCACGAGTCCGGTGTGGTCACCGTGGTGGCAACCGATGTGACGGTGAGTGCCGCAGTGTCGAACTGGGGCGCGTGCGCCGTCGGAACCGCACTCGCGGTGCTCGTCGGTGACGAGGAATTGCTGCACGACGCCGATACAGAACATGAACTGATAGCAGTGACTGTGGCCGCAGGCGCGCGCGACGGGGCCACTTCGAAGCAGGCCATGATCGTTGACGGCATTGCGTTCGACGGCCACCTCGCCTTTGTCAATCTTCTGAGTGCCGTGGCGCGCATGTCCATTCGCACCGCTGCCACTGCGTAACCAAGACAAAAAATGCAAGTCAAGAAGCCCACCGACTCCCTCGGCAATCCGCTCGACCCTATCGTCGGCTTTGCACGCGGGAAAATCATTCAATCGAGCGTCGACGAGGCGCGACGACTGCGCCAAGGTCAGTCGGTCGCGGCAGAGCGCATCCGCCGTCTCGGGGCGATGTCGATCGGCGTGTTCACAGGCAACCAACGCGAGTTCCCGCTGAACGTCGAAGACCTCACAACGAACTGTGAAGAATGGGTGGGGCCTGGGCTCTACGCCGAAGAACTCCGACAGGTCGCCATCGAGCACATGGGCGGACAGCCCGGCGACATGGTGGCACCAGTGAACAGGACGAGCGCTGGAATCATTGCCACTATTGCAGCGCTCGCCGACGGGAAGCCGGTGGTGTCCGTGGTCCCGCCTGGCGGCCGGTCGCACGCGTCGGTCATCCGCGGATGCGGCATCGCGCAGGTCATCCTGCATGAGGTCCAGGGAGACAAGGACTGGGCGTCGGTCATAGAAGAAAAGGCCCCCGCATTGGTGGTCGTGACCACCGTCACCAGCAGCCTTGAATATCTGGACGACAACGTCTCCATGGATGTCGCGGCGGTGGCGAAGGCAAGCGGCGCGGCGGTTCTCTTCGACGAGGCATACGGCGCCCGGATGCGGCCGGTCCTGCGTGGCGGTGCGAAGAGTCTTCACCTCGGTGGCGACGTCGCCATCACCAATTGCGACAAGGCCGGTCTGTCGGGGCCACGCTCAGGGCTGTTGGTAGGCCGACCGCTGTTGATCACGCGCATTTCTGCAAAAGCGTCCGAGTTCGGGATGGAGGCGCGCGCCCCCATCGCAGCGAGCGCTCTTCGCTCATTGCAGCGATTCTCTCCAAAGGATCTTCTGGACGAAGCGGAAAGCGGCAAGCAGCTCGCGGCGGCACTGCGAGACCGCATGGGAACCGATCTGGTCGCCGTGAGCGATCTTGGTCCGATGATTGAAGAAGACCTCGCCCTCCAGGAAGTCTTTCGCCGCGCCGGCAAGGCCCCATCGGGGACTGATCTGGTTCCCTGTGAAATCACCTCGGCGCTCGGCATGGTGCTGCTGCGTGACCACGGCATCCTGACGGTGAATACCCATGGCCAGCCCGGTGCCCGTGTATCGGTCCGTCTCAAGCCGACCCACGGTGCGATCGAGCGTGTGGGTGGCATGTCCAAGGTTGTCGATGCAATGGTGGCCTCCTTCGATGAAGTGGCCCGCTACGTCGACAAGCCCAAAGAGCTTGCCGAACTCATTGTGGGAGCCTCGCAATGACCGCGGTGAGCGGCGCGCTTGCCGCCATCGACGAGCGGCTCGACAAGCTGGTCAGCATGGACATCGGCGGCCGTGGTGTCGAACATCTGTACAAGGCCGCGCGCGCCCGGCAAGGCACGACGCTCGTCGGCGCCGCGGCCGATGCGCTCTTGTCGGTGCCGGACGGCGCGACGGTCTTCGTCACCACGGGGTCGGTGTCACGCGCCTGGATCTCCACCGAAATCGGTGAGAACGACGGCCCCGCAGGAGCCGCTGCCGTCATCCGCGCCCTGGCCATCTCCAAGCGTGTCCATTGCGTCCTGCTTGCAGAGGCCACGCTATTGCCTGGAATGAAGGCCATACTGACCAGCGCGGGGTTGACCGTGCTGCCGTACGACCAGGCGCAGATTGCGTCCAAGGATGGGACTTTGGCGATCGCCTCGCTTCTCCCGTTCACGACGTCAGATGACGAAGCGCCTGCAGCAGCCAAGGAGTTGCTCGCCAATTACAAGCCGAGCCTGTTCTTCTCGACGGAGCGTGTTGGTCGAGCCAAGGACGGCGTCTACTACAGCATGCGGGCAATCGACTACGGCATGGGGCGGTCGCGCATAGACATCTTGTTCGATGAAGCCATCAGACAAGGTATCCCCACCGTTGCAGTGGGTGACGGCGGAAACGAAATCGGCATGGGGGCTGTCACCGAGGCGGTCAACGCACACGTGAAGTTCGGCGAAACCATCGCTGCCGTCACTTCCGCCGACGTGCTGGTGACCGCCGCATGTTCGAACTGGGGCTGCAACGCGATTGCAGGCGCCATGGCCGCCAGGCGCAAGGATGCGCGACTCCTTCATACGCCGGAGATGGAGCGCCAATTGCTGACCCGCGGCGTCGACATCGGACTCATCAACTCTGTGCAGAACATCGTCGATGCCAATGTTGATGGCTTGGCTCTCGAAACCCATATCGCATTTGCCGAGATGGTGCGTGCCGTCGTGCGGCCTGCACTGAGCTGACCCTGAACCGAACTCCCCCATTTTTACAACGCAACGAGGAACTCCAAATGCGCCAACTCCTTAAATCGTTCGGTCTGCTACTGGCAGGCATGGTCATCGCGTCAACCGCGATGGCTCAAGAGAAGTCGAAGCTTGACGAGGTTCTTGCTCGCGGCAAGATCATCGTCGGTGTCAGCAGCGAATCGCCGCCCTTCGGATTTGTCGACGAGAAAGGTGAGCTCACGGGCTTCGACATCGACATGGCGAAGCTCATCGCAAAAGGGATCTTCGGCAGCGACGACCCCAAGCACATCGAGTTCGTCAAGCAGAGTTCGGCTGCTCGCTGGGAGAACGTGAACAGCGGCAAAGTGGACTTCGGGATCCACGTCGCAACCGTTCTTCCCGACCGCATTGCGCGCGTTGCATTCACCCGCGGATACATCGACTCGTCGATCGTTGTCATCGTCAAGGCCGACTCGAAGTTCAAGAAGTTCGCGGACCTCAACACCGACAAGGTGACGACAGCGATCCTTTCGACACCCGTCCAGGCCGCACGCGCCGCGCAGTTCTTCCCGAAAGCAAAGACGACCACGCTCGACTCGATCGGGGCTCAGTTCACTGCGGTCAAGGGCGGGCGTGTGGACGCTGCTCAACTGGACGAGCCTGTCGCCCTCTGGTACGCCACGCAGAACAAAGATGTGCGTGTACTGGAGGAGCGCATGACGGCAGTCACCAACAACGCCATCTATATGAAGCAAGGCGACTTCAAGTGGTGGCTGGCTCTGGACACCTACGTCAACGAGATGCGCGCCGGTTCGATGTTCAACGACTACTCGGCCGCGTACAAGAAGTGGTTTGGCAAGGCGCCGATGAACGCGAAATACTACGTCAAGTAATCGACGACACCCCTGGAGCTGAAAGCAAGTATGAGCTGGTTGAATATGGTTTGGGGATGGTTGCCGGAGTTCTTCAACGGATTCCTGGTCACGCTCACGCTGGTGGGCATGTGCCTTCCTGTTGCCGTTGCCTTCGGGATGGGCGTGGTCCTCATGCGGCTCTCGAACCATGCTCTCATCTGGGCACCGACGTACGCAGTGATCGAGTTTCTGCGAAACGTGCCAACGTTCCTGCTCATACTTGTCGTCTATTACGGCGCGCCGCTGCTTGGCTCCAGGCTCGACGGAATTTATTGCGGTGCAATTGCCATCGCGGTTCAGCACACCGCCTACCTGGCAGAGGTCTTTCGAGGCGGAGTCAGCGCCGTTCCCCGGACCCAGTGGGATGCAGGGCGAGCCATCGGCCTTCGACCTGCGGGCGTTTTCTTCCGAGTTGTCCTTCCCCAGGCCGTGCTCAAGGTTGTACCGGCCATCGGGAACCAAGTGGTCGTGCTGATCAAGGACACGTCTCTTGTCGCAGGCATTGGGGTGGTGGATCTCACGCTGAGCGGAAAGCTCGTCATGGAGCGGACAGCCGCCTCATACGAAGTTTTCATCGTCATCGCTGCCTTCTATCTCGTACTCACAACGCTCGCCAGCGCGGGTTTTCATTGGCTCGAGATTTTCTCGCGCAAGCGCAACTGAGGAAACCAGATGGACGTCGCATTTCTGAATATCAACTATCTGCTGAAGGCAGCTCTTGTCACTCTGGAGATGGCGGTCGCTACGGTCGTCCTCAGCTTCATTGTTGGTACCGCCCTGGGCGTCGCGGCAGCGCTGAGCGGCCGACTGGTCCGATCGGTTCTTACAGTTTATGTGTATGTGGTGCGAGGGGTTCCCGTCCTGGTCCTCATCTTCATCGCCTACTTTGGCCTGCCGCGTTTGGGCGTTGACGCGCCGAACTACGTGGCTGCCACCATCGCCCTGGTCATCTACTTTGCGGCCTTCGTGGCCGACATCGTGAGAGGTTCAATTCTTGCCGTGCCCAAGAGCACCGTGGAGGCCGGATTGGCTATCGGCCTGCGTTGGAGACAAGTCCTCATGCAGATTCAACTTCCCCTTGGGATGCGTCTCGCGCTCCCGCCATTGGTAACCACTGCGTCCATTGCAGTGAAGAGCACTTCGTACGCCTCGATCGTGGGCGTCTGGGAACTGACGTATGCATCGCGTGAGGTCGTCGAGCGTACTTTGGCCGCTTTCGAGATTTTCTTCACCGTGATGGTTATCTATTTTTGTATCTGCTACCCGATCTCACTCTGCGCGACCTATCTGCAGCGGCGCTACGCGGCGGCGTAGTCGCAAAACGAACTGCCTGGAAACCATGAACAATGCACAGCCCCTGCCGACTAGCCGGCCCATGATCGAAGTTCGAGGCGTCTCAAAGAGCTTCGGCGAGAACCAAGTCTTGAAGAGCATCTCCTTCGAAGTGAAGGAGGGCGAGGTTGTCGTTCTCATCGGACCCAGCGGGTCCGGCAAGTCGACGCTCTTGCGGTGTATTAACTACCTCGAGGATTTCCAGGCAGGCGAAATCCTTGTCGATGGTGCGGCTGTCGGCTACAACTCCTCGGCCGGCGGCTCTAAGAGGATCAAGCAATCCGAGACTGAGATTGCCCGTCTCAGGACCAAGGCGGGGATGGTCTTTCAGAACTACAACCTGTTCCCCCACAAGACGGCCATCCAGAACATCATGATGGGGCCGGTACTGGTGAATGGGGAGTCCAAGGCCGAAGCTCGCGAACATGCCCAGGCGTTGCTGGCCAAGGTCGGACTGGCAGACAAGGCGAACCACTATCCATCTCAGCTCTCCGGCGGTCAACAGCAGCGCGTGGCCATCGCCCGTGCCCTCGCCATGCGGCCGAAGGTGATGCTGTTCGACGAGGTGACATCGGCCCTGGACCCAGAGCTGGTCGATGAGGTCCTCAAGACGCTTCGCGATCTCAGCACAGAGGGGATGACGATGATCATCGTCACGCACGAGATGCAGTTTGCACGCGATGTCGCGGACCGACTTCTTTTCTTCTACCAAGGATCCATCATCGAAGACGGGCCTCCGAACGACGTGTTCGCGAACCCCAAAACCGAACGTTTTCAAGCGTTCGTGAAGCGTTTCCAGAGCGCGGCGACGGCTGCCTAGTCCCTCTTCAGGTCAATCTCCCACCTCCAAAAGAATGAACGCACTTGCTTCATCCGTCGCTCTCGCTGGTGAGAAACCCATTCTGGAGATGAAGAAAATTCATCTCTCCTATGGCAATAACGCCGTACTGAAGGGTGTGGACCTCTCGGTTCGCCGAGGGGAAGTCGTCGTGATCGTGGGGCCTAGCGGCGGCGGAAAGAGTTCGCTACTTCGCTGCGCGAACCTGCTGCAGCGAATCAACTCTGGTCAGATCCTTCTCGAGGGAGAGGACCTTACAGGAGGTTCACTCAACGAGAACCAGATTCGTCAGCGCGTGGGCATGGTGTTCCAGCACTACCACTTGTTTCCTCATCTCAGCGTCCTTCGAAATCTGACACTCGCTCCGCGAAGAGTGCTCAAGGAGTCGACGGGTAGATCGGAAGCGCGCGCGCACGAATTCCTGCGGAAGGTCGGTCTTGCCGACAAGGCGAACAGCTATCCGGACCAGCTCTCCGGTGGCCAGCAGCAACGCGTTGCCATTGCCCGGGCACTGATGATGCAGCCGCACGTGATGCTCTTCGACGAAGCAACGTCCGCGCTCGACCCGGAGCTCGTGGGCGAGGTGCTGGCGGTGATGAAAGATCTGGCCAAGTCCGGCATGACCATGCTCGTTGTCACCCATGAGATGGGCTTCGCTCGGGAGGTCGGCGACCGGCTCGTCCTGGTCGCCGGCGGAAACATCGTCGAACAGGGCCCTCCTGCTCAAGTGCTCGACCGTCCCCAACACGAGCGCACGAAGCAGTTCCTGTCTCGCATGACCAGGCATTAGCTCGATACCGCTGTTCTTTTCTCAACGTCCCCCTGTCTGTCCTGAAAGCTTGTCATGAAGAAATCGCTGATTGCTTCCCTGGTCTCCGCCATGAGCTTCGCCCCTCTTGCAGCAATGGCCGCCGCGCCCAAGGTGGACGTTCCGCTGCCGCCAGAGGTCAAGGCAACCGGCTTCTTGACCGTCGGTATCAACTGCACGTACCCGCCCGCTGGTTTCGTTGGCATCGACGGCAAACCTGCCGGGTACGAGTACACGCTGGTGAAGCGTATCGGTGAAGCCGCCTTCGGCACCGGTGATGGCCTGAAGACTCAGTGCGTCAACGATGGAAACCGCGTTTCATTCCTTCAGTCCGGCAAGATCGACATGATTCTGGCCTCGCTCGCATATACACCAGCGCGTGCAGAACAACTCGATTACTCCAATCCAATTTGGGCCAGCAATCTTCAGCTCATTGTCCCCAAGGACTCGAAGATCAATGACTACGCCGACCTCGCCGGCAAGACAGTCGTGACGCCGACTGGCAGCACGTACCAGACTTGGCTGCAGAAGTGCTACCCGCAAGCAAACTTGGTGACAGCCCAGACCGCAGCAGAAGGCGCCACCATGCTCACGCAAGGGCGTACCGATGCCTTCGCCTACATCGATGTGTATGGCTTCAACTTCACTCAGATGCAGAAGAACTACAAGGTTGTCGGCACATTGGCCGCGACCGCAGTTCAAGGCGTGGGGGTCAAGAAGGGCAACAAGCCGATGCTCGATTGGGTTAATGCGGTGCTCGAGCAGATGCGTGGCGAAGATGCCTTCTACAAGGCTTTTTCGGCGGAGGTGAAGGATCCTGCGTTCGCTGCAAAGTATCGACAGATTGTTCCCGGACCGAGCATGAAGATGGACTACTCAAAGTCCGGCGCGCTCGACTGCTTGAAGTAAGGAATCCAAAAAGAGCGCCCATCCGACCACGTAGGGTGGATCGCCGGGAGGAACCGATATGACACCGAATTTCACGAACGAACTGCTCGTTCTGCTCGACGGGCTAGGCCGGACGCTGCTTGTTAGTGGCATCGGCATCACCCTCGGTATGGCGCTGGGCATGCTGATGGGGGCAGCGCGCCACGCGCCCATTCCGGTGCTGAGCCAGCTCATCGCTTGCTACGCCAATCTCTTCCGGTGCACGCCGCTCTTGGTCCAGGTCGTGATGCTCTACTTCGCGTTGCCGGACCTTGGAGTAAAGCTCTCGCCGTTCGAGACGTCGTGGCTGGCGCTGGGACTTTGGGGGGCTGCATACCACACGGAAATCTTCCGAGCAGGCTTTGGTGCTGTGAACCCCAACGAGGTGCTCGCTGCTCGAGCGCTCGGAATGTCTGCTCCTCGGGCCTTTCTGGACATTACCGTTCCCCTTGGTGCGCGTGCAGCAATTCCTGCTGCGACGACTATGGCGATCACCCAGTTTCGATCGTCGTCTTTCATGATCGCAGTTGGCTATCAGGAGCTTACGTACGTAGCCAATCGCATGGTGGCAGACACGTTCAAGGTGTTCCAGGTGTTCGGCATTGCAGCGCTTGCCTATCTCATCGTCTCAAACGTTATTGCGATGGCCTCCCGCAGGCTTGAGAAGGCGGTCGCAGTGCCCGGCTTGGGAGCCGTGAAATGAACCAGGAATGGATGGGGCCCGTCGCATCGCACATGCTCAGCGGGCTATACGTCACGCTCTGGGTCTCCTTGCTGACAACGCTCGTCGCGACAGCCATCGGAGTAGCCGTCGGAGCGCTCTCCGCGAGCACGACGCTTTGGGTAAAGTTCGTCGTGCGGATCTACATCGATGTCTTCCGGGGTGTTCCTTCGCTGATAACACTCTTGTTTGTCTTCTTCGCATTGCCACACGTCGGCATCAGCACCGGGCCCATCACGGCGTCGGTACTTGGGCTCGCGCTCTGGGGCGGCGCGAACATCGCCGAGACCGCACGAGGTGCGCTCAAGTCGATTTCGTCCCATCAGACGGAAGCCGCCCGCGCTCTTGGTATGGGCAAGCTCGATGCACTCGTGTTTGCAGTGATGCCCCAGGCGCTCCGGCGATTCCTCCCTCCGTACATCGGACAACTCACCGTGCTGATTCAGGCCAGCGCGCTCACATCCGTCGTCGGCGTCACCGACTTGCTGGGGTCGGCGAGACAAATGATCGAACGGCTGGCATACGTGAGCAATGACGCTCATGCGGTCGAAATCTATTG
The DNA here is from genome assembly GCF_006323185.2 of Variovorax sp. KBS0712. Taxonomy (NCBI): domain Bacteria; kingdom Pseudomonadati; phylum Pseudomonadota; class Betaproteobacteria; order Burkholderiales; family Comamonadaceae; genus Variovorax; species Variovorax sp. KBS0712. Next base: position 1,218,240 of record NZ_VCCD02000002.1, on the reverse strand, counting down.
TGGTGTCCTCGTTGTCTTTTTCGTCATCTGCTATCCGCTAACCCTGCTCTCCGACTACCTAGAACGTCGGCTCCGAAACTAACCATCATGAACAGCGATATCCCTACCCAAGAACGAGGCAGGCCTGCCACGACCACGGTTTGTCCTGCTCCGTCGCCATTGGTTGGTGTGCAAGGTCTCCTGGCCGTTCCTCGCCTGCGAGACCTGCCGATGTCCGTAATGGCAGCTGAAGCCAAAAGAAGGGACCTCGAGGTCATCTTGGATGGCGTGGCCGTCCTTGGCTACAACTAGGTTCTGTCATGCTCAGTCGATGGTCAGTACCGTCCACAGAAGGACAAAAGGATGGCGGCATTCCTGAGCGCCATAGGGTTGTCATCGTTGGCGGTGGGGCGGCAGGCCTTGAACTCGCGACCAGTCTTGGCAGGAACAGACGTCTCGCAGTCACGCTCATAGACAAGTCTCGAACACATGTCTGGAAGCCGAAGCTTCATGAAATCGCGGCCGGGAGCATGGACACCAGCCGGCACGAAGTCGGCTATCTTGCACATGCACGCAAGCACGGCTTCGTGTTCCGAATCGGACAGATGTCCGGCCTCGACCGAGTGGCTCGGTTGGTGAGCGTTGACCCCTATGTGGACTCGGAGGGAGAGCGGGTAACGCCTCGACGGAACGTTCCATACGACACTCTCGTCATCGCAGTCGGAAGCCAGTGCAACGACTTCGGAACCGAAGGCGTGCTGAAGAATGCGCTCAAGCTCGAGTCGCTTGGCGACGCAGTCCGTTTCAATCGGAAGCTGATGAATGCCTGCTTCCGAGCCCAGGCTCAAGATGGTCCCTTGACTGCTGCTCAACTTCGGATTTGCATCATCGGAGCAGGGGCAACTGGCGTCGAGCTCGCCGCTGAACTGCATCGAACGGGGAAAGAGGTCTTGAACTCAGCAGACGCTGCACTCAACGGTCGCGCCAAGCTTGAGATTCACCTTATCGAGGCCTCGGACAGAATTCTTCCGGCACTTCCCGCCCGACTCTCGGCCGCTGCGCACGACCTGTTGAGCCGCTCAGGTATTCACGTCCACGTTGGAGCGAGTGTTAGCAGCGTTGATGAAGGCGAGGTCACGCTGAAAGACGGTCGCACGATCCCTGCGGAAATCAGTGTCTGGGCTGCGGGCGTGAAGGCCCCAGCACTGTTGAAGACGCTGGACGGCCTCGAAACCAATCGACTCAATCAGCTGACGGTGTACCCGACGCTACAGACGACGTTGGACTCCAGCATCTTTGCCATTGGTGACTGCGCTGCATGCATGCGCCCCAATGGAAAGGGCTACGTTCCACCTCGAGCCCAGGCTGCACACCAGCAGGCTTCGTTCCTGGCGCGTCATCTCTCGCAGTTCATTGCAGGGGGGAGTCTTCCTCCCTATCGCTACCGAGATTTCGGCTCGCTGATTTCCTTGGGAGACTTCAGCACGGTCGGCAACTTGATGGGCAGCGTTGTAGGCAGGAACATGTTTATCGAAGGCGTCTTCGCCAAGCTCATGTACAAGTCCATGTACAAAATGCACGAGCTCGCCCTGCATGGATGGTGGCGCGTGGCTCGGGAGACGCTGGCGAGGTCGCTAACACCTTCGACCGGCTCCAAGGTGAAACTGCACTAGGAGTCGTCGACGAGGCGCGGTGCGGGATCCGTAAGCCTCGACTCACGAAGCCCGCGGAGGCACGGCCTAGTTTGCGGCGGCAATACCCGGCATCGGAATGAAGCCTGGGAGCCTCTTCATCCGTTCAATCCATGCAAGCACGTTTTTGTACGGTGACAAGTCGATGCCACCTTCACCGGCCAGTGCTGTGTACGGAAAGCAGGCGGTATCGGCGATCGTTGCACGGCCCAGCTCCAAGAACTCGCGGTCTGCCAGATGGTCGTCCATGATCTTGAACACCCGGTTGGCGCCGGTGTGTAGCTTGTCGATGTCGAGCGGATAGTTGAGCACCTTCACGAGGCGAGCACCCGCGGCGTTCATCACCTCGCCGCCGCCAGTGGAAAGCCGAACACCACCGCGTTCGCGCCGGCTTCTACCTTGGCCGTGAAGATCACCGCGCCGATGCCGGTGGTGACGCCGCAGCCGATGTAGCAGACCTTGTCGAAGGGGGCGTCTTCGCGGATCTTGGCCAGCGAGATCTCGGGCGCGACCATGTAGTTGCTGAAGGTCGAGGTGCCCATGTAGTGCGCGATGGGCTTGCCGTCGAGACTGAAGCGGCTGGTGCCATCGGGCATCTGGCCCTTGCCCTGGGTGCTGCGGATCAGCTGGCGCAGGTTGGTTTTGCGCGAGAGGCAGAACTTGCAGTGGCGGCATTCGGGCGTGTAGAGCGGAATGACGTGGTCGCTCCTCTTCAGCGTGGTGACGCCGGGGCCCACATCGACCACGATGCCCGCGCCTTCATGGCCCAGGATCGCGGGGAAGATGCCTTCGGGGTCGGCGCCCGAGAGCGTGTAGTAGTCGGTGTGGCAGATGCCGGTGGCCTTGATCTCGACCAGCACTTCGCCGAACTTCGGGCCTTCGAGGTCCACGGTTTCGATGGTGAGCGGGGCTCCGGGTTTCCAGGCGACGGCGGCTTTGGTTTTCATGGGTCAAGGGTCCTCAAGGTTCAATCGCCGGAACTGCGCGGCGACGTACGTTTTCCTCGTGGCGGATGGTGAGCAGCAAGCGCTCGAAGCGCATGCGCTGCAGTCAGCCTGTCCACGGAGCCCTGCAGTTGCAGAGCGCGGCGGATGGTATGTCTCTGCGTCGACTGGGTGTGTTCAGATTTCGACACGCAGCAGCCTGGTGAGCAAGCTCTCGCAAGGTGCCTCTTTCATCGTGCTCGCCCGTGCGACGCCCTGGTCGGATAAGCGTCCGAAAAGTGCAACGCAAAAAATTCAAGTGGACGATCCCTGTTCGGACGTCGCCCCTGCATGGTGCGAGGCGTTGACTCCCACGAGGGCGCCGTCTTGGGGTCGATCACCCTCGTTCTACGCTCCAAAACCCTGCGAACAGCGCATGAAAGAGCCTGAATCAGGCTGCCTGCGATGAAATTTTGTCTCGAAATCCGGACGCGATTTTTGGAGTGATCTACCTGTACTTTCCCTTGGAAATTCGACCTTCGATATGGCCGAATATCGAGACGTGGCGACTCACAGGCACTCCTAGGATGACACCGTCGCATCGATTCACGTCACACGGTGGTCATGCGTTCCATGCACCCGCCGCCCCACATCGGGGCAATGATTGATGAACTGAGGAAACCATGTCCGCCATTCTCGAAATTGACTCCATCCGCCAGGAATTTCCGGTCACCAAGCGGATGCTCTACCTGGACTCCGCGCACCAGACACCCATGGCGACCTGCGTGCGCCTGGCACTTTCCGAATTTCTCGCGGAAGGCAACGAAATGGCCGGCCCGAAGCCGGTGTGGATGCGCCGCGTCGAGCGTGCCCGGGAGGACGTCGCGGCGCTGCTGAATGCATCGCCCAGCGAGATCGCCTTCACCAAGAACACCTCCGAGGGCCTCAATATCGCAGCGAATGCCGTTCCGCTTGCGAACGAGGACACCGTCCTGATGCTCGAGGGCGACCATCCGAACAATGCCTATGCCTGGCTCAACCTGAAGCGCAAGGGCGTGCAGGTGCGCTTCGTGAAGGTGGCAGACGATGAAATCGCGACCGCGGAAACCTTCGAGCCCTTCATCGACGCCAGGACCAAGGTTATCTCGTTGTCGCACGTGACCTTCCATGCGGGCCAGCGGCACGACATCGCCAGCATCGGCCGTCTGTGCGCGCAGAAGGGCATCTACCTGGTCGTCGACGTGATGCAGTCTGTCGGCGTGCTGCCGGTCGACGTCAGGACACTGGGCGTGTCCGTGCTGGCCGCCGGCTGCCACAAGGGTTTGCTCGTGCCGCAGGGCCTGGGAATCCTCTACGTAAAGGCCGGTCTGGATGAACTGCAGCCGGCCTACCTCGCGATGAGCAGCCTGGCGAATCCCCCCGAGGACTACATCGCGCGGCCCGACGATCTGGCGCCGCGCAAGGATGCGGGGCGCTTCGAGTTTGGCAACTACAACCTTCCCGATCTGCACGCCTTGTCGAGCTCGATCAACCTCATCCGAAAGACCGGCGTCGAGCGAATCGAAGCGCACGTGCTCGAACTGGGCGACCGCTTGATCGCACAGCTTGAACGGCTCGGCGTACGTCTCGTCGGTCCACGTACCCGTGCCAGCCGTGCACACATCTATGTGCTGGATCTGCCGGTCGCCGAATGGCTGGACTACTTCACGCAGAACCAGGTTCGCGTATCGCCCGAGCGCGGCGGCATTCGCATCTCCTTCGGCCTCTTTAACACCTCCGAAGACGTCGACCAGGTCGTATCGCTGATCCAGCAGCGCCTGAGCCGCAGCGCCCACCCGACGGCGGCAATCCAGGTCGACTGATTGCCATCTTTTTATTGACCGCAGGAGAATCTTCATGAACCCGAAGTCGTCGTTTCTCACCATCGCAGCCGCATGCCTGCTGGCCGCGAACATGCCCAGCTTCGCCCAGACCGGCGGAGATACGCTGCAGAAGATCAAGGAAACCGGGGCGATCACGCTCGGCTACCGCGAGTCGTCCGTGCCGTTCTCGTTCCTGGACAGCCAGCAGAAGCCCGTCGGCATTTCGATGGGCCTGTGCGCGGCCGTTGTGGACAAGGTGAAGCAGCAGCTGAACATGCCCAAGCTGGAAGTCAAGCAGGTGGCCGTCAACTCGTCGAACCGCATCCCGCTGGTCGTCAACGGCACCGTCGACATCGAGTGCGGCGGCACCGCGAACAACGCCGCGCGGCAGAAGCAGGTTGCCTTTTCGGTCGCCACCTTCGTCAGCCAGCCGCTCTGGCTGGTGCGCGTGGACTCCGGCGTGAAGAGTCCGGCGGACCTCAAGGGCAAGACCATCGTGGTCACACAAGGCTCCAACGCCGTCGGCTTCGCGCGCAAGTTCAACGAAGAGCAGAAGGTGGCGCTGATGACGATCGCGGCCAAGGACCATGGCGAGTCAATGCTCACGCTCGACAGCAACCGTGCCGTCGCCTGGCTCGAGGACGACATCCTGCTGGCGGGCGAGAAGGCGAACTCACGCAACTCGGCGTCGTTTGCCCTCATGCCTGGCGGCTTCGACAATATCTACTACGGCCTGATGCTGCGCAAGGACGATCCGGCGTTCAAGGCCCTCGTCGACGGCGTGATCGGCAACCTCATGAAGAGCGGCGAGTACGACAAGCTCTACAAGAAGTGGTTCGAGGCGCCGATCCCGCCGCGCAACGTGAGCCTGGCCTTTCCGATGACGGAGAAGCTGAAGGAGCGGATCAAGGTCCCCAGCGACCGGATCGACTGAAGCACCACCATCCGAAGCTGACTGGAGCTCGATGTGTTCGAAGTTCTTTTCGAGACAGTCCAGGACGGCGAGGAGCTGTATCTCGCCTGGCTGCTCAATGGCTTGGCCTGGACGGTCGCCCTGGCGCTGGCGGGCTGGTGCGTAGCCTTCGTCCTGGGGGTGCTGGTCGGCTGTGGCCGGACCTCCTCCAACCGGGCGATCGCGCTGACCGCGCGGCTCTATGTCGAGGTTTTCCGCAATATCCCCATCATCGTCCAGATGTTCCTCTGGTACTTCGTGCTGCCTGAACTGCTGCCGCCCGACCTCGGCAATGCGATGAAGAAGATGGTGCCGCCCTGGGGAGCCTTCTTCCCCGCATTGATTGCGCTTTCGCTCTACACCGGCGCTCGCGTGGCAGAGCAGGTCAAGGCGGGGATCGAAGCATTGCCCTACGGCCAGCGATCGGCCGCCAGGGCACTGGGCATGACAGAACTGGAGCTGTATCGCACCATCCTGCTTCCACAGGCGCTGCGCATCATCATGCCGACGCTGACCAGCGAGGTGATGGGCATCTTCAAGAACACGTCGGTGGCACTGACCATCGGGCTTCTTGAGCTCACCGCCCAGGCTCGACAGATCAACGAGTTCACCTTCAAGACGTTCCAGGCCTTCGGCGCGGCAACCATCCTCTATCTGCTGCTCGCACTCTCCGTCTATGCCGTCATGCACGGCCTGGAAAAGCGCCTCCGCACGCCCGGCACGGAGCCCACGATCACGAGACGCCGCTTCTTTCCGATGCGAAAGGAGGCGGCGAAGCCATGAACCACTTCGACTTTTCCGTGATCGCGCAGGCCTGGCCGTTCCTGTTCGACGGACTGGTGTTCTCGCTGAAGCTCACCGCGGTCGGCTTTCTCGGCGGCCTGTTGCTCGGCATTGGCCTCGCTCTTGTGAGGCACCTTGAAGTTCCGGTCGCGTCCCAGCTCGCAAGTGCGTACGTCACGCTGATCCGCTCGGTGCCCCTGATCATGGTGCTCTTCTGGTTCTTCTTCCTGATGCCGCTCGTGCTGATGTGGATGGCCGGAGCCTCGAGGCCGGTGCAGATCGGGCCGGTGTGGACGGCCTTCGTGACGTTCACGCTGTTCGAGGCCGCCTACTACGCCGAGATCATTCGCGCAGGGTTCAAGTCGATGGCAAAGGGGCAGTACGGTGCGTGCAAGGCGCTGGGGATGTCGACCTGGCAGACCTATCGGCTGATCATCCTGCCGCAGGTACTGCGTGTCGTCAGCCCGATACTGCTCACGCAGACGATCATCCTGTTTCAGGATACGTCGCTGGTCTACGTGCTGTCGGTCACCGATCTGCTGGGAGCCGCCTCGAAGATTGCCCAACGTGACGGACGCCTCGTCGAGATGTACCTGGCGGTCGCCGTGATCTACATGGTGCTTTCCTCGCTGACGTCTCAGCTCGTGGCCATTCTGAAGAATCGCGATGCAGTTCCGGGACGTCGATAGAGACCTGAATAATGCAGCCATGAGCACGACGACCAAGAAAGCGAAGAAAGCTTCGACAGCGATCGTGGGAACGCCTGTCGAGCGGCTGTTTGCGGTCCTCAACCTGGCGGCGAAGATGGGCATGATCTCCGCGGCCGACATCGTCTATCTCCTCGATCTGCCCAGGCCGACAGCACACCGGATGATCGCCACGCTGGAGGAACTGCAGTTTCTCCAGAAGATGCCCGTCAAGGGCAAGTACGCCGTCGCCCCCAAGCTGGTTGGACTGGCGACGTCGATCCTGAGCTCCACCATCGTCTACGCGCCAATTCAAGCGCTGCTGACGGCCGTTGCACAAAAGACCGGAGAAACCTGCGGCCTGGCGTTGATGTCCTCCGGCGAGGTCGAGTACATCGCGAGCGTCATGGGGCAGTCTCCCCTCACGCTTCAGTTTCAGGCGGGGCAGAAGGCGCCGCTCCACTGCACATCCAGTGGGCAGATCTTCCTTGCGGCACTGCCGCCGGACGAACTCGCCAAGTTCATGGCCTCCGGCCCCTGGGAGCCACTGACACCCAAGACCGTGACCGAGCCGAAAGTTCTTCTCGAGCGCCTTCGGAAAGTGAAGAATCAGGGTTATGCGGCCAACGAGTCCGAGTACATCGCAGGCGTCGTTGGTGCCGCAGTACCCATACAGAACACAGAGGGTCAGGTTGTGGCGGCGCTCACGATCTCTGCGCCGAAGAGCAGGCGCACGCTGGAGGACGTCGTGGCGATGGTGCCGACACTGACGACATACGCGGATCGGATCAGGCGGGCGATCCAGCCCCGGTGAGATCTCGGCGGCGGCAGGCAGTGTCGCTCAAGCTCTGACTGGCTGCATCAGGGGCAGCAGTTGCACGAAACAAGACGGCAAGTATCGTTTCACAGAACTCCTGCACGGACTTCACTCCGATTTCACTTGGGTCACGCACACTGCCTCTCGACAGTGGTTCGGCGCTGGTAGAGGCCAGGGAGAAAAAAGCCGCTCAGGGAACCGCCTCGATGCCGACCGCTGTCGCTTTTCATGCCCGGCCTTGAAGGTCCGACGGCAGAACTGCAGCGCTGCAACGGCGCGGCACAATGCGTCCATGCCAAACATCGCCTCGATCTTTAGAGCCGAAATCTCCCGCGTTGCTCGCAAAGAAGTGCGCGCCGAGATCGAAACGCTCAAGAAGGCATCGGTCGCGCATCGCGCGTCGACTGACCGCCAACGTGACAATGCCCGTTCATGCCATCTGAGAGTAGTCCAGGCCGGTGAGGCCGTGGGCGCGTTCGATCAGACGGTGCGTGATGGTGTCGACACGGCCGCGCAGCGCGCGTTCGTCGTCCCACGCCAGGCGGCCGTGCAGAACCCGGATCGCGCCGCCCACCATGGTCAGCGACGCGCGGGTGTCGTCGCCGGCCACCAGTAGGCCCGAGATCCAGTCGGTGCGGGCACCGGCAAAGCCGATCGGCGACATGTCGAAGGCCACTATATCGGCGCAGCAGCCCACCTCGATGCGGCCGATGTCGCTGCGGCCGAGGATGGCCGCGGCCTCGCGCGTGGCCATCGTCAGCGCGCGATAGGGCGACAGCCACTGCTGCCACGGCACGGTGCCTTCGCCGCCGGCCGCGCGGTGCAGCAGCATGCCCAGGCGGATTTCGCCGAGCATGGAGCCGCTGTCGTTGCTGGCGCCGCCGTCGACTCCGAAGCCGACCTTCACGCCGGCGGCCAGCATTTCGTGCATCGGCGTCACCCGCGCGCCAAGGCGCACGAGCATGCGCGGGCAGTGGGCCACGGCCACGCCGGCCTCGGCCATCTGGGCCATGTCCTCGGCATCGACACGCGTGCTGTGCGCGAACCAGGTGCCGGGGGCCAGCCAGCCGGCGTCTTGCAGCAGTTCGATGGGACGCTTGCCGTATTGCTCGCGGCACCACACACGCTCGTCAGGCCGCGGGTGGAAATGCATGTGCAGGCCGCAGCCGTTGGCGTGGGCCAGCTCGGAGATGCGGCTCATGAAGTCCATGCGCTGGTAGGTGGCAGTGGTGGGGCCCAGCGCCATCGTGATGCGTGCGCCCCAGCCGGTCTGGTGGTGCTGGCGGATGCCGTGGGCCATGTCGGCCAGCACGGCTTCCTCGTCGTCGACCAGGCCCCCGGCGCGCGGGCCCAGCACGGCGCTCAGGTCGGCCTCCAGCGTGTCTTCCATCGCCGTCATGCAGCCGCGCACCAGGTGCAGCCGCAGGCCGGCGGTGCGCGCGCCGTGCACCAGCGCATCGGTGTACTCAGCCCGCCCGCCCGGCATAAGGTAGGCGTGGTCGGCGGTGGTGGTGGCGCCAGTCAGCATCAGTTCGGCCATGGAGGCCTGCGTGGCGGCGTCTAGGTCGTCGGGCGTCATGCCGGCCCACAGCGGGTACATCGTCTTCAGCCAGTCGAGCAGGTGGCCCGACAGCGCGCGCGGGATGGCGCGCGTCAGTGTTTGGAAGAAGTGGTGGTGCAGGTTGATGAAGCCAGGCATCACGATCTGGCCGCGCAGATCCAGACGCTGGTCGAAGTGGCCCTCGGGCATGCCCTGGCCAACCTCCGCGATGCGGTCGTCGTCGACGACGACATAGGAGTTGGCCAGCACGCGGTCGCTGCTGTCGCAGGTGTAGAGCTGGCCGATGTTGGAGAGCAGGGTGCGCATGGGTGGGCGATCGGGTGAAGGGGGCGAGCTAGCGCTTCTGGCGCGTCAGTTCGAAGGTGGGCAGCAGCGCGAAGGGGCGCAGGCAGGCGTCCATCCAGCGCAGCGCGTCGCGCACCGCGGGCATCAGCTGCGCGGCGTCGTCCACTACGCGGTGGTTCACGCGGATGGCCGACAGCAGCGCGCGCGTCACTTCGCCGGTCTCGGCGAAGAACTCCTGGTCGCCGGTGTCGCCGCGCCATTCGGTCATCAGCAGCGTGGGAATGCCGTGGCTGAAGTGGCCGCGCAGCAACTGGTACACCGAGGCGAACAGGCCGAAGTTCTCGATCAGTGCGGCCGGGCGCTTGCCGCCCAGCCAGGCGCCGGCACAGATGCCCAAGCCGGTGCCTTCATGGGCGACCGGCAGGTAGCGCAGCTCGCGGTCCTGCATCAGCAGTGACTGCGCGCCGCTGAAGCCGCTGCAGGGCAGGCCAATGACGAAGTCGATGCCGTTGTCCTTCAGCGCGGCGTACAGCGTCTGTGCAAAGCTGCCGTTGGCGCCGGCGTTGCCGCTCGGGTCGGCCGCGGGGCGGGCGCCGTGTTCTTTGGCCGAAGGCTTCAAGATGCGGATGCCGACGGCCTGCTCGATATGACGAACGAAGTGGTACTTGTTTTCCTTCAGGTCCATCGGCAGTGCGCCGACGAAGGCCTGTTCCACGTTCACCTTGGCCACGATCAGCTTCGCGCCGGCATGGGCCGAGGTTTCGCGCACGCAGGCGACCAGCGCCTCGGGGTGGTCCACTGTGTGCACGTTGGCCAGCCCGTAGGCGCGCGCCAGCGTGGCGATATCGACCTGGGCGGCCAACGAGGCCACGTCGGGCAGCTTGCCGGTGGATATGTAGCCGCTGTTGTCGAACACGACAATCGTCAGGTTGACCGGAGCCGCTGCGGCGATGGTGCCCAGCACCGAAGTGTCGAAGAAGATGCCGCCGTCGCCGTCGAGCGCGATCACCGGCTGGTCGGGACGGGCCAGGGCCACGCCCAGCGCATAGGGCGTCACCAGGCCCATGCCCACCGCGTAGAGGTTGGCATGCGACGGACGCGCCGCATGCCACTCGGTCGCGGTGTTGGCCAAGTTGGTGACGACGAGGTCGTCACGGGCCACCGACGCGAGCGCCGTCAGGAAGTCATATCTCTTGAACGAGGCAGTCATGGATGCGGTCATCCGAGGTAGGACGGCGCGGCCGCGCGGGCGCGGTGGTAGCACTCGGTCATGTGCGCTTCCACGGTGGTCGGTGGGTACTTCGGCGATTCGCCCTCCTTTAGGCAGCCAGGCAGGCATTCGAGCTGATGGTCGGGGTTGCCGGAGTAGAAGAACGGCACCGAATAGCGCTCGTTGCCCGAAACGTTGACCACGCGGTGCAGCGTCGAGCGGAACAGGTCGTTGGTCCAGTGGGCGATGGCGTCGCCGATGTTGAACACGAAGGTGCCAGGGATCGGCGGTGCGCTGATCCAATCGCCATTGAGGCCTTGCACCTGTAGACCGCTGTTGTTGTCCTGCAACAGAAAGGTCAAGGCGCCGAAGTCGGTGTGGGAGCCGGCGCCGATGGTGTCTTGCGAGGCTCCCACCGCCTGCGGCGGGTAGTGCAGCATGCGGACGGTGGACAGCGGGGTGTCGTTGAAGTCCTTGAAGTGGTCTTCCGGCAGGTTCAGCGCGAGGGCCAGGCCGACCATCATGCGTTCGCTGACGTCGCGCAGGGCCGCGTGGTAGGCACGCATGGTCGGCTTGAAGCCGGGCAGGTCGCTTGGCCACTGGTTCGGGCCATGGTTGAAGCGGCCGGCCACGACGGCGGGGTGGTCCAGCGGCAGGTCTAGGCCGAGGAACAGAGTTTCCTTGTTGTCGGGCACGTCCAGGCCCAGCGATTCGGCCTTCAGCGGGTCCCAGCCGCGGTTGCAGAACGAGTGGGTGCGCGCCACCTTCGCCTTGTCGTCGTCGGGCTGGCTGAAGAACGCCTCGCCCTGCTGCAGGGCGGCGTCGAGCAAGCCTTGCGGCACGCCGTGGCCATCGACATAGAAAAAGCCGTACTCGATGCAGGCGGCGCGGATCTGGCGGCCGACGGCCTGGCGGTCGGCGAGGTTCGATGAGGACAGTCCGCTGATGTCGATCACCGGCAGGCTCACGGTCGATACGGTCTTGGCTTGAAGGGAACTCACGGGATGTCTCCTGGGAAGGGAAGGCGCTGCGCCCCTGGAAGCAAATGGGGCGCGGCGTTTCGAACGATTTACTGGTAGTCCAGCGTGATCAGGCCGGCGGGCAGCTTGCTCATGCCGATGACTTCAGGGCCGGCCACGTCGACCATCGCGTCGAGCGAGTCGGACAGGCCCTTGGCCATGTCGGGCGTGAACACCGTCAACAAGTTGTTGCGCACCTGCTTCTTGAAGAACTGGGTGGCCTGGGGCGACAGCTTCATGCGCTTGCCCTGTTCTTCCCACAGCTGGTCGTCGGACTTCATGATCTTCACCGCGTCCTGGTAGGCGGCAACGAAGGCGCGCACGTTGGCCGGGTTGGCCTTGGCGTATTCCTCGCGGAAGCCGAAGAACAGGAAGGGCACGGTGGGCAGGCCCGTGCTGTCGGAGATCTCGCGGATCGTCGTCAGCGTGCGGAACTTGCCGCTGGCCAGCATTTCAGGGGCCAGCGAGTTCCACATGCCGGTGGCCTGCAATTCGCCCCGTTCCATCAAGCCGCGCAGCAGTGGCACCGCGCCTTCGTGCAGCGTGACTTCCTTGTTCAGGTCCATGCCGAACTTCTTCTTCGCGGCGGCAACGGTGATGATCCAGTCGAAACCGGTCTTGTTCTGTACGCCGACCTTCAGGCCCTTCAGGTCGGCCAGGGTCTTGGCTAGCGAGTTTGTTGGCACGATGATGCTGTTCACGTAGGTCATGAACGGCGCGACACCGACTACGCCCACGCCGCCGGCCTTCAGGCGCGCGGTGGCCAGCCAGTCGAGGATCACGACGTCGGTGCTCTTGCTTTGCAGCGCTACGGCGGCCGAGTTGTTGTTGCTGTAGGGCACCGTCTCGACGTTGATGTTGTACTTCTTGTCGAGGTTGAACTGCTTGATGACCAGCGGCGGAATCGACATCGTGCCAGCCGGGTTGATCAGCATGCGAACCGTGCCACCATCGCCCTTGGCGGTGTTGACGGTCTGGGCCTGGCACATCGGAGCAACGCCCAGGGCCAGCGTCGCGGCGAGGCTGCCGACGACTAACTTGAACGACTTCGGGTATTTCATGGCGGGAACTCCAGTGCGGTATGGTTCGGGAGGAAGGGCAAACGGAAAGCTCAGGCCATGGCGGCGGGCCGGCGGTCGAGAATGTGGATCACGTCTTTGCTCTTCTCGAACAGCGAGGCGTCGTCGTACGAACGCGGGCGGGCGATTCCGCGCAGGTTGATCTGCTCTGCAATCTTTCCGCCGGGATCGGAGGTCATCACGACTATGCGGTCAGCCAGGTAGGTCGATTCGTAGGCGTTGTGGCTGACGAAGAGGATGGTCGAGCGGAACTTCGACCAGATGTCGAGCAGGCTCTGGCGCAGCTTGCGCGCGGTCAGCTCGTCGAGCGCGCTGAACGGCTCGTCCATCAGCAGGATGTCGGGGTCGACCACGAAGGCGCGGGCGATGGAGGCGCGCTGCTGCATGCCGCCCGAGAGCTGACCGGGGTAGAAACCCTTGAAGCTGGACAGGCCGACGAGGTCGAGCACCGCGTTCGTGCGGTCGGCCCATTCCTGGTGGGGGAAGTCGGCCGCGCGCAGCGCGAACTCGATGTTTTGCGTCAGTGTGTACCAGGGCAGCAGGCGCGATTCTTGGAACACGTAGGAGACGCGGAAGCCCGAGGCGAGCTGCTCCGCCATCGGGCGGTCCTGGATCGTCACGCTGCCGCTGTACTGCGTGTCCAGCCCGGCGACGATGTTGAGGATGGTCGACTTGCCGCAGCCCGAGGGGCCGAGCAGGCCGACGACTTCACCGGCCTCGATGCTGAGGTTGATGCCGTTGAGCACGTGCAGCGGCTCGCGCTGCGCGCTGCGATAGGTCTTGCCGACATTGACGAGGTCGATTTGCGCCATGGGGATGTCCTGTGGAAGCGTTGCGGGGGGCGGGGGGCGGGGGGCGGGGGCGTGCTCAACGGCGCCAGCGGAAGATGTGCTTCTCGACGAGGCCGAAGACGAAGACCTCGATGAACATCATCACGACGAGGAAGCTCAGCGCGTAGGCCAGCACCTGGGTCATGTCGAACATTTGGAAGTAGTACTCGATGCGGTAACCCACGCCGCTGCTGCGGCCGAGCAGTTCGACGAACAACACCATCTTCCAGACCAGGCCCAGGCCGAAGCGCGAGGAGGCCAGCAGCATCGGCGCCACCTGGGGCAATATCACCGAGCGGATCATCTGCATGCGGCCGGCGCGGAAGATGCGGCCCATCTGGATCAGCCGCGTGTCGATGCCCTTAATGCTCTCGCGGATGTTGATCGTCAGGAAGGGTACGACAGTGATGGCGGCGCCGATGACGGCGGCCCGGTCGTTCATGCCGATGATCATGTAGACGGTGAGGATGGTGACGATGGCCGGCACCGTGATACCGCACACCACCCACACGCGGAAGAACATCCCGGCGCGCGGCGAGACCGCCATCGCGAAGCCCAGCACGAGCGAGATGCCCATGCCGATCACGAAGGCCAGTGCGATGCGCCAGAGCGAAATGCCGATGTCGCTCCACAGCTCGCTGGTGTTGGCCAGCTCGTGCATGGCCGTCAGCACGGTGTGCGGCGGCGGCAGTACCGACGGCGGCAGGAACAACGTGGCGAAGTACCAAAGGCCAACAATGCTCAGCACCGACAAGATGCTCATCAGCACCTCGGGCGGCAGCCGCGGGCGCGATGGCGATGCGGCGCTGCCCGTCGAAGCCGGGGACTCGTGGATGGCAGGGAGGGGAAGGGGGGTCGACATGGCGTGGGGCGGTCGTTGTCCGGGGGCGCGGTCAGTGCCAGCCGGGCTGGTGGTGGGAATGCAGGCTCACGGGACTCCGCAAGAGCAGTGCCAGTGATTTGTGTGCGCCGTGCCTTGCAGGAAGGCATGGCGTCGCACTTTGGTGAATCCAGGAGTCGATGACACTCATGCAAATCAATAGGAAGCTCGGTCCGGCTCAGGCGGCTTTGCCTGCTGGTTCTGCGCCAACTTGCCCGTCTTGATGATCGAGCCGCGGGCGGCGATGCCGCCGTCGATGGTGACGATGGTCCCGGTGATGTACTGGGCCAGGTCCGAGGCCAGGAACAGCATCAGGTCGGCCACTTCGTAGGCTTCGGCGGGGCGGCCACCCGGGTATTGCAAGAACAGCTCTTCCCAGCGGCCTTCGTCGCCGTAGTTGTCGAGCGCGCGGCGCTTCATCAGTTTGATCATGCGGTCGGTGGCGACCGGGCCGGGGTTCACGCCCACGACGCGAATGCCGTCGTCTAGGCTCACGCCGCCCAGGGCGCGGGTGAAGGCCATCACGGCAGCGTTGCAGGTGGAGCCGGCGATGTAGTTCGCATCCCAGTTTTCGCCCGAGTTGCCGATGTCATTGACGATCACGCCGTGGCCCTGGCGCTTCATGCGCGCGTAGACGTGCTGCGTGAGCTCCATGTAGCCCAGCACCTTCAGCGAGAAGCCTCGACGCACCACCTCCCAGTCGAGCGATTCGATCGGGCCAGAGGGCATATCGCCGGCGTTGTTTATCAGGATGTCGACGTCGCCGACGGCGGCGTCGAGCTGCTTCATTACGCCGGGCACCGACAGGTCGAGCGCGTGGACCTGCACGTTCACGTCGTGGTGGGACTGGATCTCCTTGCGGGCGGCTTCGAGGGCGGCGTTGTCGCGGGCGGCGAGGTGCAGGTGGGCGCCGGCCTTCGCGAACGCCCAGGCGGTGGCTAGGCCGATGCCCTTGGAGGCGCCAGTGATGAGGGCGGTCTTGTGGGTCAGGTTCAGAGAGGTCATGTCAGTGCAGTCGTGTTCAAAGGGTCGGAAGGCGGGGCGCACGGGCCGGGCTCGGCGGTGACGCAGGCCCCGAGGGGTTGCGTACACGGCTTCGATAGGCATTGCACTAACCGTGCCACGTGGAAAACACCAGAAATTAGCTTTCAGTATTCGAAATTGCGCAAAAATTAGCATCAAATTGATGCATGTGAATACAAAACTTAGAAAATTGGATTCAAAATGGCGTGCGAATGCACCGAGCCGGCGCGTGATCCGCGAATGGATGGCTCGGGATTCGTGGCGCGAATACTGCTAGACGGGATCCCGTATCCTGCGGGCCCGCGAGTCCCAGTGAACAGACACTCAGCATCCGGAGACCCCATGAAGCCAACCCTTCCGCCCAATGACGCCGCGCCGATGCGCGAGCGTGTGCGGGACAAATCCGTCACGCTGACCGAGGACCTGCGTGAGTCGCTCGAGGCGCAGATCGTCAGCGGTGCATTGAAGCCGGGCGCCCGGCTCGACGAGGCCGAGCTGGTCGAGCGCTACAAGGTCTCGCGCACCCCGGTGCGCGAGGCGCTGCGCGCACTGGCCGGCACCGGGCTGGTCGAGATGAAAGGCCCGAACGGCGTGTGCGTGGCCAGCCTGTCGATGCCGGTGATCATCGAGATGTTCCAGATAATGTCGGTGCTCGAAGGCCTGTGTGCGCGCTACGCCGCGCGCCGCGCCACGCCGCAGCAGCGTAAGCGCCTGCTGGAGATCCAGGACGAGTTGAAGGCGCTGGTGAACAGCGACAACCGCGACCTCTTCTACCAGGTGAACCAGAACTTCCACGACGCGCTGTACGACGCATCGAACACGCACCATCTGTCTGCGCAGACGCGCTTGCTGCGCAAGCGCGTGAGCTTCTACCGCCGCTACGTGACCTACCAGCCGGGCCGCATGCTGGCGACCATCGGCGAGCACCAAGCCATCATTGATGCGATCCAGCGCAACGAGCCGGAGGCTGCGTTCTCCGCAGCGGCCAACCATGTGACGCTGCTGCAGGACGACATGGTCGACCTGATCTCGGCGGTGTCCGCCTACATGCCGGCGTGAGCCCCAGGCGCGGTGTCATTCGCCGTATCGGTCGCGGCACCACCATTAGGTCAACCCACCAAGCCTTGCAGTACCTCGGTCAACACACGAGTGCCGTCGGCGAGGTCGGCCGGTTCTGTGAACTCGGTCTCGTTGTGCGTGATGCCATCGCGGCTGGGCACGAACACCATTGCCGAAGGCGTGACTGAGTGGAGGTAACGAGCATCGTGGCCGGCGGCCGAACGCAGCTCCATCGACGCGATGCCCAGCGTGTCGGCGGCCGATTTCACGCGGGCGCGCATCGCGTCGGGGAACACCAGCGAGTCGGCGGCGGACAGCCGCGTCACCGTCACCTTGCACGGGCCTGCGTGAGCCTGGCAGAGCGGTTCGACGGCTGCGCTCAGCCGGCGCAGCGTATCGGTGTCGGGGTGGCGTAGGTCGATCGAGAACAGCACGCGACTGGGAACGACCGAGGGTGCGTTGGGTGTCACCTCGAAGCGGCCGACGGTGAACTTCACCTGATCCTCGGCGTCGTGCAGCTCGGCGGTGAGCGCCTGCACCATCGCCAGCGCCGCCAGCAGCGCATCGCGGCGCTCGGTGCGGCTGGAGGTGCCGGCGTGAGCGGCCTCGCCGTCCACGACCACGCGAAAGGTGTGCTTACCTTGGATGCCGGTGACCACACCGACCGGGATGCCAAGGCGGTCGAGCACCGGGCCTTGTTCGATGTGGGCCTCGACGTAGGCGTGCACCGCTCCGGCGAGTGGGCGGTGCGGCAACTGCGCCAGGCGCATCGCGGTGTCCTGCAACGCGTCGGCCACGCAGATGCCGTCGGCATCACGCACGCTGCCGATGTCGGCTAGCGTGCGATCGCCGGCGAACACGGCCGCGCCCATCATGCCGGGCGCGAAACGCGAGCCTTCCTCGTTCATCCAGGCCACCACGTCGAGCGAACGGCGCGGCGTGATGCCGGCTTCGCGCAGGGCCTGCGCGGCTTCGAGCGCGGCCACGACGCCGAACACGCCGTCGTATCGGCCACCGGTGGGCTGGCTGTCGAGGTGGGAGCCGCTCAGCACCGGCGCGGCGTCCGGGTCCTGCCCGTTCAGGCGCAGGAAGAAGTTGCCGGCGTCGTCGCGGCTGGGCGTCAGGTCCAGCGCGCGGCCCCACGAGGCCATCAGCGCCTGGGCCTCGGCGTCTTCGGCCGACAGCGCCGGCCGGTTCACGCCACCGGTGGGCGTGGCACCGATGCGCGCGAGCGCGGCCAGGCGCTCGCTCAGGCGGCGTTCGTCGACGAACAGGGCCGCCTGGGTCATTCGGTCTTCATGATCTGGGCCGGCTGGCTGCGCGGGTCGCGAGGTAGCCATAGGTCCTGTTCAACGGTGGCGAGGAAGTCGCTAACAAACTGGTTGAACAACGCCGGCTCCTCGATGTTGAGGGTGTGGCCGGTCTTGGGCAGCACGAGCAGGCCGCACGCCGGCACCGTCTTCTTCAGGAAGATGCCGGGCTGCAGGCAGTGGTCGTCCTCATCGCCGACGACGACCAGCGTGGGTACGGCCATCTGGCGCAGCTTAGCCTCCAGGTCGTAGATGGACGGGCGGCGCGCCTGCACGCCTTGCATCGTGCGGGCCGACCCCACAGACGAATGCTCGGCGAGCTGGTTGGCGAATTCCTGCCAGCCGCGCGGATCCTTTACCTGGAATACGATGCGCGAGCCGGCCTGCGAGTAGGTCTTCGAGAACCCGGGCGCGCCCACCTCCTCGAACTTGCGCGCCACTTCGAGCGACACGTTTCGGAAGTAGTCCTCGAACTCCTTTTCTGCGCCGTAGCCGGCGCCCGCCACCACCAACGACAGCGCACGAGAAGCATGGCGCAAGCCGAAGTGCAGCGTGGAGAAGCCGCCCATCGACAGGCCCACGATGTGGGCCTTGTCAATGTCCAGGCCGCTCATCACGTCGGCGATGTCGTCGACGGCGATCTGCTGCGAGTAGCGCTCCACGTCGGTGGGCACGTCGGACGGCGTGTACCCACGCGCGGCAAAGGTGATGCAGCGGTAGCGGCGCGTGAAGTAGCGCATCTGCGCTTCCCAGCTGCGGTGGTCGCCACCGAACTCGTGCACGAACACGATCGGGGTGCCGGTGCCGGCTTCTTCGTAGTACAGGCGGGTGCCGTCGCGGGCGGTGATGAAGGGCATGGTCGTGTCCTAAAGGTGGCTGGGGGGCGGCTGCGGGTTCAGAACAGCGCAGGGGCGGGTATCGTGCGTGCGCGCTCGACCATGGCGGGCAGCAGTGCGCAGAAGCGGTCGGCCCATTCTTCCGGCACCGACAGGCTCACCTTGATGAAGTTGTCGCCAAAACGCTTCGTGTGGTATGTGCCCTGGCGGATCATGATCCCTTTCTCGCCGTAAGCAGCCACCAGCGATTCTGGGTTCACGCCGGCTTCGGCAGTGTCGATCACCAGCAGGTTGGCGTGCGAGGGGTACACCAGTACGCGCAGGCCCGGCACTGCCTTCACGGTCTCGGCCACGGCGGCCTGATTGCGGCGAAGTCGCTGCTTGACCAGCGGAAACCACTCGTTCTTGGTCTTCAGGCCGGCGATGGCGGCGCGCTGCGAGAGCACGTTGCTCCCCAGGTTGTTCGGCGGCGCGGTGGCCAGCAGCTCGATGATTTCCGCGCCGGAGACAACGGCGCCCAGGCGCATGCCGGCCAGGCCCAGCCACTTCGAGAAGCTGTAGACGACTATGCTCTTGTCGTAGAACTTGGCCGCGGGCGTGAAGCCTTCGGCGAACTGCGAGTAGGTGGCGTCGTGGACGAAATACGCCCCGACCGAACGGGCGATATCGGTGAGCTCGCGTATCTCGTCAGCGGTGTGGCAAGTGCCCAGCGGGTTGTTCGGGTCCACCAGGTAAATCACGCCGGTGTTCGGGCCGACGGCGGCACTCAGCTGGTGGGCGGTGAGCTTGTAGTCTTGTTCTTCATTGAAGATTGGCAGCTCGACGACGTTCGAGCCGAACTTGCGGGCGAAGTGCATCGGCCAAGCCCAGCTCGGGTCGGTCGTGACGAAGTCCTGGCCCGGCTTGCAGATGTTGCTGCAGACGTTAAAGAGGGCTTCCACGCCACCGTCGGTGACGAAGGCGCAAGCCTCGGGCAGGCCGAGGTCTTCGAGGATCAGCTGGCGCAGCTCCTCGAAGCCACAGGGCGGTGCATAGGCGTGGTAGCTGCCGTCCTTCAGCGCGTCGGCGATGGCGTGGAGCACGCTGGGGTGGGGGTCGAAGTGGTTGGTGTTCTGTCCCAGCCACATCAGGCCGGGCGTGTTGCAGAGCTGGTCGAAGTAGCGGTTGCGTTGTTCAAAAGGGCGCATGAGGTGGTCCGAGTTTTCCCATTCACGCAGCACGATGTGTGCCATACAAAATCGCTGCTTTTTGCCCACTAGAGGGTCATGTGTGCATACAAATGGTGCGAAATAGAAAAACTTGCATCGGCTTTGTGAATGCAAAACAGTGCACTATGTATCCAGTAGGTTTCGCCTGGGATAAATTGTCGAAGCGCCCGCAGCCCGGGGAAGAACCACCAGTTCATCCGCTTGCCTTGCTCCTTGCGGTCACGAGTCCGGAGCGGCGGAAGGCCCTTCCCGATGTGCCCAGCATGGTTGAGCTCGGCTATAAGGACATCTCGTTCGTTCGAGTGGCTCGGTTGGTTTGCTCCGACGGCCACACCTGCTGCAAAGGTCAATGCACTGAATGCGGCAGTCAACGCTCCGTTCGCAAGCTCGGCCATGGGTGAAATGTTCGACAAGAATGCGCTTCAGCCCCTGGACGGGGCGCCGACGGCCTTGGCGTCGCTGACCGAGCGCGATTACGACTACTGGCAACAAGTGGTCAAAGCAACTGGCTTCACCCCCGAGGACTGACCACCCTCATGCGCCGGGCGGGCCTCTAGACACTTTTGAAGGATTGAAAACACTATGAGCATCACCCTGGCGCAAGCGAACGAAATCATCCAAGCGGCACTGGTCCGCTCGAAGGCCAAGGGCTTCAAACCCATGGGCATTGCAGTCCTGGATGAGGCCGGCAACCTGAAGGCCTACGTCAGCGAAGACGGAGCGAGCATGTTCCCGCCTCGCGAAGCCTGAGCCTGGTACTCATCTCTACGGCTGTGGCCCAAAGGGGTTCATGGACGCTGTTCTGGTCGAAGCCCGTGCAAAGAGCTAGCCGGAAGAGCAGTTGAACTACGAATTCTTCGCCGCACACGTTGGGCCTGCCGAAGGTGATGAGAGCTTTGAGGTACAACTCGCGAGCTCAGGGCGGACCATCACTATTCCCAAGGGGAGGGCAGTGATTCAGGAACTGTATCGCCCGAGCGCGGCGGCATCCGCATCTCCTGCGGCCTCTTCAACACCTCCGAGGACGTCGATCAGGTCGTATCGCTGATCCAGCAGCGCTTGAACTGCAGTACTCATTGCGCTCCAGGTGTCCGCGCGCATTGCAACCGCCCCACGGGCCTGTAACAGGCCTTGCGCCAGGCCTGCACTATCCCAAGGCCACGAGCAGCTTCTTAAGAAGAAAAAGTACCCCGAAGAACCCACCGAGGACTAGGAAATACGCCAACGGTGCGCCTGCCATTGTCTCCCACCATCTCGGTGGGCCGTATGGCTTGGGTTTACTTTCTAGGGCGTTCATCATGTTTCTTTGGGATTGGTGCCTCTGCCTTCACAAGGCAGACTGCTGCTGTGCTTCAACTGATACGGATCTTCGGCTTGACCAGCGCGTTGATCCCCTCGGCCAACCATAGCGGCGGCCTGCGAGCGGGGCCATGCAATGAAAGCTAATGGCCATGCTAGAGAAAGCGCATGGCTCGACTGTGCGAAGCGGCCCTTGACCGCGCTGACCGCGCGGGCCGGTCGAACGAACGCTACGCAGAAGATTTACCGCCTCGCGCATTGTTCGCCAGGCGCACAAGCAGTTGAAGCAGGTTCTTCCGCTGTGCCGTGTTGAAGTCAGCCAGTAGTTCGTGT
The DNA here is from genome assembly GCF_006323185.2 of Variovorax sp. KBS0712. NCBI lineage: Bacteria > Pseudomonadati > Pseudomonadota > Betaproteobacteria > Burkholderiales > Comamonadaceae > Variovorax > Variovorax sp. KBS0712. The sequence continues at coordinate 1,196,615 of NZ_VCCD02000002.1, read as the reverse complement.
CGCACGCGCTCGAGCACAGGAGCGACCCGCTGCGCAGATTCCGCGCCGCGCTCGGTGAGAAGAACTTCGACCACTCGGCGGTCCGACAGAGACCGCGATCTGCGGCAAAGCCCCTTGCGTTCCAGGCGATCGATCAATCGGGTCATGCCGGCCGGATCAATTTCGCAGAGCAGGGCCAGTTCGATGATCCGCAACGGACCGCGGATGTACAGGAAATGCAGTGGCCGCCATTGCGACTCCGTCGGTCCGCCGATGCCGCGCAGCCGCGCGTTCACAGCAGTGCTGGCGAGTGCAAGGATTCTGCGAATTAGGAGATTCAGGTCTTCTTCGATGTCATAGCCCGAGAGGGCCGAAGAGCTTGCGAACGTCACGGCCGGACTGCCATCACGGCCAGCGACGAGGTGGCATTCGCGATCAGGCGGGAGCGCTCTGCGTCGTAAAGCTTCGCGTGCGCAAAGGCGATCTGCCGCCCGACCCGGTCCACCCCCGCCACTGCAATGAAATGACCTTCGTGGCCAGCGCTCTGCATGTTGACTGTCAGGCTGACGGTGGCGCATGTATGGCCAGGCTTCAGTTGCGACAAGACCCCCATCGCCATGGCCAGGTCCAGCATGTTCGCCAGCGTGCCTCCGCCCACTACGCCGTTGCCCTGCGTCGCATCGCGTGGCGCGGTGAACCGGATCACCAGTTCGTCTTTACCGCTCTCCACCAGCAGGGCCGACAGACTGGCCAGCGCGGGATTCACCTCCAGTGGGAGGTGTCGGCGTCTGGACGCCACCGCGTCCGCGATGAATGCGCGGGTGGGGTTGTCCCCCTGCAGCGGAATGTCGGAAATCTCGCCGGGTTTCACGGTTCAGCCTAGCAGAGTAGTGCGCGCGTGATCGGGCGTGGCGACGTCATACCCGAGGTCCTCGATGATCCTGGCCGCCTTGGCGACGAGTTCGGCGTTGTCGCGTGCGAGCTTGCCCGGCGAGACATATAGGTTGTCCTCGAGTCCGACTCGCACATGCCCGCCTAGGATCGCGGCAGTCGCGACCATCGGGAATTGGTCCGAGCCGATGCCGAACGCGCTCCAGTGCGAGCCGGTCGGTAGCAGGCGCTGCATCTCGGCCAACACTGTCGGCGTGGCCGGTGCGCCCCAGGGCACTGACATGCACAGCTGGAAATATGCGCTCTTCGGAATTGCACCTGTCGCGATCAGGTGACTCGCCAGGCGGGTGTGGCCCAAGTCGAAGACCTCCAACTCCATCGTCACACCGCTTGCGTGGATCTGTGCGGCCATCTCGCGCAGGTGGTTCGCGGGGTTGATGAAGACGGCGTCGCCGAAGCTCATGGTTGCGACGTCGAGGCTGCAGATGTCGGGCTTGAGGCTGACCACGTGCGCAACCCGCTCATGCGGCGTCATGAGTTCGGCGTCGGGAATGGGGACGACACGAAACGGCGCGTCGGTCGGCACCGTCAGCATCGTGCCCGGACCGGTCGTGAGATTGATCAGTACATCGCAGCGGGATGCGCGGATGCACTGCACGACCTCCTCGTAGTAGGCGAACTTCGTGGAGGACTTGCCTGTCTCGGGCTCGCGCACATGGATGTGGACGATGGATGCGCCGGCGCGCGCAGCATCGATGGCCTGGTCCGCGATCTCCCGGGGCGAGGCGGGCACGGCGGGGTTCTTTGCTCGGGTGTCCCCCGCGCCGGTCAAGGCGCAGGAAATGATGACGGGAGGGCGCTTGCTCATGTGTGAGGCCAAGGCTGGCAATGGAAGTGACAAAGCCGGCATTCATGGATTGAATCTTGCCGGGATATTAAGAGACGAGTCGTATCGAGTTGAATGTAGACGCCAAAAATAGGTTGGTCAAGGAAAACGTCCGCTAGGTAATGCCTATGTCTCCAAGGGAAAACACTCAAATTTTACATATAAACGAGACGTATAGTATCAAAAATGTTCAGACAGGAGTTGCCGTGAAGCTTGGAAGGTTTGTCGTGCAGGGGCTCGATGGCCCGATTCAGCGCATCTGCATGGTGTTGCCAGAGCAGTCCCGTGTTATCGATCTGCGCGCGGCGGAGGCATTGCGCCAGCAGGCGCGCGGTGCCAGTCGCGATGCCGCGCTGCGATACGCATCTGCGGTGTTTCCCAAAAGCATGTCGGCGGCCATCGCTCTTGGTGAGCAGTTCCTCGAGACGGCACACGAGGCGGCGGCATGCTACGGAGACGACGCGTCCAGGCCCTTTGAAGGTTTGCATTGGGCCGCTGCCTGCGACCCGTCGGTGGTGCGCGACGGCCTCACTTTCGTCAAGCACATCCGGCAGTTCCATGAGCGCATGAAGCTCACGCCCGCACCCGCGCTGCTGCAGGTGCCCGGCTATTTCAAGGGTTCCCCATGGACGGTGATCGGGCATGAGGCCGAGGTGCCCTGGCCGGCACGCGCCGAAAAGATGGACTATGAATTGGAAATCGGCTGGGTCGTGGGGCGCACCGCCCACAACATCACGCCCGACACGGCCCGCTCGCATCTGTTCGGCGTGACGATCTTCAACGACTTCTCGGCCCGCGACCTGCAGGCCAACGAATTCGCGATCGGCATGGGACCGACCAAGAGCAAGGACTTTGCCTACGGCATCGGGCCCTGGATCACCACGATCGACGAGTTTCCGCACCTGGACCGCATCCGCATGGCCGTGAGGGTGAACGGCGAGACCTGGGGCGAGGGCGACACGTCGGAGATGCTGTGGAGCGTCGAGGAGCTGGTCGCCTACGTGTCGTTGGGCGACCATGTGCAGCCGGGCGATGTCATCGGTTCGGGAACGATGGGCAACGGCTCGGCGCTGGAGCTCGGCCGAAGCCTCAGCCCGGGCGATGTGGTGGAGCTGGAGGTGTCCGGTGTCGGCGTCCTGCGCAACCGCATGGGCCAGCCCGAGAAGGGCACATGGTGGCCGACGCCGCGCAAGCCTTTCATGTGAGAAGGCGGCCGTGAAGTTTTCCCTAGGAACTTTCTCGCACGACAGGGGCGAGCGGTTTGCCGCCATGTGCATCGGCGATCGGGTGCTGCCCTTGCACGCGTTGCATGGGCAGGCGCTGCGCTGCGGAGCAGCGTGGCCCGAGAAGGCGTCGGTGCTCGACCTGCTGCAGGACTGGGATCGCAACCTGGTGGCGCTGCGGGCGCTGCGGGAAACCATCGCCGACGAACACGAGGCCCAGATACCGGTGGCCCGCCTGAGGGTGCATCCTCCCGTGGACCTGCCGCGGCAGCTGCTTTGCACAGGGGCCAACTACCGTAAGCATGTGGTCGATCTCACGCTCGACATGGGCGTCGGGCCGGAAGGTCTCGATGGCCCTGCGCTGCGCAAGTGGGCGGAAGATATGATGGACGAACGGGCAGCGCACGGCGAGCCGTACGCGTTCCCGAAGTTGCCTTCGGCCGTCACGGGTGCTTTCGATCCGATCCTGCTTCCGGCAACGACCGGCAAGCCCGATTGGGAGTTGGAGCTCGCCGTCATCATCGGTCGGCGTGGCAGGAACGTGCGCCGCAAGGATGCGCTTGATCACGTCGCCGGCTACGCGATCGTGAACGACGTTTCGGCGCGCGACCTCATCGCCCGCACCGACTACAAGATGCTGGGCACCGATTGGCTCAGGTCGAAGTCCGCCCCGAGCTTCATGCCGTTCGGTCCCGTGCTGGTGCCCGCATGCTTCGTGGCGGACCCGCAGAACCTGCGGATGACCTTGAAGCTGAATGGACAGACCATGCAGGACGAGTCAACCGCGGACATGCTGTTCGACGTGGCACGGCAGATCGAATACCTCTCCGCACACATCGAGCTCTGGCCGGGCGACCTTATCGCCACCGGATCGCCTGCCGGGAACGGCACCCACTACAACCGATTTCTCCAGGACGGCGACGTGCTCGACTCGGAAATCGAAGGGCTGGGCAGTCAGCGCAATGTGTGCGTACGGCCGCCAGCGCCGAAGTCCGCCTGATCGCGCATAGCGAATGCAAACCCCTCATCCATCTTTAGAAGAAAGGCCCCTCGGCGTGAATACCGAAGCAACGATCGAGAAACAACAAGCGAAGGCGCCGGCGAACGCGCGGCCGGTGCGGCGCATCGTCACCGGCGAGAACGCGCAGGGCAAATCCGTCTTCGTGTCCGACGGACCTGCGCCGAACTACACAACCGATCCGGGCACGCCGCTCGCGCGGGTGGTGTGGGCGACGGGCGAAGCCGCGGCGCCCGGGACCGATCCGGCGCCTGCCGGTCAAGCCTTCGGTTTTCATTCCAAAGGCGGTTCGCTTCTGCGGGTTGTGGATTTTCCACCGGACGAAACCTACGAGACCGCGAAGCTGGCGCGTTTTCTTGACGAGCACGGCGTGCGGGACACCGGCGATGCCCGTCACTTCTGGTTCCACAAGACGCAGTCTCTTGACTATGCGATCGTGCTGGACGGCGAGATCCATGCGCTGATGGATGAGGGCGAGACGCTCATGCGCGCTGGCGACATCCTGATCCAGAGGGCCACCAACCACAGTTGGGCGAATCGCTCCGGCAAGACATGCCGCATGGCCTTCGTGCTGCTGGACCTGGAGCCGGGTGCCAAGGTGTGATGGCGTGTCCAGGATAATGGGCTCGTCGCAATAGCCATCGAGAATTCCTTGCCGACCAAAACTCCTTCTCCAACGACCACAGCCAAAGCGCGCGGCCGTTCCGCTGCCTCCTCGGCGGCGAAGCTCGCCGCGGCTCCGGGGCCGGCTGCTTCGCGCACGCGCTCGCCTGGTCGCGCACGCAGCGATGCATCGCGCATGGCCATTCTCGATGCCACGCTGAAGCTGCTTGAAACAACGCCAGTGTCCCAGATCTCCATCGAGTCGATCGCACGTGAGGCGGGCGTGGGCAAGGCCACCATCTACCGTTGGTGGAACTCGAAGGCCGCGGTGGTCATCGAGGCATTCCTGCACACCCACCTGTCCCACACGCCGATGCCGAAGGATGTCAGCCCGCGCGACGCGCTCATGCGGCATATCCACCTGCTGGTCGAGGAGTACAGCGGCTGGTCGGGGCGCATCGTTTCGCAGATCATGGCCGAGGGGCAGAGCGACCCGGACGTGCTGCGCGAGTTCCGCGAACGTTTCTGGTACGGGCGGCGTGCGGTCGTGCGCGAGGTGGTCGAAGACGCGCGCCGCAAGGGCGAGTTCCGCAACGACGTGGAAACGGAACTGCAGATGGACATCCTGTACGCGCCGATCTACTTCCGTCTCCTCATGCGGCACCTGCCGCTGGACAAGAAGTTCGCGGACGAACACTGCGCCACGATGATGCAGATGCTGGCACCCATCGAGGGTCAAACTTCTGCGGCGTCGCCCAAACGGCGCAAGCTCGCCTGAGCCGCCTGCCCGCGGGAGAGTTTCAGCCGCCGGGCAAGGCGGAAGTGTCGACCAGTTGCTCGTACGTAAAGTCGGCACCGAGCAGGCCACAACGGCGGCGCTGCGCGGCAAGTGGCTCGATCCCCGCGTGACCCGGCAACAGCAAGTCCGGTGTGGCACGCAGCATCGCTTCCATCGCCAGCGCCGAGAAGCCGGCGGGTGCCAATGCTTGGCGAGCGGCCTCCGGCGTGCCGATCATGCGCTGGCGTGCCTTTTCGAGGTCGTGCAACCAAGTGGAAAGGGCGGGGGCGTAGCCGTGCCAGGGCGCCTGCCCTCGCCGCCAGGCGCTGACCCGGAAATGCGGGGTAGCGCTCCTGGACGGTCGCGATGCGGCTCAATCCCGCCTCCAGAGCCATGGCGTCGAAGGGGGGCCCAGCAAGGTGGCATCGCCACGTCCCGAGACGATGGCATGGTGCCGTTCCTGCACGCCGCCCACCCGCTCCAGCGCGTAGGCGTCCGGTCCGATGCCTTCGTCCGTGAGCATGGCGCGCAAGGCCACGACGAAGCGGTTGTCGGGTGCGTCGACGAGGATGCAGTCGATGCGGGCAGGCCCGGATGGGCGACGAGCGCGCTGCGCAAGCTGGTGAGCTGGCTGATGGCGTCGAAGTCGGTGGGTTTGTACGGAAGCTTCTTGTACAGCTCGGGCATGTAGCAGCGAGCTCGGGATACCTCTGCTGCCCGAGCAATGATGCGCTGAGCCAGGTTCGTCGGCTTCATCCGGCAGGTGATGGTGGGGATCAAGAAAGTCGACCGGTTGTTCGTGCTGGCCCTGCCCGCCTACAACTTGGTGCGCACGCGGACCTTGGCAGGGTCCTTCGTTGGCTGTGTTGCGGACCAGTGGCCGGGCCGCAAAGGTCAGCTTTGTGGCCTCCAGCTTCGGCAGGCCGCTCGACTCCAGAATTTTTCAGCCCCATATGACTACAGCGGACAGACAGTAGAAGGTCCGTCCGCACCCAACAAAGCCCAGCCCGGCCTCACCGTCGTGCTGGGCTTTGTGCTGTCTGGGTCTACCAGACGTGTTCTCTCTCCTTCAGGGACGGTTCTCCGCATTCCCGCATCTCATAGACCACGACTTCACATCCACCACCTTTGACGATGAACCCTTTCTTGAGCACGAACCCCTTGCGCAGTTACCCAACTTCGCTTGCCCCGCCTGCCAGTCGCGACGGACCGTTCCCCGCGACACCGGCAAGAAGGCCGGTGCGGCCATCGGCACCGTCGCCGGCGCGGGCGGTGGCATCTCTGGTGCGCTGTCCGAGCGCAAGGTCAAGAGCAAGGAGTCCCTGGACTACTTTCTTCAAGTGCCTTGCGGGCCGAGCGTCGGTGAGGGCCGGGCGGTAGAGAGGAATGCCGCGCTGAAGGGCATCACTTACGAACGGGCCTTCACGAAAATGCAGGCCCTCTATGAGGGTCATGGCCGTGGTGCAGAGCTCAGCGCAGCCAGAGAAACCGCGTGGGCTTGCTCAGTGCGATGACCGAATTTGTTGATTCCGTGCGCCGGGCCCTGAACCGCGAATACCGGCTCGACAGCACCTGGTTCGGCCAGGGGGCTGCGATCAAACAGCGCGCGCTCGCCCATGCACTTGAACTCGTCGTCTGAGGCGTGATCGCCAAGCAAGTCGAGCCGCGACCATCTCAACACTCCGCCCAACAACACGAAGCCCCGTCTCTCCTTGTGGAGAACGGGGCTTCGTGTTGTTGGGCATGAACACCCAAGGAAAAACCATGATCTACACACGCGCAGAGCGCCTACGAACCATGCGCCCTTCATCGACAGGACGCGCTGCACTGCATCTGGTCTCGACGTTCGATCGCGATCGTCGACCTCCAACATCCGATCCATCCGAAACCAGCCTTTCACACTTGGATGCCGCCGCCGCTCTCGGCCTGGATCCCTTCAAGTCCGAGGCGCGCCTCTGGGCGGAGAAGACGGGCCGCCAGGACCTGTTGCAGCCGCAACAAGATCGGGACGACAGCGCGGCGTACTGGAGCGGCCTGCTGGAGCCCATTGTGGCCGCGCACTATACCCAGCGCACCGGACGCCAGATCCGGCGCACCGACACCAAGCTGCACCATCCGCGCTATCCCTGGATGGTCGCCGCCGTCAAGCGCGAGGTTGTGGCCTCGCCCGAGGTCCAACTGCTGGAGTGCCTGTGCGTCGGCATGAACGTTGCCCCGCTGTGGAACCACGGCGTGCCCGCACACATCCGGTTGCGGCTGCTGCACCTGCTGGCCGTCACCGGCCTGCGTGCGGTCGATGTGGTCGTGCTGTTGGGCGGTCAGGATCTGCAAATCTACCGCATCGAACGCGACGAGGCCGAGATCGCACGGCTGATCAGGCAGGAGCGGATGTTCTGGCGCAGTGTGGAGCAAGACCAAGCGCCGCCTTCGCGGGATAAGGACGTGTCAGTGTGTGTTCCTGCGTCCTGATGCACTGGGCATCAGCGTTCCCGCCAGAACGACCACCACCGGCGTGGCTCTGATCTCATCTCCAGGGGGCGCAGATCCAGGGTGTCGTAGTTCGTGAATGGGCCCCCAGCGCGCCGGCGCAATTCCGTCTCGAGTTCGTGGGCGATGCCGCGTGCGTGAAGGTCTCCCGCCAGGGCCTTCCTGCGCCACTCGATGGCCATTGCACTCAATGCCTCGTCGGGCAGTTCCTGCTTTGTTGTCATGCACCGATTGTGCCGCGTCGGCCAGCGAATTTTGACAGATGTCCTGATGCGTCCATGAGACATCGCGCGCCCGGGGTGGTGGCCCGCCGATCCTTCCCTCTTCTGTGCTCCTTCTTACTTCTTCAATAGTCCAAATCGAAATGAACAACGAATCAACCCCTTCTGCCCCATGGGGGCACGGGCCTTCTGCGTTGCAGTCTGTAGGCCTTCATCGCTACATCGCCCGAACGCTGCGCGTCAGTGCTCACCATCTTCCATGGGAGATCGCGAATCAACTCCACACTGAGTTCCAAGCGAGCGAGTTCGATGAAGCCGCGTCATCGCATCGTGCCGGCCTGCAAATCGTCGAACTCGACGACTTCAGCTGGCGTGCCGATGTCACGGCCGACAACATCGCCGCGGCCCGGGTGCTGGGGTGGCATGCATTGCGCCGGCTGCTGCGACTGGCGCAGACATATCAATGCGAGGCCCTGGAAGTCGCCCCAGGCAACTTGGTGCTGCCAGCTGTTCTGGAGTTCGAGGTCTTCCCATGGCCTTGAACCGCTCAGCATCCCCTTGCGCGACTTCCATCTCCATCGATCCCGATGGCGAGTACCTGCTGGGAGCCAATGTGTACACCGGGCATCAGCTGCAAAGGGCCATTCACTGCGCGCACAGCGTGGCGCGTGCCTACGAGATCGCCGACATCGCCAACGGCGGCGGTGGCTCCGTGGAGCGCAGCGAGATCGACGATGCGCAACGCGAGGCCGCCGATGCGATGGGGCCGCAGGCGATGCGCGAGATCGTTGCTTCGGCGCGTGAGTACAACGACGCCTTGCCGCGGGAGTCGGAGTTGGAGTCGGAAGACGGCGACTCCTTGCTCAGCGCTGAAGAAAACGCCGAGGCCTGTGCCGAGGGTTGGTCGCTTTTCATGCACTCGCGCGAAACCCTCGAGCTTCGGCTCGAGCGCATCGACAGCCCCGACGAGGGGGACGGTGCGCTGCCCGACGATGCGGCCGCCTGGCTGCGGGTCTGGACCCGGGCCACGCCACTGCATCTGAAGGTGATCGACATCCTCAAGGCATCGTCTCCAGCAGAGTACGCGCGCATCGAGGCCTATGTCCACGGTGTTGAGGCATGCCATGCACCTGCTTGAACGCCTGGCCCGCGAGGTCGTGGCGCGCTGGGAGTATGGCGATCTTGCCGAGGCCGTGAATGCGTTGGACCGGCACTTGCAAGACATCGCCAAAGACAGGGAGCGTCATGCAGAACTGATCGAACGCGCCATCGACCTCTACCAGGACGACGACATCCAGATCGACGCGGACGCCTCGTTGGTCTGTGAAAGCGAGGCGGGGGCTTTCGTCATGGGCTGGCTGTGGGTGTCTGGGCGTGATAGCGGTGCAGCGATCCATCCAGAAGCTACGCCGCCTCCATGACAGTCCCTTGCAGCCTTTCACTTCAAACGACTCTCAATATCAACCCAACCCGCCTTGTGCGGGTTTTTTTACGTCTACGCAATGCATCAACTCCTCCGTTTCCTTCTTGAAATTCTCCTTCTGGTGGTCTCTTCGATGACTGCCACCTGGTCTGCGCGAGCGCAATCCTCCGCGCCAGGGCGTTGACATGGGCAGCATCGTTTACCGCGCCACCAAGGACCAGGCTGTTCACGATGAACTGGTCAGCGTCGGAGCTTCTTCCGCGGTGCTTGCACATCGCGTGATTGGCAATCGGCTGTGGTTTCTGGCCCAGGTCCGAAGTGGCGAGCGCGCCGGGCGCAAGTGGATCGGCCTGGCGCTCATCGACTGCAAGAGCGGCGAAGCCGCCGTTAAGTGCATGGACGAGACCTGTGGGCCTTGCTACTACGACTGTCCCCTGACGTTCCTGACACAGGCGGATCCACCTGTGGGGCCCTATGCCGGGGCGTGGCGCGAGAAGGTCCGAGCCTTTCACGTCGCTCGAACTGCCAAGCGTGCAGCCATTCGCCAGGGTGCGCGCATCTCGTACGGCTACCAGGCCTACGTGCTGCGTCGCAGCCTCGGGCGACGCGGATGGGAGGTCGCACGCGAAAGCGACGGCTTCGTCTTCCGCCTGAAATCCAGACAACTCGGCAATGCGACGGTGTTGCCGTTCCAAGAAAAACATTCACAAGAGAAACATCCATGAAAACCAGATTCCGACGGCACGCCACAGTGCCGCCCCATGCCCGCGACCCCTTCGCCCAAGACGTATTCAAGTGGTCTGCCGACTTCGAAGTTCCCTCGATCGGCGAAGACGTGATCATCCGCATCAACGGCATCGGCCGCGCCAAGGTTGTGGGCTACGCCTCGCAAGGCGGCTACCTGGGCGTGATGACCGTGCCGTACAGCCCGCCCGATTGGTGGATTCGCCAGAACGGGCTGCCCAGCCCAGACAACGCGGCGCTGGCATTCGGCGCGGAGATCTCGCGCATCGATGCAGGGGAGGGCGCATGAGTGGCGCGCCGTCCATGCCCCGCACGGTGGTGATGTTCAGCATCGAGCTTGCGGTTTTCGACGAGAACGCACTGACTCGCGCTGCCATGGCTCGTGCGCGCGAGGATGGCCTGGACGATGAGGTGTGGGCATCGATGCGTTCGGGCATCTGCGATGACTTGATCATGCTGCTCGATCCGGGCCTGGTGGCCGATGCAGGCTTCGAGATCCTGCAGTCGACATGTGAGGTGAGCGAGGTGAGCGAGCATGCCGTCGACCAACGTTGAGTTCGTCACCGATTTGATGGAGTTCAGCGCCCACGGCGCGCTCATCCAGGCGTTCATCATGCAGGCGCTGGAGCAGTACGCCCAGCGCGTGGCTGCAATGGATCCGGAAGCACTGGATACACCGATGGTCAGCGGCCACGCCTGGCATGGCTGCGCGGTAGAGGTGCGGGACAAGCTGGCCAGAAGGCTTGGTCGCAACGACGCAGGCCGACCGCCCGCATAGTCGTCGACGCACGAGCGTTGACTCGCGGCAGCAGCTGACTCGCGGCAGCAGCTGACTCGCTGCAGCTGCACACACAAACAGAAAGCGGGCCCCCACGCCCCGTATCGGACCTCCCGGTCCGTCTTCATCCCCACGCACGCCCCCACCACACCCCGGCCTCTCTGGCCTGAAGCGTGGTGGATGTGCGCGCGTGGGTCTGGCTCGCCCCTTGGGGGCCGGCACTTCATGGCGTCGCCCTCAACGGCTGCGCTCACAACATAGAGGATCAACTTTGTCCATCTCGATCATGGCGCGGGCACAAGCTCGCCCGTACTCCAACCGACCGCCGCCAAAGCGGTTGGATCACTCTGGCGGAGCTTCTTCCGAGCAGGACACCTGCACCTATCACCTGGTACGCGCCAGCCGCAACCGCAAGACGGGGCCAATCCCGGTGACGACGACGAGTGCGAACTCGTGCCCACCGACCTGCAGCTTCAAGGGAAACGGCTGCTATGCCGACAGCGGTCCCTTGGCCATCCATTGGCGTCACGTGTCCGACGGGCGGCGAGGTGGCACCTTCGGTGAGTTGCTCCAGGAGATCGCCACTTTGCGGCGCCATGCCCTGTGGCGCCACAACCAGGCGGGCGATCTGACCCCCGAAGCTCCCGGTGTCATCGACGCCCGAATGCTCACGCGACTGGCTATGGCCAATCGGGGGCGACGTGGATTCACCTACACCCACTATCCACCGACACCCTGCAACCAGGCGGCGATCCTCAACGCGAACAGGCTGGGCTTCACGGTCAACCTGAGTGCCGAGACTTTGGCGCAGGCCGACGCGTATGCCGACCTTGGCATCGCGCCGGTGGTCGTGGTGTTGCCCCAGGGAGTCACCAAGCCCACTCGGACGCCGGCGGGACGCCAGGTGATCGTTTGCCCTGCCAGCACCGGCAATTCCGATTGCTTGAACTGCGGCATCTGTCAGCAACGCGATCGCGTCGCCATCGTGGGCTTCCCGGCCCATGGGGCAGGTGCGCAGCGCGTGCAGGCGATCTTCTTCGAGGGTAAGTCTTCATGAGAAGGGGCCCCGAGCAGTTCCCGGCGTCGCGCCCGACCCGCCAGAACGAGGTATTCACTCTCGACGAGGCGTTTCTTCAGCGTGTGGACCGCACGATGCTGCGGCGCAAGCAAACCGATCCGTTCCAACAGGATGCGGGCTGGCGTGCCACCGAAGAGGAAGCGAGGTTGCGACAACTTCAGTTGTCAGACGAAGAACCTGTCCGAAGCAAGCCGCTATGAATGTGGTCCTCGGCTGGCACCAGGAAGCTGCCTCCCCCGATCCCTCTCTTGCTCCTCCTGGACGTCACAGACCCCGGCCCCCTTCAAGGGGCCGGGGTTTGGTCCTTCTGGAGTGCAGGAGATCGGCCCCACCACTCACAAGGAAAGACAAAGGACATCGCCATGAACATCTGCTACGGGCCGCTCGATTACTTGACGGCCTTCGCCCTCGTGCTTGCGGCGGGAATCTTCTGCGGCTTCGCGCTGGGGTGGAGTTTCTGCGGGTACCTGCGCAGGATTTCTCCGCACGGCTTTGACTAAGGCAGGTGGGCTCCTGAGAAATCAACACATAGCCACCGAGTCGGTCAATTCGACGGCTTCGCCCCATTTCCGCAAGGGGAGGGGCATGGCGGCCCCCCTGCGGATTGAAGGGGTGGGTAAGACAAGAGTTCAAGCCCTCATCCTCAAAGAACTGGTCCGGCCAGTGTCCTCTCGGGCCGGCCTGTAGCACAACTGCGCTAAAGCAATAGACGCACTCTACTTTGGGGCAGCCAAATCCTGAATCGAGCGCAACGCCTGCTTGCGCATCCGCACTCCGAGGGTGTGATAGAGCCTCAAAAGCTCCGCCTCATCATCATCGACCGCCCAAAAATACGACAACGGCACGCCCAGCGCTTGAGCCAAGTGCGTGGACATCAAGACATCTGGTGTGTGCTTGCCGCGTTCGTACTGGTTGATTCTCGCGCTGGCGGAAAACTCGTCCACCCCGGCGGCCACGCCAAGCCCTTCTTGCGAGAAATTGCTACGCAAGCGTGCGGCCTTGAGCCGCCTGGCGAACAACGGCAAAGCGGGGTCAATCTGAGCATGGCTTGCACGCGGCATCCTCAGATAGTCTGAGTTTCGACTTGTTCTTATACTAAGGAATCCTTAGTATTTGGAAGAGCAAGTCCTACATGAAAAACACCTCCCACGATGCGCCGAGGAAGACCATCACATCGCGACATATGCCTCCTCACCGATAGCAAGGCATTCCGACAGTGCGCCACCCACTGGATCACCGCGGAGAAATGCACGCTGCCCTCGCCGGCATCGAGATGGCCAAAGCTCCTCTCATTTCAGCTCCCTAACCATGAATATCCACTTCCACAAAAACGGTCAGACCCGCTTCGTCAAGCACGGTTTCTCCTGGCAGATCTTCTGCTTCGGGCCTATCGCCTTCTTGATGCGCAGTCAGTACTTGCTGGCCGCCGCCTGTGCAGCAGCCATGTACGCGGCCTACATGCTGACGGCCTTCATCGTGATCACGGTCTTGGACCTCGATGTGGAGCCCGCCCACTTCCTAGGCGTCATCGCCGCGTGCAGCCTGGTGGGGTACGTCGGCAATCGCATCTCGGCGCGCAGCTACGTGAAAAACGGCTGGGCGCCGGTCGCGGACTTCCCGGCCGACTGGAATGTCCCGCAGCTGATCGCGCCGAAGGCCCGCGGCACCACATCGACCTGAACCTGTCCCCTAACTCTCTCGAAAACCTCCCATGCAAACCATCCTCGGCCCCGTCTTCGCGGTGCTCACTGCGATCGTCCTGACCCCTTTGGCGCTCGCAGGAAGCGGCGATCCGCTCCTCAACCCCGATGCCGTGCGCCACCAGATCGACCGCTCAGCCATGGAGATCCAGATCCAGGGCTGGAGCCGCGACCTCAAGTACCCGGTCTATCCGATCCAGGTGCAGGCCAGCGCCAGCGGCGTGTACTACACGACCACCGAGCGGGTGAAGACGTACCGCGAGTACGACTTCGACGAACTGCGCTGCGAGATCGGTGACGCCGACCGCGCCGTGCTCAAGGCGCCCGGCTATGCCTGCGCCGACGGCGTGTGCATGACCAAGGAGGGCGCTGTCCTTGGCACCGACCCTCGCCGCCCACTCAACAAGAAGCACAAGTGCTAGCGGCATCGCGCACGGCCTGCCTGCCTCGTTACCCCCGTTTCCCTATCTATCCAACCTCTGAAAGCAAATCACCATGGGCTCGCTCAATATCTATCACCTCCTCATCGTCGTCGGCCTGATCATCCCGCCCGTCCTGGGCTGGCGCTTCGCGAAGAAGCTGGGGTACCACGGCGCCTGGGGCCTGTTGGCCTGGAGCTTCGTGTTCCCCTGGGCCGGCATCGTCTTGCTGGCCGTGCTGGTCTTCATGAAGCTGCCCTTCGAGCGCCAAGGCGCCATTGGCCGGGACTCTTCGTCCGGCGTCACACCCACGGCCTGATAGCCCTGCGACAGAGCAGCACGCTCCAGCCCTCAGGCTGAGCTGCGCCCCTTTTATCTAAGCGCTTCGATACCCGTTGCTCGCGTCCCAGCGCAACGGGCGTCAAGGCGTATCCAACTCATGCATGAATCAGGAGCGGTGAACGCTCACATCTATCTTGAACAAAGAAAAATGAACGCATTTCAACTCGCAAGAATGTCCGCGCTGCTGCTCGTCAGCGCCGCACTGGGCGCCTGCACGAACTCCAGCATCACCCAAGTCAAGGAAAGCGCATTGCCCCAGAGCAACTTCACGTTCGGCGAAGTGCTCGACGGCGCCAAGGGTTGCAAGTCCACCGACTGGGACCACAGCAAGGCCGACTACGGCCAAACCCTTGTCGAATTCACCTGCCTGACGGCGACAAGCGACGACGTCGTCCAGGCCGCGAAGCAACACGGCCTGCAAGAGCTGGACAAAGTCGCGCTGGAGAAAGAGCAGCAGTATGCAAAGATGCTCGAAGCCGCCCAGCAGCGGGTGGCGAATGCCAAGAGCTTGCTGGAGCGCTCAGAGCAAGCTCGCAAATCAAAGCTCGAATCCGCTGCACAGGCGCTGCAGGTCTACGAAGCACAGGCTGCACAGGTGGCCAGCAGCCCCATCAAAAATCCGACGTGGAAGCGGATGGCCGAGCAAGAGCTGGCCAGGATGAAGGCCAACTACGTGGAGCTGCAAAGCAAGCTCGAGTCAGACCGCTCTGTCGAGCAAGCCCAAGACCAGGAGGCCATTGCCAACGCGCAAAAGCGTCTGGAGGAGATGATCCAGTGGAAAGACCGGTATCTGGCGGCAGCCAAAGCCACGAAGGAAAAGATCGCAAGCGATTTGGACAAGCACTTCTCAGGCTCGCACAAGTTCCAGCTGAAGGTCACTTTCCTTGCTCACGAGGATAAAGGTGTGAACGTCAATTCCTCGGAATGGTTCTTGAATGACAAGAAGGTTGCGTCCAACGCGTTCATCCCGGCATTCTTGCGCCACCCTCAGGACATGGATACAGCCTTGAAAGATACGTTCAAGGAAAAGATCCAGTTCAACGCGGCAGAGCGGTATGCCAAGGAGTTTCCCATCGAATGTGTCTATGAATGGGGTGGTCAAGTCAGCAGCTGCGCCTTGAAGCAATAACGAAACGAGAACGTGGCGTCATATATGGAGAGCAGGTCTTTCAAAGCTGGCTCTCCATATTTTTTTGCTTCCAGCAAGGTGCTTCAGCGGTGATGGCGAATCAGCTCAAGGGCATTGCTCTTGGTGGAATCTATTTTTACATGCTTGCCCAATGGTATAGGACTCTCATGTCGAGGGACCGTGGGAGGAGGTAAGTGAGCACGCGCACTTACCGTTTCTCCAACTACCACTCAGGAGCAAGCATGGCTAGTTTTCACATCACCATCAAAACCGGTAAAAAGGGTAGTGCAGCCCGGCATTCGAGCTATATCGCTCGCGAAGGGCAATACGCCCGGGAGGATAAATCAGCGGACCTCATCGCAGCAGGGCACGGCAATCTTCCATCATGGGCCAATGGCTCGCCTCGTGCACTGTGGAGTGCTGCGGACAAATACGAACGAAGCAATGCCGCCGCCTATCGTGAATACGAAGTGGCATTGCCGATCGAGTTGACGGCCGAGCAGAACCATGAACTGGTCAATTCCTACATCGAGGAGTGCTTCAAGGGCAAGCCCTACCAGTACGCCATCCACTGCCCCACGGCCGCCCTCGGGGGAGTCCCTCAGCCGCATGCGCACATCATGATTTCCGAGCGCCTTGAAGACCAGTACAACCGCGAACCGGCCCGGTACTTCAGGCGCTACAACCCAGCGCATCCCGAGCGTGGTGGCTGCCGCAAGGACAACTGCGGTCGTCCGCGCGGGGTGCTCGGCGCCGAGGCGAGCTTGCGGCGCAAGCACTGGGCCGGCAAGCAAAACGAGTTCCTCGAGCGGTTCGGACATACCGCCCGTGTCGACCATCGCAGTCACCAGGAGCGGGGGCTGGCAGTCGCCCCGGGCAGGCACCTGGGGCAGGCCGCCGTGCGAAACCTGACCCAGGAAGCCAAGGCCCTGAGCGCGACGCGCTCGGACGAGGTGTGAACGTCGGGGGCACGGGGAAGGGGCGCGCAAATGAAGAAGCTGCGATTCCAGCTACCACGTAGCAAGAGTTGCGGCGTCTCGGCAAACGCAGCGCGCAGGCCCAAGAGGGCCGACGGCGTCAGGGCGCAAAGCCGGATGGCCGCGATTCGGCACGAAGCGTGGAATGCCGCCTGCGAGGCTGGCGGCGGAACACCGGGATGCATTGCCATTAAAGTTTGATAAATAGACGGAACAACCATTTCACAAAACGAGAACTTCATGACATCTCTCGAAGCCAATATCAATTTCTACGAAACGCACTACGACATGCTGCGGCAATGGTTCCTGCGCCCAGGAGAGAAGGTTGTCCTCGGCGACAAGCAGAATCGCACTTGTAGGTTTTGCGGTAGGACGCCGCCCGAGGTGACCTTCCGTAAGGTCGCTCATGCGATACCGGAAGCACTCGGCAACAAGAGCATAGAGAGCGTGTATGAGTGCGACGACTGCAATGAAGGGTTTGGACGCGGCATCGAGAACGATCTAGGCAACTGGTCGAAGCCAACACGTACCTTCGCTCGCATTCGTGGGAAAAGTGGCGTGCCGACCTTGAAGAAAGGCGGTGACGGGAAAGGCTGGCGAATCGAGTACTGCGCTGAGGGCTTCAACATTACCTCGTATGAGGATGATCCGATTTACCAGATAGACGAAGCGAACCGGCGGATCAGCTTTCAGCTCAAACGCGATTCCTATACGCCGGTCGCAGTGCTCAAGGCATTTATGAAGATTGGCCTGACATTGCTCCCCGATGAAGAAGTCGGAAACTTCCAGCATTTGATGAGTTGGGTGAGGTCAAGCGACCACAGTCGCCGATTTGCGGATCAGTGCCCAATCATTCATACATTTCAGCCTTGGCCAATGCCGAACGATTTGATCGCGGCATTTGTCCTGCGGCGAAAAGCTCACGTCACGAACTATCCCTACATGTTCTTGGTCCTCGCCTACGGGAACGAGGTATTCCAAGTGCAATTACCTTCGGAAAAGCACGACCGCGCCTTGAACGGTCAGCCAATTTCAATTCTTCCCTTTCCGACACCTGGTTCGCCAGACCCGGCACGGTATGGGCCATCCAAGGTTCGGGTGCTGGACCTAACCGGGCGTGAGGTAGTCAAAGGAGAGGTCGTTTCGGTTCAAGTCGGTTACGAACTTGCCGTCCACAAGGCGGGGCTAGACGCGGCCACGGATGCGTAGAGCGATAGGAGGCGCGGGGTGCAGCCCGCGAACCCAACGGCGACACGCCGGGACGCCCGGCTATTGCGGGAGCTTCTTGGGCTGCTTCGCCGGGCGCGACTCCAGCAGGCGCCGCGCAGCTTCCAGCTCTTGCTGCAGCAGCTGGGCATCCGGTCGCCGCATCCACGATCTCCCACAGCACCGCTGTCGCCATCGATCTGAGCTTACCCACGGCGATGTGCCAATGCTGCTTGTGCTGGTGAAGGCGGGGCGATCAGCCCTTACGGTACTAGCGCCACAGGTTCGCCGCGACCAAGAGCGTGCGGCCGCGCTTATGGAGCAACACATACCCCTGATCGATCAGTAGCTGCATGGCCTGGTCGAACCGCACCGTCGTCAAGGGTTTGGTGCACCATTTCTTAACTTCCCCGCGTGCGATGTAACCCAAGCCGCGCGATGCGATGGTCACCAGGGCCTGCCTGACCACCTGCCCGTCGATCACCCGTTGATCGCCCGGTTGGCCCGAACCAAAGTGGGCGAGGAACTGATCCAAGTGCCAGTAGCCAATAATGCGTGCGCGTTCGAGCACATCGACCTGCAGCGGACCTTCGCGGCCTTCGATGCCGTAGAGCATGCCTGCGATGCGAGCGATCTGCTCCGCCGACTTGCCCGCGTGGGCTGCCACGTCGTGCAGGATCTGGCCTCGGCCGAGGTTGGCCTGGATGTGGTTGTAGGTATCGTCGAAGTAGCGAGCCGCTTGCTCGGAGAACACGATGATCCGGCGGGCCTCTGCGCGCTGACGCCGGGCCGCACCTTCTTTCAGAAGCGCGGTCACGCGCTCGCCTAACGCATCGATTTCATCGAACGTGGCTGACTGATCCGAACGCAGGAAGCGGTTGCCCAGGGTCGAATGCGGAACGGTCAGGAGCATGCGCGCGGTCAGACCGCTGCCGTGGGCGAGGTGGCCGGTGCGCGCGAAGATGCTTTGCAAGACGGGCCCTTGCAGGGCTAGGTGGCCTGAGACGCGGTAGTCGATGGCGAACGTGCGCTCCTTGTCGACGCGGTCCTTCGGGATCGGCGTGGCGTCCCAGGCGTTGTTGAGCAGGTCGGTGGAGCGGCCGAGCCGGCCGTTGAGCAAGCCGCCTGCCTCGGTCGAGGTGATGAACAGCGACTTCGATCCGGCGCCGATCATGTTCTCCAGCGCACCCGGTGTGACGTTGTCGACGATCAGCTTCGGGTCTGCGGCGCGGTCGGGACGACGCGCTATCAGTTGCTTGTGCTCGATCTTGAGATCCTTGAGATCATCCCCTTCAGTTGCAGCCTGATCGAGACGCTTGTTCAGTGCGCGCATCTGCGCCTTCCACGCCGCCGTATCCGCAAGACGGTCCAAGTGGGCGGCGGCGTTCAGTTCGGTCTGCTCCTCCTCGTACTTGCGCAGGAATCCGATGAACGGACGCGAGGCCGTGTCCTTGCCTTCGCTGGAGTCGGCGCTGACGAGGTCATACGCGCAGACCGGCGAGGGCGCGCAACGCGGGCGCTGCACATCGAAGAGGTCCTGCACGCAGACATGGCTGATCGAGCGTGCATAGCTAGCAATCATCTCGACGGCCACGCCGGTGTTGACTTGGTGACGGATCACCGCCGGCGCCAAGAGCGTGCCGAGTTCCTTCAACGGATAGCCAGCCGGGTTCGGAACATTGGCAGGCGGATGACACGGGGTCGGTGCGTAGTAGTTGTGGGCTTGCATGAGATTCGCCGTCCTTTCATTTCAATACTCGGCGAGCCCCGATTGGGATCTTGAAGCGCCGATCAAGAAAGTGCACCAACTGACTTTAGGACGGATACGCACAGCTCGTGTCGAATCCCCCGCAAGGGCATGAGCGTGATTGGAGCGCAAGAGGATGCGCGAGATAGCACCGGGACCTATCTCAACGAGCGGTTTTCGTCATGTGCATCGATGTTCCCCAGACTTTGGGTTCGAACGCATCTGGAATCCTGTCGCCGCTAGATGGTGCGAACGAAACTGAAGAAGGCACCGAAAGGCAAGAGAGTCTGGGCCCGTTGGCCCCGCGAGTTGGTACCGGGAACTATCGCGACGAGAAATTCTCGATTTTTTGGATCTGATTTTCGGGGCAGAAGTGCAGCCAGCTGTCCGTACTCGGCACAAGAGAGCTCGTGTCATTGCAACCCGCTGCCCTGTGCCTACCATCACCGAATGCCTTGCCGAAAGGGCAGTCTTATCTCGACGAACTGTTGTCAAGTCCAAGGACAAGGAGTCCGGGCATTGCTTGATGACATTCGCTGAGAAGGACTTCCCCGCGTTCGGTAAGGCATTTAGGAACTTATGTTATCCGGCCAATATTCCTCCAATCCATCAGCCGGACATTGAAGCAATAGAGGCACACCTATGGCAACAGGCACGAGCGGCCAAGTCGCTCACCATCCCGCAACCCATAAAAGACCAGAGCCAGGAGTAGAGCATGCTCTCTGAAGAAAAGTTAGACAGTCTGATGGCGACCGAGGCATCGCCGCGCTACGTCATCAGCAACGAACCCCAGAAGATCATTCGTGGGCATGAGGATCGGGTGGCCAAGAGTGTGCGTCGAACCGCCCAGGTCACCCGCAAGGTGGTGAACTCATCCGAAGCGTTGTTCACCTTGGCAACGATGTCCGCCTTGCCCAATCCGTGGACTCCCGTCATCCATACGAGCTACGAGGGCGAGCGCTTGCTCGACGCCGTATCCAAGAACCTGCCGGAGTTCGAGGAGTACTTCCCCACCAATGCCTGCAACCCGTATATCGAGTTGCTCAAGCGTGCGGTGAAGGCACACCCGGACATCATCTATGCGCGCCAGGAGATAGAGCAAGCACAGGGGATCGAGGTGCACGCGCTCTTTGCCCGCGTCAACGGGTTCGTTCAGACGCTGCGCAATGCTGCGCGCTCCAAGCCGTTCATTGCCGAGCTGGACGCCCGTCGTCGCCAGTGCCAGAAGAATGACGCCTCGGCTAAGAAGTACATCAACGAGATCTTCCAGTACCGGGCTTCGAAGAACCTGGCGGTGCGTCTGGATATCGTGTGCGGTTCAGAAGATCCTGAGCGCCGCGGCATCACCAGCTCCGTGAATGTGGGCCAGGCTCGCAAGGAGCTGGACCGCTTCATCCGGCACGTTCGCGAGAAGTTCCCGCTGACGGGCTATATGGGCACCTTCGAATACGGCGCGCTCACGGGTTACCACTTCCACCTGCTCTTGTTCTTCGACGGTCACAAGCAGTGGAACGGCCCGGTCCTGGGCTACTTGCTGGGCGAGGTCTGGAAGAACGAGATCACCGAAGGGCGCGGGCGCTACTTCAACTGCAACGCGGTGAAGTACGCTGAGAACGGCATCGGCATGATTTGGCACTACGACGTGGCCAAGCGCGAGGTCCTGCAAAAGAAGGTCGTCTCCTATCTCACCAAGTCTGACTTTTGGCTCAAGTTCCAAGGCACGCGCAAAACCTTCTTCCGGGGTTTGATGCCCTCGGAGCAGGAGAAGGGCGTGACGATGTTGGCTGTGGGCCGCCCGCGCAAGCTCCCGGAGCTTCCCCAAGATGTGGAGGCCGATATGGTGGCGTGACGCACGTGGCTGTTTGCCCACGCAGATTCAGAGTTCGAGCGGCTTTCTACGACCTGGGCCTTTGAGTGCTGGCGATCTGGCGATCTGGCGATCTGGCGAGCCATCGAGCCGAACCGCGAGTTGACACTGACAGCTGATATTTCGGCGACGCCGCGCTTTGCGGGCTAGACCAAGACATCGGCGGTCAGCCCTGACCTCTTCCGCTCGGAGGTCGATCCAGCCATTTTTTATCGAAACCCTAAATCAAATGAGTAAACCTAACCACAATCGCCGGTTCATTTCATCGTTGGCCATCGAAGCGCTCGTGCCTTTGATCGATGAGAAGGGCCAGTTGTATGTCGGCCAAGGCGTTCATCCGAGCTATCGGATGTTGGTTACCCACGGCCTCAAATTGGTTGTGGCGCACGGCGTTCTGGACCATCCGGATGCTGAGCATTTGCGATCGAGCCTGGACATCTGGCAGTTGGATGCAGGCAAAGTGCTCTCGCTTCGATGGGCCCCGCTCGAGATCGTGAGCTTTCGAGGCGGCGCCTGGACCGATACCCTGATCGAAATCTCTCTCGAGCGTGGCGTCCGCCCGAATGTCGGTGCTGGGCCCATCGCTGATCTCGTGCCGCGACCGGGGCCTGGTGCGTCGTGCTAGTCGATGCTGATGTCCACGGCGCGCCCGCCCGGCGCCTGGGCGTTTTCTTGTCTTTAACCTCGACGGTGAATTCCGGAAAGCGGTCGATTTCCAGGAGCGCCAGCCCGGCGCCCGGCGTGTGGACTGGTTCGAGATCGTCCAAGTCCGCCACGATGGACAAAAAGCGTCCCTTGACTCTAGCGTGTCAACAGGATGAGCCACTGCATTCTCACGGGGGCATCGGGCTCTCAATCGCCTGGCGCGCCGACGGCACCGCTAGCATCCGGAGCCAGTTGTGCATCATGAGCATCCGGGCATCCCGTGTTGATGGAGACCAGGAGATGGTCAGGGAGCCTATGGCGCTTGCGGTGGAATGGCGCCTCCCGCCGGGGACGAAAAAAGCCCCGCCGAAGCGGGGCGTCTCGTTCATGACAAAGATCCGGCGGTCAGCTCGCATCCGCGACCGACCCGGTCTGTCGCGTCAGCCACGTGCGAATTGTGCGAACCGTGTCCTGTTCGTTGCCGGCAAGTACCGGGAGGTGATGACGTTGGACGAAGGCACTCACCCGCGGCTGGATTGTGCGGATCGCCGCGGTCGTGTTCTTCCAGCCCTCCGGGGGGCGCAGTTTGACGTACAGGCGGCGGGCGTACTCTCGAGCTGGGTTCAGGCGCTCTTGGCGCAGCTTCCCGCCCTTCGCGCGATCATCCCGGCATTTCTGCTCGATCTCGGCTAGCTCCACACGCTTGCCATCGAAGAGGAGGCAGTTGTCGTATGCCATGGCAAGGAGTTCGTGCGTCGACTTCGGCACCATCACCGTGGCTGCGATGCAGTAGGCCAGAGCAACCTCGAGCAATGCGAGTTGCTTGAGCTTGCAGGTCTTTTGATAGCGGTTCCAGGACGCGGGAGTGTTCAGCAAGACGTAGGCCGGGCGGTACTCTTCGTGGCTGCTCGTCCTGGGGGCCGGGCTGCAGATCTTATGCGGCGCCATGATGACGATGCGCTTTTGCTTGCAGCTGCACGGCGCCGGCTGACGGCTGCGTACGTATGCGGCAAACGAGTCAAAGGGAACGCCGGTGTCGAGCTCGTCCCAGCGACTTGCGATATGACGCAGGCGGGCAGCTACAGGAAAGAACGGTTCAAGATTAAAGGATTGCATTCGGAAAACTTAGCTTGTTGGGGGGATTCGGACCAGCCGGTCGTCCACAACACACCTGTGGCGTGCCGGGATGACTGGACGGGCGGGGTTGCGCTGCAGGTCTTTGCGACTCTTAGTCCGTCGTGCGCTCGTTCAGGCGGGCGGCGAGCCAGATTTCGACCTCGTCTTCTGAGAATGCGATTGCAGCTTTGCGACGGCAGGTCGGACCGCTGTTCGGTGCCAACGAGACCGGACGCGGGAACGTGTCGTCCCTGTACTTGCTGGTTTTGGAGAGTCGGGCGTAGATACTCGATTTCTTGAGGCCGATACGCTTTTCGAGTTCGCGCATGCGCAGCAGTCGCGTCGCGCGCTTGGGCCGGCCCTCGGGCGAGCGGATAGCTGCAACGTTGGCGTTGACCAACGAGTGACCGCTGCGGATAGGACCGTGCGGGACTGCACGCGTGCCCAAGGTCTGCGCGACCGTAGGATCCCCTAACTCCGGCGGCAGGTCTTCCTGCTGCAGGTCCGCTGGGATACCTGGGGTGCAGGACGCGCTGGAGCACGCTGCGCCGCGACGCCCGCGCACTGCGCGCGGTGCGGCGTTGCTCACGCCGGTGGTGTAGAAGCCGGGCTGGCCGGGCGAGTTGGACATAGAGAGCACTCCTTTCAAAGAAGCGCTCAGTCTCCGATCTCGTCGTAAAAAGATGAATCCGAGCCAGATTCGTGTGCACGAAATCTGGCCGTCCTTTACAAATTCGGAGGTTGGTGCTAGAGGGGTTTCTTCTTCCTCTTCTTCTCGTCGAGCTCCTTTAAGTGCTTGTCCCAGTCGGGCGTGGTCAGTCTTGCGGCGTGCAGAGCTGGCGTCAGTTTCGGGAAATATGCCGGCGCCTGGTCCATAAGCCAGCGCGCGATCTTTGTTTCCGATGGCCAAGTCTTCTTGTTGTCGAAAACAACCTCGGGGTCAGTCCAAAAGATGTAAGCAGCGTCACATGCCCACCGTAGATGCGGCGATCGGTAGTCCTCTGGGGTCTTTGCTTCACGCAGCATTGAGTGTTCCGGGGAAGGGAGATCACTTTTGCCTTCGAGCGTCGGTACCTTCTTTGTTCTGGGGTAGTAAACCTGGAAGCGCCAGCGCTTGAACTCCTCTCTTCGGACGAAGACGTCTTGAGGACGTATCTCAAGCGGAAACGCAACAGAATCGGACCAAAACTCCCAACTGCCCCAGAAGCCGAATTTCGTGTCTGGTGAGACATGCTTCTTGCCATCCACTTCTACAGAAAAAAGTGGATTCTTGTCTGCTTTGTTCGCGTGCAGCTCAATCAAGTCCGTCTGGTGCTTCCCGGTGCGGTAGCCGAGGAGCGAGGAGTAAATCTTCGCCGGGGGCCGATCCCAAAGTTGCTCGCAGTTTTCGCGCCGAAGCACGAAGTAGTCAGGAGTGCGGACAGACATCGGTTGTCCGCAGAGAAGCTCATTTCGCTTGAGTGGACGCAGAACCACGCGAACGCTGCCACCGGGTTTTTCAAAGAGAAGTTCCAGCTCTCGGTTGTCTGCGGCTACGAGCAGATCGCGCAGGGGAATATCAAACTCAGCGGCGGCGCGCTCCAGCCTGACGATGGTGTCGAGGCGCAGAGGTAGGTAGTCTGGCTGCCGTTGCTTGTCTACCTCTTTTTGTTGTTCCTGCATCTTCTGCCACAGCTCTTGCCCTAAATATTTTTGAGGTTTTTCACTCACTGGAGATTCCTGAAATAGGTCGTGAAGGTTTGCGCAACTGCCGAGTACTCAATGAATGCCGGCAAGGCACCGAAATTCTATTTTGGGGTAAGACACTCGCTGTTAGCTGCGATGCAAAAAGCGGAGTGCGTGCCGATGCGATGGAGCGTGTTGAATGCGTTGCAGCAGCCTGTATCGACGCTGGCGCTGATAGGCAGCGATGCAAACTCAAGCAGCTTGTTTCGCGACTTTCTCTGCTGGCCGTCCTTCAAACGGAAGAGGGCCCCGCATCGTGGTAGTGGTGCGCTGCCTGCTGCTGTATCCCCCGCGCAACCCTACTTCCAGGCCCGTCTCATTGATGAGGCTCAACAGGTTCGGCGCTGTGGGCATGTCCATTGCCACAACCACGTCATCAACCCGAGTGTGTTCAAGAAGATGCCGTTCGATGCGATTGCCGACATCACGCCGGTCAGCGTGGTGGGCGCAACGCCGCTGATGCTGATGGTCAACCCCAAGCTGCCCGCGAAGAACGTGAAGGAACTCGTGGCGCTACTGCGCGCCAAGCCCGACGGCTACAACTACGCCTCGCCGGGCAGGCGAGCAACACGCTGGCGATTGCCGCGGCCGACGCTGGCAAGGCCATCGTCTGTACCTACACCAACGCGAAGAAGACGGTCACCCTGCAGGTGCGCAAGGCCTGGGGCGCGAACAGCGAAGCGGGCAATGTCGCCAGCATCGGCGCGACCACGGGCGGGACCAACAACACGGCCGCGTTCACCGCGACCGCACCCACGGCCGGCAACAGCGGTGCGGCGGTGGTGGCGGCCGTGGGCAACACCATCACGTTCCCGGCGGAAACGATGCCCACGGGCACGTTGGCCAACTACACGACCGTGCTGTCGTGTACCGCCGACGGCGGCGCCACGGCCAACACACTGAGCGGCACCAACGGCCAGGCCAGCAACACGCTGGTGATCGGCGCGGGCGACGCCGGCAAGGCCATCGTCTGTACCTACAGCAACAACCGCCTGCCGACGGTGCAGATCCGCAAACAGGCGCTGGGCGGCACGGGCACCTTCGCGTTCAGCGGCACCAACGGCTTCGGCTCGGACAGCATCAACGTCTCGGTGTCGGGCTCGACGGTGGTGGGCACCATCAAGACGCTCACCACGGCCAACACGCAGACGGTGCTGACCGAAGTCGCGGCCTCGATGCCCGGCGGCTTCGCGTTCTCGGGCGCGACCTGCACGGGCCTGGCGGGTGGGGCGACGGCGGCCGTCGACCTGGTGGCGGGCACCGTCACGCTGCCCGCGGCCGGGCTGACGAACGGCACGGCGGTGGTCTGTACCTTCACCAACACGCTCGCGGCCATCGTGAGCGGCCGCGTGTTCCTGGACAACGGCGTGGGCAGCGGCACGGCCAACGACGGCCTCGTCAACGGCGGCGAGGGCCCGCTGTCGGGTGCGAGCGTGCGGCTGACCAACTGCGGCGCCACCGTGTACGCGAGCGCGCTCACGGACGCGTCGGGTGCCTACAGCCTGAGCGTGCCGGCTGGCACGGCCACGGGCTCGGCGATGTGCGTGGAAGAAACCAACCCCGGCACGCGCGTGTCGACCGGTGCTTCGGTGGGCAACGTCGCGCTGCCCTCGGGCTCGGCGGTGGCTGCGGCCGGTGGCACCTACACCTACACGCGCACCGGCACGCCCGACCGCATCGCCTTCAGCTGGAACGGCACGGGCCACGCCAACCTGAACTTCGGCGACGTCGACAACAGCGCCTTCGCGACCGACGGTGCCAAGACCGGCCTGCCGGGCAGCACCGTGACCTACGCCCACACCTTCACGGCCGGCACGGCAGGGCAGGTGCGCTTCAGCGTGGCGAGCGAGACGGCCACGCCCGCCATCACCGGCTGGACGACGAAGGTCTTCGCGGATGTGGGCTGCACCGGCAGCCTGCAGGCCGGCGCGGCGCAGCTGTACCCGCCGAGCGCGGCGGCCACGCCCGTGGCCTTCGCGGGCAAGGTCTGCGTGATCGTGCAGGAGTTCATTCCCGCCACGGCCCCGCTGGGCTCGAACAACAAGGCGACGATCCGCGCCGACTTCACCTACACCAACGCGAGCCCGTCGCTCAGCGGCAGCTTCACGCTCGACGACCTCACGACCGTGTCGGGCGTGGCGCTGGAGCTGAAGAAGGAAGTGCGCAACATCACGCAAAGCGGCACCTTCGGCGTGAACAACCAGGCCAAGTCGGGCGAGACGCTCGAGTACCGCATCACCTACACGAACAACGGCGACGCGCCGATCCGCAGCATGGTCGTGAACGACATGACGCCGGGCTACACCACCTTCGTGAGCGCGACCACCGGCACCACGCCGGCATCGCTCACGGGCTGTGTCAAGACCACGCCGGCGAACGCGCCGCCGGCGGGCGCGGTGGCCTGCACCACGGTTCAACCCGCCGGGGGCACGGGCGCGATCGACTGGCGCTTCACGGGCACGGTCGAGCCGGGCGGCACGGGCTTCGTGCTGTTCCAGGTGAAGGTGGATTGATCAGCTGAAGTTCTTGCGGACAAGACTTACGCCGCGCAGGGCGCGCTCGGCGGCGTTGTTGTCGATCTCGATGGACCTGTCATCGCGGTAGCGTGTCAGCGCCCCTAGTCGTGTGAGCGTGTACCCGATGCACGCGCAGGTCCTCCAGCGCCCATCAGGGCACGCCGGGCAGCGCCTGGGCCGCGAGCGCGTCCAGCATTGAAAGGTCGACAAGGTTCGCGTAGCCGGCTACCGCACCCTCAAGCCCGAGACGGCGCCGCTGATCGATCAGAAGCTCGACGCCCTCGCGATCCGGCACGAGGCTGGGCGGTCGCAGGGCGATCTGGGCCGCCACTGCGCCGGGGGGATAGCCGGCATCCACCAGGGCCTGAAACACGGCCGGGTTCCCGGAACTCATGCGGTCACTGGCCGCCTGCAGCCCACGCAGCCAGGGCACCAGGCGAGGGCGCAGGGCATCGAGGGCGGCTTTGCGCAGCACTAGGCCCTGCCCGGGAAAGGCCGGGTAGCTCTGCTGCACGCAGGCGAGCGCAGCGAAGCCCGCACGCAGCGCCACGGCGTCGAAGGGCGGGCCCAGCAGCGTGCAGTCGCCGCGGCCGGCGAGCAGCGCGTCCCAGCGCTCCTGCACGCCGCCGGCGGGACGCAGTGTGTAATCGACGGCATGTAGCGTCGCGTCGGCCAGCAGTGTGCGCAGGGCGACCACGAAGCCGTTCGCGGGCGCGTCTACCAGCACGGTCGCGCCCCTGAGTTCCTCGAGCGTGTGCAAGCCGGCGCGGGCGATCAGTTGCAGCGGCGTGGTCCGCTCGACCTGGGCCACGATGCAGAAGTCCTGCGGGCCGGGCCGAAGGTTCCAGTCCATCACGTTGTCCATGGCCGTGACCACCATGTCGGTGCGGCCCGCGCACAGCGCTTCGAACTGAGCGTCGGACGAAGGGTTGCGCGTGCCCTGCACCGCATCCGCCGCCACCAGGCCCAGCGCCGGCGCCACCGCCGCCACGGCCGGTTGCACGAACCACATCACTTGCATGCCATCAGCCATGCGCTCGGCCTTGGGTGGTTGCTGTCGCGTGTACCGGGGTCGCGGAGGACTTGTCGCGCGCACCCAGGCGGAAACTGACCGCCGCCAGCAGCCCGATGGCCAGCGCCGCCCAACCCAGGCTGCCGTAGCCCAGATGCTGCGCCAGCACCCCGCCCAGCAGCGGCCCGCCGGCGGAGCCGGTCATGATCATCACCGGGCTGGAGGCAACCACGCGGCCGGTCGGGTCCTGCCGTGCCAGCAGGCCAAAGGCGAAGATGTGGGTGAAGGCCAGCACGCTGATCAGCAGGGAGGCCGAGATCACGTACATGGAAAAGCTGTTGCCCTGCGTGACCAGTAGGCCGGCGGCGGCCTGTACCAGCGGGCCGATGCAGACCACCGCTGTTGCAGACCAGCGCCGGTCCAGCAGACCGGCGAGGGCGGAGGGAAAGAGATTCGCGATGCCGCTCACGACCAGCACCAGGCCGATCTGCGCCGCCGTGTAGCCATGCCAGCCGCCGATGCGCTCGATGAAGCCGAAGACCATCGCGTGGTTCAGCGTCATCAGGCTCACGCCGGCCATGCCGAACCACACCTGCGAAGGCAGGCGCACACCGGCCTGCGACGGCGGTGCCAGCTTCCAGTGCGCCGGAAAGGCGATCAGCGTGCACAGCGCGGCCACGCCCATGACGCCGGCCATGGTGGCGAAGAAGGCGTTCGCGCCCAGGCGCTGCACCAGCGGCGGTAGCACACCGAAGAAGGCGATGGCCAGCACCGCTAGCGCGGTGAAGGCGATGGCGGCCAGGCGATGCGGGTTGGTGCTGGCGCCCATGGTGCCGTGCGTCATGGACAGCCCGCAGCCCACAGCCAGGCCGGCCACCGCGTGCAGCCCCGCGAGGGCGGCGTAGTCGCGGCTGAACATCATGCCCGCGAAGCACAGGCCGGCCAGCGCGTAGGCCGTCGGCGTGATGCGCTCGCGCCGCAGGCGGTTGAGTCGGGGTGCGAAGCACAGGCTGCTGAGCACCACGGCGGCCAGGAACAGGGTGGCCAAGGCGCCGGCGAGCTGGGGCTGCAGGCCCAACTGGCCGATCAGCACCATGCCCACCCAGACGGGCAGGGACACGATGTCCATCAGTCCGGCGCAGTGGCCGGCCACTAGTGCGATGCGGCCCGGGATGCCGTCGCGCTGCTGGCCTTCGAGGCCCGGGGGTTGGGTGTCTTGCATGGGTTCTGTCTCCTTTTTCTTGGGGGGGTCATCGGCGCCTGAATGCGCTCACATGTCTTGGAAGGTCTCGCTCAGCCAGTCCGCGATGTAGTCGCGCGCGACGGTGCCGTTGTCGGCGCCGAAGTGCTCGACTTCCATGTGCTCGCGGGTGGTGATGAACAGCTCCCGCTTGGGGCTGTTGACAGCGAGGTCATAGGCTTGTTGTGCATAGGCCAGGGGGATCTGCCGGTCGCCGCCGGGGTGCGTGACCAGGAAGGGCACGCGGAGGTCGGCGAGCACGCCGCTCAGGTCCATGCAGGGCGCCCAGGCCATGAACTCTTCCAGCGAGCGCTTGCCGAAGACCCACATCACGTGCTCCCAGTAATGCGGCACCGGGCGGTCGCCTTCGCGCGCCAGGCGCCGACGCTGCACTTCACCCCAGTTGGTGTTGGCGCCCAGCACGGCGCACAGCTTGAAGCGCGGCTCCATGGCGGCCGCGCGCGGCGCGAAGTAGCCGCCCAGCGATCCGCCGAACATGCCGATGCGTGCGTGATCGACGTCGGCGCGCGTGAGCAGGTAGTCGCAGGCCGGCGTGGCCCAGGCCTCTGCGTCGTGCCGGCCCGGAAGGCCGAAACTGCGCAAGGCCTCGCCGGAGCCGGGTTGGTCGACGATCAAGGTCGACACGCCCCGTTGCCGGAAGGACTGTGCGAAGCCGATGCCGTAGGCCTGTTCCTTCATCGAGTCCAGGCCGTTGCAGCAGACCACGCAGGGTGCGGCTCGGCCGTCCGCGCCCGGCGCGGCGCCCACGAACAAGGCTGTGAAATGCCGTCCTTCGTAGGGGATGTCCACGAACTCCGTGTCGTGGCCCTGCAGCGCGAGCGCTACGCGAAAGTACTTCAGGCCGTCCTGGTAGGCGCGCCAGCGCGGCGCGTGGCCGGCGCTTTGCATGCGCTCGGCGCCCAGCAGGTACAACGCCGCGCGCTGGAACTTGATGCCCGCCGACAGGCGTCGGTTGCGTGCAAGGTCGCGCTGGGCCATGGCGATGACCTGGCGGGCGACGCCCAGCCAGGCGTCGAACAGCAAGGCGGTGTCGGCCTCCTCGCCACGCAGAGCGGCCTCACGCACTGGGCGGCAGACCGCGTCCAGCTCGCCGTGGTTGCCGCCCGCGAGAAGCGCCAGATTGATGGACAGGTTCCAGACGTAGTTGCCGGGAAAGG
Organism: Variovorax sp. KBS0712; assembly: GCF_006323185.2. Classification (NCBI taxonomy): domain Bacteria; kingdom Pseudomonadati; phylum Pseudomonadota; class Betaproteobacteria; order Burkholderiales; family Comamonadaceae; genus Variovorax; species Variovorax sp. KBS0712. Next base: position 1,165,687 of record NZ_VCCD02000002.1, on the reverse strand, counting down.
GTTCGAACATGAGGGGCCTTTCGTGAGCGGGGGACTCTGAGCGCGCAGTGGGGACCTCGAACGTCGCGAGGCCCGTCCTACGCTCGGCGGGCGGTCAATCCAGCCGGATGTTGTTGGCCTTGATCACCTCGCCCCAGGTCTTCTGGTCCGTAGCCCACAAGGCCTTGAAAGCGTCGGGACTGGAATAGATGGCTTCGCCGCCGCTGTTGGCGAAGTAGTGCTTGATCTCCGGGTCCTGCGCGGCTTCGGCCAGCGCCTGGACCAGACGCTGCGTGACGGCACCCGGCAGCCCGCGCGGGCCGGAGAGGCCCATCCACGAACCGCTCAGCGAGAGGTCGCGCACGTTCTGCTCGCTTAGGGTGGGTACGTCCGGCATCACGGCCACACGCCGGGCCGTGACCACGCCCAGGGGACGCAGGCGGCCCGAGCGCACGAAAGGCAGCGCCGTGAACACTTCGCCAAATAGAACCTGCACCTCATCGGCCACCAGGGCCTGCACCATGGCGGCGCCGCCCTTGTAGGGCACGTGCACCGCGTCCAGGCCGGTGCGCATCTTCAGCAGTTCGGTTTGCAGGTGCGGAATGGTGCCGATGCCGGGCGTGCCGTAGTTCAGCTTGCCCGGGTGCTGCTTCCCATAGGCAATGAGTTCCTGCAGGTTGCGCACCGGCACCTTGTCGTTGACGAGCAGCACGGCATTGAAGCGCCCGAAGCCGCCGATGGGCACGAAGTCGCGCGCACCGTCGTAGGACGGCTTGTCCATCAGCAGCGGGGCGGTGATCTGGCCGGCCAGCGTGGAAAGCAGAAGCGTGTAGCCGTCGGGCGGCGCATGCAGCACTTGCGAAGTGGCCAGCATGCCGGAGGCGCCGGGTCGGTTGTCCACTACCACGCTCTGGCCCAGGCGGGCCTGCAGCCTTTCAGCGAGCACGCGCGCGGGCCGATCGACCGGCCCACCCGCCGGCACCGGCACCACCAGCCGGATCGGGCGCGTGGGGTAAGCCTCCGTGCCCTGGGCGTACGCCGGTGCGAACGCAGATGCAGCCGTAGCCGCCGTCAGGCAGACGAAGGAGCGGCGCGTCAAGGCGCTAGCAGTGCGGGTCTTGGGGGTCATGTTCGTGGTCTCCAGATCTTTCGAGGGGCGGGGCGGGGTGAGACCGGGCTCAGTCCACCTGAAGGCCTGCCTTGTGAACAGAAGCGCGCAGCAGCGGCAACTCGCGCGCCACCCGCGTCTCGTAGGCGCTGCCGGGTTCGGACTGCACGTCGATGCCGCTGCGCCGCAGTTCGGCTCGCACGGCGGGGTCGGCCAGCGTGCCGGCCAGGGCCTGGCCCAGCGCGCGGCGCGCCGTGTCGGGCAACCCGCGGGGCGCCACGATGGCCATCCAGGTCACGAACTCGAAACCGGGATAGCCGGACTCGGCCAGGGTGGGCACCTGGGGCAGCGATTCCGCCCGGCGCGCACCGGTGACGGCCAGCGGTCGAACCTTGCCGCCCGCAAGTTGGGGCAGCGTCGCGATGGGCGTGTCCACCATCAGCGGGATGTGGCCGCCAATCAGCTCGGTCATGGCTGGCGCGCTGCCCTTGTAGGGCACGTGCTGCAGCTCGATGCCGGCGCGCAGCTTGAACATCTCGCCCGCCAGGTGCGAGACCGTTCCGGAGCCGAAGGAGCCGTAGCTGAGCTGACCGGGCTTTTCGCGTGCCAGCGTCACCAACTCCGGGACGTTGCGCGCCGGCAGGCCTGCATGGGCCAGGATCACCATCGGCGAGCTGCCAATCAAGCCGATACCCTCGAAGCTGCGCACGGGGTCGTATGGAAGGCTCGTGCGTAGGGCTGGGTTGACGGTGAAGGTGGTGTTGGAGCTGATCAGCAGGGTGTAGCCATCCGGTGCGGCGCGGGCCACGAAGGCCGCACCGATGGTGCCGCCCGCGCCGGCGCGGTTGTCCACCACGACGCTTTGCTTCAGGCGGGTGGCCAGGCCCTGAGCCATCAGGCGCCCGATCACGTCGGTGGCGCCGCCGGCGGGAAAGGGAACGACCAGCGTGATGGGCCGCTGCGCAAAGGCAAAGGCGGCGCTGCATGACAACAGCATGGCTGTGGCCAGGGCGCGGGAGAGGAGGGATCGCATGGCTGAAGGCTCCCGATGGGGCGTTGGGACGATGGGGGAGGCAGGTGCGAGCGGCTGGGCTCAGGTCGGCTGCGGTAACTGGGCAGGATCGATCAGCATCAGGTCGCCGTGGCGGCCGATGCGGAAAGGCACGGCCTCCAGGTGCACACCCCGGCAGGGCCCGTGTACACACAAGCCACTGTCGAGGTCGAACAGGGCGCCATGGGCGGCGCAGACGATGTGCTCGCCCGCGGCGTTCAGGTAGGCATGCCGGCGCCAGGGCAGCGGCGTGCCCAGATGCGGGCAGCGGTCGGCCCACACGCGCACCTGTCCGCCAGATTGAACGGCGAATACGCTGTCTTGACCACTGCCAGCCGGGTCGAAGCCGCGCGCATGTCCGTCGCGCAGCTCGGCCAACGCGCAAAGCCGCACTGGGAGAGATGCTTCAGGCATGGCTGCCATCCGTCGGTGGCGCGTCGGGGCCGGGCGCCCAAGCCTCGCGGTAGGCGAACAGGAAGACCTGTGAGCGGTCGGCAGCTATCGGCCATTCGCGCGCCTGCCAGCTCGCGTCGTGCAGGTCCATGTCGGCGTCCATCTCCATGTTGCAACCGAAGGGGCTCTTGAAGTACCAGAACCAGTTGCTACCCATCTGATGGCGGCCCGGACCCCAGAAGGACTGGTAGCCCTTCTCGACGAAGTGCTTGCCGTTGAGCAGCACCTCGGTCGGCCCGCCGAAGTGGAAGGTGAAATGCTCCACTCCCTTCACATGCTCCGGTGCGGTGATGAAGAAGTGCGTGTGGTGGTCCAGCGTGCCTGCCGGCTGCAAAAAAGGCCCCATGCCTACGAAGCGGTCGACGACCCTGAACCCCAGCCGTGCATAGAAGGCTTCGGAGCGGGCGGGATCGGGCACGAAATACACCACGTGCGACAGCGTGCGTGGCCGCACCGGCAATGGCATTGCCGCATCCACGCCAAGCTGATTGGCGGGCCGCTGGAACGGCGAGCCTGTCGCGTTGATCACTTCGGCTGCGAGTGTGACGGGCCGGCGCACCGTCAACTGGAAGCCCAGCAGGAAGCCGTCGTCGTCCACCGATTCGATGGAGCCGTCGGGCAGGCGGCGCACCTCCCGGTCCTTTGCGAGTTCGGCGGCAATCGCCTCCAGCTCGGCTGGGTCACGCACGCCCATGACGGTCTTGCGCAACGCGCAGTTTGGAACCCTGGCAGGCGGCAGCGCGGGGTCGTCGGCGGCGGCAATCACCACCGCAGTCCCGTCCAGCGCTTCGAAGCGTCCGTCGCCGGCCTCGTGCAGCCCGTAGTCGAGCAAGTACTGGCGGCAGGCGGTGACGTTGTCCACGCCAAAGACAAGCGTGTCTAGGCCTACGATCTTCATGGGATGTCTCCTTAGATGTGTGGGCGGCAGATGGCTCAGGCTCAGAGGCCGCCCAGCGCCACGTACTTGATCTCGAGGTAGTCGTCCATGCCGTACTTGGAGCCCTCGCGCCCCAGGCCCGAGGTCTTGACGCCGCCGAAGGGCGCCACCTCCGTGGAGATCATTCCCTCATTGACGCCGACCATGCCGAACTCCAGCCCTTCGATGACTCGGAAGATTCGACCGATGTCGCGCGCGTACACATACGACGCAAGGCCGAACGGTGTGTCGTTAGCCATTGCGATGGCCTCTTCCTCTGTCTCGAAGCGGAACAGCGGCGCCACCGGGCCGAAGGTCTCGTCACTGAAAATCAGTGCATCGCGTGGCACGTCTGCCAGTACAGTCGCCTCGAAGAAGGAGCCGCCCAGCGCGTGCCGCTGTCCACCTGTGATGACGCGTGCGCCCTTGGACACCGCATCGGCGATGTGCTCTTCCACCTTCTGCACGGCGTCCTCGTTGATGAGCGGTCCCAGCACCACGCCCTCGTGCATGCCGTTGCCGATCTTCATTTCCGCAGTGGCTTTGGCTAGCTTCTTGGCGAAGGTGTCGTAGATGCCCGACTGCACCAGCAGCCGGTTGGCGGCGACGCAAGCCTGGCCCGTGTTTCGGTACTTGGCCGCCAGCGCGCCCCTCACGGCGGCATCGACGTCGGCATCGTCGAAGACGATGAACGGTGCGTTGCCGCCCAGCTCCATGCTGGTCTTCTTGATCGTCGGCGCGCATTGCGCGAGCAGTTGCGCGCCCACCTCGGTGGAGCCCGTGAACGACAGCTTGCGCACTACCGGGCTGGCAGTGAGTTCACCGCCGATCGCGCGGGCGGAGCCGGTGACGACGTTGCATACGCCCTTGGGCAGGCCGGCACGCTCGGCAAGCACAGCCAGCGCCAGCGCCGACAACGGTGTTTGGCTGGCGGGCTTGATCACGCCAGCGCAACCCACCGCCCAAGCCGGTCCGGCTTTGCGGGTGATCATGGCAGAGGGAAAGTTCCAGGGCGTGATCGCGGCAAATACCCCGATGGGTGCCTTCTGCACGAGGATCCGGCGGCCATCCACATTCTGGGGAATGATGTCGCCATAGACACGCTTGGCCTCTTCAGCGAACCACTCTATGAAGCCGGCGGCGTAGAGGATCTCGCCGCGCGCTTCGACCAGAGGCTTGCCCTGCTCGGCGGTCATGATGACTGCGAGGTCGTCGATGTTCGCAAGCATCAGGTCGTACAGCGTCCGCAGGACTTTGGAGCGCTCCTTGGGCAGCGTCTTGCGCCAGCTCTGCATGGCGCGTTCCGCCGCCGCGATGGCGCGACGCGTTTCAGCCGCGCCGCCGTTGGGCACACGTGCTACGAGTTCGCCCGTGGCGGGGTTTCGCACCTCCAACGTCTGTTCGCTATCGGCCTGCACCCATTCGCCGTCGATCAGCATGGCCTGGCGCAGCAGGCTGGGGTCTGTCAGAGGCATTACTGTGATGTCATTCATGGCGGGTTCTTCTTCAGACCGGGTTGCGGCCGACGAAGAACGCTTCGTCCGGGTCGGTCGTAGGGTTCAGCCCGGCTGCTTGCGTGGCGTTGCGCAGCATGGCCATGTCGCGTCCGTGTACCCGCGCGGTCGGGTGGCGGATCGGGCCGCCGTTGTAGCCTTGCAGCCAGCTCTGGTACTTCCACATCAGCCGGTTCGACAGTGCATGTCCACCAAACCCTACGGTGGCCACGGCCTTGCGCATTGGATCGAGCTTGTAGAAGATCTCGGTCGCCTCGTTAAACTTGCCTTCGCGGATCAGCTTGTGCGCGCGAGGAATCCAGGGGCCGAAGAAGGCGCTGTAGTTGGTGCCGCAGAACGGGATGTCCATCACCTGAGCCAGCGGGATGTACTCGTACTCGAGCGGCGATGAGATCACCACCTCCTTGTGGAACTCGCGGTGGCATTCAATGGCCGACATGATGTAGGGCATGCCGCCTTCGGTCTTGATTGCCGCCACGTTGGGGCAGTCATCCACCAGGCGGCGCAGCACTGGAACAGGGATGTCGGCGGGGTGAAGTCGGCTGAAGCCCCAGATGGGAACCGGGAACAGCATGACGGCCAGGTTGGTGGCGTCGCACATGGCCTTGCTGTACTGGTACACCTCTTCGTAGGACTTCGGATAGAAGTGGGGGGGGTACCCGAGCAACACGAGTTCGGCGCCGTTGGCTTCGGCGCGCTTGACTGCAGCGATGTTGTCTTCCAGCGTGTTGAACACGGCGTGGTGGACCACGATCAGACGACCCTTGGCTTCGTCCACCATCAACTGTTGAAACTGATCGTGCTCCTCAAACGACAGCGGCACTTCGGAGACGGCAAGCGATCCGACGAAGCCGTGCTCGATGGTGAGGTTCACGTCGTGACGTATGGCTTTCTCGTTCAGGCACGTGAAGTCCGACGTCATCGTCGGGATCGTCACGTTGGCAACGCCAACGAGATGTTCGCGTGCCCATTCTCGGGCTTCGCTTCGGTGGTATCTGGCCATGGTGTGCTCCTTGTTTCCTTCAGATGGCTTTGGATTCGAATTCGATTGGCAGTGGGACCGCCAGCCCGGCCTGCAAGGCTTTCTCCAGAATCAGTTCGGCGATGACGATGTCCTGGAAGCCACTCCCTACCGACTTGAAGAGGGGCGCGCGTGAGGCGCGAGCGCGATCCGCTGCCGCATCGCTGAGAAGTGCTGACAGGCTGATGGCTTTGTCATGGGCCTCGATGCCTGCCGCGCGGGCAGCGATCATGTCGCCGGTGTCGTGCAGCACCTCTTCCAGCATGTCGCAGACGATGAAGTCGCTGCGCGCGATCACCGATGCGTCGAGCTCGCGCTGCTGAGGCACGGTTGAGCCAATCGACACCACGGCGGCGCCGGGCGCGAGCCAGTCGCCGTGCAGAATTGGCTGTTCGCCGCGCGAACGTGCTGCCGCCAGCACGAGTTCGGCGCCTTCCACGGCTTCCTGCGGAGTAGCTGCGGCGCGTGCGGCTACGCCAAGATCGCGTGTCACCGCCTCCGCGAAGGCGACACGGCGTTCCGGTGTGGGGCTGAAGACCACAACTTCGGTGAGTGGGCGAATGCTGGCGAACGCACGCGTATGCATCGACGCCTCCAGGCCGCTGCCGAGCACCGCCAGACGGGCCGGACCCGGAGGCGCCAACCGGTCCAATGCCGCGGCCGATGTGGCGGCGGTGCGCAAGCCGGTGACGAGGTTGCCGTCGATGAAGGCTGCGATGCGACTGGTGTGCCGATCGAACAGCACGATGACGTACTCGACACTCGGCGACACCACGCCTGCGGCAGCGCCCATGAGCTTGGCACCGTAGTAGCGGCCGCCCGCTGGCGCGGCCGGCAGTGTTCGCAGCCAAGCTTTGTCGGAGGCGGCAATGCTGCGCGCGGGGGTTGCAGCGGCGTCATTGGGGCGTGCATAGGCCGCCTGAAGCGCTTCGATCGCATCCTTCCAGCGAAAGACTTGCTGGGCGGCACTGCTCGAGATGAATACGGGGGCGGTCATGATGCGGAGATGTCCTTAAAACGGTTGAGCGAGCAGGGCGTGACCTTCCATGAGCAGTTCCATGCCGCGTCCGCCGTCGCCGCCCGCCTGCTCGTTCACGCAGATCTCCAGCGAGATCTCGTAGAGGCGCTTGACTCTGGGCGCACGCCGCTCGCAGTAGGCGGCCAGCGCTTCAGGCACGCAGGCATGCTGGCTGAGCTCTTGCGCCAGTGCGACTGCGTCCTCGATGGCCATGCCGCCACCGGAAGTCATCTGCGGCGTCATGGCATGCGCGGCGTCGCCCACCAGGGCCACGCGGCCGCGATACCAGGGCTGGGGCATGAGCAGGATGTCGAGCGGCCGGAAGCTGACGTGGCGCGTGCCATCAATGCGCGCGGCCACTTCCGCGATCTCCGGTGCCGTGAAGGGCGCCAGGCGCTCGCGCAGAAGCTCGCCCAGTCGCTCGGTCGGAAAGCGCACGTGCTGCGCCGAGTTCTCCAGTGAGAAGAAATAGCACAGCTCTTCGGACAGCGGCAGCGTTCCAACGGTCTGGTGCCCTTCGCCATGCCAGAACACCATGCCTTCCAGTCCGGCTGGTCGCTCGACCGTGTAGCGCCACACGCCCTGGCCGGCAAACTTGGGCTGGTACTGGCTACCGAAGGCGCGCGTGCGCACCTTGGAATAGACCCCGTCGGCGCCTACGAGCAAGTCGCAGCGTCCAGTTTCGCCGGTGGACAGTCGGTAGCTCACGCCGTCGGCGTCAGACTCGAAGTCCTCCACCGTGGTGCCGAAGTCCAGCTGCGCGCCGTTGGCTTCGGCGTGCTCGGTCAGCACCTTCGCCAGCACCGGACGCATGATGCCGATGGCGGCAGGTGCGTCGGAGCGGTAGACGCGCCCGGCGTTTTGCTGGTGCAGCGTGCGACCCGTGGCGTCCCGATTGGTGATGGAGTCCCACGCGAAGCCGCGCGCAATGCAATCCTGCGCCAGCCCTACCTGGTCCAGCGCGCGCAGGGTGTTGCCCAGCAGCATGATGCCAGTGCCGAGCTGCTCCGTGCGTTGGCCGGCCTCGATGACGCGCACCGCGTGGCCTGCGCGGGCCAGGCCGTGCGCCAGCGTCATCCCTGCGATGCCGCCGCCAATGATCACGATCCGATGTATGTGGCTCATGAAGTCTCCTGTAGGTTCTTCTGAATTGGGTTCGCTCGCCCGTCTGGCTGCTGGTGCAACGGGTCAAGCGCGTCCATACCTTTAATCTATACGATGCGTATCGTTTTGATGTGAGGGTTTGCACCGTGGTGCGAGTGGTGCAGATGTCGGCTTGCGCAAGGGCGAAAGCAACGCTGCGCAGGGGTCTGGCCGTGCCTGTTCAGCCGCGCGTTTCGGGCGCGCGTCAGCGATGTGCCTGGTTCGCGTGCTTCAGTGGCGCGCTTCGGTAGCGCGGGTCGGCTCGGTGTCCGCCCGCCTCAGCCACGCGCGAGCGCGACCTCGATGCCTCGGATGGCCTGCTCGATCTGCGGGCGTAGCAGGGCCACGCGCGCGGGTGTCATGCGCGCGTTGATGGCTGCGATGCTCACCGTGCCCACCACGCGCCCCAGCGTGTTGCGAAAGGGCATGCCGATGGCCGTGACGCCGGGCGTGATGCGGTTGCGGATGAGCGCGTAGCCCTGCCGCCGTGCTGCGGCCATGGACTCGCGCAGCGCCTTTTCGGGAAAGTCATAGTCGACGGCGATGCGTCCGGCCACCTTGTCCAGGATCGCATGGCGCTCCTCGTCAGGCAGTGCGGCCAGGATCGCCAGACCGCCTGCACCCAGCCCCAGCGGGCGCCGGCTGCCGATCTGCAGCGTCAGCACGCGGATCGGCGAGGGGCCTTCGTGGCGCTCGATGCACACCGCCTCATCGCCGCTGCGAATCACGACGTAGACCGTGTCGCCGGCCTCCAGCGCCAGCCGCTCCACCGCTGGCCTGCAGGCCGCGCGCATGTCGAACTGCTGCGCCGCCGCAAGGCCCAGCTCGAATACCACCGGCCCGAGCGCATAACAGCGAGTGGCTTCGATCTGGCGCGCAGCCCCTTCCTCCACCAACTGGCTCAGCAACCGGTGCACGGTGGACGGTGCCAAACCCGACGCCGATGCCAGGCGCGACAGCGGCAGTCCGCGCGGCCCGGCGGTGGCCAGCGCGCGCAGCAGCGCCATGGCGCGCTTGAGCGGGCCGGCATGTTCGAGCGTCAAAGAGGATTCCATTGAACGGAAAAGTAGGGGAACGAATGAAGGGCTGCTTACAGAATTCTCGGCCATGAGCAACCGCCTCAACCTAGGAAATTCATGAAACTTGCAAGCATCAAGAACGACAGCCGCGACGGTGCCCTGGTCGTCGTGGACTGCGCGCTGGCGCATGCCGTGCGCGTGCCGGAGATCGCTCCCACGTTGCAGCAGGCGCTGGAGCGCTGGCGCGAGGTCGCGCCGCGGCTGGCCGAAGTGGCTCGGGCGCTGGAGGCTGGGCAACGTGCTGATGCCTTCGATTTCGACCCGGTGCAGGCCGCTAGCCCGCTGCCGCGCGCCTACCAGTTCCTGGACGGCTCGGTCTACCTGCACCACATGAAAAAGGCGCGCAAGGCACGCGGGGCCGACATGCCGCCCAACTACAAGACCGATCCGCTGATGTACCAGGGGCTGTCGGACCGCTTTGACGGTCCGCGCGATCCCATGCGTGTGCCCGATCCGGCCCTTGGCCTGGACTACGAAGCCGAGGTGGCGGTGGTGGTGGACGACGTGCCCATGGGCGTGAGCGAGGCGCAGGCGGCCTCGCACATCCAACTGGTGATGCTGCTCAACGACTACACCCTGCGCACCCTGACGCGCACCGAGCTGCCCAAGGGCTTCGGCTTTCTGCAGGCCAAGCCGACGAGCGCCTTCTCACCGGTGGCGGTGACGCCCGATGAACTGGGTAGTGCCTGGGACGGCGACAAGCTGAGCTTGCCGATCCTGTCTTTCGTCAACGGCCGTCCCATGGGCCGCGCCAACGCCGGGCGCGACATGTTCTTCAGCTATCCGCGCCTGATTGCGCACGCGGCGCGCACACGCTCCCTGGCGGCCGGCACGATCATCGGCGCTGGTGCCGTCTCCAACCAGGATGCAGAAACCGGCTACGCCTGCATCGCCGAGGCGCGCGCCGACGAGGAGCTGGCCACCGGCAAGGCCAACACACCTTGGCTGGGCTTTGGCGATGCGGTGCGTATCGAAATTCTGGATGGCCAAGGCCGCAGCATCTTCGGTGCGATCGACCAATGCATCGAACCCGCTTGATCCCGCAACGAGGTCGCCATGCTTGTCGAACAACGCACGTACACGCTGCATCCGGGTCAGATAAACGCGTATCTGAGCCTTTACGAAGCCGAGGCGCTTGCCATCCAGCGCCGCATCCTCGGCCGGATGGTGGGCTACTACCGCAGTGAGATCGGCGTCCTCAATCAGGTGGTGCACTTGTGGGCTTACACCGATCTCGTTGAGCGCGAACAGCGCCGCGCCGTGCTGCTGGCCGACGAGGGCTTCAAGGCCTACGTCCGCGAGATGCTTCCGATGCTGGTCAGCCAGGAATCGCGAATCCTCGCACCGGCTCCCTTCTTCACGCCGATCTGGCAGGAATGACCTGCTCACCGTTCCCCTTGTGCACCCTTCAGGAGATCACACCATGCTCTGCAAGAAGCTCCATCACGCGGCCTACCGCTGCAAGGACGCCGCTGAAACCGTCAGGTTCTACACTGAGGTGCTGGGCCTGAAGTTTTCGCATGCCATGGGCGAGGACCACGTACCCTCCACAGGTAAGTACAGCCCACACATCCACATCTTCTTCGAGATGGAGGACGGCAGCAACATCGCCTTCTTCGAGTGCCCGCGCGACGCGGGTGAGCCCTCAGGCCGCGACCTCGCGACGCCGTCATGGGTGCAGCACTTTGCATTCGAGGTGGACGGTACCGACACGGTGCTGGCGGCGAAGAAAGCCTTGGAGGCCAAAGGGCTGGAGGTCGTGGGCCCGACCAACCACGATGATTTCATCACGTCGATCTATTTCTTCGACCCTTCGGGTCACCGGCTGGAGCTGACCGCACGCACTTGCGATCCGTCGCGCTACCGCGTGTTCGAGAAAGAAGCGGCCCAGGTCCTGGCGTTGTGGAACGAGACGCGCGACTGGTCGCAGCGCGCCAGCTTGTTTGGCGGGCAGAGCGGCTACGAACGGACGAACTGAATCCCATCCCATAGCACCCAGAGGCAGTCGCGCACCGGCGGGGCTGCATCCACTCGGAGCAGACATGAGCATGAACGTTTCACCACGGCCCCCCTTGCGGCGTCGGCAATTCAACCTGGGCCTGGGCCTAGCCATGGCAACGCCCGCCACTTGGGCCAAGTCCGAGGACTACCCGCAAAAGCCCTTGCGCTGGGTCGTGGGCTTTCCCGCGGGTGGCGGCACCGATGTGCTTGCGCGCACCGTCGGCGCGCAGCTGTCGGCGCAGATGGGGCAGACCGTCTATGTCGAGAACAAGACCGGCGCGGGCGGCACGCTGGCGGCCGAGCACGTGGCGGCTTCGGCGTCGGACGGCCACACCCTGCTAACAGGCGACGTCGCGATCATGGTCTTTAATCGGGTGTTGTATCCGCAGGTGCGCTACGAACCGCTGCGCGACTTCGCGCCTGTGGGGCTGATGGCGCGCTTTCCCCTGGTGATCGCCACGCACCCAAACAGCGGCATCGGTGCGCTGGGGCAGTTCACTGCCGCGGCGCGGCGCGGACAAGCCAGCTACGCCTCCGCAGGGGTCGGCACACCGCACCACCTGGCGATGGAACTGCTGTTGTCCCGGGCCGGACTGAGCGCGGTGCACGTGCCCTACCGCGGCGATGCGCCTGCGCTGCAAGACCTGTTGGGCGGCATGGTGCCGGTGGCGGTGCTTGCGCCGTCACTGTCGCTGCCCTATGTGCGCAGCCAGAAGCTGCAGGCGCTGGCGGTCACGTCCGAGCGCCGGCTTCCGCAGTTGCCGGAGGTGCCCACGCTCGCAGAACTGGGACTGGTGAGCGAAGGTGTCTACGCCTGGCAGGGGCTGGTGGTGCCGAAGAAGACGCCAGCAGGCTCGTTGCAGCGCCTGTCGCGCGAACTGGGCACCGCGTTGTCGCAGGCGCCGGTGCGCAGCAAGCTCGAAGAACTAGGCATGGAAGTAACGCCCAGCGACGGCCCCACACTGCAGGCTCATGTACACGCCGAACAGGCCCGTTGGGATCCGATGATCAGGTCACGTGGCATCAAGGCGGATTGAGATGAGCAAGGCGACGAGCAACGAGAACCAGGCCTTCGACGCGGATGTGCTGGTGGCCGGCTACGGTCCCAGCGGCGCGACGATGGCGGCCTTGCTGGCAAAGCGCGGCTGGCGCGTCGTGGTGGTCGAGCAGGCGGCGGCGATCTACGACAAGCCGCGCGCGATCACTGCCGACCAAGAGGTGCTGCGCATCTTCCAGGAGCTCGGCATCGCCGACGAAGTTGCAGCGCAGGCCATTCCCCATCCAGGCACCGACTATCTGGGCATGGACGGCCAGATCATCAAGCGCTTCTATCCGGCGCCGCCGCCAGACCCGCTGGGCTGGATGCCCAACTTCATGTTCCTGCAGCCCGAGCTGGAAGCCGCGCTGCGCCGAGCGGTGGAGCGTGTCGGCCAGGTTCGCACGCTGCTGGCGCACCGCGTGACGCATGTTGCGCAGGACGCTCAGGGTGTCGAGGCTCGCGTGCAGCGCTTGGCCGATGAGGCAGCCTTCACATTAAAGGCGCGCTATCTCGTTGCCGCTGATGGTGCGAGCAGCACCGTGCGCAAGCAGATGCAGCCGATAGTCGAGGACTTGGCTTTTGACGAGTGGTGGCTGATCGTCGATGCCTGGCTGCGCGGCCCGCTGGACCTGCCGTCGCGCGCGGTGCAGTACTGCCGGCCCTCGCGTCCCGGCACCTACATGGTGGGCCCCGGCGCGCTGCGGCGTTGGGAGATCAAGATGCTGCCGCAGGAGACGCCTCAGACCTTTCAGGACCACGATGCGGTCTGGCGCGTGCTGAGTGAGTTCGTGGACACGAACGGCCTCGAGCACTGCCGCACGGCGGTCTACCGCTTCCACGCGCTGGTGGTCGAGCAGTGGCGGCAGGGACGTGTGTTTCTGGCCGGCGATGCAGCGCACCAGATGCCGCCCTTCCTGGGGCAGGGCCTGTGTGCGGGTGTGCGCGATGCCTTCAACCTCGCCTGGAAGCTGGACGCGGTGATGCGCGGGCAAGCCGCCGACCACCTGCTGGACAGTTACACCGACGAACGCAAGCGCCATGTGCGCACGGTGGTCGAGCATGCCAAGACCTTCGGGTTGATCATCGGCGAGCTGAATCCCGAAGCGGCGCGTGAACGCGATGTGCGTATGGTGCAGGAACTTGCGTCAGGCCGTGCCGAGACGGTGCGCCAGCGCTTCATTCCCGGGCTGGAGGCCGGCCTGATCGCCCGCGACGCCGCGGGCGCGCCGGCGCCAGGCGCCGGGGCTCTATTCGTGCAGCCCTGGGTGCGCCAAGGCGGCGGCGCATGGCAGCGCCTTGACGACGTGCTGGGGTCGAGGTGGGCGATCCTCTTGCTGAACGGCGGGGGGGATGCGCAGGAGGGGCCGGCCTGGAGCGACGAACTCGATGCGCGTTGGCAGGCCCTGGATGGGTGCCGGTTGCGCATTGCCGCACCCGGTACGTGCGAGGAAGAGGGGCTGGCTGTCGTCGAGGAGCGCGATGGGCTACTAGCGGCCTGGCTCAATGGATGCGGCGCCGTGGCCGCCGTGGTGCGGCCGGACCGGTATGTCTACGGCGCGGCGCGTTCCGCGCTGGAACTGCGTTGCATGGTGCAGGCTTTGGTGGAGCAGGTCCGTGCCGGTCAGGGTGACACCCGGCTGGACCCGGCGAATACTTAGGTCAGCCACGCCGATACCGCTTAGCCGCGGCACCTGCTTCGGGCTGGGTGTTTTTTCCAGGCGGACCGGATGCTGCCTTTACGGCGCCCTTGCCGACGACCTCGGCGGTAGGCGTGCTCAACAAGTTCAGCATGGTGGCCGCATGTGCATCGGCGAAGGCCTTGTCCAGCGGCAGGTGGTCAATGAGCAGGCGGAAGTAGATGGGCGAATAAAGCATGTCCATGGCCGTTTCCGCGTCCAGGTCGGCCCGGAACTCACCCGTACGGCACGCCTGCTCGATGACTTCTCGCACCACGGCCTGCCGGCCGTAGAAGAAACGTTCTCGGAACTCCCGCAGCACCGTCGGGTCGCCCTGACCCTCGGCCAGAATTTGCGCCACCAGACGGCCCGAGCGGCCGCCATACTCTTCGATCAGGGAGTGCAAGTGCCGATTGAGTGCCTCATGTGCCGAGATTTTCTTGGGCATGGGCGTGTGCGCCACGTGGTACTGCATGAAGGCGTCGATTACGACGGAAGCCTTCGACGTCCACCAGCGATAGATCGTCGCCTTGCCGACGCCCGCCTCGCGCGCAATCGCTTCGATCGACACCTGCTGAAGCGTGTTGCCTTCTAGCAGTTTCAAGGTGCTGCGCAGGATGGCGGTGCGGGATGTGTCGCTGCGGGTGCGTCCGGGCGAGCGCCGACGGTCTTCCGGCGGCTCCGCGGCGGCAACTGTGCGCGTGGCCTTCGCAGCTGCGACGGTGAGCTTGCGGGGCCTCGCTTCTCGCCCATCGCGGGAAGGGACTGTGGCTCTCGATGTCAATGGATCTCCCGGAAACAAGGCCTGAAGGTCGATGTTACCTTTCGCTGTTGGCGCTCTGCGGCCATCGCCCGGGATTCCCGCCCCTTGTTGGCGATCATGTCCGGTTTTTTGGCGGCACGGCTTCCTGCGGACCGGGGCCTGGGGGCGTTGCCCTGGCCCGCAGCAGCTTGCCTGCCAAGCCCATGAGGGTTTTGGAGCCCGTGAGAGCGAGCACCGCGTATTCGAGGGGGGCGGCCAACAGGCGCTTGGGGTCGCCGAGGCTGCCAGGCGCTTTGCTTTCAAGCCCCATCCGGGGGTTGACGGAGCAACGCACCGGCATGTTGAACATCAGGCGCCGGATGCAGAGGTTGTCGCGTTCGCAGCGCACGATGTCGGCCACGCGCCCCTGGACGACTTTGCGCGGGTACTCGGGGTCTGCGAGCAGCGGCCGTGCCAGCATGACAAGGTCGCCATGCCCCTGAGCGATCGCGCGGGCGGCCTGGACGGGGTCGTGCAGCCCTGGCAGCAGTAGTGGCACCGACACGGCCTGGCGAAAGGCGGCCGCGTCGCCATCCTCGATGATCGTTCCGTCGCGCACCGACAGGCCGACGTTCATGGTTTCGTAGCAGCCCTGTGAGAGCGCGACATAGTCCAGGCCCGCGGCCTCGACTTCGCGCGCAATGGCCGCATAGCCTTCGGACGACTGGCCGCCCTCGACCTGATCGCTGGAGACGAGGCGCAGGCCGATGACGAAACGCGGTCCGGCGCGTTCACGGATCGCCCGCACCATGTTGGCGAGCATGCGGGCGCGATTGGGCACCGAGCCGCCGTAGGCGTCAGCACGCCAATTGGTGCGAGGCGCCAGGAACGAGGCCAGGAAATAGCTCATGTGCGCCGGCAGTTCGACGCCGTCCCAGCCGGCCCGCTGCATGCGCAGCGAGGACTCGATGGTCTCGCGCTCATAGGCCTTGATTTCGGCCACGCTGGCCTCCTGGGGCATGGGCGTCGTGCGGCCACCCGGCACGTGCAGGCCGCGCGGAAAGCGGGACTCAGGAATGACTACGTTCAGTGGGCTGGCCGAGATCAACGGTCGATCGGCGGTGGGCACGCCCATGCGGCCGAAGGCCGTCGAAACCTCGGCGATGAGCGGCACGCCCAGAGCGTGCATGGCGTCGCCCAGTCGGCGCAGCCCAGGCAGGAACTCGTCCCTGTCCATGCGCAGGATGGGCCTGAACGGCGCTTCGTCCCAGCCGCGCTGGGTTCCGATGGCGCCTCCGACGATGATCATGCCCACGCCGCCGCGCGCCCGGGCCTCGAAGAAGGCCAGGGTCTGGTCCGTGACGCGGCCCTCGCGGTCCGGCGCCGTCACCGCCATCGGGCCCATCACCATGCGATTGGCCAGCATCAGGTGATTCAGCTTCAGTGGCTGCAGAAGAGGCGCCACGGCCAGCCCGCCGTCTGCAGCCGCCGGGGTCGCCTCAGAACCCGACATTCCCGGAGCCCTTGAGATCCAGAAGCTGGCGCGCCTCGTCGGGCGTGGCGATCTCCAGGCCCAGCTCGGTCAGGATGCGCCGAGCCTTGGCCACCTGCTGTGCGTTGGACTCGGCGAGCTCGCCGCGACCGATGTAGAGACTGTCTTCCAGGCCCACGCGTACGTTGCCGCCCAGAATGGCCGACATTGTGGCCAGGGGCATCTGGTTCTTGCCGGCCGCCAGTAGGGACCAGCGGTAATCGCTGCCGAACAGGCGGTCGGCGGTGCGCTTCTGGTGCAGCACGTCTTCCGGGTGTGCGCCCTGTGCGCCGCGCAGGCCGAAGACGCTCTGCACGAACAGAGGCGGCTTGACCAGCCCGCGCTCCAGGAAATGGGCCAGCGTGTACAGGTGGCTGGTGTCGTAGCACTCGAATTCGAAGCGCGTGCCGCCGGTGCGGCCCACGTTCTCCAGAATCCACTCGATGTCTTCGTAGGTGTTGCGAAAGATCATGCCCCGGGTTGATTCGAGGAAGGGCTTCTCCCAGTCGAATTTCCAGTCGCGGTCGCGCCCTGCCATCTCCGACAGTACCAGGTTGATCGAGCCCATGTTGAGCGAGCACATCTCGGGCTTGAGGTCGCGACCCGCGGCGGCCCGCTCGGCGATCGGCATCGAAGGCCCGCCGCCGCCGGTCGAGATGTTGATCACGGCGTTGGTGGCGGCCTTGATCTCGCCAACGAACTGCCGGAACACCTCGGGGCTGCCGGTGGGCTTGCCAGTGGCGGGATCGCGCGCATGCAAGTGGATGATGGCCGCACCCGCCTCGACGGCGGCGATGGACTGCGCGGCGATCTCCTGAGGGGTGATGGGGAGGTGCTCCGACATCGAGGGCGTATGCGCGCCGCCAGTGACGGCGCAAGTGATGATGACCTTGCTCATGCTTTGTCTCTCTTTTTGGCGTGGGGGCTCGGGCGCTCAGGGCTTGTGCTTGCCTTCGAGCGCGAGGTCGATCAGCACGAAGGCCATACGGCAGGGCTTGTCGGAGCGGTTGGACCAGCTGTGGTTGGTGGCGCGCTGCACCAGCACGTCGCCGGGGCGCATCAGTCGCTCCTCTTTGTCGAGCATGGCGTAGATCTCGCCCTCCAGGCAGATCGCGTAGTCCAGCGTCTGCGTCTTGTGGAACCAGAAATGGCGAGACGGATCGGCCGGGCCGCTGGCATGCACGCCGTTGTCATCGATGAAGCGCGCCAGCCGGGCGTGGTCGTACTGTGCGTCGGGCGGAAAGTCGGCAATCCGGAAAACCGTGCCGCGCGGGGAATGGAAGCCGAACGGATGGCCCGCAGGCGCCGGGTCCGCGCCAGCGGCGATGGCTTCACCGGTGGCCCAGGGCACTTGCGCGCTGGGCACTCCAGGCTCGGTCACCTGGTTCGGCGTGGGACCATCGAAGGCGAAGTAGGAGCGGCCTTCGGCGTCTTCGCCGGTGACGAAGCGGCGCACGGCACGAAACGGGTTTTGAGCGTCGGGATGAGCGGTGGACATGTGCTGGATGAGGTAATTTGTAAAACGATACGAAGCGTTTCATGAAGTGGGGCGTGAGTCAATGTCGCTACCTGTCAGTAAGGTAGGTGATTTCCCTGGAGGCTAACTGTCCTGTTGACATTGGTCGTCACGTCTCGTTAACATTAATTCGAGACGATGAGTATCGATAATAGATCGGCATTTGAAGAAAACCAGCCCTATCGGGCATTAGGAGACAGACATGGAAAGACGTACCGCTCTGCAGGCCTTGGCTGCTGCTGGCCTGGCCTCGATGGGAGCTGCGCGCGCCAGCGAGGCGCAGCCGCTGAACCTGCTGGTGGGCTTTGCCGCGGGCTCCGTGCCCGACCTGGTTGCGCGTGTGATCAGCCGTCCGCTGACGCAGGCGCTGGGTCGCACCACCATCGTCGAGAACAAGGGGGGCGCAGGAGGCCAGTTGGCGCTGGCCGCGCTCAAGCAGCATTCCGCCGTGGCCCAACAGCTCGCCATCACGCCTGTGGCTGCGTTGTCGCTGTATCCGCTGACCTATGCCCGGCTGCCTTACGACCCTGAGCGCGACTTCGTGCCGGTTTGCAGTATCTGCGTGATCGACTTCGCGTTGGTGGTGGCCGCCGACCATCCGGCGCAGACGCTGCAGGAGTTCGTGGCTTGGTGCAAGCGCAACCCTGGCAAGGCCAGCATCGGCAATCCGGGCAGTGGCAGCTCGCCGCACTTTGTGGCTACGCTGTTCGGCACGGTCGCTGGTATCCAGGTGGAGCACGTCCCCTACCGTGCGCCTCCGCAGATCGCACAGGAGGTCATTGGCGGCACGCTGAGCGCCGGCATGGCGTCAGTGCCGCTGTTTTCCGAGCTGATCAAAAGCGGCCGCTTGCGTGTGCTCGCCACTTCCGGCGCTCAACGCAATCCCTTCTATCCGCACATTCCGACCTTTTCCGAAGTGGGCTACCCGGGCGTCGTGGGCCAGGAGTGGTTCGCGCTGTACGCCCCTGCGGGCGCTTCTCCCGATCTTGTCGCCGCCCTGGGCAGGGCGGTGTTGCAAGCGGTCGGGCGGGACGACGTCAAGGCCGTCCTCACGCCGCTGGGCTTGTCGCTGGATGTGCGCGACGCCGTGTGGCTGGCCGAGCGCCGGCGGGAGGAGTCGGCCCAATGGCGCGCAGTGGTGCAGCGCACCGGCTTCAAGGCTCAGTGACGGCGCCTCCGTCGCGTCCTGTTTCGTGTTTCCTGTTTCCCAACCGATGTGCCAATTGCACAGAAAGGATCTGTTCCATGAAGTTCGGTCGTATTTCCAGAGAAAGCCCTGACGGTCCGGTGGCCCGGCTAGTCGTGGTTGAGCCCGAGAAGGGCCGCGTCATCGATCTGGCGCGCGCCGCCGCGCTGCATGCAAAAGCCAGCTTTCATGCCACCGACGCGGGCGCCATACGGTTGGCGCAGGCACGCTTTCCAGGCAGTCTGACGCAGGCGCTGGGCGCCGGTGCCAACCTGGCCGAGGCGGCCGCTGTCGTCATCGGGGGACGGTTCGGTGACGACGCCTCGCTGCCCATTGCAGATGTCAGCTGGCTTGCCGCATCCGACCCGACGGTGCTGCGTGACGGTCTCGCTTTCACCGGCCACATCAAAGGATGGCACGAGCGCATGAAGCGGCAAGTACCCGACGCGATTCTTCAGATTCCGGGCTTCGCGAAGAATTCGCCCGTGATGGTGATCGGCAACGGCGCCACGGTGCCCTGGCCAGGCTACATCCAGCACATGGACTACGAGCTGGAACTGGGCTATGTCATTGGCCGCCAGGGTTCCAACCTTCGCCCGGAAGAGGCGACGCCGTACATCTTCGGCATCACGCTCTACAACGATTTCAGCGGCCGCGACCTGCAACACAATGAACTCGCCATCGGCATGGGCGCGACCAAGAGCAAGGACTTCGCGCATGCCATCGGCCCGTGGGTCACGACATTGGATGAGTTCGCCGACCTGGACGCCATTCCCATGGAGGTGCGCGTGAACGGCGAGACCTGGGCGCGCGGCAACAGCGGCAACAAGTTGTGGACGCCGGCAGAGTTGATCGCCTACGTGTCGCTGGGCGAGCGCATCGAGCCAGGCGACGTGATCGGCTCCGGCACCATGGGCGGTGGCTCGGCTCTGGAACTCAATCGCCAATTGCAGCCCGGTGATGTGGTCGAACTCGAGGCCGGCGGGATCGGCGTGCTGCGCACGACCATGGGTCAAAAGCAGGAAGGTCTGTGGTGGCCGACTCCACGCCAGCCCTTCATGTGAGTGCTGCGGACCCGGGTGGGCCGCAAGCAGGCGTGCGGGACAATCCCACGCGCGCGCAGATCGCCGCCAGGGTTGCGCAAGCGGCCGCAGGCCAGCGCGAGCTGGTGCTGGATGCAAACCCGGCGCGGCCGTGCTTGTCAGCGTCAAGCAGGGCGAACTGCGGCTGCGCCTTGAGGCGCCGGCCTCCAGCACCCAAGGCAACGGCGTGGTGGCCGGCGACTCGCTCGCCAGCATGCTCGACCTCTCCATGGCCATGGCAGTGCTGTCGCAGCTGCAGCCCGGACGCACGTGCGCGACGATCAGCCTGACCGTCAACATGATGGCGGCAGCTCAGGCGGGGCGCATCCTCGCCACTGCGAGCGTCGAGCGTCGAGCGTCGAACGCCTGGGCCGCAACGTGGCGTTCGCACGGGCCGCTCTGTTCGACCCGAAGGTGCAGCGCTTGCTGGCATCGACGAATTCTTCACGGTCCCTGTTTGAAAAGCAGGCGCATCGGTAGCCGTCAAGAACAAGCTCTGTGCCCAAGGGGCATGCGATTGCGTCCTGCGCGCCACACCGTGTGCCAGCCCGTACTGATGTGCGGGCGGCTGTAGGCCGTGTCTTCTTGCCGTCTTCACTCTGTCCGTATGCGACGGCCTCGCCGAGAGCGAGGCCTCAGCTTGATATGGGCAATGCGGACGAACCGCTGGAGATCCCTGATAAATTTTTACTTCGCAGCAAACGGCCCCTGGTCTTGCTGATCCAGGTAAGCACGGCGTGTGCATCGGCCTGGAGCAATCCCACTCACGCGCGCGATCTCGCCAAGGAAGAGACAAGCCGCCGGTTGGTCCGGAGCTTCTATGACGCCTGCCAACCATGGCCTTCCTGGTCTCAGGAAGCGCCTCAGCAATGCGGCGATCGTGAGTGCGGTAGTGCTCAACAGCCGCCTCCTTCTGCGCCAGGGAGTACTTGGCAGCCCGAGCCCACAGGTAAATCGAAGTGCTGCTCGTATTCGCGGTGCCAGCCTTTCAGGGCATTCTTGGTTGGGTAACCCAGCTGCCGGATGGTCGCCCTGACGCGTTTGCCGAGCTTGATGTACAGCTCGACCGCTCGAATCCTGTCTTGGTGATCAGGCCATCGGAATCCAGTACCAGCGTTCATTGGACAGGTCCCGGTCATGGCGTGCTCGCGCATGGGGGTGACACAGGACGTCGCGCGCCCGTCGCAGGCTTTCGTGCGACTCTCCACTGGCCCATAGCCACAGTCGTCGATGCCAGCGACCCCTGGGCAGCGCCTCGAGGCGGCACTCACCACATCCCCACGCCTCGACAGTATTGCTTTCCGCAGGCAGGCCGCCGCTAGCAACGTGCCATCCAAGGCTCCTCGACTAGACTGTAGCTGTTGCAAGCGTCACGTACACCTTTCGAATCGTGGAGATCACAACCCAAGTGCCCTTGGTGTGGGTTGGAAAGATTACGGTATCACCTGTGCGAATGTGCATTGGCTCAGCGCCGTCAGGAGTAAAGGTGCATTCACCGCTCAGGAAGTGCATCACCTCCGCATGCGGAGTCGCACGGCGCCAGCTGCCTGGCGTGCATTCCCAGATTCCGGCGTCGGCGCCGAGAATTCCTGCAACTGGTTGAACTACTGCACTCGTGACTGGCTGGGTTCCGTTCAGGGCTGCCGCGATGACGGAGGCTGGCTCTAGCTGAATCCGCGAGGTTTCTCGGATGTGGGTGATGGTGTACATCGGTCTGGTGTTTCAGCGAGCCTTTTGAAGATCAGCATTCTGGGCGTGCCACTCTTCGGAACATTGCCATGTGCGGCGAAATTTGCTTTGCGCAGCAGCGGCTTCCACCGTGTTGAGCATGAGCATGGCAATGGTCATGGGACCAACCCCACCTGGCACAGGGGTTATGTGGCCTGCTTTCGTTGCGACCGCGGCGAAGTCAACATCGCCCACGATGCTCCCATCTGGCAGACGGTTGATGCCGACGTCGATAACAGTGCCTCCGGGCCGAACCATGTCGGCCTTGATCAGGCCGGGCCGGCCTGCCGCGACCACTAGGATGTCAGCCTGCAGTGTGTGGGCGCGCAGGTCGCGCGTTTTGACATGGCATACCGTCACTGTGGCGTGCCGCCTCATCAGCATCATCGCCATGGGCTTTCCTACGATGTTGCTGGCACCCACCACGACGGCGTGCTGCCCCTCGATTGGGATTGCGGCCGCGTCCAGCAGTCGCATCACGCCTTGCGGCGTACAGGGCGCAAAGGTCGGCTCACCAGCGGCCAGTGCACCCACGTTGTAGAGGTGGAATCCATCGACGTCCTTGGTGGCCTCAATGGTGAAGATCACCCGCTGCGCCGAGATCTGGGGCGGCAGCGGAAGTTGCACCAGGATGCCGTGCACATGCGGATCGGCGTTCAAGGCCCGGATCAAGGACAACACATCCTCTTCAGCCGCGTCGTGCGGGAGCGCGTGCAGAGTAGAAGCAACACCGACCTCCTCGCAGGCCTTGAGCTTGTTCTGCACGTAGATGCGCGAAGCCGGTTCGTCACCAGCCAACACCACCGCGAGCTGCGGCGTGATGCGCGCGCTGACCAGCGCTTGGACCCGTTCCCGGCACTCTGAACGCACCTGGGCGGCTAGTCGACGGCCGTCAATGATTGCGGCGGCCATCGTGCTCAGCTTGCAATTGTCGCTGTCAATTCGGGCACGGCGACGAACAGGTCTGCCTCCAGCCCGTAGTCGGCCACCGAGAAGATCGGTGCCTCGGGGTCTTTGTTGATCGCCACGATTACCTTGCTGTCCTTCATGCCGGCCAAGTGCTGGATCGCGCCCGAGATGCCGGCCGCGATGTACAGCTGCGGTGCCACGATCTTGCCGGTCTGGCCGACCTGCAGGTCGTTGGGCGCGTAGCCCGCGTCCACCGCCGCACGGCTGGCGCCGATGGCCGCGCCCAGCTTGTCAGCCAGCGGCGCCATGACTTCGGTGAACTTCTCCGCGCTGCCCAGGGCACGGCCGCCGGAGACGATGATCTTGGCCGCCGTCAGCTCCGGGCGCTCGTTCTTGGCGATCTCGGCGCCCAGGAAGCTGGACTTGCCGCTGGCGGCGACAGCGCTCAGCGTTTCCACGGCGGCCGAGCCGCCGGTGACCGCAGCAGCGTCAAAGCCGGTGCCGCGCACGGTGAGCACCTTCACGCTGTCTGCGCTCTGCACGGTGGCGATCGCGTTGCCGGCATAGATCGGGCGCTCGAAGGTGTCCGAGCTGTCCACCTTGGTGATGTCGCTGATCTGGCTCACGTCCAGCTTGGCGGCCACGCGCGGGGCGACATTCTTGCCGCTGGCGGTGGCCGGGAACAGGATGTGGCTGTAGCTGGAGGCGATGGCCAGCACCTGGGCCGCGACGTTCTCGGCAAGGCCGTGGGCCAAGCCGGCTTCGTCGGCGTGCAGCACCTTGGCGACGCCCGCGACTAGGGCTGCAGCCTTGGCTGCTTCCGTGGCGTTGTGGCCAGCCACCAGCACATGCACGTCGCCGCCGCAGGCAACGGCAGCGGTGACGGTGTTCAGGGTCGCGCTCTTGATGGAGGCGTTGTCGTGTTCAGCGATGACGAGTACGGTCATGTTCTTCTCTCCCCCTTAGATGACCTTGGCTTCGGTCTTGAGCTTAGCGACCAGCGTGGCGACGTCGGGCACCTTGATGCCGGCGCTGCGCTTGGGCGGCTGCGTGACCTTCAGCGTCTTGAGCTTGCTGGCCACGTCCACGCCCAAGTCCTCGGGCTTGAAGGTGTCCAACCGCCTCTGCTTGGCCTTCATGATGTTGGGCAGCGTCACGTAGCGCGGCTCGTTCAGCCGCAGGTCGGTGGTGATCACCGCGGGCGTGGACAGCTCCAGGGTTTCCGGGCCGCCGTCAACTTCGCGCGTGACCCTGACCTTGTCGCCCGCCACTTCGACTTTGCTGGCGAAGGTGGCTTGCGGCAGGTCGGCCAGGGCGGCCAGCATCTGGCCGGTCTGGTTGCAGTCATCGTCGATGGCCTGCTTGCCTAGGATGATCAGGCCGGGCTGCTCCTTGTCGACCAGAGCCTTGAGCAGCTTGGCCACGGCCAGGGGCTGCAGTTCAGCATCGCTCAGCACCAGGATGCCGCGGTCGGCGCCGATGGCCATGGCCGTGCGCAGGGTCTCCTGGCACTGCTGCACGCCGCAGGACACGGCGATCACTTCGGTGGCGACACCCCTCTCCCTGAGCCGCACCGCCTCTTCGATGGCGATCTCGTCGAACGGGTTCATGCTCATCTTCACGTTGGCGATGTCGACGCCAGAACCATCGGACTTCACGCGGACTTTCACGTTGTAGTCAACCACGCGCTTCACTGCGACCAAGATTTTCATGCGCACCTCATCTCTAGATGGAAACAACATTGCGAAAAAATTCTATCTAATTTTTTTCCTTGAAGTAATATTGAGATCAAATTTTCTCTGCACAAGAAAGGAAACTGGCTATGGCAATCGCTCTTCCAAGCCATGCGGAAGTGGTCATCATCGGTGGCGGGGTCGTCGGCTGCTCGATCGCATACCACCTGACAAAACTCGGCATCCGCGACGTGGTGCTGCTGGAGCGCAAGCAGCTGACCTCCGGCACCACCTGGCATGCCGCGGGATTGGTGGGCCAGCTCCGTGCGACACGCAACCTGACCGAGCTGGCCAAGTACACGACCGGGCTGCTCCACCAGTTGGAGAAGGAGACTGGCCAGGCCACGGGCTTCAAGCAGAACGGGTCCATCTCGGTGGCGCTCAATCCCGAGCGCATGGAGGAGTTGAAGCGGCAAGCTTCGATGGCCCGGAACTTTGGCCTGGAGGTGGACGTGATCTCGCCCGCCGACATTCACGCGCGCTACCCCTATCTCAGCCTCGACGGTGTGGTCGGCGGCGTCTTCCTGGCCAAGGACGGCCAGTGCAACCCTGTCGACGTCACCCAGGCCTACGCCAAAGGTGCGCGCATGGGGGGCGCGCGCGTCGTCGAAGGCGTCAAGGTCGAGGGCATCTTGCAGGAGGGCGGCCGCGCCTGTGGTGTCGTCACCGACCAGGGCGAGATCCGCAGTTCCACGGTGGTGATCGCGGCCGGCATGTGGTCGCATGAACTGGGTCGCAAGACCGGCGTGAACCTGCCACTGCACGCCGCCGAGCACTTCTATGTGGTGACGGAACAGATTAGGGACCTGCCGGGCAACCTGCCGGTGCTTCGCATTCCCGACGAATGGGCTTACTACAAGGAAGATGCAGGCAAGATCCTGCTGGGATGCTTCGAACCCAAGGCGAAGCCATGGGGCATGCAGGGCATCCGCGGGGACTTCTGCTTTGACAGCCTTCCCGAGGACATGGACCACTTCATGCCGGTGCTGGAGAAGGCGGCCGCGCGCATGCCAATGCTGGAGAACACCGGCATCCAGACCTGGTTCAACGGCCCGGAGAGCTTCACGCCGGACGACCGCTACCTACTGGGCGAGACCGCCGAGGTGAAGAACCTGTTCGTCGCCTGCGGATTCAACTCGATCGGCATCCAGAGTTCGGGCGGCGCGGGCAAGGTGCTGGCCGAATGGATCCGCGACCGCCGGCCGCCGATAGACCTGGTCGACATCGAGGTCCAGCGCATGAACCCGTTCCAGGGAACGCGCCAGTACCTGCACGACAGGACGGTCGAGACGCTCGGCCTGCTCTACAAGACGCACTGGCCCTACTACCAGTACACCACGGCGCGTGGCGCGCGGCGCACCCATTTTCACGACCGCCTGGTAGAGGAGGGCGCAGTACACGGTGAACTGGCCGGTTGGGAGCGCCCCAACTGGTTCGCGCCCAAAGGCACACGGGGCGAGTACGCGTACAGCTACGGCAAGCAGAACTGGTTCGAACATTGCGCCGAAGAATGCCGCGCCACCCGCGATGCGGTGGCGCTGTACGACCAGAGCACCATGACCAAGTTCATCGTCGAAGGCCGTGACGCGCTGTCGGTGCTGGAGACCATGTCCTGCAACCGCATCGACGTGCCGGTCGGCAAGCTGGTGTATACCCAGTGGCTCAACGAACGCGCCGGCATCGAGGCCGACCTCACGATCACACGCACCGATGAGCAGCGCTTCATGGTCGTGTCGGCCGCAGCCACGCACTTCCGAGATCTCTCGTACCTGCGCCGCTTCGTCGAGAGGGCGGACCACTGCTTCGTGAGCGACCAGACGGCGGCGATCCCGATGCTCGGCGTCATGGGGCCGCACGCGCGCGCGCTTATGCAGGCGATTGCGCCGCACCAGGACTTCTCCAACGAAGCCTTCCCGTTCGGCACCTCGCGCGTGGTCGAGATCGGCTATGCGCAGGTGCGCGCGAGCCGGATCACCTACGTTGGGGAATTGGGCTGGGAGCTGTACATCCCTGGGGAGTTCGCCCTGCATGTCTATGAACGTATCCAGGCGGCCGGTGAGACCTTCGGTTTGCGTCTGGCCGGCATGCACGCGATGAACGCATGCCGCATGGAGAAGGGCTACCGCCACTGGGGCGACGATGTCAGCGTGGAAGACAGCAACCTCGAGGCCGGACTGGGGTTCACGGTGGCATTCGACAAACCCCATGCCTTCATTGGCAAGGAGGCCTTGGTGGCTCAAAAGGAGCAGGGCGTACCGAAGAAGCGTCTGCTGCAGTTCCGCCTGAAGGATTCGGAGCGCCTGCTCTACAAGGAAGAGCCGATCTGGGTCAACGGTCAGCGCGCCGGCGGCATCACCTCAGGCATGTACGGCCACCGCGTCGGCGCCTCGCTGGGCATGGGCTATGTGCGTGCACAGGAACCGATCACGCCGGAGTGGATCGCCGCGCAGAAGTTCGAGATCGAGATCGGCTGGGAGCGCTACGAAGCGCAGGCCCAACTGGCGGCCTTCTACGACCCCAAGCACGACCGTGTCCGGGCCTGACGTGCCCACGTTCCGCACCTGTTCCGCAACCCGATGGAGAATCGCTTGCCCCACCAGCCCCCTCACTACGCCCTGACACTCGCCTGCCCCGACCGGCGTGGCATCGTCAGCGCAGTGTCCCGTTTCCTGACCGAGCGCGGCTGCAACATCGAGGAAGCGGCGCAGTACGGCGACCAGGAGTCAGCCCGCTTCTTCATGCGCATCGCCTTCTCCCTGCAGGAGCAGGCCATCGATCTGGCCGACCTGCGCAGCCAGTTCGCAGACACGGCGCGCGAGTTCGCCATGGACTGGAAGATGGTGGACCTGCAGGTGCCCGTGCGCACGGTGATCATGGTCTCAAAACTGGGCCATTGCCTGCACGACCTGTTGCTGCGGTGGAAGACTGGCCTGCTGCCGATCGACGTGCGTGGCATCGTCTCCAACCACCGTGACTTCTACCAGTTGGCGGCCTCCTACGACATCCCCTTCCACCACGTGCCCGTGACTGCCGAGACGAAGCCGATGGCGGAGGCGGAACTGCTGCGCATCGTGGAACGGGAGAAGGCCAATCTGGTGGTGCTCGCACGTTACATGCAAGTCCTCAGCGACGACCTGTGTCGCCAACTGCAGGGCAACGCCATCAACATCCACCACAGTTTTTTGCCGGGATTCAAGGGTGCCAAGCCTTACTACCAGGCACATGCACGCGGCGTTAAGCTGATCGGCGCCACGGCGCACTACGTGACTGCCGACCTTGACGAAGGCCCCATCATCGAACAGGGCGTGGAGCGCGCCAGCCACGCCATGAGTCCGGCAGCGCTGACGTCACTCGGCCGGGACGTTGAAAGCGTGGTGCTGGCGCGCGCCGTCAAGTGGCATGCGGAACACCGGCTGATCGTGCACGGCAGCAGGACCGTGGTCTTCAACTGAGAAGGCGCGGCGATCGCTTCTCCGGGAGCCGGCTCAGTAGTTGGGAGGAGAAATGACCCAGACGACGATGGTGACTTGCTTGCTCGTGTTCGCCCATTTGAACGGTTCGCGCACGATGCGGAAGCTGTCACCTGCGTGGAGCGTAAAGGTGTTCGTGCCGATCCACAGCTCAAGCGTTCCCTGCACCACGTACCCTTCCTCCTCGGTGTCCCGTTGCGAGAACGTCTTGAGCCGTGCGCCTGGTTCGAAGGTACTCAGGAACATCTCGAAGGCGCCACCGATGTCAGGCGACAGCAGTTCTTCGAGCAGGCCGCTGGTCACCGTGCCCAGTCGACGCCGGTCCGCCCCGCGTACCACGGTCGACCGCTCATCCGAGGGCACCTGCTCATGGGAGAAGAACCAGCCGAGCGGAACTTCCAGCAGGCTGGCGATCCCCTTCAGGTCGGCGATGGACGGTGAAGCCCGCCCTCGTTCGAGCTGGCTCACGAAGCTGATGGATCGGTCGATGGCGGCAGCCACCTCGGTGATGGACCGGCCCCTGGCCTTGCGAAGTTTGCGGATCTCTTCGCCGATCCGGTTGTCGTCAGGCGTTGCAGTCATGTCGAGGATGGATGGTATCCGGGAACGTTCGCGAAGGCAACCCGGGTTTGCACTGCAGAGAAATAATTGAAGGAAAATTTTTCTACAAAGAAAATTTTTGATGATATTTGTTTGACAAGCGCATAGGTAAATGCAACCATCGCATGCATATCCTCGATGCGGGATGCCATCGCCCCCGAGAGGTTTTTGCCCTCACAGCCCATGCAGTCCACGACCGCTACCCCCCATCCTCCGCAGCCGTTCGGCCGCCGCGTGAGAAACGCGTTGCCCGCTACTTCCTTGCTGCTTCCGGTCGCCTTGTTCCTGCTGGGCTGCTTCGTCGTGCCGCTGGCCCAGTTGCTGGGGCTGTCGCTCACGGGGACCGGCGGGCCGCTGTCCTCCTACGCCGCCATCGCTGGCACGGCCGTGTACCGAGAGGTGTTCGTCAACACCATCGTGCTGGCTTTCAATGTCGCGGTCTTCTCGGTGCTGCTGGCTTATCCCACTGCCTACATGCTGACGAAGCTGCAGGGCTCCGCGCTCGCACTGGCTTTCTGGTGCGTGCTCTTCCCGCTCTGGATCAGCGTACTGGTCCGAAACTTCGCCTGGATTCTGCTGCTCGGGCAAAACGGTCCAGTCAACCAACTGTTGGTGGGGATGGGGCTGGTAGACAGCCCCCAGCAGTTTCTGTTCAACAGCACCGGCGTCTACATCGGCATGGTGCATGTGCTGCTGCCATATGCGCTGCTGCCGATCTACAGCGCGATGAAGGGCATCGACGCCCGGCTGCTGCAGGCCAGTGAGGGGCTGGGCGCGCGACCGCTGCAAACCTTTGTGCGGGTCTATGCGCCACTGAGCATGCCTGGCGTCGCCGCGGGCTTTCTGCTGGTCTTCCTGATGGCGCTCGGCTTCTTCATCACGCCGGCGCTGCTGGGCGGCATCAAGAACGTGACGATCTCGATGCTGGTCGACACTTTCGTGCAGGAGCAACTGGTCTGGCCCATGGCTGCCGCAGCGGCGTTCTGGATGCTGGCCCTGGTGCTGGTGCTGGTGGGTCTGGCCGCGCGATTCGTCAACATCACGGACACGGTGGCCGCACGATGAACAGCCTTCTACGTGTAGCGATCTATGGCACGGGCGTGCTCGTGGTTATGTTCCTGATGCTGCCGATCTTGGCCGTCATTCCCGCCTCCTTCAACCACGCCAGCTTCATCCAGCTGCCGCCCAGCCGATGGTCGCTGCGCTGGTACGAGGCCTTCCTGGCCGACAGCGAGTGGTACCAGTCCCTGTTCACCAGCATCCAGGTCGCCGTCGTGGCGACGCTGCTGTCACTGGGCCTGGGTACCACCGCGGCACTCGGCCTGCAGAAGGCATCGCCGCGCTGGCGCACCGTGCTGAATGCCGTGCTGATCTCCCCGCTGGTGGTGCCGGTGATCATCACCGCCATCGCGCTGTACTACACCATGCGGCCGCTGGGCCTGCACGGCACGACCCTGGGCATGGCGATGGGACACACCGTCCTGGCGCTGCCGTTCGTGGTCGTCAACGTGGGCGTGGCGCTGCGGTCCATCGAACCGAACTGCCTGCGCGCGGCCGAGGGGCTCGGAGCCTCCCCGTTCGCGACGTTCCGGACCATCACGCTGCCCTTGATCTCCCCGGGGCTCGCCAGTGGCGCAGCCTTTGCCTTCATCACCTCCTTCGACGAGGTGGTGGTTTCCATTTTTCTTTCGAGTGCCACCACCAAAACACTGTCCGTCAAGATGTGGGAAATCATTCGCGTGGAATACACGCCCGTCACCGCTGTCGCTTCCACCATCCTGATGGTCGTGACGTTCTTGCTGTTTGTGCTCGTGCAGTTCGCCCTCCGGAACCGCACCGGCCAGGAGGGCGGCCATGCACGCTGAGTCACTTGAGTTCCGGGGCATCGAGAAGTTTTTCGGCCGCACCCGCGCCCTGGACCCGATCGCCTTGCAGTTGGCCGCCGGTGAGTTCGTGACTCTGCTCGGCCCCAGCGGATCTGGCAAGACGACCTTGCTGAACATCGCCGCGGGCTTTCTGAAGCCGGATGGCGGCTCCCTGCATATCGGCACGCAGGACGTCACGGCCCTGCCGGCGCGCAAGCGCAACATTGGCATGGTGTTCCAGAACTACGCGCTGTTCCCGCACATGAATGTGTTCGAGAACATCGCCTACGGACTGCGAGTGCGCGGCGTGGCGTCGACCGACATCGAGGCGCGAGTGCGCCGCGCACTGGACGGTGTGCGCCTCGGCGAATACGCGGAGCGTGCCATCCGGCAGCTCTCGGGCGGGCAGCAGCAACGCGTTGCGCTGGCGCGCGCATTGGTCATCGAGCCACCCGTCCTGCTGATGGACGAGCCGCTCGGTGCGCTGGACCGGCAACTGCGCAAGCAGGTGCAGCTGGAGATTCGCCGCTTGCATCGGGAGTTTGGCCGTACCACCTTGTTCGTGACGCACGACCAAGAAGAGGCGCTGGCGATGAGCGACCGCATCGCGGTCATGCGCGGCGGGCGCATCGAGCAGATCGGCCGGCCGAACGATCTCTACCAGCGCCCCGCCAACGTCTTCGTCGCGTCGTTCCTGGGCGAGTCCAACATCCTCAACGGTACGGTGCAGAGCCTGGAGGGGGGCGTCGCCACAGTGCGGATCGACGGGCTCGCCTGCGAGGTGCGCGGCGAAGCGGTCGCTGGCGTGGTGCCAGGCCAGCCCGCCGGCGCCCTCATCCGCCCGGAAGCCATTGCCATCTCTGTCGCTGGCGAGGGCTTGCGAGCGCAGCTGATCGAAGTCGTGCCGCTCGGCGAGATCGTGGCGATGCGGCTGCAACTGGAGACGGGCCAGGAGTTCTGGGTCCGAAGATTCTCTGGCACGCAGGTGCCGGACGCCGGCCACGAGGTGCGGCTTTCATGGCGGACCGAAGACGTCCGCATCCTTCCCATGCAAACCTGAAGACAAGGACCGACATGACCACCAGACGCCACACACTGCAAATGCTCGGTGCCGCCACTGCGCTCGGCGCCACCGGCCTGGCCCGCGCGCAGAGCCAACGACCGTTCACGTTCTGCTCGTTCGGCGGAGCGGCCGGCGCGGCCCTGAAGACGGCCTTCATGGACCCGGCCTCCAAGAAGTTTGGCCGCCCCATCACCAATGTGGCACCCACGAACTATGCGAAGTTCAAGGCCATGGTCGAAGCCAAGGCGGTCGAATGGGATCTGGTCGACGTGGGCGGCCAGTTCATCTTCCAGGGCCGCGGCCAGGGCCTGCTGGAAAAGCTCGACTTCTCTATCATCGACACATCCAAACTGGCCAAGCACTGGGTGACGGACTACGGCATCTACACCTTCGTCGGCGCCACCGTCTTCGCCTACAACACCAAGGCCATGCCCAAGGACCGCGTGCCGACGTCCTGGAAGGACTTCTGGAACGTCAAGGACTTCCCGGGCCCCCGCTCGCTCTATACCCGTATCTGGTACAACTACGAGGCCGCCCTGCTGGCCGCTGGTGTCCCGCGCGACCAGGTCTATCCGGCCACCGATGAGAAGGTCAAGCTTGCGTTCGCGAAGCTGCGTGAGATCAAGCCGCACGTCAAGGTCTGGTGGACCACCGGTGCGCAACCGGCGCAACTGCTGTCGTCCGGCGAGGTCGCCATGGCGTCGGCCTGGAGCGGGCGCATCCTTGACGTGATGAAGGAGAACGCGCCGGTGAACTTCACCTACCAGGACGCGATCTCCTGGGGCGAGGGCTTCGTCGTTCCCAAGGGAGCGCCGAACCGCGAGCTGGCGATGCGGGTCCTGGACTACAGCATCAGCGAGGAAGCGCAGTCGGCCCTCCTGCCGTTGGAGACCTACGGTCCCGTCCTGGACTCGGCCGCTGCCAAGGCCACGGCCGCGCAGGCCAAGATCTTTGTGTCCCATCCCGCAAACATGAAGGACACCTGCCTGATTAACGACGAGGAGGTGGCGAAGTACGCCACCAAGTTCGAGGAGGAGTGGAAGAAGTTCCAACTCTCCTGAAGCAGCCATCAGGGGGAGGCGGACTTCCGTCGCGCCTGCGCTGCTGGCCGGCGACGGGAAGCTCGACCTCACCGAACCATGTGAAGCCGATGACGTCGGCCATTCCACCATGAGCCACTTCAAACACCTGTTCTCACCCCTGCGCCTGCGCAACACTGAGATCCGCAACCGGATCCTGTCGACCGGCCACCAGACCTACTTGGCCGAAGACGGCATTCCGGGTGAGCGCATGGCGGCCTACCATGAAGCTCGGGCCCGCGGGGGGGCCGGGCTGATCATCGTCGAGTCCGCGCGCTTTCACGAGACCTCGCTGACCGATGCACCGGACCTGGTCGCGACGGACGAGCGCTGCATTGCGGGCTACCGGAGCGTCGCCGACGCGGTGCATCGGCACGGCGGCAAGGTCTTCGGACAACTCTCGCATGCGGGCCGCGTGTCCAAGCGCGTACGCGGCGGGTTGCGGGACATTGCCTATGCGCCATCGGCCGTGCCGGACCACCGGTTTCACACGATGCCGCGCGAGATGCCGACGGACCTGGTGCAAGAGCTGGTCGTCGCGTGCGGTGCTGCCGCCGGGCGGTTCGCCGAGGCCAGGCTTGATGGCGTGGAGCTGGTGGCCAGCCATGGCCTGCTGTTCGCGCAGTTCCTCAATCCGGCCACGAACCAGCGCAGCGACCGCTACGGCGGCAGCCGGGAGAACCGCATACGCTTTCTTGCCGAATGCCTAGCCGCGGTACGCGCCAGCGTCGGCCCGGAGCTGGTGGTGGGCATGCGCATCTCGGTCGAAGAGGTGGAGCAGGACGGGTTGGACGCCGCGGAAGTGATCGCGGTCTGCAAGCAGCTCGCGGCCGCAAGAGCACTCGACTATGTGAATGCGACGATCGGCTCAATGTCGGGCCTGGGCGGATCGATCCATGTCGTGCCGCCCATGGACCATGCCACGGCCTACGTGGCACCCAAGGCGGCCACGCTGCGTGCGGCCGTCGGGTTGCCGCTGTTCGTCGCTGGGCGCATCAACCAGCCGCAGATCGCAGAGGAAGTGCTGGCGGCAGGCCAGGCGGACATGTGCGGCATGACGCGCGCCATGATCTCCGACGCGGACATGCCACGCAAGGCACAGGCCGGCCAGCTCGACGACATCCGCGCCTGCATCGGCTGTAACCAGGCCTGCATCGGGCACTTCCATCTGGGCTACTCGATTTCCTGCATCCAGAATCCGATCTCCGGCCGCGAGCATGTGCTGCGGCCAATCCCTAGGGCGGCCACGCGTAGGACTGTGCTGATCGCAGGTGGCGGCCCCGCTGGCATGAAGGCCGCGGTGGAGGCGGCATCGCGCGGGCACCGCGTGATCCTTTGCGAGGCCAGCCGTAGGCTGGGGGGGCAGGCGCTGCTGGCGCAGGCGCTGCCCGAGCGCGCCGAGTTCGGCGGGCTCGTGACGAACCTGGAGCACGAGCTCAAGTGCCTTGCTGTCGAGATCCGGCTCGGCACCCGGGTCGACCGCGCCCTCGTGGAGGCGCTGTCGGTCGATGTCGTGATCGTCGCAACCGGCGCTGTGCCATTCCAACCCGAGATCGAGGCCGACGAGAGCAGCCACATCGTGCAGGCCTGGGACGTTCTACAGGGCACGGCGCAGGCACGCGGCCGCGTGCTGGTGGCCGACTGGCGCTGCGACTGGGTGGGCATGGGCATGGCCGAGAAGCTGGTGCGTGAGGGGCACCATGTGCGCCTGGCCGTCAACGGCCCGCACGCAGGCTTCAACCTGCAGATGTACCTGCGCGACTCATGGATCGGGCGCCTGCACGGTCTGGGCGTGGAGGTGATCCCCTATGCACGGATCTTTGGCGTCGACGGCAGCACGACCTACCTCACCCACATCGTTTCCGGTGCGGCCATCGTGTGCGAGGACGTGGACACCGTGGTGCTTGCCACTGGACATACGGCGGTCACAACCCTCGAGCACGCGCTGATCGGCTGGGACGGTCAGACGATCTTGGTTGGCGACTGCGTATCCCCTCGCACAGCTGAAGAAGCGATCTACGAAGGGTTTCTTGCGGGGCGGGGCTTGTAGACGGCTTTGAATCGACATCTGTTTCGTACATAGACCAAACGGGCGTTGACTTCGACGGCGAGCCGGAATGAACCTCATGGCAGCGAAGGAGCCACTACGGTCGATGAGTCCATCTGGATCGTGGATGCACTTTTCTTTTCAGTTCCGTTCATAGGCGTCGCGCTCGGCGAGGTTGCTGCGCACTAGTGGGAACTGCGAGCGGCTGATCGGAACGGTTGAGAATCTGCCCATGGACGCTTTCGCTCTCGACCCGAAAAAGGTGCAAGACATATCCGATCACCTGCTGGACGACCGCGGGCGTCTCCGTATCTCTTCCGCTCGCATGCTCGAGGGGACGACCGCCCAAGAGCGGCTCCTGTTTGGTGTGCGCCAAGGCGTCTACAGTTTTCCGACCGACGAACTCTGTGAATTCTTGCGATCTCGTATTAAGGGCAGGATCGCCATCGAGATCGGCGCAGGGCATGGCATTCTTGCTCAGGAACTGTCCATTCCTGCCACTGATAACCGTCAACAAGAGGACCCGGAGCTCAAAGCCTACTATGCGCAAATCGGCCAGCCGACGGTCCCCTATGGCGAAAATGTCGAGAAGCTGGATGCAGCTGCCGCCGTGGCAAAGTACCAACCGCATGTCGTCATTGCATGCTGGGTCACGCATCGTTTTGACCCAGATCGACCATATGCGGGAGGCAGCGTAACTGGTGTTGACGAAGCGTCAATCATTGAATCGTGCGATGAGTACATCTTCATTGGCAACGAGCGTGTGCATGCCCACAAACCCATTTGGGAAATGCCGCACGAAAAGTTGATGCCGTCGTGGCTCTACTCACGCGCAGTCAATGGAAGCCGTGAATTTATTGCCACTTGGCGTCGCTGCCGAATTGCAAGCGTCTAGGGATGGCATTCGGTCAGGCAGGAATCTTTGGTTGAGCCCCGTCACAATGTAAAGATGCCATCCTCTGCTTCTACACCCCCGACTCACATTCAGCCGCAGCACAAAGCCGTTGCTACTTCCAGGCTCGTAGAGGTACTAGGGGCCAGTGGGTATACAGATATCTGCGTTCTCCAAGGCCAGGTGTGCGCGGTCAAGCAGTTCAACTTCACTACCGCTGTGGTCGTTGGGCTTAGTGACGTTGGTTATCAGCGTCGATATTGCTACGAGCATCAAGCAGACGCGCAAGCTGCACTTGCGGCCTGGGATGGTTGCGAACATCCATTGGGGCCATGGATCAAGTGCAAGGGCGCAGGCATTGACCTCTTGAACCCGAACTTCCGTTGAGATTTACCATGGCGGTGCCTAACGTTCACCTTTGACTAAGGCATTGGTGGCTCAGATGAGCGTCACCGGTGGCGGAAGCCCGTCGCTGCCACTCTGATGTTGAGTCAGGATCCGAACCGTATTCAAGACAAGGTCAAGTATCTCAAGCGCGTGGTCGTGCCAGATATAGACTGGTTCGTGCAAGAAGATCGCTCCGGTCGAACAGAGGAGTGGAGTCTGAAGCGCGGCGGCGACCATACCGACGGCTACGCCACGTGTTGCTGAAAGGGGATCACCTGTCCTTTGCGTCGGCTGTCTAGGTAGTTGGCCCACCACTCCATCATCTTGATTCGTTCAGGCAATCGGGCGCCTCGGTCGTATGCTGCACGCACTTGGTCGCGCTCCGCATGGGCAAGTTGGCGTTCTATGGCGTCTGCGCTCCATCCTGATTCGTTTGCCACAGTCGAAAAAAGCGCTCGAAAGCCATGAGCGGTTGCCAAGTACTTGTAGCCCATGCGCGCCATCGCGCTGTTGAAGGTGTTCTCGCTGAGGGATTTAGAGGGGTAGAAAGGACTCGGAAAAACGAGTTCTCGATGGCTGCTCAGTGGTTTCATGGCCTCCACCACGGCCACGGCTTGAGCCGATAGCGGGACCACGTGTTCGCTTCGCATTTTCATGCGCTCAGCAGGGATGCGCCACAACTTCGCGTCCAACTCAAATTCATCCCAGCGGGCACCGCGAATTTCTCCCGGTCTTGCGGCGGTCAGCATCAGCAGTCGCAGGGCGTGAACCGTGTGCGGGTCGCCTTGGTATACATCCAGCTTGGCGAGGAATTCAGGTAGGTCTGCAGGCCCCAGCGCCGCGCGATGCTGAACGCGTCTGGGCTTCAAGATCTCGGAGGGGACGAGGTCCACCATGGGATTGCGATCGACGTGTTGATGCGTTGTGGCGTACCGATAGATCGCCTTGATGCGTTGCAGAACGCGCATGGCGATTTCCCCTGCGCCGCGCTTCTCGATAGTCTTCACGGCATCCATAATCTGCCGGGGAGTGATCTCTGCCATGGGCAGCTTGCCAAGCGTAGGAAAGACGTCGGCCTCCAGCGAGGCGCGGGTGCGTGCCAGAGTATTGGCTTCCCAGCGTCCCGCTTGATGCGAAAGCCAGTCCTCGGCGACCGCTTGAAGTGTGCTGGTCGTTTCCTGAATGGCTTTCACCTTGGCGGCCTTTTTGAGCGCTCCGGGATCTTCGCCGTTGCTCAGTGTCTGCTTGGCTGCGAAGCGCTTTTCGCGTGCTTCTTTGATTCCCACAACCGGATACACACCGAAGGCGAGCAATTTCTCCTTACCGCCAAAGCGATACTTCATGCGCCAGTACCGGCCGCCGTTAGGTGTAACTTGAAGGTACAAACCTTCTCCGTCGGTATAACGACCGGGGGTGGTGAGATTGCGGACTTTGACGTCGGATAGCGACATGATGCTGAGCTTTCAGGGGGCGGGGTATTTTTCGGGGTATACGCCAAAATCGAACGTTAGAATAGCAAGGAGTCATGCGGCTTGGAGCCAATAGTTGGGTTCCTGGCGGCGACCACCTTCAAGACCGGAAATTCCGCAAGGGCTTCCGGTTTTTTCACTTCTTCCCCGATCCGGCCCGGCCTTGCGCGACAAGGCCGATCCGGAGATCCGCGCGACCGGGCCGTGACACGCCGTTGCACCCTGTCACCCGGACGCACGCATGTAAAAATTCCCCGCATGATGGAGCTCTCCGAACTGGACGAAACCAGCCTCGCAGCACACGCCGCCGAATGGCGTCGGCGCGCGCTGCGCGGCGAGAAACAGGCCCGCGGCATCGCACATGCCCTGGAGGCCGAGATGCGCCGCCGCTTCGGCGATTCGATTCCGCCGAGCCAGAGCGCCGACCTGGACACCCGCCCCCTGGCCCTGCGCCAGCCACCGCGCCCGTGGTGGAAGTTCTGGTGAGCCTGCCGCGCGCCTTCGCTGCCTGATCTGACATTCCTCGCAGCCGGTCATCGGTTGCAGCGCCCCGTCGGCCCTGACACCATGGCCGCATGGCATACCAACTTCATTACTGGCCCACGATCCAGGGCCGTGGCGAATTCGTGCGGCTCGCACTCGAGGCCGCGGGCGCCGACTACGTCGATGTCGCGCGGCTGCCCGCATCGCAAGGCGGTGGCGAGTCCGCGTTGGGCCGACGGCTCGGCGATCCCGACAATCCGCGCGCCGCGTTCGCGCCACCGTTCCTCATCGACGGCGACATCGTGGTCGGCCAGACCGCCGCGATCCTGCTGTACCTCGGTCCCAAGCTCGGACTGGCCGGCATCGGCGAATCCGACGGCCTGTGGACCCACCAACTGCAGCTCACCATCGCGGACGCGGTGGCCGAGGCGCACGACACCCATCACCCGATATCGACCGGCGACTATTACGAAGACCAGCGCGACGCGGCCCTGCAGCGTGCGCGCGCCTTCCGCGAAGCGCGCATTCCGAAATTCCTGAACTGGTTCGAGCAGGTGCTGCAGCGCAACCCTTCGGGCGACCTGCACCTGGTCGGCGACGTGTTGACCTATGCCGACCTGTCGCTGTTCCAGTTGGTGGATGGGCTGCAGTACGCCTTTCCCAAAGCTGCCGCGCGGGCGCTCGACGCCACGCCCGCGGTCGTGAAGCTGCACGCGAACATCCGGCGACGCCAGCGCGTGCACGACTACCTGCGCAGTCCGCGCCGCATCGCGTTCAACGAGGATGGAATCTTTCGGCGCTATGCCGAGCTGGACGGCTGAGGGCTAGGCGCCGTCGTCGTCGTCGTCGTCGTCGTCGTCGTCGTCGTCGTCGCCGGCTTCGTTGCGGATGCGCAGCGCCAGCTCGTACAGCGTGTTGCGCGGCGCACCGCTGATCTCGGCGGCCAGCTTCACGGCCGTCTTCACGGGCAGTTCCGCCAGCAGCAGGCGCAGCACGCGCTCGCCTTCCGCACCGCCGTCGCCGCTCACCGCCACGGGGTGCAGCACCAGCGCGAACTCGCCACGCGTGCGGTCGCGGTCGGCGCCGAACCAGTCGGGGAGCGCGCTGGCGGCCACGGTGGCGATTTCTTCGAACTGCTTGGTGAGCTCGCGGCCGACGGTGATGCGGCGCTCGCCCAGCACGGCCAGCGCGCGGGCCAGGCTGTCGATGCGGTGCGGCGCTTCGAGCAGCACCACGGCGCGCGGCTCCTGCGCGAGGGCCTGCACGGCGGTGTCGCGCTCGCCGGCCTTGCTCGGCAGGAAACCCGCGAACACGAAGGCGCTGCTGTTGTGCGCGTGGTTGCTCTCGCCGCCATCGGCCACGAGGCCGGCCGCGCTCACGAGCGTGACGACGCTGCTGGCGCCCGGCAGAGGCAGCACGCGCTGGCCGGCCGCGCGCACGGCGGCGGCCAAGCGCGCGCCGGGGTCGCTCACGCCGGGCGTGCCGGCGTCGCTCACGTAGGCGATGCGCTCGCCCTGCGCGAGCCGCGCGACCACGGCCTGCGCGGCCTCGGCCTCGTTGTGCTGGTGCACCGCGAGCAGTTGGGCGCCGGGGCGGTCGATGCCGTAGGCGCGCAGCAGGCTCTGTGTGTGGCGCGTGTCCTCGCAGGCGACGGCGTCCACCAGCTGCAGCACATGCAGCGCGCGCAGCGTGATGTCGGCCAGGTTGCCGATCGGCGTGGCGACGACATACAGCGTGCCCTGCGGATAATGCTGCGCGCCCGCGGCATCGAGCGCGGCCGGCAGGGCCGCGCCGAAGGAAGCAGGGGCGAGTGAAGCCAAGGGGTTTCTCCGTAGGGCAGCGAAAACAAGAAAACAGGGCAGGGAGCCATGACGACAAGCACCACGACCACGAAGCATCGCGGCGATGCGGCGGAAGACGCCGCGCTCGACCACCTGCGCCAGGCCGGCCTCGTGCCGGTCGCGCGCAATTATCGGACGCCGGGGCGCGGCGGCGGCGAGGTCGACCTGATCATGCGCGATCCGCGCGATGGCACGCTGGTGTTCGTCGAGGTGCGACAGCGCAGCGCGGGCTCGCACGGCGGCGCGGGCGGCAGCATCACGGCGGGCAAGCAGCGGCGCATCGTGCTGGCCGCGCGGCACTACCTGGGCCGTTTGCGCGCATTGCCGCCATGCCGTTTCGATGTGGTGCTGATCGAGGAGAAAATCACCTGGCTGAAAGCCGCCTTCGACGCCGGCTGACGCACCCGAAAGGGAACTGAAGCCTTGCTGAAGGCTCCACCACTCAAACGTCTTGTTTCACGACCCCCAGTTATCATCGCGCCCCATGCTCGAGCAACGGATTCAGCAGCACTTCATCGACAGTGCCGACCTCAAATACCAGACCGGCCCGGTCCTCAGCAAACCCATCTCTCAAGCGATGCAGGCCCTGCTGGCCTGCGTGACCAGCGGCGGCAAGGTGCTGGCCTGCGGGGCCGGCGTGTCGGGCCTGCTGGCCGCGCAGTTCGCCTCGAACTTCGTGGGCCGCTTCGAACGCGAGCGCCCCGAGCTGGGCGCCATCGCGTTGCCCGGCGACACCACCGACCCGGCGGCCGACAGCCCGCAGGCCGCCGATGCCGACCGCTTCGCGCGCCAGGTGCGCGCGCTCGGCCAGGCCGGCGACGTGCTGCTGGTGCTCAGCGCCAGCGGGCAGTCGTCCGCGGTGCTGGCCGCCGTGCTTTCCGCGCATGAGCGCGACATGACGGTGGTGGCGCTGCTCGGCAACGCCGCCACGGGGCTGGCCACCGCGGCGCCCGGCGTCGGCGGCACCGGCGGCGCCATCGGCCGCGCGCTGCGCGAAACCGATGTACAGATCAGCGTGCCGCACGAGCGTGCGGCGCGCATTCACGAAATCCACCTGCTCGCGCTGCATTGCCTGTGCGACGGCGTGGATGCCCAGTTACTCGGAGAACAGGAAGTTTCCTCATGACCATGACGACCC
The DNA here is from genome assembly GCF_006323185.2 of Variovorax sp. KBS0712. Classification (NCBI taxonomy): domain Bacteria; kingdom Pseudomonadati; phylum Pseudomonadota; class Betaproteobacteria; order Burkholderiales; family Comamonadaceae; genus Variovorax; species Variovorax sp. KBS0712. The sequence continues at coordinate 1,124,928 of NZ_VCCD02000002.1, read as the reverse complement.
TGACCAAGGCCTCGACCCAACGTTTCGCCCTGGCGCTCACCCTGGGCGCCGCCCTGGTGGCCGGACTGTCCGCCTGCGTGCCGCTCGTCGTGGGCGGCGCCGCGGTGGTGGGCGTGGGCATGGTGGCGACCGACCGCCGCAGCTCGGGCGCCCAGCTCGACGACCAGGGCATCGAGCTGCGCGCCGCGGCCCGCGTGCGCGACATCGCCAACGACAACATGTACGTGAGCGTCACCAGCTTCAACCGCCAGGTGCTGCTGACCGGCGCCGTCGGCAACGACGCCGACCGCCGCCGCGTCGAGGACGAGGTGAGCCGCGTGGTCAACGTGCGCTCGGTGGTGAACGAGCTCACCATCGGCGCCCCGAGCACCTTCCAGGACCGCTCGAACGACCTGTACATCACCGGCAAGGTGAAGGCCTCGCTGCTCGATGCCAAGGACATCTTCGCCAACTCCTTCAAGGTCGTGACCGAGCGCAGCACGGTCTACCTGATGGGCATCGCCACGCGTCGCGAGACCGACCGCGCCACCGAGATCACGCGCGGCGTGACGGGCGTGGCGAAGGTCGTGCGCGTGGTCGAGGTGGTGAGCGAGGCCGACCTCGCCGCGAGCCAGGCGGCCAACCAGTCCGCTGCGCAGCGCGGCGGCACGGGCCCCGCACCGGTGAGCAACGCGACGCCATCGACGCCGGGTGCTTCCTCCTCGGGTTCGCGCGTGCCGCTGCCGCCGATGGAGCCGCTGCCCGCGCCGGCCGGTGGTGCAACGACCTCGCCGGTCCGCTGAAACCAAAAAGCCCGCTTCCGCGGGCTTTTTTCATTTGAGCCGAATGATGAGGCTCGAGGTGTCCCATCGCCTGCCGCCGGCCTGCTGCACGTCGGCATAGAACTGGTCGACCAGCGCCGTCACCGGCACGCGCGCGCCGTTGCGCTTGGCTTCGTCGAGCACCAGGCCCAGGTCCTTGCGCATCCAGTCGACGGCAAAGCCGAAGTCGAACTTGCCCTCGATCATGGTCTTGCCGCGGTTGTCCATCTGCCAGCTCTGGGCCGCGCCCTTGCCGATGACGCCGAGCACGGCCTCCATGTCCAGGCCGGCGCGCTGGCCGAAGGCGATGGCTTCCGACAGGCCCTGCACCAGCCCCGCGATCGCGATCTGGTTCACCATCTTGGCGAGCTGGCCCGCGCCGCTGTCGCCCAGCAGCGTGACGGCGCGCGCGAAGGCCATGGCCACCGGCCGGATGCGCTCGAACACCGCCGCGTCGCCGCCGCACATCACGGTGAGCGCGCCGTTCTGCGCGCCCGCCTGGCCGCCCGACACGGGCGCGTCGATGAAGTGCAGGCCGCGCGCCTGCGCCGCCTTCGACAGCTCGCGCGCCACGTCGGCCGAGGCCGTGGTGTGGTCCACGAGCACGGCGCCGGGCTTCATGCCGGCCAGGGCGCCGTCGTCGCCCAGCACCACCGAGCGCAGGTCGTCGTCGTTGCCGACGCAGCAGAACACGATGTCGGCGCCGGCCGCCGCTTCGCGCGGGGTGGGGGCGTGGCGGCCGGGCGCGCCGAACTCGGCGACCCACGCCTGCGACTTGGCGGGCGTGCGGTTGTAGACCGTGACCGCGTGGCCGGCCTTGGCCAGGTGCCCGGCCATGGGCCCGCCCATGACGCCGAGGCCGAGGAAGGCCACCGTCTGGGCGGGAACGGATTCGTAGGTGCGGGGGTTGATGCTGCTCATGGCCGACAGCTTAAAGCCAAAGAAAGAAAGCCGGCGCGCCCCAGGGACGCACCGGCGGGGCGGCTTCAGACGATCGCGAAGTGCTCGGTGCCGGCCGCCAGGTCGGTGCTGCGCGCGCGCTGGCTGTTGAGCTTGATCTGCAGGCGCAGGTCGTTGGCCGAGTCGGCGTTGCGGATCGCTTCTTCGAAGTTGATCGCGTTGCCCTCGAACAGGTCGAACAGCGCCTGGTCGAAGGTCTGCATGCCCAGGTTGCGGCTCTTCTTCATGATCTCCTTGATCTCGCCCACCTCGCCCTTGAAGATCAGGTCGGAGATCAGCGGCGTGTTCAGCAGGATCTCGACCGCCGCCACACGGCCCTGGCCGTCCTCGGTAGGCACCAGCCGCTGCGACACCAGCGAGCGCAGGTTCAGCGACAGGTCCATCAGGAGTTGCGCGCGGCGCTCTTCGGGGAAGAAGTTGATGATGCGGTCCAGCGCCTGGTTGGCGCTGTTGGCGTGCAGCGTGGCCATGCACAGGTGGCCGGTTTCGGCGAAGGCCACGGCGTGCTCCATGGTTTCGCGGTCGCGGATTTCGCCCATGAGGATCACGTCGGGCGCCTGGCGCAGCGTGTTCTTCAGCGCCGCTTCCCAGCTGTCGGTGTCGATGCCCACTTCGCGCTGCGTCACCACGCAGTTCTTGTGCGGGTGCACGAACTCGACCGGGTCTTCCACCGTGACGATGTGGCCGTAGGAGTTCTCGTTGCGCCAGTCGATCATCGCGGCCAGCGTGGTCGACTTGCCCGAGCCCGTGGCGCCCACCAGGATGGTCAGGCCGCGCTTGGTCATCGCCACGTCCTTGAGCACCTGCGGCATGCCCAGCCCGTCGATGGTCGGCAGCTTGGCGGGAATGGTCCGCAGCACCATGCCGACCTTGCCCTGCTGCACGAACGCGTTGACGCGAAAGCGCCCGATGCCCGTCGGCGAGATCGCGAAGTTGCACTCCTTGGTGCGCTCGAACTCGGCCGTCTGGCGGTCGTTCATGATCGAGCGCGTGAGCGCCAGCGTGTGCTGCGCGCCCAGCGCCTGCTGCGACACCTTGGTGACCTTGCCGTCGACCTTGATGGCCGGCGGAAAGTCGGCGGTGATGAACAGGTCGCTGCCGTTGCGGCTCACCATGAGCTTGAGCAGGTCGTTGATGAACTGGCTGGCTTGATCGCGTTCCATGAAGAGCGCTCCTTGTTTAATTTGAACCTGTCTGCGGCCGACCGCCGGGCCGCCCCAAGGCGGCCGCGCCTCCCCCTTGGGGGGTGGAGTTACACGTAGCGAAGCGAAGTGAAAAGCCGGGGGGCCTCATGACTAGCCGGGGAAGTTTTCTGGGATCTTGGCCTTGCCGCGCGCTTCGGCGGCAGAGATCGTATTGCGGCGCACCAGCTCTGTCAGGTTCTGGTCGAGCGTCTGCATGCCCGAGCCCTGGCCGGTCTGGATGGTGGAGTACATCTGCGCGACCTTGGCTTCGCGGATCAGGTTGCGGATGGCCGGCGTGCCCAGCATGATCTCGTGCGCCGCCACGCGGCCCTGGCCGTCCTTGGTCTTGCACAGCGTCTGCGAGATCACGGCTTGCAGCGATTCGGACAGCATCGCGCGGATCATTTCTTTTTCCTCGCCCGGGAACACGTCGATGATCCGGTCGATGGTCTTGGCGGCCGACGAGGTGTGCAGCGTGCCGAACACCAGGTGGCCGGTTTCGGCCGCGGTCATCGCGAGGCGAATGGTTTCGAGGTCGCGCAATTCGCCCACCAGGATGGCGTCGGGGTCTTCGCGCAGGGCGGAGCGCAGTGCGTTGGCGAACGACAGCGTCATCGGCCCCACTTCGCGCTGGTTGATCAGGCACTTCTTGGATTCGTGCACGAACTCGATCGGGTCTTCCACCGTGAGGATGTGGCCGTACTCGTTCTCGTTGAGGTAGTTCACCATCGCCGCCAGCGTGGTCGACTTGCCCGAGCCCGTGGGGCCCGTCACCAGCACGAGGCCGCGCGGCTTGAGCGCGAGTTCGCCGAAAATCTTCGGCGCGTTGAGCTGCTCGAGCGTGAGGATCTTCGAGGGAATGGTCCGGAACACCGCGGCCGCGCCGCGTGCCTGGTTGAAGGCGTTGACGCGAAAGCGCGCGAGGCCGTCGATCTCGAACGAGAAGTCGACCTCCAGGAACTCTTCGTAGTGCTTGCGGTGAGTGTCGCTCATGATGTCGTACACCATGGCGTGCACGGCCTTGTGGTCCAGTGCATCGACGTTGATGCGGCGCACGTCGCCGTTCACGCGGATCATCGGCGGCAGGCCGGCCGACAGATGAAGGTCGGAGGCTTTGTTCTTGACGCTGAACGCCAGCAGTTGGGTGATGTCCACGGGGCTCCTCAGGCAGGCTTTAGTGACGTTTTGATACGAATTCGGAAGATTATGACGATGATTGGCGACGATCTCCAGCAAGTAAGGGCCCGGATCGACCGGGCCTGTGCGCAGGCCGGGCGCGACCCGTCGGCGGTGCGCCTGCTGGCGGTGTCCAAGACCTTCGGGCCGGAGACGGTGCGCGAGGCGCACGCGGCCGGCCAGACGGCCTTCGGCGAGAACTACGTGCAGGAGGGGCTGGACAAGATTGCCGCGCTGGCCGACCTGCGCGCGGGACTCGAATGGCACTGCATCGGCCCTCTGCAGAGCAACAAGACGCGGCCCGTGGCCGAGCAGTTCGACTGGGTCCACAGCATCGACCGCCTGAAGATCGCCGAGCGCCTGTCGGCCCAGCGCCCGGCCCATCTGCCGCCGCTGCAGGTGTGCCTGCAGGTCAACGTGGACGGCGGCGTGAACAAGTCCGGCGTGCCGCCGGAAGAAGCCTTGGCGCTCGCGCGCGCTGTGGCGGCCTTGCCACAACTGACGCTGCGCGGGCTCATGGCGATCCCCGAACCCGCGCCCGATTTCGCGGCGCAGCGCGAACTGTGCCTGCGCGCGCACGCGCTGTTCGAATCGATCCGCGCGGCGGGCATCGCGCTGGACACGCTGTCGCTGGGCATGAGCGGGGACCTCGAGGCGGCGGTCAGTGCCGGCAGCACGATGGTGCGGGTCGGCACGGCGATCTTCGGCGGGCGGGGACGCAAGCCCGCCTAGGGTCGGCTCAGACCCCCAGCGGCAAGCGCGCGCTGCTCTTCACCTCTTCCATCACCGCGTACGTGCGCGTCTCGCGCACCCCGGGCAGCTGCCACAGCACGGTGCCGGCGAACTCGCGATAGGCGGCCATGTCGGCCATGCGGGTCTTGAGGAGGTAGTCGAAGCCGCCGGCGACCATGTGGCATTCCATGATCTCGTCGCGCACCTGCACGGCGGCCTTGAACTGGTCGAACACGTTGGCGGTGGTGCGGTCGAGCAGCACCTCGACGAACACGGTGAAGCCGCGACCCAGCTTGTAGGGGTCGAGGCGGGCCTCGTAGCCCAGGATGAAGCCGTCGCGCGTGAGGCGCTGCACGCGCGCCAGCACGGCGGTGGGGGACAGCGCGACCGCCTCCGCCAGCTTGAGGTTGGTGATGCGGCCGTCTTCCTGAAGGATCTTCAGCAGGCGCAGATCGATGCGGTCCAGATCAAGCATTCGAGGATTATCCGGCGCACACATCGATCGACTGCAAGAAATGCGGCCTATTTGCCACGGCCATAGGAGATAGAACCAAGGAAATGCCGTTGGACTACCCTTTCGCAGTCATTTGAACTACCGAAAGCCGTGGGTCACCACATTCAACGCACCGTGGTCGCGCCGGGTGCGGCAGCCTGGCGGCCCGAGAGCTGGTCGACCAGCGCGCCGTAGGCCGGGCCTTCGCGCAGCTTGGTGTACGCAGCCTGGGCTTCGCGGTAGCCTGGGCGCGACGTGTCGGCGCCGGCTTCGCCCGACTGCTGGGCGGCCAGGCCCGAGCGGATCCACAGCTGCGTGTCGGCGGCCACGGCGGCGCGGCTGTTGGCCGACACCGCGACCGGCTCCTGGCCCATGTTCTCGTTGTAGCCCTGGGTGGGCGCGGTCTTCAGCCACTGCTGGGCATCGGCCGTCACGGCGGCGCGCGTCGTCGACGACGCGAAGGGCGCGGGACGCGGGTCGCCTTCGGCGTAGTTGCCGGCAAAGCTCGGCGCGGCGGCCAGGCCCAGCAGGGCGGCGACGGCGGCGGTGTTCAGAAGGCGGGTGGTGGCAGACAGCTTCATGTTCGTTCACTCCTTGAGGTGGTTGCTTGGTTGGTGAGAACGACTGTACGAAGCGCATCCACGCGACCGATAACGTCTGGATGACGGTTTTGTCATGTGCGTATCCACCTGCATCGGGCCGCGCCGAGAGGGACCGCAAGGGGCCTTCCAACTTCTCTTGCATAACCGCCATCGCGGCATGCATAAGCCATGGCGCGCGGCCCTCAGTCGGAATATCGTTGCGCCCATCCATTCCAACCAAGGGAATCTTCCATGAACGAGAAACTCTCCTTCGTCAATCCGACGGCCAACAGCCCCTGGGGCACCTACCTGTCGCAGGTCGATCGCGTCGTGCCGTACCTCGGCCCGCTGGCGCGCTGGGTCGAAACCCTCAAGCGCCCCAAGCGCGCGCTGATCGTCGACGTGCCGATCGAGATGGACAACGGCACCATCGCCCACTTCGAGGGCTACCGCGTGCAGCACAACATGAGCCGCGGCCCGGGCAAGGGCGGCGTGCGCTTCCACCCCGACGTCACGCTCGAAGAAGTGATGGCGCTGTCGGCCTGGATGACCATCAAGACCGCCGCCGTCAACCTGCCGTACGGCGGTGCCAAGGGCGGCATCCGCGTCGACCCGAAGAAGCTGTCGCTGCAAGAGCTGGAGAAGGTCACGCGCCGCTACACCAGCGAGATCGGCATCATCATCGGCCCGCACACCGACATCCCCGCACCCGACGTGAACACCAACGCGCAGATCATGGCGTGGATGATGGACACCTACTCCATGAACGTCGGCGGCACCGCCACCGGCGTGGTCACCGGCAAGCCGCTGCACCTGGGTGGCTCGCTGGGCCGCGTGAAGGCCACCGGCCGCGGCGTGTTCGTCACCGGCCGTGAAGCGGCACGCCGCCTGGGCATGGACCTGCGCGGCGCGCGCATCGCGGTGCAGGGCTTCGGCAACGTGGGCTCGGTCGCGGCCGAACTGTTCGTCGAGGCAGGCGCCAAGATCGTCGCGGTGCAGGACCACACCGGCACCATCGTGAACACCAACGGCCTCGATCTGACCCAGCTGGTGCCCATCTCGCGCACCGACGGCGTGGTCGGCTTCAAGGCCGGCGGCGACATCGTGCCGAACGAAGACTTCTGGGACGTGGCCTGCGACATCCTCATTCCGGCCGCCCTCGAAGGCCAGCTCACGGCCGAGCGCGCCAAGAAGACCACCGCCAAGCTGGTGCTCGAAGGCGCCAACGGCCCGACGGTGCCCGAGGCCGACGACATCCTGGCCGAGCGCGGCGTGCTGGTCGTGCCCGACGTGATCTGCAACGCCGGCGGCGTGACGGTCTCGTACTTCGAATGGGTGCAGGACTTCTCGTCCTTCTTCTGGGACGAGGACGAGATCAACGTGCGCCTCGACCGCATCATGATGAACGCGCTCAACCAGATCTGGGACACGGCCGACAAGCACAAGATCCCGCTGCGCACCGCCACCTACGCGGTGGCCTGCGAGCGCATCCTGATGGCGCGCCAGGAACGCGGTCTGTACCCCTGACGCGATCTCTCGGGCTTTCAGGGCCTTTCGGGAACCCCCGGCCTGCCGGGGGCTCGAAGCGAAGCCGCCGGTTGGTTAGCATCCGGTGTCCTTCCCGCCCTGCCATGCCCCCCACCTCTTCTGCTGCTTTCTTCTCTTCGCCGGCCCGCGTGCCGGCGTTTCTGTTCCCGGGCCTGCTGTCGGCCCTGTTGCTGGCCGGCTGCGGCAGCTTCGGCACGGGCCAAGCCTACGAGCCCGAAGACTTCGACTCGACCACCACCCACACGCGCAACTACGCCGCCAGCGAGGCCCAGACCTGCGAGGCGGCGCGCCGCGCGCTGTTGAGCCAGGGCTACATGGTGACGGCCGCCAACGCCGACCTGGTGACCGCGCGCAAGAGCTTCCAGCCCGCGGCCGAGACGCACGTCGAGGTCGAGTTCCGCGTGGTCTGCGCGCGCGAAGGGGGCGCCGGCAGCGCCTCGGCCGGCCGCAGCACCGTGGCCTTCGCGACCGCATTGCAGGACCGCTACGGCCTGAAGAAGGGCAGCAACTCGGCCAGCCTGGGCGTGGGCGCCATCGGCTCGCTCTCGCTGCCCTTCGGCGGCAGCAACGAGGCCATGGTCAAGGTGGCGAGCCAGACGCTCACCGACGAACGTTTCTACGACCGCTTCTTCACGCTGGTCGAGCGCTTCCTGCAGGGCGGCGGCCCCGACATGCCGGCCGATGCTGAGGACGCGCCGAAGCCCGCCACGCGCCCCGCGGCCACCACCTTCCCGGTATCGCCGTCGCCCAACCGCGGCTGAACAAGCTCGGCAGTCAGCGCACCAGCGTCGACTTGCCGAACAGGCTCTCGATCAGCTCCACCGCCACCTCGGCCGTCTGGTTGCGCACGTCGAGCGCGGGGTTGAGTTCCACCACGTCGACCGAGCCGAGCCGGCCGGTGTCGGCGATCATTTCCATGCACAGCTGCATCTCGCGGTAGGTCGGCCCGCCGCGCACGCCCGTGCCCACGCCGGGCGCGTCGGCCGGGTCGAGGCAATCGAGGTCGAAGCTCACGTGCAGGTGGGTGTCTTCGTCCACATCTTGAAGCGCCTCGGTCATGGTGGTGCGCATGCCGTTCTCGTCGATGTGGCGCATGTCGAACACGTGCAGGCCCAGCGTGCGGATCGCCTCTTTCTCGTCGGCATCGACGCTGCGGATGCCGATGAAGCGGATGGCGTCATGCGCCAGCGCCGCGGGCTCGCCGCTCCAGCCCGTGAGGTCCGCCGGCCCGTGGCCCAGCAGGCACGACACCGGCATGCCGTGCAGGTTGCCGCTGAGGCTCGTGGTCTCGGTGTTGACGTCGGAGTGCGCGTCGAGCCACAGCACGCGCAGCTTCTTGCCGCGTTTTCGCGCATGCCAGGCCACGGCGCTGATGGAGCCGATCGCCAGGCAGTGGTCGCCGCCCAGCATCACGGGCACGTGGCCGGCGCCCAGCGCGGTGTCGACGGCGGCGTAGACCGAGCGGTTCCACGCGATCACCTCGGGGAGGTGGCGCAGCCCGTTGGCCGGCGGTGCCCACGGCGTGGCCGGGCCCGCGAGGTTGCCACGGTCGAGCACCGTGAAGCCCTGGCCCGCCAGCGCCTCGGCCAGGCCGGCCACGCGCAGCGCGTCGGGGCCCATGCCCGCGCCGCGCACGCTGGCGCCGATGTCGGTCGGCGCGCCGATCAGTTCGAGGGTGGTGGTCCCGGTGCTGCTGCTGTTCATGTCGGTCTCCCGATGTGGTGCCAGAGGTAGGCGTAGCCGAGCGCATCCATGAAGGCGGACGCCTTGTTGTCCGCGGCGGCGCTGTGGCCGCCTTCCATGTTCTCGTAGAAGCTGCTGTCGTGCCCTTGCGCGAGCAGCTTCGCGTGCATCTTGCGCGCATGCACGGGCCCCACGCGGTCGTCGCGCGTGGAGGTGGTGAAAAGGGCGGGCGGGTAGGGCGTGCCGGCCTTGGCGTTCTCGTAGGGCGAGAAGGTCTGGATGAATTCCCACTCGTCGGGCAGTTCCGGGTCGCCGTACTCCGCGATCCACGAGGCGCCGGCCGACAGCTGCGTGTAGCGCTTCATGTCGAGCAGCGCCACCTCGCTCACGATGGCGCCGTACAGCTGCGGGTACAGCGTGAGCATGTTGCCCATGAGCAGGCCGCCGTTGCTGCCGCCCATGGCGCCCAGGTGCGCCGGCGAGGTGATGCCGCGCGCGAACAGGTCCTGCGACACGGCCGCGAAGTCTTCGCAGGTGCGCAGGCGGTTTTCCTGCAGCGCGGCCTGGTGCCAGCGCGGGCCGTACTCGCCGCCGCCGCGGATGTTCGCCACCACGTACACGCCGCCGCGTTCGAGCCAGGCGCGGCCGATGCCGCCGCTGTAGCTCGGCTCCAGCGAGATCTCGAAGCCGCCGTAGGCGTACTGCAGCGTGGGGTTCGTGCCGTCGGCCACGAGGTCTTTCGCGGCGATCTCGAAGTAGGGCACGCGCGTGCCGTCCGCCGAGGTCGCGAAATGCTGGCTCACGCGAAAGCGCGAGGCGTCGAAGAAGCCGGGGCTGTGCTTCAGCGCCTGGGGCTCGCCCTGGCCGAGGGTGCCGATGTACAGCGTGGTCGGCTGCAGGAAGCCGCTCACGGTCAGGAAGTAGTCGTCGTTCTCGGTCTCGTCGATGCCGCCGGCCGCCACGCACGAGAGCGCGGGCGCGCCGCCCAGGCTGTCGCGGGCCCAGTCGCCCAGGCCGTCCGCCGGCGGCGTGAGCACCTCGAGCCGGTTCACCACGTCGTGCATCACGTTGAGGATGAGGTGGTGGCGCGTCCACGAGTAGTCGTCGAGCGCAGTGGTGTCGTCGGGCTCGAACAGCAACGTGAGCTCGCGCGCGCCGGCCATGTAGTCGTCGAAGCGCGCGGCCAGCAGCGAGCCGGCGGTGTAGGTGCGGCCGGCCACGGTCCAGTCTTCGCGCGGCTCGATCAGCAGCCACTCGCGCGTGACGCCGGTGTTGGCGTCGTCGGGCACGTCGATCTTGGCCAGCGTGCCGTCGGGCGCGCGCAGCCAGGTCTCGCTGTCGTAGAAGTCGATCTGGCGCGAGACGAAGTCGCGCTCGAAGCCGGGCGTGTGGTCGCTCCAGGCGCTCACCGACATGTCTTCGTGCGCACCTTCGTACACGGTGACGGCTTCGGCCAGCGGCGTGCCGCGTCGCCACTCCTTCACCAGGCGTGGGTAGCTCGAGCTGGTCATGGAGCCGGGGCCGAAATCGGTGCCCACGTACAGGTGATCGATGTCTTTCCAGGTGACGTGGTTCTTCGCCTCGGGCAGCGCGAAGCCGCCTTCGACGAACGCCAGGTTCACCAGGTCGAACTCGCGCACCACGTCGGCATCGGCGCCGCCGCGCGACAGCGAGATCAGGCAACGCTCGTACGCGGGCTCCAGGCAGTCGGCGCCGTGCCAGACCCAGTTCTCGCCGTCCTGCGCGGCCAGCGCGTCGAGGTCGAGCACGGTCTCCCACGCGGGCTCGGGCGTGCGGTACTGGTCGAGCGTGGTGCGGCGCCACAGGCCCTTGGGGTGCGCCTTGTCGCGCCAGAAGTTGTAGTACAGCGCACCGATCTTGCTGACCATCGGAATGCGCGCGTCCGAGTCGAGCACCTCGAGCAGGCCCTGCTCGATCGACTGGAAGGCCGGCGACTGCGCATAGGTGTGAACGGCGCGTGCATTCTGCTGGCGAGCCCAGTCCAGAGCGGCTTCGCCGTCGATGTCTTCGAGCCAGAGATGGGGGTCTTCGTTGTGCGCAGAGGTCATGCGGCACAGTGTACGAAGCCCCCGTGAATGCGGCGGCCTGTGAGCAGTTGTTGCGGCCTGCGAGGCGCGTCGATTTTTTCATTACATGTGGACGCGCGCCCCGGCCATCCTTGGGGCAAACCCCTGTCCCGGGCGTGCCTTCCCCCGGTGGAAACACTGAAGAAGCGAAGGCCCACGAACGCGATGCCCACGGTATCCTGCCGGACGGCGCATGCCCCAACGAGGAGAACCACACATGAAACACCTGAGCGGTCTTGATGCCACCTTCCTGCACCTGGAAACCCCCGAGATGCCGATGCACGTGGGTTCGCTCAACGTGCTGGACCTGCCCAAGGGCTACAAGGGCGACTTCTACGAAGACGCCAAGGCCTTCATGGCCAGCCGCATCCACCTGGCCGACGTGTTCACGCGCAAGCTCGCGCTGATGCCCTTCGACATGACCAATCCGGTGTGGGTCGAGGACGACGACATCGACCTCGACTACCACGTGCGCCACATCACGCTGCCCAAGCCCGGCACCAACCGCCAGCTGCAGCAGTACGTGGCGCGGCTGCACTCCACGCTGATGGACCGCAGCCGTCCGATGTGGGAGTTCTTCATCATCGACGGCCTCAAGAGCGGCCAGGTGGCGCTGTACACCAAGGTGCACCACGCGGGCATCGACGGGCAGGCCGGCGTCGAGCTGGGCAAGGCCATCTTCGACCTCGAGGCCACCGGCCGCGTGATCAAGCCACCGCGTGCGCGCCCGCGCAGCAACGGCTACCAGCTGGGCATGGCCGAGCTCGCCACGGCGGCGCTGCGCAACACGGCGCAGCAGTACGTGAAGCTGTTCAAGATGGCGCCGGCCATCGCGCGCGCCATCGGCGGCCTGGCACAGCCCGACGAGAAGGCGGCCGACAAGGCGGCCGCCACCGCGCCGAAGAAGTTCAACCTCTTCGCGCCGCGCACCTCGCTGAATGTGTCGATCACCAACCAGCGCACCTTCGCCGGGCGCACCATCTCGCTGGCCGAGACCAAGTACATCGCCAAGCACTTCGGCGTGTCGCTCAACGACGTGGTGCTGGCCACCGTGGCCGGCGCGTTGCGCCACTACCTGGCCGACAACAACGAGCTGCCGGCCAAGCCGCTGGTGGCCGGCGTGCCTGTGAGCCTGCGCGAGGCCGGCGACCAGACGGCCAACAACCAGGCCAGCATGATCCTCGTGAGCCTGGCCACCGACATCACCGATCCGCTGCAGCGGCTGAAGGCGATCAACGCCTCGTCGAACTCCTCGAAGTCGACGATGAACCGTTTCAAGGCCGTGATCCTGGACGACTTCCCGACCTTCGCCGCGCCCTGGCTGGTGTCGGGCATCGCGTCGATGGTGGGGCGCTCGGGCATCGTCAACCTGCTGCCGCCGGCGGCCAACGTGGCCGTCTCGAACGTGGCGGGCGCGCCGTTCCCGATGTACTTCGCGGGGGCGCTGGTCACCTGCTACTACCCGGTGTCGATCGCCAGCCACGGCACCGCGCTCAACGTCACCGTGCAAAGCTACAACGGTCGCATGGACTACGGCCTGATCGCCTGCCGCCGTGCCGTGCCCGACATCACCGAGATCGGCGACTACCTGCTGGCCGAGCACAAGCTGCTGATGGAGCTGGCGCAGAAGCACCCGGCCGTCTCCGGCGCGCCGGCCACACCGCCCAAGCCCGTGGCGGCCCCCGCGCCGGAAGCGGACGAAGAGGCCCAGGCCGCTGCGCCGGCCCGCAAGCCGGCCGCGCGCAAGAAGGCGCCGGTGAAGGCCGTCGCCGCCAAGAAGACGGCGCAGAAGGCCCCTGCCAAGGCCACGCCGGTCAAGGCGGCAGCGAAGAAAGCCCCTGCGAAGAAGGCTGCGGCGAAGAAGGCCGCACCCCGGCCCGCGGCCCGCAAGGCCGCCGCATCGCCGCGCGCCGCTGCGGCATGATCGACAGGGCCGGCCCGGCCTGGGCAAAAAATTGGGGCAGTTGGACTAGTTTTCCGACCGTTCTAGTTTTCCAGGCCTAGGCCCTGCGGAAGATGATTGGCCCATCGCGATTCCCCGCGAGCCACTCAACTTCAAGGAAATCTCACATGTCCACGCAAACCAACATCGCTTCCGCCGCCATCCACGTCGTCGGCCAGTACAACGACGCCGGCAAGACCCTGGTCGGTGCCTACCGCACCGGCGTGCAACGCCTGCTGGGCGGTGCCGCTTCGCGCTACAGCGAGTTCCTGGGCAACCGCCAGATCCCGCTGGTGAGCGAACAGATCAAGGCCAACCTGATCGGTGCGCAAGAGAAGGTGCACGGCTTCCTGGCCAACCGCCTGGACATCGACACCAGCCGCATCGTGAACGTGATGGACCGCGTCGCCGCCGGCACCACCAGCGGCATCGAAACCGTCGCCAACCGCGTCGCCCAGATCGAATCGCCCGCTGCCACCACCGTGCTGAACGCCCTGTCGGCCGTGAACCAGCCCTTCGCCACCGTGTCGGTGCAGATCGCTGACCGCATCGTTGCCGGCACCAAGCAGATCGAGGCCCGTGTGAGCGGCACCGAAGAAGCCGCCCCCGTGCGCACCGTGAAGGCCAAGGTCGCTGCGGCCAAGAAGCCGGTTCGCCGCGCTGCCCGCAAGGCGGCCTGATCCCGGGGCGCTGACCGCGCCCTTTTCATTTCTACCGCCCCTGGAGCACCACCGCATGGCGACCCGTCCCGATGACACTGCAAAGTTGAAGAAGAGGGCGGCGCCTGCGAAGAAGGCTCCGGTGGCCAAGAAGAAGGCCGCGCCCCGCAAGGCGGCGCCGGCTGCGAAAGCACCGCCTGCAGACACTGCTGCGGCTGGCACCAACAAGGCCGAAGCGCTGCTGCGTGCCGGCCTCAAGGCGCTGGACAACGTGCGCAACGACGTCGCCAAGCGCCAGGCCAACGTGATCGAAGGCCTGCTGGGCATCGGGCACGGCAAGGCCGACGCAGTTGGTGCCAAGGCGGCGCTGACGCGCGGCTTCCCCAGCCTGGACACCTTCGGCATCCGCAAGTTCGAGGACGTGTTCGACCAGCGTGTCGCCACCGCCCTGCAACGCCTGGGCATGCCCAGCGCCGACGAGGTGCAGGCCCTGCGCGACGAGGTGGCGCAGTTGCGCGAACGCCTCGCCAGACTCGAGAAACCGTCCAGTTCAGGCGGCTCCGGCGGCAAGCGCTGAGCGGCACGCAACGCACGCAACACGCCGCTTGTGGCCAGCTCCAACACCACGCGCGATCGCATCCTGCAGACCAGCCTTGCGCTGTTCAACGCGGAAGGTCTTCCGGCCGTGTCCACGCACAAGATCGCGGCCGAGCTCGGCATGAGCCCGGGCAACCTGCACTACCACTTCAAGGCCAAGCAGCTGATCGTCGAATGGCTGTTCCGGCGCTTCGAGCAGCGGCTCGAGGTGCTCAACGGCTCGTCGGCCTCCATCACCGCCATCGACGACCTGTGGCTGGCGCTGCATCTGCGCTTCGAGGCCATCGACGAATACCGCTTCATCTACCGCGACATGGCCTTCCTGGCCAGCGAGTACCCGGCCCTGGGGCAACGCGCCCAGGCCATGACCGCGCAGAACCTGCTGGCGGCCCAGACGCTGTGCGAAGGGCTGGTGGCTTCGGGCGTGATCGAGACCAGCGCCGAGCAGGCGCGCATCCTGGCGCTGCAGATGGTCTTCACCACCACCTGCTGGCTCTCGTTCGAGCGGCTGGTGCCGGGGCGCGACGCGCTGGCGCAGGCCGACCCCGGTTTGGCGGCTTTCTACACACTCACGCTGGTTTCTCCGTATGTTTCCAGCGAATCGAGGGCTTATCTTGATTACCTGAGGGGCAAATACCTCGGATAAATGAAGTCGTCGTCCGACGGGGAATGCAACTTCGCACCCCCATCGTCGTCCTACAGAAGAAAGAAACAGAAAGGAAGCCGCCATCATGACCACCGCCACCCACGAACCCATCGCACCGCCGTCGCGCCTGCTCTTGCTGGCCGAAGCGCGCGCCCTCTGGGAAACCGGCGCCGGCCTCGCCATGTGGCCGCTGCTGCAGCTCGCGCCGCGCGGCGACGGGCACCCCGTGCTCGTGCTGCCGGGCCTGGTGGCCAGCGACGTGTCTACGCTGCTGCTGCGCCGCTACCTGTGCAGCCGCGGCTACGACGCGCACGGCTGGGGCCAGGGCCGCAACCTGGGCCCGCGCGCCGGTGTCGAGGACGGCATGGTCGACCTGCTCAAGACCCTGGCCGACAAAAGCGGCCAGAAGGTCAGCGTGATCGGCTGGAGCCTGGGCGGCGTCTACGCGCGGCTCTTGGCCTCGGCGCAGAAGGACCTCATCCGCAACGTGATCACGCTCGGCAGCCCGTTCTCGGGCAGCCCGCGCGCCACCAACGCCTGGCGCGTGTACGAAGGCGTGAGCGGCCAGAGCTCGCACGACCCGCGCCGCATGAAGTTCGTCGAACCCACGCCGCCCGTGCCCACGACCTCGATCTTCAGCCGCACCGACGGTGTCGTCGCATGGCGCTGCAGCCTCGAGAAGACCGGCCCGCAGTCCGAGAACATCGAGGTGGTCGCGAGCCACCTGGGGCTCGGCGCGCACCCGGCCGTGCTCTATGCGGTGGCCGACCGGCTGGCGCAGCCCGAGGGCGAATGGAAGCCGTTCAACCGCGGCATGCTCGGGCCGCTGGTGTACCCGGACCCGGATCGCAACATCTGATCCGAGGCGAACACTCCCCATGAAAAAAGACCGGCGAATGCCGGTCTTTTGCTTTGGGGCTCCAGACTTGGTTCTTCAGGCCCCGGCCCACACGTCGAGCACATAGCGCTGCTCGGCAATCATCCTGTCCATCCACGCCGCGCTGTCCTGTCCGTGCTCGCGCGCGAGGTCGCTGAGCGTGCGTCGCACGTCGGGTTCCATGCGCGAGCCGTCGCCGCACACGTACACCACGGCGCCGGCTTCGAGCAGCTTCCACACGGCAGCGCCCTGTTCGCGGATCAGGTCCTGCACGTAGACCTTGCGGTCGCCGGCGCGCGAGAAGGCCGTGTGCAGTTTCATCAGGCCGCGGTGCGACCAGGCCTGCAGCTCTTCGGCGTAGATGAAGTCCTGCTCGGGGTGGCGGCAGCCGAAGAACAGCATCGCCTCGCCCAGCGCGTCGCCGCGTTCGACCTGCGCGGCGCGCGCCTGCAGGAAACCGCGGAACGGCGCCAGGCCGGTGCCCGGGCCGATCATGATGAGCGGCCGGTTGGCGTCCTCCGGCAGGCGGAAGCCTTCGGCCGTGGTCTCGCGGATCACGCCGTGCACCGTGTCACCGGCCTCGGCGCGCGCCAGGAAGTTGGAGCACACGCCCTCGAAGGTGCCGTTGCCCGACATCGCGGGCGCGCTCACCACGCCCACCGTCACGCTGCAGCGCCCCGGCGTCATCGTCGGCGACGAGGAGATCGAGTAGTAGCGCGGCGACAGCGGCGACAGCATTTCCAGGAACACCGCGAACGGCACCTGGCAGGCGCGGTGCTCTTCGAGCAGCTCCAGCAGCGACTTGCGCTTGTGCAGTACCTCGGCCTTGTACGCGGCCTGCGAGGCCTCGTCGCTGCCCGACAGCGCCTGCAGCTTCGGCTTGGTGAAGGGGCACTCGGTGTGCGCGGCGAGCGTGGCGATCTGCTTGCGCGTGGCCACGTCCTGCAGCTCGACGTAGTCGCCCAGCAGGCGATCGACCGCAATGACCTGGTCCACCGGCAGCGCCGCCTTGCGGCCCGGCACCGCCGACAGCCGCACGTGCGCCGAGCGGTCGAAGCCGAAGCGCGCCATCGCGCGCTCGACCTGCGCGGGGCTGTTGCGCGGCACCACGCTCAGGTGGTCGCCGGGCACGTAGTTCGCGCCCTCGGGCAGCATCAGCTCGACGTGGCGCGTGGAGCGTCCGGCCTCGCCGTTGGCGCCGGCGCTTTGCAGCTCGCGGTTCTCGATCACGCGCAGCGGCACGGCGCCCAGCGCATCGACCAGCGCGTTCTTCTGCGGCGGCGGCAGCTCTTCGAGCGTGTACAGCGGCTCGGCCTCGGCCGGCGTGTCGGCACCGTTCTTGATGTCGAAGGTCTTCACCAGCGCGGGCCACAGCGCGTCGCTCCAGTCCTGGAAGGCGCCGTCCATGTCCTCGCGCGCATCGCCTTCGCCGCGCTCGTGCACGCGGTCGGCGCCCAATGCTTCCAGCCGTTCGTCGATGCGGCGCGGCACCGCCTGGTAGGTGGCGGCCCAGTCGGTGTTGCCGCAGCCGAAGACGCTGAAGCGCACGCCGTTGAGCGAATCGTCGGCCTTGTCGAGCCAGCGGTGGAACTCCGCCGCGTTGTCGGGCGCCACGCCGTTGTACGAGGCGCAGACGATCGCCACCGCGCCGTTGGCCGGCAGCCGCTCGGCATAGTCGTCGAGCGAGGCCAGCTGGGTCGAGAAGCCGCGCAGCTCGCCGGCCTCGGCCAGCTGGCGCGCCAGGTCTTCGGCGGTGCCGAGGTTGGAGCCCTGCAGCACCAGCAGCGAGGTGCCGTGGCGCGCCGCCTGCGGCTTGCGCGCGGCGGGCTTCGTCGGCGTGGCGGGCGCGGCCGCCGCCTCCGCGTTGCCGCGCGGGCGCGAGGCCGGGTCGCGCAGCAGCGCCTTGATCTTGAAGTTCTCGGGCTTGATCGTCAGCGCTTCCTTGATCTTGAGCTTGTAGCCCGTGTGATCGACGAGGTTGAAGCGCTGCAGGATCATGCCCAGCGTGAGCACCGCTTCCTGCAGGGCGAACTGCCGCCCGATGCAGGCGCGCTGGCCGTTGCCGAAGGGCTTGAAGGCGTTCACGGGCCGCTCGCGTTCGGCCTCGCGGCTGAAGTGGTCGGGGTTGAACTGGTCGGCGTCCTCGCCCCAGATGCCCTTGTCACGGTGCAGCGCCAGCGCATGCATGATGACCATGTTGTTCTTCTTGATCGTGTACTGGCCGCCGATCTTGGTGTCTTCCTTCGCGCGCATCGAGATCGCGGGCGCGGTCGGGTACAGGCGCAGCGATTCCTTCAGCACCTGCATCACGTACTGCAGTCGGTTGACCTGCGCGTAGGTGGGCTTTTGCGTGGTGTCGCCGCCGAACACGCTGTCGACCTCGGCCTGCGCCTTGGCCATCGCCTCGGGGTTGTTCAGCAGGAAGTAGATGGCGAACGACAGCAGGCCGCTGGTGGTCTCGTGGCCCGCGATGAGGAATTCGATGCACTCGTCGCGGATCATCTTGTCGGTGAGCTTCTCGCCGCTCTTCTTGTCCACGCCCGCGATCATGTAGCTCAGCAGGTCGGGCTTGGTGGCGATGTCGGCACCGCTGGCGCGTCGCTCCTCGATGATGTCTTCCACCATCTTGTGCATGTAGCGGATGTCCTTGCGCTGCTGTGCCAGCTCCTTCTTGAGCATCAGCTCCTCGAGCGGAATGCCGCGCCGGTTCTGCACCGTCTCCAGCGTGCGCACCATCGCATCGACGAAAGGATGGAAGCCCTCGCGGTAGAACGAGTTGAAGCGGTAGCCGAAGCCGCACAGGCCGATGGTGTCCAGCGTGAGCGCCGTCATGTCGCGCACCACGTCCACCTCTTCGTCGAAATTGAGGCGCTCCCACTTGGTGACCAGCTGGCCCGCGATGTCCAGCATCATCGGGTGGTAGGCCTGCATCGCGCGCTGGCTGAAGTTGGCCAGCAGGATGTTGTGCGGCTTCGACCAGGTCTCTTCGTGCGTGTCCGACGTGAAGAGGCCGTGCGACGCGGCGCGCAGCCGGCGCAGTGCGCCGCGCGTGCTCTTGTCGAAGCGCGGCTCTTCGCACAGCTCGTCGACCAGCGCGGGCGACGACACCACGATCACCGGCATGCCCGGCATGTCGAGCCAGTAGATGCCGCCGAGGTCCTGCGCGATCTTCCACATGTCGAGCACCGGCGAGTCGGAGCCGATGGACAGCAGATTGCCGACGAAGGGTTTCTTCGCCGGATGGGGGATCGGATGGAGCGAGTTCTTTCCTGCCATGGTGTACCTTGTTGTGCCTTCGGTATGGACCCGCTTCGGATGTCCGGGATGCGAATCCGGAGTATCCCGATGGCACAGGGGGTGGGCAGGACGGGGTTTCCCTAGGAAACAATTGCACGGCGCAGGGGGCGATCACGCCGTCAGCGTGATCGCCATTCACAGTGGCCCGGGCAGGTCCCCCGAAAGAACTCAGTCAGGGTCGGACCATCTTGCAGTCGGTGCCCTGCGCCAGCTCGTTCCCGGTATAGACCGCATCGGTGCGGAAGCCGTAGTTGGTGCCTTCCCAGCCTGTCTTCACCGCCTTGCCGTCCACCGGCGCGATGGTGTTCACCACCTGCGGCAGCAGCAGCTGGTGGTCTTCGCCGCGCATGCGCACCGGGCCCACCACCGAATCGAAGCTCAGGTCTTCGAGGGCGCGCGCCACCTTCACCGTGTCGGCGCTGCCGGCCTTGGCGATGGCGGCGGCCAGCAGGCGCGGCGTCAGGTCGATGCGCGGTGCGAGGAAGTCCTTGCCGGTCTTGGCCTTGTAGGCCTTGGCCAGCGCGTCGACCTTCGGCGTGTCGGCCTGGCCCGGGTGCCATTCGGCCACCCAGGTGAGCTGCCCCGTCTTGGCCTGCGACACGGCGGTGACAGTGCCCGGCACCGAGCCCGCGCTGTGGTTGAAGTAGCGCAGGTTGTAGCCCGCGTCGCCCGCGGCCTTCTGCAGCAGCGTCATGTCCTGGCCCCAGTTGCCGGTGATGACCGAGTCGGCGCCGCTTTGCTTGATGTTGGCGATGTAGGGCGCGAAGTCCTTCACGCGGCCGATGGGGTGCAGCGTCTCGCCGACGAACTGGATGTCGGGGCGCGCCAGGCCCACCAGCTGGCGGCCGTAGCTGGCCCACTGCTTGCCGTGGGCATAGTCCTGGTTCAGCAGGTAGACCTTCTTCACGTCCGGCGTCTTCTTGATGTAGTTGGCCAGCGCCTTCATCTTCATCGCCGTGTTGGCCTCGGTCTGGAAGTGCCAGAAGCTGCAGCCCTTGCCGGTCATCTCGGGGTCGATCGAGGAGTGGTTCAGCACGATCAGTTCCTTGCCCGGGTTGCGCTGGTTCCAGCGCGCCACCGCCAGCACCAGCGCCGTCACCACCGACGAGCCCGAGCCGCCCGTGACGATCGCCTTGGCGCCCTGGTCGATCGCCGCCTGCAGCGCGCTCTGGCTTTCCTGCGCCGAGAGCTTGCTGTCGAACTGCAGCAGTTGCAGCTTCATGCCGCCGAGCACGCCGCCCTTGGCGTTGATGTCCTCGATGGCGTACTGCGTGTGCATCAGCATCAGCTCGCCCACGTTGGCAAAGGGCCCCGAAAGCGGATCGATGTAGGCGATCTTGTAGGTCGGCTGCTGAGCCTGCACCGCGGTGCCGGCGATGGCAAACAAAGAGGCAAGGGCGATCCGCGCCAATGGCGCATGCGTGAGCTTCATGGGTGTCTCCGGAGGGTGTGTGAAAGACGGAATCAGTTCTTCGCGCGCAGCCCGATCACGCGGCTGGCCAGTTTCGTGAGCTGTGCCACCACCTCGTCGGGCGAGAGGCGCCCGCCGGGGCGGTACCAGCTGTAGAGAAAGCCCGGCAGGCTGCAGGCCGCGAGCGCGGTGATCTTGGTCTCGTCGAAGTCGAGGTCGCCGTCGCGCCGGGCTTCTTCGAGCAGCGGGCACAGCAGGTCGTAGAAGTGGTGCGCGAGCTTCTTCTGCGCTTCGAGGTACTCGGGGCGGTACACCTGCGGCTCGCGGTAGGCGAAGAAGGCCACCGGGTGGTGCGAGATGGTGGCGCGGATCAGCCGCTCGATGCCTTCCATCACCTTCTCGCTCGCGCGGCGCGGGTCGGCGGCGGCGAAGTCGAGCGCGGTGAAACAGTCGACCGCGGGGCGCCACGACAGCGTCTCGAAGATCTCCTGCTTGTCGCGGAAGTAGTAGTACACGAAGGGCTTGGTCACGCCCAGCTCGCGCACGATCTGCGCCATGGTCGTGTTGGCGTAGCCCTGCGCGGCAAACAGCTGCGCCGCCGCCTGCAGGATGCGCTCGCGCTGCAGGTCGGTGCCCTGCGTGGCCGCGCGCTGGCGGCCCGTGCCCTGCGGCAGGTGCGGTTGCGCCGCCAGCGCCGTGTGCGTGGCAGAGGGTTTGTTCGGTGTCGCGGAAGTTATACCCATGGGTAGGATTGTTCGTGCACGATGCCGCATTGGCAAGCGCCGGCTCTGTGCAGGCGGCTATCGATAACCCTGAGAAAGTGACGCCATGGAGACAACGCCCGCCACCCCCACACCTGCCGCTGAACGCTTGAAGGAACTGCCACCGCGCGTTCAGCAGCCCCTGCACGCCTACCTGCGCGACCACGCACGCACGCGCGGCGACGCCACCGCCTGCCTCTGGTACGGCCAGGCCCTGAGCTGGGCCGAGCTCGACCGCGCGAGCGACGCCTTCGCTGCGCGCCTGCAGGCCCTGGGCGTGGCCAAGGGCGAACCCGTGGTGCTGTTCCTCAACAACTGCCCACAGTACCTGGTGGCGCACTTCGGCATCCAGAAGATCGGCGCCATCGTCTGCCCGAGCGGGCCGCTCAACAAGGAGCACGAGCTGGCCTACCAGGTCAACGACCTGAAGGCGCGCGTGATCGTCGCGGCTGCGCCGCTGGTGCCGGTGGTGCGCAAGGTGCAGGCCGAGAGCGCACTCGCGCATGTGTTCGTGGTGCACTACGCCGACCTGCTGCCCGCCGAGCCCACGCTCGACCTGCCGGCCGAACTGGCCGCCGAGCGCACGGCCGAACGCACCGTGCCCGAAGGCTGCGAAGACTTCCTTGCCGTGATGCGCAGCGGCGCCACGCCGCAGCCCGTCGCCATCGACATGGACGACATCGCGCTCATGACCTACACCTCGGGCACCACCGGCCTGCCCAAGGGCGCGATGCTCAGCTACGGCAACGCGCTCTTCAAGACGCGCGCCGCGGCCGACTGCAACGGCGTGGGGCCGGACGACGTGCTGCTGTCGATCGCGCCGCTGTACCACATCGCCGGCATGCTCATGGGCGTCAACGTGCCCGTGCTCAGCGGCGCCGCTTCGGTGCTGATGCACCGCTTCGATCCGCGCGCCGTGCTGCAGGCCATCGACCGCTACGACGTCAGCTGGTGGTACAGCATCGCGCCGATGAACGTGGCCTGCATGCAGGTGCCCGACATCGCCAGCTTCGACCTGTCGAGCCTGAAGATGAACCCGGTGACCAGCTTCGGCATCGCCTTCACCGAACCGCTGGCCGCGCAGTGGCGCTCGCACGCCAACCACTGCAGCTCGTTCGAGGCCGCCTACGGCCTGAGCGAAACCCACACCTGCGACACCTACACGCCGCACGTGGCGCCGCGCTGGGGAACGCAGGGCGTGCCGGTGCCGGGCGTGACCATCCGCATCATCGACACCGAGACGCAGGCCGACATGCCCACGGGCGAGGTCGGCGAGATCGTGCTCACCAGCGCCGGCTCGTTCAAGGGCTACTGGAACAAACCCGAGGCCACGGCCGCCACCTTGCGCAACGGCTGGGTGCACACGGGCGACATGGGCAAGCTCGACGCCGACGGCTACCTCACCTTCATCGGCCGCTTCAAGGAAATGATCAAGGTCTCGGGCTACAGCGTGTTCCCTGAAGAGGTCGAGACCATCCTCATCAAGCACCCGGCGGTGGCGCAGGCGGCGGTCATCGCGCAGCCCGATCCCGAGAAGGGCGAGGTCGTGAAGGCCTTCATCGTGCGCAAGCCCGGCGCCGCGCTCGAGGCCGACGCGCTCGTGGCCTGGGCGCGCGAGAACATGGCGAGCTACAAGGCGCCGCGCGCCGTGAGCTTCATCGATGCATTGCCCACCACGGGCGCGGGCAAGGTGCTGCGCCGCCTGCTGAAATGAGCCCTCCCCCAGCCTTGCCCACTTCGTGTGGCTCGGACACCCCCTCAAGGGGGCGCACCCAGCGGCCCGGCAAAGCCGGTTCCGCGGGTGCCCCCGAACAGGCCTCGCGGTAGCGAGGCCCTTGGACTCATGCAATCCGCGCGGTTTGATGTGCCTTGAGCACCGCGACGGCTCGAAAGGATTTCTTCTGTGTTTTCCAAAGTTCTGATTGCCAACCGCGGCGAGATCGCCGTGCGCCTGGTGCGTGCGCTGCGCGACCTGGGCATCGCCAGCGTGGCGGTGCATGCGCGCGACGATGCCGCCGCGCTGCATGTGCAGCTGGCCGACGTGGCGGTGGCGCTCGATGCGACCGGCCCTTCGGCCTACCTCGACGTGGCCGCGCTGATCGCGGTGGCGAAGGCGCAAGGCTGCGATGCGGTGCATCCCGGCTACGGCTTCCTCAGCGAGCGCGCCGACTTCGCACAGGCCTGCGCCGACGCGGGCCTGGTCTTCATCGGCCCCACGCCCGAGCAGCTGGGCCTGTTCGGCGACAAGGCCCGCGCCCGCGAACTGGCCGCGCGGTGCGACGTGCCCGTGATGCCCGGCAGCGCCGGCGCGGTGACGCTCGCGCAGGCGCAGGCCTTCTTCGCCGAGCAGCACGCGCAGGGCGCGGGTGTGATGGTGAAAGCCATCGGCGGCGGCGGCGGGCGTGGCATGCGCGCGGTGCTCACGGCCGACGAGCTGCCCGAGGCGCATGCGCGCTGCATGTCCGAAGCCAAGGCGGCGTTCGGCATCGAGGGCGTGTACGTCGAGCGCCTGATGCGCAACGCGCGGCACATCGAGGTGCAGGTGCTCGGCGACGGCAGCGCCGTGGCCAGCCTCGGCGAGCGCGAGTGCACGCTGCAGCGCCGCTTCCAGAAGCTGGTGGAAATCGCGCCCAGCCCGTCGCTGCCCGAGCCGCTGCGCGCACAGGTCACGCAGGCCGCGCTGAGCATGGCCAAGGCCGTGGGCTATCGCGGTCTCGGCACCTTCGAATTCCTGGTCGATGCCGCATCGACCACCCTGCCTTTCGTCTTCATCGAGGCGAACCCGCGCCTGCAGGTCGAGCACACGGTGACCGAGGCGGTGACGGGGCTGGACCTCGTGCAGCTGCAGATCGCCGTGGCTTCGGGCGACACGCTGGACGCGCTCGGCGTGGAGGCCGGCCGCACGGCGCCGCAGCGCGGCTTCGCGGTGCAGTGGCGCATCAACGCCGAGACGCTCGATGCGCAAGGCAACGCACGCCCCGCGGGCGGCACGCTCGCGCGCTTCGACCTGCCGGCCGGCCCCGGCGTGCGCGTCGACACGCACGGCTACACGGGCCTCGCGCCCTCGCCGCACTACGACACGCTCCTGGCCAAGCTCATCGTGCATTCGCCGTCGCCGCGTTTCGCGGACGCGCTGCGCCGCTCGCTGCGCGCGCTCGACGAATGCCACATCGACGGCATCGCCACCAACCTGCCGCTGCTGTGCGCCATCGCCGCGCGGCCTGAGTTCGCGACGCAGGCGGTGCACACGCGTTTCGTGGAAGCGCACCTGGGTGATCTGCTCGCCGACGCGAAGGCATTTGAAAAGCACACGAAGAAGGTGACCGCACCCGCCGCCACGAGCGCACCGGCGCCGGACGCAGAAGACGACGACGGCCTCACCGTCAAGGCGCCGATGCCCGCGAAGCTGGTGCAGTTCGAGGTCGCGGTGGGCGACGTGCTGCCCGCCGGCGCGCAGCTGGGCGTGCTCGAGGCCATGAAGATGGAGCACCTGCTGCACGCGCCCGTGGCCGGCCGTGTGCTGGCGCTGCTGGCCGCGCCCGGCGACTACCTCGTCGAAGGCCAGTCGCTGGTGCGGCTGGAGGCCGTCGATGCGCAGGGCGTCGAAGCGCAGGCGCGTGTCGCGCACGATCTCGACGCGATCCGTCCCGACCTGCAGAAGGTCATCGACCGCCATGCGCCCACGCTCGATGTGAACCGCAAGGCGGCCGTCGACAAGCGGCATGCGCAGGGCGGGCGCACCGCGCGCGAGAACATCGCCGACCTGTGCGACATGGCCGGCGACCCGGGCAACTTCATCGAGTACGGCGCGCTCGCCATCGCCGCGCAGACGCGCCGCCGCACGCTCGAAGACCTCATCGCCAACACGCCGGCCGACGGCATGGTGACCGGGCTGGGCAGCGTCAACGCGAAGCAGTTCGGCCCCGAGAAATCGCGCTGCGCGGTGCTGGCCTACGACTACACCGTGCTGGCCGGCACGCAGGGCATGCGCAACCACCACAAGACCGACCGGCTGCTCGCGGTGGCGCACCAGCTCAAGTTGCCGGTGGTGCTGTTCGCCGAAGGCGGGGGCGGGCGGCCGGGCGACACCGACATGCCGATCGTCGCGGGCCTGAACAACCACACCTTCAGCCAGTTCGCGGCGCTGTCGGGCAAGGTGCCGGTGGTCGGCATCGTGCATGGCCGCTGCTTCGCGGGCAACGCGGCGCTGCTGGGCTGCGCCGACGTGATCATTGCCACCAAGGGCAGCAACATCGGCATGAGCGGCCCCGCGATGATCGAAGGCGGCGGCCTGGGCACCTTCGCGCCCGAGCAGATCGGGCCGAGCAGCGTGCAGTCGCGCAACGGCGTGATCGACATCCTGGTGGAAGACGAAGCTGCAGCCGTGGCGGCTGCGAAGCAGTACCTGTCGTACTTCCAGGGCCCGGTGAGCGACTGGCAATGCGCCGATCCGCGCACGCTGCGCCACGTGGTGCCCGAGAACCGCCTGCGCGTGTACGACGTGCGCGCCGCGATGCGCGGCGTGGCCGACACCGGCTCGCTGCTCGAATTGCGCGCGGGCTTCGGCGCGGGCATCGTCACGGCGCTGGCGCGCATCGAGGGCAAGCCGGTCGGCCTGATGGCGAACAACCCGCACCATCTGGGCGGCGCGATCGACGTGGAGGCGGCCGACAAATCCGCACGCTTCATGCAACTGTGCAATGCCCACGGGTTACCGATCGTGTCGTTGTGCGACACGCCCGGCTTCATGGTCGGACCCGAGGTCGAGGCGCAGGCGCAGGTGCGCCACGTGTGCCGCATGTTCATGGTGGCCTCGCACTTGCGCGTGCCTTTCTTCGCGGTGGTGCTGCGCAAGGGCTACGGCCTGGGCGCGCAGGCCATGACCGCCGGCGGCTTCGATGCGCCCGTGTTCACCGTGGCCTGGCCCACCGGCGAGTTCGGTGCGATGGGCCTCGAAGGTGCGGTGCGACTGGGCTTTCGCAAGGAACTCGCGGCCGTGCCCGAGGGCGCCGAGCGCGACGCGCTGTTCAAGCAGCTGGTGGCGCAGCAGTACGCGAACGGCGAGGCGATCCACATGGCGCAGACGCTGGAGATCGACGCCGTGATCGACCCGGCCGACACGCGCACCTGGCTGGTGCGCGGCCTGGCCTCGGCGACGCGGCCGGCCGCGGCGGTCTCGGCGTACGTCGACACTTGGTAACGCAGGCTTAGACCTCGTCACCTGCGCGGGCAAGGCGGCTCCGTACACTGGGCCGCTTTTGCACGCATGAAGCTTCCTGCCCGCTGGCGCGTCCGTCTGCGCGACGCCGCCTTTTCCCCTGCACACTGGATGGCCGTTCTCGGCCTTGCGGTGCTGCTCGTGGGCGTGCAGGCGGTGTGGGCGGAGAAGGTCGAGCAGGCGGCGCGCCAGCCGGCCGAAGCGCGCTGGGTGGCGAGCTGGGCCGTGGCGGTGCTCGACTTCGCCGAGCTGGACGCGAACCCCGCCACGGCCGCCATCGGCGGACCGGGCGACCATGTGTTCCGCGGCCAGACCTTGCGCCAGATGATGCGCCCGACGATCGACGGCGAGCGCATCCGCGTGCGGGTGTCGAACCGCTTCGGCAAGACGCCGCTGCGCATCGCCGCGGCCACCGTGGCACTGGGCACGGGCGGCGACGCCATCTCGCCGGCCTCGTTGCGCACGCTGCGTTTCGGCGGCCGCGCCACCGTCACCGTGGCGCCGGGCGCGGAAGCATGGAGCGACGGCGTGGCGCTGAACGTTGCGGCGGGCCAGGCCGTGGCCGTGAGCCTTTTTCTCGACCGCGCGACACCGTTCGCCACGATGTACCTGCTGTCCAGCGACACGGGCTGGCTGGCCAACGGCAACGTCGTGGCGTCGCCCCGGCTGCCGAAGCCGGTGGCGCTGCCGATGAGCCACATCGTGACCGGGCTCGACGTGCTCACCACCCGACCCGTGCGCACCGTCGTCGCGTTCGGCGATTCGATCACCGCGGGCGGTGGCGAGTCGGGCGACGGTTCGTACCCCGACATGCTCGCCACGCGGTTGCGTGACAGTCCGCAGGCCGCGCACGCGGTGTCGGTGATCAACGCCGGCATCGGCGGCAACCGGCTGCTGGTGAACGGCATCGGCCCCGACGGCCTGTCGCGCTTTGCGCGCGACGCGCTGGGCCAGAGCGGCGTGACGCACGTCATCGTGCTGCTGGGCACCAACGACATCGGCCGCGCCATCTTCGCGGGCATCCCCGGCCTGAAGGTGCCGCCGCACGACGTGCCCACGGCCGAGCGCGTCACCGAGGGCCTGGGGCAGCTCGTCAAGCAGGCGCGCGCCAAGGGCGTGAAGGTGCTGCTGGGCACCGTGCCGCCCTTCGGCAACACGATCTACGGCACCGACGCCAACGAGGCCATGCGCGAGGCCGTGAACCGCTGGGTGCGCAGCCGCCAGGACGTCGATGGCGTGGTCGACTTCGATGCCGTGCTGCGCGACCCGACCGCACCGCGTCAGCTGAATCCCACATTCGACAGCGGCGATCACCTGCATCCCAACCGCGCCGGCCACGCGGCCATGGCCGCGGCCATCGACCTGCGCGAATTGCAGGAGTAAAGCGCGTCCGCGGCAGCGAAACAGCTCTACACAAGATTTCGCGCAGCGCTTACAGGCGCTTCACACGGTCCCGGCAGCATGAAGGCTCCTCCAACAACCATGGGGCTTTCTCATGAAAACACTCGCAGTCGCTCTTTCCATCGGTGCCGCTTCGCTGCTGTCGGTGGGCGCCCTGACCGTTCCCACGGCCGCGCAGGCGCAGGCGGTGATCACCATCCAGGGGCCGCCGCCCCCACCGCGCTACGAGCGCATGCCGCCGCCGCGTCGCGGCTATGTGTGGTCGCCGGGCCACTATGAGTGGCGTGGTGGTCGCCATGTGTGGGTGCGCGGCATGTACGTGCGCGCCCGCCCGGGCTATGCCTACCGCGCGCCGGAATGGCGCGAGAACAATGGCCGCTGGGAATACAACCGCGGCCGTTGGGACCGCGACGGCGACGGCGTGCCGAACCGCCAGGACCGGCGTCCGGACAACCCGTACCGCAATTGATCGATAGAGAGCGCGCGGCGCGCGCCCGGGGCTAGCGGATGCTCACCAGCTCGAGCACTTCGCTGACCTGGAACGCGCCGCCGCTCGCACCGCCGCGCGTCTGCACTTCGAAGCGGACGACGCGGCCCAGCTCCGGCGAGAACCACACGCTGGCGCGGTAGGTCCCGTACTGGTTGCCACTCCAGGCGCCCGCGTTCGCGAAGCGCTGGGTGTGGCCGCGGTAGTCGATCTTCACCACCTTCATCTCGCGGCCGTTGACCGGCAGCATGGCGGCGTCGTCCACCACGTGGGCGCGCAGGTCCATCTTGATGCGCGTGCCGCCCATGGTGGCGTCGTATTCCGTCGCCCAGGCGGCGTCCTGTTCCAGGGTCGGCCGGGCCCAGCCGCGCGGCGGCATGACGCTGTCGAACTCGCCGGCCACGGCCGTCGTGACGCCGATCACTTCGCCGCCCGGCTTCTCGATCCAGCCGCCGTTGTTGAAGCTGAGGCGGTCCTCACTGGTGGTGGCCGTGTCCGCGCGGTAGATCACCTTGCGGTACGTGTTGGTGAGGCGGTCGTGCAGCTGGTACTCCACGAGGCTCGGGCGCTGCAGCGACACGCTGGCCGGCGCGGGCTGCGAGGCCAGGCGCTCGATGGCCCGCTGGCCGCGCGTCGGCAGTTCCGCGATCCATGCGGCCGGCATGGCGAGGGTCGCCGGGGCCGATCCGGCGACGAGGCCCACGAGGCGGCCTTGCGCATCGAACAGGCCGGCACCGGCCAGGCCCGCCTCGGTCGGCGTGGCCAGTTGCAGCGACTCGAGCGCGCCCGCGGCGTTGCGGCGCACGCCGCCGAGCATGGAAATGCCGAGCGTGAGCTCGCGCCCGCGCGGCGATCCGATGACGTACAGCGGCATCCCGACCTGCAACGCCCCCGCTGGCACGACGCCCAGGGTCGGCGACACGAGGTTCGCGATGCGCAGTTGGCACAGGTCGCGTTCGACGTCCGGGTGCTCCAGCACGGCGCCGTAGCTCACGTTGTCGCGGCGCAGCGCCACGGCGCTGGCCTTGGCCAGCAGCTTGCAGCTGGTGACGGCCGTGCCCGGGCCGGTGGCGACCGCGCTGCCCGTGGCCAGGACCTTGCCCTGGGCGTCGCTGGCCTGCACCACCCAGACGCTGGGCGAGACGCGCGCGAACAGCGCGTCGGGCGCCAGCGGGGCGCCGCCGGCGCGGGCGTCCTGGGCGAAGGCGGCGGGCGCTGCCAGAGCGGCAGCAAGGGCGAAAAGCGGAAGCTGCAGGCGCATCTGGGAGCGGCGATGGAGTGGGTTAGCGGAACACGACCGTGCGGTGGCCGTTCAGCAGCACGCGGTGCTCGCTGTGCCACTTCACGGCGCGGGCCAGCACCTGGCTTTCGGTGTCGCGGCCGCGGGCCGTGAGGTCTTCGACCGTGTCGGTGTGGTCGGCGCGGGCCACGTCCTGCTCGATGATCGGGCCTTCGTCGAGGTCGGCCGTCACGTAGTGGGCGGTGGCGCCGATCAGCTTCACGCCGCGGTCGTGCGCCTGGTAGTAGGGCTTGGCGCCCTTGAAGCTGGGCAGGAACGAGTGGTGGATGTTGATCGCGCGGCCGGCCAGGCTCTTGCACAGGTCGTTGCTCAGGATCTGCATGTAGCGCGCGAGCACCACGAGTTCGGCGCCTTCGGCCTCGATGATCTCCAGCTGCTTGGCCTCGGCCTGTGCCTTGGTCGCGGCCGTCACCGGGATGTGGTGGAAGGGCACGTTGTAGCTGGCGGCCAGCTGGTAGAAGTCGCGGTGGTTCGAGATGATGGCGCGCACGTCGATCGACAGCAGGCCGCTCTTCCAGCGGAACAGCAGGTCG
Organism: Variovorax sp. KBS0712; assembly: GCF_006323185.2. NCBI lineage: Bacteria > Pseudomonadati > Pseudomonadota > Betaproteobacteria > Burkholderiales > Comamonadaceae > Variovorax > Variovorax sp. KBS0712. Next base: position 1,094,555 of record NZ_VCCD02000002.1, on the reverse strand, counting down.
TTCAGGCAGTGGCCTTCCTTGCTGACCAGGATCACGGTCTTCATCGGGTCGGCGGCGGCGTGCAGCTGCAGGCTCATGCCGAAACCGGTGGCGAAGGCCTTCAGCTCCTCGCGCAGCACGGCTTCGCTGTGGTCGCCGCAGGCGAAGCGCACGCGCATGAAGAACAGGCCGGTGCCGTGGTCGTTGTATTGGGCGGCCTCTTCGATGTTGGCGCCGCGCTCGAGCAGGAAGCCCGACACGGCGTGCACGATGCCCGTCCGGTCGGGACAGGAGAGGTTCAGGATGTAGGCAGGCGTAGTGGTCGTCATCAGGGGCAGGATTGTGGCAGGGGTGCCAGAATCGCGATTTTCCCTCCCCACATAACCGCAGGAGCGAGACATGGCCTTCCAGGACTTCAACATGGACAACCAGTGGTTGCCCTTCACGCCCAACCGCCATTTCAAGAAGGACCCGCGGGTGTTCGTGGCGGCCGACGGCATGACGTTCACCACGCACGACGGCAAGAAGGTGGTCGACGGCATCTCCTCGCTGTGGTGCGTGGGCGCGGGCCACAACCGCAAGCCGATCAACGAGGCGATCAAGAAGCAGCTGGACACGCTGGACTACGCCACCGCCTTCCAGGTCAGCAACGACAAGGCCTTCAAGGCGGCCGAGATGATCGCCGCGCTGGCCCCGGGCGACCTGAACAAGGTGCTGTTCTGCAACTCGGGCTCCGAGGCCGCCGATACCTCCATGAAGGTGGCGCTGGCCTACCACCGCGCGCGCGGCGAGGGCCACCGCAACGTGTTCATCGGCCGCGAGAAGGGCTACCACGGCGTGGGCTTCGGCGGCATGTCGGTGGGCGGCATCCCGGGCAACCGCAAGGTGTTCGGCTCGGCCTTCCTGCCCCGCGTGGACCACATGCGCTTCATCCACGACCCGGTGAACCACGCCTACATCCACAACCAGGAGCCGGTGTGGTCCGAAGACCCGCTGGTCGAACTCGAAACCCGCATCCTGCCGCTGCACGACCCGAGCAACGTGGCCGCGATCATCGTGGAGCCGGTGGCCGGTTCGGCCGGCTGGTACCTGCCGCCGCAGGGCTACCTGAAGCGCCTGCGCGAGATCTGCGACAAGCACGGCATCCTCTTGATCTTCGACGAGGTCATCACTGGCTTCGGGCGCATGGGTACCAACTTCGCGTCGGACTATTTCGGCGTGGTGCCCGACATGCTGAACTTCGCCAAGTGCGTGACCAACGGCGTGATTCCGCTGGGCGGCGTGATCTGCCGCGACAAGCTCTACGACGCGATGATGAAGACCGACGCGCCCGAGCACGTGGTCGAGTTCTTCCACGGCTACACCTACTCGGGCCACCCGGTGGCCTGCGCCGCTGCCATTGCCACGCTCGACCTGTTCAAGGAAGAAAACCTGTTCGCCCGCGCCGGCGAGATGGGCAAGGTGCTGGGCGACGCCTTCCACAGCACCTTCAAGGGCCTGCCGAACGTGGTGGGCATCCGCAGCCTGGGCCTGGCGGCGGCCGTGGAGCTCGCGCCCATCGCCGGGTCGCCGGGCAAGCGCGCCTACGAGGTGTTTCTCGACTGCTTCCACAAGGGCGCGCTGGTGCGGCCCGCGGGCGACGTGCTGGTGATCGCGCCGCCCTACATCGTCGAGAAGCAGCACATCGACACGCTGGTCAACACGCTGGCGGATTCGATCAGGAAGTTCGCCTGAGCACGCCCGCGCAGTAGTCCACCGGCGGCAGCGCCGGCGTGCGCCAGGTGGCGTCGTAGGCGTCGGTGTCGTCCTCGGCCGGGCCGCCGGCCTGCAGGTGGACCGTCTTCACCGACACGTCGGTCGGCAGGTGCTGCGGCACGCCCAACACCTTGGTGACGTGGCCCGCGCCGGCGATCAGCAGCACCGTCTTGCCCGGCTGCCGGGCCTTCACCAGCGCCTGCGCCATGGCGCGGTCGCGCCCGACCTGGATGCGGGTCATGGGGCCGATCTGCGATTCGGGCAGCAGCTTGCAGTGGCCCTCGCGCACGGCCTCCTGCTGCGCGGCGTAGGCCTCGCCGTTGAGCTGCACGTCGAGCGAGACGTCGGCCATCGCGTCCTTCATGCGCGCACGCGGCAGGTTGGCGCCGACCACCGGCACGCCGGCACGCACCGCCGTCATCACCGTGGGGCCGTACCGCGTCCAGGGCCAGGCCTTCTCGTTCCAGCCGAGGGCGGTCTGCACCTGGGCCTCGCTGGCGGTGGCGGGCAGGCGGGCGCTGCTGCGGCCGTCCTCGGCCATCTCGAGCGCCAGCGCGGCGAGCTGGCCGCGCTCGGACAGGGCCTGCACGGTCTCGCGCTCGAGGGCGTGGTGTTCGGGGGCGTCGTGCTGTTCGCCGAGCAGCAGCGCATCGGCCGGCAGCAGGGCCGCCACGCGGCGCGCGACGGGCGCCTCGGCGGACAGCGCGGCGCAGCCGGCGAGCAGGGCGACGGCGACCAGGGGCGCGAGGAACCGGGAAGCACGGGAAGGACGAGGAGGCATCCCGCCATACTATGCCCGGCGCCCTGCACCGGGCTGTCGTCCTTTTCCGCTGCTTTCTCTGCCCGTGTCCTTTCGTTTTCCCCTTCGTGTGCTGGCCACGCTGCTGCTGGCGCTGGCCGCCGCACTCGCCTGTGTCGCGCTGCACACCCCGCTGCCCTGGATGATCGGCCCGCTGTTCGCGGTGTCGCTGGCCTCGATCGCGGGCCAGCCGACCGCCAGCCACACGCCGCTGCGCAACCTGGGGCAGTGGGTCATCGGCACCGCGCTGGGCCTGTATTTCACGCCGCAGGTGGTGACGCTGGTGGCCGGCGTGTGGTGGGCGATCCTGCTGGCCATCGGTTGGGCGCTGCTGCTGGGCTGGGGTTTCGGCCGCTGGCTGCACCGCGTGCATGCGGCGCGCATGCCGCATGTGCCGGCGAAATCCATGAGAGCCACGACTTACTTCGCGGGCGCCATCGGCGGCGCTTCGGAGATGACGCTGCTGGCCGAATCGGCCGGCGCGCGCACCGACCTGGTGGCTGCCGCGCACAGCCTGCGACTGATGGTGGTGACGGTGACGATCCCGTTCGCGATGCAGTGGAGCGGGCTGCACGGCCTGGAGATCAACCCGCCCGGCGTGCGCGAGGTGAACCCGGCCGGGCTGGCCCTGCTGGCGCTGGCCACCGGCGCGGGCGGGCTCGTGATGCGGGCGCTGGGCCGCACGAATCCGTGGTTCATGGGGCCGCTGCTGGTGGCGATGGGGCTCACGGTCGCGGGGCAGTCGCTGTCGGCCGTGCCGACCTGGCTGTCGAACACCGCGCAGCTGGTGATTGCCGTGAGCCTGGGTGTGCGTTTCAGCCGCGAGTTTTTGCACACGGCGCCGCGCTGGCTCGGCTCGGTGGCGTTGGGCACGGTCGGCATGCTGGTGCTGTGCGCCGGCGCGGCCTGGCTGCTGGCGTGGGCGACGGGGCTGCATCCGGCCACGATGATCCTGGGCACCTCGCCTGGCGGCATCGCCGAGATGTCGATCACGGCCAAGGTGCTGCAGTTGGGCGTGCCGGTGGTCACGGCGTTCCAGGTGTGCCGGCTGGTGGCGGTGCTGCTGATCGTCGGGCCGATGTACCGGTGGACCGAACGCTGACGGCGACGGACACCGGCAAAGAAAAAGCGCCCCGCGGGGCGCTTTTTTCGTTCGGGCGGGGCGGGCTGCTCAGTGCACCAGCACCGGCGTGTGCGCCAGCTCGGCATAGCCTTCGAGCGTGTCCTCGACCTCTTCCTGCGTGGGCGTGTTGAGCTGCCAGGCGGCGATCTGCTGCTGGAACAGTTCGGCCCAGGAGCCGTCGAGGTACACCTCCTTGCCCGATCGCTTGTCCACGATCTCGAAGCCGTGGCGTTCCAGCACGGGGCCGTTGGGCGTCGTGCTGGGCTCGTCGCCGTCGTTCGGCTGCACGTGCACGACGACGAAGGACTCGGAGTCGTAAAGCATGTTCATGGCGGGCCCTGTGAGGATGTCGATGGCGTTCATGGGGGTTAGATAGCAATCAACGCGCCAGTTTCAAGAACAGTTGTCGTCGCGCCGTTGATATGTGAGCCTTTTTGCCTCAATTGGCGGGCGCTTCGGGTAGGGGTTTGCGCAATTGGGCGTCAGCAAAGTCGCCGTTTGCCTCGGTCTGGCGGATGCGCACGGGCAGGTAGCCGTAGCGCGGCGCCAGCCAGAGTTCCAGTTTCCGGTCGAAATCCTTGCGGGGCGTGCGGGTGAGCTTGCGCGTGGTGAAGTCGCCGGCCGGCAGGCTCAGCTGCTCCTCGTCGCCGACCTCGAAGACCCACACATCGCCGTCGCGCACGCCCACCGTCTGCACCGAGATCCGGGTGCCGGCCGGGTAGCGCGCCGGGCTGGCCGCCAGCAGGCCGCCCAGCTGCATCATGACGCTCATGCGGTCCTGGGCGCCGGGCTGCAGGGGCACGGGGGGGGCGTTGTTGCTGAAGATGATCTGCCCCTGGTCGCGCGCGAAATGCGAGGCCACCTCGGCCTTGCGGCTCTCCGAATAGCGCTCGGGCTCCAGGCCCGAGGGGCCGATCTTGCCGGTGCTGTGCCAGTTCAGCAGGGTGAAGAACACCGCCTTGAGCGTGAGCCGCCCGTCGTAGCGGGTGCCGTCCTGCAGCCAGACCAGCTCGCCGAACACGCCGCGCTGCGGGGAGGCGCCTTTCTGGCCCGTGGCCTCGAAATCGAGCGTGACCGAGCCCGGAATCCGCAGCGCCTGGGTGCCGGCGATGGTGCCCGAGGCGCCGCTGCCGGCCGTGGTCGTGCCGCCCTGCGTTCCGCCGGCCGTGTTGCCGGTGGCGGCGGCCGGGGCGCTGGCCGGTGCCTCGGGGGCGGTCGCTCCTGAATCTGTAGCGGCTTGCGCGGTCTGGTCGGGCGTTTCGGGCGGAGGCGTCTGGGCCGACGCGTCCGGCACGGGCGCCGGGGCCGGCTTGGGGCGGGACACCGAGGCCTCGCGCGGACGCCGGGGCTTGGCCGGAGGCGGCGGCTTGGCCGCGACCGGCACGGCGGCCGGTGCCGCAGGGGCTTGCGCCGCAGGCGGAGCGATCACGATCGTGCGCGTGATGAACTTGCTGGCCAGCGGCGAGGGCTCCGGCCCGATGGCCATCGGCGCCAGCCCGAGCAGCAGCAGGTGCGCCAGCGCCACCGCCAGCGTCAGCCCCGCGAGCGCGCGCCAGGACGGGCGCCCGGGCAGGCCCAGGGACAGCGGTGGGGGCGCGACGTGCGTCGACATGGGTGTGTGGAGTGGGCTGCGGCGCCGAGGTTCACGAAGTCCACTCGGTACACTGCCGCCCGTTCAACCAGTTTAGTGGGCGCGGCGCCGCGCCCTTTTTCTTGCTCACGCCCGCACCATGAAACTCGCCACCCTGAAGGACGGCTCGCGCGACGGCCAGTTGGTCGTCGTCTCGCGCGACCTCACGCTCGCCCACTACGCCACCGGCATCGCGAGCCGGCTGCAGCAGGTGCTGGACGACTGGGGCTTCATGAGCCCGCAGCTGCAGGACCTGTACGACGCCCTCAACCACGGCCGCGCGCGCCACGCCTTTCCCTTCGACCCTGCCCAGTGCATGGCGCCGCTGCCGCGCGCCTACCAGTGGGCCGACGGCTCGGCCTACCTGAACCACGTCGAGCTGGTGCGCCAGGCGCGCAACGCCGAGGTGCCCGAGAGCTTCTACACCGACCCCCTCATGTACCAGGGCGGCAGCGACGACTTCCTGGGCCCGGTCGACGACGTGATCGTGCCCAGCGAGGCCATGGGCATCGACTTCGAGGCCGAGATCGCCGTCGTCACCGGCGACGTGAAGATGGGGTCCACGCCCGAGCAGGCGCTGGACGGCATCCGCCTCGTGATGCTGGCCAACGACGTGAGCCTGCGCAACCTCATCCCGGCCGAGCTGGCCAAGGGCTTCGGCTTCTTCCAGAGCAAGCCCGCCACCGCCTTCAGCCCCGTGGCCGTCACGCTCGACGAGCTCGGCGAGGCCTGGCAGGACGGGCGCGTGCACCTGGCGCTGCAAAGCAGCTGGAACGGCCGCAAGGTCGGCCTGTGCGACGCCGGCCCCGAGATGACCTTCCACTTCGGCCAGCTCATCGCCCACATCGCCAAGACCCGCAACGTGCGCGCCGGCAGCATCGTCGGCAGCGGCACCGTGAGCAACAAGGGCGTCGAGAAGAACGGCCGCATGGAATGGCCCAAGGGCTACTCGTGCATCGCCGAGAAGCGCTGCATCGAGACCATCCAGGACGGCGCGCCGGCCACCGACTTCATGAAGTTCGGCGACACCATCCGCATCGAGATGAAGGGGCTGGACGGGCGCTCGCTGTTCGGCGCGATCGACCAGGAGATCGTGTCGACGGCGGGGCGGCCGGTGGAGGCGCCGGTGTCGCTCACCAAGCCGCAGGCCGGAACCGACACCGGCACCGCGCCGGAACCCGCCGCCGAAGGCTGACGCAGGCCCTGTCGGGGTTTCTCCCCGTTCGGCTGGCCGGAAGCCCCCGTTCCGCAAAGCCCAACCCTGCGCGGCGGGCGCTGCCTAGGATGCAGCGATCCGTTCACTGCAAGGAGACAGGTCCATGGGCATGCCGAAGCTGGCGGGGCGCGCGTTGTGCGCATGGGTGGGGATGGGCATGGCGCTGGCCGGGCAGGCCGCCGCCCAGAAGCTCAGCGACGACAAGGTGCGCGTGGGCGTGCTGTCGGACATGTCGGGCCTGTACGCCGACACCGCGGGGCGCGGCTCGGTCGAGGCCGCGCGCATGGCCATCGAGGACTTCGGCGGCAAGGTGCTCGGGCGGCCCATCGAACTGGTCTCGGGCGACCACCAGAACAAGGCCGACATCGGCGCCTCGCTGGCGCGCACCTGGTACGACCGCGACGGCGTCGACGCCATCTTCGACATGAACAACTCGGCCGTCGCGCTGTCGGTGGTCAACCTGGCGCGCGAGCGGCAGAAGCTGTCGATCAACACCGGCGGCGCCTCGGTGGCGCTCACCAACGAAGCCTGCGCGCCGACCTCGGTCCACTACACCTACGACACCTATGCGCTGGCCAACGGCGCCGCGCAGGGCGTGAGCCGCCAGGGCGGCAAGACCTGGTACCTGATCGGCGTGGACTACGCCTTCGGCAAGGCCATGGCCGCCAACATGACCGAGTTCGTCGGCGAGCTGCAGGGCAAGGTGATCGGCAGCGTGTTCCACCCGCTCAACGCGAGCGACTTCTCGTCGTACGTGCTGCAGGCGCAGGCCTCGGGGGCCGACACCATCGCGCTGGCCAACGCCACCAGCGACACGGTCAATGCCGTCAAGGCGGCGCGGCAGTTCGGCGTGTCGCCCAAGCAGCGCGTGGTGCCGATGCTGATGTTCATCAACGACGTGCATGCGCTGGGCCTGGCGCAGGCGCAGGGCATGACCTTCGCCACCGGCTTCTACTGGGACCGCACGCCCGAGTCGCGCGCCTGGGCGCGGCGCTACTTCGAGCGCATGAAGAAGATGCCCTCGATGATCCAGGCCGGCGCCTACTCGGCGGTCACGCACTACCTGAAGGCGGTGCAGGCCGCGGGCACCGACGACGGCGCCACCGTGGCCGCGAAGATGAAGGCGATGTCGGTGAACGACTTCTTCGCGCAGGGTGGCACGATCCGCGCTGACGGCCGCATGGTGCACGACATGTACCTGGTGAGCGTGAAGAAGCCCGCCGAGTCGAAGTACCCGTGGGACTACTACACGGTGCTGTCCACGATCCCCGGCGACAAGGCCTTCCAGCCCTTGTCCAAGAGCAAGTGCCCGCTGGTTGCCGCAGCGAAGTCCTGATCGCCTGACCGAACCCAAGGAGACCCCATGAAAGTCCGTGCCGCCGTCCTGCAGCGCCTCGGCGCCCCCGCGCCCTATGCCCAGAGCCGACCGCTCGAGATCGAGGAGGTCGAGCTGGCGCCGCCCGGCCCCGGCGAGGTGCTGGTGCGCATCGCGGCCGCGGGGCTGTGCCACTCGGACCTGTCGATCCTCAACGGCGACCGGCCGCGCCGCACGCCGATCGTGCTGGGCCATGAAGCGGCCGGCGTGGTCGAGGCGCTGGGCGAGGGCGTGACCGACCTGGCGCCGGGCGACCACGTGATCCTGATGTTCGTGCCGAGCTGCGGCCATTGCGCGCCGTGCGCCGAGGGCCGGCCCGCGCTGTGCGAGCCGGGCGGCGCGGCCAACGTGGCGGGCACGCTGCTGGGCGGCGCGCGGCGGCTGTCGTACCGCGGCGAGCCGATGGACCACTTCGTGGGCGTGTCGGCCTTTGCCGAGTACGCGACGGTGTCGCGCCGCTCGCTGCACAAGATCGACCGCGAGCTGCCGCTGGAGATCGCCGCCATGTTCGGCTGCGCGGTGGTGACCGGCGTCGGCGCCGTGGTCAACACCTCGCAGGTGCGGCCGGGTCAGACCGTGGCCGTGGTGGGGCTCGGCGGCGTGGGGCTGGCCGCGCTCATGGGCGCGCTGGCGGCGGGCGCCGCGCGCGTGATCGCGGTCGACCTGGCGCAGGACAAGCTCGATTTCGCCCTCGCGCTGGGCGCCACAGACAGCGTGAACGCCAGCGACCCCGACGCGGCCAAGCGGCTGCGCGACATGACCGAGGGCGGCGTCGACCATGCGCTCGAGATGGTGGGTTCGGCCAAGGCGCTGGAGTTCGCCTACAAGGTCACGCGCCGCGGCGGCACCACCGTGACCGTGGGCCTGCCCGCCGCCATCCAGACGCTGAACACGCCGGTCTGGCACCTCGTCGCCGAAGAGCGCACGCTCAAGGGCAGCTACCTCGGCAGCTGCGTGCCGCGGCGCGACCTGGGGCGCTTCATCGCGCTGTACCGCCAGGGCAAGCTGCCCGTGGACCGGCTGCTCACCGGGCGCCTGAAGCTCGAGGAGATCAACGAGGGCTTCGACCGCCTGCAGCGCGGCGAGGCCATCCGGCAGATCGTCACGATGCCGTGACGGCCGCGGGCATCGCCCCCCGCAGCAACTCCTTCTGCGTCCGAATCCCCAACCGCCGGAACGCCCGGTACTGATGCGTGCGCACCGTGCTGAGTTCCACGCCCAGCACGCGCGCCGTTTCCTTCGCCGTGCGGCCTGCCATCAGGTGGCCGATCACCTCGCGCTCGCGCAGGCTCAGCGTCAGGAGCCGCGAGGCGAGGGTGGGCGCGGCCGCCTCGTGCACGGCCGCCGCGCTGCGGCTGTGGGCGCTGGCGGCGTCGGCCAGCAGGGTGGCGTGGGCGGCGATGACGCCGAAGTCGGTCTCGCCGAACTCGGGCTGCGCCAGGCTGCGGTAGAAGCTCACGGCCACGCGCTGGCCGCTCGGGCGCAGCAACAGCACCGAGCTGCGCTCGCGGATGCCCACGTCGCCGTAGCAGGCGGCGCGGTAGGCGGGGTCGGCCACCTCGTCGCCGTGCTGGTGGCCCATCCACAGCTGGGCGCGCTTCGGCAGCTTGCGCGCGGCCAGCCAGGCCATGTGGGGGTCGAGCCGGTCGAAGCGCTGCGCCACGTAGCGCTCGGCGGTGCGCTCGGCCGTGTGGCCGTAGCTGCTGGCGGCCGACACGGTCTCGATGCGGCCGGTGGCGTCGACGCCGAACACGGTGCAGAAGGTGACGGGCATCACGCGGTGCATGGCCGCCAGGCAGCTGGCCGCCAGGTGCGGCGTGCCGATGCCCGCCAGCACGTCGCCGACGACGGCGGCCGACAACAGCGCGTCGGCGGCGGGGTGGAGGCGCCAGCGTTTCATGGGGTTTCGAAGGAGAACTAGGGTAAATACCTCCTACGAAGTTATGACATTGGCGCGGGCGGTGCATCGGGACAATCCCGTTCCATGACCACCACCCGTACCGCCGACGCCGCCACCGGCCCCGTGCCGCCGCCAGCCTGCGCGACCGCGCTGCCGCCCTCGGTCGGCGCCTTCCACTACACGCGCTTCGCGCCCCGGCTGCCGTCGCTCGGCGCCGACGGCATGGAGCCCGGCCGCCACCCCGTCGTGATCGCGGGCGGCGGCCCGGTGGGCATGGCGCTGGCGCTGGGGCTCGCCAACCACGGCGTGCGCTGCGTGGTGCTCGAGGCCGACGACACGGTCTGCGTGGGCAGCCGCGCGGCCTGCATCTCGCGCCGCAGCCTGGAGATCGTCGAGCGCCTGGGCGCGCTGCCGGCCTTCCTGGGCAAGGGGCTGCCGTGGAGCGTGGGGCGCAGCTTCTACAAGACGGCCGAGGTGTTCCGCTTCGAGATGCCGCAGGCCGCGCAGCAGAAGCTGCCGCCGATGATCAACCTGGAGCAGTACTACATCGAGCAGTACCTGCTGGACGAGATCGAGCGCCGTAACGCCGCGACGCCGGGGCTCATCGACATCCGCTGGGGCACCGAGCTCACCGCGCTCGCGCAAGACAACGACGGCGTGACGCTCGACGTGCGCAACGCCGAAGGCGCCTACCGCCTGCGTGGCCAGTGGCTCGCGGCCTGCGACGGCGGCCAGAGCTTCGTGCGCAAGTCGCTCGGGCTGGCGCTGGAGGGCACGGGCTACGAAGGCCGCTACGTGATCATCGACATCGAGCTGCACAGCGACCATCCGACCGAGCGCCGCGCCTGGTTCGACCCGCCGTGGAACCCCGGCTCGACCGTGCTGATGCACCGCCAGCCCGACGACATCTGGCGCATCGACTACCAGCTGCGCGCCGGGCAGAGCACCGAAGACGCGCTGCAGCCCGCGGCGGTGGCCGAGTTCGTGCAGCGCCACCTCGACGCCATCGGCGAAGGCCACCTGCCGTGGAAGACGGTGTGGACCTCGGTGTACCGCGCCGGCGCGATGACGCTCGACAGTTACCGCCACGGCCGCGTCGTGTTCGCGGGCAACGCGGCGCACGCGATGCCGATCTTCGGCGTGCGCGGGCTCAACTCGGGCTTCGACGACGCCGACAACCTGGCCTGGAAGCTGGCCTTCGTGGCCCAGGGCCTGTCGGGCCCGGCGCTGCTGGATTCGTATTCGCAGGAGCGCATCGCGGCCTTCCACATCAACGCCGAGAGCGCGATGCGCAGCACCGAGTTCATGTCGCCGCCCTCGCGCGGCTTCGACCTGCTGCGCGAGGCGGCGCTGTCGCTGTCGGAGGCGCACCGCGGCATCGCGCAGCTCATCAACCCGCGCCAGACGCAGGCCGTGCGCTATGACGATTCGGCGTTGTCGAGTGTGGGCGATGCGCTGCCCGCCGGTCCACTGCCGGGCGAGGCGATGCCCGAGCAGCCGCTCGCGCAAGGCCATCTCACCGACTGGATCGGCCCGGTGTTCACGCTGCTGGTGCTGCAGCCGGACCTGGCGCCGCTGCCCGACGCCGACATCGCGCAGGCCCGGCAAGGCGCCTTGCCTTTCGCGGTGCGCACCATCGCCAGCCTGGACCGCAGCGACCGCGCCGATGCGCAGGCGTCCCCCGCCGTCTTCGCCGCGCTCGGCGCCGGCGATGGCGCCGTCTACCTGCTGCGCCCCGACGGCCACGTGGCCGCGCGCTGGCACCGCCTGCCGGCCGGCGCGCTGCCCGCCGCGCTGGCGCGCGCGGCCGTCGCCACTTCACAGGACATTCCCGCATGACGACCTCCGCTCCCTCGCTCCACCCCGACGCCCGCGACCGCCTGTACGCCGAGTGCGCACGCGCCATCACCGAGGCCGGCGCCGAGCGCGAATCGCTGTTCCTCGCGCGGCTCGCGCTGCTGCTGTTCGAGCAGGTCGGCGACGAGGCGCGCTGCCGCGCCGCGCTGGCCGACGCGTTGCGCGCGCTGCCCGTACCATCGCTGTCCGCTTCCGAACAAAAAACAGGAGATTGATCTCATGGATCGCCGCACCCTTCTCGCCACGCTCGCCTCCGGCGCCGCCGTGGCCGCAGCCCCCTTCGCCCACGCACAGGACTACCCCGCGCAGCTCATCAAGTGGGTCGTGCCGTACCCCGCGGGCGGCGGCACCGACGTGATCGCGCGCGTGCTGGCCGAGGCCATGCGCCAGACGCTGGGCCAGCAGATCGTGGTCGACAACCGCCCCGGCGCGTCGACCAACATCGGCGCCGACCTGGTCGCCAAGAGCAAGCCCGACGGCTACACGGTGCTGTCGGCCGACAACGCCGTGCTGGCCTTCAACGAGCACCTGTTCACCAAGCTGCCGTTCAACCCCGAGAAAGACTTCACCTACATCGGCGCCATCGGCAAGTTCCCGCTCGCGCTGGTCGTGCACCCGGACTTCCCGGCCAAGACCTTCAAGGAGTTCCTGGCCTACGTGAAGGCCAACCCCGGCAAGGTCAACTACGCCTCGCCGGGCAACGGCTCGCCGCACCACCTGGCGATGGAAATGTTCAAGGCGCGCACCGGCACCTTCATCACCCACATCCCGTACCGCGGCGCGGCGCCGGCCATGGCCGACGTGATGGGCGGCCAGGTGCCGTGCATGTTCCTGGACCTGGCCTCGGGCCTGCCGATCATGCAGGGCAACAAGGTGCGCGTGCTGGCCATCGGCTCGGGCGCGCGCAGCAAGCGCCTGCCCGACGTGCCGACGCTGGCCGAAGTGGGCGTGCCCAACACCGAGGTGTTCGCGTTCCAGGGCATCCTCGGCCCGGCCGGCCTGCCCGCCGCGGTGGTGAACAAGCTCAACAGCGACCTGAACAAGGCCTTCAGCACGCCGGCCGTGCAAAAGCGCTTCGACGACTTCGGCATGGAAGCGATGCCCGGCACGCCGGCGCAGTTCGCGGCGCTGTCGCGCGCGGAGTCGAAGCGCTGGGGCCCGATCATCAAGCAGGCCGGCATCAAGCTGGACTGATGCCGCCCAGGGGCGTTCGTCCTAGCGGGCGAACGCTTTTCGCGAGCCGTCTTCGAAGACTTCGTCGTCGCGCTGCAGCTCGCCGTTCTCGTCCCAGCTGCGTTCGCGCGTCACGCGGCCCTTGTCGTCGAAGCTCGACTCGGCCAGCAGCTCGCCCTTTTCATTGAAGCGCTGGTGCGTGCCCACGGGCACCTGCCGGCCACGCCCCGGCGCGAGGTAGCGGCCCTGTGCGGCGCGCTGGCCGCTGTCGTAGAACTCGGTCACGTCGACCGTGCGCTCGCTGCCGGCGCCGCTGTAGACGGCCTTGCTGCGCGGCTGGCCGTTGAGGTGGTAGCTGTCGTCGCTCAGGGGCTCGCCCGCGGCGTTCCAGCGCTGGTCGCGCACCAGCGAGCCGCGGTCGGAGAACTCCTGCTCGCGCTGGCGGATCGACGAGCGCCCGACCAGCAGCCACACGGTTTCGCGCCGCTTCACGCCCTCGGACGAAAAACTGCGCTCCACGCGCCGGTTGCCGGTGGTCTCGTCGACCACCGACGGCTTGCCGTTGTCGTAGAACTCCTGCGTGCGCACGCGCTTGCCCGCCTGGTACGACAGCCGCGAGCGCAGCGTGCCGCGCGCGTCGAACAGGTCGACGTTCGACGGCCCGCCCGTGAAGCCGCACAGCCTGGCATCGTCGGCCACCGGCGCCAGCACCGGCGCTTCGGCGCAGCGCAGCATCGACATCTGGCCGCGCTCGGTGAACTCGACCATGGCGCGCTCGGTGCCGCGGTCGGGGTAGAAGGTGGCGCGCCGCAGCTGGCCGCCAGGGTAGAAGCTGCGCACGAGGCCGCGCTCCTGGCCGTCGTCGTACGTGGCGTCGCGCAGCACCTGGCCGCCGGGCGCGAACTCGCGCGCGCGGCCGTGCATGTTGCCCTTGGCGTTGATGGTGTGCTCGCGCGCGAGCTTGCCCTTTTCATAGAAGCGCACCAGGCCCATGAAGACGCCGTTCTGCACCTGCTGCTCGCGCTGCAGCTCGCCGGTGCCGCGGTCCTTGCAGCGCATCAGGCCGGTCTTGCCGGCGGTGCTGTTGCCGTCGGCGGGGCTCACGCGCTGGCCGTTGAGCTCGCACTCCTGCTGCGCATGGACCGTCGGGGTACCCAGCAGCGCGGCCAATGCGATCGCGGCCGGGCCGAGGAGGGACGCGGCCGCCCGAGGCGCCCGAAGAGCGGGAACGGGCGGGCGCAGGGTCACTTGTCGTAGAGCGTGTCGAGCGAACGGAAACCCTTGACCTCGATCGGGTTGCCGAAGGGATCGCAGAAGAACATCGTCCACTGCTCGCCCGGCTGGCCTTCGAAGCGCACCTGCGGCTTCAGCACGAACTCGGTGCCGGCGGCTTCGAGGCGCCCGGCCAGCGCCTGCCAGTCGGGCAGCGCGAGCACGATGCCGAAGTGCGGCATGGGCACCATCGCATCGCCGACGCGGCCGGTGCGGGTGGTGGCGAAGGGCTCGCCCAGGTGCAGCGAGATCTGGTGGCCGAAGAAGTCGAAGTCGACCCAGGTGTCGGTGCTGCGGCCTTCGGCGCAGCCCAGCACGTCGCCGTAGAAGCGGCGAGCGCCGTCCAGGTCGCGCACGTGGAAGGCAAGGTGAAAGATGCTTTGCATGGTTTTGGATTATGGGCAGCGGTGCTGTGAGAATGCCGGACTTTCTTTCAATCATGGAGCTCGCCTTGCGGATACTCCGAGCCCTCGTCGCACCGCTGCGCCTGCTGTCGCGCGGCACCGACCGGCCGGCGCCCCAGCGCCTTCTTGCACGTCTGACCCGCCAGGCCTTCGCGGCCGTCGGTGGTTGTTTCATCGCGGTCGCGGCCCACGCCGCCGCCTGCCCGCCCTCGGCCATCGCGAGTCTCGAGAAGCCCGGCATCGGCCTGCGCAACGGCATCGACCGCGGCCTGCTGTGGCGCATCGAGCGCGACGGCCGCACCTCGTGGCTCTACGGCACCCTGCACCTGGGGCGCGGCGAATGGGTGCGTCCCGGGCCCACTGTGCAGAAGGCGCTGGCGCAGAGCGACACGCTCGCGCTGGAGCTCGACTCGCGCGACGACGCCACGGTGCGCGCCCTGAGCCAGCCGGCCGACCCGGCCGCGGTGGCGCGCGTGCTCAGCGGCGAACGCGCCCGCCGGCTCGAGCGCCAGAACGCCGAGGCCTGCGTGTCGCCGGGCTCGACCGCCCGGCTGCCGCCCATCCTGCAGGTGACGGCGCTGACCGCGCTGGCGGCGCGCGCCGACGGCCTGTATGCGGAGTTCGGCGTCGACGAGACGCTGGCCGTCTCGGCCCGCAACAGCAACAAGCCGATCGTCGCGCTCGAGAACGCGGCCGACCAGCTGCGCTGGCTGACCGGCGGCTCCGAGGCCGAGGAGGCCGAGCAGATCGACGCCATGCTCGACGAGCTCGAATCGGGCCGGCTGCGCGGCCAGCTCAAGACGCTGGCCGATGTCTGGGCGCGCAGCGACGCGGCCCGGCTGGCGCGCTACGCCGAGTGGTGCGAGTGCCTGAACACGCCGGCCGAGCAGCGCCTCATGAAGCGCCTGCTCGACGACCGCAACCCCGGGCTGGCCGACGGCATCGAGCGCCTGCATGCGGGCGGGCGCAGCGCCTTCGCCGCGGTCGGCGCGCTGCACATGGTCGGCGCGCAGGGCCTGCCCACGCTGATGGCGGCGCGCGGCTTCACCGTGACGCCGGTGCTCACCGAGGCGCAGGCGCAGCAGGCGCTGCCGATGCCGGCGCTCGCCGCGCCCGAGCCGCCAGCCCGCAAGGCGGTGCGCGGTGGCAAGAACGTCAAGGGGCAGAAGGCAGTCAAGGGCGCTGGCCAGAAGGCGACCGCGAAGGGCGGGGCCAAGCCGACCGCCAAAGCCGCTGCCGCGCCGAAAGGCAAGGCCGCACCCCGTGCCGCCCCCAAGGCCGCCAACAGCAAAGTGCGCCGATAATTGCGACCGCCATGCACACGCTGCGCCCCCACCCCCGCCTGATCGGCCGTCTCGGCCGCTGGGTGCTGCTGTGGTTCATGCTGTCGCTGGGCGTGGCGGTGGCGTCGCCGGTGGTGCATCCGCAGGCGATGGAGCTGGTGTGTTCTGGCGCCGGCACCATCAAGGTGGTGGTGCACACCGAAGACGGCGTGCAGGACATGGGCGCCACGCACATGGACTGCCCGCTGTGCGTGCTGACCGGCGCACCGCCCCCGCCGACGCTGGCGGCCGCGTTCGATGCGCCCCTGCCGCTGGGGCGCGTGCTTCAACCCATTCCCGCCGCGCGCCATGCCGCGGCCACGGCCGCGCCGCTTCCGGCCCGTGGGCCTCCGCGTTCCGCCTGAGCGATCAGCAACAGCGCTGTCTGTCGGTGCACCCCGGGTGCGCGCAGGCAGTCCCTTTGGCTTGAAGTTCGTGGAGCCGGTTCCCCATGAAGCAGCACTCCCGCGCCCTGGCGATCGCCATGGCATTTCCTTTCAGCGCGCCGGTGTGGGCGCAGCAGCAAACGCCGCCGGACATTGATCCGCCGGAGGCCGGCGCTGCGGCCGCCCCGGGCCGCACGCTGGGTACCGTCACCATCAGCGGTGGCCGGCCGACCTCGCTGCCGACGCAGATCCCCACCACCATCGAAGGCGTGACCGCCGAGCAGATCGCCGAGACGGTCAACGCGACCGACGCCGAAGACGCGCTCAAGTACCTGCCGAGCCTGCTGGTGCGCAAGCGCTACATCGGCGACTTCAACCACGCGGTGCTGGCCACGCGCGCCTCGGGCACGGGCAACAGCGCCCGCGCGATGGTCTACGCCGACGGCATCATGCTGTCGAACCCGCTGGGCAACGGCGCCACCTTCGCGCCGCGCTGGGGCATGGTGTCGCCCGACGAGATCGAGCGCGTCGACGTGCTCTACGGGCCGTTCTCGGCCGCCTACCCGGGCAACTCGGTGGGCGCCGTGGTCGACTACGTGACGCGCATGCCCACGCAGCTCGAGGCGCACGTCAAGCTCAGCGGCTTCACCTCGAACTTTGACCTGTACAACAGCCATTCGTCGCCGGGCGGCCAGCAGCTCGACCTGTCGCTGGGCAGCCGCAGCGGCGACTGGTCGTGGTGGCTCGGCGCCTCGCGCACCCACAGCAAGGGGCAGTCGCTGTCGTTCGCCAACCGGCTCGTGAGCGCCGGCACGGTAGGCAGCGCGGGCACGCCCGTCACCGGCGCGGTGCTCGGGCTGAACCCGTCGAACCAGCCGTGGTGGTTGCTGGGCGGCATCACCGCCTACGACACCACCCAGGAGCAGGCCAAGCTCAAGCTGGCCTACGACTTCTCGCCCACCGTGCGCGCCACCTACACGCTGGGCGCCTGGCACAACACCACGCACGGCAGCACCGACACGTACCTGCGCGATGCGCTCGGCCTGCCGGTGTACGGCGGGCGCGTGAACCTCGGCGGACGCACCTACAACCTCGACACGCCGGCCGCCGCCTTCGCGCCGACCGAGACGGCGCTCACGCACTACATGCACGGCCTCTCGGTGAAGAGCCACACGGGCGGCGTGTTCGACTGGGAGGTGGCGGCGAGCCTGTTCGACTACGCGAAGGACACCTCGCGCACGCCGACCACGGCGCTGCCGGGCGCCTTCTACGGCGGCCCGGGCCGCACCACCGACATGGGCGGCACCGGCTGGCACACCTTCAAGGCCGCGGGCACCTGGCGGCCCACCGGCTCGGCCGAAGGCGTGGGCGCGCACGTGGTCGACTTCGGCGTCCAGCAGGACACCGCACGGCTGCGCAGCGCCATCGGCAACACGCGCGACTGGATCGGCGGGCCGGCCGTGTCGCCGTTCTCTGCCTTCAACGGCAACACGCGACTGCGCTCGCTCTACGTGCAGGACACCTGGCGTTTCGCCAAAGACTGGAAGACCACGCTGGGCCTGCGCCACGAGCGCTGGGAGGCGTACGGCGGCCAGCTCGGCAACGCGGCGCGGCTGCTCGACTTCGCGCCGCGCAAGAACAGCTTCGTCTCGCCCAAGGCCGCGCTCGCCTGGCAGGCCACGCCCGACTGGCACTTCAAGGCCTCGGTCGGGCGCGCCGTGCGCATGCCCACCGTGAGCGAGCTCTACCAGGGCTCGATCGAGGGCAACCGCATCGTCAACACCAACCCCGACCTGCGCCCCGAGCGTTCGTGGACCGCCGAGCTGAGTGCCGAGCGCGACCTCAAGCGCTGGGGCGTCGACGGCGTGCTGCGCACCACGCTGTTCTTCGAGCACACGAAGGACGCGCTCTACACCCAGGCGCTCACCAACCTCGTGAGCACCGTGCAGAACGTCGATGCCATCCGCACGCGCGGGCTGGAGGTGGCGATCAACACGGTCGACGCGGGCATCCAGGGGCTGGACCTGGGCGGCAGCCTCACGCTGACCGATTCGAAGATCACCGCCAACCGCGGCTTCCCGGCCAGCGTGGGGCGCGACCAGCCGCGCGTGCCCAAGGTGCGCGCCTCGCTGCTCGCCACCTACCGGCCCGACGCGAAGTGGAGCTACACCGTCGGCGCGCGCTACAGCGGCCGGCAGTACGGCACGCTCGACAACAGCGACCCGAACGGCATGGCTTTCATGGGCTTCTCGAAGTTCTTCGTGGTCGATGCGCGCATCCGCTACCGCATCGACCGCCAGTGGAGCGCCGCCGTCGGCATCGACAACCTGAACAACCGCACCTACTGGGCCTTCCACCCGTACCCGCAACGCACCTTCGTGGCCGAACTCAAGTTCGACCTTTGATCCTCACTTTTTCCTCTCCAAGGACACACGCCATGACGAAGCTTTCGACCCCTACGTTCCACACCCTCGCCGCCTGCGCCCTGCTGGCCGGTGCCGGCGCCGCCGGCGCCCACGTGAGCCTGCCCCCGGGCGGCGCCACCGTCGGCAGCGAGTACAACGCCGCCTTCCGCGTCGGCCACGCCTGCGAAGGCGCCAAGGCCACGACCGGCCTCGCGGTGCGCCTGCCCAAGGGCTTCGTGCTCACCGACGCCCAGGCGCGCAAGGGCTGGAAGCTCGACGCGCCCAAGGCCGGCAGCGCCGAAGGTGAAGTGCGCTGGACGGCAGAGACGCCGCAGAACGCGCTGCCCGGCAGCGAGCGCGGCGAGTTCGTGCTGCGCGGCAAGGTGCCCGCCACGCCGGGCCCGCTGTGGTTCAAGGTGCGCCAGGACTGCGACGTCGGCAGCGTCGACTGGGCCGAAGTGCCCGCCGCGGGCAGCACCACGGCCGGCCTGAAGAAGCCCGCGGCCAAGCTCGACGTGGTGGCGCAGGGCGTGGCCACGGTCGACGTGCGCGACGCCTGGGTGCGCCAGTCGGTGCCGGGCCAGAGCGGCACGGGCGCCTTCATGAAGCTCACCGCGCCCACGGGCACGAAGCTGGTCGGCATCTCGACGCCCGCCGCCGGCGTGGCCGAGGTGCACGAGATGAAGATGGAAGGCGACACCATGCGCATGCGCGAACTCGCGGGCGGCCTCGAGCTGCCGGCCGGCAAGACCGTCGAGCTCAAGCCCGGCGGCTACCACGTGATGCTGATGGACCTGAAGGGCGCCATGACCAAGGGCGCGACCGTGCCCATGACCCTGAAGTTCGAGGACGCCAAGGGCGCGAAGACGACGCTGGAGCTGAAGCTGCCGGTCGGTGCACCGGAGGGCGCCGCTGCTGCTGCGCCCGCGGCGGGCGGTGCGCACCAGCACAAGCACTGAGCCGGTCGAACCGGACCGTCAGAGCAACTGGTCCGGCGCCAGCGGCCCGAACAGCCGCAGCAGGAAGCGCAGCGTGGCGCTCGCGTCGGGCTCGGTGTCCGTGTCCTGCAGGCCGCTGCCCTCGGGCGCGTGCCACACCAGCGTGCCCTGCGCGAGTTCGACATGCCAGGCGCGCTCGCGCATGCCGCGCTCGATCTGCTCGGCCGCCATGCGCGAGAGTTCGCCGCTGCGGATCAGCAGCGCGATCTCGGTGTTCTGCAGCTGCGAGCGCAGGTCCAGGTTCATCGAGCCGACCACCAGCAGCCGGCCGTCCATCACCAGCACCTTGGAGTGCAGCA
Organism: Variovorax sp. KBS0712; assembly: GCF_006323185.2. Taxonomy (NCBI): domain Bacteria; kingdom Pseudomonadati; phylum Pseudomonadota; class Betaproteobacteria; order Burkholderiales; family Comamonadaceae; genus Variovorax; species Variovorax sp. KBS0712. The sequence continues at coordinate 1,074,662 of NZ_VCCD02000002.1, read as the reverse complement.
TCGCGCGCGATTCGCCGCTGACGCTGCCCGCGCCGCTGCCGCCCGAGGAGCCGAACACATTGCCGAAGTCGGCCTGTTCGCTGCGCAGCTCGTACAACTCCACGCCCGCGGCGAGCAGCGCCTTGCGGTGGCGCGCATAGCCGACATGGGCGATGGGCGCGTCGTTCGAGGCCAGTGAATTCGTCAGCACCCGGATGCGCACGCCCCGCGTGCGCGCCGCGGCAAAGGCCTGCTGCATGTCGGGGCCGGGCACGAAGTAGGGCGAGATGATCAGCAGGTCGGTGCGCGCCTGGCCGATCAGGTGCAGCAGGCCTTCGACCACCGTGTCGCCGCTGGAGGCCAGGTCGGCCAGCGCGGTGGCGCTGCGCGAGGGCAGCTCGGGCCGGCTCACCACGAGGTCGGGGTTGCGCACCGCGCCGGGGCCGCTGTCGGCCGGGATCTTGCCGGGCGCGTCGGCCAGCATCAGGGCCGGGGCCCAGACGAAGGCGGCGCTGCGCAGGTCGAGCGGCTTCTCGTCCCAGGCGCGGGCCCGCTGCTCGGGCGTGGGGCCGGCGCCGGGGCGCGGTTCGCCGTCCGGGGCCTTGGGCTGGTTGCGCGCCTCGGCCGCTTCGTCGCTGAGTTCCTGGTCGATGCGGCGCGCGCGGTCGCGGATGCGCTGGAACTCCTCGCGCGAGACCAGCGACTGCACGGGGTAGGCGCGCTCGTTGTTCCAGTAGCTGTCGAAGCTGCGCGAGAGGTCCTGCACGATCGGGCCGGCCGCCAGCACGTCGACGTCGACGAAGTTACCGGTGAGGGCATTGCCGAAGTAGGCGTCGCCCAGGTTGCGCCCGCCCGTCACGCCCATCACGTTGTCGGCCAGGAACAGCTTGTTGTGCATGCGCTGCTGGATGCGCGAGACCTCGCCGATGGCGTTGAGCATGCGGTTGAAGCCGGTGCCGCGCGAGCCCGCGAGCGGGTTGAACAGCCGCATCTCGATGTTCGGAATGAAGGCCAGGCCGAGCACCAGCGCGTCGCGGCCGATGGTGTGGAAGTCGTCCAGCAGGATGCGCACCCGCACGCCGCGCTCGGCCGCCGCGCGCAGCCCGCGCACCAGCCGGCCGGTGCTGGCGTCGGCGTGGATGGCGTAGTACTGCAGGTCCAGCGTCTTCTGTGCGTTCTCGATCAGCGCCAGTCGGCTGCCGTAGGCGGCCTGCGGGCCGCCGAGCAGCAGGAAGCCGGAGTCGAAGCGCGCCTTGTCGGCGTTGCGGCGCTCCCGCAGCAGCGTGGCCAGCGCCGTGCCGTCGGGCGAGGCGAGCGCGGTCGAGACGGGGCGGTCCACCTCCTTCGGCAGCTGCGCGCAGGCGCCGAGCACCATGAGGGCCAGCAGCGCGACGCTGCGGCGGACCAACGCGTGGAAGGAAGAGGAAGGCATGCGGCGGGGTCTTTCCGGGGGCTTGGGAAGGCGGTGCCGCATGTATAGCCGAGTTGGCGCCCGCCGTGGGTGGGACGGGCGGCCAACCGGCGCAGGAAGACGGCGCTCAGCGCCCGGCGCCGAGTTCTTCCTGGCGCTCCAGTGCGGCGAGCAGTTCGTCGTCGATCTTGGCGTGGCGCTCGCTCAGCTCGACCGCACGGGAGGCGTCGCTCGCGTAGATGGCGCCGCCGTCGAGCTCGAGCATTTCGCTGATGCGCTTCTGCTCGGCTTCGAGGGCTTCGATCTGCGCGGGCAGGGCTTCGAGTTCGCGCTGCTCCTTGTAAGAGAGCTTCTTGCGGGGACCGCCGGTGGGGGCTGCGGCGGGTGCAGCCGCGGGCGCCGGGGCCGGTGCGGCGGCTGGAGGCGGCGGTGGTGCCGACGCGAGGCGCTGCTCGGCGATCTCGCGTGCGCGCTTGGACTGGATGAGCCAGTCTTCCACGCTGCCCTCGTACTCGCGCCAGCGGCCGTCGCCCTCGAAGGCGATCGTGCTGGTCACCACGTTGTCGAGGAAGGTGCGGTCGTGGCTCACGAGGAACACGGTGCCGTCGTAGTCCTGCAGCAGGCCTTCGAGCAGCTCGAGCGTGTCGATGTCCAGGTCGTTGGTCGGCTCGTCGAGCACCAGCACGTTGGCCGGTCGCGCGAACAGGCGCGCCAGCAGCAGGCGGTTGCGTTCGCCGCCACTGAGCGAGCGCACGGGCGAGTTGGCGCGCGC